>JAQVCT010000010.1 GCA_028689655.1 Lachnospiraceae bacterium
GCAACTGTTATGGATCAGGCAAGAGCTAGAAAAGTTATTGTATACAAATACAAGAGAAAAACTGGCTATCACAAAAAGAATGGTCATAGACAAGCATACACAGAAGTTAAAATTGACAAAATTAATGGTTAATTTGTTCCGATTACGACAGTAATCGAGAACACGAAGTCACACTAGTGACGTAGGTTAACTTGTTCCGATTATGAAATAATCGAGAACACGGAGTCACGCTAGTGACGTAGGTTAACTTGTTCCGATTATGAAATAATCGAGAACACGGAGTCACGCTAGTGACGTAGGTTAACTTGTTCCGATTATGAAATAATCGAGAACACGGAGTCACGCTAGTGACGTAGGTTAATGTCATATATGACGCAGGTATGTTATGATCACAATAACTGTTTTAAGAGATAAATCAGGAAACTATACTGGTTTTCATACATTTGGACATGCAGAATTTGCTGATTCCGGTGAAGATATTATATGCGCAGCGGTTTCCATGCTGGTCATTAATACCATCAATTCCATGGAAGTGTTACTCCAGGAGCCTTTTGAATGTAATTCGGAGGATGAGAATGGATTTATCCATTTTCGATTTAAGGAACTTCCCGGTAAGGACGCAGTGCTTTTGATGGATTCCATGATTCTTGGTTTGCAGGAAGTACAAAAACAATATGGTAAGAAATATATTTTACTTAAATTCGAGGAGGTGTAAACCATGTTAAATATGAACCTTCAATTTTTCGCTCATAAAAAAGGAGTTGGTTCTACTAAGAACGGTAGAGATTCTGAATCTAAGAGATTAGGTGCGAAAAGAGCTGACGGACAATTCGTAAAAGCTGGAAATATTTTATACAGACAACGTGGAACAAAGATTCACCCTGGGATCAATGTTGGTCGTGGTGGAGATGATACTTTATTCGCTTTAGTTGACGGTGTATTAAAATTCGAAAGAAAAGGAAGAGATAAGAAACAAGCTTCCGTTTATCCAGTAGAGAAATAATTACGTAACTTTAAGTTGGACTTCAAACAAACCTGTTTGAAGTCCTTTTTAGCTACAACAAAGGAGTATTAAAATGTTTGCAGATAGAGCTAATATATATGTTAGAAGTGGTAAAGGCGGAGATGGTCATGTTTCCTTTCGCCGTGAAAAATATGTACCCAATGGTGGTCCTGACGGCGGAGATGGCGGACGTGGCGGCGATGTGATCTTTGTGGTAGACGAAGGTCTGAATACGTTATCCGATTTTAGACATGTTCGCAAATATAAGGCTCAGGACGGCGAACCGGGCAGTAAGAAAAATTGCCGTGGAAAAGATGGCGAAGATATCATCTTAAAAGTACCGGAAGGTACTGTGATCAAGGAAGAAGAGTCTGGCAAAGTCATCGCTGATATGTCCGGTGAGAACAAACGCTATGTATTATTGATTGGCGGTCGTGGTGGTAAGGGCAATCAGCATTATGCCACACCTACCATGCAGGCACCGAAATATGCCCAGCCCGGACAACCAGCGAGAGAATTGAACCTTTTATTAGAGTTAAAAGTTATCGCAGATGTGGGACTGGTAGGTTTTCCAAATGTGGGTAAATCTACTTTATTATCCAGAGTTACCAATGCCACACCAAAGATTGCAAATTATCATTTTACCACATTGAATCCAAACCTTGGAGTGGTGGATCTGGAGGGTGGTAAAGGATTTGTCATCGCTGATATTCCCGGTCTCATCGAAGGTGCATCGGAGGGTATCGGTCTTGGTCATGAATTTTTACGTCATATCGAACGTACCAAAGTGATCATCCATATTGTGGATGCCGCTTCCACCGAGGGACGTGACCCCATTGAGGACATCTATGCCATCAATAAAGAGTTGGAGGCATATAACGTCGACATTTCTAAAAAGCCACAGGTGATCGCAGCCAATAAAATAGATGCCATTTACGAAGGAGATGAAGATCCTGTAGCTAAGATCCGCGCAGAATTCCAGCCAAAAGGAATTAAAGTATTTGCAATCTCTGCTGTGAGTGGAAAAGGACTGAAAGAACTGTTATACTATATAAGTGATCAGTTGGAAGCACTTCACGAAGCACCCACTGTTTTTGAACAGGAATTTTTCCCTGAGTTCGAAGGCACTTCCGATGAACCTTATACCGTGGAATATGATGCTGAAAATAATGAATATGTGGTAGAAGGGCCCAGAATCGACAGAATGCTGGGATATACCAATCTGGAATCCGAAAAAGGATTTACCTTCTTCCAGAAGTTCATGCGTGAAAATGGAATCCTGGAGCAGTTGGAAGCATTGAATATTCACGAGGGTGACACGGTTCGTATGTACAATTTAAAATTTGATTACTATAAATAAAATGTAACTATTCAGAGCCAAGCAAATTCATAAAAATATGTGAATCATGCTTGCATGAGTGAGTTGATTTTTGTAAGTTTATTTGGCGAAGTAACCACATAAGCAAAAGGAAAGCTTCGAAGAAGCGATTTTGCCCATGGGGTTCTGAATAGTTACAATAAAATAACCAAAAACAAGGATAAAAAAAGAAGAATGGAGTATTATGACAAGTAAACAACGTGCTTATTTAAAAGGTCTCGCTATGAATATTGAGCCTATTTTTCAAGTTGGAAAATCAAGTTTAACACCTGAAGTGACAGAAGCTGTTTTGGAATCCTTCAATACAAGAGAGCTCATCAAAATATCAGTTCTCAAAAACTGTATCGATGATCCAAAAGAAATCGCCACTATCATGGCAGAGAGAACACATTCCCAGGTAGTACAGGTCATCGGAAAGAAGATCGTACTGTACAAGGAGAATAAAGATCACAAAAAAATTCAATTACCTTTATAATAATCTGAGACAGATCAAGGAGTTGATACTACATGGATCGAAAAAAGATTGGCATTATGGGTGGGACTTTTGATCCCATTCATATCGGTCATTTATTAATGGCCAACGCGGCAAGAGAATATTTTCGGTTAGATGAGATTCTATTTATACCCAGTGGGAATCCTTATTTTAAGGAACATATCACCGACAAACAGCGACGATACGAGATGGTCTCATTGGCGATAGAAGACAACAAAAGCTTTACCATATCAGATATCGAGATCAATCGCCCGGGAAATACCTATTCCTACGAGACTCTGGAGGAACTAACAAGGGAGCATCCGGAGAACCGTTATTATTTTATCGTGGGGGCTGATTCTGTCTTTTATATGGAGCAGTGGAAAAATATAGAGCAATTATTTCATTGCTGTACCATTGCCGTGGCAGTTCGCGATGGGTACAGTGTGGATGAATTAAAAGTATATATGAATAAGCTGATGACTACGTATCCGAACTGCAGGATCGAGCTATTCAATACGTCACGTTTTGATATTTCCTCCACAGAGATCCGGGACCATATTGCAACGGGACATTCGGTACAGTATCTGGTTCCCGATAAGGTATTGTCCTATATTAATGAAAATCATATTTACAGATAAATTGAATGACTTAATGGAGCAGGGCAAATGAATGATAAATTAAATAATTCAAAAAAAATACGAAAAGTACTGGAAAAATCTCAAGATGAGAAACGATATGAACACACATTAGGTGTGGCATACACGGCGGCTTCCCTTGCCATGAGATATGAAGCTGACGTGAAAAAGGCTGAAATTGCCGGACTTTTACATGATTGTGCAAAGTGTATTGATAATGAAAAAAAGCTTTCCATGTGTCAGAAATATAATATTAATGTCAATGAATTTGAGCGGAGAAATCCATTTCTGCTCCATGCAAAGCTGGGCAGTTTCCTGGCAATGAAAAAATTTAATATCACAGACAAGGACATTATCAATGCGATTCTGAATCACACCACAGGGCGTCCAGAGATGTCTCTCTTAGAGAAGATCATATATGTGGCGGATTATATAGAGCCGAACCGCATGCAGGCACCTAATTTACGTGAGATTCGCAGATTAGCCTTCCTTGATCTGGATCAGGCTGTAATAAAAATATTGGGAGACACCCTCCAGTATCTGGATACAGTCAACAGCGACATCGATCCCATGACCAAAAAGACTTATGACTATTACAATCGTTTATTAAATAATCAAACAGAACAGGAGCATTCGTAGATGGATCACTCAAAAGAAATGGTAAAACTTGCAATTCATGCATTGGAAGATAAAAAGGCAATGGATATTCGTGTCATAGATATCAGAGAAGTATCTGTTATCGCAGATTACTTTATCGTCGCCAACGGTACCAACCACAACCAGGTACAGGCGTTGGTAGACAACGTAGACGAGACTTTGGGACGCGCAGGGTATCAGTGTCGGGTAGAAGGCTACGACAGCGCAAATTGGACGCTGATGGACTACAAAGATATCGTAGTACATGTATTTGACCAGGAGAACAGATTGTTCTATGATTTGGAACGAATCTGGAGAGATGGTAAGAGAGTAGATATCGAAGATTTAAAATAGAATTGAACTGAAAATAAGATGAAAAATAAAGGTAAGACAGAGATGTCATATTTCTCTATCAATTTCCAGTAAGATTAAATCTCAAAATAAAAAAGGAAAATTGTTTCGCGACCTGATATGGTTTAAAGCAGTTTTCCTTTTTTTGTTTTTAACAGTATTTATTTTTCTTATTCTTTTTTATGTTCTTTATCTTATTATTTCTTTACTTACTCTTTATTTTGTCTGTTTTTATCCTGTTATTTCTTTACTTACTTTTTATTCTATCTGTTCTTATCCTGTTACTTCTTTATTTAATCTTAATTTCTTCCTTCATTACCCAATTTCATTTTCCTAAATGGAACTAGCTGCATAAACGGAAAACACCAAATACTTTGCCCAGAATCTCCACGTGATCTACAATGATGGGGTCCATGGTATCATTTTCCGGCTGCAGGCGATAATGACCATTTTCCTTATAAAATGTCTTCACAGTAGCAGAGTCATCAATCAGAGCTACCACCATATCGCCATTGTGGGCTGTACTGCATGACTCCACGAAGATCTGATCTCCATTGAAAATACCGGCATTGATCATACTTTCACCTTTTACCTTCAGGATAAAGACATCACCGTTTGGTACATACTCGGTGGGCAGTGGAAAATAGCCTTCGATATTCTCCTGTGCCAGGATCGGCTGACCGGCCGCGACCTGACCCACAATGGGAATACTTGCCATTTCATGTCGTACCATCTGAAAACTATCATCCACGATTTCAATGGCACGTGGTTTCGTGGGATCACGTCTAATATATCCATTTTTTTCCAATGTCTCTAAATGGGAATGAACAGATGAGGTGGATTTCAAATGAACCGCTTCACATATTTCACGAACAGCAGGCGGATACCCTCTTTTTAATATTTCATCTTTTATATATTCCAATATTTCAAGTTGTTTCGCACTTATTTTACCCTGAGCCATAGCGTTACCTCCAATTATTATTTTATCACAATTTTATAGGATTCCTGATCTTCATAAAAATGACTTAAATGACTTTAATCCTTTTCACTTAAACAGAACAATTCAAATGCTTTATAAGTAGTTTATCATACAGGATTACGAAAAGCAAACATATATTCCAAATATTTGTTCGATTTTTTTATAAAATCTATTGACTTTCGAATACATGTTCGCTATAATGGCAAGCATAAGAACAGTTGTTCGTATCATATGTTCGCATCTATCATATGACATAAATTCATGATAAGCATGATACAACTTATGAGCTCATGATAAAAATGTCTTTCTCGTCTTTCGGAGAAAGTTCGTTGAGGAGAGCAGTATCTACTATTTCGAACAGGTTAATGGAGGTTTGAGTATGAAGAGTAAGGGTGATTTAAGAATTCACAGAAATCATATAAAGAGACAGAGGGAGTTAAGAAATCATGTTCTATTATTTATTGGAACATTTCTAATGATTTCAGTGTTGACGATAACCTTCGGCAGCTTCTTATCAAAAGCCAAGGACGCCAACAGTGAGATACCATCCTATAAATATTTCAAAAGCATTGTCATAGAGCAGGGAGACAGTTTGTGTTCCATCGCAGAAGCAAATGTGAATTCTGCCCAGGAGATTGATTCCTATGTGAGTGAAGTCATGCACATCAATTCTTTGGATGACACCGAGATTCATGCAGGACAATTTATCATTGTCCCCTATTATTCCACAGAATTTAAATAAAACCGGTCTGTAACTTTGTTAATTTTTTAGCAGTATGTATAAAATTTGATACATCATTGATTTCAATTTATATCTTATTGACGAGTGAAACATGTGCATAATATAATAGTAGATATTAACTTGCAAAAAATAAGTCGCTATTTTCAAGATTTATCGTGCATATTTATTTTAGATAAGATTTCAAGGAGGATTAATTGATGCAGAGACAAGAGGGCTGCTTTAGAGTTTGGACGGATGACAGTGGACGTAAGATCGTATATTCAGAAGGAACCGGTGTTGCAAAGGCACATGAAGTAGAATGGTTATATAATACTATTTGTGATATAACAAACGATTGGCATGATCATGATTGGGCTTATATTGCTTATATTGAGAAGTTACAGCAAGTCAGCCCTAAGGGCAGTAGCAGATATATTCGTTTACATGAGGAATTAGCTGCACATAACTGTAAATACATCGCTTACATTGAAGGTAATTCCTATGAGGTATCCGTACAGGCTGCACGTCATAAGGAAGCATCCAACACCCCTACTACCACGAATAAATATTTCACAACCGTGGATGAAGCGTTGGAGTGGTTGAGCGGATTAGGGTTCTAGATTATTTATAATTTAACAGAATTTGTGATATGTTTTTTATTATTAACCACAGGAGTACTTATTTTCCTGTGGTTTTTATATGATATAATGCAATGAATAAATAGGTATGGACATGATTGGGAACAGATTGGGCTAAAGGGCAGAAGTGTATGATAGAAAATCAGGTAGTGAATAAGGCAATTGATTATATTATGAAGCATGTTGGTGAAGAAATTAATATTGATGATGTAGCAGAATACTGCCATTTTTCTAAATATTATTTTAGCCGTATGTTCAAAGCTGAGACAGGAGAGAGTATCTATGCTTTTATCAAAAGAGCGAAGATAGAGCAAAGTGCTTTTAAGCTGAAAGTAGAGAGAAATAAAAAGGTAACAGACATTGGATATGAATATGGTTATAGCCCCTCCAATTACAGTTCTGTATTCAAACAGCAGCAAAATACCTCCCCTGTAGCATTTCGAAAGCTGATTTATGAGAAGTCACTGCATCACCCATTTTATCATGTAGAGTTGAACCATCTGGAGTCTTTTGAGGAATGTAACCAAAAGGTCTCCATCGAAGAGGTAAATGATTATTTTGTGATCTACGAACGTCGAAAAGGAAATTATCATAATCTATCTTTAGACTGGGAATCATTTCTGGAAAAATACAAAGAATATGTCGCAGAGGACACTTTGCTCATGGAACGTACCTTTGATGATCCCTCCATCACAGACGCAGACAATTGTCTCTATGATATCTGTATCAGTGTAGATCGAAGCTGTCCTCTGGAAAACACCTGTGTGATACAGGGTGGCAAATATGCGGTATATCACTTTACGGGTCTGGTGCAGCAAATCTATGGTGCCTATCAGAACTTATTTACCGTCTGGTTTCCCAATACCCCTTATGAGATTGATGAACGCTATGGGTTTGAAATCTATCGGGAAGTAAATTGTGACACTATGGAAATGAGACTTGATATTTATTTTCCCATTCGATAGCCAGCCAATCTAAGTCACTTCTCCAAACGATTGACTTAGATAAGACAGACAGGAGAAGGCGATCCTCCGGTGTCTAATCCCATTATAGGAAAGCAGAGCAAGAATTCAGAAGTTTATATTTAAATTTTCTTCTATAATAAGCGTTATGAAAATGACAGGGCTCCATAAGATGAGTCTTGTTTTAACGAGTAGAAATCGTAGAAGGGAGTTTATATGAACGTAGAAATGATTCAAAAAAATGAAGTGGAAATGATCTTAAAGTTCTCAATACCATCCATCATTGCCATGGTATTGACCTCCATGATTACCATTGCGGATGGGTTTTTCATGGGAAACTATATTGGAAAAGAGGCAATCGCCGCGGTGAACATGGGCTTACCTATCATCTATCTGTATCTTGCTCTGGGATTGATGTTATCCGTGGGAGGTATCGCCATTGCAGGAATGGCACTGGGCGGAAACCGAATCGAAGAATGCAATAACGTATTCAATCAGACCATGGTGACAACAACTGCAATTTCCATTGTATTATCAATGGTCGTATTTTTATTTTTCAGTCAAGTCATGGATCTATTGCATGTAAACAGCCAGGTAGAAGATTATTTCAAACGGTATTATATGATTCTTCTTTGGGAATTACCCATCATGGTCATTAATTCCTCCTTTGGCATGTTTATCCGTGGTGAAGGAAATCCACAGTTTTTCATGAAGGTAAATATTCTCAATGTTGTCACAAATGTGATACTGGATTATATATCAGTGCGCTGGCTGCATATGGGCGTGGAAGGAATCGCCGGAGCTTCCCTGTTATCCGCAATTCTGGAACTTCTATGCATTCTCTATTTCTTTTGGAAGAAGTCCAAGGTCTATAAGATCAGAAGATTTACTTTTTCCGGAGAGGTCCTAAAACACACCATACTAAATGGCAGCTCTGAATTTATCGGAGAGATGTCCATGAGTATTTCCATGTACGCCTACAACTGGGTCATTATGAATCACATTGGGGTGGACGGGGTAGCCGCATTCACCGTAGTAGGGTATACTTCTTATCTGTTCAACATGATCATCGTAGGATTTGGGCAGGGTGCCAGCCCGCTTTTCAGCTTCACCTATGGGGCACAGGAATATGAACTGTGCAGGAATATCCGTAAGAAAACAAATCTATTTGTCTTTCTGGCAGGTGTGGTGGTTATGGGATTACTGTTCGTGGCATCTGACTGGTATAGCAATCTCTTTGTGAAAAACGAGGTAGTAAGTGCCATGGTACATTCTGGTATTTTTATTTTTATATTCTCATTTTTATTTTCAGGGATCAATACCATCACTTCCTTTTACTTCACATCCATCGGAAAAGCAAAGGAATCTGCCATTATATCCTCCGCCAGGGGCTTTGTAGTCCTGCTCCTATGCATCTTTACTTTGCCAGTCTTATGGGGAATGACGGGAGTATGGCTGGCGTCGCCAGTGACAGAAGTGATTACGATATTGATCAGCATCTATTTTATAGGAAGAATAGATAGTTGTAAGATCCTTGATACAATATGCCATGAATAAATACGATCCGGGTGTGATTGGTTACCTTTGGGACGATGAAAATCCAAGGATTCAGTTGGAACCAAGAGGAGAGCGCGGGTATATTGAAATGCGTGCCATACACCGAAAATAACCTTAAAGGTACTGATGTATTAAATTCAGTACCTTTGTTTTTTTGTTTTACATTGAATTAATCATGCATTTAGAATATAATATAAGTAGATATAAATATTGGAATATGAGATATATGAAAGCGTATCAATGACCATAATAGAAAGGTGTGTGATTATATGAATACAATCATTACAATAGGACGTCAATTTGGTTCAGGTGGTAGAGAAATTGGAGAGAAGGTAGCAGCGCATTTTGGAATCAAATGTTTTGACAAGGAATTACTTACGAGAGCAGCAAAAGAGAGTGGATTCTGCGAAGAAATGATACAAAATCATGATGAGAGACCTACCAATTCATTTCTATACAATTTAGTTATGGATACCTATTCCTTTGGATACAATTCTTCCTCCTTTGTGGATATGCCTATCAGCCATAAAGTATTCCTGGCACAGTTCGATACTGTGAAAAAAATAGCAGACGAAGGACCATGTATCATCGTAGGAAGATGTGCCGATTATGCTCTGTCAGAGTATAAGAACTCCCTTCATTTATTCATCTCAGGTGATATGGATACGAAAATAAAACGTATCTCCGGAAAATATAATCTTTCCGCTGATAAAGCGAAAGATATGATTATTAAAAAAGATAAACAGCGTCAAAGCTATTATAATTATTATTCCTCCAAGAAATGGGGGCAGGCTGAGAGTTACGATCTATGTATCAACAGCAGTGTCCTTGGTATTGAAGGCACTGTGAAATTAATTATCCAATATATTGAAGATTTCGAGAAAAGGAATGTATAAACCATGGCAATTACTAGAGAGGAAATAGACTTACAGGAGTTATTCAGAGACTTAGGAAAAATATGCAAAACAGAGGCAGTATGTCAGAAATGTGCTGATCGTGCCTGTCTGGTAGGATATGCAAAAGACTGTGCAGCGCAGTGTAGAATTAAAAAGCAGACTTTTGTAGCAGGCGGTTTTCAGGAAATTCCGGAAGTTGATATCCGGGGCGGATATGATGAATATGATGTGTTACATGGTATTGCCCATATTTTATTACAATGCCGTTCCTGTAAGAAAGATCATTATGAAGAATGTATTTTAAATGTAATCAGAAGCTGTATGGAAATTATCGAATTTGGTGATAATCAGGACTATGAAGGTGATGTATTATCCTACTTAATGAAGATGAAATCACTTCATGAGGAAAAGGCATCCATCATCGCCAGTGAATATAGCGAAGCAAAAGAAAAAAAACTTTCAAGTAATTAATTTAGTAATTTATTTAACTTATTATAGAAGCCTGCAGAACAGAGAAATAGATTTTCATGTTCTGCAGGCTTATTATTTTTGTTTGATAGGAAATTTCTCTGAACCTCTGAAATAGAAACTCTGTTCTCTTAGATATTATTTTTGAGTATATTGCCAGTATGAGTAGTTTGGAACTATTCGCAAAAGAACAGTTTAACGAATAGTTTGTGTGAGAAAACACCGTAAATACGCCATTTATGCCAATTCATCCGAATCCAGCATTACGGTGAATGGTCCGTCATTCTCCAATGATACTTTCATATCTGCACCGAATTCTCCATGTTCCACATGATACCCGGCATGCTGGCATTCCTGTAATATATATTCGTACAATGCCTTTGCATGTTCCGGATCACCTGCATGTACAAAGGATGGTCTGTTTCCTTTTCGGCAATCCGCATATAAGGTGAACTGTGACACCATTAACAATGTGCCGTTCACATCCGACAGGGCCAAATTTGTCTTTCCATTTTCGTCCTGAAAAATACGCAGACCTAATAATTTTCTAATTAATTTATCCGCCTCAATCTGTGTATCGGTTTCATTTACACCCACCAGGACTAAAAATCCCTTTTCAATAGATCCATGTATTTTTTCATCAATTGTAACGCTTGCCGAATTGACCCGTTGAATTAAAAAACGCATATACTCAATGCCTCTCTGTATAAGTTATTTTCATATCTATATTTTTTTGTAATTGGTTATTAATTATTAATTATCAGTCTTTCTTCTCTGAATCCTCTTTAAGCGTCGTTTCTTCCTCACTACTCTTCTGCTTTTTCTTTTGTAGTAAATTTAACGAACTTTTAGTAATAAATTCTTTATCCTGTATCTCATGGGAATTTATGTACAAATCCGTATCCGTACGCAATCCCTTTTTAGCCAGCATTCGATTACAGATGGCTTTAAACGCCGCCAGAATCACAGCAAAGGTCGGTACTCCAATAAGCATACCGAAGATTCCGAACAATCCGCCAAATAACGTAATGGAAAATATAACCCAGAAACTGGATAATCCCGTGGAATTTCCCAATATTTTAGGTCCCAGAAAGTTTCCATCGAACTGCTGCAGAATTAATATAAAGATAATAAAGTACAGGCATTGTAGGGGATTCACCAGAAGGATCAATATGGCACTGGGAACCGCACCCACA
The DNA here is from genome assembly GCA_028689655.1 of Lachnospiraceae bacterium. Taxonomy (GTDB): domain Bacteria; phylum Bacillota; class Clostridia; order Lachnospirales; family Lachnospiraceae; genus SZUA-378. The sequence continues at coordinate 11,896 of JAQVCT010000010.1, forward strand.
TAAGGTCCAAAGAACGGAATGACGTTCGTCACGCCAACGATCACACTGATCAATACCGGATAGGGAGTTCCTATGGCGCTTGTCACCACGAAGCAGATGATTCCAATAATCACAGAGTCAACAATCTTGCCACCGATAAATCCACTAAATGTTTTATGGATAAAGCGGACATTCTCGATAAATTCATTTGCATTTTTCGTTTCCAGAAAAGCATAGATGACCTTTTTGCACTGCCCACAGAACAACTCTTTGCTGCTGAGCAGATAAATGGATATGATAAATCCTATAATCAGATTCCACAATGCTTTCACAAAGCTTATGAGGCTTAACGATAATGTCTTGATAAGCTGATTCATCTGTGGAAGCAAAGTCTGATTCAACCATTTTTCAATTTCCAATGAATACTGACTTAACAGATCATTGGCAATACTTTCAATATTCTGATTATCCGCCAACAATTTTGTGATCCACATACTCAGATTATTGATATAAATAGGAAATTGTAAAATAATACTTTGAATGCTCTTGATCAACTGTGGAATAACCATAGAGAAAAAGCCATATAAAAAAACAGCTACGATGAACAAGGTACAAATAATAGAAAGAAACCGAAGTTTTCGATGATGTTTCTCAACTTCCCAATGCATGAATTCAAAAATCGGAATCAATATTTTATTTTCTATCATGTTCATAATAGGAGTCAGAAGATACGCTACCACCAGACCATCGATTACTGGCATCGTGATGGATATGATCTTACCAAATGCAGTGGAAAATGCAGTTCCGTGAAATAGTAAATAATAAAAACATGTTGATGCTACGATAACTGAAAAGGCAGTTATTCCCCAATATAAATATTTTTTGTCCCAATGAAATTTCATATATGAATAAACCACGCCTTTCTGCGATATTATAATTTAATTTAAACTGATCTGCGGAACTACAGCAGAGCCTCGAAAAACCTCGATTTTCGAGCATGCGTGACACAGATTACTTGGTAATCTGGTCATATAAGACCTTAGTCGTTTCACTCCTGTGTGACACAGGTTGCTTTGCAACCTGGCCATATTATACCATACTTGAAATAAATATTGTATATAAAAAATAAATGAGCAGCAGTGCAATATAACAGCTTTATAAAATCAGTTTAAGATTATGCACAATTGTTTGGTAGTGAGATAAGATGGATATTTTCTATTTAGCTCTATAAAAAAAACATATAGAGTAACCATTATCAATACAAATGTAATCGCAAAAGGAGGATAGCAAATCCCATCACCAGTTATTGGGAATACAAGCCAATATATATCCATATCAGTATTGTTTTTAAATATTAAGTTAATTCCACAAGTGAAATCATCTGCCTATTCAGATAAATCTTTCATGAAAATAAAAAATAGATGAAATTAAAATGTTTTAATTGTATAATAAGTGCAGTGTAAACTTTAGAGAATGGAGTACATAGATGAAATTACAACAATTATTAAGTTATACAAGAAAAGCAATTGACGACTATGGATTGATCGATGAGGGGGATAAGATCGCTGTTGGTATCTCCGGGGGGAAGGACAGTCTCACACTTCTGTGTGCCCTGAATGCGTTAAAGAGATTCTATCCGAAAAAATTTGAAATATACGCAGTGACTGTTGATCTGGGATTTAAAAATCTTGATTTGGATAAAATCAAGGCATTCTGCAAGGATCTGGATGTTCCTTATTACATCATCGAAACGGATATCGCCCAGATCGTTTTTGAGGATCGCAAGGAATCCAATCCCTGCTCTCTTTGCGCGAAAATGAGAAAAGGTGCTTTAAATGAGAAGATCAAGGAATTAGGCTGCAATAAAGTTGCCTATGCTCATCATAAAGATGACGTGGTGGAAACCATGCTATTATCACTCATCTATGAGGGACGTTTTCATACATTTTCACCGAAGACCTATCTTGACCGCATGGATATCACGGTGATCAGACCGTTGCTCTATATGAATGAGATGGACGTGATCGGATTTGTGAATAAGAATAACCTGCCGGTAGCCAAAAGTCCCTGTCCTGTGGATGGCTATACTAAGCGTGAATATGCGAAAAATCTGTTGAAACAATTGACAGCAGAAACCCCCGGGGTAAAGGAAAGGATGTTTACAGCGATTGTGCGTTCCAATATGGAAAGCTGGCCGCCTTATGTTGGGAAGAAAGTGAGCGGATCATCACATGAGTGAAACATATAACGAACAAGTAAATAATAAAAATATCTTGAAACTGAGAGAGCTCCTCGCTGCTCTCCCACCTTTCTGCAAGGATTTTTTCCGTGGCATTACGGATACCACTTCCTCACGTACAAGGATTGCCTATGCTTATGATCTGCATATCTTCTTTGCATTTCTTCATGAGACCAACGGTGTCTATCGGAAAATGGATATTGTGGACTTTCCGCTCTCTATCCTGGAGCAGCTTACCAGAGAAGACATCGTAGAGTATTCAGAATATCTGAACCTGTATATCAACAGTGAGGGCAAACAGGTCACAAATGATGAGCGTGGAAAGACCAGGAAACTGGCTTCCCTTAGAACTTTTTACAATTTCTATTTTCAGAATGAATATATAAAGAATAATCCGGCAGTTCTCGTCCCGCTTCCCAAACAACACCAAAAGGAAATCATCCGTTTGGAAGCCAATGAAGTCGCTACTCTCCTGGATCAGGTGGAGGATGGCACTAAATTGACCAAGACCCAGACGAAATACCACCAGAAAACAAAAATAAGGGATCTTGCCCTGCTGACGCTGTTATTGGGGACAGGCATTCGTGTTTCTGAATGTGTGGGACTGGATCTCAATGACGTGGACTTTAATACCAACGGTATCAAGATACATCGAAAAGGCGGCTACGAGACCATCGTTTATTTTGGAGATGAGGTGGAGACTGCGCTCCGGGACTATCTGGAGGAACGGCATCATGTAATACCAGTGACTGGTCATGAAAATGCGCTTTTCTTATCCATGCAGAATAAACGAATCTCCGTGCGAGCTGTTGAAAAACTGGTAAAAAAATATGCCAGTCTGGTGACGAATATCAAAAAAATCACGCCACATAAATTGAGAAGTACCTATGGTACTTCTCTTTACCAGGAGACCGGAGATATCTATCTGGTCGCAGATGTCCTTGGTCATCGCGATGTGAATACTACCAAGAAACATTATGCTGCCATCGAAGATGCCAACAGGCGTAAAGCCGCAAAGGTAGTAAAACTTCGTGAAGAATATAAATAGCATCTTCCACACGAACTTGAGCATAATGTACAGCAGGCGATAAGAAGATTAGATTCTATACTCAAAAATAATTCATAAGTACTTATAATTTTTTCTGTAATAGCTGGCATATCTTCACAGCTTCGCTGGTGGCTGCCAGACCGCCTTTTCCTGTCTCGCGGAGGCTCACATCCATCTTATCCCCCACTTCCTTCATGGCATCGATGACCTGATCCGGTGGGATGCGGCTCTTGATCCCGGCCATGACCATATCCGTGGCTGACATGGCATTTACTGCACCGATGACATTTCTCTTCACACAGGGTATCTCCACAAGCCCTGCCACGGGGTCACAGACCAGGCCTAACAGACTTTTCAGGGAAATAGCCGCTGCATGAATGATCTGTTCCGGATCGCCACCCTGTAAATAGGTCATTGCCGAAGCTGCCATGGCGCTGGCTGAACCGATTTCTGCCTGACATCCCCCTTCCGCACCACTGATGGATGCGCGGCTTGCGATGACCTGTCCGATTCCTGCACTCACATACATTGCCTCTATAATCTTTGGCGTATCTGCCTTTTTGTGCATAAAATAAGGGACTAATACAGCGGGAAGCACACCGCAGGAACCAGCCGTGGGAGCTGCCACGATTCGTTTCATGCAGGCGTTGGATTCCCCCATCTGCAAGGCATGTGCCATCACCAGATTCATATAGGACCCACACAGAGAATTTTCATTTTTCATATAGCGTTCCATCTTGGCACCATCTGTTCCTACCAGTCCACTGGCGGATACCAGCTTTTCCTCATAGGTGGAGGATGCCAGCAGTATGGCATCCCATGTAGCTTCCATCTGTAACAGAGAATCCTCCCTCGTTACCTTTCGTTCGTCACAATCATTTTCCAGTACAATCTCATATACACTATTCTGTTCTTTATCGCATAGATCTACGATTTGCTGTAAGGATTCAAATGCCATTTTCTATCCTGCCCTTCTTTTATGATATTTTCTTATTTTATATTTTCCTATTTTATATTTTCTTGTTTTATATATTTCTTATATTACATATTTCTTATTTTATATATATTTCTTATTTTATATATTTTTTATTTTATATATTTTTTATTTCACATCTTCATATTTTATTTTTCCACTTTTTACATTTCATTTTTTTATTCGTTATTTTTTCTTACTTCTAATTTTTTCTTATTCTTTTTTATATTAATTTTTAATCCTGTCGTATCTCTTTGTCCTCCGTATTGATGTACGTGACCTTGATGATTCCCTCCAGGTGTTCCAGCCAGTGAATGGCTTCCATGGGGATACTCTGATCCGTCTCCACCACCATCACGGCATAGCCACCCCGCTTATCCCGATACAATTGCATCGTGGCAATATTGACAGACTTATGGCTGAGCATAGAGGTAACTTCTGCGACATGACCCGGCTGGTCAATATTATGGACGATGAGCGTTGGCTTTTCCGAGGTAAAATTAACATCGATTCCATCCAGTTTATTGATCATGATACGCCCTCCGCCTATGGAGGAAGCCTGTATCTCGATCTCTCTGCCGCTTTCCCCTTTAAGACACAGTAATGCTGTGTTGGGATGTGCATCCTTGATGGTGGTATTCTCAAAAGAAAAAGAAAGATGTTCTTTTTTGGCTATTTCAAAACTCTTTGGAATCCTGATATCATCCGGATATAAACCCAGTAAGCCCGCAATGATCGCCCGATCCGTACCATGCCCGATCCCGGTGGATGCAAAGGAACCATGGAGATAAATATGTGCCTCCACGGGTCTGTCCTTCAATAATTCCGCGGCTACAAGGCCTATCTTCACTGCACCGGCCGTATGGGAACTGCTGGGTCCTACCATAACGGGTCCTAATATGTCAAATATATTCATATGCTCGCTGATCCTTCCTATTTGTATTTTCATTTTTATTTCTATTTGTATTTCTATTTCTATTTTTATTTCTATTTGTAATTTTATTTCTATTTTTATTTCTATTTTAAATTTATTTTAAATTATATTGATTTCTAGTCGTAACCTTATGCACTTATTGCACCAGCACCCTCCCATTTGATACTGTTTGATTCTCATACATACAATATATATGTTACCTTTTAACGAAAAAAAAGTAAAGAAAAACCCTGTAAGAACTTATTTGTTCTACAGGGTTTCCATTTACTTATGAAGATATACTTTTCACTTTGCAGATTAGTTCGATACCTTTTTATTTCCCCAAAGTACCTGGCTTCCATCAATGATAAGGATAACAGCCAATACTACGATAGGAACGATGATCACACACTGTAATACATCTGTGAAGATTGCTGTGCCGGTCAATGCTGCACCGGTTGCATCTGCGCCAGCCAATAAAGTCATTACGTTTGTCTTAAATGTTAAGAACAGAGAACATAAGGTAGCTGCTGACATAAAGATGATTGGAATATATAACATTTTGTTATTCTTACCAATTCTCTTTAAGTAAGTACCGATTGCAAGGAATGCAGGAACAGCTACTAACTGATTACATGCACCGAACAATGGCCATACCTTCTGATATCCTGCAAGGCAGAGTACAAATCCACAGAAAGCTGTGATAGCTGTTGCAACATACATATTATGTAAGATATTTTTCTCGCCGTTTTTGCTGGTTGCGAATAATTCCTGGAACATAAAACGTCCAAGTCTCGTAGCTGTATCCAAGCTTGTCAGACAGAAACAGGATACTGCAAGACTGATTACTGTATAAGTAGCTTTTACAGCACCGGCGCCCATGCCCATTTTTTCAAAGAAGCCTGAAATTGCCTGGCCAAATACGATGGTAGGAGTTGCGCTTGCACCCTCTGCTAAGATTCCTTTGCTGACTAACACTTCTGTTGCTGCTTTTAAAGATCCTGATTCGCCCGCCAAAGCACCGATCGCAATCAAAGAAATAACAGCAAGTATACATTCAATTAGCATGGAACCATATCCAATTGCCAATGCATCTTTTTCATTATCCAACTGTTTGGATGTTGTACCAGATCCAATTAATGAGTGGAAACCTGAAATAGCACCACAGGCGATTGTGATAAATAAGGTTGGAAACAGATAGTTACCGCCGACAGAAAAGCCATTAAAAGCATTTGTCTCGATTGTTGGGTTTGCTCCAATGATACCAACAACGGCAGCAATGATCATAAAGTAAAGTAAAAAGCTGCTGAGATAATCTCTGGGCTGTAATAAGATCCATACAGGTGTTACAGATGCAATCATAATATAAATAAATACAAACGCGATCCAGAAAGATTTTGGTAACATGATCGGGCATACCAGACTGATTCCGATACATACAGTCAGAAGTACAACACCTACAACTGTTGCTGCACCCATAGGTACATTTTTTCTATAGACAGCATATCCGAACATAACTGCCAACACAATGAACAGTAAGGAAGCGGTTGCAACAGATCCGTTTGCTTCACTTCCTGTAAAGCTGCCTGCTACGATATCGGCGAAAGCTGCCACTACAAGAAGTAATACGAGCCATGAAAATACGGTAAACAATACACGACATTTCTTTCCAATGTTCTCTTCAATGACTTCACCAAGAGATTTACCTTCATGACGAATGGATACGAATACGGAACCGAAATCCTGAACTGCGCCAAAGAAAATACCGCCGATTACGATCCATAAGAAACATGGAACCCATCCAAAAAATGCTGCCTGAATTGGTCCGTTGATAGGACCCGCACCTGCGATTGATGAGAAATGATGTCCCATAAGTACTTGTGTTTTGGCTGGACAGTAATCCACACCATCTTCTAAAACATGTGCCGGAGTCTTGATTGATGGATCAATTCCCCAAGTCTTAGCTAACCATTTACCATACGTAAGGTAAGCTGCTACAAAAATAACAATTGATAATACGATTAATAATATTGCACTCACACTTAATCCCTCCTGTTTTCTTTTTTAGAGTGTTTGTGTCTTTTCTTATTTTAAAATATCTGTAAAGATATTAAATAAGCTTATTCTATAACTGTCTGCGTAAATGCCTGGGATTCTGTTTTCTTTAACAACTCTTCAAAACCGATCCTCCCATTTCTCACGTCGTGAAATGTTTCCTTCAATACGGTCTTTAATTTTCTTCCCACAAAATTCGCATATACTTTTTCGTCTTCCATGGATACCACTGCGATATGCCCCTGACTGTAACCACGCATATTAAAACGATATCCTTTTTCAAAGTTCAGTTTCCTGATCTGTTTCGCGATCTCTCTTTCCAGTTTATGTTCCGCGATAACGATCACGGACAAATAACTGTACATATGATTTTCTTCCGGTTCTTTTGTGCCATGACATACCAGTTCAGGTTCCATATAACCTTCCCATAACTGTTTTACTTCCTCCAGCGTTTCTAATGTACATTTCTCCTCCGAAAGGAACATGACGTGTTCATAGCTCTTGGAGGACCATAGGTTCGCTTCCCTCACCAGAACATATTTCTCGACGCATGAAAAAAAGTACCCATACGCCGGATACTCTCTGCCATGAACCACATACGGCTTATAGATATCAAAGGTACCCGAGTATTTAGCTAAAAGTCTATCTAGATAATCCGTTCTGTCCATGTGTAATACTCCTTTGTATTAATATGCAATTGTTATATTATTAACACTACTATGAGTTAATAGGTTAAAGCACTAAACAATAGAATTTTACCACTTACTTTGACATAATACAACCTTTTTTCTCATAAAAATTCATAAAAAATTAATAATGTTTTGTGAATTTTTACAAATAAATTATAATTATGCAGGATATTATCCTTTTAAAGGAAAAAGAGCAGAAACCAGATTATATCTGATTCTACTCTTCTAATGTATTTAACAAATGTACAAAATATTCTGGTAATGGTGCAATCACTTCTACATATTCCTTTGTCCTGGGATGCTGAAATCCCAGGGTCATGGCATGCAAAGTCTGCCCAGTCAGCTTGTAGGGACATTTCTGTGAAGTATAGACATCATCACCCAACAGTGGATGTCCGATGCTTGCCATATGTACACGGATCTGATGGGTGCGCCCGGTCTCCAGTTTACACTCTATATAAGTATATTTCTTGAACCGCTTCAGTACTCTGTAATGCGTGACTGCATTTTTCCCATTTTTTGCCACTATGGACATTTTCTTGCGATCCATGGGATGGCGTCCTATGGGTTTATCAATGCAACCTTCCTCCTCTTTGATGACACCATACACAATCGCCCGATACCTGCGGTCAATGGAATGTTCCTTCAATTGTTCCGCGATGGCATTATGCGCCTGATCGTTTTTACACACAATAATAGAGCCGGTGGTATTCATATCAATACGATGCACGATACCGGGTCTCATAATACCGTTGATACCGGATAAATTCCCCTTGCAGTGATACATTACCGCATTTACAAGCGTATCCGTATAATGCCCTGCCGCCGGATGGACTACCATGCCCTTGGGCTTATTGACTACCAGCACATCCCGGTCTTCATAGAGCACTTCCAGTGGAATGTCCTGGGCAGTAATCTCAGGCTCAATTGCATCCGGAATTTCAAAAGATACCACGTCATCCGTCTTTACTTTATAATTTGCTTTTACCTTTTTATGATTTACTTCTACTTTTTCATCTTTTATTATTTTCTGAATATAGGAACGGGATAAATCATCCAATAGTACTGTGATGTACTTATCAATTCGTTCATTTTCATATTCTTCCGTCACTGTTTCATGGATTGATTTCATACATCACATTTCCTATTCCTATACTTCCTATACTTCCTATACTTCCTATACATCCCATACTTCCTACACTTCTTATAATTCTTGTAATTCCCACAATTCCTGTCATTCTCATACGACAAGTTCTTATCCAATATTAAGCATATTTATTTAGGTTTTGTATAAAAACTGCCTTTATTTGATCTCCCGAATCTTATTCTGCTTAAAGCTGAGGAAATTCAGATCCTCTTCCTTATATACAAATAATAATACAATCACCAGTAAAAAGGTAGCCACCGTCACATAGATATCTGCCACATTAAAAATGGGGAAATGAATGATCACTGCATAGATAAAATCAACCACATAGTCCAGACGAATCCGGTCTATCATATTGCCAATGGCACCGGATGCGATCATGACCAACAGAGGATGCAGAATATCATATTTCTTTTTATCCGGCATTTTATAGAGAAAATAAATGATCAATCCGATGATAACAAATGCAATGAACACGAAAAAGAATTTCTGGTTCTTCAACATGCCAAAAGCCGCACCTCTATTTTCCAGGTAGTTCAGTTCCAACACGCCCGGTATAATTTCAAATGGTTTTTGTTCCTTTAATTTGATGACCGCCAAATACTTGGTAAATTGATCCAGGGCGATCAAAATGCACAGAATCAACAGATCCAGTGCAAATAAAATCTTTTTCTTTTTACTCATAATAGTACTCCTATTTTCTAATATGCTTACGATTCCTATTGTCTGGCATCTTCTTCACTGAAATAGATTTCCTGAATTGCCTCTAATATTTCTTCGTCCGTTACGGTCATGTCCACAACAGCTTTCCCGATTTTCTTTAACAGAATAAACTTAATCTTCCCAGATTCCATCTTTTTATCCGATTTTGTGAGTTCCAGAATCTCCTGGGGATCGATATTTTCCACCGTAATAGGCAGTTGAAAAGGAACGAACATGTCACGCACTTCATAGTATTCATCAGCACTCAGCAATTGATGCTTCATGGAGATATAGGCAGCCGCCACACAGCCCAGTGCCACACACTCGCCGTGGAGCAGTTCAAAATTCTTCGCTTTTTCAATGGCATGACCGATGGTGTGCCCCAGGTTCAGCAAAGCTCTGTCCGCTTTCTCCGTAGGGTCTTTCTCCACGATCACTTTCTTGATCTGATCTGCGCGCATTACCATCTCTTCCATGGTAGTGAGATTTCTTTCACAGATCTCATACATGTTGGCGAGCAGCCATTCGTAGAATAAGCTGTCCCTTAATAATCCACCCTTCATCACTTCCGCCATACCGGCATAATATTGTCTGTCATCCAGATCTCTCAAAGTGGACAGATTAATATATACAAGTTTTGGCATATGAAATGCACCTACCATATTCTTATACTGATCAAAGTCAACGCCGGTCTTTCCGCCGATGCTGCTGTCCACCTGTGCCAGCAACGTAGTCGGGATCTGTATGAACTCCATGCCCCGTAAAAATGTGGCGGCGGTATATCCTGTGAGATCCCCCACCACTCCGCCTCCCAAGGCTACAAGCAAATCTTTTCTGGAAAATTTCTCCTGAATCAGGAACGTATAGGCAGCCTTAACGGTATCTAAGGTCTTGCTTTGTTCTCCTGCCGGGAATGAAAAAATAACCACTTTCCTGCAATGATTTTCGAATAACGCTTTTATCTCTTCCCCGTAGAGTTTCTCCACATTGGAATCAGTAATGATGCAGATGTTCCTCTCTCCAATGGCAAGATCCTCGAACTCCAGGATGAACTCCTTAAAATTATCACTGTATACAATATCGTAACAGGGCTTTCTATTGTAGTTGATCGTCAGTCTTGTAGACATCTTTTTTCTCCTTTATTAATACTGCAATCTCTGATGGTAGAACTACGCACCATCAGGTGCCGCCTTTCATAGAAAAAGCCTAGCTTCCACAAGCTAAGCCTTATCATAACCTTCATTTATCCTTAATTATTCAGAGATGGAACATCAAATGAACCTGCTATCAGGTCTTGAAAATCACCTGAAATATCTACGCTTGCCGGTGTGATAATAAATATGTAGTGGGATATTTTCTGTAAATTACCACTGATTGCGAAACAGGATCCTGAAGTGAAATCAATAATTCTCTGGGCAATATCTACATCCAGACCTTCCAGATTCAATACCACAGTTCTATTAGCCAGTAAGGTCTCCGTTATCTCTCTTGCATCTTCCACCGAGGTAGGTTTGATCACACATACTTCCATGCCTGCACCACTTCTCTTTGTCTGTTGGCGCATTGGTGTAACCTTTGGTGAGGCCTTCTTGATTGGTTTATCATCCACATCATCTATATAATCTTTTGCATTTGACTTTTTCATAGGTCTTTCAGGAATATCGTCCTCATCGTCAAAGTAATCATCATCATAGTCAAGATCTTCCTCATCTGTCAGTTTCATCGCATTTAGAAACTTATCCATTACACCCATATCAATTCTCCTTAACTGCTTTTTCTATATTTGGTAATTCCTTTCACCAAATATGCCTGTCCCAACGCGGACAAGCGTAGCACCTTCTTCCACAGCGACCTGGTAATCACCGGTCATACCCATAGAAAGTACACTCATATTAACATTATCAATGTTTTCATTCCTTATGTCAACAGATAAATCACGCAATTTCTCAAAATATTGTCTGTTTTTCTCGGCATTTTCAACATATGGTGCTATGGTCATCAAGCCCTGGATCTTGACATGAGGCAGCTTTGCGACGTCCGTGATCAGTGACTTTGCATTGTCACATGTAATTCCAAATTTGGATTCTTCCTCCGCCACATTCACTTCTATTAGTACGGACACTGTGATCTGATGCCTGGCTGCTTCCTTATTGATCTCCTCTGCGAGTTTTAGGGAATCCACGCTGTGAATCAATGCCACTTTATCCACGATATATTTTACTTTATTCGTCTGCAAATGCCCGATCATGTGCCATTTGATATCCTTTGGCATTTCCTCGTATTTATGAACCAGTTCCTGTACCTTGTTCTCGCCGAAATTCCTGCAGCCATAGTCATATGCTTCCAGAAGCATTTCTATGGGCTTTGTCTTGCTGACAGCGATCAGGGTAACCTCCTGTTCCTGGCGTCCTGCTGTCAAACAGGCTTTTGTGATATTTTGTTCTACCTCTTTGATATTGTCCGTTATCACTTTTTCCATCTCCCTTTAATGTATGAAATCATTTTCATTTACCGTGGACGAATCCAATACAATATAATCATATACGCTCAGACCATATTGGGTATTGGATTGCACAATGGCATACTCATCATTCTGATACAGAATATTGATCTGCTTAAAGTCCGCATACCCCTTATTAATATTATAAACACCGATCAGCGTCGCCTTTTTACTGATGGGATACTTGTCATTGGAATCCGGTTTTACGATATAATCTCCAATCTTCAATACCGTGTCATCCACATAATAATCCGTATCCGTAGAATTGTAAATGGTAGTCGCCACGAACTCCGTGGACACGCTTCCGTCCTCCGCATAGGATTCCCTCATAAAACCGTCACTGCTACCATCGCCACCTTTAGTGATATACTCCACCGGTATCAGGAAAAATTCTTTCTCCACAATGGAGGACAATGGAATCTTCAAGCCTGACTCCGCCGTGAACTCCAGCTCTATATCAATAAAACGATCTCCGCTGAACGTGACCATGGAATTATTAAAGGCAAGATTCGCATAAGTTCCATCCGCATTGTTTATAATGGTAGCAGTCGCCCAGGATTCCTCCTGATTTTTCAGGAACTTCACTTTCACGTAAGGGTCTTCCGTCAATTCCTTTGCCCGCTCTTCATCCACAGGGATCATGATGGACCAGTTCTCACTGGTACATAATTTGTAGATTGGATCACCCTTACTCACCAGTTCATTATTGATCAACTGCTGTTTCTCATACTTCTCTTTATCAAAAGAATCTGCTGTAATATCAGAAGCTTTCACATTTTCAAATCCATCTGTACTGTAGGTGATCACACCATCTCTTTTTGCCCGTCCAAAGTTGATCATGCCACTCACAGCATTATCCGAAAGTGTTCCCAGGCTGTTCAGTGTATTAATATTGGACAGCTTTAACACCGTTCCCTGTATACTGTATTTGAAATCATACACCTGGGAAAAATCTTTATTGGAATATCCATTTAGGAAAGAAAGGATATCTGTTTTCAGTTCCGATATATTTTCATCTGTCAGGGTATTTTCACCGGAAGCCGCGTTGGTATTCAAAGTTTCTGATAATTTGCCGGATTCATCCACGGAATATACCAGATTGCTGACGCCCACTTTTTCGCCCTCTCTTGCATAATAATTAATATATCCTGAATAATCGCTCTTCTGGATGGATTCCTCCCGAAGTGCAATGCCTGCATATACATTCTCCACTGACAGCGTTCCCGCATTGACCTCATATCCCACGATATGTTTATTGGTAAAATAAAGGAACACACAGATAAGAATGTATATAAAAATAATACTGAATATAATCAGTCCTATATTGATATTCAGAGGTTTACGATATTTTCTTACATTTCCGGTATTTTTTTGTGGTGCCATAATAAGGTAAACCTCCCTTCACACTGCATAGAAAAGCCTCGATAAATAGTAACCGAGGCTTTTAGAATATATTCTATTTATTAAAGTGAAACAATTACCATAGATTTATACTCTTCCGGCAATTCTTTCTCGTCCATAGAAACACTCAACACAAAATCTATATGAAACTTTTCACTAATAATGTTCAATTTATGTATAATCCTTGATATATCTTTGTCTTCAATACATGCTACTTGTAATACAGAATCCAAATACATTTGCTGCAAATCATGATCCTGAGAAATGATACCACAGATGAAACCAATAAATTCATCGCTGCTTGAAATTAAATAGTCCGGAACATTGATGAGACGAACCTTATTGTTCAATTCATACATTTTCTTGGCACTTTTATCAAGAAATACGATATTTCCCTCTACCTTTTGTACCTCTGAATTTACCTTGTCTAACAAATATTTAGTTTTTCCTTTTCCTTTATCTCCTACAATTAACTGAACCATAATGAAAACCCTCCTGTCGTAAATTTGTAATTACATCAGAGCCGTGAAAACAGTCTTAATATGTATTTATTATAATTTATATTATAGTAAAAGACAACCACTATTTACTGATTCATTTTTTTATTTCATCTAATAAATCTGACATCTCTGTATATAATATGCCGCGCTCTTTCGCCCTGAGAATGACAGAAATATAAGATTTTCCAGAGGTATCCTTCACGTAAATAATCAAACAATTCTGTGCCGCGTTGGTGGTACCTGTCTTTCCTCCGATGACGGTGACATTGTCCGGTGCTGCCTGAGACCCATTCAGGTACTGGTTCGTGGTATCAAAAGATAAAGTCTTTGGATCTCCAATGCTGTCTGAATAGGTGGACTCATAGGAAGTGGTCTGAATGATCTCTGTAAACTTTTCATATTTTAGTGCTTCATTGAAAATAAGATACATGTCATAAGCTGTCACATAGTGGTTGTCATCATGAAGTCCATTGGGATTTACAAAGTGACTGTTGGTGGCTCCGATGGCTTTCGCCTCCTCGTTCATCATATCCGCAAACCCCTCCACAGAACCGCCAATATGTTCCGCAATGGCAACCGCCGCGTCATTTGCCGAATGAATCAGCAATGCGTGGAGTGCCTGATCCAGTGTCAGCGTATCCCCCGCTGCAAGATCACATATCTGTGCACCTGATTCTGTGATTATTGCATTATTGGTCACTGTGATCACATCCTCCAGCTTTCCATATTTCAATGCCACCAGTGCTGTCATGACTTTTGTCAGGCTTGCCGGATACATCTGTGCATGTACATTCTTCGCATATAGCACCGTGGAATCTGTCAGATCAAATAATCCTGCGGCTCCGGCCTGCTCCATATCCACCTTGGTATTTTCCAGAACATCCTGTGCTGTGACACACAAATTAGATGCAAAAGAATCTGCAACTTCTGCATCTTTAACACCATTCATGGAAAAACTGCTCACGGATGAATTGGGATCATAACTCATCTGAAAACTATTACCGCTGCATCCGGTGAGTAAAAAACATAATAAAAGGACAAAGGCGCACAATCTTCGCGCACTTTTCTTATTTGTACATCTCACGCCACTCTAAATCTCCTCTATCCAAAGATTTGATCAGCAACTCTGCTGAAGCAAGATTGGTAGCTAATGGAATATTGTGCATATCACATAAACGAACCACATTATTCACATCAGGTTCGTGCATTTTCTGAGTCAATGGATCTCTTAAAAAGATAACCAGATCGATCTGATTATGTTCGATCTGTGCACCGATCTGCTGTTCACCACCCAGATGTCCTGCCAGATATTTGTGAATGGAAAGGTTGGTGACCTCCTCTATCAAACGTCCTGTGGTACCAGTGGCATACAATTCATTTTTACTTAAAATTCCCCTATATGCGATACAAAAATTCTGCATTAATTTCTTTTTTGCATCATGTGCAATTAAAGCTATATTCATACGCTCATCTCCTATCAATATTTTTTCGTATTTTGCAATCTCACATTTAACACAAAGCCCATTCCCAGAAACAAACTGACAAGTGATGTCAGTCCATAACTCACAAACGGAAGCGGTATTCCTGTGTTCGGCAATAATCCCGTGGCAACTGAGATGTTAATAAAACTTTGAAAACCAACCAGTGCCGCCATTCCCGCACATATCAAAGTACCTGACAGATCCTTTGCTTTCTTTCCAATCATGATACATTTCAAAGTAATAAATACCAATAACAATATGACAATACAGCCTCCTATAAAACCCAGCTCTTCTCCAATAATTGCAAAAATAAAGTCTGTCTGAGGTTCTGATATAAAATTACCATTTTTTACAGAACCTATAATATTGTTATTTAGCCCTTTGCCAAACAATTGTCCGGAGCCGATGGCTGTGATGGCGTTCGTCTGCTGATACCCCTCCGTGTTGGCATAATTTGCAGGCTGCAGCCATGCCAGAATACGGGTCTGCTGATAATCTTTGATCAACTCCTGATCCGGTTGCAGTACGATACTCAGGAAGATCACAAAGGATGGAATCAGAACAGCCAGAACCCCTATTACTATTTTATAACTAAGTCCGCCAATAAACAATAGCACACAAAAAATAATTCCAATCATAATACTTGTTGACAGATCAGGCTGCTTATAGATCAGGAGAAGCGGTGGTATCAAAAGTAGAACGATCATTGCTAAAGTTCTGAATGTATTTAACGTACTCTCATGTTTCATGATAAACTGTGCAAAAAATAAAATCAATATAATTTTTGCAGTTTCAGAAGGTTGAAACTGAATTCCTAAAATATTGATCCATCTCTGGGCTCCTCCCACCTCTTTGCCAAAAAAGGTAACGGACAATAGCAGGGCGATATTTAGAATATACAATATCCAGTAGAAATTCAGGAAAAAGGAGTAATCGAACAGGGAAATCACGATCATGAGAAAAACGCCCATGATCAATCCCATGATCTGCTTATCCTGAACGGATTCCTTGGCACTTCCAATGGCAAGCACCCCTATTATGGAGATGGCGATCAGCATGATCACCAACGCAAAGTCATAATCTTTTATTTTGTAACGTTTTAGCATATGCATTCCTCTAATGAATCATTATTTTTTCAGATCTATAATCGGTATATTTGCATAAAGAGAAGGAGCGATTGCATTTCTTCCTTTACTGTTCTTCTTTGTAATATTGATTTCCATTTTCTCAGAATCAATTTTCATGTATTTTGATAACACCTGGATGATCTCATTTTTGATCAGCTCCATCATTTCCGGCGAACAGTTCACACGGTCGGAGATCAATAAGATCTTTAATCTGTCTTTGGCAACGTTCCCAGAACTTTTTTTATGAAAAATTTTCCACATAGCGCATCCCCCTAATTTTTATGAAATATTCCTGTTACTTTTCCCCAGATCGAAGTATTCTGTTCAAAAGTAATCATAGGAACATTTGGGTCAACGATACGCATGGTCACATTCTTAAATGCACGACCGGCAAAACTCTGACTGCCCACCAGGGGTTCACCCTGATTGGTGGCGATCACCACATTCTCATCGTCGGGAATGGCACCCAGTAACGGAATCGATAAGATCTCTACCACATCATCCACAGACATCATATCTCCTTTTTTGATCATATCTAACCGTAGACGATTGATGATCAGGTCAATCTGTTTGAGCTCATTTGCTTCCAGAAGTCCGATAATGCGATCTGCATCACGAATCGCAGATACCTCAGGTGTAGTCACTACGATTGCGCGATCAGCACCGGCAATGGCATTTTGAAATCCCTGTTCGATTCCTGCGGGACAGTCCAATATGATATAATCGAACTGTTCTCGAAGATGTGTTGTTAATTTGATCATCTGTTCCGGATTCACCGATGTCTTATCTCTGGTCTGTGCCGATGGCATCAGATACAGGCTGTGATATCTCTTATCTTTGATCAGTGCCTGCTTGATCCGGCAGTTGCCCTCTATGACATCCACCAGATTATACACGATGCGATTCTCCAGTCCCATTACCACATCCAGGTTCCGAAGTCCGATATCCGTGTCAATCATGACTACTTTCTTACCCAGTGCAGCCAGTCCTGTTCCTACGTTTGCTGATGTAGTAGTCTTTCCTACACCGCCTTTTCCTGACGTAATGACAATTACCTCTCCCATACTATCTGTTCCTGCCTTTCTACCTCCTGCATCCCTGCAGGGAAATATTCAATATGTAAAGCAAGTATGGTCCCTAATTGCCTGCTGTTCTTATTACAGCAAGGAGCTAACTAGTAATTCTTTTGTAAGAGATTCTATCACGATCTTCTTATCTTTCATGTATGCGATCTTCGGTTGTACTTTCGGTTTGATAGACCATTTGGGCAATCGCTCCGTCCTGTATTTCAGATCCCCGATCTTTAATTTCTCCGGAGACATATCAAGTGCCACCACAAAATGTCCCGCCTCCCCACCTCCACCAGCATAGGCTTCCCCATAGAGGCCTCCCAATATAATAATATCTTTTAAGGAGACGATGGAAGATCCCGGATACACATCTCCCAGGATCACGATGCTTGTCTCTGTTTCCAGGGTCTGTCCATTCTTCAGCGTTCCCCGATAAAATTGTCCGTTATTCCTGTCGGACTTATAACTTGTCTGCTGAATCGCTTTCAAGTACAGTTGATCCCAATTCTCATCTTTTCCCACAAGACACACGATATCAAGCCCTGAAACATTACAGATTGTATCCACAACCTGTTTTTCTTCCTCTGTGGTCAGTTCCCGTCCCTCCAATGACAGCGCCAGTCTTGCATCCTGGAAAAACTTACTGGACTCTCTGAACTTATTTTCCAGACTTTCTAAGAGTACAGGAAACGGCACATCCGGCTCCATGATGACATTCAGACCATTTTGAAAGCTTTTAATCAATACATTCTGACTCATTACTACCCCTTTCCCAGTATTTCTGTTTCCGTTAATCTGTTGCATTGCCCTGTGCATCTGGTATTACAGCGTTTCCTGTAATGATGTCACTTTCATCTTCCAAATTAAAGTAGTATTTTATAATATCCCGCGATATTTCAGCGGCATAGTCTGAGGTATATCCAAAGGCAATACGTGTGGCGATGGCGATCTCCGGCTTTTCATAAGGTGCATATCCCACAAACAACGCATGGTTCGCACGATTCCGGTTCTCCTGTGCCGTACCTGTCTTACCAGCTACATTCACACCAAGATTGGAATAGTAAGCCTTGTCCTGAACCACCCTTCTCATACCGGAATGGATGGCATTCCAACTGGTAGGAGCCAGATCGATCTGATTGCGGACTTCCGGTGTATAGTCTTCCAGTACTGCTCCATTGGCATCTGTAAGTTTGTCTATCAAGCTTAGATTATAACACGTTCCGCTGTTGGCAACAGCAGTAACATATCGCGCTAATCCCGCTGTGGTATAGTTGCTGGTACCCTGACCGATGGCAGAACGCACGGCATCCTGATCCGATACATGTGGGGTAGACTCCTCTATCTCCACACCGGATTTATCGGACAGACCATAGAGATCTGCATATTTCGCCAGTCTTTCCAGACCATAATCACTGTTTAGACTGCCTGTGTTATCCTGCTCCAGGCGATACCCCATCTCATAGAAGAAGAAGTTGCAGGAATGCTGGATCGCTCCTGCAATATCCAGCGCACCATGACCGGAATGCAGCCAGCATCTCGGGGATGGTGTTACCTTTTCGAAAGTACCGGTACAGCGCACCGTTTCATGAAGACCTGTCACACCTTCCTCCAGTGCTGCGGAGGCAGACACCATCTTAAAGGTAGAACCCGGTGCTGACAACTGCTGCGTGGCATAATCCCACATAGGCAGGGACAGATCCGATTGTAACTGATTATAGTAATCCGCATCGATGGAATTGGCCAGGCGGTTATTGTCATAGCTTGGATAGGTCACCATGGCAAGCACTTCCCCTGTATTCACATCTGTGATCACACTGGAACCGGAGCAGGGGTCCAGTGCCAGTTGTGCCGGCGTGATGTCAAGATCCGCGATTCGCTGCAGGATAAAGGCGTAGGCTGACGTGGAACCGTTCTGCAGTTTTGCCACTTCCGTGGCATTGATATCAATGAGTTCCTGATCCATCAGTAAGGTGCAGACCTGTTTTCCGGTCAATGTATTTTCCTTGATCATATACTTGTATAGTTTCTTGGAAAATTCCGTATTATTTTCCAGATTATCAAAGATACAGGTCAGCAGACTTTGATAGATCTCATCGGAATCCGCGTACTGATTGGTCAGATTCAGCTTGGAAATATTGATCCAGTTCATAGCAATGGCATAATTTAAATATTCTTTCAGACTGATGGACTCATCCGTTCTCCATGCAATATAAGTGGCATCCGAGGTATCTATTTTGCTGCTGTCCAGAATTCCTTTGTTACTGCTGGACAACATGGATACAATATAACTTTCATACACCTGATATTCTTCGTTGAGACTGGAATAGACCGTCGGATTATCCGTCAGTTCCTGTTTCAATCGTTCAAATACTGTATTTTGTTTCGTCATATAGCTACTGTAGACCGCTTTTTCTGTCTCTGTTGCATTCTTATCCTGAAATCCCGCAATATCTATAATATTATTATTGATCAGTGCAAAGTAAACATCATCGATGGGAATAATAATACTGGACGCACTGGCATTTTCAGGTGCGACATATTCCTTCACATTTCTAATCTTGGACACCAGAATACCTGCAATTTTCTGCTCCAGGATGTTATAGGTGGCTTTTTGAAGTTCCTTATCAATGGTAAGATACAGATTGTTTCCTGCCACAGAATTAACCTTATTACTGGTCTCAATCACCTTTCCAAGGTTGTCCACATACACGGTCTCCGAGCCCTTGGTTCCCTGCAGCTTGGTCTCCATGACCTGCTCGATCCCGGCTTTACCAATCATATCGTTCATATCATAAGAATCTTTTTCTTTTTTCAGGGTATCCAGCTCATCTGTGGAGATCTTGCCGGTATAACCGATAATATGGGAAAAATAAGTGCTGTCCACATATTTCCGAATGGTATCCTCAGCGATAGAAACACCCTCCAGACTATCGCTGTTCTCCATGACCACAGCCACGGTCTCATCCGATACGTCCGCAGCCACCTGGGTGGGAATATACTTCTGATAACTGTTGGCATTCATGGCATAACGAATGGTGGTCAGTTTCAATCGCTCACTCTTGGTATATCCATCTCCGATGACAAATGATTTCCTGTCTCCCGGAACCTTATATGTGCCAATACCAAACATACTGGTGCCTGCCAGGTAGTCCATGACTTCATCCGGTGTGGCTGTCTTCTGTGCATATTTCAATTTATCGGTCTTGGCACATCCATACACGTCCGCCAGAAATCTCAGCAGCTGCTTATCTTCCACATTAAATACATAATTATTATCCTTGTCCAGGATAATATTAAAGTCATTAATAATCTTGTCATTATTATTTTCTATGATACGAATCAAGTCTAAGATGGTTTGATTCAGGTTCGCATTTTTCTCATTTCCTGATTCATAGACATCCTCGATGGTAACAGAGTACGCTAATTCATTATACGCTAATAAATCGCCGTTACGATCGTAAATATTACCTCTCGTTCCAGCGATGCTTCGTTCTTTCTTTATCTTTAAAGTAAAATTATTCAGATATGACTCACCATTCACGATCTGCAAATCAAAAATTCGATATATTAATGTCCCGCCCATAGCAACAACGCAAACAATCAATACAAACAATCTGGATGTGACCAGATTAATGAAATAGTCTCTTAGATCTCTAAACAAATTTTTGAGCACTCCTTTTTTCTTCTTCAGCAAAACGCTTGTTCATGACCAAAATAATGGGATACAAAAAAATAGTAATTACAATGGTATATACGATTTCCGGCAAAATGACCTTCATAAAATAGAAGGGAAAGTTAAATTTACTTCTTAACAGGAACATTAAAAAATATGTAATAATACCATATACCGTGTCACTTAATGCAATCAAAGACAGAGGCAGTTTGATGTCCTCCGGATAGAATATCTTATGAAACATACCATTCACAAATCCAATATACATATAGATCAAAGCGTAAAACCCTAATACACTTCCAAAAAAGATATCCATCAAAAGTCCACAGAAAAACCCGATCAATGTTCCCGTCTTTTTGCCGTTCATAAATCCAAAGACTGCGGTGATAATAATCAAGAGATTAGGACCGATTCCACCAAAACTGAAAGTACGGAACACCGTACTTTGCAGACAGAAACAAAATATAACTGTAAAGAACATAATTATATTTTTCTTCATGAATGATCCTTTCCCGCTATTGTGTGATTTTTTGTTTTAATTGTTTGATAATCAGGACTTCCTCCAAATGTTCAAAGTCCACTGCCGTGGTAAGATATCCTGACTTTGTAAGGTTATTGGAATCCACCTTCATATCGGTGATATAGCCGATCAAAATACCCGGAAGATACTTATCACTGATCTTGGATGTAACAATCTTGTCTCCCACGGCCACCTGATTGGCACTGTCCACTAACTGTTGGAACTTGATGACCCCTGACTCCATGAGTTCCAGGTCTCCTGATACAATGAGATTATCAGAGGTAGACAAGATCATGCCGCTGACATTGGAGTTATCATCTATGATGGAAGTCACTTTTGCCCAATTGGGACCTACACTGCTTACGCGTCCTACCAGACCGCCCCCGGCGATCACATTCATATCTACTGCGATACCATCGTCACTTCCTTTGTCAATGATAAAGGAATGAAACCAATTTCCGGTATCTTTTCCAATGATCCTGGCACCTACTTTATCATACTGTGCATACTGTTCATCCAGTTGATACAGTTCCCGCAGATCGTTTAATTCATATTTTTCCTGCTGTAATTCTGTTAATTGCACCGTCAGATCAGCAACTTGCTGCTCCAGTTCCTTGTTCTTCGCCAATACGACTTTTAATTCTCCAAGCTCCTCTGCTCTGTCGGAGATCCAGGTTCCAACGGTGGTAATTCCATTCTGAAAAGGAACGATCACATAGCCCGTTACCACGCTGAGGGAACCGCCCAGATAGTCCGTTGTGAACGTGATTCCCATCATGATCACACATAGAAACGTCAAAATCAACAAGAGATATTTACTGGGTAAATGAAATTTTTCTCTTTTTCTTTTTACGATAGGACTCATTTATTTACTCATTCCTTCTATTGTATAGGCAACGGATTTATAATTTTCTTCTTTGATGATCTTCGAAAGACCCACCACGACACTCTGCAGTGGATTCTCAGCAATATTTACCTTTAATCCTGTGCCCTGGTTGATCAGCTCGCTGAGATGATTTACCTGGGAAGCCCCGCCCGTGAGATAGATACCGTGTCTGAAAATATCTGCTGCTAATTCTGGCGGCGTTCTCTCCAGGATGACCTTTACATTGTCCATAATGGTGTTAAAATGCTCTTTTAAGGCTGCATCTACGATATCCGTAGGGATCTGTTTCTCCACTGGAAGTCCTGTCACGATGTCGCGGCCATAGACCACCGCCTTTTCTCCAGAAGCTTCCAGATCTTTCAGGGCAATCTTCACATTCTCTGCAGTCTTGCCACCGATCAGCAGATTGAACTCATGACGCACTGCATTTCTGATGGCTTCATCAAATTTATTGCCCCCCACTTTGATCAGCTTGCTGAGGACGATTCCCCCCAATGATAAGATAGAAATCTCCGTGGTGTGGAATCCCACATTGACCACCAGAACACCCTGTGAATTCTTCACATCGATATCCAGACCCAATCCGTCTGCGATTGCCTTCTCTACCACCTGAATTTTCTTTGCCTTCACATTGGCATCTTTTACCAGATCGTAAAAGGCTCTCTTCTCCACTTCCGTGATATCGGTAGGAACTGCGATAATGTAATCCGCCTGTTTCAGATTATTTTTGGAAACATCCGCCAGGAAATATTTTAACAATGTCTGCATGCTCTGAATATCTGCAATGACACCATTACATAGCGGATAAGAGATATTGATATTGCTGGGTGCTTTCTCATACATATCAAATGCCGAATTTCCATAGGCAAATAAATCATGTTTGTTGGCGATGGCGATCATATTTCTCTCCACTAAGATTTCATCGTCATTCCTGCTATAAATTTTTATATTACTTGTTCCAAGATCGATTCCAAATGTATTGTTCGTCAATGCTAAAAACCCCTTTCTACTTTAAAAAACCCTTTTCTTTAAAACTCATATATTTCCGATCTCCGATGATGATGTGGTCAATCAACGGGATGCCAATCAGGTCTGCTACTTCCCTGATCCGTTCTGTGATGGCAATATCCTGCTTGCTGGGCGTTGGATCACCGCTGGGATGGTTGTGCAATATCAGAATATAAACTGCCTTATATCGAAGTGACATGAGAAAAATCTCTCTTGGTGATAAAAGAGACGCGTTTACAGTACCCTTTGAAATAATCTCATCCTTGATGATACGGTTCTTATTGTCTAACATCACCAGCATGATCCATTCGCTTTCCTGATGTCTCATATCTTCCATATAGTAATTGGCTACGGTCTTGGGATTGCCAATTTGCAGACTTAATCCCGCGCTGGTCTTGGACAGACGTCTTGAAAGTTCCGCAACGCACTTGATCTTCACCGCTTTTACCTCACCGATACCCTTGATGGTCATCAACTCATCCACCGAGATATGGTGGATTCCCAATAGGCCAAGGCGTGAATCCGACAGATCCAGTACCTTTTGACCGATGGTCACAGAATCCGCGTCCCTGGTACCCGTTCGAATGATAATCGCCAGCAGTTCCGCATCACTTAGATTATCTGCGCCCAGTCGCAAAAATTTCTCATATGGCTTATCCATATCTGCTGTCAGTAATTTTACCTTGTTCTTTGTCTGATCATTTTGTCTTATCATATACATCTCCTGTTATACCGCCTCTCCAGACATATCTAACGCAAGATGTACCATAACTGATCCGTGTCGTCACAGTTACACTTATTTCATTATATTATAAATTATAGAAATCTATAAATAATAATACCGATAATAATACCTACAATACTCGCAACTGTGATCTTAATCGTCAGCGCAAAGGTAATACACAATATGCCAAGATCCAGAATCAGTGGACTTGACAGACCAAATGTTTGTCCATAATTCAGCCATGTATTGGGGAACAGATTACCGATGAATCCCCCGATTACGATGCCGGCCAATATCATGAGAAAACAAGCCCAGTTATTCTTTCTTCCCTTCATATGTAACCTCCTGATTCGTCTTTTGTATCCTATCTCATCAGCCCGATAGATAGAATTAGTTTATCACAAATAAATATTAATGTATACATGGTATTTCTATTAATTTCTGCTCCTTCATGGCCTGCATGGTCTTTAAGATGCCCAGCTTTGCATGGGGAAATGTAAGTCCTCCCTGGAAATAAACAGCGTAGGGCGGCTTGATGGGGCCATCTGCACTGAGTTCTATGGAAGATCCGGATACGAAGGCACCGGCAGCCATGATCACATCGCTGTCATACCCTGGCATCGCCCAGGGTTCCGGTGATACATAGCTGTCCACAGAAGCCGCTGCCTGGATGCCCTTGCAAAATGCGATAACACCCTCCGGTGTACCAAGGGTCACCGCCTGGATAATATCATGTCTGGACTCTGTGCTGTTGGGCACTACCGGAAATCCCAGAGCCTCATAGACATTGGCTGCAAAGATGGCTCCTTTCAGCGCTGCCGCCGTGACGGTGGGTGACAGGAATAACCCTTCATAAAATGAACTCATAACACCCAGGGAAGCACCCACTTCTTTTCCCAGTCCCGGTGAGGTGAGACGAAAGGCTGCATTCTCCACACATTCTTTTGTCCCTGTAATATAGCCGCCAATGGGGGCAAGTCCGCCGCCCGGATTCTTGATCAGAGAACCTACCACCATGTCAGCACCCACTTCTGACGGTTCGATTATCTCCACAAATTCGCCATAGCAGTTATCCACCATACAGATCACATCCGGCTTAATATCCTTGATAAAAGCGATGAGTTCGCCGATTCTCTTCACCGATAAGGTAGGTCGGGTCTGATATCCTTTGGAACGCTGTATGGTCACTAATTTTGTCTTGTCATGAATCGCCTTTTTGATGTTTTCATAATCAAACGCACCATCGGGTAGCAGATCCACCTGACGGTAGGTGATTCCATATTCCCG
The DNA here is from genome assembly GCA_028689655.1 of Lachnospiraceae bacterium. Lineage (GTDB taxonomy): Bacteria > Bacillota > Clostridia > Lachnospirales > Lachnospiraceae > SZUA-378. Next base: position 37,818 of record JAQVCT010000010.1, read on the forward strand.
CAGAGAGCCTTTGGATTCCCGGATGCCGATGACTTCCTCCAGGGTATCATAGGGCTTTCCCACGGGGGACAGTAACTCGTCTCCTGGTCTCAGGTTACTCATGAGTGCCAGTGCCAGCGCGTGAGTTCCACAGGTGATCTGCGGTCTCACCAATGCGTCCTCCGTCTTGAAAATAGAGGCATAAACTTTTTCCAGTGTATCTCTTCCAATATCATTATACCCATATCCGGTGGTTCCTAACAGGCAGGCTTCACTGACTCTGTTTTCCTGCATGGCGCGAATGACCTTCCATTGATTATATTCCGCATTTTTATCGATTTCCTTAAATCTTTCTTCTAATTTACTTAATATTTTCTCACCAAATGTGTATACATCGGAGTCGATTCCCATTGTCTGATACATTTCACTGATATTCATTTCCATTCTATATTCGTTTCCTTTTCTGCTTCTGTTTTTATAATATTATAATATCCTTTTTCTTACCTTTTTTATTTCATTTTTCACTCTTTGTCTTTAGAATCCATCTATCTGCCTTTATGAGATTCTGTAATTTAATGCTTTATTTTTTTATTATGATTATTGTATTTGTTTTTTTCTGTTTTCTATTTTTATAATATCTTCCATATAATGCAGCAGCGCTTCCGTGGATTCTCCCACCACGGATTTGTCCACCCAGCATACATCCCGCTCCCTGCGAAACCAGGTGAGCTGTCTCTTGGCAAAATGCCGGGTATCCCGTTTGATGAGATAGACAGCTTCCTCCAGGGAGCACTCCTCATTGAGATAAGCTAATATCTCTTTATATCCAAGACCCTGCATGGACACAGAATCTCTGTTACAGCCCATCTCCTTTAGTTTCAGAACCTCCCGGACGAGTCCCTGTTCCAGCATCAGATCCACACGCTTGTCAATGTTGGCATATAGTTTCTCTCTCTCATCTGTCAGCACAAAATAATGGAAGTCATAGGGAGACCGCTTCTGCTTCTCCGTCTCATTGTGGGCCGATATTTTGGTTCCGGTCTGGGCGTAGAATTCCAGAGCACGAATGACACGTTTACTGTTATTCTCATGGATGATCGATGCTGACTCAGGGTCTTTTTCCAGCAGCATCTCATACAGGCAATGATTTCCCTTTTCCCTTGCCAGTGCCTCCAGATAAGCGCGGTATTCCTTGTCCTCTTCATGCTCTGTAAAATCAATATCGTACAGAACGGACTGAATATAGAACCCCGTTCCTCCCACGATGATGGGGATTTTATGATCACTCCATATTTGCGCCATCGCCTGTTTTGCCAGCTTTTGAAATAATACCACATTGAACTCTTCCGTGGGTTCCAGACAATCAATGAGGTAATGGGGAATTCCCTCCATCTCCTCCTTCTGCACCTTCGCGGAGCCGATGTCCATATGTCGGTATACCTGCATAGAATCGGCGGAGATGATTTCTCCGCCGATGGCTTTTGCCAATGCAATGGATATTTTTGTTTTTCCTACCGCAGTAGGTCCTGTGAGTATTATCAGGGGATACATATTGACCATGATAAGCCTTTCCTATAAAATTCGTTTAAATTTCTTCTCAATCTCATATTTTGACATGGAGATGATCGTCGGTCTGCCATGAGGACAGTGGTAGGGATTGTCTAACTCCAGCAATTGATCCAGCAAAGCACCTGCCTCCTCCACACTCAGGGTATTATTTCCCTTCACAGCAGCTTTGCAGGACATGGACGCTATTTTTTCCTCAATGACCTGTGGGTTTCTGGAAATATTATTTTCCTCTAATTCCGATAGGATTTCTTCGAACAGTTCCTTTTCATTTCTGCCATAGAGATCCGTCGGCACACTGCGAAGAGCATATTCGTTTCCACCGAACTCTTCGATTTCAAAGCCCAGTTCCGTAAAATACGTGATATAGGTCTTCAAAACCGCTTCCTCGCGGCTGCTGAGGGTGATGATCACAGGGGGATTGACCTGCTGGGACACGATATCTTTCTCCCGCAGTCTCTTGATCAGACTCTCATATTTTACCTTTTCATGGGCCGCATGCTGATCCATGATAAATAATTTATCACTGAAGGCGATGAGCCAGTAGGTGTCAAAGATCTGCCCCAGTATCTTATAATAAGACCGTGCCTCTTTGGTGAGGAGCTTATCATCAAAAAAGTCTAACTGCGTTGCCTTTTCCACCAGAATATGATCCTTGGATTTGATTACATTGGACACAGGACTTTGTGGTGTGGCAATGATGGTATTTTGAAAAGTGCTGAAGATCTTGCTCTGCACCTCTGCCTTCTGATCCTCTTCCGATTTGATCTGAGCGGTGGTATAGAAAGATTCCTCCCTTACACAGGGCGCCTCCACCTGCTGTCTTTTTACCTCGAATGGTTCCGGTGCCTTCTTTTTCTCGTAATTGATGGTACTCTGTATGGTATTTGCTTCTTCCTTTTTATGAATATCCGCGGGACCCAGCTCAGAAGTGCATGAATCTGATATATTGGAGTTGGATGCAGATATACCGTCTGTATCCGTCCGGATATCACGCACTTCATCCAGAATAGGAATCACTCGATTATCGCTGAAATCCTGAGACAATTTCTCAACGGATTTTCCGGAAGACCGGTTGCCAGGGATCTCGATGGTGACCTCCGGGATCAGTTCCTGCATGGATAAACTCTCCGACACAATGTTCTGGATGATCTGATACAGCTCGTTGGGATTGGAAAACCGAATCTCCATCTTGGTGGGATGAACATTGATATCAATGGTGTCAGGATGCAGTTCAAAATGCAAAATGGCAAAGGGGAACTTATGCTGCATCAGAAAGGGCTTGTACGCCCCCTCCACAGATTTCCCAATGATATCACTTTTGATGTACCGGTGATTTACAAAAAAGTTCTCAAAATTGCGGTTGGAACGGTTGATGGTAGGTTTTCCAATATAACCTGAAATCGTAATTCCATTTTTTCCATAATGAATGGGCAGTAACTCTTTCGTAATATCTCTTCCATAAATACGGTAGATGATCTCTTTTAAATCTCCATTTCCGGAAGTATGAAATTTCAGTTGTCCATTGATTACATACTTAAAAGAAATATCAGGCTTTGACATGGCGAGATGTTCCATCAGTTCCGAGATGTAACTTGCCTCCGTCTGGGGTGTCTTTAGAAACTTGCGTCTTGCCGGAGTATTAAAGAAAATATTTCGGACAATGATGGTGGTGCCATCCGGAACACCGATGTCCTCCATCTCTTTCTCCTCCGTGCCTTCCAGCACATAGCGTACCCCCATGAGGGCATCCTTTTGCTTGGTCGCCAGCTCAACCATGGAAACCGCCGCGATACTGGACAGTGCCTCCCCGCGGAACCCCAGACTGGAACAGGATAATAAATCTTCCACATTGTAGATCTTACTGGTAGCATGTCGGAGAAATGCTTTTCGAATCTGGTCTTTTGGAATCCCATATCCGTTGTCCGTAATACGCATAAAGGCGATGCCGCCCTGCTTTATATCCACGGTGATGGCGGTAGCTCCCGCATCAATGGCATTTTCCACAAGCTCTTTCACCACACTTGCAGGTCGTTCCACCACTTCACCTGCCGCTATTTTATCAATGGTTCCATTATCAAGCACATGTATCTCTGGCATTTTCTCCCCCTGTCTATTTCTTCGTCAACGCTTCCATTTTTATGATTCAAACTGTCTTATAAGACACTTTCTTCTAATACTTATCTGATTGCCTTGCTTTATCAGATTACCAGCGGTTCTTCAATTTATTCTGCAGGCTGTACAGTGTATTCAGTGCATCCAGCGGTGTCAGGTTACTGATGTCGATTTCCTTTAATTCCTTCAGCACATCCTCATCCTTTACGGTATCAAAAAGTGAGATCTGCTCCAGATCCACCTCGTCCAGCTTCACTGATTTTCTTTTCTCGCCGCCCTTTAGATCCACGTTAATATCCTGCACCCGCTGGGTGATATCATTGTCGGAAAGCTGCTCCACAATCTCTTTTGCCCGGTCGATGACAAAGTCCGGAACACCTGCCAGCTTCGCCACCTGGATTCCATAACTCTTATCCGCACCGCCCTTGATAATCTTCCGAAGAAATACGATGTCATCGCCTTTTTCCTTTACCGCGATGCAATAATTATTCACATTGCTCATCTTATCTTCCAGCTCCGTCAATTCATGGTAATGGGTGGCAAATAAGGTCTTCGCCCCCAATAATCGTCGATTGCTGATATGCTCGATCACTGCCCAGGCAATGCTGAGTCCGTCAAACGTGGAAGTACCGCGTCCAATCTCGTCCAATACCAGTAAGCTATTAGAAGTAGCATTTCTAAGAATATTTGCCACCTCATTCATCTCCACCATGAAGGTACTCTGTCCGCTTGCCAGATCATCCGAGGCACCCACTCTGGTAAAGATACGGTCAACGATGCCAATATTGGCAGATTTTGCAGGCACAAAAGATCCCACCTGTGCCATGAGTACGATCAATGCGGATTGCCTCATATAAGTGGATTTACCTGCCATATTAGGACCTGTGATGATGGAAACACAGTGGTTACTATTATCCAGATAGGTGTCATTATCGATGAACATGTCGTTATCGATCATTTTTTCCACCACAGGGTGTCTGCCGCCCTTGATGTCTATGACACCCTTTTCATTTAATTTGGGGCGGGCATAGCGGTTCCGCTCTGCCACCAGAGAAAGATTGGTGAACACATCCAGCTTTGCGATGGCTTTCGCTGTTCTCTGTATGCGCTCCAGTTCCGCCGCGATGGAATCCCGTATCTTACAGAACATATCATATTCCAGGGTGTATAATTTGTCCTCCGCGTTCAGTATGGTATCTTCCAATTCCTTTAATTTCGGTGTGGTATACCGTTCCGCATTGACCAGGGTCTGTTTTCTGATATAATCTTCCGGTACCAGGTTCTGGTAGGAATTGGTCACCTCAAAATAATACCCGAACACCTTGTTATATTTGATCTTCAGTCCTTTTATGCCTGTGCGCTCCCGGTCTTCCTCCTCCAGCTTGGCAAGCCAGCTCTTGCCGTCCCTTTTCGCATGGCGAAGGGTGTCGATATCCTCATCAAAACCTTCTTTGATAATACCACCCTCACGAATCAGAAGGGGCGGCTCCTCTATGATGGCACTGTCAATGAGATGATAGATGTCCTCCAGACCGTCGATCTCGTCATTGATGTCGTTGATTAATTTTTTATCAATGCCATCCAGCACCTTTTTGATGGGGGTCAGCATCTCCAGGGAATTGCGAAATGCAATCATATCCCTGGGATTGGCAGACTTATAGCTCACCTTACCTAACAATCGCTCCAGATCATAGATTGGATTCAGATATTCCCGTATCTCATCTCGGCTCACTGGATCTTTACAGAATACTTCCACCGCGTCCAGACGATTCTCAATCTCCGTTTTATCAATCAAAGGCTGTTCCAGATAGCTTCTAAGGGTTCGCGCCCCCATTGCTGTCCTGGTCTTATCCATCACCCACAGTAAGGACCCTCTTTTCTGTTTCTCACGCAGAGTCTCTGTCAATTCCAGATTACGTCTGGTAGAACTGTCTAACAGCATATATTTACTGGTCACATAAGGATACAGGTGGGTAAAATGTTCCAGTCCGTTTTTCTGCGTCTCATACAGATATTGTAACAGTGCTCCGGCGGCGATGAGGCCTGATGGGAAATCATCAATGCCAAGTCCAGCCATGGTATTCACTTTAAAATGCTTCATGATGACTCTCTTGCAGGAATCATCGTCAAAATACCAGGAGTCCAGAGTATAGACAGCAATGCCCATGCGTCCCTTCAGATCCTCGATGTCCAGTCCACTCACCAGCAGTGCATCATTACAGATAATCTCTGTGGGCAGATATTTGTAGATCTCATCCAACAGCTTCCTGATATCTTCCACCTCTGTGAGGTAGTAATCTCCCGTGGTCACATCTGCGATGCTGATACCGATCTTATTTGGCAGATAGACGATACTCATAAGGTAGTTATTCTTCGTCTCCTCCAGTGCCTGAATATTCAGATTTGTGCCCGGGGTGACGATGCGTGTCACTTCACGCTTCACAAGTCCTTTGGCCAGCTTTGGGTCCTCCACCTGTTCACAGATGGCAACTTTATATCCTTTGGAGACCAGTTTGTTCAGATAACCATCCACCGCATGATAGGGAATGCCGCACATGGGAGCCCGTTCCTCCAGCCCACAGCTTTTCCCTGTGAGGGTGATCTCCAGTTCTTTTGATGCGATCCTGGCATCCTCGAAAAACATTTCATAGAAATCGCCCAGCCGGTAAAAAAGAATACAATCCTTATATTCCGCTTTTGTTTCCATATATTTTTGCATCATAGGGGTCAATCCCGTTAAATCGATGTCCACTTTTGTACACTCCATTTCTTTTATCATCACCAATCTCTGATTGAAGTAAATGCTTCCCCTTATAAGAGATCAAGAAAAGCGTACGCTACCAATGGTAGTACATACGCTTTCAATATATCACAAAATGTAGTTATTGTAAATCTTGTGCCCGTTTCAATGCCTCATCAATATGCACACAGAAATTCTCTTTTCCAACCATTTCATAAAAGCCTGATTTCTGCATAATGCTCAAGGGCTGTTCATTGACATGGCTCAGGATCAGGGTAACATTTTTACGCTTGCAATCCTTCAGGATAGTCTCCAGATTATGCATGGCTGTGGCATCGATGGCTGTGACGCTTCTCATTCTGAGGATCAGTGACTTGTCTTCATTCTTATAAGTAATATCCAGCAATTTATCTGCTGCTGCAAAGAACATTGGTCCGCTGATCTCGTACACCAGGGTTCCCTTTGGCACTTTTCTAAGGGAGATACTGTCCGCATCATTCTCTTCGTCCATGTACTTCCAGCCCGTTACCTCTGTCACCTCACTCATTCTCTTCATGAAAAGAATCGCTGCCAGGAGAATGCCCGCTTCAATGGCTACCACCAGGTCAAATACCACCGTCAGCACAAAAGTTGCCACCAGCACTATGATATCACTCTTTGGAGATGTCTTCACTAAGTGAATGAATTTACGCCACTCACTCATATTGTAAGCCACCTGGAACAGGATGGCTGCGATGCATGGCATGGGAATCCAGGATGCATATGGCATGAGGACAACCAGGATCAGTATCAGTGTAATGGAATGAACCATGCCGGCAATGGGAGAACGTCCACCATTCTTGATATTGGCCGCTGTTCTGGCAATGGCACCCGTGGCGGGAATACCGCCAAATAATGCAGAACCGATATTGCCGATGCCCTGTGCCACAAGTTCCATATTGGAATTATGCTTATCTTCGATCATCCCGTCAGCTACAACCGCGGAAAGCAGGGATTCTATGGCAGCCAGGATCGCAATGGTAAATGCGCTTGGAAGCATGTTTTTAATGGTAACTAACTGAATGGATGGCATATGGAATGCCGGAAGTCTATTGCTGATATCATAGAGATCCCCGATGGTATTTACCTGCATGTGCAGACCTTTCACCATGAGAATGCCCACGATAACGGCGATCAACGATCCAGGGATCTTCTTACTTACCTTTGGCCACAGGATCAGAATCCCCAGACAGACCACTCCCACGACGACTGCCTGCACATTGAAGGTCCCAATGTGGGCGATCACTGCTTGTGCCTTTTCCATGGTCTCGATGGTAACCGTTCCCTTAGGATATGACAGACCCATAAAATCCTTGATCTGACCGATGGCTATGGTGATAGCAATACCGGATGTAAATCCTGTGGTTATGGTATAGGGAATGAATTTGATGAGATTACCCAGATGTAACACTCCCATTAAGATCAATATGATACCTGCCATCACCGTGGCTACGATCAGTCCGTCGATACCGTTGGTAGCTACAATCCCTGCCACGATGGTGGCAAATGCAGCCGTGGGTCCTGCAATCTGAACCCGGCTTCCCCCGAAGAAGGAAATCAGGAATCCTGCAACGATCGCTGTATAGATACCCTGCTCCGGACCCACGCCGGATGCCAGTGCCAGTGCAATGGATAATGGTAATGCGATAATTGCCACAATAATACCTGCCACAATATCTTTTACCAATTGTTCTTTTGAATAATGTTTTAATGCATGAAAAAGCTTAGGTCTCAATTTTTCCACGTTTATCTCCTCGTAATTATTAAATTTTTATAAAATTAACGCGCAAATCTAATAATATCCTTATTTGTGAAAAATTTCAACCTCTAATTTACTATAAATACACATATCTTCTATCGTTTTCTTTACCGTAAAGGTTCCTGTTATCTTTCTATTCTTTCTTCAATCATTTCTTTTTTAGAACTCCCCATTCCGTTTTTACTTACTTTTTATGATGTGAATTCCTTTTGTTTGCTTTCTTTGTAATATATAATGTAAGATTCACCAGAATGATTGTTATCAGTATTACCACACAGATCAGTAGGATGAATACCACTTTGCCGGAACCCTTTTCCTCTATGTTCGTGACAGAGGTGGTCTTCGCCTCAGGTTGCGCCTTCGTCTCCAAGGTCGTGATCGGCGCATTGCTAATGACTACCAGATAGGAGGAAGCATGTCTCATTTCGAAGCTTGCATATCCACTGTCATCAATATCACAGGAGGATACCAGTTCCAGATCCTCTGAAACAGGGTTGTAGTAGATCAGATTCGCGTACTGTTCTGTGGTTCCTGATTTGACCGGGATGGTAAGGGATGCGGAGAAGCCAAAGGGACCTTCATATGCAATATCAAATTCACGGCTTACCTTTCCCAGCTTTGCGGCCTTGCTCACCAGTGTATCGGGAATGGATACAGCGGTATCTTTGATACCAAGATCAATGTCATTGGAGGTATCCTCTATGGTATCCGAGAGAATCGTCCACATGACATGGTTATCCATACCAACATAAATATCTGCATTGGCTTCCTTTGCCGCCTGTATTACCGTAGCTGGAATCGCTGAAGTCTCATGCATCTCTATTAATACAGGCTGTCCTTCCACGATATTTTCCCGAATAGAATCCCAACCCTGAACGCTGGAATCTGATACCAGAACCGGGTCTGCATTTGTGCTTTCGCTCTCCCCTCGTGAATCTGTCTGTGATTCCGTCTGCATTTCCTGTTCCTGAATTACTTCTGTTTCAGCAGTCTTTTCGTCTGTTTTACCCGTATTCTTTCCCGCTGCATTTCCTGTGGTATTGTCAGTCGTCTCTGTGGGTTTTGCTGTGGTGGTATTTGTGGGCTGTTTATTTGTCACAGTTCCCTGATTCATGCCCACCAGAACACCCACAGCATCGCTTGGAAGTACATTATAATTTCCACAGCTTCTCACCAGATAGGTGGCAGGCTGCAAATCGGTCAGTGTTACGCCCTGAATGACTGTCCAGGCACTGCCATTCACAGGCTTATACTCCATGTTATGATTCACGCCATTGATCACTCCAGGACTGGTTGGCGTGGCATTCACAACAGACAGCGTGGCAGGTGCACTTGCTTTACTTAATTTAATGATCTGTACGTCAGAATCTGTGGTGCTCTTTCCATCCCCCGGACGGTACAACCTGATACCTTTTGCAGTATTAAGGGAGGATTCCGATAAAGTTATGGTATCCCTGTCATTGTAGTAATTCCAATGATCACCGCCATCGAGAGAATACTTCACGTTTCGGATATTATAAAGAGTCATATTCCCGGCATCAAAATTAGCGGTCGGTGTGGCCTGCTTCACAGAAGTACTCTTTTTGCCCACATTTACCCTGACACTGTCACTGGCTAACGTGGATTCACTTGCTTTATACCGTACATAGTAGTCTCCAGGTGTGAGATTTGTTACCGTGCTGCCATCGATATTTTTCCAGCCGCTGTTTTCCTTGGCGTACTCCATGTTACTGTTTACATTGTAAATCGCTCCCGCATCAAAAGTAGTCTTTTTCGTGGAGAGGTCGGAAGGCGGATTGGCTTTGTTGATTCCTATCACCTGCACATCAGAATCCAATGTGGTGATTCCGTTTCCCAGCATTTTTAAACGGATTCCGTTATTTGCCATTGCGGTCAATGCATTGTCATTAGAAAGTGTCACACTGGTGCAGTGATTGTCATTGATGGTGGTAAAATTGCGGCCACCGTCAAAGGAATATGCCATTCCCACAGATATATTATTTAAGGTCATAGAAAGGGCGTCAAATCTGCCGCTTGGTGTGGTTTCTTTTATTTTCTGTGGTGCTATGGGAACTGTAATCTGAATGCTGTCACTGTCGAACTTGCTGCCCGAAGCTGCCACTCTTACCTCATAGACGCCAGGTGTCAGACCACTCACACTGCTTCCACCTGCACCACGCCAATTGTCGGTTCCCTGTGCCCGGAATTCCATAGTCGTATTCAGATGATCAAGCCCGCCAAGTCCTGTGGAAGAACTTGCAGGAATCGCTGTGATTCCTGTGGGTGGATTCTGTTTTGTGAGGGAGATGTACTGTTCCTCCGAATCCTCTGTCTGCTCTCCATCTCCAAAGGTCTTTACACGGATCGTCATCCCGGGTACAGCATTACTGATGGCTTCGCTGCCCGCCGCGTCTTTCCAGTGACTGCCGTTATCCATGGAGTACGCACTGTTATAGGGAATATCATATAGCGTCAACTGCCTTGCATCAAATATCGCTTTTGGCGTTGGCTCTTTGCTCTTGGGCTGTGGAATCTGCACCTCCACTGTGACCACTGTGGGTTCACTGGCAAAGTCAGTGCCATAGCTCCTGGTCCTGATATCGTAATCGCCAGCCTCTGACACCGTAACTGTCTGATCATGGACCACAGACCAGCTGCTCCCGGCATCATAGGAAAGCTCCATCTTCTCAGGCACAAATCCTGCGATGAGGCCTGTCCCCCCAAGGGCTGTAATATGTGTAACTTGAAATCCACCCGGGCGTGATGCTTTGCCCATATTGATGGTCTGCCGGTCCGAATCTGTGGATTTTCCCTTCACCCCCGGCAGATAGACGAGTATCGTACCGCCCGGGTTCATCTGTCCGGATACCGCTTCCAAAGATTCTGTGACATACTGGGTTGCAATCCATGTGTCCCCACTATTCACAGAATATTTTGCCCCTGAAGGCAGGTTGGATAAGGTCATCGCTGCCAGATCCAACACAGCATTGGGGGTTGGCTGCTTGGTGGTAACTGCGGGTTCCGGCTCTGCCTCCGGATCTTCCTCCGTAATGACCTGTGCGTCTCCTTCGTAAGACCCGTCACCCTCAACAGCAAAAGCCTGTATGCTCATACTACAGATCATGATAAAGCACAGAAAAACCACAACGATCTTTTGGAATTTGTCCATCTTATCCCTCCTTTTTCACCTACTTTTTATTCGTTCTCTTCCATCTCCTGGAGAAAGTCTCACAGGTCGTTGTAATGGCATGTGTGGGACAGGCATTCTTACACTTTCCGCAGCGAATACACTCTACACTGTTGGGTGTCTCCCACACCTTGATATCCATATCACATGCCTTCTGACAGGCACCACACTTAACGCAGGCTTCCTGGTCCACCTGGTAGCGGTAGAGGGAAATGGGATTGCATAATCCATAAAGGGCACCTAAGGGACATAAGTACTTGCAGAACGGTCTATATACTTTGACTGCCATAAGTACGATGACCAGTAAGACCAGAACCTTCCATATAAATCGGAAGCCGATGGCCGTGCGCAGTTGTGGATTCAGTATCACAAGAGGGATCCCCCCGAACAATGTCCCACTTGGGCATATGTATTCGCAGAACCATGGCTGCCCTAAGCCTGTTATATCTTTCACAAGGGAAGATAATAAGAATACAAACACCACGAGAATCACGTATTTCAACTTTGTGAGATATTTATGTCCCGGCAGATTCTTAATCTTCCGGCAAAGGGGAATCTTATAGAGCAGATCCTGTACCATTCCAAAGGGACACAGCCACCCGCAGACAAAACGTCCCATAAGAGCACCCACCATCATGAGAAAGCCAAATACATAGCAGGATATTGAAAACTGCCTGCTGTTGAGTACTGCCTGTAAGGAACCGATGGGGCAGGCGTACAGCGCTCCAGGACAGGAATAACAGTTCAATCCCGGCACACAGATCTTCTTATTACCTCCGGCATATATTTTTCCAGTCACAAACCCCTGCACATATCCATTGGTCAGGGCAAAAAAAGCTGCCTGAACCACATGGCGAAATGTTTGTTTATAAACTTTTCTCTCCATAATCACTCCTTATCCGATCCCGATGCATTCCATACAGATCTTGATAGCTTTCTCCAACACGACCTGTACTTCACCATTCCGGATTCCCATTATCATAAGTCCTATTCCCAGTGCAAGAACCAGCACCCCCATCATTCCTGCTTTTCTATCCGCACTTAGTTTCATCCTTTGCTCCTTCATCTGCTCCTCCTATCTCACTCCTATTTACTTCTATTTTACTTCTTTTTTTCTGATTTTTCCATCATCTCAACAGATTATAGAACAAAGTGTCTTCGACACTCTTATGTCGACACTACTTTACTGACACTTTGCTTCGGATATTAGCAGTATCGAAGATGCTGCCAATAGGAAATTTCGAAGGAATTTCCTATTAAAGAACAAAGTGTCTTCGGCACTCTTATGTTACCACTACTTTAATGACACTTTGGGCAATGTTATGCATCTATAAGATGCATAATCCCTACGGGATAATACTTCCTTTGGAAGTATTACAAGCTTAGCAGTATCATTTATGATGCTGCCAATAGGAAATTTTGAAGAAATTTCCTATTAAACAAAAAAAAAGAAGAAATCAGCACACGTCCATTCCTTCTCTTTTCTATATTATAGATTCATATGCTCCAAATCCACCAGAAAAAGATTATTTTGTTTCTCTGCCTCCAACACGATTCTTTCATCAAATCCTTTCATAGAAAATAAATAGAGATAATCCGGAGATAATTTTGCGTTATCCAAATTAAAGAGATCCCACTCTAAATCCTCATAGGTGGTGGGCATCTCTCCACATTTACAGAATCCCGCTATCAGTTTTCCTGACTCATCTTCCCGAATCATATCGATATTGCCCGTCTTACCTACCCATTCCCCGGTTTTTGCTGTCTGAAAATGTAACAATTCCTGCGCTTCCGGTAAATCCAGATAAAAATCCAGATAGGAAGCACAGATTTCTCTGTAAGCATCCGCAAGATAGGTCAAAAAGGTAGGTCGAATATAGGTCTCATAAAACAGTTCTTCACTCATCTCTTCCAACTTGCTTAAATTAGGGAATACATAAGTATACCAGAATGCCGCAAATTTATTTTGAATGCGGTAAACACCCTTTTTTGCATTTTCCCTGCCATCGGTATCGTAGGAAAATACCTTTTCCACGATTTCCAATTGAATCAGATTCTTCATATAGACACTGATCTTCGCTCTGGAAAAAGCTGTGGCAATATAGATATCATTGAGTTTATCCCTGCCGGATGCCAAAGTCTCCAGGATGGTATTATATACCCCCGTCTCCCGCAGATCATCTAACAGCATTCCTTCCCCGAACAGTCTGCCAAAAGAATTTGTCTTTAACAGAACCCTGCAGATATTTTGCTCAATGTCAACAGAAGGATCCATCTCCCGCAAGATGCCCGGCACTCCTCCGGTCACGCCATAGAGCATGAGGCAGGCACGCATTGAATACGATGGGAACATTTTTCTGATCCATGTGACAGAAAGTTCTCTGACTTTATATAGACCTGTTATCTTTAACGCTGTCCTGCCCATCTTTCGTACCATGGTATTTTCCACCCAGCCAATGGAGGAGCTTGCTAATATGATCATGACCTCCTTCCGAGAATACTCCAGAAATGTATTCAATTCACTTATGAATCGGTCACTGGATTTCACCAGCAATTGAAATTCATCCATGATCATAATTATTTTACGCGTTTCATTCCCAATGCTGTCTCTGAACAGGGTCTCAAAAGACTGTCGGGGCATGTTCTGCTCGTCTCCGGATAAGAACGCTCTCTGTAACATCTGTAACTGCATCGTCTCCGAACAGGAATGCGCCAGATAATACAGATGAGGATGTATCTTTGCAAATTCCAGCAGCAGGCTGGTCTTTCCAATATTTTTCTGACCATATACAATTAAAAGCTGATTTCCGGTCTTCTCATAGACTTGTTGCAAATATGAGAGTTCTGCCTCTCTTCCTACCAGCATAGTATTCTCCGATCTTTGTCATGTAAGATTATTATTCCCGACTTAATAATGCTTCCATTTCTTCATATGTCTTTGGTTTTCCCAGCAGGAAGCCCTGAATCGTGTTGCATCCGATTCCTTTCAGATAGTCATATTGTTCCCTTGTCTCCACACCCTCTGCAATGATCTCAAATCCCAGCTTTTGTGCCATAGTTATAATGGAATTAACGATTATGTTGCTTGCCTCGTCCTTTGTGACAGAATCAATGAAAGATTTATCGATCTTCAGCGTATTGATGGGCAGCCCTTTTAGATAAGACAGGGAGGAAAAGCCTGTCCCAAAATCATCCAGAGATACATGGATTCCGTAATCCCGAAGTGTGAGCATCTTCTGCACCACATCATCGAAATCTTCGATCAAAACACTTTCTGTGATTTCCAGTTCAATATCTTTACATTCAATATTGTATTTCTTTAATACACTGAGTAATTTTGGGATAAAATCTCTCTTTCTGTACTGAATGGCAGATATATTGATGGACAGGACAAATGCGTAGCGATATCTTTGCTTCCAGTCCGCATAGGTCTTGATACTCTCTTCTATGATCCAGTCCCCAATTGAAATAATGAGACCATTTTTCTCTGCAATGGGAATAAATACCGATGGCGAGACCATGGTACCATCCAGATCCTGCCATCTGATCAGCGCCTCTATTCCACGTAAGGCATGGGTCTTCACAGAATACTGTGGCTGATAGCATACGGTAAAATTATGAATTGCGATTGCTTCCTTTAATTTATGCTCGATCACTACATTTTGTAAAAAATCATCCAATATCTTTGCATTGAAATACTGAATCGATCCTTTTCCATTTTTCTTGGAACGGAACATAACGATCTCCGCATAATTGATCAATTCCACTGCCGTGGTGGCGGCTTCCGGATATTCCGCTACACCGTAACTTACCGTCATGGTCAATTCTCTGCGATCTGACAGTAAAAATGGCTTCGTAATCCTGTCCTCGATGGCATTATAGATATATTCCACGCTTCTGGAACCACAGGGATCATAGATGGCAATGCAGAAGATATCACTGGTAAAATGGGATATTATGACATCATCTGAATTGAACTCATTGAGGAACTGTCCAAACTGCTGTACCAGTTCATCCCCCACGATCATTCCCATCCCATCATTGATCTTCCTGAATCCATCGATATCCACGAACATCACACTGATGATCTCATTGTTCACAGCCTTCTTGATCCATTCTGACAAAACCTTAACAAATTTATTTCTATTATATAACCCCGTAAGCCCATCATAATAAGCCATATACAACAACTCATCTTTTTGTATTTTTCCATGAGTGATATTCTGGATACGTATGGTCTTATTCAGAGGATTGTGTCCTTCATCATATTTGATGCTTACTTTGATCTCGATCCAGGTCTTGTGATCCGCCAGACAGCATTCTCCACTATCCAGGTCTTTCCCACTTTTCTCCAGAAATAAAAGTTCCTTCATGGGAATCATGAACTTATCCTCAGTGCAGTCCACGATAACATTCAGATCTTTTACATCTTCCACCTGAAAATTAAAGAAACTGTTCCAACTTCCCAGTACCTCAATATGCTTCTTCGTAAAATCATAGAAAATGAAGGCATTCTGTGAAGTTTCACAAATCAATTGATACATAGTCTCCCTATCTTTTAATTTGTGATTCAATGCAGTCAGTAAATCTATCTGGTAATGTAATTCGTCCACAAAAGAATGCCCCCATTTCCCCAACTTATCCCATTAAAAATTATTACTTATTTTCTGGTAATATAGCCCTGTGATTTCAATAATTCTGCACACAGTACAGCTCCACCTGCCGCACCACGTACTGTATTGTGGGATAACCCTACAAATTTCCAATCATACACATGGTCTTCTCTGATACGTCCCACAGAGATCCCCATTCCATTCTCAGAATTAACGTCCAGCTGAACTTGTGGCCTGTTATCTTCCTCCAGATACTGAATGAACTGCTTTGGTGCACTCGGAAGCGCTAATTCCTGGGGAAGACCTTTGAATTCCACTAATTTCTGAATCAGTTGTTCTTTGGTGGGTTTCTTTCTGAATTTTACAAATACAGCGGCCGTATGACCATTTAAGATGGGTACACGGATACACTGACATGTGATCACTGGTGAGGTGGCTGGCACGATGACGCCATCCTCCACTTTACCCCAGATTCTAAGGGGCTCTTTTTCAGATTTTTCTTCCTCTCCACCGATATACGGGATAATATTGCCTTCCATCTCCGGCCAGTCTTTGAATGTCTTTCCGGCTCCTGAGATTGCCTGATAAGTGGTTGCTACCACTTCATATGGTTCGAACTCTTTCCATGCTGTCAATACAGGTGCATAGCTCTGGATGGAACAGTTAGGCTTTACAGCGATAAAACCTCTTGTGGTTCCCAGACGTTTTTTCTGTGATTCGATGACTTTCATGTGCTCCGGATTGATCTCCGGTACCACCATCGGCACATCCTCTGTCCATCTGTGCGCGCTGTTATTGGAGACAACCGGCGTCTCTGTCTTCGCATATTCTTCTTCTATTTTCTTGATCTCATCCTTTGTCATATCTACCGCACTGAACACGAAGTCCACTTTGGCAGCTACTTTCTCTACTTCATTCACATTCATGACCAGGATATTTTTCACATTTTCAGGCATTGGTGTATCCATTTTCCATCTGCCGCCTACAGCCTCTTCATATCTCTTACCTGCAGAACGTGGGCTTGCTGCAATGGTCGTTACCTCGAACCATGGATGATTCTCCAGCAAAGAAATGAATCTCTGACCTACCATACCTGTTCCACCTAAAATACCAACTTTTAATTTCTCACTCATTTTAGTCCCTTTCCTTTCTCATCTCGAACTCCTCAGCAAGATACGCTTTATTACTTGCAATTACTTTTTGCATTGCTTTTTCACTTGGTGCGCCGATGGTCAGACGCTTTTGTACACAGGTCTCCAGACTGATTGCCTGATAGATATCTGATTCAAATATCGGAGAGATCTTCTGATACTCTTCGATGGATAATTCATCTAATGATTTATTCTGCTGGATGCAATATAAGACCAGTCTTCCGATAATACCGTGGGCATCCCGGAAGGGAACGCCCTTATTTACCAGGTAGTCAGCCGCATCTGTGGCATTGGTAAAGCCATTCATGGCACTCTTTTCCATAATGGCATTGTTGAACTTCATCGTTCCGATCATCCCATTGAACAGTGATATACATCCCTTTACGGTGTCAATGGCATCGAATGTCAGCTCCTTGTCCTCCTGCATATCCTTGTTATACGCCAGAGGAAGTCCCTTCATGGTGGTGAGCAGTGACATCAATGCGCCGTAGACACGGCCTGTCTTACCCCGAACCAACTCTGCGATATCTGGATTTTTCTTCTGGGGCATGATGCTGCTTCCGGTGGAATAGGCATCATCGATCTCCACGAACCGATACTCATTGGAATTCCATAGGATGATCTCCTCCGAAAATCTGCTGAGGTGCATCATGATGGTGGATAATGCTGACAGAAATTCAATGAGGTAATCACGATCCGCAACGGAATCAATACTGTTCAGGGTAGGTCCTTCAAAACCCAGAAGGCTCGCTGTATATTCACGATCCAGAGGATACGTGGTACCAGCCAGTGCCCCCGATCCCAACGGACAGTAATTCATGCGGGCGTAGATATCTTTCATCCGAAGCCTGTCTCTCTTGAACATCTCGAAGTATGCGCCCAGATGATGTGCTAATGTAATAGGCTGCGCTTTCTGCAAATGGGTGAATCCCGGCATATAAGTATCAATATTTTTCTCCATGATCTCTATCAGGGTCTCCAATAACTCTTTCAGCAGCTGATCTGTGACCAGCACTTCTGATCTGGTATATAATTTCATGTCCAGTGCCACCTGGTCGTTCCTGCTCCTGCCTGTATGTAATTTCTTTCCCACATCTCCGATGCGGTCAATGAGATTGGCCTCCACAAAACTGTGGATATCTTCATATTCACCGGTGATCTTTAATGTCCCATTCTCCACGTCCTCGCAAATACTGGTTAAACCCTTCACAATTTCATCTTTTTCCCCATTTGTGAGGATTCCCTGCCTGGCAAGCATGATCACATGGGCAACACTTCCCTCGATATCCTGCTTATAGAACTTCTGGTCAAAGGAAATCGATGCATTAAAATTGTATACAAGCTGATCTGTTTCTTTGGTAAATCTACCTCCCCAAAGCTGTGCCATATCTATATTCCTCCATCTTATCTTTTACCTTTATTAAATCTTCATTTGATATTATCATAAACACCGCTTTATTGCAATAAAGTGTTCAATTTTTTTATAAGAATATTCGATTGTTATGATCTAAAATTCACAGAAACCTCTTTCGGCACATATGATATTCTATATCTGAACATCATGTAAAAAGGAGCGATCATGATAGAAACACAGCCTAAAGTACTGATGGCACTGAAAAATGTCAGCTATTCCTATCACAGTCTAAGCGGTGAAATTCCCGCACTTTCCAATATATCTTTCAATATTTACAACGAAGAATTTCTGGCGATCGTCGGTCCCAGTGGATGTGGAAAATCCACGCTGCTCTCTCTGATCGCCAAATTGAATGAACCGGAACAAGGCACTATTTTTGTAGAAAATCCAGACGGTATGATTCGTTATCCCAAAGTCGGCTACATGCTGCAGCGTGACCATCTCTTTGAATGGAGAACGATCTATCGCAACGTGACGCTGGGGCTGGAGATCAATCATCAGCTCCAGGAGGAACGGCTGGCATATGTGGAGCAGCTGCTGGAGGAATATGGACTCTCCTCCTTTCGGAATAAAAAGCCAAGTGAACTATCCGGAGGTATGCGGCAAAGGGCGGCACTGATCCGAACCCTTGCCCTGAATCCGGATATTCTGCTCCTGGATGAACCTTTCAGTGCCCTGGATTATCAGACACGGCTCTCCGTCTCCGGGGATATCTGTCAGTTGATCCGTAAGACCGGAAAGACTGCCATACTGATCACCCACGATCTGTCGGAAGCCATCAGTATCGCTGATCGGATCATCGTGTTGAGCAAACGACCGGGAACCGTCAAAAAAATTATTCCCATCTCATTGAGCGTCGCTCATAAGACACCCCTGGAGTCACGAAATGCAGTGGAATTTCGTGATTATTTCAATTTATTATGGAAGGAGATCGACTCATGAATCTATCCACTCAAACTGCCTCTGAAATGCCCCTGTCCTCCGTCTCCAGTGAGCAGACTGCATTCCTTGAAAAGCATAAAAAATATCATCTTTGTATTGCCTTTTCCCGCTGGTCGATCCTGGTCATTTTCCTGTTGTTATGGGAACTGGCTACACAGTTATCCTGGATCGATGGATTTTTTTTCAGCAGCCCCAGCCGGATCGTGCTGTGTCTTATCCGATTACTGCGGCAGAATGAACTGCTGACCCATTGCTCTATCACACTGGCAGAGACCTTTCTCAGCTTTCTGCTAGTGACAGTCCTGAGTGTATTATCCTCTATTATTTTCTGGTATTCCCAGAAAACTGCGGAGATCGTAGAACCTTTCCTGGTGGTGTTAAATTCTCTTCCCAAATCTGCGCTGGCACCTTTATTTATCGTATGGCTGGGCACCGGTATGAAGACCATTATCGTGGCGGGCATCTCTGTTGCACTTTTCGGATCCATCATCAGTATCTATAACGGTTTTAAACAAATCGATGCGGAGGAAGTCACCCTGATCTACACCCTGCACGGTACCAAACTGGATGTATTACAGAAAGTGATCATCCCTGGTTCCATCCCCACTCTGCTCAGTACCATGAAGGTAAATATCGGGCTTGCCCTGGTGGGTGTGGTCATCGGAGAATTTCTCTCCGCAAAAAGAGGCCTGGGATATCTCATCATCTATGGCAGCCAGGTGTTCCAGCTGGATCTGGTCATCACCAGTATCATCATCCTGTGTCTCATTGCCATGGGGCTCTATCTATGTATCCAGTATATGGAACATTTCTATAAAAAGCATCATTAATCCATCGCTTTATTCTTTTTAGGCTGGGGAATAACACTTTCCTCACAGGTATTGCTGGCAAATTCATATAAGAATAAATTTCCGTGTATAAAAATGCGAATTACCATACAGCCCCAGAACAGAATCATGAAAACGGCAAGCACGATCATCAGAAATGCACCGATGGCGAAATCCATCCTTGTGACAGAATCTGTGTTGATATATTGGAACAGACGAAGCAGGTAGAACGCTCCGGGGGCAAATAATCCATATAAAATCGTATACCGCACAAAGTATTGCAGGATACCCGCCTTTTTCCCTTTTTTGTCCACCACCTTGATCCGAACGACCCTCTTCCCTATAGTTGCTCCTCCCATGAAATAAGAACCCAGGATAAAATAGATTACCACCATGGCAGCATAGAAAACATCACTTTGTATATTATTTAACAATAAGACATTAAACACTGATACAGGCTCATACACCGTATGCATCAGTGCTGCTGTCACCATCAGTATGGACCAGTCGATACAGGCTGCAAAGAGCCTTCGGATCACAGAAACCCGCTTTCCTCTCTCATAAGAAATCTCATTTAATCTCTCTTTGCTGGGGAACAGGAACACAAAACATGGCTCCATGATAAAACCTATGATTCCACCCATGGTATTGAGCATCAGATCGTCCACATCGAAGAGACGATACGCTCTGGGGTAGATGCCATATAACCCTGTCAACTGTGTCAATTCGAAAAATAATGACAGGGAAAAAGAAAGTAAAACACACTCAAAAATATTTCTCCTGTAATAGTATCTCAAATAGATGCCAAAGGGAATGAACATCAATATATTATATAATACCTGCAAAAAAGCACCGCTGAAAAAAGAATCCCAATAAGTACCTGGTGTCCACACGGAGAACTTTGTATACATCTCAATATCATTGACGAACTGAAATGGCACCAGCTGTGTGGAGGGTCTGGTGAGCTTTGCCACTTCCGCAAACGATGGCAGGGGCAATACCACCAGCAGATAGGTACACAGTAAATATAATATAAAAGAATAAAATATAATTGCTCGAAATAATACAACCGATCCAAACCTGTGATAATGGATCAGCACATATGGAATCGTAATAAAAGCAGCCATGATGGGGAATAAAATCATTGCCGTATGGATGCTGACGCTCAAAGAATACATGTGTTTTGCTTCCTTATAATTTAGAACAAGACAGCTTTGAAAATTCATACAAAGCTGTCTTATTTTCTGTTTTTATTTTATTGTATTGTATTGTACGAACTTATTGACCTGCAAATCCTTCCGGAGCATTTATGAAGATACCATTTTCGTCAAACTGACAAGGATATCCGCCAATAGCAACAACGGTGTTCGTGACCATGATGCCATTGGGTGCAAAGTAAAACCAGCGGTCACTGATATTCTTCCATCCTACTACAAGCTTACCGTCAATGTCATTATAGTACTTCTCATTGCCCAATACCAGCAGACCAATGTTCATGGTTCCATCCGGCTTGAAGTAGTAAATAGAGCCTTCAATATTCTGCCATCCTGTGGCCATCTTGCCATCTGTCAGGAAGTAATATTCGATCTGTCCATTTCCCACCCATCCTGTTTTCAAAGATCCATCTGCGTCGAACATATAGGTGGCATCTCCTATGGTGGTAAGACCTACTGCCGCCTGACCTGTCTCTGTGAAGTAGTATCTCTTACCATTGATATCAGACCATCCTGTTACCATAGATCCATCCGGATTGAAGTAGAACCGTGCAACACCTGTATCCAGCCATCCAGTCTGCATCACACCTGTGATATCAAAGTAGTATTTCTTTGCTCCGATGGTTACAAGTCCCACCTGCATCAGACCATTGTCATCAAAGTAATATCTCTTACCCTGAATATCTGCAAATCCTACCTGCATCTTACCGTCCGGATTGAAGTAGAAGGTGGTAGATCCGTTAGAGATCCATCCAGTCTGCATCTCGCCTGCCGGATTGAAGAAATATTTAGCCCCCTCAATGGTCGCCCAGCCAGTCATCATCCTGTAGTTACTGTAATAATGGGTCTTATCCCCTCTCTTCACGAATCCGTTTGCCGGAATCAGAGAGTTATAATCTTTATATAAGATATCCATATCTACTCTGCCGTTAATACCATTCACCGAACCGCTGCTGGTATACTGCCAGATGGCGGGATTCGGATATTCACATGCCGCCGCATACTGTGCCACCCATTTATCATATCCCACAGGGGCGATTCTCGTGGTGAGCCAGTTCTTGCTGCCGTATACGATGGGGTAATATCCCGCACTCTGTATGATCGAACAGAATGTGTTGGCGATCATTGCCAGCTGCTCCGGCGTACAGGCCTTTTGTACGGAATCTTCTATATCAATTGCAATGGGAAAAGAAACGGTGTAAGGCGCTACACACTGCAATACCAGATTGGCTTCGTATGCTGCCGCTTCCACAGTGGTCGCATAGGAATAAATATAGACACCTGTACGAATTCCCGCCGCATTTGCTCCCGCCATATTCTGTGCAAATTTTGCGTCAATTCCCTTTTTGGTGGTTCCTACTCTGACAAAGGCAAATGAAACTCCACTTGACTTTACAGCACTCCAATTGATATCTCCCTGATATACAGATACATCAATTCCCGTTACCGGAGCCGCCGCTGCCTTCAGGCCTGTACCTGCCAGCGGACTCACTACCATAGCTGTCACTAATCCCAGGCAAAGCAAAGACTTCCCTAATTTCTTCCAAATGTTCTTCTTCACGTTCTCTTTTCTCCTCTGTTCTGTATTAATATGTAAGTGTATTACTGATAGTCATGCCATCATAACTGTTGAATACTGCAACGGAAACTGCTCTGTTCACTCCATATTTTGCCGGCACTGTGATGGATAACGTGTCCGTGGCACTTGGCCATATCTGCAGGCTTGACCAGCTTGCTCCGCCATCTGTGCTGTATGCATAATACATGATGCCCGTGTTGCTGTCCGCTGCATTGATCGCAAGGGAAACCGTCTTATTATTCTCATCATTTCCTGTCACACGGATTGCAGCCACTTCTGGTGGTGTCAGATCCTGTACCTTGGGTGTTGCCACCGGTGTCACATTTGCCTTTGGATAATCGGAATAATCAACGCCCAATGTCTTCGATGACAGTCCGAAATATTTTGCCACCGCTGTGGCATCAGATCTTCCAAACGCCTGCAATTTCTCAATAGAATTGTAATGCTCCGCATCATTGGCATGATCCAGGTGGCAATGCTCCACTATGACTGCCGGCACTCCAAGAGCAGATGCATTTCTCAGGATGCCGTAATATTCATTCCCTGATTTGCCCAGCTTTACCTTGACCCCTCTGCTGAATAGTCCGGCGTTGGTAAATTCATTTAACAATAACTGTCCCTGGGAATATCCCTTTGTATAATTCACCCCAGTGGACTGTGCCCATACTTCTGATCCATAGAAAAAATGATTGGCAGACATATTATAATGAAGACTGTACAAAAAGTCCGCATTTACACTTTTCGCAAGCTGTGCCCGCTGTTCCAGTGATAATTCCGCATCTCCGGTACGGGTCATATAAACGGTAACGCCCTCATATTTTTCCAGTTCTGTCTTCATTGCCATTGCTGTCACAAGGGTCATTTCCTTCTCCAGATACCCCGGTGGATTTGCCCCAAGATTAGAACCGCCATGTCCCGGATCTATCATGATCACTACATTTTCTTTTGCCTGTGCCTGCATGGGCATCTGTAAACTTCCCAGCAATACAGCAACACCTAATAATATGCTTGCTATTCTTTTCACGATATCTCCTTCTCATTCCACATTTTCTGTTCTTTCATTCCCATCAGCAGGAGCTCTGTCATCTGTTCATCCATATTTTCCGCAGGAACGTATTCTACTACCATATGTATCAAATTCTTCTCAAAAGGTTCTTCTGTCTCATAAGTGTTGATCTGTGACATCAATCTTTCTTTCAGTTCTTTCATGTTATCATATTCCGGTATCTGAAAATCTCCAACTTTGCATAAAATCCCCAGTGCATATGCCAGTTCGTAGTTGGAAAGAATGATGGATGTCTCATTTTTACTCTTAATAATAACAGCACTTCTGGCAAGACAAGGTACCATTTTAATCCCTCTATTTTCTTCGTTTCATTTTGAATCGTCCCATAAAAAATCTGCGACCCCTATATTGTAGTCGATTACTCCGTTTATTGTCAACCGCATAATCGTGGAATATATTTCCAGGTTTCACATTACATAGATGATAATTTTGACGACAATCAGATCAAAAATAGGTGTTGACCATAACCTGGCGATAATAATTTTAATACAATATAACCTATTTTAAATCATTGCTCAAGATATAAAAATAGCCACGAAACGCTCCAAATCAACGTTTCATGGCTATCTTACTATCATCATTTAAAAGCTGAAAATCGGATTTGAACCGACGACCCCTTCATTACGAGTGAAGTGCTCTACCAACTGAGCTATTTCAGCAATTAACAACAATAGCTATTATATATAGAAATGCAAAATATTTCAAGTGATTTTTTATTCTTTTCTGATATGAACATCCAACTGGTCATACGGAATCTCTATGCCGACCTCGTCAAACCGCAGTTTTACGGTCTCATTGAGTCTCCATTTCGCTGCAAAATAATCTTCATTTTTTACCCATATTTTGGCAGATAACACCACTGCACTGTTACCAAGCTCTTCCACCACCACCAGCATCTCCTGATCCTTCAGAACTGCCTCATCATTTTGGATCAGTTCCTCCATCACTTTCTTCGCCTTGCGCAGATCCGCACTGTAAGAGATTCCCACATGGATATCCAGTCTTCTCTTATAAGTAGCTGTCACATTTGTGATACTGGTATTCGCCAGAGTACCATTGGGCAGCACGATCACTTTTTCGTCCGCGGTGATCAGTTTGGTGTAGAAGAGTTCAATCGCTGATACCACACCTTCATTTTTCTTATTGTCCTCGATAATGTAATCCCCTACTCGAAATGGTTTTACCAGCAGGATGATCACACCCCCTGCAAAATTGGACAGACTTCCCTGAATCGCCAGTCCGATTGCCACGCCGGCTGATCCCAGCACCGCCACCACGCTGGTGGCATCCAGCCCGAAACTGTTGGCTATGACAAATACCAGAATCACATAGAGCGATGCCTTCACAAAGGAATCCAGAAATTGAATCACTCCTTTGTCTGCATTGGCATGATGTAGTGATTTTTTCAGGATCTTTCTGATCAGCTTGATGACCTGCACACCGATGAGGAAGAAAATCGCTGCAAATACTACTCTGATTCCGATTTGTAACGCTTTCTCCGGCAGCTCCTGCAGAAATTTTTCTATGACACCCATATTGATGTTATTATTTACTTCCTCTGAAATATTGTCCACAATTGTCTCCGCAAGACCCACTGTAACTTTGTTCGTTAATATATTGTCAAGCATATTCTTCCTATCCTACTTTTCTAATATGTCCTGTTTTATTATTTACTGTTTCTATCTTCTCACTTATTTGGCTTTTTTTGCAGATGGTTTTTTCTTTACATTTATTTTCTTTTTTGCCATGGTCTTTTTGGTTCCTGTTGTACTTTTTGTTCCAGATATATTTTTCTGCTCATTCTCAGATATTTCTTTCTTTTCTGGTGTCTTTTTTACTGCCGATGTCTTTTTTAAAGTCCTGGACTTCACAGTCTTACCTGCTGTGGGTATGGTCTTTGTCACTTCACATCTCTCACAGGTAAAGAAACTGACAGACAGGGGTGCCACTGTGATCTTAATGGAATCTTCTCTGGCATCGCATTCATCCTTTACAGATCGCTTTACCCTTGGATTATGCGCTCCACTTCCGCCATATTCCGTAAGATTGCTGTTCAGCACTTCCTTATATTTACCTTCAAACGGAACACCTATTTTATAATTTTCATAGCATTTGTTGGCAAAGTTGCACACCACCAGCAATGTCTCCTCCTCCCTTTTGGTCTTTCTCAGAAAGACCAGTACACATTCATTGCTGGAGATACTGTTGATCCATTCAAATCCATCACTGCTGTCATCCAGTTCATACAACGCCGGATTTTTCTGATAGAAGTGATTCAGTTCCTTCATGAAATGATTCAGTTCTTTATGCTTATCATATTTTAACAGATTCCATTCAATGCCACGTTCTTCATTCCATTCGTCAAATTCTCCAATGTCCTGCCCCATAAATAATAATTTTTTCCCCGGGTGAGACATCATATATCCATAGGTCAGTCGCAAATTATTGAATTTCTCCGGAACTTCCCCCGGCATCTTGCCGATGAGAGAAGCTTTTCCGTGAACCACTTCATCATGCGACAACACCAGCATAAAACGCTCACTGTAGGCATAGATCATGCTGAAGGTCAATTCCCCATGGTGATAACTTCTGAAATAAGGATCAAATTTGATATAATCCAGGTAATCATTCATCCATCCCATATTCCATTTATAATCAAAGCCCAGTCCATCCTCATCCAGTTTTCCCGTGATATTAGGCCATGACGTGGATTCCTCAGCGATGGATAGTGCTCCTCTTCCTCTCTTATGAATCTGAGAATTCAAATGTTTGATAAACTCCAATGCCTCCAGATTCTCATTGCCTCCATAAATATTTGCCACCCATTCTCCATCCTGCTTTCCGTAATCCAAATACAGCATAGATGCCACGGCATCCATACGGATTCCATCTACATGATAACGCTCAATCCAGAACAGTGCATTGGCAATGAGATAATTGCTTACCTCCGGTCTGCCATAGTTATAGATCAGTGTTCCCCAGTGGGGATGAGACCCTTTTCTGGGATCCTTATGCTCATACAGACAGGTGCCGTCAAAGGCAGACAGACCATAGACATCCCTTGGAAAATGTGCCGGTACCCAGTCCAGGATCACCCCAATCCCTGCCCCATGCATC
Source organism: Lachnospiraceae bacterium (assembly GCA_028689655.1). Taxonomy (GTDB): domain Bacteria; phylum Bacillota; class Clostridia; order Lachnospirales; family Lachnospiraceae; genus SZUA-378. The sequence goes on from JAQVCT010000010.1 coordinate 65,126, forward strand.
TCATCCATGAAACACATAAAATCTTCCGGCGTTCCATAGCGTGACGTAGGCGCATAATACCCAATGACCTGATAGCCCCAGGAAGCATCCAGCGGATGCTCCATAACCGGCATCAGTTCTATATGGGTGTACCCCATCTCTTTTACATATTTGATAATCTTGGGTGCAAGTTCTCTGTAATTATAAAATGCTCTGCCATCCTCCGGTTTTTCAAAGGAACCCAGATGCAGTTCATATATATTGACTGGCTTTTCGCTGCCATACGTTTCTTCCCGCTGCCTGATCCAGTCAAAGTCATGCCATGCATGGGTATCAATATCCTGAATCACAGATGCCGTATCCGGTCGCAACTGTGCTCCAAATGCATAGGGATCTGCTTTCAGATAGGTAAGCCCACCCTTTATCTTTAACTCATATTTATAATTATCCCCCACGGAGGCTCCCGGTACGAAGAGTTCGAACACTCCGGAATCCCACAGACGCTGCATCTGATGTACTCTGCCATCCCAGGCATTAAAGTCTCCCACCACGCTGACACGCACTGCGTTGGGTGCCCACACGGCGAAGCTTACGCCCTCGATTCCGTCCAGTGTTCTTGGATGTGCACCGAGACAATCATAGACATTATAATGTATTCCGGAATTGAACTTTTCAGTATCTTTTTTGGTGATCTGTGGCTTGAAATGATAGGCATCGTATACTTCCACTGTAGAATCATCCGGAAAAGAAACAGTATATCGATAGGGAAACATCACCCTGCCCGGTATCAATGCCGCAAAATATCCTGCCTCATCCACCATTTCCATGGGAACAGGTTTCTTTTTCTCATCTAGCGGCTGTATCTCCACACTTTTCGCACCCGGCTGGAAAGTCTGTATGCACACTGTGTTCCCCACTACATGAGCCCCCAGAATATTCTGTGGACTGTCTTCCTCCGAATAGACAATACCCTCAATCTCGGGCCAGTTCATCAATTTATATAGTTTTTTATCCATCGCTTTATTCCCCTTTCAGATATTGCTTTTATGTTGTCAGCACTCCAAATCATGAATGAACAGACCACTTCGAAGCTTTGGTTCGAACCATGTGGATTTGGGTGGCATTAACTGATGTTCATCCGCCACTGCAAATAATTCTTCTATGGATGTGGGATACAGTGCAAAGGCGACTTTGCAGTCCGTATGCACCCTTCGCTCCAATTCCTCCAGCCCCCTGATCCCGCCCACAAAGTCAATTCGCTGATCGGTCTTCGGGTCTTCTATATGGAAAAGTGGATTCAGTACATGATCCTGTAAAATAGAAACATCCAATCCTTTTACCGCATCCCCGGTGCAATACGCATCTCTGATCTGCAGGTGATACCAGCAATCCTCCAGGAACATGCCGAAGCTTCCCTTTCTATTCGGTCTATATTGTTTATTTCCTATTTTCTCAATCGTAAACACTGATTCCAGCTTTTGTAATAAAGAATCCGGGGTATATGCACCCAGATCTTTTATCACACGATTATAATCCATAATCATCAACTGATCATGGGGAAACAATACTGACATCACATAATTGTAAGGCTCTGCCCCTGTGTATTCAGGATTCTCCGACCTTCTGCTCAGTGCCACCTTTACCGCCGAAGCACATCTGTGATGCCCGTCCGCTATGTAAATATGCTCCATCTCCTGAAACGCACGGAAAATAGTTTCTATATCTATAGCATCCATTACTATCCAGGCGCGATGACTGATACCATCTTTCGCCGTAAAATCGTAGATCGGTTTCGTCGTGGATCTCACCTTGTCCACGATCTCATTGATGATTCTGTCAGATTGGTATGCCAGGAAAATAGGACCCGTCTGGGCATTGCAAGCCTGAATGTGATGAATACGGTCAATCTCTTTGTCTTCTCTGGTGTTCTCGTGCTTCATGACGATCCCATTCAGATAATCGTCCACACCGGCACAGGCAACGATTCCCGTCTGGCTTCTCCCATTCATGGTAAGCTCATAAATATAATAGCAGGGTTCTTCATCCCGGATAAATTCACCCATCTCTATCATGTGGCGCAGTACATCGTGTGCCTTTTGGTACACACATGCATCGTAAGTACTCACCGAGTCAGTAAAAAAAGTCTCTGCCCGATCCACACGCAAAAAAGACAGTGGCTCCCGTTCTATTTCATGCTTCGCTTCCTGTCTGTTATATACATCATATGGTAAAGCTGCGATTCTGTCTGCAAATTTCTCATTTGCACGAATCGCAGGAAAAGGTCTCATTTCTGCCATCTGTTTCGTCCTCCGGTCTTTTGTCGCTGTTCACGCTTCACTCTGTGAACTGTTATCATAAGTTTACCAAATGTGAGGATTAAGTACAAGCTTTTGACACCATCTTTTAATCGTGGTAATATACTTCTTGTACCAGAAAATGATAAAGATTAGGAGTAGAAGACATGACGAATGAAGATAAAATAATGTTAGATAGAATTAATGATTATGCCAATGAAGTGCTGGCTGACATCGATCCGCAGAAGACACAGATCTCTGTCCAGCTGGAGAAATTGAAACCCATCATGGAAGAACTTGCAAAAGAAAAGAATATGAAATTGGAAGACATTTTTATCAAATACATGGATCTGGCAAGCGAGGCTTCCATCCAGCGTGAGAATGATTTCCAGGAAGAATTCAAGAACTTCAAGGATGTGGCAAATTCCCTCCAGTAAAATGCGGACGATCCATAGAAAATACCTTCGCAAAGATAGACAAACAATTTGTTGTTATCTCCTGTAGCGAAGGTATTTTTGTGTACAATTTTATTTTATGATTTTTATTTTATGATTCTTTTTTACAGTTCCTATTTTACAATTCTCACGCGGAAGACGCCGTCAACCTGCTCCAATTTCTCTACGATTTCTTTGGTGACTGGTGTCTCCACGTCCATCATGGTGTACGCATAATCACCCTTAGATTTGTTAGTCATATCTGTGATATTGATGCCATTGTCACCGATGATCGCCGTAAATTTAGTGATCATATTGGCAATATTTTTATGGAAAAATGCAATACGTCCAGCCTTTGCGCAGATGCCCATATCACATGTCGGATAATTGACACTATTCACGATATTTCCATTCTCCAGGTAATCCATCAGCTCTTTCACTGCCATCTTTGCACAGTTATCTTCGGATTCCTCCGTGGAAGCCCCCAGATGAGGGATTACGATACAGCCAGGTTTTCCAACCGTTGTGGTATTGGGGAAATCAGACATATATTTTCTCACCTTACCGGCATTGATACCGTCTAAGACAGCTTTTTCATCACAGAGAAGATCACGGGCAAAGTTCATGATGACCACGCCGTCTTTCATCTTGCTGATGGCCTCTGCGTTAATCATGCCTTTGGTGGCGTCCATCAAGGGGACATGAATGGTAATCATATCGCAATTCTCATAGATCTCATCCACATTCAACACATGCTTTACGTCACGACTCAGGTTCCATGCTGCGTCAACAGACACATATGGATCATAACCATACACTTCCATGCCGAGATGCTTTGCCACGTTGGCTACCTTGACACCGATTGCACCGAGACCGATAATACCAAGTTTTTTATCCTGAATCTCTGTTCCGGCAAAATTTTTCTTTGCTTTCTCAGCAGATTTGGCAATATTCTCATCCTCTTGATTCTCCAATACCCAGTTGATACCTCCTACGATATCTCTGGAAGCCAGCAACATACCTGCGATTACAAGTTCTTTTACACCGTTTGCATTGGCTCCGGGTGTGTTAAATACAACGATTCCTTTTTCTGCACATTTGTCCAGCGGAATATTGTTGACACCTGCACCTGCTCTTGCTACTGCCAGCAGATTGTCAGAGAATTCCATATCGTGCATGGCTGCACTTCTCACCAGGATGCCTTCTGCCTCGTTGACATCTTCTGTTTTTACATAATCTGCTGAAAATTTCTCAAGTCCCACTTCAGCGATGGGATTTAAACAATTATATTTAAACATTTTGTCTCCCCTAGGTTTGTTTTATTATTGATTGAATACGCTCATATCATTGACTGAGCCTATTACATAAGCGATTCACGGATCCTGTTAAATATTAGCTTCCTCGAATGCTTTCATGAATGCAACTAATTTCTCAACGCCCTCTTTTGGCATTGCATTGTAGATGCTTGCTCTCATACCACCAACGGTACGATGTCCTTTTAAGCTTTCAAGTCCGGCAGCTTTTGCTTCTTTTACAAATTTGGCATCCAATTCATCACTGCCTGTGACAAACGGTACATTCATAAGGGAACGATCTTCTTTTCTGACTGTTCCTTTGAAAAGTTTACTCTGGTCAAGGAAATCATATAAGAGCTTTGCTTTTTCTTCATTGCGGGCTTTCATCACTTCAAGTCCACCCATCTTTTTCAGCCATTTGAACACTTTTCCACAGATATAGATGCCGTAGCAGGGCGGTGTGTTGTATAGAGAATCCGCGTCTGCCTGTGTCTTATATTTTAACATGGTAGGGGTTCCCGGCAATACATCGTCTGTGATGAGATCTTCTCTGATAATGACGATTACCACACCTGCAGGTCCTACATTCTTCTGCACGCCACCGTAGATGACACCATATTTTGTCACATCCACCGGTTCTGATAAGAAACAGGAGGAAACATCCGCTACCAGTGTTTTTCCTTTTGTATTTGGTAAAGTCTTATATTTGGTTCCATAGATGGTGTTATTCTCACATATGTATACATAATCTGCGTTTTCTGAAATTGGCAGGTCAGAGCAATCTGGAATATAAGAAAATGTCTGATCTTCCGAGGAAGCGATTTTATTTGCTTTTCCATACATGCAGGCTTCCTGATATGCTTTCTTAGCCCACTGTCCTGTGATAATATAATCAGCCACACCATTTTTCATCAGGTTCATAGGAATTGCAGCAAACTGCTGGCTGGCTCCACCCTGTAAAAATAATACTTTATAATTATCAGGAATGTTCATAAGCTCTCTCAAGTCTGATTCTGCTTCTTTAATAATAGAATCATAAGTCTTAGATCGATGACTCATCTCCATAACAGACATTCCGCATCCCTTATAATCTAACATCTCATCTGCAGCTTCTTTTAATACTTCTTCAGGCAAAACTGCTGGTCCTGCTGAAAAGTTGTAAACTCTACTCACGGCTTCTTCCTCCTGGATTCCTCTTCTACATTCACTTCTCATTTTTTATGAATGCATTTATTAATTTTTTAAACTTAGAACCTATTCTACATTTTCTATTTTTATTAGTCAATACTTTTGTAATTTAAAGTGATAATTTTGCACCTTAATAAAACATAATCACAGGTGTTCCGATCTCTGCCATGTCATACAATTGTTTCATGACATCATAAGGGGTATTAATACATCCGTGGGAACCATTTTTCTCATAGATGCTCCCTCCGAACTGCTTGCGCCAGGAAGCGTCATGGATACCGATGCCGCCATTTACCGGCATCCAGAAATTCACGTGGGAGGCATATCCCGGTCCCCGCAGGATTCTGTTCTTCTGCTTGGCATAGACATAGCAGACTCTCTCCGGCGTCCCTCTTCCCCTGGATGTATTTCCTGTCACCACCGGGGTCTCCAGTTTCAGCGTTCCATTCTCATAGTAATACATGGTCTGATTGGTCATGTCTATCTCAATGTAAGTAGTGCCAATATCATCTGTCCCCTGCTTTCTGGCGGTGACTGTATATTCCGGTGTGCGATCCGCCTCATTATGCTGGGTAAAGGCATCTATCAGATATTCCACTTCCGCCTTTTGATTCAATTGATTGCCATAGGTTCCGCCCTCAATGATGACCACATCACCCCTGGTGGTCTGAAATTGACGTTTGCCGCCGATGGTGTCATATTCCGCTGCCAGGCCGGCAATATATTCCTTTACCATCTCCTGATCCAATATAAGACTGCCATCTTCATCCAGCACGAACTGATCATTCTCATCCTTGGTGATCCAGTCAGCCACCGTGGCGGAATCCAGATTTTCGATGGTATCCCCGAAGAGATATCTCACATGAAAATCCTGAAATGTCTTTACTTTATCCCACAAAGTGTAGATATCCTGCATTTCCCGGGTGATGGGAACATCCTCATAGCACGCTTCCTCCTCCAGATCGATCTGATGCTCATAATTGATAATGGCGGTGGACACTTTTTGATAGACCTTGTCTCTGTCTATGATCTGCCTGGTATTGTCAAAGAGCGCATAGCCTTCCGGCGACTCCACGATCTTCACCTGTGGTATGGTATTGATGGTATCCTGTTTCATAAAAGCATACTCTGACAGGCACTTTTCCAGCAATTCTGTATTATAAGAAATCACAGGTATCAGTACCTGTGATTTACTCTTTAACAGATTTCTGCCCCAGAGATATGGATTCTGGTTCTCTTTCATATTCTCCAGCGGTGTCAGATAATCCTCCTGGTATTGAATACTGTTAAGATCCAGTGTCTCTGTTTCGTCATTCCTTCCCAGAATGGTCAATGTCTTCCCGCCATCCGCAGACAGTAATTCCTCATTGATCTCATTCACTGACTTTCCCGTGCAGTAGACCCCATTCACCCATGTCCCAAAGCTAAAACTTTCCTGATAGTAAAGGGCAAGTGCTATATAGGTTATGGAACATAGGAGAATGGGCGTTATCATGCCCACAGTGAGAAAATATTTTCCATTTCCTCTATGCTTTTTCGTACGCCTTTTCATATGATTTTTCATAGGTACTATACTTTCTGTTTATTGTTTATCCAGATCATCCTCATCAAAGGCTTCACTGATGGCCGTACCTGGTGATACCATAGGAAATACCTTGTCGTCTTCCTCGATCACACAATCGAGAACCACAGGTTTCTTCAATGCGATAGCCCTTTCCATGGCAGGTCCCACCTCTTCTCTCCTGGTTATACGGACTGCCTCGCATCCTAACCCTTCTGCTACTTTCACAAAGTCTACTTTGTCTTCCAGAACGGTGTTGGAATATCTGTGGTCATAGAACAGGGTCTGCCACTGTCTGACCATGCCCAGCACATGATTATTAATCACTACCTGGATGATAGGGATATGATATCTGCTGGCTGTGGCAAGTTCATTCATGTTCATACGGAAACATCCGTCCCCTGCAATGTTGACACATACTTTATCTGGATTACCCATCTTGGCACCGATGCAGGCACCTAAACCGTATCCCATGGTACCAAGACCGCCTGATGACAGGAATGTCCTTGGCTTCGTGTAATGATAATACTGTGCCGCCCACATCTGATGCTGCCCCACATCCGTGGAAATAATTGCCTCCCCCTTTGTGACACGGTGGATTTCCTCGATGATATAGGGACAGGTCAGTTTGTCCTGGGCATACTTCAGTGGATAAGCCTCTTTCATTTCTCTGATGTGAGCAGTCCATTCCGGATGTTCCTGCTGTGGCAGCTCTGCCAATATATCCGTTAAGACTTCTTTCATGTCTCCCACCACGGAAGCGGTAGTCTTGATATTCTTATTGATCTCCGCTGCATCAATGTCGATATGTAAGATCTTTGCATTATTTGCAAATTTTTTCGCATTTCCTGTCACACGGTCTGAGAATCTCGCCCCCAGTGCCACCAGCAGATCACACTGACTCACGCCGAAGTTGGAAGTCTTTGTCCCGTGCATGCCGATCATACCTGTATACAGCGGATCATTTCCGTCGAAAGCTCCTTTTCCCATGAGGGTGTCGCACACCGGTGCGTCGATTCTTCTGGCAAAAGCCGCCACCTGCTCAGAAGCACCCGAGATGATTGCTCCACCGCCCAGATAGATGTATGGTTTCTTTGCCTTTTTGATCAGTTCAATGGCTTTTGTAATGTCTTCTTTCGTATATTTCTTCTCTAAGACCTCAGCCTTAATTTCCATGGGTGTATATTCACACATATTTGCCGTGACATCCTTCGTGACATCCACGAGAACAGGTCCAGGACGTCCGGATCTGGCAATCTTAAAAGCTTTTCGAATGGTCTTTGCAAGATTCTTCACATCTTTTACAATATAACCGTGTTTCGTGATAGGCATGGTGACCCCTGCGATATCTACTTCCTGAAAGGTATCTTTGCCCAGCAGTGGCAGCACTACATTGGCTGTTATAGCTACCATGGGCACAGAATCCATATATGCCGTAGCGATACCTGTTACCAGGTTAGTCGCTCCCGGTCCGCTGGTTGCCAGACATACCCCTACTTTTCCGGTAGAACGGGCATATCCATCCGCTGCATGGCTTGCACCCTGCTCATGAGAAGTTAAAATATGTGTTATCTCATTACTATGCTTATACAACGCATCATATACATTTAAAATAGTTCCCCCCGGATACCCAAATACAGTATCCACGCCTTGTTCCTTCAAACATTCTACAATAATTTCTGATCCCGTTAATTGCATCTGTCTATACCCTTTTCCTTCTTCATTCTTAGTCCGATATCTCTTTACTTTGTCTCCGGCACCTGTAAAATTGCACCGTTGGTACCGCTTGTGACCATAGCGCGGTATCTGGACAGATATCCCGTGGTTACCCCTGGTTCTCTGGGTGTCCAGTTCTCTCTTCTCTTCGCCATCTCCTCCTCAGATACTTTTGCATTTAAAGTGTTTGCAGGAATATTGATCTCGATCATATCCCCTTCCTGAATCAATGCGATGGGTCCGCCTACAGCGGCCTCCGGAGATACATGTCCGATAGACGCCCCCCGGGAAGCACCAGAGAAACGACCATCTGTGATCAGAGCAACGCTGGAGCCAAGTCCCATTCCGGCAATGGCTGAGGTAGGATTCAGCATCTCTCTCATGCCCGGTCCTCCTTTTGGTCCTTCATAGCGGATCACCACCACATCTCCTGCCACGATCTTTCCATTCTTGATAGCTTCGATGGCATCTTCCTCACAGTCATAGACTCTTGCCGGCCCTGTATGCTCCATCATCTCCGGAGCCACTGCAGAACGTTTTACCACACTTCCTGCCGGAGCAATATTTCCTTTTAATACAGCGATACCGCCTGTCTTACTGTATGGATTATCAATGGGTCTGATGACTTCCGGATCTCGATTAACACAGCCTTTGATATTCTCTGCAATGGTCTTACCAGTTGCAGTGATCAGATCTGTATCAAGTAAGCCTTTCTTATCCAGTTCATTCATCACCGCATAGACACCCCCCGCCTCATTCAGGTCTTCCATGTAAGTAGGACCTGCCGGTGCAAGGTGACAAAGGTTCGGTGTCTTTTCGCTCAGTTCATTGGCGATATCAAGATCGATATCCACCCCTGCCTCATGGGCGATGGCTGGTAAATGTAACATGGAATTGGTGGAACATCCCAGTGCCATATCTACCACAAGTGCATTCATAAATGCTTTCTCTGTCATGATGTCTCTGGGCTTGATATCCTTTTCCAATAATTCCATGATCTTCATGCCGGCATGCTTTGCAAGTCGAATACGCTCTGAATAAACAGCGGGAATAGTTCCGTTTCCACGTAATCCCATACCGATTGCCTCCGTGAGACAGTTCATGCTGTTGGCTGTATACATACCGGAGCAGGAACCACAGGTGGGACATACTTTTTCTTCGTATTCTTCCAGTTCCTCCTTGCTCATGGTGCCAGCCGCCACGCTTCCCACAGCCTCGAACATACTGGATAAGCTTCTCTTCCTGCCATGTACATGACCCGCCAGCATGGGTCCTCCCGACACAAATACGGTAGGAATATTCAGACGTGCAGCCGCCATCAGAAGTCCAGGCACATTCTTATCGCAGTTAGGTACACATACCAGACCGTCAAATCCATGAGCAAGTGCCATACATTCTGTGCTGTCGGCGATAAGATCTCTGGTGACCAGTGAATATTTCATACCTACGTGTCCCATGGCGATACCGTCACAGACTGCAATTGCCGGAAATACTACAGGTGTTCCGCCAGCCATAGCCACTCCCATCTTCACAGCTTCCACAATTTTATCAAGATTCATGTGTCCTGGTACGATTTCATTGTATGAGCTTACAATACCAATCAGTGGACGTTCTCTTTCCTCTTTTGTATAACCTAATGCATTGAACAGGGATCTGTGTGGTGCCTGCTGGGTACCGGTTTTTACTGAATCACTTCTCATTTTGATTACCTTCTTTTCTTTATTTTCTTTATTTCCATTTCTTTATTTCCATTTTTATTTCCATTTTTATTTCCATTTTTATTTCCATTTTTATTTCCATTTTTATTTTCATTTCTTATTTATTCATTTCTTATTTATTCATTGGTTTATTATTTATTTCATTCTTTGTCTTATTTGTCCCTATATGTCTATCTGCTGATTTATCCTTTTTCCAATGAACATTCTAGGATATCATCCCTTTTGGAAACAGCTTTTTTTCTATAGGTATCATAACATAATTACATAAAATTAACAAAATAAATGCATAGACATAGGCATGTAAGGGTGTAGCGATCTGCAGGGACAGTCCCAGCAGGGAGAGAACGCATGGGATCAATGTCTTCATGACGGTCTCATTGCCACAGAATGCCAGTGTATGTCTTCCCAGTTCATGGAACAATGGAATCCGCTGAAGCCACAATGCCAACACAATATGGAATACAATGATTATCAATGCGATAAAAATCGGGTATGTCCATTTGATCAAGGGAAGCTTTGCGAATAGCGGATAAATAGTAAAGTAATCCTGTCTTCCAAAAAACGTCAATACCGTGACAGGTAATACCATTGCTCCCACGACGGCTGATATTATCAGCGTCATACCCTTATTTTTGTGATATTGACTCAGCCAGTTCTCAATGCTGATGTGACTCAGCCAGTCAAAAGAAAAAGCTCCCAGTGTAAAGAAAAATAAATAGTATAGGGCACTGTCAATATTGAAAAACCATCTGGGAGTGTCGGTGGCATCAAAAGGTAACAGATTCGCCGCCAGGCCATAGATCACAAAGCTGATCAAAAGCACAATTCCCGCTTTCCGGGTAAACTTCCACAATATGCCAAACAGGAGGCTTACCACGAACAGACATGGCAGAAACCACAATGCCGGTGCGAACAGTTGGTTGCGTATTCCAAATACCATCTGTTTGATCAGCGGAAGTACCTCTCTGATTCCTCTGTTTTCCTGTATGACAATAATAACAATATTCAACATGGAGTAGATAAAATAGGGAAGTAACAGATGCCTGATCTGGTTCTTACCATATTGAAATAAGGATTGCTTTTGTAAAGTTCGTACCGCAAAACATCCCGATACGAAAAAGAAAAGCTGAATCACATACATGCATGCAAATTTATAAATATTCCCGGCACCATTCAGAAAATGTGCAATGTAAATGGTATAGATTCCCAGAAATTTCAAGGTATCCAGCCATTCAATTCTATTTTTATTCGTTGGAACCGTATTTACTGCCGTAGTTTCCATCCATTCTCCTCTAAATAATACCTACGGCTTACACGTTCGGTATCATTACACTCTTTCTGCTAATAATTCGCCCATCTTCCTGCATCCTACTTTGGTACATCCCTCAGACATAATATCCACGGTGCGATATCCTTCTTTCAATACCTGTTTCACAGCATTGTCTATGGCATCCGCTTCCTTGTCCATGTCAAAGGTATAACGTAACATCATGGATGCGGATAATACAGTGGCGATGGGATTGGCGATATCCTGTCCTGCGATGTCCGGTGCTGACCCATGACTCGGCTCATAGAGACCGAACTTTGTGTCATTCAGGCTGGCTGATGCCAGCATACCAATAGATCCTGTTACCATGCTCGCCTCATCTGACAAAATATCCCCGAACATATTCTCCGTGAGAATCACATCGAACTGGGCAGGATCTCTTACCAGCTGCATGGCGCAGTTGTCCACCAGCATGTGTTCCAGCGTAACTTCCGGATAATCCTTTGCCACCTCATTGACTACTGCTCTCCATAACCTGGAGGAATCCAGCACATTGGCTTTATCAACACTGGTCACTTTTTTTCTGCGTTTCATTGCAATGTCAAATCCTTTGATAGCGATACGTCTGATCTCGTTCTCATCATAGGTCAGAGTGTCAATTGCTTTTCGTACACCATTTTCTTCCACAGTTTTCCTGTCACCGAAATATAAGCCACCTGTAAGTTCTCTCATGATCATCATATCAAAGCCTGCAGCACTGATTTCCTCCTTCAGGGGACATGCTGCTGATAACTCATCATATAATACAGCCGGACGTAAGTTTGCAAAAAGATTCAATGCTTTTCTGATTGCCAGAAGTCCTGCTTCCGGTCTGAGATTTGGTGCCAGCTTATACCATGGGGAAGTGGAGGTGTTGCCACCAATGGAGCCCATCAGCACGGCATCTGCTGCTTTTGCATCTGCCACCGCCTCATCGGTGAGCGGTACACCGTGCACATCGATGGAAGCCCCGCCCATCAATATATCTTTATATTGCATCTTATGTCCATATTTCTCTGCCACTGCGTCTAATACGCGCTTTGCCTCTGTTACGATCTCAGGCCCTATACCATCTCCAGGTATACATACAATATTTAAGTTCATAAAAAGTTTCCTCCGAGTCTATGCACCACTATATATCATAAATATCAAAGTCTTTGTCATAAAAACTGCAAAATCTTTGACATTGACAGGTGTATCTTTTAGTTTCTATATAGTTTATCACATATTCCGCAAGGGTCATAATATTTTTTATTCATATATTGCATAACTTAAAGTTATTACAGTATACAGAAAATCCACATTCATAAGCGAACGCCTATAAATGTGGATTGCAAGCCTTACTATCCAGTTATCTCTACTTATTCTCCTGCGTTTGCTTTTTCTACCTGAGCAACGGCTGTTTTCTGCATTGGAATACGGCAATTCTTGTTATTACCAAATTCAACAATAATGGTATCATCTGTAATATCAATAATAATGCCATAGAATCCGCTGTTTGTTAAAACGCTGTCACCTATTTCCATAGATGAAACCATAGCTGCCATTCTTTTCTGTTCTTTTTTCTGTGGACGAATCATCATAAAATAAATAAACGCAATAATTAATACGATATAAACGACCATAACTACGCCTGCACTACCACTTGCTGCGGCACTCGCTAAAATTCCCATTCTTAACTTCCTCCTAAATGTTTTTGACTCTATTGAACATAATACACAAAAATGCTGAAATCATCAAGCATTTTATATGGTTTTATGAATAATTTATAATTCCTTCATTCCCAGACCTTACTTATTTCCCCTGCATCATACCTTCCAGTTTTTGCTTTTTATAGGTGGCAAAACGCCCTTCATCCAGCGCATCGCGAATCTCCGTCATCATGGTGTTGTAGAAATACAGGTTATGGAGCACGCATAGGCGCATACCCAGCATCTCTTTTGCTTTCAGTAAATGTCTCACATATCCTCTGGAATATCTTCTGCATGCAGGGCACTGGCATCCCTCCTCGATGGGACGTTTGTCCAGTTCGTACTGTGCATTGAACAGATTGATCTTTCCCTGATTCGTATAGACATGTCCATGCCTTCCATTTCTGGAAGGATATACACAGTCAAAGAAATCCACGCCCCGCTCAACAGCCTCCAGAATATTGGCAGGGGTTCCCACACCCATGAGGTAGGTGGGCTTATTTTCGGGCAGATATGGCACAGTCTCTTCTATTATATGATACATCTCCTCATGGCTCTCTCCCACGGCGAGACCACCGATGGCATAGCCATCCAGGCTCATATCTGTGATTCTCTTGGCATGTTCAATTCGGATGTCCGGGAAAATAGCTCCCTGGTTAATGCCGAAAAGCAGTTGGTTCTGATTGATGGTGTCTTCCAGCGAATTCAGACGCTTCATCTCCGTCTGGCATCTCGCCAGCCATCTGGTGGTCCTGTCCACAGAGTTCTGTACATATTCGCGCTCCGCTTTACTGGAGGGGCACTCATCAAAAGCCATGGCAATGGTGGATGCAAGATTGGACTGAATCTGCATACTTTCCTCCGGTCCCATAAAGATCTTGTGGCCATCAATGTGAGAGTTAAAATAGACACCCTCCTCCTTGATCTTACGCAGTCCCGCAAGGGAAAATACTTGAAATCCCCCTGAATCCGTTAGGATTGGCTTATTCCATGACATGAACTCATGCAGCCCTCCCATTTTCCGAATCACTTCATCACCGGTTCTCACATGTAAATGATAGGTGTTTGACAACTCCACCTGGGTTCCGATTCCTTCTAAATCTTCTGTGGAAACTGCTCCTTTAATGGCAGCCACTGTTCCTACATTCATAAAAACGGGGGTTTGAATCACACCATGTACCGTATGAAGCTCTCCTCGTTTCGCATTTCCTTCTTTTCTTAATAATCGATACATAAAATACCTTCCCTACAAATTCTCTACGTATTCTTCCAGCGTAATTCCCCGGGAAGTAATCTCCATGGCAGCATCTTTTCCCACATATCTGAAATGCCATGGTTCATACTCAATGCTGGTAATATATTCTTTTCCTCTTGGATATCTCAGTATAAATCCATACTCACAGCTATGCTTTGCAAGCCACTTGCCCGCTTCCGTATCTCCGAATCCTGCATTCAGTTGGGAATAGGAATCGCATATAATGTCAAGAGCAAGACCGATTTGATGCTCACTGGCTCCCGGAACGGTAACTGCCTGTGCTGTGGTCTTATAGGCCTCCAGATAGGACATTCCATTTTTCATATACAGTGCGATCTTCCTGTTAAAAAGGACTTCCTGTCTGTTCATGTCTCTGTATGGAGAGCAGATGACCAGGTCCACGCCATCATCTTTGGCTCCCTGCAGCATCAACAGTAAATCGTCAATGATTCGCTCATCGCACTTCATATTGCCTTTTATCGTCCCAAGTTTAAATTCATATCCGTCTGGAATGGGGTGCTGCTTATTGATCAGCAGCAGACGCCAGTCATCCCTGTCAATGGTAGCTGTCTCTTCCCTTTTCTCCGCCGCCATGGAATCACCGTCCGCCGTTTCTTTTTTCTGATTCTCATTCAGAATCTCGTCCACAGAATAAAAGTCCGTATTGGCGTCTTCAAGATTAGAATCTTCGTAGCCGTCTATGACATCGTCATCCTCAATTACCGGTACCTCTTCCCCACTGCTGGCCGCCAAAGCCACACCCTCTGTTTCAATTTCCGTACTGACCATATTATTTTTCTCAGGGATATCAGAAGTCTGAATAAAACCAATAGATGCGAAACTGCTGCTTATCATAAAAAAAAGTGCCAAACACGCAAGACTCACTAATTTCTTCGTATTTCCACACAATTTTTCAATTACATAACCAACCCCTAATACCATAAATACGACTACCATCAGGGGAAACTTTAATAATTTATGATTTTTTCCAAAATGAACTAATTTCTGAATGGTTCTTTCTTTCCAAGA
Organism: Lachnospiraceae bacterium; assembly: GCA_028689655.1. Classification (GTDB taxonomy): domain Bacteria; phylum Bacillota; class Clostridia; order Lachnospirales; family Lachnospiraceae; genus SZUA-378. The sequence goes on from JAQVCT010000010.1 coordinate 80,592, forward strand.
TTTCTTCATCTGTTGATTAATCCTTTAATCCTTCGTACTTGCATTTTGCTATAAGTTCACATAAAATATCCTATCACATAAATCAGAAAATTGCACGCAATTTTTATAAAACTCCCCATTATTACAAAGAATATTCGCTGCAAGCCTTACAACACTATTTTCTGCCGCTCTCAAAAGAAAAATTATGGTTTTCCTTCTCCTGTGATGCTATCTATACAGTAATTATAAGGAATTACAGGATTCATCTTGCCAGTCTTTTATGAATTCAGTATAATAACTATGACTTATAAAAACTTATGGACTTACATAACATGCAGATAATATTCATGGAATTCTGACAATTCAAGTTATTTTAATATTCAGATACGATCTTGTTAAGCATATATTCAAATATGTTTATATGGAAGTATAAAAAAGTTTTTTGATTCTGATAGGCATGAATGTAAGTGATACCTGGACTGAACAGAAGAAAACAATAACAAAAAATAGAAAACACTCTAAATAATAATTGAAATTATGAACATTTGTAAAATCAAGTAATCATGTGCTCAACATAATCTAAGCATAAGCACACATAAACATAGGAAAGGTGGTCTACATATGGCTGGTTCTACATTAGGTACCATATTTAAAATAACAACATGGGGGGAATCCCATGGAAAGGCTCTTGGCGTCGTGGTAGACGGCTGCCCCGCAGGTCTTTCACTCTGCGAAACCGACATTCAGATCTACTTGAACAGGAGAAAGCCTGGTCAGTCTTCCATTACCACGCCACGAAAAGAGGATGATCTGGTGGAGATTCTCTCCGGCGTATTTGATGGAAAGACAACGGGCACTCCCATCTCCCTCATAGTGCGAAATACTTCTCAGAAATCCCATGACTATTCGGAGATTGCCACCTACTACAGACCCGGACATGCGGATTACACCTTCGATGAAAAATACGGATTTCGTGACTACCGGGGAGGTGGGCGCTCCTCCGGTCGCGAGACGATCGGCCGTGTGGCTGCCGGTGCCATCGCGGCAAAATTATTAGCTTCCATGGGCATCCGTGTATGTGCCTACACCAAATCTATCGGACCTGTCTCCATCTCTCAGGATCAATTTGACAAATCCGCCATTCTCTCCACTCCCACCGCCATGCCGGATGTCACCGCATCGAAAAAGGCAGAGGAATACCTCGCCCACTGCATGGCAGACTATGACTCCGCAGGTGGTGTGATCGAATGTGTGGTAGACTCTCTTCCCGCTGGTCTTGGCGATCCCGTCTTCGAAAAGCTGGATGCCAATCTTGCAAAAGCAATCATGTCCATCGGTGCCGTAAAAGCCTTTGAAATCGGTGATGGCATCCAGGTCGCCACCGCAAACGGTTCCACGAACAACGATGCCTTTCATATGTGCCACAATAAAGTAGTCAAAGAAACCAATCACTCCGGCGGTGTCCTGGGGGGTATCAGCGACGGTTCCCGCTTAGTCCTCCGCGCCTATGTGAAACCCACCCCTTCTATCTTTACCGAACAATCCACCGTAAATCAAAGCGGTGAAGACATTAAAGTCAAGATCAAAGGACGCCATGATCCCATTATTGTCCCCCGAGCCGTCGTCGTCGTGGAGACCATGACCGCCCTCACCCTTGCGGACGCCCTCCTCCTGAATATGACCGCAAAACTGGACTCCATCAAAGAATTTTATAAGCACTCCTAGAGGAATGAGGACGACTGCACCGCTACGTTACTGCACCAGTTTATGGAAGATAATGCAGTTCGGCTTCTCCACTTTGATTTCTTTTCCGTCCATGACGATGAGTCCACGCTTGAGATCTACGTTGAAAAATGTCATGGTGTTGGATTCATGATTCAGGGATACCAGATGTTTGTTATCCGGAAAAAGGGTAACATCCTTTGGATAATCACCACTAATGGGGAGACAGAAAAGTTTTGTGAGCTCCCCGGTCTCTTTATTGATGGTGTAGATGATGACACTGTTATCTCCTGCATTGGAGCTTACCAGATATTTGTCATCTACAGAGAAATTCAGTGCGCTGGCTGCTGAACCACCTGCATGATATTCATTCAATGTGGAGATGGTCTGAATCTTTTCAAATTCCGGATTATTATTTTCTTCCTTATAAATATACACATCAATGATATTTTTCAATTCATGTACGATATAAAGGAATTTGCCATCCTTTGAAAATTTCACGTGACGGGGAGCCGATTCAATGTCGCTGTGAATGATATCCACCATCTTTAATTTTCCTGTCTCATAATTCAGGCGGTATACATTGGTATTGTCTGTTCCCAGATCCGCAGCGCACAGATATTTATTATCTCTTGTCATCTTCACACAGCTCACGTGAGGACGAAAATTTCGTTCTGCGATACTTCCCATACCTTTGTGATATATCTCATCTGTGATAACACCGATGCCGCCATCTTCGTTCAACCGTAATACCGTGATCTTACCATCGTGATATCCCGCTACAAAGAGATAATGATCCGTATAATCTGTGGACAGATAACAGCCCCTCATACCATTGATGCTTCCCTGATTGATGACCTCCAGATGCCCGTCCGATCCCACTTTATATGCTTCCACGCCCAGATCAGTGATGGAATACAGGTATTTCTGATTGTGGGAAATGGTCATATAGGAGGAGTTCGTGATCTGGACTTCATCCTTTTCCGTCAGCCTTCCTTTTTCCAAATCTACATCATATATTTTAATTCCATGATTATCGCCCATTGTATAAGTCGACACATACGCAACATATTTTTCCTTTGCCATGATTCATCCTCCATTTATCGCATCTATATTTTACCTTATTATGAGTATTCTATCATAAAGATTATTCTTTGTTAATAAGATTCATTTTAAATGTTTTAAAAAATGTTTTCAAAATAGAAGTAAAGATTGTTTTTTTTATATTGACTATTACAACATTTTTAGTATAATAGAGTCCGACGGAAAAGTTAAGTATTAGTAAACTTTAAGTTTATAAGAACTATTTCTCACAGAAATGGAGATTTTGATTATGAAAATTGGTAATAAGATAAAAACACTCCGTATTCAAAAGGGGCTGACCCAGGAGGAACTAGCTGACCGCGCGGAACTCTCCAAGGGATTTATCTCCCAGGTAGAGAGAGATCTCACCTCTCCCTCCATTGCTACACTGGTGGATATCCTGCAATGTCTCGGTCAAAGTCTGAAAGATTTTTTTAATGATTCCGAGGATAATCAAATTGTCTTTCGTGATGTGGATTATTTCGAAAAAATCGATGATGGTCTGCACAATAAGATCGAATGGATCATCCCAAATGCACAGAAAAATATCATGGAGCCTATCCGCCTGACATTGGAATATAACGGTTCCACCTATCCGGATGTTCCACACGAGGGGGAAGAATTTGGCTATGTCATCTCCGGAAGCATCGATATTCATCTGGGAAATAAGAAGTATACTGCCAAAAAGGGGGAATCCTTCTATTTTGTTCCCAATGCCAGCCATTACATATCGACCCATGCCAAAAATGGGGCTTCTATTATATGGGTAAGTACACCCCCCAGCTTTTAATATGATAATTCAATGTAATAAATACACTAAACAACCGAGCAATTAAACATAAGAATTGAGCATAAGAAAGGAATCGTCATGAGTCATAAATTAATTGATCTGGTCAATCTTTCGAAATCCTATGGATCCAACGTGGTACTGGATGAAATGAATCTCTACATTCGCGAGAATGAATTTCTAACACTTTTAGGTCCCAGCGGCTGCGGTAAGACCACTACCCTGCGCATCATCGGTGGATTTGAGACTCCCGACAAGGGTCAGGTGATCTTCGACAATCAGGATATCACCAAATTGCCACCCAACAAAAGACAACTGAATACGGTATTTCAAAAATACGCACTTTTCACCCATATGACCATTGCCGAAAATATCGCATTCGGTCTGAAAATCAAAAATAAAAGCAAAGCTTACATAGATGACAAAATTAAATATGCCTTAAAATTAGTGAATCTGGATGGATTCGGTAGTCGTATCCCCGATTCTCTCAGTGGTGGACAGCAGCAGCGTATCGCCATCGCCAGAGCTATCGTAAATGAACCCAAAGTATTGCTGCTGGACGAACCTTTAGGGGCGCTGGATCTGAAACTGCGACAGGATATGCAGTATGAGCTGATTCGTCTGAAAAATGAACTTGGTATCACCTTTATCTACGTTACCCACGACCAGGAGGAGGCTCTCACCATGTCCGATACCATCGTGGTCATGAACCAGGGTTATATCCAGCAGATCGGTTCCCCGGAAGATATTTATAATGAACCTGAAAATGCTTTCGTTGCCGATTTTATCGGAGACAGCAATATTATAAGCTCCACCATGGTACATGATGAACTGGTGGAGATCCTTGGGACGAAATTTACCTGTGTGGATAAAGGCTTCGGAACGAACCGCCCTGTGGATGTGGTCATCCGCCCGGAGGATGTGGAGTTAGTTGCACCTGCCAACGGAACTATACAGGGAACTGTCACCCACATTATTTTCAAAGGGGTGCATTATGAGATGGAAGTCATGGCAAATGGCTTCGAATGGCTGGTTCATTCTACGAAGCTCCATGCCGTAGGCGAACATGTGGGCATTCAGGTCGATCCTTTCAATATTCAGATTATGAATAAACCGGCATCAGAGGACGAGGAGGCTGTAAGCGTCGATGAATAAGAATAAAAAATGGATGGCAACACCTTATTTTATCTGGTCCATTGCATTTATCATCATTCCTTTATGTATGGTATTCTATTATGGACTCACAGATAAGACAGGTGCCTTTACCTTGGAAAATATCATAGCGATCACAACAGAAGAACACTGGAAAGCCTTATGGCTCTCTCTCCTGCTGTCAACCATCAGTACACTGTTATGTATCCTGTTGGCTTACCCCCTGGCAATGATCTTATGTAATGCCAGTATCAACCAGGACGGCTTTCTGGTACTGATCTTCATCCTGCCTATGTGGATGAATTTTCTCCTGCGTACTCTGGCATGGCAGACGCTGCTGGAGAAGACCGGTGTGATCAACAGCATCTTGAGTGCACTGCATCTTCCCTCGCTGAATATTATCAACACCCCCTACGCCATTATTCTGGGCATGGTGTACAATTTTCTGCCCTTTATGGTACTTCCTATCTATAATTCCCTGAGCAAGATCGATAGAAATGTGGTAAATGCTGCCAGGGATCTGGGTGCCAACAATGTGCAGACCTTTACAAAAGTTATCCTTCCACTAAGCCTGCCGGGAGTGATCAGTGGAATCACCATGGTCTTCGTCCCTGCGCTGACGACCTTTGTTATCAGCAACCTCCTGGGCGGCAGTAAGATCCTGCTCATCGGCAACGTCATAGAACAGGAATTTACACAGACCAATAACTGGAACCTTGGCAGTGGATTGTCCATTATACTGATGATCTTTATCATCATCAGTATTGTCATATCCACCATCACAGATAAAGACGGGGAGGGCAATTCATTATGATCAGGAAATCCCTGCAAACTGTTTATGTGACCCTTATTTTTATATTTTTATACGCCCCCATCGTGACATTGATCGTGCTCTCCTTCAATTCCAGTAAGACAAGAGCAAAATGGGGCGGATTCACCCTGAAATGGTATTCTGCATTATTTAAAAATGATACGATCCTCCAGGCACTTTACACTACGCTCATCATCGCCATGCTCTCCGCTTTCCTGGCGACCATCATCGGCACTGTGGCTGCAATCGCCATCAATGGGATGAAAAAGAGAAATCGTGCCCTGTTCATGGGAATCACCAATATCCCCATGGTCAATGCGGAAATCGTTACCGGTATCTCGCTGATGCTGTTATTTATCAGTTTGAAATTTCAGTTTGGATTTACCACTGTACTGTTGGCACACATTACCTTCAATATTCCCTATGTGATATTGAGTGTCCTGCCGCGAATGAAACAGTTGAATCCCAACACTTATGAAGCCGCTCTGGATCTGGGCGCGACTCACACCTACGCCTTTTTCAAGGTGGTATTTCCAGACATCCTGCCCGGTGTATTATCCGGTTTTCTAATGTCCATCACTATGTCATTAGACGACTTCATCATCACACACTTCACCAAGGGGCCGGGCTTTGACACCCTCTCCACCAAGATCTATACCGAGGTAAAAAAGGGCATTAAGCCGGAAATGTATGCATTATCTTCCATCATATTTGTATCTGTATTAGTACTTTTATTACTCATTAACTGTGCACCCACAGACAAAAATAAGGAAATCGTAAAATAAATCACTTCATAGAAGGAGACGAAAATGAAAAAATTAATGATAACTGCACTTCTTGTTACAATATCCATCTCTTCCCTGATGGGTTGTGGAAAAAGTAATACACCGGAAAATGGACAGGTAATTGTATATAACTGGGGAGAATATATCGATCCCGACGTGATCACACAATTTGAGGAAGAAACAGGAATCAAAGTGGTCTATGATGAATTTGAGACCAATGAAATTATGTATCCTAAAATCGAGGCCGGTGCTTCTGATTACGATGTGATCTGTCCTTCCGATTATATGATTCAGAAAATGATCGACAATGATCTCCTCTCCGAGATTAATTTTGATAACATTCCCAATGTGAAAAATATCGGTGACCAGTATTTCCAGCAGTCAAAAGAATTTGATGCCGAAAACAAATACTCCATTCCTTACTGCTGGGGAACTGTTGGTATACTCTACAATAAGACCATGGTAACAGAGCCCGTAGACAGTTGGTCCATTCTCTGGGATGAACAGTATAAAGATAATATTCTCATGCAGGACAGCGTGCGGGATGCATTTATGGTGGCATTAAAGCTCAACGGTTACTCCATGAACACCACAAATCCCCATGAACTGCAGGCAGCAAAGGATGCTCTCATCAAACAGAAACCCCTGGTACAGGCCTATGTGGTAGACCAGGTCCGTGATAAGATGATCGGTAACGAGGCAGCACTGGGTGTGATCTACTCTGGCGAAGCTATCTACACCCAGAGAGAAAACTCAAATCTGGAATATGTCATCCCCAAGGAAGGCACCAATGTATGGATCGACTCCTGGGTCATTCCAAAGGATTCCAAGAATAAAGAAAATGCAGAGGCATTCATCAACTTTATGTGCCGTGAGGATATCGCTTTAAAGAACTTTGAATATATCACCTACTCCACTCCCAACGATGCCGCACATGATCTGATCGAGGATGAGGACATTAAGAATTCTCCTATCGCATTCCCTACTTTGTCTGACTTCGAAGGCTTGGAGACTTTCCAATATCTGGGTGAAGATGCAGATGAAATGTACAATCAGTTATGGAAAGAAGTAAAGTCAGAGTAACTGATTAAAATAGAAAAAGAAAAAAATGAGCAGAATTTCTATATTAAAAAACAAACATAAAGGGTTTTGACATGGAACGTATCTTTCAATACACAATCACAGAATCTGACAATTTAAGACCCATAGGCTTATTTCTAAAGTCTATGGGTTATTCCAGTCAGAATCTTATATCCCTGAAAAAACTGGATGAAGGCATTTTACTGAATGATACCCCAGTCTATATCAACGAAAAATTACATACCCATGATGTCCTGACCATTCATATCAAAGAACTGGAATCCTCTCCCCGTATTCGTCCTGTTCCCCTTCCTCTGGACATTCTATATGAGGATTCAGATCTTGTCATCGTCAACAAGCCCAGCAATATGCCCATTCATCCCTCTCAAAACAATCATGATAATACCCTGGCAAACGCCATTATGCATTATTATAACGAACAGGAAATTCCCTATGTATTCCGCTGCATCAATCGGCTGGATCGGGATACCTCAGGTCTCACCATCCTGGCAAAGCATATGCTCAGCGGAAATCTCCTGTCCACCATGGTACAAAATCGAGAAATAAAACGGGAATATCTGGCAATCGCAAAGGGCATTCCAGTTCCTGACATCGGTGTCATAAATGCACCCATCGCCCGGACTGTGGATTCCACCATAGAGCGATGTGTTGCCTGTCACGGTGAAGCTGCTGTTACCCATTATAAGGTGCTGGAAACCAATCATGGTCGTGGCATCTGTCTTCTCTCCCTGTGGCTGGAAACAGGCCGCACTCACCAGATCCGTGTTCACCTTAAGCACATTGGGCATCCATTGCTGGGAGATTTTCTCTATAATCCGGATATGCGTTATATCCACCGTCAGGCACTCCATTCCCATCGCCTGACCTTCACACATCCCATCACAAGGGAACTCATGACCTTCACTGCTCCCCTCCCGGATGATATGAAAGAGGCGTTGGAAGCTACACACTAATCTTTTGCAAATAAAAACAGCCTCAAAAGAGGCTGCTTTCTTTTATACTGATTTTTCCTCACATCCGCATGTATTTCCGCATGGAAATGATGGAAATGGCATTCTTGGTTCTGGTGGCGGCGGTGCGATGGGACACACCGGACGATGTTCATGTTCGCATTTACAGCCTCCACAACCATTATTATTTCCACACAAAAGTAAAATAAAAATTAGTAAACAGCAATTCATCTTTTCACCCTTACTTGATATTCGCTCTTTATATACCTTATGCACTTCGTGCATGCGTGACACAACTTACTCCGTAAGTTGGTCGATTTATACCTTATGCACTTCGTGCATGCGTGACACAACTTATGAAATAAGTTGGTCAATTTATACCTTAGCACTTCAAATCATCTTATTAGTTCAGGAGTTCTCTTCGGATATAGGCAAAGGTGTCCTGCTCACCCTTCTCTGCCAGCATTTCCAGCAAGGGCTCCAGTATTTCCTTGGTGTCCTTATGGATGGGTGCGAAGTCTCTGCCACGGTTATAGTAGTTCAATGGATCGGAGTCCTTGTAATGTCCCTTATTGTACACTTTGGAAGCTGCGATGCGATCCATGAGCATTTCCACAATATATTTTGTGGGCATGGGAATGGGCACGAATCCTTTCGTCTGCTCCATACTGTAATCAATCCAGTACTCATAGTGATGTTTGTTCCGTCCCTTATGATGTAGCCAGGCGCTGGAATATCCAATCGTTTCCCGCTCCGCATTGTTGGGACTTCTGTCTCCTTGAAAATATCTTGCTCCCACAGAGAATTCCGTGTAGGAATATTTTGACATATCATGTAAAATTCCCTGTTTATACAGCCCTACCGCAAAGCAGCCCTTCATGACGAGGTATTTGTGGTACGTAATTGTTTTAAAATGTTCCCAAGCCTTCATTTCTCTTGTTCATCCTTTATCTTACTAATCATAATGGTAATACTTCTGGGTGCCACCGTGATCTGATTCTCCTGCTCATTCTCCGGCACAGTCTCCGAAGTGCCAAGCAGCCTTACCCATGTCTTGTCCTTGGGTAAGTTAGGTAGCGAGAAATCATGCGTAATCCAGTGCATATTGTAGGCAATGTAAAAGAACTCATCTTCCGTTCCATCCGGCAGCAAGGCATATTTGCCACAATACATAATAGCAATATGTCGATTATAATTATCGATGATGGGACGCCATACTTCCTCGCTGTGATAAGACACATCCGGATAACCGCAGGATAATGTGTCCATCATTTTTGCTTCCTTCCCTCTCCTCAATACTGGATGCTCTTTTCGAAGCTGAATCACTGTTTTTATGAACTGGTACAACTCCTGATGTTTCTCCAATAGTTGCCAGTCCAGCCAAGATATGGCATTGTCCTGACAGTAGGCATTGTTGTTACCGCCCTGGGAATTACCGAACTCGTCCCCACTAAGGAGCATAGGAGTCCCCTGGGATAGCAGTACAAATACAATGGCATTTTTGATTTGCTGTACGCGCAGTTTTTGGATTGCTTTCTTTCTGCTGCTACCTTCATAACCACAGTTCCAACTGTAATTATAGTTATTTCCGTCCTTATTGTCCTCACCATTTAATTCATTGTGCTTTCTGTCGTAGGACACCAGATCCATGAGGGTATATCCATTATAATTGGTGATATAATGAATGACACCTTCCTTCTGTGGATTGTGACGCATATGGAATAGAAATGACTGTAGCATATCTTCATCACTTTTCAGATATTTCCGAATATCTATCATGAAGTTATCCTGATAGGAGGAAAGATTCCGATACTTCGGCACCTCCCCATCCTCATAGATCTCATCACAGGGAAAATCATAATACATCAGCTTCGTATTGCTGAACAGGGGATCTGTTGCAATCAGCGTGAGAGGAAGTTTCTCTCCCAATAAATGAATCCCATCAATATGGTACTCCAGCACCCAGAATCTCAGTACCTCCAATATAAATCCTGGTTTTATCGTCTTCGGAAAGTAGAATTGCATGATAAATTCCATGTGTTGTCTGTGCAGTTCCCGAATCAATGTCTTTAATTCCCTGTCCGGACTGTTCTTGTCCATAGCATACGCTGCTTTGGGCGCAAAATAATAGCCTTTTTTATAGCCCCAGTAATTCATTCTTTTCCTGGAGGTTTCCTGCACATCCGCTTTTTCCGCATAGTGCTCCATGGCATAGGACATGGTATTTTTCTTCTCTTCCGTCTCCACATCCACTTCCTCAAATTCATAGGCGGGCATACATTCCAGAGAAGTGACACCCAGCTCTTTCAGATATGGAATCTTTTCCTGAATTCCATGAAAAGTGCCTTTTCCATTGACCGTTGATGAATGATGTCTGGTAAATCCCCTTACATGCATACAGTACAGGATGGAATCTTCGTAGGACAATCTGGGATTCACATCCTCTCCCCAGTCAAATACATCCAGTTCTATTCCACCCCGAAGTTTCTCCAATTCAATCTGCTTTCCCCATTTTTCATGACCGATGATTTTCCGGGCATAGGGATCTGGTATGATTCCATCTCCTGCATAAAAATGATAGGAATATCCTTTTAATCCATCCTCATCACCACCGGAAATCATCATACAGTAAATATTACCGATACGATTCTCTGCTGAGAAAGGTATTTTCATCTCTTTTCCACTTTTTGCATACAGAATAATGCCGCATTCTTCATCACTATTCAATGCCACCGCAAAATTCACAGATGTCCCCACTGCTGTAGCACCCAGCGGATATGGGTTCCCTATTTTATATATCAATTTTTTCCTCATGTAACTACTCCTCTGCCGATGAACCTGTCTCTCATCAAGTTATTGTTTCTACCAAGCCATTCACAGTCCATCGTGAACTGTATTCTAATCATAACACAAAATGGAACCTTAGAAAATATAATGCTTGTTTTTCTTTCATTTGTTCGATATGATAATAGCAAGTTCACACACAGATTGCCTGCAACACAGGATTGCATATTTGTAACTATTCAGAACCCCATGCGCAAGATCGCTTCTTTGAAGCTTTTCTTTTGCTTATGTGGTATACCGCACTGTGGTGTGACTTAGGTGAATTAAGGTAAATAAAAAGGACTCGCAGGAAAGGTAAGGATGAAAATGGGAAAGAAAAATGATATCGAAGAAAATGGATTTGATGATGAAGATATGACTGTAACACTGGATCTGGAGGATGGTCAGGTCACTTGTGCCATCATCGTCATCCTGACAGTGGAAAAGCAAGACTATATCGTACTGCTCCCACTCAATGAAGATGGGGAAAACGAGGACGGGGATGTGTGGATCTACCGCTATTTCGAAGACGAAAATGATGAGACAGCAGAACCGACCTTGGAATATATCGAGGACGACGATGAATATATGCGCGCTGCAGATGCATTCTCCGAATATTTGGAAGAGAATGAGCATGACGAAATCGTAGAATCTGAGGAATCTGACGAATCATAGATTTACACCTATTTACAACAGAAATCATATGCATTCCAAATTTGGTTTTCATTTGATCAGTACTTTCAGAAAACGGGAAGGCTCTTTACATTCTACTTTTGAAGCTATGTAGAATAGGAAGAGCCTTTCTTTTGCTCTGGTCATGGCCACATAGAACAGGCGCCGCTCCTCCTCTATCTCATCTGCACTGATTGCTTTTTTGTGGGGAATGATCTTTTCGTTGAGATCCGGCAATATGACATTTCTGAATTCCAGACCTTTGGACCCATGCATGGTCATGATCTGCACCGCATCCTCTTCCTTTTTCTCCTTGGCATGATTCATTTTCTGAAACTCTTCCACCACATCCTCCGTGTGCTGTACATATTCCTGTATCGTGTCGTAAGGGATGGCATTTTTCTGTAATTCACCCAATAAGGTCAGCCATTCCTCCACATTGGTTCCCTGCTCTCTGGCATAGGTACCTATATGATCATCGTAGCCGATTCCCTTTCTGATATAATTGATGGCTGCGTAAGGGTTCATCTGTCTGATCTTTCTGATATCATATTCCAGTCTGCGAATCCGTTCCTGAATATAGCTCTTGTCCCCATAATACCTGTATAATGCCCGAAAATCTATCCCTGAATCTGTACATGCCTTACGGCTGAGATATCTTTTGGGTTTATTCATGATCTGGAAAAATTCTTTCCGTTCTCCGCTCAAACTGAACTTTAAATACGAAAGGATATCTTTTGCAATAAAATGCTGATAGATGGACGTAACTTTCTCCTTCATCTGTACAGGAATCTGCTTTTCTATGAGCCTTTCCGCCATATTGCTCATCCCTTCATTCGTCCTGTAGATCATGGCGATCTCACTGTAAGGTACTCCCTGCCTGTAAATTCCCTGTATTAAATGAATGATGTTCTCACACTCCTCTTTTTCCGAGGTAAATCCATGCATCATGACCTGCTCTCCATCGGCATTTTGACTTGTGATCTCTTTCGCATATCTCTTTTGATTTTCCAGAATGACCTTTTTTGAGGCATTTACGATCATCCCCGAACATCGATAATTCACATCCAGTAATATCCGTTCACTGTTTGTGAAATCTTTCTCAAATCCCATCAGTATCTCCGGCTTAGACCCTCGAAACCCATAGATGGATTGATCATCATCCCCCACCACGAACAGATTATTATCAGGACATGCCAGCAGTTTGATGGTCTTATATTGCAGCAGATTGATGTCCTGAAATTCATCGATGAGGATATACTTATATTTCTCCCGCCAGAAGTTTCGCATATTGATATCCTGCTTCAGCAGTTCATAACAGGATAATACCATATCATCAAAATCAATCTTCCGATTCCTCTGAAACAGTGCGCGGTAATTCCCATAGATTTCCCGGAATTTCTCCGGCTCCATGCTTTGGGAAGTATAACCAGAAATAGGGATTCCCATGTTCTTCACTTTACTGATTTCATTGAGCAGGCTTGTAACTTCTTCACATTCGCTGCTCTCATATAGTTCCAGCACTTCCTGTAAATATTCTTTTTTCTCTGACTCTTTAATAATATTGGAATAGGTAAATTCATAGGCATACTGTAAGATATGAAAAAAGATGGCGTGGAAAGTACCAAATTGAACAGGAAAGAATTCTCCCTGCATGAGCTTGTGAAAACGTTCTTCCATTTCTGTGGATGCTGCTTTTGTAAATGTGATAACTAAGATATTTTCCGGGGAAATATGATAGGACTCTATCATATGTTTGATACGATTGGTAATGACAAAAGTTTTACCGGAGCCTGGACCGGCTAGTACAAGTGCCGGTCCTGTTCCGTGTTGAATCGCCTTTTGCTGCGATTGATTGATTATTTTATGCATTCTGTAATAATTCGATTCCTTTTTTCAGTCGTTTGATGGATTCCTCTTTGCCCAGGATCTCCATGATCTCAGTAGCGCCACAGGGGGTCATCTGCTTGCCGGATGCTGCTGTACGAACCGGCCACATGACGTATCCGTTCTTACAGCCTTTTTTCTCTACGTAGCCGGCTAAGGTCTGGTATAGGGCGTCATTGCTGTAATCCTCCTGTGCCTCGAATAAGGGCAGGAGCTCCTGCAATACTTCCAGAGAAGATTCCGTTGTAGTCTTCATCTTCTTGTGTGTATACATAGCGATATCATATTCAGGCAATTCTTCAAAGAAATCTACATGATCTTTGATCTCTGGGAATGTCTCGATTCTGGTCTTCACCATCTCTGCAATTTTTTTCAGATCAAAGTCTTTGGTCAGCACTTCTTTTAAGATTGGCTCTGCTTTTTCATAAAAAACATCGAAATCCATTTTCTTGATATATTCACCGTTCATCCATTTTAATTTTTTATAATCAAAGACTGCCGGAGATTTGGACATATGGTGATAATCAAATTCCTTCACCAGTTCATCCAATGTGAAGATCTCTTCATTGTTAGATGGGCTCCAACCCAGCAATGCCACATAATTGACCACTGCCTCTGTGAGGAATCCCTGATCAATGAGATCCTCGTAGGAAGAATGTCCACATCGCTTGGACAATTTATGATGCTCCTCGTCTGTAATCAATGGGCAGTGCACATAGACAGGCACTTCCCACCCAAAGGCATCATAGAGACGGTTATATTTGGGTGAAGAAGATAAATACTCATTACCACGCACCACATGGGTGATTCCCATGAGATGATCGTCCACTACATTGGCGAAATTGTATGTGGGATATCCGTCTGATTTGATGAGGATCATATCATCCAGCTCGGAGTTATCTACGGTAATATCTCCGTAGATTTCATCGGAGAATGTAGTGGTTCCCTCTGTAGGATTATTCTGTCTGATGACATAGGGCATTCCACTGGCAAGCTTCTCTGCCACTTCTTCCTTGGATAAGGACAGACAATGCTTGTCATACACATTGATCTCTTTTCCATCAATCACCTGATTCAATGTAGCCAGTCTTTCTTTGTCACAGAAGCAGTAATAAGCCTTGCCGCTTTCAACAAGCTTCCTGGCATATTCCAGATAGATACCACTCGCCTGTCTCTCACTCTGTACGTAAGGTCCGACACCTTTATCTTTATCCGGTCCTTCGTCATGTACCAGACCAGTCTTCTCCAGTGTTCTGTAAATGATATCCACAGCACCTTCCACCAGACGCTCCTGATCTGTATCTTCAATACGAAGGATGAAGTCTCCCCCTTCGTGCTTTGCAATCAAATATGCATATAATGCGGTTCTCAAATTACCTACGTGCATCCTGCCTGTGGGGCTCGGTGCAAAACGTGTTCTTACTTTGCTCACTTTTCTTACCTCTCATATCTGCTTTTATACTGCTGTTTATCTCTATACTGCACGAATCATCATGACAAGATCTCATGCATATCCAAACTTACCCTGATCCGCCAGCACAAACTGTAAATTCCCATGGGAAACCATGCTGTGTTCGTTCCCGCTTTTACGTATCGTATGGATTGCACCCTTACTTACTGCTTTATCTCATAAAAGGAATATCTCTTTATTCGTTCCTATCATCTTTGTGAGGAATCTTTTCCTCCGACGCTGCCTTGAAGCTGTTGACCTCTTTGGTCGCTTTGTTGATGGCGATGTTCGTACCCGCTCCTGCCACACAGCCTCCCGGACATGCCATACCTTCGATAAGACATCCGTTCTTCTTGCCCATCTTGGCTAACATTAGGATTTTCTTACAATCAGCAAGACTTTCCGCATGTTCAATATTTACTTCCACATCCGGATAATATTCTCTGATACATTCCTCGATGGCATTTGCCACACCGCCAGCGACACCGTATCCACGTCCTGCCCCTGTAGCACCTTCCAATTTATCTTCCGGGCCTACCTGTTCGATTTCGATGCCCTTCGCCTCGAACATACCCAATAGTTCCTCAAAGGTAATTACAAAATCCACATCGGAACGCACGGTTCTTCTCATTGCTTCTAACTTCTTCGCCGCACAGGGCCCGATAAATACTACACTTGCATCCGGATGATCTTCCTTAATCTTGCGGGCGGTTGCCACCATAGGGGTCAGCTCGTTGGAGATACTGCCGATGGTCTCCGGGAAAAATTTCTTTGCCAGCATGGACCAGGACGGACAGCAGGACGTCAGCAGGAAGGGAAGTTCTCCCGTGGTCACTTTATGCACATAGTGCTCCGCCTCCGCGATGGCACCCATATCGGCACCGATGGCAGTCTCATATACATCATAGAATCCAAGTTCCTTTAATGCAGTCTTGATCATATCCGGGGTGGCATTTCCAAATTGTCCCACGAAAGCGGGAGCTACCTGGGCGATGATCTTTCTGCCCGACTGGATGGCTCTGATCAGCTGGAAGATCTGTGACTTGTCCGCAATTGCTCCAAAAGGACAGCTCACCATACATTGTCCACAGGATACGCAGATGTCATTATCGATCTGTGCTCTTCCCAGGGAATCATTCTTGATGGCATTGACGCCACAGGCTGCCGCACAGGGTCTCACCTGATGAGTGATTGCATCATAAGGGCAGATTGCCTTACATTTTCCACAGCGGATACATTTTTCCTGATCGATGTGGGATTTTCCATTGACCATGGTAATAGCACCTCTTGGACATACTTCACGGCAGGGATGTGCCAGGCAGCCCATACATTTATCCGATACCTCATAGTCATTTTCCGGACATGCATTACATGCGGAAGGAATGACCTGCATCAGTGGTGGTTCATAGTATTTATCTGAAATATTACTCTCTTCCAATCCCTGTGAAACGTGGACCGGCTGATTTTCCGGACGAAGGGACATGCCCATCGCCAGACGCATACGCTCTCTCACAACAGCTCTCTCACGGTAAATGCTTTCCCAATATTCGGGATTCTCCGTATTTACGATCTTATATGGTAAAGCTTCCATATCATCGATTAAATTCTCTGAATGATAAGCTAAATTTGCAACTTCCTTAAATACTCTTCTTCTTACTTTCCTAACCTGAGTATCAATACCTCTCATGCCATTCCTCCATTTATAGAATATAGAAATCAAAAAACGTTCATTAGTGTCAATATCTGAAACGACTAAATCGCCATCCCCTATTTTGACACAAATGAACGTGGAAATCAAGTAATATACACTGTTTTGTTCGCTTTTGTTAATTAAGTAACAAAAAGTATCTATTTATTTTTTTCTTCTCTTCGCCCATATTACAATACCCATCGCCATCATCATGAGCGGTATCACGATAGTCACCATAAGTCCCCATAGAACTATCACATTCTGTGGCATCATAATGGTGCTGTAATCATAGCTCTTCGATGGGATGGAGACGCTTTCCTCGTGATCTACCATATAGCTTACCGCACTGGTGAACAGTTTCACATTGGCTCCTGATACCATGGTATCGAACTTGTCATCCACCAGATATTCACAGCCGAACACCGCAATCTTCGTGGTGGAGTCGTCCTCGTTATCCTTTGTGAGGTAGACACCCAGATCAAAGGGTCCTGATATGTCACCCTCCTCCTTATCGTAACTTGTCATGTTTTTCAAGTCAGACTTACTGTAGGAACTGTCGGTACTGGTGAGTAACGGTGTGGCTGTGACACCCTCCGGCATACTGTCCTCCTCAGCGACCTGCAACCCCGTGGATTGTGGCATGAGCACATATCGTTTCCCTTCGTAAAGTTCTCTGGTAATGGCATGACTCCTGATCTCCGGCAGTAAATAGAATGGATATTGATAATAGCTGTTCTTCGCCGTATCAAATACCGCACCCTTCACAATGGTAACGCCATAGTCCGATAAGATGGATTCAAAATGAGGTAGTTCCTCCTCTGTGGTGGCTGTGAGAATCACTGCGTGACCTCCTGCCTTCAGGTAATCCTTCACCTTATTGGCATCCTCCTCCGTATAGTCTGCCACGGGCCCTGAGATAATAATACTTGCCGCATCCTCCGGAATAGCACCATAGTTCATAAGATTTATGCTTTCCACATCTACATTTTCTTTTCTCAGATTGGACAAAACACCCGTGGATAATTCCAGTTCCTGATGCCCTGTGATCACATAGACTTTGGGAAGATTATCACTGGTCACGTAGGCGATAGCAGATGTGACCTGCCCCTCCCCATCGTAACCCGTCGTATTCTGCTGATAGGTCTGGTAATCGATCTCTGTCTCAAAGCAGTCACTATAGGAAATCACTGTACTCTTATCGCCGCAGGCAACGATCATGCTATTGTCAGCCAGTTGATCCGTGGTATACTGGGATGCAATTTCAGGGAAATCCTTCTGGCTCTTATAAGACACCTTTATCTTTTTAGAATAAGACTCATAATTTGAGAGCATTTCCTTGATGGTGGAATCTGCATTACGCTCACTGTTCAGCACAGTGAGCTGGATATCCCTGTCCAGTTGATCCAGCAGATTCTTCGTGGTATCGGAAATGGAATACATCTGGTTGCTGGTAATATCAAAGCTGCGAACAGACGCTGGCAGGAAATTCGCCCCAATATTTACAGCCGCTATGAGAACTGCCACCAGGATGGTAATCCCCGCACTTGCCGCCGTCCTTATGACGCCATAATTTACCATGGTCCATCTTCTCTTCTGTATCACCTGACAGGTGAGGAACAGGGAAAAAATAATCACAGAGATATAATATAAGACACAGTTGACATCAATAATGCCATTGAGCAGATTATCAAATCGGGTAGCAATGTCGAAAATACTCAATATTTTCGTAATCCAGTTCCCTGTGGTGGAAATGATATTGCACAGACCGGACATCATAAACCCTGTCAGCAGGATTGCAAAGGTAAGAACCGCCGCGATGACCTGGCTCTCCGTTATGGCAGACAGGAACATGCCGATGGCGATACAGGTAGCACCAAAGAGAAAAAATGCTGCAATTGCCACATAGGTCTCCGCTATGGGAATGCTGCCGTTCACAATGAGAATCACAGGATAGCATGCTGATATGAGGACCACCAGCAGCAATATCGTAAGCAGTGCCAGATATTTCCCGAGAATAATACCGGACAGCCGCACCGGTGCTGTAAATAATAGCTGATCCGTCTTCTGGTGCTTTTCCTCGGACAGGATTTTCATAGTGAGTACAGGCACTGCGAACAAAAAAATGACCATAACACTGCTAAGTACGTAGGAATAGTATGGAATACCATATACCAGGCAGTCCACCATGAAGTACATCCCTACGAAAAATAATAATACTGCCATAAAGAGCCAGCCTATGACAGAATGAAAATAAGATTTTAGCTCCTTCTTATATACTGCTATCATGCTGTTCTGCCTCCTCTTTCTGACTTTCCTGTTTTTCTTCTACTTTTTCATTTTCTTTATGATCTGTTTTCTTATCCTCAATTATTCTTTTATTTTCTTCTCTTTTCCTGAAGCGTACGTCTTTTATTTTATTCTTCTTTTTATCTTGTTCTTCTATTTGTTCTTCTATTTCTTGCTCTACGACTTGCTGTTCTTCGATTTTTTTCATCTCGATCTCATCCATATAATGTTCGGAAGTGAGTTCCAGGAATACGTCCTCCAGAGAAACCATGGACGATGTCATCTCCACGATAGGCAGCTGGTGGGAAGCGCACAGATAAAATAATTTCTCCCTGATATCCTTCTGCTTTTCCGCGATAATATCATAGGTGTTCTCTTCCGTACCCGTATAACTGCGGATAAATTCAGCTTTGTCCAGCACACTCCTGATCTTATCCGGATCGCCGTGAATACTCATATGTACCCTCTGCTCTTTTTCCATGAGGTGTTCCAGATTCTCCGGGGTATCCTGTGCCATAAGTTTTCCCCTGGATATGATCAGTATCTGATCACATACAGCACTTACCTCAGACAGGATATGGGAACTTAAGATTACCGTGTGATCCTTTCCAAGACTGCGAATCAGATCCCGAATCTCCATGATCTGTTTTGGGTCCAGTCCTACCGTAGGCTCATCCAATATGATGACGTCCGGGAATCCCAGAATAGCCTGTGCCAGCCCTACTCTCTGGCGATAGCCCTTGGACAGGTTCCTGATCAGGCGATCCTTCACATCCATCAGTTGAACCATGTTCATGACCTTCTCCATGTTTTCCTTTTTATCTTCTTTTCTTAATCCCTTTAATTCCGCTGCAAATTGTAAATATTCCTTTACCGTCATATCCGGATATACCGGCGGTATTTCAGGAAGGTAACCGATACACCTTTTTGCCTTCTCCGGATTTTTCACCATATCCATACCATTGATCTTAATGGTGCCCCCAGTGGCTCCCAGATATCCTGTAATCATATTCATGGTGGTGGATTTGCCTGCACCGTTAGGACCTAAAAAGCCGTATACTTTCCCTTTTTCTATGGTGAAGGTAAGGTGATCTACCGCCATATGATCTCCATACTTTTTTACCAGATTTTCTACCTGAATCAATTTGATTCCTCCCTTTTATGTATCATCCTGTCATCACACGTTTTATATCCATGCACTCTCTATCCATATATATTGTATGATCGTAGATTAATGTACAAATATTTTGTGTCTTATTTGTCTTTATTTTGTGAAGCTTTTGTGTCCGCATTTTTTTGAAATAGGAAATTCCATTGTAGCAAACAAAAAAGGGATTCATATGATAATAGTAAAGAAAAGAAAAGAGATATCATGAAAGATTATTGTTTTGATGAAAAATCAGAAATGTACCCTATTGCTATGGCTTACGTTCCCTGGCAGCAATTGACCAATATTTATGAAAATCTGGATGAGGCTTATGAGATCGGCACCATTTTCCCTGAACTGACCAAACCATTTACGGGAAGGAGATGCGTGAAATGATGAATGCAAACTATGCTTATAAACGTAACATGTCACAGCCAATGAAGGATAATTACAGTACAAAATCTGCAAGTGACCAGCAGCGGTTATTACATGAAATAGGTATGATCGATTTCGTGATCGTGGAAATGACAGAATACCTGGATACCCATCCCGAGGACAAAGAGGCCATCGACTACGTCAGCTATTATATTCGTCTGAAAAACAAAATGATGATGGATTACGCCGAAAAATATGAGCCATTGACCGTTGCCACCGCCAATGCGACGCAAAAGACCTGGAACTGGGTTCTCCAGGAACCCCCATGGAAAGGAAGGTGCAAATAATATGTGGAATTATGAAAAACGTCTGCAATTCCCGGTAAATATCACGGAAACCAATGCTTCCATTGCCAAGGTCATCATCACACAGTACGGTGGACCAGACGGTGAGATCGGTGCCAGCATGCGCTACCTCTCCCAACGTTATACCATGCCTTACAATGAAGTGAGTGGACTGCTCACCGATATAGGAACGGAAGAACTGGCACATATGGAAATGATTGCTGCCATCGTATATCAATTGACGAAGGATCTCTCCATGGAAGAAATCGAAGCGGAAGGCTTCGCTCCATATTATGTAGATCATACAGTGGCTATCTGGCCGCAGGCAGCCGGAGGAATACCATTTAATGCCTGTGAATTTCAATCTAAGGGGGATATTATTACAGATCTCTTTGAGGATATGGCAGCAGATGGTGCAACTTTGTAAGTACAACAATGGGTGTTTAGAAGATGGCTTATGATAATCTGGCAGCCTAGCTGCCAAACTATCATAACCTTAGAAATTCCAATGTATTTCAATAGGTACTTCTCTTGTCTTTGGTTCACGTTTCCCAACTAATATGTAGTCGATTAACTTTTCAACAGTTTCCCTATCTAAATGTTCAAGATTTGTGTATTGCTCTATTAACTGGCGGCGATTATCGCCAACCTGCATTTTTCTTTCATTATCCGCAAGCTGTTTTTGCTTTTCCAGCACCAGTTTTTCAAGCCTGTTTCTTTCAGTTGAGAAATCTTTGGACAAGTCCATATAGTCTGATTCGGAAATGATTCCTTTTGCCTTGTCTAAGTAGAGTTCTCTAATACCTTTTGCATATTCAGTAATTTTCTTTTCATATGCAGCAAGTTCCGATTCAATCATCTGTTTCCTGCTTCTTAGATTATCACTAAATTCCACATTTTGTTCCAGCTCACCTTTGTTTAAATATTCTGCTGACAGCTTATTTAATTCAGTTATGACAGCCTGTTCCAGCTTTTCAACAGAAATAAAAGAACCAATGCAAGCGTCTTTTGCTACATGACGGTTAGAACACTTTAAATAATGTTTCCCATGACTTTTTGATGAACGCATTGTATAACCACAGTTCATGCAGCGTGCTTTTCTAGCGAACAAACCAATCGTACCAACAATAAAGGGTTTTGCTTTTTGAACAGTCAACGCCTGTACTCTGTCCCACAGTTCCTTATCAATGATAGGCTCATGTGTTCCCTCAACTCGATACCATTCTTCCTTTGGTCGTGGTTTATTTTGCTTTGTCTTGTATGAAATACTTCCGTATTTGCCTTGTACCATATTGCCAATGTAAATTTCATTGATAAGCATATCGGATATAGCATAATACTTCCAAAGGGTACTGTTTTTTGTTTTGGGTTGTTTGTAGCGCAAGCCATGTAATCGTTTGTACTCTGTAGGGTTTGGTATTCCTCGGTCATTAAGCATACGGGCTATCGCTGTTTTCCCGTAGCCTTGTGAAAATAAAGTAAACACTTCTCTGACAACTGTTGCAGCTTCTTCATCAATAATCAAGTGTCCTTTCTGCTCTGGGTCTTTTTTGTATCCATACAAAGCAAATGCCCCAATATGAAACCCATTCTTGCGTCTGTCCACTAAAACACTTTTAATATTCTCTGACATATCCTCTAAATACCATTCATTCACAAGACCGTTAATCTGTCTTGATTTTTTGTTTCCCTTATTTGCAGTATCAGCATTATCCACAATACTGACAAATCGGATACCCCATATAGGAAACAGTCCATGAATGTATTTTTCGACTAACTCCAACTCTCTGGTGAATCTGGCTTGATTCTTACAAAGGATAATATCAAACTTTCGGCTCTTAGCGTCTGCCAGTAATTTATTAAATTCTGGACGCTTTCTGTCAGAACCAGTGTAATCATCATCACTGTAAATATTGAAGACTTCCCAGCCTTGTTCCAAAGAATGTTGTAGTAGCATTGATTTTTGATTCTGAATACTGTTACTATCGTCGGTGTCTAACTGTTTATCTCTATCTTCTTCTGATAAGCGGCAGTAAATGGCAACTCTTAATTTTGTATTAGTCATAATTTTATCTCCATTCAAAGAAGATAAAACAAACCAACCTATCTAGTATAATTATACCAAAAATAGGCTGGAAAGTAAATCACTTAGCAGCTCTAGGCTGCGTCTTTGCCCTTTCAAATTGATTGATTAGTTCTAACCATTTCTGATTGAACGCTTGTGTAAGTGCCACCTTATCATTATTCTTAAAAACATTTTTGCAAGACACTTCTGTTTCTTTAGCCATGCAATCACCTCATTCCATTATACTTACAGAATATGCAAAAATGCTTGTACGGTATGAAAGATATATAATAAGAAACAATCGAATGGCTTTGGCAGCTCCACTGGACTTTCACCATTCCCATTCTTGTGGGTGAACCGTGTCATACGGGTGTATCATTATTCAGATATACAGGTCATGGCAATGACCTTTCCAACAGTCACTTGTGATACACTGGCATTGTCGCTCGTTTTTTCTCCCTCCTTTACAGGTCATGGCGTTCCAGTTCACAGGCTCGCTGTATATCTAACGTATCCGATTGTTTTATTCAGTTGTCAAAGAACTCACGACTGTACTTGCCAGTCTATGAAAACCCACTATCGAAATAATGAATTTTCATAGAATGGCAAACGGAGCAAATGGAAAGGGGGACAATGCTCCGTCTGCGTTTCTAAGGCTAAATCACGATAATTTCAAAATGAGTTATCATATCCATAACAGCCGCCTGTATTCTGCCTTTTAATTCAGAATCCACAACCATATAAATATTTCCGTATTCGTCATACAATGGTCGTAGACTTAATTTGGATATGTACCCGTCATAGTGATTCAATATTTCCTGTATCGCCGCTTCATCTCCATTAGAAGCAGCAACGATTACTGGAAATGGTATCTGTTGTTTTTCTGTCAAGGCTTATTCCTCCATCAATTTTCGTATTTCTTCCAGCGTACTTGTCCTGTGACGATAGACTGTAGTGCGTACCACATTCATTAACTCGCCAATTTCAGCGTCCGACATATCCATAAAATATGACAACAAAATAATATTTCGCTTTCTCTCTGGTATACTTTTGAGAGCTTTGCTTAACTGGTCGTCACTTACCTGTACTTCCATGCCAAGAACATTGAAAGCTGTATAATCGCTGGAATATGTGTCATGGACACCGAACTTATTCAACTCCATATCTGAAATATCAGAAAATGCAGTTTCATGTTTCAAGCGTCTGGCAATTCCACGCTGATACTTTTTCGCAGCTCTTTTGATAACTTTTTTCGTTAGACAATCAAACTGTGCTTGAATCGCCTGCTCGAAAGAAGATGACTTCATAATGATTCACCTCCTTTCCGTTCGGGAATAGGTGAGGTTTTTCCCTCTATCCCCCTTTCCGCACAGTAACTACCCAGTGGATAGCTGTTTGTTGCGTTTTCAGAAAAGAATTTGAAAAAAGTTTTTGTGCAGCAAAAAAGCACATAGACATTAGATAAATAATGTTCATGTGCTTTTATTCCTGCTATATGATGCGAAAAACCATATTCAAGTGCGAATTGAGCTACTACAATTTTATGGATTTTTTTAACAGTATATTATTCCGTTCAATGTGATAAGTAGCAGATAAGCCTTGCAATATGGCGACCTCCAAAGCCGCCATAACCTATGATATAAAAAGACGGCGGCTTTAACCGTCGTCAGAATAGAATTATTGAAATTGACACACTAAAATGATACTGCTGACTACGGTTTTTTTTATTACCGCAATAGCAGCATATATTTTGTTACGCATAACAAGAACTGTATAACCATATAATACGTTTTTCTATACCTGTTTCTTATTCAATAGGAACTGTAGAATATAGTGAGGTGATTTAATATGCGTAAAAAAGAAGATAAATACGATTTCAGAGCTTTTGGTCTTGCAATCAAAGAAGCAAGAATGAAACAAGGTATGACTCGTGAACAGGTGGGAGCAATCATTGAAATTGACCCACGTTACTTAACTAACATTGAGAATAAGGGACAACACCCAAGTTTAC
>JAQVCT010000002.1 GCA_028689655.1 Lachnospiraceae bacterium
TATAATTATACCTTTTTCTTCCACTTTTGGCAAGGTTTTTAACCGTTTTTTCGCGTATTTTCAAGCTTTTTCAGCATTTTTATTATCTTTAAAATTTTTGAGTGGCACTTTCTACAGGAAGTTCAGGTTTTATTAATATCTTCTTTTTTATTCGCATACCAAAGCCTTTTTTTATGAAACAGCCTATCGAAAAATATGGTATCCCTACAAAAAGAAAATTTCTTACAATAAAGTGTGAAAACTCTCTCTTAAAAAACAAAATTGAATATTTACCCAAAAGTAAATCTCCCAATAATAACATAGGCGTCATTATATAAAGAATTTTTCTACAACTTAGTTTGTCAACAATCAACACAATTAATAACACATATAAAATTGCATTAAGGTACCAAAGATGTTCTTTAAAAGGAGACTCATTAAAGAACACAAACATAATCAAATTCTTCACTTGAAACATATCTAAGAAAATGCCTAAATTACCGAGCATTATGGAATATACTACATCATACACTAGATAGAGAGCATTAGATATAAGAATTAAGAAAATGATCTTTTTAATCTGCCTATATTCTCCATTTTTCTTTAAAGTATCAGAATAGAAAAATCCTGTAATAATAAAGAAAATTGGAACGGCAATTCTCGAAATTGATATAAAGTATTCTCCTACTATATTTACACTTGGAACATGAATGCAAATTATCAAAAACGTACATATAGCTTTTAGTATGTCAATTTCTGTCTGTCTATCCGTCAAAATTTTACATTTTTTCTTCATAACGTAAAATAAATTCCTTTCCGAATTTCAAATAATTAAACAGTAATCTATGATACATTAAAAAAATCAATCATTTCAAATGGACAAATTACTTTTTGTTAGTATTCATATTAAATCTCTTGCATAATTTTAATAAATGTTTTCCCGTTATACACAATATAATAAACAAAAGCAAAAAAGAAACTTGAACTCTATTTCCAAATATAACATTCAAAGCTTGTATAATCATCCCTATCAAGCAAATCAATTCTGTATATGTAAAGAAACTAATGTCGAATTCCTTCATAACAACAATCACTCTGTACATCCAAATAATAAAATAACTAAATGTTGTTGCTATAGCAGCTCCGAAAGCCTCCCATTGGGGAATCAAAAGAACATTTAACAAAATATTAGTAACCGCGCCAAAGATCGTTGAGTAAAATAAATATTTTGTTTTTTTACTCGCTGTAAAAACACTCCCCAAAAAAGCCGCCTTATTACACAATGCGATTCCTATCATCAATATAGGGATAAATTTCCAAGCGTAAAAAAAGTTATCATTAAATACTATTTTTGAAATAGGTATACAAAAAACTATCACGAAAGATGAAAAAACTGTTACTAATGAATCAAATGTCTTATATGTATTTACATAAAATTTCTTTGAATCTGACGTGCCAAATCCATCTACCGAAGAAAGTTGCCAAGCTGAAATAATATTATTGCAAATAGCACTTAAGATTGATGGTATTTTATATGCAGCCGAATATATTCCAACGATATCATTATTACAAAAATACGCTAATATAAATTTATCCGATGAATTGCTAATCCACCAACTGATTGAATTTGGAATCATAGGAAATGCATAAAAATACATCTTTTTTAATAAATGAATATCTTGCCTATAATTATTCAAAAATTGAAATGATATTTGACGACGACATATCCAAAGTAAGTAAGAAACTCCTCCTGAAAAGGAAATAATATATGCTATAAAATATCCTCTTAATCCAAAACGAAAATATGATAAAGATAATAGACTGATAACGGTACATAACAAAGCAACAATAATATTAGATTTTGCAAATTCTATATTTTTTTCCATTCCTTTAGCAAATGAAGCAATAAAAAGAAACATTGCATTACTGATTAAATAACAGAAAAAATAAATTCCAAACGTATGAAATGCAGGGATGAATTCCAACATAAATGAAGTAATGCATGTTAACATAACAGATAATGCGATTGTAACTATGCCACATCTAAAAATAGATTTCGGTTTTATATCTTTATCCAACATAAACCTTAATGTGAATTCCGAGACATTAATTGAAAATACAGGTATCAATAAATTAGTTAATGTGACTATTATGTCCATAGTTCCATATTCTGAGGTGGATAAAACTCTTGTATAATATGGTAGCATTAAAAATTGAAAAATTCTAAACACCAAATTACCAATGGTAAAAATTATAATATTTTTCGTCAATTTTGTATATTTATCAGTCACTTTACAATCCATAATCATAAATTCCCTACAGTAATATCTTTTAGATAACAATGTCCAATTTGTCTCTGACTTTTAATTCTTAAATCAACCTGCTCCCAAGTAGTAGCATCTAAATCATCATTATTACAATAATTTGTAATACATCTTCCTTCTAATCTCAATTGATTTGTTAAATCTATAACACGATTATTGTAAAATCCTCTATCATCATATATAAACTCTTTATGAAATATAATTGAAAAAGCAGTTACATGAAATGAATCAGTGACTATAAAACTAGCATTCTTAATAACTCCAAGAAATTTTTCAGGCGATATTCCCACCATATGTTTTATTAATGGAAATCGATAAAATCTATCTTCATTAGCCATATATAAAATCTTCAGTTTCTTTTCTTTTGAAATTTTCACAACCAGATTGTATGTTAATTTATTTGGTTTTCCGTTAACAAAGAAAAGTAAATACTTACGTTTATAAATAAAATCCTCAGCAATTTCAATCCACATATTTGAATCCAGTAAAAAAACAGGATCTATATTCTGTGTAATATTTAATATTCCCTTCCGTTTCATCCAATCAACTGTACTCTTTTCACGAATTGATATTTGTTGAAATTTTTTTAGTAATTCAAGACAATCAGTTTTCGAATTTATTACTTCTTCATTTCCAACACTGGCTGCATAAGAATATTTTTTACTGTCGTCACAAACAAAATCTAAAAAATACGTAATATCATTATCTGTCAGATTTAAATTCCATACTTGATCTGACCCTACAACAAACAAATCATATTCACTATTAAGTTTTTGCATATCTTCTGTAAGAAATAATTTACCGGAAAAATTCACTTTTAATTTTTTTTCGCGAAATTCATCAAATATTCTTTGTCTTTTATTAAATGCTCTCGCATTTAATCCCCACATTATAAAACCTATAAAATTCTTATGAAGCAAAAAAAAACGTTTCGCTGATGCACGATTTTCTATATTACTATTAATATAATTAATAACATCACAATCTGCATATTTATTGAACGTGCTTCTTAAAGCATAACATTGTAAAACAGCACCATAATTATTTGCAGTATGAAAGGTCAAAATTCCAACTCTTTTCATTCTAATCTCCATTTTCTCTCAATTATCTATAACTATTGCAGCCAATACATATTAGCACTGCTTTGACATTACTCATATTCCATCTTCGAATATGCCAATCCACACGAAAGTGCATAAAATATGAAAGTAAAATCATATAACGGATTACCTGTCAAACTGTATAATAAATAGAACACTTGTATTCCCAAACATAAAATATTTATTTTATCTTTATTACTAATAATTTGTTTTTTTTCACTAATCCTTACTTTCCGTACAGAACACATAAAAGCCTGATATATGGTTGTAATATAAATAATAATTCCAAATATTCCTGTTTCACATAGAATTTGAATATATACATTGTGTACATCTGTATATAAGAAATTCCGATTTATGTTTAAATACGGGAATAGTTCCTTAGAAAAAACATATCTATATTTTAACCATCCTATTCCCAAAAATGGATGGGAATAAAATTGTTCTAATGCAAGTTTCCAAAATTGAAATCTCAGACTACTTATATCATTTGTATTTGTAAATCGCCCCATCATATAACTCAGACCTGGTAAAATCTTTACTAGATATTCAAAACTAATCAAAAAAAATGTTCCTATCATAGTGAGAAAAATAATTTTCTGAAAGCTTTTCCCTCTATTAATAAATAGGTATAAAATTAGAAGTACCATAACAACAAACAGTAACGGACCACGTTTTGCAGATAAGATTAATGCAAAGAGAAACACTAATGCTCTCACAAGTCTTATTATATTTTTCTTGTAATTCTCTCTCTTATTTTGAAGAATAAGAATAGTTCCATCATACAATATACCCATAGAACAAACTATTCCTTGCCAAGATGTATGAGGCATTAATCCAGCACGATATCCATAATTTCCACCGTCTGTATTTGCAACAAACCCGTCATATATCGAAAAAATGACTGAATACAATGATGGATAAAAGTAACATAAAACTGCTACAATTGCACTCAATAAGGATAAATACATTGCAAAACGAAAAAAATATAGCACGAAATCCGTATGCTTTTCTGCAAATACCATTATGAATAGAAAATACGCAAAATAAAAAAATGTACCAAAATCAGAATACAAAAGAAACCCGTTATGATACAGAGCAAATAATAAAATAATCCACCAGCCAATCCCCTTTCGTGAAAAAGAAATTGTCTTTTCTTTAAAAATAATTAAAATAACTATAATAGTTGATATTATAAGAAAAAAGAAACTTATCCCCTTTCCTATCGCATGCTCAAAAAAGGAACTATAAATAATGTATAATGCCAAAAAGAAAGCTGCAATTTTCATCTGTAGTATATCTATATTTTTCTTGTTAGTATACATGTGTCTTATCTGTCCTATCTATGTAAATATTGCAAAAAACGCTTGATAGAAATTGTCTAAATCAAACTTTTTTGCAACGTTTTTAATTTGATTGCATTCAAAATTGTACTCATCTATATCCTCATCAAGAATATCACACAACTTCTCTTCTATTTGAATTTCCATCTTTTTATCCACACAAAT
Organism: Lachnospiraceae bacterium; assembly: GCA_028689655.1. GTDB lineage: Bacteria > Bacillota > Clostridia > Lachnospirales > Lachnospiraceae > SZUA-378. The sequence continues at coordinate 4,912 of JAQVCT010000002.1, forward strand.
ATACCTTGCATAATCTCTCACGTATTCTGGTATTCCACCCTGCTTTGTTGTAATTATTGGTGTGCCACATGCTAAACTTTCTATCATCACCAAACCAGCGGGCTCTTCCCATTTTGATGGTAAAACACTTACATATGCCATTTTGTAATATAATGGTATATCCTTATAGTCTACATATCCTGTAAATTCTATATCCCCTTCTTTTGCTTCATTGTATACTTGCAATTCATATTTTGAATGAACATTCTTTTGATAAAATACAGATCCAACAATCAACAGCTTAACATCATCTCGGTTAAGCCTTTTAAATGCCCTTATTACCTCTAATAATCCCTTCTGTTCATCTATTCTTCCAACAAATAAAATTATTTTTTTGTTCTTACTATTATATCTATTCTTCAATGCATCTAATTTAGCCATATCTACATTCTTATTGGAAAATCTTTCAATATCAATTGCATTCATTAACACAATCTGTCTATCACAACCATCTCGTAGCTGTATGTTGCTATCCCTCAAATAGGAACTTACTGAAATCACACCATCCAATTCATTCACTATTTTTGTTAACCATTTATATTGATGTTCAATATTGTTATGCGCATGAAAATATATTCTGTTTTTCCTCTTCTTTATTCCAAATAATGCATGTAAAAGAAGCATGCTGTGTTCAATAACTATTATTCCCTCATCTTCATTTTTTACAATTTTTTTAATTATCTTATGTGTATGTATGATAATTAAAAATCTTTGAATTAAATTTTTTAACAAAATAGTATTGCATTTTAAAAAACCATTTGAAATTTTCCAAATCAATTTATCAATTATTTTCGTAATACGCCCTATTTTTATATAATTGAAACCCGTATAAGTATATTGCTTCGCTACACTCTGCGCATCACTATCATAAATACTATAAATTTCCATCTCAGCTTTTCTATACTTTTCATTCGAAATAGCCAAAGCCATTATCAGATTCTCAACTCCTCCACCTCTTACTGCTGGTAAAGGTGCTGAACCAGATGTGAAAAAATATATTTTCATTTAATATCAACCTCTATCACCTAATTTATACAAAAATTCCTATCTCGTACTATTTATCGAATCAAAGGCACTGATTGACCTAATTCGACCAACCCTTAATTTCAAACGCAACATAAATTTTCCATTATTCATTGCCCTTAAACCATTTCTGACAAATTCCATAATATACTCTATATTCTTCTCTATTCCATCAACTGCATAATCATGATTTAGTATGAATTTTTCATTCACATCTTCTGAAAAAGGTACAAATTCTTTATAAGTAATACAATATTTCTTAGAAGTTAAGCAACTCTCTGCATTAGTTGGATGTTTTCGCATAAAATGAATATAAGATACTTCTTGTCTCTCAACCATGCCATTTAATTCACTGATATAATATCTATATGCTTGTCCATTTTCTATTCCAAATATCTGATGTTTATTATTACTAACCACCACTTCACCATCAACTGTATCTTCATCCATGCATACGAACATTCGATAATGAGGATCTATATCAGCACAAATCACCTTATTGTATACTGGTATTCCTTTCGTACGATAAATTCTGGTTATTCCAGTATGTTCATCAAATCCCATACAATCTCTATTTAAAAAAACTGTATGATAACCATACATACCAAATGGTTCTTTATATAAATTGTTATTTACATCATTATTCCTGTACAATGACAAATGACCTACTTCAAATATTCTGTCGAAGTTATCTAAAATATTATCATCAATGAAATGTGCTAAATGACCAAAAATCAAATCCACATCACAATGTCCCCAAAAATCATAATTGCTCACTACATCTTGAAACGCTAACCCGTATAATACCTTATAATCACATAATTTATATGCATTATCTAATTTACATTCGAACCCCAGTACTTTTGAAAATTTATTTTTCAAATCTGCTAATGTTGTACTAATTATTTTTAAATTATTTGGAAGATCACAATTCACTGATTGATCCGTATACATCACAAAATCAAAATCACCGTTATATCCACAAGATTGTATCCATAATGTAATCCATTCAGGAAAACTTCCAATATAACATGTGATAATAACCACTCTATTCTTCATCACTTTTTAACCTTCCTCATAAGAAAACTTCCTCCCTTTATGAACCAGTTTTGCTTCTCCATAAACATAACATCAACTTCTTTATAGTTAATTCCATTCTTTTTCATCCAAACATCAAGCATAAATTCTCCGTAATATGCCACTGCTCTAGTTTGCATTCGATCATAATCCGTAACATCAATTTTCTTGTCTGCTTCTAATATAATTGTAAACAACCATTCGCAATATTTATCAAATAGTTCTTTTTTCATGATAAACATATTAAACATATGTGCTGAAGTACCATTCATTACATTTTTAAAGGAATCATAATAGTCAGGTGTTTTTTTCTTAATTACTTCTTCTAATACTCTATAATCCTTTTCAAATGTATACGGTAAATGAAGAAAATGTGATTCCATTGTCTCAATGTAATATTTTCTTTTATTAGGTACTATCACATCTACTTTTTTAAGAATTGACTCTATTTCTTTCTCTGTAGCCACAAGGCTAAATTTGTCTTTCGTGAACAATCTTTTTAAGGCACTGGAACATGTGAAATGTCTCCTGTAATGCACTAATCCAATATAGTCCGCTTCTATATTTTTCCATGCCCAATAGATACCAGTCAGTTCGCACAATCGTGAGTTCTGATTTGATATATTGTCCCCAGTATCATCTCCTGTAAATCCAATATCAGGCTTGCCTACTTTTCCAACATGAATTGGAATATAAATTTTGTCTTCCGGCATTCTATACTTCTTATGTGTAGCCACGATTACTTTAATATTCATTTTACAATTTTATCCTCTATTCCATTAATTCAAATGTATCAGTATTCTGTATTCTCATGCCACTTCCATGCATGCGCCACGATTGAATCTATATCCGCATATATCGGTTTCCACCCAAGTACTTTTTGTGCTTTTGCACTGCTTCCCACTAATTTTGCCGGATCTCCATCGCGTCTATCAGTGACTACAACCTTAAACTCTTTACCCGTTATTTTTTTCACAGACTCAATAACTTCTAACACTGAACTTCCATTTTCGTTTCCCAGGTTAAAGAAATCACTTTCTCCACCATTTTGCAGATATTTGAGAGCCAGCAGATGAGCGGTTGCCAGGTCATATACATGTACATAATCCCGTACACAGCTTCCATCCGGCGTATTATAATTATTTCCAAATACTTTGATATCTGCTCTTTTTCCACTTGCGGCATCCAGTACCAGCGGTATAATATGTGTTTCTGGATTATGACTCTCCCCTATCTCACCTTCCGGATCAGCACCTGCTGCATTGAAGTAACGAAGTACTACGAATTGCAGTCCATAGGCATTGTGATAGTCTTTAAATATTCTTTCCATCATCAGCTTTGTTGCGCCGTATGGATTGATTGGGTTCTGTGGCATATCTTCTGTGATTGGGACTTTCTCAGGTTCTCCATAAGTTGCACAGGTAGAGGAAAATATAATCTTATTGCAATTATATTTTTTCATCACATGAAGCAGATTCAGAGTGTTTGCCACATTGTTATAATAGTATTTTTCCGGTTCCTGGACACTCTCTCCCACATAGGCAAAGGCTGCAAAATGGAAAACCGCCTCTATTTCATACTTTTTAAAAACGTTTTCTATATCCTCAATATTCTTCAAGTCTCCCGGTATGAAATTTCCCCATTTAACTGCTTCACGATGACCATACACCAGATTGTCAAATACGATTGTTTCATAGCCTTCCTTATGTAATTGCTTATTGATATGAGAACCTATGTATCCTGCCCCACCACATACTAATATTGCCATTTTTATTTTCCTCTTTGCTTAGTGAATTGAAATAAACGTATCCTCTCAGTGCTTGGGAATACTTCTTAATAAGCTCCATCTCCCACTATTACACTGATTATTGTTTTAATGATTATCTTTATATCCGTCCATAGGCTTGCTTCTCTTATATACTTCAGATCAAGTTCTACCCATCTGTCAAAAGGAATCGTATCCCTTCCCATACACTGCCAATAGCAGGTAAGTCCCGGCTTTACCAGATATCGCTGCATCTGATACGCATTACATTTCTCTGTTTCATAGGTAGGCAGTGGTCTGGGACCAACGATACTCATGTCACCTTTTATGATGTTTATTAGCTGTGGCAGTTCATCTATGCTGGTACGTCTTAGGAATTTTCCTACCCGGGTAATTCTGGGATCATCATGCATCTTGAATGCCGGTCCATCCAGTTCGTTTTTATCCAGCATATCAAAGTGCATCTGCTGCGCATTCTGACACATGGTTCTGAGCTTATACATGCGAAAGACCTTACCATTCAGACCATTCCTATCCTGATAGAAGAACACTGGTCCTCCGTCCTCCAGCTTAATGGCAATAGAAACCGGAATCATGATGATCATTGCAGCCACCAGTGCCATTGACGATAGCACAATATCAAAAAAACGTTTCCAGAATCTGTACGCCATACGCTTATCTGTAGTTTCCTGGATATAATTAACTTCTGTATCCATCAGCATATTCTCCTTCGCATTATCCATTAAACCCGGTCTATTTACACTTGCCATATTCCAGAAATGTTTTTTCATACATTTCCGGCAATCCCACATCAAAGCTTTCTCCATCAACATCGACTGCTATCAGATCCCCATTTTGTGCCTCATGCAGAAGAGCCGAAGTAATATCTATTTCATTTACCTGTTGGTTACTATTTATCATTTTATCCTGTTCTTCTATTTGGTTCTCCAGATATTGAAAGATTTCATCTGTCAGCACATATTGTCCAAAGGTAGCGAAGCATTCTCCATCTACTGACAGTTTTTCTCTTGCATATGGCTCATCCGGTTTCTCCACCATATTGTCCACTACCATCAGATAAGGACGCTCTGTTGTAAACCGTCCGTGAATGATTCCATAATTTTTACTATCTTGAAATGGCACCTTTTTAATGGAAACTACTGATTTTCCACCAGACTTGTTATATGCATTGATGGTCTGCTGTGTACAGCTGATACTGAGATTACTCCTGTAGATGAAGTCACCCAGCATAAGTATGGCAGGCTCTTTTTTTAGATATTTTCTTGCCTGATATACCGCATGTCCAAAGCCACGTTTCTCGTGCTGTACCACATAACGGACTCTCTGTCCAGTCTCATACAGTGTCTGATAATAGCTTCTGAGATGTTCTGGAAGTTTACTCTGAAATTCCTTGTCAAATTCAAAATCAAATATCTTACGATATGCTTCCTCTTCTCCTTCTCCAACGATCAGATAGATATCTTCCACTTCTGCTGCTATCAATTCCTCCAGCATATACATCAGTACAGGCTTGGTAATTCCACTTTCATCTATCACCGGCAGAAATGCTTTTTTGATAAAGAATGTTTCCGGGAACATTCTGGTACCAATTCCTGCAATGGGTATGATTGCCTTTTTAATCTTCCCACCTGCATTTAATTTAAAAGGAAAAGCATCCATGTGTCTTTCCTGATTCAGATAATCCACAATCATCTGCTGTGTTTCTTTATTCTTTGCAAGCAGTTGGACTGTTCCATCTCCCTGAGAACCTACTCCTTTTGCTCCGTAGATCCAGGGCTGAAGTTTGGGATCATTTAATACAGAATGAAGTACCGGAGATGCCAGTTCATCCGGGCAGGCAGGTGCTACCTTTTCATCAAACAGATTTTGTGCCTCTACCATAATTTTCCCCAGTTCTTCTGGATTTCCCTCTTCAATGGCATGTCTTGCTCTGTCTATGATTACATGATTCTCTTTTCCCAGTGCTTCCTGTTCCTGCATTCCTGTCTTATCTGTTGCAAAGGGATACGCTTTATTCAAGTAGGCAAGTATCTTCTTCGTATCTTTGCTGGCACACAGATCTGCAATGACCCAGTAAAAGTTCTTGCCAACACGAAGCTTCTCCACGTCAATTTCATTTTCATTAAAATGCATCAGAACTGGTGTCTCTCCATAGGCACAAGCCTGATCCAGCCGTCCACAGCGTGAACCCGTAAGCAGTTCTCCACGATAGGCAATCTGCATGATGCCTCTTGTGCTGATATTCAGTCCATACAGTTCATTGAAAGCTTTTGCCACCAGACAGCATACAGCTGCCGAGGAGGACAATCCTTTTTTCATGGGAAGTGTTACTTTATTTATTCTAATAGAAACGCCGGCCACATGATAATTTTCGCACATATATGCAGCGACCCCGCAGCAATAGGAAAATAAGCCCGATTCAGCCGCCAATTTTTTCAGCATTTTAGACTTCATTTCGCAAGTAATGGATTCTTTTTTTCCACTTGCGTTAAAGGATGAAATCTCAAAATTCTCTGACTTTGAAGCCGTGGCATAGATACCAAGATTAATCCCGGTAACGATGGCTCTTCCTTCTACCAGATCTGCATTTCTGGCTGTGTAGGTACCTGCCCAGTCGCTGTGCTCCCCAAAAAGACATAATCTTCCAGGAACAAATAATGATACTTTTTTCATGTTAAACCAACTTTCTCTTCTATTCATTGTCATCTTTTTCTACTAAATGGGATTGCCGCACGTATATACGGACTACGGCAATCCCGGTGAAGATCACATGTGTTGATCAAATGTTGTTACTTTGTTACTATGCGTTTATTACTGATAATACACAGTTCGTAGGTACTGTAACGATGATGGTACCGTTAGCTGCGATCACTGGTGCGATGACTGTGAACTGTCCTGTAGTAGCATCGAATGCTACGAGACGGATGTTGGCAACGTCCACTCCTGCCAATGCAGGTACGCTGATTGCTGTTGTTACTGTTGTAACAGAAGCATCTACGCTGGATACGTTGAAAGCAAATGTCTGGGCAAGGTTCCAGCCTGGAGCGATTGCTCCAAGTACAGCATTTACGTATGCTGTAGCGCTCTCATTGACTGCTGCTACATTTACTTTTGCTGCTACTTCCTGGCCGTTCACTACGACTTTCTGTACAGGCTGTACTGCTGCTACCACAGCGGCCTGAGCTGCTGTTGATGTGGAAGCCACTGACTGTACTGCTGCGGCTGCAGGTGTGGAAGCTACGATAGCTGCTGTGCCTGTTGCTGCTGTTTTAGCCGTTGTGGATGTGCTTGTGGAAGCTGATGATGAAGATGATGATGATGAATGTTTGCTTCCTGAGCTGCTTGATGATGTTGGGCTTTCTGCTGCGCATACGGACATTGTCATGGACAATGCTGTTACCACAGCAAGACCTAATGCAAGATATTTTTTCATAATAGGTAAATTCCTCCTTTCATTCGTACTATGTGATCTTCTCTATATCAATCATTCATTGCTGAATGAGCGATACCTGTCTGTTGTTCCTGATCTATTGTCTAAGGTCATATTTGATCATGATCCTGTATCTGTCTGATTCTGTACTTTCTCATAGAACACATCTATGATGAGCTGCTGGAGCGCCTCTTCGTCCGGATAGAACTCCTCGTAGATCTCTCCTTGTTTCGTTTCTCCGGGCACGGTGAGCATGCTGTTCTCATCGAAGCTGTAGCCTGCCGCCTCCGAGGCGAGATAGGTGGCCTCATCCAGGGTGACATCCGTGGTCATGTAGTCCAGCAGTGTATTAAATACGGTGACCGGGAGGGACGGATCTTTCTTAAATGCTTCCTTTGCCTGCTTCACATAGGCCACCATATACTGTTTCTGTCTCTGGAGCCGCTCTGCCGCAGTGCCGAATTCCCCGGTATCACGGTAGTGGATATATTCATAGGCCTCTTTTCCCGTAAGGGTGACGGTGCTGCCTGCCACGAGATTGGGGCTGCGCTTTGATAAGTCCTGCTGTACGGTGAGGGTCACGCCTCCCACGAAGTCATTGATCTTCGGAATGGCACTCATGTTGATGGCGCAGTAGCCGGTGAAGGGCAGGTCCATGAATACCTTTGACACTGCTTTCTCCATGCGCTCCGCACTCTTCACGGTACCGTCGCCGAATCCGTGCTGGACACAGATCTGGGTGATGATGGTGTCCAGGTAGGCATCCTGTTCCCCGTACCTGTCCACCTCCGCCATGGTGTTGCGGTCCAGGGCGATCATCTGCATCTTCTTATTGTGGGGATTCAGCACCAGCAGGAAAATGGTATCCGCCTGGCCTCCCTGTCTGGCCTCCTCCGTTTCCTTTACCTTCTCATCCTTTGAGTCGATGCCCATGACGAGGAATGTCATGATGTCACTGTTATAGTCATAGAGCTGTCCCTTATAGCTGATCCTGCCCTCCGGCCATGCCTCGGCTTTCTTCTGCTCCTCCGTCACTTCTCCCGTATCCATGGATGGGCTTGCTCCCGCCGTCTCGTTCTGGATGTTGGTCTTTCCCTTTGCCTTTAACAGCAGGAATGCTGCCATGGACAGGGCGGTGACGCCCACAAAGACTGCCAGTATGGTGACCGCGATCCGCTTCCCGTGATTTTTCTTTCCTGTATTTACTTTTTCTCTTTTTCTCTTACGCATGCCGCGTTCTTCGGTTCGTTCCTTTGTCATTTGTGACCATACCCTTCTTACGGACTTCAGGTGTCCATCATCCACACTGCCAGGAAGATCCCGTCTGTGCAGATGGCTGCCTTACTGCTGGATAAATTCAAATTCGTCATGGAAATATACAGAATCGTATACAGAACCGTGGTGGCGATGCCCCACGGTATGATATATCTTCCACTGACCCGCTTTCCAAAGTAGAGGAACCAGGCCAGTACATAGATAAAGATATGCATGATAGTAAGCTTCGCTGTATTTTTGTTGTCGGTTCTCATTCGTATCCCCACGCCCTAACCCGATGTCTTCCCAATCGGGCCTTATATGATTTCTTCGGAATCAGGTCAATCTGATCTTCGTAGCTTTGATCCTTCGTCTACTTAGCCCGATATCTTTCCAGCCGGGCCTTATTCGGTTACATGGATCAGCAGGTTCTGGGCTCCTGAGGTGTTTCCCTCACTGTCCGTCACCATGACTGTTACCCGGTAGTCTCCCACGGTATTGTTGTCGAACTCTCCGTTGGTCCTGATCCTGTGCTGCAGTGTCTCCGTGGTATCCACATCGTCACTGAGCTGTGCGATATAATCATTGATGTTGAAGAAGCTTCCCTTTTTCAGCGTCGCCTCTGCCGTATTCAGCTTTATGACCGGTACCGCTTTATTCTGAACGTTCTCTGCAGGCTCCTCCGGTTTCTGTTCCTCCGGCGGCTGCTCTTCTCTTACGGGCTCTTCCTCCGTCCCGGCTTCTGCCCGCTCGTCAGTGGTCTGTGCTTCCTCCGCCTCAGGATTCCCCCCGGATCCTTCCGCTTCCTGTGTCCCTTCTGTTTCCGACGCTATGGGGACATCCGTCACTGCGCCTGCCCCGGCCTCCACCTTATAGGTGGATCTGCTGTCGCTCTTATTCGTATCCGTATCCAGGTCCCTGGCCTGGAAGATCCGGGATGCTTTGGCGAAGTTATTGCTCCTGTCTCCCGCCGCATAGGTGACGATGACGGATCTGCCGTCGGATGTCTTTGTGATCTTTTCTATGACGATCTGGTCTGTCACATCCCCGTCATGTCTGTCCTGTGCCTCCACACCTTTCAGGAGTTCCGCGGTGTCCATGCCGTCCCTGTAGACCACACGGCTCTGTCCGAAACTGATCTCCGGCGGTTCCCTGTCCTGCCCGTTCAGCAGGAATGCACAGACGGCCAGCACGCAGATGCTCACCGTGGCGAACATGATCGCAAGTTTATTTCCAAGATTCATGATTGTGTCCTCTTCTTTTATATATTTCCGTCTTTGTGGCTCTCATGGCTGCCGTAATTGCCATAGTACTTGCCGTAGTATTTTCCATAATAGCGTCCGTAATGTCCGTAGTAGCCCTTGGTGGACATGTCCACCTTGTTCAGCACCACGCCCAGCACCTTGCAGTTTGTCTTGTCCATCTGGTCCTTCACGTTCTGGGCGAAACGGTAGCTGATGGCGTTGCTCTCCAGTACCAGGATCACGCCGTCACATTCCCGTGCCACGATGGCGCTGTCGATGACGCTTCCCAGGGGCGGGGTGTCCACGATGATGTAGTCGAAGGTCTGTTTCAGGGCCTCGATCATGGTGCCGAAGTTCCTGCTCCCCAGCAGTTCACTGGGATTCGGCGGTACCGGTCCCGAGAACATGGTGTACAGGTTCTTCACGTTGGTCTCGCAGATGGCGTCCTGGAGCTTCACCTTTCCCACCAGGCAGTGGGTGACTCCGTACTCTACCGCTCCCGTATGGTATCTGCCCACCAGCACGGATTTTCGAAGATCCGCATCGATGAGTATGACATTCTTCTTATTCTCTGCCATGGTGTACGCCAGGTTCATGGACACACTGGACTTTCCCTCGTTGGGCGTACAGCTGGTGATGGCTATGACTTTATTTTCTTCCCCGCAGAACTCGATGTTGGTGCGGAGGGTCTTATAGGCTTCCTTTGTCCTGTAATCCAGTTTTCCGATCTGGTCTAGTACTACTTTCTGCATGTCTGTGGCCGTACCTTTCTATCTGATTTGTATCTGTTTATACACTGGTTTCTATCTGTTTTCTATACTGCTTTTTATCTGCCATATGCTTTCTGCTCTGGTTTTTATCTGTTTCTATCTGCTCCATGCTTTCTGCTCTGCCTTTGTTCTCCTGCTCACTGTTTTTCCTGATTTCTCACAGGGTATCCGCTCCATCCGTGGACAGTTCCGCGGATTTCTTTTTGCTTTCCTTATCCGCGGTGTTCAGGAACGGCAGCTTTCCCGCAGCCTGTCTGATCTTCTTTTTCCGTTTCCGCTTTGCCCTGTTCCTGGTGGCCGTTTCCTCATCCTCCACGATGGGGATCAGTGCCAGGGTGCTGAGGTGCAGGTATTTCTCCACGTCCTCCGATGACTTTATGGTATCGTCCATGATATAGATGACGAATACGATGACGCACACCAGGAAGGCTCCCAGGATTCCTGCTATGACAGTCCATTTCAGGACGCTGGGGCCTGCCTTCTTCATGGGCAGGTTCGCTGTCTCCACGATATTCACCGCCTTGATGTCCATGACGTTGGTGATGTGGACGGATGCCGTCTCACGGATGGCGTTTGCCATGTTCATGGCTGCCACGGGGCTGTGATCCTCCACCGTGATGGCCAGGATACGGGTGTCCGTGGGGGTGGACACGCTGAGTTTGTCCTTCAGTTCCTCATAGCTCAGGTCCAGATCCAGCTCCTGGATCACTTCCTCCAGCACGAAGCGGCTCTGCACCAGCTCCGCATAGTCCTTGGTGAGCTGTGTCCCCACCTGCACGTCACTGTAGGATACCGTGCTGCTGTCCTGTTTGTTCAGGATATAGATCTTCGTGGCGGATTCGTAGACCGGGGCGATGAGGAATCTGCTGATCACCAGCCCGATGGTCGCCGCGAACAGTCCCGCTGCCAGTATGATCCATATCCGGTGAAGGAACAGACCAAATATTTCCCCAAGGTCGATCTCTATCTCATCTGTCTCTGCTCTGTTTGTTTCCATAGTCGTATTTGTACCTTTCCATGCTTTTGTGTATCACTTCTGCCGTAATTTTTTATCTTTATTATTTGGTAACTATTCAGAGCCATGCAAATTCATAAAAATATGCGAATCATGCTTGCATGAGTGAGCTGATTTTTGTGAATTTATTTGGTGAAGTAACCACATAAGCAAAAGGAAAGCTTCGAAGAAGCGATTTTGCGCATGGGGTTCTGAATAGTTGCTATTATTTTATGTCTGTTTCCTCTATTACTGTCAGATATAGACATTCTCTATCACTTTCCGTGCATTTTTATATATGAGATCATCTATATATTTTTCATCATATTTGCGATATAATTTTCTAACGCAGCTATCTATCTCCGGTGGTCGTTCTGTGTCATTATGTGCATCCGTTGCCAGGAAATGGACTCTTCCGTTCTGTAACAGTTTCCTGGTATCGCTTTTGGTGCGAAATCCGAATCTGCCCATGACACTTCCCACATTTACCTGTACATAACAGCCCATGTCGATCAGATCATCTACCAGGCTCTGATCTTTCATGATTGCCTGATACCGTTCGATGTGCGCAATAATAGGACGATAGCCTGCTGATAAGATCGCATACAATCCATCCCTAATGTAGGCATAATCATCCCTCGGTGAAAACTCTATGAGCACATAGGCAGAATCAGCCATGGTACACACCTTTTTCTGATTCAATAATTCCACCAGCTCACTTCTATAGTAGAATTCCGTTCCTGCATAGAGGTGCATCCCATACCCATTTTCGTCTGCGTGATGCTGGAGCTCTGCCATGCGTTCTTCTATGGTTCTCTTGCTGGCATTGTGTCTGTTGGCCTTATTATGTGGTGTTACAATGATGTCTTGTATTTCATTTTCATGTGCTATTTTTAACATTTTAAAAGATTGTTCTACGTTTTTTGATCCATCATCCAGACCATACAGGATATGGGAGTGAATATCTATATACATTGCATCAAACAGGCCTTTCTCTATTTCCAAATACTTTTCTTTCTGCTTCGGCTATACTTGTACTTCATAAAATCAAGAATTTCTTCCTGCTGCCTTGCCTCCAGATTTCTGAAGTAGTACAGTAGTTCACTTTCATTGTAACAACTGACCCTTTCACCATTTTGAAGCTGAATTCCCTCCGGCAGACTGATCTTCGCTAACGTCTCCAGTGGAACTTCGTACAGGTTAGCTAACTGCATGAGCGTCTCTGTCTTGGGAATGATACGTCCTGTTTCATAATGTGAATATGTTTGTCGTATAATATTAAGCTGGGATGCTACATACGCCTGCGAGTATCCGTGATTATTCCTGAGCATTTTTAAACAATTACCAAGGTCATTATTTGCCATTGTACTCACAGTCCTTCTCTTTTTTGTTATATCGCATAGTCATGACCGTACTATAAAATGATTCTAATTATTATATTTTTATTAAATATTCATTAATTCGGATATACGTATAATAATACGTTTTTACTGATTAGTAAAGTAAATTTTGTCATATTATGGTAATTTGTTGATATCTTTCATAGAAAAGGATGTGTTGCTATGATTATTAGTGATCGTATATTTATGCTTCTAAAAGAGCGTAAAATATCCCAGGCAGAGTTTTCTGCTGCTACCGGAATCTCTCCTTCCGCCATCAGTGATTGGAAAAGAAAGGGTACGAATCCTTCCATTGACAGAATCATACCCATCTGTGAATTTCTAAATGTATCACCTGCCTATCTGCTGAACACCTCCGACACACCGCTTAAAAAATCCCTTTTGGATTATACCGATGAGGAAAATAACCTGATAGAGACATATCGTTTCCTAAATCATGACAATCAGAATCGCACGTTAGGATATATGGATGCATTGATGAAAATGCAAAAAACTGATACAGACAAAAAGTAAAGCTGTTAGATGAATAATCTTACAGCTTTACTTTTATCCTCAATTTTCCATATATAATAAGAATATTTCTCTTATGCTTGCAAAGAATATATGAATATCGTAAAATAATATTGCGCATAATATGTTATTGATCAGTTTGTACATATGCGCATAATGTATATTAGTGTAATTACTACATATGCGTATAGGGTTGGAGGTAAATATGATTTTAAAGCGTAAAATATATAATAAATTATTGAATTGGAAAAACGAAAACGGTGATAAAGCAATTTTGATCGAAGGTGCCAGACGAATTGGTAAATCGACAGTGTGTGAAGAATTTGGAAAAAATGAATATGAAACATATATTCTAATTGATTTTGCAAAGGAGTCCGATGAACTCAAGGGATACTTTAAGAATTACATGAATGATTTAGATACATTTTTTATGCTGATTTCTGCATATTATGGTATCAAATTGAAAGAGCGAAACACTCTGTTTATTTTTGATGAAGTGCAGATGTATCCACAAGCCAGATCTGCCATTAAATATTTAGTTGCAGATAAACGATATGATTATATAGAAACCGGATCACTAATCTCTATTAAAGAAAACGTAAAGGATATCGTTATTCCGTCCGAAGAAAGACATCTCAGAATGAATCCTCTTGACTTTGAAGAATTTGCATGGGCTCTTGGAGAAGATCAACTTCTAGAATATATCAAAAAATGCTTTAAAAAGAAGGAACCTCTTGAACGTGCGCTTCATAACAAAGCGATGCTCTTATTTAACCAATATATACTGATAGGTGGTATGCCTAAAAGCGTGGTTCTATTTATAGAGAATCATAAGGATTTTGAAAAATCAGATTTAGAAAAAAGAGATATTTTAGCATTATATAGAAGTGATATTATGAAAATAAACGCAGGATATAAGAGCAAAGTCATCGCTATATTTGATCAGATTCCGGGACTTCTATCACAGCATGAGAAACGGGTTATCTTCAAAGACATTAAAGAAGGTACACGTGCAGATCAATATGAGGAAACTTTTTTCTGGTTATCCGATTCCATGATATCCAATGAATGTTTTCTATGCAATGATCCCAATGTCGGTCTATCCATGAATGAGACCCGAACTTACGTAAAATGCTATATGGGTGATACCGGATTATTATTGAGTCATTCTTTTGATGAAAATGAATTACTCGAAGAAGGCGTATATAATCAGATATTGGGAGGAAAATTATCCTTAAATGAAGGTATGCTATATGAAAATATGATTGCTCAGATTCTTGTAGCAAATGGCCATAAACTATATTTCTATACGCATTATAACAAGGAAAAGCATAGAAACGATATAGAAATAGATTTTTTGATTTCTAATAACAGTAAATTAAAATATAAAATGTATCCTATTGAGGTCAAATCCGGGAAAACGTATCAAATTACATCACTGCAACGATTTAGAGAAAAATATAAGGACAGGATAGGAGACTGTTATATCATACATCCAAGGAATTTACTGATAAGGGATGATATTATCTGCATTCCTCCATACATGGCAATATGTCTGTAATCTTAGAAAGAGTCAAATACCACTATGAAATGCGATATTTGACTCTTTTACAGCTTATTCCAGACAGCAGGTCTTTACGAGCAGAAGTTTGTCACCCCTTTTGATATGATCTGAAGTCAGTCCATTTGTTTCCTTGATCTGATCCACGGCAATATAATATTTCTTCCCGATCTGCCACAGGGAATCTCCGTCTTTTACCACATAGACCACGATACTGGGCAATTCTTTCATGAAGTTAATATCCAGCTCCCTGACCTGGACATCTGTGATAATCTCCTCCTCAATTGGTTGAAATACCACCGCGGAGGCGAGCACAGACACCTTTACATCCATACTTTCACTGTCCAGCATGGTAGTGTTGATCTCCGACACCTGGAGCTGTAATTTCCTCTCACAGGCATCTGTCATGCCCGGCACATCCACATGATAGGTAAACGGAACATTTCCTTCTGTTGAGGCAAATGGATTCTCATCATCGTTTGTGACATACAGCATCTTCACCAGGATATTGCCCTGAATCTCCAACCCGTTCTCCGTTACCTTTGTATCATCGATCTGGGCAATTCCCTCACTGTGGCAGATCTGCAGAATGCGTCCTGTTGATCCGTCTATTTTCACACGATCATTCAATGTGAACTTTCCATTATTTCTGATGAGCAGATTCTTATAATGTCCCTTTTTTGTCACTGCCATCACATCATTTTGTATGCCATACACATCTGACACGATGTCCACATGCTCCTGCTCGTATAACTTGATCTGCAGTTCCAGCGGAAGTTCTATTCCTACCACCCGCTCTTCCCCGTCAAAGTCCGGGCGTACTTCCACGTCAATATGATTGATCCCGGCAGTCACTTCCGGTATAAAACGCTCCTCACATCCATGACAGTCGATCTCCCCATGAATGGGAATCGTGGTCTCATACCAGCGAATGGGATGCTCCTCGCCCTCCCCTTCATATAGTAGGAACACGTGCATCTCTCCACTGATCAGTAATTTCTCGTCCATCGCCTTCACTTCCGAGATCACTACATCAATATTTTTCCACAAGATTTCAAATATGTTGGGGAGCTCGGAAGGCATCTGTACCTCTTCTTTTATCCGGAGCACATCCTTTTTCTGAATGGAAAGCTCCGATAATTCCATGGTCTTTTTCCGATATTCCATAGGTATCTTAGCAGCTCCCATATCGTCGTTCACCAGATCTACGGAAGTCTCTTCATCCACCAGATCATCCACACAGACTGTAAATGATACCACCGACTGTACACTCAGCTTGCGGGAATTGATCAGACTGGTGCTGAGATCCTCCAGTGTAGCTTTCACCGTCACCGCGTTGCTGTTATGGAGATTTTCCATATAGATCTGTTCCTGAAATGGAATCGATCCATCCAGTACGTTGATCCTTCTGCCATCCTCGTCACTGCTGTACAATACCTGGAAATTCAGCTTTCCGTTAATATGCGCTCTGTCTTCCCCGGCTTTTATCTCATTCAGCTGTACATTTCCCTGATTGAATATAATGGATTCCATATCAGGTCTATTGTCCGGTACATTCATGTCATCTTCCAGCGTGATCTGGGTCATGGCACTGCACGTAATCTGATCCATATGTATGTTCTTCTTAATTAACTCCATAAAATACCTCCGGTATACCTCTGATTTATTGTATTCCGTTGGTTCTTTGATTATTAATAAATTATGGATAAATATGTAACTATTTAACAGCTCCGATGAGTTCCCTGATATCAGAGATATTATATTTACTCATATACTGCTGGATTCCCTGTACCACTTCCTCTGTGACATAGGGATTGACAAAGTTCATGGCTCCCACAGACACGGCTGTGGCTCCGGCAAGGATAAATTCCAACGCATCCTCGGCATTTGCGATACCACCCATTCCGATGATGGGGATCTTCACCGCATTAGCCACCTGATAGACCATGCGCACTGCAACAGGTTTGATGGCCGGGCCTGACAAACCGCCCGTCTTATTGGCTATGGCAAAAGTGCGTCGATTCACATCGATCTTCATTCCTGTGATGGTGTTGATGAGAGATACGCAGTCCGCACCTGCCGCCTCCGCTGCCTTTGCCATCTCTGTAATATCTGTCACATTGGGGCTGAGTTTCATGATGACCGGCTGCTTTGCCTTCGCCTTGATCTCTTTTGTAATACGGAACAGAGCATCTGCTTTCTGACCGAAGGCGATGGCTCCTTCCTTCACATTGGGACAGGATACATTGATTTCCAGCATATCCACTGGCTGATCGCCCAGTCTTTCCACCACTTCCAGATAATCTTCCACTGTTTTTCCACATACATTGACGATAATCTTCGTATCATATTTCTGTAAAAATGGAATATCTCTCTCTATGAAAACGTCAATTCCCGGATTTTGCAGTCCGATGGCATTGAGCATACCGCCATAAGTCTCTGCCACACGGGGTGTGGGATTTCCAGGCCACGGCACATTCGCTACACCCTTTGTGACTACAGCTCCCAGGTGATTCAAGTCCACGAATTCACTGTATTCCATTCCAGAGCCAAAGGTTCCCGATGCCGTCATCACAGGATTTTTGAAGGTCACGCCCGCGATGGTCACTTCTGTATTCGTCCTTTTCGTATTGGTCTGTGCACTCATCAGATGTCTACCTCCTTTGCCTCAAATACCGGTCCGTCCGTACAGATTCTGGCATTGTTCACATGGGAATGATGGTCTTTTTCCCTGGTCTTACAGACGCATCCCAGACAGGCACCCACACCACATGCCATGCGTTCCTCCAGTGAGATGTAGGCAGGAATCTTTTTCTCTTCCGCATATTTTTTGATGGCCCGGAGCATTGGCATGGGTCCGCATGCAAATATGACATCCGCGTCAAGTGCATTTTCACGAATGGCGTCCATGACATTCCCTTTGGTGCCAACACTTCCGTCCTCCGTTGCCACATAGACCGTTCCATATTCTTCCAGATCGGATTTCAGGAATAAATTCTTGTCACGATATCCCACGACGATCTGCTTCTCTGCCTCTAATTCTTTTGCAAGCTGTAACATGGGCGGGATTCCGATTCCTCCACCCATGAGAAATACTTTCTTTCCTTTTCCTGCCTCCAGCGGAAAGCCATTTCCCAGCGTTCCCAGGATCTGGATATGCTGATCTGCATGGTACTTGGAAAATTCCTCCGTTCCCTTACCGGCTATGCGGTAGACGATGCGAAGACGCTCATTCTCCCGATCCGCCTCGCAGATACTGATGGGTCTCGGTAACAGCATACTGGCATTGTGGGGATAGACACTGATGAACTGCCCCGGCTTCGCCTGAAGTGCCAGATCCGTATCGATCCACATGTCATAGATATCTGTTGTTAATTCTGTCTGTTCATGAACTATCGCATTTACTTTTTTCTTCTGTGCCATAGGTTCCTGCCTTTCTGTTCTTTTATGTTCTTTCATTCGCTGATTTTTTTATTCCACGTAATATAATACTTTTCCTTTTTTGGTTATCTTTTTTCACGCATATTCTGATTCAGTGTTGGATGGATTCCCGTAAGCTTTCCATTTTACATCAACATCTTTTCCATCCATGCTACCGATTGTCGAATACGATCTCGCCGTCGCAGATGGTGTAGATGATTTTTCCCTGCAATTTCTGTCCTGCAAATGGAGAGTTGGCGGATTTCGACTGGAAGCTCTTCACTTCCCAGGTTTCCCTGTCTGCGAAGATCACCATGTCAGCGGGGCCGCCTACTCGCAGTTCCCCTGCATTCAGGTGGTATAATTTCGCCGGATTGTAACTCATCTTTTCTATTAGTTTACATAATGTAAGTTTCCCGGTCTGTACCAGATTGGTGATTCCCAGAGATAATGAGGTCTCCAGCCCAATAATGCCACTGGGTGCCTCCGTGATGGATTTCTTTTTCTCTTCCATACTATGGGGTGCATGGTCTGTGGCGATGAGATCGATAGTTCCATCCGCAAGTCCCTCTATAATTGCCTGTCGGTCTTCCTCCGTGCGAAGGGGGGGATTCATCTTTGCCAGAGTTCCATACCGGATCGCTGCCTCCTCCGTCAGTGAGAAATGATGTGGCGTGGCTTCCGCGTGGATATGTGTACTCTTTTTCCTGGCTTCCCGCACCAGCTCTACCGCTTCTTTGCTGCTGATATGCTGGATGTTGATATCCGCCCCCGTCTCAATTGCCAGTTCCAGATCTCTTCGTACCATGTCGATCTCCGCTTCTCTTGGAGATCCCTTGATTCCAAAATGCTCCGCTGCTTTCCCTGCATTGATGCCGTTATTGGTGATAAAAGCGGGATTTTCCTCATGGAAGCTCAACGGCACGCCCAGCTCCGCCGCCTGCTTCATGGCAAGTCTCACGATGGATTCCTCCATAATGGGAACCCCATCATCGGTGAACCCCACGGCACCTTTATGAAATAATGTCTTCATATCATTCAACGCAGTGCCCTTCATGCCCTGGGTCACGGTGGCGCAGGTATACACATGAATCTCCGTCTCCGCCCCCTTTTCCAGCACATATGCCAGTGTTTCCAGATTGTCTACCACAGGCTTCGTATTTGCCATAAGCACCACCGAAGTGAATCCTCCTGCCGCTGCCGCTCTGGCTCCCGTCTGAATATCTTCCTTATAAGTAAATCCCGGATCTCTGAAATGCACATGCACATCCACCAGTCCCGGAGCTACCATCAGTCCATCCGCATGAACGATCTTCTCCGGTTTCTCCGTCATATTGTCCAGAAGGTTTTCTCCCATCTGTACGATCTTGTTCTTTTCTATTAAAATATCCATTTTTTGCTGCGTGTTGCTCTTTGGGTCAATAACTGTTCCATTCTTAATTAATTTCATAAGGACTCCTTATCCGATGCATATACCGAGCGCTGCGTGACACAGATTACTTTATAATCCGGTCATATTTAATCTTAACCCCAGCAGAGACTCGAAAATCTTTGATTTTCATACCATCCACTTGACGCTGCTTCATTGCGTATATTAACGTCATGCTCCTTGAGCATTCCTGACACAGATTACTTTGTAATCTGGTCATATTATATCTTTTTCATTACTCAAACACAACTGCCTTTTCCTGATATTCGGTCTTAATTACGATATATGGATAGGACTTCCCACTGTTCTTTGCCTCCTCTGTGGTGGGTCCCGTCAAAATCGTGTCCACATAGATGGCATTGTCCGCCTCATACAGCTCCTTCACGCCGATACTGTAACCGCCCGTCTTCTGCTCCCCGTAACCCACACAGATATAGATATAGCCCCGATCTGCAAAAGTTACCTTAAAAGGCTCCATCTTCCGCTCCTCCAGCTTGCTCTTTAGTTCCTCCGGCACCTCCTTGTCAGCCACCACCGTATATTCCAGTTCTTTCCCCTTATCCTCCGGCTCCGCTGTCTTCCCACATCCCACACACATCATGCCGATTCCCAGCAACAGTACTACATTAAAAATCATTTTTCTTCCTATTTTAATTCGATTCACTTACATTTCCCATTCATCATTCTCTTTCTATCAATTTATTATCACAAGTCTCGCATTATTCCTGTATTTCCCTGCGGGATAAAGTATGGTATACTATGACCAGATTACAAAGTAATCTGCGTCAGGAATGCTTGAAAAGCATGACGTTACTATGACCAGATTACAAAGTAATCTGCGTCAGGAATGCTTGAAAAGCATGACGTTACTATGACCAGATTACGAAGTAATCTGCGTCAGGAATGCTCGTAGAGCATGACGTTACTATGACACAGATTGCGAAGTAATTGTATTTTTGGGGAAAGGTATGAAAACTATGATTCGATTTATATTAGTGGCTGGATTTGTTATTTTATTTTTAATTGTTAGTATTCCTCTTATGATCGCAGAGTGGATCATCGGAAAATTTAATATGGATTTAAAAAGCAGGAGTTCTCTCGCCATTGTGAACTTTGCATTTCGCACGTGTCTCTTCTTCAGCGGTGCACAAATCACTGTCCTGGGAGAGGAAAATGTGCCAAAGGATGTGCCTGTACTCTACATCGGAAATCATCGGAGCTACTTCGACATCCTGCTCACCTACACAAGAGTTCCCAGACCTACCGGATACATTGCGAAGGATTCCATGGAAAAAGTACCTCTTCTGAATGTCTGGATGCGAAATCTCCACTGCCTGTTCCTGAATCGTGAGAACTTAAAAGAAGGCATGAAGACCATCCTCACTGCCATTGAAAAAATCAAATCCGGCATCTCCATCTGTATTTTTCCCGAGGGAACCCGAAGCAAAAAAGAGGGGGAATTTCTCCCATTTCACCAGGGAAGCTTTAAGATTGCCGAAAAAGCCGGCTGCCTTATCGTGCCCATAGCGTTGAATAACACCGCCAGTATCTTCGAAGACCATCTTCCAAAGATCAAGAAGACACATGTCGTGATCGAATACGGAAAGCCCATCGATATGTCCACCATGGAACGGGATGAGAAGAAAAAGATCAGCGATACTGTTCTGGCTGAAATCAAAAGAATGTATTTCAAAAACCGTGATTTAGTATAAAATTATGGAAAATTTCTATCTATCGTTTATGCAAAAAAATTATTCAACTGAGCCACTATTTTCTCCAGCTCTTCATTGGTTAAACCAGTATGACACTGGCTAGTATCAATCAGACCATTAACCTAATATTCTACCACTATAAAGGCACTATTCTTCAAGGAGAAATCACGAATGAAACATACCGCAACAATGGAAGACGCAAGCCTTTCTTTTGATAATACAGTTTCCACTCTTAGGAAGCACTTTACCCACATTGACCATACTGATTCTGAAAAAATCAAACTGGCAAATGAATACTATAAATGGACTACTTTGAAAACCGACCTGATTATGGGTGAAAAGAATTTTCAAATTCCATCCTCTGCACTGCCAAATATCATTAAGAAATCTGTTTTTGACTGGCTTCGTCCAGATAAGCAGGCTATTGAGCTTATCATGCGTTCCATTGTTCTTGTAAGAAAAGCGGTTGTATGGGTTGACTTTGGCTATAATATTGGTACAGAATTTGGTGGACGTCATCCCGCAATCATTCTTAAAAACTTAAAAGACTCTCTGATTGTTATTCCACTTTCTTCACAAAATCCGAAGTCTATGGAATACAATGTAAAAGTAGATAAAGTATATGGCTTCCCTCTTATGGATCGTTGGGCAAATGTTACCCGCATCTCACAGGTCAGCTTATCACGAGTACATTTTCAAAAAATAGGCGATGTAAAGCCCTCCGTTTTGAATGAAATCAGCAATAAAATCTCTCAATGCGGAATGGTTTAATTGCACCTTACATAACCTAGTAGTGATTACAAAATCGTTTGACAACCTGGCTTTCTTATGCTAGTATGATGTTGTAAACGTAGGAGGAATCCTAGTAATTTTGTAACCGAGAGGTCGTCATTTATGGCGATCTCTTTTTGGTTGTTATTTTTTCTTTTTACTTTTCTTGCAAGGCTCAAATTCCATAGAAAACTGCGGATACTTGCCTTCTGCCTTTAATACAATCCTATCACTTTTGCCTTTCCGTTCTTCAGCAGGTTTTCAGCAATCCCTTTGTATCTCCTGTCTGCCCACTTTCCGGCTAAAAGCATACTGTAAAATAATAAGTGCTGCTATCAATAAATACTTCATTTGTACTTCTCGACAACTTGTCGAGAGGTTCTGTTATGCTCTGCATACTGTCAGAGCAAGAATTGTCTTTTCTTCCTTGATAATAAAGCTCTTAACATAGATTAAAGCAGGCTTGGAAATCGTATTTCTATCATCTGAAGATGTATGTTGTTTACTCATAAAGATTCCTCCAATCACAGCCTCCAGACATGACTGGAGAAAGTGTAGCATATTTGTCATAGTAAATGCAGTTACTAACTTTCTTAAAGTAAATATAACAGGAGCATATGAAATGGGTTGCATTTACTTTGGAAATTTACGAATTATGAAAAAATATGAAAAATTCAAAAAATATACTTGATAGATTGCAAATATTCTAGTATAATCATATTTCAGACGGGGTGTGGCTCAGTTTGGCTAGAGCGCTATCTTAGGGAGGTAGAGGCCGCGTGTTCGAATCACGTCACTCCGACTACTATATATACTGAAAGGGGCTGTCGCACTAAGTAATCAGCTAGTGCGACAGCTCCTTTTTTTGCTCTGTTATAACATTTTTTCTAAATGAATCGATACCTGATACCATTTACTTTTCCTCCAGTAGTTCCTCTAAACACATTTCTATTCTTTCGTCCCTATTATCTTTAAAAGTACAAGTAAGTGATATAGGATCAACAATTCCATCTTTTGCAAAATATGCCGGATCATATTTCCATAGTTGTAATTTTACGCACTTGCTATGTTCCTCATATCTTGAATCCATTATCTCTAATTGGTCTATGATTTCTGCACCTTTATAAATTGCCATTTCTTCAATATTTGGTGGGTTCAATTCTGTTTTCATACTTAGGGCCGACTCGCCAGCCTTAAATCCATAGTCCTTTATCTCTTCACGAGATACCGTAATTATCTTTTGCACTGGATTAATCAAATATCTTTTTGCATTTTCATAATATTTTTTAGGAACACTATTTCTCATTATTGAAATCTCTGTACCCGACTTATTCTGCATAATAAGCTCCATTTGCTCTAACTGTGCTGTAGCTCTTGTAATAGATGTCTTCGTAAGATGCAATCTACCTGCTATTTCACTCTTTAAAACACTTGCACCCTCCCCCATAAAATAAAGCTCTAAAAAAACCATCTGTGTTGCTGGCATCATTTTGTCTGCTCCAATACACTGTTTTTTATACACATTCTGCAATACGATTCCTAAAAATGGTAAAAAAATATTACCAGGCAAATTGACAAAAAAGATTCCATTTTTCACCATTGCATTTCGCATAGATAAACTATTGATTTCCATTTCATAGGCTACCGGACACTGCATTACTTCTTCATATTTCTTTTGTTGTTTTTTCATTGCTGCTACTGTAAGCTCTGATTCTTTGGTAATATCAATAAGTGCAAAGCTTGTTCCATTCATCTCCAATATTCTAATATTTCTCAGAGTCATAAAAATAGGTAAGCTTAACTGTCCTGTTAACTTTTTTTCTTTAACTACACATCCAAAATACTCTCCCAATTGTTTTTTCATCTCGCAACCTTTTGTAACATATTTTTATATATAATAACATATATAATGTTATTATACAATATTTATGTTACCATGATTGCCAATTACCTCTACTCCTATTCAATAAACCTTTATAATTTACCACCTTTATATGTAATATATCCTCTCAATGATAGATTACATATAAAGCTGATGTGTTTGTTTCATCGCAATGGCCATAATAAAAAGAGATTCTCAACGATATAAGTCTAAGAATCTCTTTTCCGGAGTGTTTACGTGCTAACTAAAGAACCGCAGAAGCAATTATATTATCAAATTCTCTAATATCTACATTCCTATTTAGATTTATTTTAATATGACCTGCTTTTGTCCACAATTCCACCTCTGCATTAATATCAAGAAGTTTTCCTGCATTCTCTGTTGAATACATAACAATAGATGAATATGGAAGTGTATATATTTCTACAATTTTTATCCTCCATATTGTTTATCTTAGGATTTTAAAGCTCTCTTTCCTCATCGGAATTGTTCTCCACCACATCTACCCATTCAGAACAGATAGGAAATCCTCCGGCTGAATTGCTGGTACATCGGAATTAAGAAAATCAGAAGGATTCCTTGTAATAATGTAACTTGCATTCACGCTCTGCCCTTGCCTCCTCTAATTCTTTGTCCAGATCAAAATCTTCAGGAAAATATTGCTTGATCTCATCTCTAGTGGCTTTTAACCGATTCAGAGCTTGAATACCCTCCATTTTTTTAAGCTGTTCATCCGTTCTCATTGACTTTTGAGGCATAAGTCTTTGTATAATCTCAATTAAAAAACTTACGTTATCATCAGACAAATCATTTATCATTTTGGAAGCCTGTTCCTGTAACATAGTCATTTGCCTACACCACCTTTCACTTTTTTATACCATATATTGCAATCGCTTATTATTGTTTTCTTATTTTATCAAAATAATCCTGCCTTTATAACTTCTCTTTGTTTTCTCTGTAACAGAAAGTTTCCTACGACTTCATAAAACTCTCTTTCATCGTCTGAATCAGCCTCCAACAATAATTGTAATGTATCATCCGGTTCCAATTCTATAAAATCTTTGTATATTTCTTTATATTTTTTTGTATCACACATAATTTCACTACCCATTTATTCCTTTGGTATAATTCCATTTAATTAGCTATATCTATATTATAACCCATTCTTCTCTATTTGCCACATTTTTGAACACTAACATCAGTATTTGCTCTTATAAAATATTTATTTACGTCATATTATTTCTCAATGTATGCACCAATATCACTGAAAATCATAATCTTTTCCAGCATAAAATAGTTTGACTTTGGCATAATAAGAGCATATACTAAAAGTACTAGAAAGCGTACTCTTTTTAGTACGGAAAGGTGGTCTTAATATGGCTGTTACAAGACAGATGGATATACGCGCAAACATTAAAAAATATTTTGATTTAGCATTTTCAGGAGAACCCGTTATTGTTTCTCGTAAAGAAAATAAAAATGTAGTTGTTATTTCAGAGCGCGAGTACTTCGACCTGCAGAAGGCAAAGAGAAATGCAGAATATCTGACAATGTTGGATCGTAGCTTTGAACAGTTAGCAAATGGCGAAGTTGTAACAAAATCCATGGATGAACTGGAGCATTTAGCAGATGAATAATTTTACATTCACAAAAGAAGCCTTTGAACAATATATGCATTGGCAGGCAGAAGACAAAAAAACTCTGACGCGAATAAATACTTTGTTAAAAGATATTCTTTCTAATGGAACCATGGAAGGTACAGGAAAACCGGAGAAATTGAAGTACCGACCTGGTTACTCAAGGCGAATTGATGATACCAACAGACTTGTATACGATATTGATGAATTACGGAATATTCTAATCATTTCATGTAAAGGGCATTATGAAGATTAAGAACAGATGAAGAATTTCCCATAATGCCAAATATTTTATTGTATCTCTATTTCTCATCCCCCCAGTGTTACATCCTGGGTATTATACCAGGCAAATGCCCCTTCTATGTCCTCGTCCGAATATTCCGGCCACATATGAGGGATGCTGTAGATATCGGCATACACAGACTGAATAGGCAGCAGACCGGACAATCGGTATCTGCCACCCCATCTGATGACCATATCAATTCTGGAGATATCGCAGGACCACGGTCTTCCATCTACTTTCACATGGGAGAGATCCCAATCCCATCCGTAATTTACGAGAAAATTCAGTCGAATCCCACCGCCACAGATGGTTTGCCTCCTGCGGTATTTTTTTAGGGCTTCAGGGAAGCATTTGGACTCTTCATTTCCCATGACCAGAAGTTCTGCACCCTCCTGCTGCAGCAGTTCAACTGCCTTCACACAGGCTTTCTGAAAAGCCGCTACCTGCTCGGATGGGCGCTTACAGTTATCCACCGTAAAGCCGTAAAATGTGATCTCTTTTACACCGAGTTCCTTCGCTTTGCGAAGTGCCAGAAGCCCCGGTTTCAGACCATGTCCATAACCTTCCTTTTTTTCCATGCCGTTAGAAACTGCATATCTCCTGTTTCCATCTGGAATAATTGCAATATGATTTGGAATTCTCATACACTTTCGTTGTCCTTTCCTTTTTCTTTAGTATGGACAACATATACAGGTTATATAAACTCATTTTTTAATTTTTCCAACATATCCCTGCATTCCAATTCCACCTGCACCAGTTGTTCTGGGGATAATTCCTCAAAATGGATTCCGCAGGTCACTACCACATGACATTGCAGCATAGAACAGAGTTCCTTTGCAAAGAGATCCCCAATTTTGTCATCCATATGACCAGGATACACAAAGGTGGATACGGTGGCACTGTTTCCCTGACCCGTAAGGCTTTGTCTTGGAATCGCCATGCTGACACTTCCAATATGAGAAAGTTCTCCACCTGTCACAGACAACAGCAGATCCTGTCCCTGTAGCAATCCTGTAACGAACAGTTCCATGTGAAGCAGCTTTCTTTTTAAAAATATTTGTTTTTCTCTATGTTTGCTCATCAATGTCATCCTTTTGTTACCTTATCTTATCACCGAGCTCATCAACTCCACCGCTTCATTTCCTTATAATCCAGTCCCACTGTATCCATGATCTTTCCCACGATATGTTTCGTGGCATCCTCGATAGTCTCTGGATGATTATAATAACTCAGTACTGGTGGCAATATGATTCCTCCCATATTGGAGATTTCCAGCATATTACGCAGATGAATGGTACTTAATGGACATTCCCTCGTTACCAGTATGAGTTTTCTGCGCTCCTTCAATGTCACATCTGCTGCCCGAAGGAGTAGATTATCACTATAGCCACTCACGATTCCTGCCAGCGTTTTCATACTACATGGTACCACGATCATGGCGTCCATTTGATAGGAACCGCTGGCTATCGAACCGCCTATATTATTACAGTCATAGACCTCATCCGCCAATGCCTCCAACTCCTCCAGCGTACTGATGGTCTCCTGACGGATTGTCTGAACCGCACCGGCAGAATAAACCAAATGTGTTTCCACATCTGATTCTTCTCTAAGAGATTTCAATAGTTCTATGGCAATGGGCGCACCGCTGGCTCCACTGATTCCTACAATAATCCTCATATATTTCCTTGCCTCCATTTTGAGCATCAGCCTGTTTTAAATTTGTCTACGGCAAACGGGTTGACACAGTCTTCTTATAAGCTGACAAACCTGCTGACATCCACATCCATGAATTGTGCTCTCACAAAATTCTCTTTTAGATGATAAGGCACTGTACAGTCAAAGATCGTCTTGCAGCTCACTCCCTTTACATGAATATTAGAGTTATACTCCGGTGTCTGGGAAGGGTCCAGTGGATGACATCTGGTCCCCGGTATGGTAATGGTATCCATATCTCCCTGAAATCTGGTGTTCATGGCCCATAGCACATCATTGGTATCAAATAGATCCACATCCTCATCCACCAGTATGATGTGTTTTAATTCTGAAAAAGCTGCAAAAGCTAACAATGCTGCCTGCCTCTGTCTTCCCTCATCACTTTCGTCCCTTTTTCGGAACTGCATCACAGCCATATATTTGCCGCCTCCTGCACTGTGTGCATAGACATTTAGCAATCTCCCCGGCATGGCACGATCCACCATATCCAGAATGCTGGCTTCTGTTGGGATGCCTGCCATACTCACATGTTCCTCGCTGGGTCCGATACACGTCTGCATAATAGGATTTTTCCGATGTGTGACAGCCTTGACTTTGATGACAGAGCATTCCTCACAAGCCTTTCCCGTATATCCTGGGAATTCCGGCATAGCATACCCTGTGTTGGAATTTTGATCTTCTCTCACTCTCACTCCTGGCAGGATCACGCCTTCTATGACATATTCTGCATTGGCTATGGCATTCTCCTTTATGGAAATACAAGGTGTCATTTCTACCGCTTTGTTCCTCAAGGCCCCTGCGATGGACAGTTCATTATATCCCATTGGTGTTGTAGGCGGCTCAAAACAGGATGCGATCTCAATTGCCGGATCAACACCAATACTGATGGAGATCGGAAGTTCTATTCCCAATTCCTCTGCCTTCTGCGCCATGGCTCCGATGTGCCTGGCTCCCGGTGTAAAAAAAATACTTAACTCGTCTTTTCCCTGCACACACAGCCGATGGATCGTCACGTCAGATTCTCCTGTCACGGGATGAGAAGCATAACACATTCCCAAAGTTATATAAGGTCCTGCATCCTGTGGTGTGTTGGTAGGCGCGGGCACTAATGTGCGTATATCAAAGTCTGTGTCTTCTGCCAGATGAATCACTTCCTGACATTTTGGCTTTTCCCGGATGATTACCGGATCGATAGGCTTGGACACACAGCTGCGTAATGCATTGCCAAGCTCCCTCGGATCGACTCCCAGCAGTTTTCCTACTCTGCTTCTGCTGGACAATACTCCGATAGCGACCCTTGCATCCGGAAATCCTTTGATATGATTAAATATCATTGCAGGTCCTTCTTTGGTAGGACGCATCACCGTACCACCAGCTCCAATATGACGATAGACTCCTGACAATTCCGCCATGGGATCTACTTCTGTGTCTGTCTCTATCAGTTCCCCTGATTGTTCCTTCAAAAAGTCAAGGGCACTTCTTAAATCGTCAATTTTATTTTGCATTTGTCATTCCCTATATCTTTACTTCATTTTTCTTTTTCTGCTTCAAATACTTATCCAGGAAATCAAATACCCTGTCACTCATCTGCGGTTCATCATACCACGGTTCTCCATGATGGCCTTTCCCCGGGAATTCTGTATAATCTACCCGGTCTTTCCCTGCAATATCTTCGATTGCCTTTGCCAGAGTCCTTGACTGCTGCACCGGAACTGTTCCATCACTTCCTCCATGGTGAATCAAAAATGGAGGTATATTTGGGGTGACATGTACATACGGACTTGCCAGATGTGTCAACTCAGGAATGCTCTGTATGGGTGCGCCCATGATTCTGGATTCTGGAGAGTCATCATCATTATGATCCGCATTTCCCACTCCATTTTCCAGAACTGCCTCATCCATTTTGCAGAAATCTCCGCAGGGTCCGCACCAGTCTACCACTGCCTGTACTTCACTGGAATAAGTTTCATTTCCCATTCGAAGGTCTTCAAATACAGGATTATGATTCGTCACACCCACCATGGATGCCAGATATCCTCCCGCGGAAGGTCCCCATACTGCAATTCTGTCCGGATCAATGTGATACTCCCTGGCATGTGCCCTCAGGAAACGAATGGCTGCTTTGGCATCATATACCAGCGCCGGGAATCTTGCCTCACTACTCATACGATATTCCACGCTTACTACTACATAGCCTCTGTTAATTCCTCTCAGCATCGAAATAAGGTTTACATCTCTTCTGGTTCCAAAAGCAAAAGCTCCTCCATGAAAATGTACGATTGTGGGATAACGCTTCTCCGTGCCAGGCGCGTAAATATCCAGTTTCTGCGTCTCGGACTGTTCTGCATAAGGAATATCCAGCCACTTATATGTAATTTTATTCAATTCCACATCCGGCAGTTTTGGCAATACTACCTTTGTATCAAACATAATATTTTCCTCACCTTTCTGATGAAGTTCTATGCAATTTTCTTATCTTTCTTTACGTGAACTTCCTTCTGATAGTTATCAAACCCAACCGCTGCCAGCAATACAAGTCCTTTGGCAATATACTGGGGATAGGTACCAAGTCCGATAATCTGCATACCGCTGGACAATACTCCTAAGATCAGTACACCCGTGATAACACCCCAGACTTTACCGCTGCCTCCTTTGAAACTGATACCACCAAGTACTGCTGCTGTCATGCATGTAAATTCTGTGCCGGGACCAGTTGCCGATGTGGCAGAACCAGCTCTCGCAATAAGAATAATGGATGATAATGCTACAAAGGCACCACAGATCATAAACACAAATAATTTAATCCTGCTGGTGTTCACACCAGCCAGGTGTGCTGCATCCTCATTACTTCCAATGGCATATACATATCGTCCAAAATAAGTCTTATTCAGAATAAAGCTTGCAATGGCAGCTACGATAACAGCCAATATGATACAGAAAGGAATACCGAATACATATCCCTGTCCAATGAATTTAAATGCATCCGGAAGACCAAATATTGTATTGGAATTAGAGATAATATAGGAAATACCCTGATATACCGTCATAGTTCCCAATGTGATGATCAATGGATGTACTTTCAACTTTACGGCTGCCAATCCATTACATAATCCCAGGATCACGCCTGTAATCATGCCGATCATAATACTAAGCCAGATCGGTAAGTTATACCACATCATGCACATTGCTGTTATAATACCTACCAATGACATCTGATATCCTACTGACAGGTCCATACCGCCACCGATCATAATAAATGACAGACCGATGGCCGCGATAATTACATACGCCTGCTGTGTCAATATATTCATGAAATTCTGCCAGGTAAAAAATACCGGATTAATCAATCCAAATAATATGATAAGTGCAAAGAGTACTAATAGTATTGTAAATTTTTTAATATATCCAATTATCTTATCTTTCATCTTTCTTCTCCAATCTACTAACTAATTGATGCCAGCTTCAAAATCTCTGTCTGATCAAACTCTCCACCCTGTAATTCACCTGTCATCTTTCCCTCCGACAATACAATGATTCTGTCTGCCATCCCCAACAATTCTTCCATATCTGAAGAGATCATAATAATACCAATTCCTTTTTTGGAAAGATTATTCATCAGCTCATAGATTTCCTGTTTGGCACCCACATCAATTCCTCTGGTGGGTTCATCGAAAATAATCACTTTGGAATTTGTGGCAAGAGTCTTGGCAATTACAACTTTCTGTTGATTGCCACCGCTTAGATTTTTCACATCCTGCTCCAATGAAGGCGTCTTGATCTGTAACAAATCTCTATATTCTTCGGCAACTGCCTTCGCTTTTGCTTTATTTACAATTCCGGATTTGGATAGATTCTTCAAATTATTAAAAGCAATATTCCATCCAATTCCCTTTTCCAGAAAACATCCCTGGTTCTTGCGGTCTTCCGGTATTAATCCAATACCATTCTCAATGGCATCTGTCGTGGAATGGATCTGTACTTGTGTTCCATCCACATAGATTTTTCCTGATTCTCTCTTGTCCGCCCCATAAATCAGTCTTGCAAGTTCTGTTCTGCCCGCACCTACCAATCCGGCGAACCCAAGAATCTCTCCTTTCCGCAATGAGAAAGATATATCCGTATCTCCATTTCCTGTCATATGCTCCACACGCAAAGCTTCTTCCTGATTGGCATTTACTGTCTTCGGGTAATTTTCTTTTAATTCTCGTCCCACCATAAGATTGATAAGTTCTTCACGATTTGTATCAGCTACAGAAAGCGTCTTTACAAATCCTCCATCCCGCATAACAGTAACTCTGTCCGCTATGGTAAATATTTCCTCCATGCGATGTGAGATGTAGATAATGGTGATTCCTTTTTTCTTCAAGGTGCGAACGATATCAAACATACAATCCACTTCATTCACCGTCAAAGGTGCACTGGGTTCATCCATAATGAGCAGCTTGCATTCCCTGGAAATCGCCTTGGAGATTTCCACGATCTGACGATGCGCGGATGTCAGACGTTCTACCTTTGCCTTTGGGTCAATATCTATCTTAAACTGTTTAAATATCTCCGCAGCCTTTTTTTCCATAATGCTAAAATCAACGAACTTTCCATATTTTTCACCAAGGCAAATATTCTCAGCGGCAGATAATGTATCCACCAGATTGAATTCCTGATAAATAACTTCTATTCCATTCATTTTTGAGATTTTTGGAGTCATCTTGCTGTAGGACTTTCCTTCCCATATGATTTCTCCCTCATCAGGGCTGATTGCACCTGAGATCACTTTAATTAATGTAGATTTTCCGGCACCATTTTCTCCAAGTAAAGCATGTACCTCCCCCGGCTTAAAATCAACTGATAACTGATTCAGCGCTATGACACCTGGATATCTTTTCGTTATGTTTCTTAATGACAGTATATATTCCATAATTACTCCTTTTACAGAACAGGGGGATCACTCCCCCCTGACTCTATTTTTGAATCCTGTGATTGAATCCATTTACTATCTCTTATTGAAATTCCGCTACATTTTCTGGTGTAATTTTCGTTAAAGGATCTGGATTTTCTACTTGGAATTCCTCACCTGCAAGCATTTGCTTTGCAAGTTTGTAAGTATCACCCGTCAGATCATTGCTGCCGAATTTGATCAAACCTCTTAACACTGCCTTATCCTCTGCTGAATCAGCAATATCAACTAAGGCAGCTTCATCGAGGTCTGAACAAAACGTTGCGAACTGCGATGGATCTTTTATCGCGGAACCCGCTCTCATTGCATATTCGTTTACACCCATAGCTCCGCTGGAATTGTAGCAAAGTACCATTTTAATATCAGGATTGGTCTGCATTACATTCTCCATAGCTGCCTGTGCCGGATCATTATTTTTAATACTTCCCACTACCTGTGCTACTGTTACTTTGTCTGTCAACTCTGTGATTGTTGCCATACCTTCACATCTCTGTGTAGCTTCCGGTGTACTACGGTCTTCGAAAAGAGCGATTTCGATGCTGCCCGGTGCTGCATCCGGGAAAGTCTTCTCGATCCAGTCGGCTCCCATCTGTGCAATCATTGTTCCATCTTCATACTGATCTGTATACATGATCGCATCGTATGCTCCCGGATCACTTCCCGCTACCATCACCAGACTTCCTGCTTCCTGTGCACGCTTGATTACATCTGTAACACCTGTTGGATCTACTGCCATGATGATAATCAAATCTGTGCCTGATGCTGCAAAATTCTCGATCTGACCAATCTGTGTGGTAGAGCTTCCTGCTGCATCGGCAATATCTACTTTGACACCATCTGCCTCAAATAATTCTTTAACACCATTTGAGAGACCTGCTAAAAAGCTTTCTGATGTATCCGGCATACAATATCCTACTGTCATCCCCGAAATGTCTCCACCTGCTGCTGATTCTGCTGCAGCTACTGTCTCCTCTGCCGCCTCTGTTACCCCGCCTGCGGATGTCTCTTCTACTGTCGTTGCTGCGCTCTCTTTGGCTCCGCATCCAACTAACATCGTGCCTAACATTGCACCACATAGTAACATTGCTAATACCTTTTTCATTTTTCTTTTCCTCCTTTAGATATATTGCATAGTTATTGTTGATGTTTAGACTATAAAATATAAATCTTGCACAATCAATTCCATTTAACTTGCAAATCATTCCATAATGTCATATATTCTAGTTAATACCAGGGAGGAATTCCATGACAATTAATCAATTATTGTATTTTACTACGATCGTAGATGAAAAAAATTTCATGAACGCAGCTGAAACTCTCCATATGTCCCAGTCATCTCTATCCAAAAGCATTCAACGTCTGGAGGATGAATTAGAGGTATCCTTATTTGACCGCAGTAAGCGTACCTCTATTCTCACTCCCCAGGGCAAGATATTCTATCAGGACACATTAAAGACCTTACAAGCCTATGATCAAAGTATCCATAACCTGAAAATGGCCACAAAATCAGATAAAGAGCGTGTTCACTTGATCACGCTCCCTATCTTATCTCAATATGATCTTACAAATCGTCTCCGCGCTTTTACAGAACAAAATGAAAATGTAGAATTGGTTATAGATGAGATGGAAGATATGCCCATCAGACAGGCGCTTGAAGATGCCACCTGTGATATCGCTATCACCAGAAAAGAGGTCCTGAACTCCGGAAATTGTACTTACTATCCCGCAGTGACAGATCATCTGGTGGCCCTGCTCCCCCTGTCCCACCCTCTGGCTGGACGTAGTTGTATCAGCCTTCAGGAGCTGCGGGAGGATTCTTTTATCCTTATGAATCGTTATATCAGTATCTATTCCATGTGTATCAATGCCTGCAAAGAATCTGGTTTCACACCTAATGTACTGAGAACCGCCAGAATTGAATCCATTTTAAGTACCGTGGAGATTGGTGAGGGGGTGAGCCTCCTCATGGAAAAAAGTCTGACTGTATTTAATCATGAGCACATCGCTGTAATTCCTTTGGAGGAAACTATCAGTAGTACTGTAGTAGTCGCCGTGCCAAAGAAAAACAAATCGAATCCAGTGATAAAAATACTTTTAAAAGAACTTTTATCCTAGGATTTCATCATTATTTTCTCTTATTCGGGCAGGATTATATAAGATTCCCCCATCACCAAATCCATGCCACATACCCTTTCCTGCGAATGTAGTCATTTCTTTTTCCTGCTCTTTTCCTTTGCCCTCTAATATTTCCTGGGCACATCCTATCATATCCTGTAATCTTTTTTCGCATATTCTGGCATTGGAATGACCTGTCTGTATCCACTGAATATCCCAGTTCTTCACATAGATACTTCTCAGCGAATCGTAATATGTCTGAATATCTGTAGAATAATCCAGATACATCCAGGTCTGCTCATTGAGCATATCCCCGGCAAAAAGTGTCCTGCTTAATTTGTCATACAGACAAATGGAACCCCTGGTATGACCAGGGGTATGGATAATATCCAGTGAGCGTTTTCCCAGATCTATGGTCTGCATCTGGTCAATCGCTGTGAAATTCCCCACATATGGCACTGTAATTGCTCTCATCCCTTCCACCAGATCTGCATTTATCTTTTCCACATCTCCAAGTCGATATGCAACGGTACACATTTCCTCAAAAGTCTCCCGATCTGCGGAATGCATATATACCTGGTCAAATTCCCCATTACCCCCTGCATGATCCGGGTGTCCATGACTGGTCACCATGACA
Source organism: Lachnospiraceae bacterium (assembly GCA_028689655.1). Lineage (GTDB taxonomy): Bacteria > Bacillota > Clostridia > Lachnospirales > Lachnospiraceae > SZUA-378. Next base: position 40,553 of record JAQVCT010000002.1, read on the forward strand.
AGCGGTAGGTCTGTAATTTTTTCCACATAGCTTTTCAGACCGCCAAATCCCATCCCATTATCAAAAATTAATGCTTTCTCTTCCCCCAGGATGACGTAACACTGCTCTCCCATGGGTGCTGTAATAGCATACATACCATTTTCCAATTCTATATGTGTGAATAATTCCTTTGTTGCTTCCATATTCGCTTCTCCGTTTCTCAGATTTAGATTTCCAATCACTCTTATTACTTTCGTTTCTTTTATCATTTATTATTTATTTTTATTATAAGAAAGTCTTTACAATGAAACAATTCTTTTTTGTCATTGAAATATTCCATTCTTTCATACGACAAAAATACGCCCTGGCAATCGCTTAGATTGCACAAGGCGTAAAATACTGATTTATTTGATTTTGCATTCCCATTAATCATAGATCCATTATCTCTTCGTCCCTTTGGTCCCACCCAGATTGGCATTCGCCAGGAGATTGGAGTTGAAGGAATGGGCAAGAGATGCGTCCTCGCGGGCTCTCTTCAATGCCAGGTCAATCATATTTTCAATCAACACTGCGTAAGGTTTTCCAAGAGGTTCCCACAGATAAAATGCAAGGGAACCGGGAATGGTGTTCAGTTCGTTTACATAAAGTTTATCCGTCTCCTTATCGATCATGAAGTCGATTCTGGCAACACCGCTGCATCCCAATACCTGGAATGCCTTCACTGCCATGGCTCTCACTTCTTCTCTTCTCTCCGGTGACAGATTTGCCGGAAGTTCTCTCTTCGCGGTACGCATTCCCTTGGAGCCGCCTTTTTCACCAGCTACATATTTATCCTCATAGCTGAGGATCTCATCTGTTGCCACAGGCTCTTCACATTCAGAAGCCTCCGCTGTCTCATAATCTCCCAGCACGGCACAGTTGATCTCACGGAGAGACATGATCGCCTTTTCCACCAGTACCTTCAAAGTAAATGCAAATCCATAATCCAGGGCTGTTACCAGTTCTTCCCTGGTCTTTGCCACCTTGATTCCCACGCTGGAGCCCAGGTTGATGGGCTTTACGATCACAGGAAAACCGATTTTCTCTTCGATCATGCAGATCGTAGCTTCCACATCTCTCTGATATGCTTTCACATCCACCACGCATCCCGGAAGTACAGGGATATCGTTATCTGCCAGCACTGTTTTCATCACATATTTATCCATACATACTGCTGAGCTTGCCACATCACATCCCGCATAGGGAATGTCATAATGATTCAGGAATCCCTGGAGACATCCATCCTCCACATTTCTGCCATGCACCACCGGGAATGCCACATCGATGGTATTGATCACTGAATTTCCCAATTTCTTCTCCGGATACTGGATGATATTCACTTTTCCATTTTCCTTCATGAAAAATACTCTGGTACTGTTTTTTAAAAGTTCTGGAATATTTTTATATCTTGCAATATCACCGATTCCTTCCCCCACATAGAGCTCATTGTTCTTTGTGATATAGATGGGAATCGCTTCATATTTATCTGTGTTAAATGCATTGACTGCCTGGATTCCGGAGATTACGGACACTTCATGCTCCACACTGTCTCCACCAAAAAATACGCCTACTTTAATCTTCATCTTACTACCATGCCTTTCTATTATAAAAATTAATATAAATTATAACTAATTATATAACTATTCAGAACCCCATGCGTAAAACGCTTCTTCGAAGCTTTTCTTTTGCTTATGTGGTTACTTCGCCAAATAAATTCACAAAAATCAGCTCACTCATGCAAGCATGATTCGCATATTTTTATGAATTTGCTTGGCTCTGAATAGTTACATAACTATGAATAATTGTCCGGTAAATCATTTTCGATGAGAACGACCTTTTTCCTGTCCTCTGACGGGATTCCGTTGATCCGGTCAAATCCCTCCATGAGACCTTCTACGATGATGATCTTATGTTCCGGGAAACCAGCCTCCAGCAGACCATCGTAGATCGGTTTTGTCTGCTCCCTGCCTACCAGCACCACATAGTCACATTTATCCGCCGCATACACACCTGCTTCTTTATTTTCACTGTACTGTTTTTCACCCAGCTCTACCATCCCAGGTGTAAATAAGATACGGATCTCCTGAAATCCCTGCAAGGTATCCAGTGCCGCCATAAATCCATTTTTATTGGAATTATAGCTGTCATCCAGTATAATTCTATTTCCCTGATTCTGCAACTGAAGTCTGTGTGGAACGCTCTCCAGCTGTCTCACAGGATAGATCAGCTTCTCCATGGCAATGCCCAGGGTGTTAGCCACCGCAATTGCCCCGGCAATATTTTCCACATTATGTTTACCCATAAGTCTGGTGTTAAATTCGTATTCTTTTCCCTGGGCATCCTTCATCTTAAAGGCAGATCCCGATGCGGATACGGTGATATCATAGGCTCTGTACTTCGCCTCCGTATCCTCCACGCCGTAGGTACAGATTCGGGTCTTGCCCTCATATTGTCCCTTGTGCGCCGCAATGTAAGAATTGTCATTATTCAGAAAGATGCATCCATCCGACGGAATGGCATCTGCTAGCTCGAATTTCGTCTTCACCACATTCTCGATGGTGTGAAAACTCTGTAAATGCTGGGGTCCAATGGAGGTAATAATTCCATATCTGGGATGTACCAGGTCACAGATTTCCCTGATGTCATTCACCTGTCTGGCACCCATCTCGCAGATAAAAATATCATGATATGCTTTCAGTTCCCCGCGGATCGTGCGCACCACGCCCAGTGTCGTATTATAGTTACCCGGTGTGTGGAGCACGTTGAACTTGGTGGATAATAATTTGCTCAAAAAATATTTTACACTGGTCTTACCATAACTTCCCGTCACACCGATGATGGTAAGCCCCGGCATGGATTCTATAATATCCGATGCCTCCTTGATAAATCCACGGTTAATATGCTCCTCGACGGGATGATTGATCCCATTGATCACAGTGATCCACACGGGAAGTATCACAAGACAGGCAACGCAGACCAGTCTCATGACCTGGTTCATACCCAACAGGAAAAAACATGCCAGCACGATGAGAAAGCAAAGCCACGCTGTCACTATCATACGCTTCACCCGGGGGGTATAGACCAATGGCTTCTTTGCGGTTTTCCCAGGTTTGTTCAGCAGGATCGTCACCACATTACATAGGATCGCTATCACAAGGCAGACGCTGTTTCCCACCCATAAAAAGGGCACTGAAATCAATGCAAACAGGAATTTGCCCATCAATCTGGCATAATTCACTTTCACCCAGTGGAGATGCTCTTCTCTTTTATAGGAATTCTGTTGAAACATATGTAAGATGTAATTCAAAAAACAGCCGTACCCTGCCACAAATGTGATCAGCCACAGAATTAAAAATATCGTATGCAAATCTCTGTCTCCTCTATTTTCATTTTCATTTTAAGTTTAATTCGAAACTATTCAGAACCCTCTGCGAATCGTTAGCCAGCTATTTTATGTGAAAAAAGGATTGCAGCACGCTATGTACCAGCGTTGCATTTTCCAGGAAAGAAAAATGTCCGGTGCTCTCCACCACCACCAGACCGGCATCGGGAATCTCCTGTTCCATGATCTTGGCATCCGAAAGCGGTGTAGCTGTATCGTTGGCTCCCCAGATCAGTAATGTAGGCACTTTGATCTCCGGTAACAGATATCGCAGGTCTTCATTCACCACTTTTACCAGTGTCTCTCGCATGATGGGTGTGGCACTGTTGTAGTCCGCAGAGCCACGTTTTTTCCTCATATAGTCAATGGCATCCGGATACATTGCCTTCAAAGGTCTGAGACTCATAAAAGCTCTTGCCATCTTATACAGGCGAAGACTCACTTTCTGTTTCGTCGTCTTCACAGGTTTAATTCCGGCAGCATCTATGAATACCACTTTGGTGATGGTAAAAGGCTTATTGTCCATCTTTGCCAGCCTGGCATTCATCTTTAACAGGACTCTGCCCCCAAAGGAATGGCACAATACTGCACAGCTTGTGATCTTCCGCTCCTCTATGAATTTCATCACGAAATCCACATACTGATCCACGCACCAGGAGGCCGCCTGTTCTCCGGTCTGTCCCATCCCCGGCATATCCAGCGCCACCACACGATATGCTGGCAGCAGCGTCTTCATGATACCGTCAAAGAGCGCGATGTTACTGCCCCAGCCATGGAGCAGGAGAATGCAGTCGCCCTGCCCTTCGTCTATATAGTTTACATGAATGTTATCTATGGTTGTATACACATTTTGCTCCTTCTGTTTTAATTCGTATAACTCCAGCAGCGTATGAAGTCCTCGATTAACGTCAGCAGAGCCTCGAAAATTAAAAATTTTCGAGGTCGCGTTGCTCATCAAATGGTTGAATAGAAAGTCTTACATGCAAGCATGACGTCTTTCTATTCAATCACTTGACTCTGCTTAATCTCGTATATTATATCACACCTATTATTATTCTCCAAATTCTTCTGTGTCTTCGGTGATGATCTCGGAGAGCATGAAGAGGAGTGTGGCAGTCTGTTGGGATTGTTTGGTGAGGGCTTCCTGCTTATGGTTTCTGGATGGGTAGACTTTTCCATACTCTTCGATATAGCAGACTGCGTCTGTATTTCTTCCCATAAAATAATGAAGATGGCCCTCCAGTACCGTGACATATTCATGGTTGGTGATAACATGATCGATGACGGAGAGACACAGCATCTCACTGAGCATCTCCTCATTGGTATCTTCTATTACAAAATAGGAATTTTTTTTGGATTCCTCCACGATGTCTTCCGCTTTATCCATCCATTTATCCATGAGCATCTTACAGATGTTCGTATCCACTTTTCTAACGGTGGTGAGATAGGCGACATCTCCGTAGAGTTCCCTGTTCCATTTGTTATCTTCCTCATGGTAGACCGCGTCATAATGTTCCTTGATATAGGTATGATAAGTCACATTGTAAGTTGCCTTAAAAAGCTGTGCCGCCGCATTATACTGTGCCAATGCCGTATCTGTTGTGGCATTCACCTGTAGATATTTCCAGGCACGCTCTGCCATCTGGAGGCATCTCTGTGCATAGGCCTTATCATAATATACATAGTTATAGTAGAATAATGCCATGGCACTGGCGAAATCTGCGGTGGCCTCCACAGATTCCGGCTGCAGTTTTCCCCTGGTAATTCCCGCGTATACACCGCCAGTCTTGGGATTTTGCATTTTTAGCAGCCAGTCCATCTCATACTTCACTTCATCCAGGATATCCGGTATCTGATTGCCACTGTCCACTGTGCCCACATCATCTGTCATGATCTCCGGATAAAATTCATTGGTGAGCAAAAGCGTCTGTGCCACGGTACATCCCACCGTAACATTTTTATTTCTCCCACTATCCGTGTTCCATCCTCCGGAAGTCTCATCCGCGATATCCACCTTATCACGATTCTCCGAAAGTGCCGTTTCCATCTTATAGATCAGGTCTGTATACATATTTTCCTCGATGACAAATCGATAGGACTGTCCGATAACTGCGGTCTGTATATAATAAGTACCGACTTTTTCCAGCTCCGAAAATGCTCCATAACTTATGTACTCACCCGTCTTCTCATCGATTCCACGGGTGATAATATCCCCTGTATACACCGTTTCGCCACTGTCTGCATCGATCACCTCGAAGGTCTTCTGCAGATTTTCCCCACGAAACAGTGCTGTTTTGGTACTTTTCATCTCATAGCCATTTTGATCCACCAGGATATTGGGCACACTGATAGGTACCTTATAGTTTACCGGATGTTGCTGTTCTTTATCGGGCACATCCTCCATCGTCTCCTGCTCCTGTGGAGAAGGCAGGCTGCAGCCTGTCACCAATACCATGACCAGCAGGAGGGCTACGCTGCGTATCCCTCCATGCCTTATTCTAGTATTCAATATTTGCTTTATCCCTTGTATTATCCTTTGATCAATATTTCTATTGATTCTCCTATATATTTTATGATCTTCTTTTTTGTTCATAATTTCCTTTATCTAACGTACTTTTCTCATAACTAGTATATCGTCAATTAAATAACTACACCATATCACTTGCCTGTTCTCGAAATGCTGTACTAGTATTTTAACCCGTAGGAACCTATCTGTAAAGACTGAGTGGCATCATGAATGCAGTGTTCTCACAGATCAATCCAGCTGCCCCATGGGATTTACAGGAACTTCATCGTGGGTCACTTTGAAATACACATTGCTGCCTTCCACACTGTAATACTTTGTGGGATCTGCCACTTTGCCCAGCAGTTCGCCGGTTTCGATATTCTGTCCTGTGCTGACCTGGACATCTTCTAACTGGCCATAGGTGACTTCATATCCATTGCCAATATCCACCACCACTGCATTTCCGATCTCTGCATCCTGAAATACCTTTGTCACTTCCCCACTTGCCGCGGCGGTGACTGCCTTGCCTTTATCCGCCTGTATAACAATTGCCGGATTATACTTGTACTGATCCAGGGTAGGGAAATAGATCGTCTTGTCCATGCTGTAATTAATAAGCACATTTCCCACAATGGGCCACTGCAGTTGATCCTTCTCTGAAAATTGATAGGATTTTTTTGCCACTGCTTTTTCACTGGCTGCTGCTTCCACCTCATCTTCCACCACCGGACTTGATTCCAGATTCTGCTCCCGGTTCAATTCTTCCTCGATGGCCTGTTCCACGGAATGGCTGCTTTCCTTCACGGTTCCAACTCCGGGAATCTGGATAGTATCCTGGGTATCCAATACAGAATTGCGCACGCTGCCTGAATTTGCTTCCTCATAAGCTGGATCAACATCCATATCATTGATAGATGCCTGATCATCCTGCTCAATCTGATTTTCTGCGATCTCCTCCACCTTGTCTGGAATATTTTTTTCGATGGAACTGAGATCCACTACATACTCATCATTGTCCGCCTTATTTTTTTCCTTCACATATACGCCAGTCATCGTCAATGCACTCAATACGAAAAGTGATGCAGTTAACATAATGATTTGTTCTTTCCGCAAGCCTTTTCTTTTACTTCGTATATTATTTCTGACACGATTTTTTCGATGTCTGTTGTTATTGCTGCCATTTCCAATATCGTAATAATTCATCCTTTTGCTCCTCCCAATCATGCTTCTTACTGTACATTCTTACCTTTTTCAGGAAGATTATTCATTGTTTTTCAATTTCTGCATTTGGGAAAAAATAGGATAAAATTTCAATGTAATCGCTGCCTTTTTCCGCAAGACTTTGCGCCATGTACTGGCTCATTCCGAATCCGTGTCCAATTCCTTTTGTCTGGATGCGAACGCCTGCTTTCAATGCCGTGATCTCCATATGGGAGGAGTTGATATGTAAGCTGTTTCGAAATTCCTCCCCGGTAACGTCCTGATCTCCCAGCGTCACTTTCAGTGCATATCCCGCATCATCCTTTTTTGTAATTTCAATTTTCTGCCCTGATTCCTCCATGGAGACTCCAAATTTCTGCTCCAGCTCTTTCCATGTGAAATAATAATCTTCCCCGTAGTTTTCACGATTCAGATCATAGGGACAGTCCACACTTTCCAGATATGTATATTCCCCCCTGCCGAATATTTCATTTCCATTTCTGGTCTTCCCCCCACTCATGGCACAGAACGCCCCCAAAACAGGCTGGTCATCATAGGACAGGTAGATTCCCCGGGTGGCATCTACGATGCGGTGAAGCCGCTCACAAACCTCCATAAAGCTCTCTCCATAGCACTGTTGCATGTCGGAGATGCTCATGTATACCTGCTTACGTTCCACGGGGATTGCCCGCAGCATGGAATCTGCCGCTCCTGATCTTTTCTCCACCTCATTTGATGAAACAACTTTTGGCATTTCCTCCGTGGTATCTGATGAGACTGTTTCCGGCATCTCTCCCATGGAATTTTCAGCCCCCTGGTGCAGCAGTGTGCTTCGCAGCAGGATTGTCTGGGCTTTCAGCACTTCATCGTCATACTCCAGGTCAATGCTCCCAGCCAGTAATCCCACCAGATATTCCTCCATGGGGATGTGTTCCTCTCCGATGGTACTCTCCACAATGACATATGTGTCATTTATTGTCTTTGACTCTGTGACCTGTGGCATGAGGGTCATGCGATAACCCATATACAGGACAAATATTCCAATAAAAAAAATCGCGCAAAAACCTCTCACTTTTCTGAAAAATTTTCGCGCAATTTGTTTTCTATGGTTATGATAATACTTGATACGATATTGATTCCGTTTTTTCATCACATTCTCAATTCACGCTAAGGCAAGCTCTACCTTATCTTATGAGAAAACGGAGTGTCATATACCCCAATTCTTCTACAGACATTTATTTCCTGTCTGACTTTTACTTTGCCAGATCCACATGCTGCACCGTTCCCACCTGTCCATTCTCATAGAGGAAGATTCCTGTGCTGCGGATTCTCGCATTTACGCCGTTGTTTTCCCTGGAATTCAATGAAAAATCAGTGGCTTTATTTTGTAATGAAATAGCACCCACACCTTTCTCAGACAGATGATAAAGGGCATCATTTCCATTCCCGTCCTTGGACCAGATCAAAAGTTTTGACCATATGTCATCATTTTCATCAATCCAACCGTTTCCATCGGAATCATATTTTGCCAGATCTTTGAAGCCATTACCGGAAGATGTGCCAAAAAGTTCACTTCCATCGTTGATCACACCATCCTCGTTCAGATCCAATGCCAGATATCCGCTCTTTCCAGATAACTGTGAGATCGTATCCAGAATTCCGTCATGATCAATATCAAATGAAAACTTCTGATCCGATACCTCCGCCACATTTCCACCCAGATTGATGACCAGTGGATCGCAGAATGTTGCATTTTGTCTTATATAATTCAGGTCATATTCCTCTGTGAACGCCCTGCTCATCTCCATATCCACACCAAAGGATATCTCCCTTCCATCTTCTGTTACTACGGTTCCCTGTGTATGAAATGACGTGCTTTCAGACTCCGCATAGCTATAATGCAGCTGAAAATTTACCGTGTTCATACTAACACTGTACAAGGTATCATCCTGCGGAATCTCACTGGGATCCGTATACACCATTGTCTCATCCTTGCTGCTCTCCTGTCCCTTGAAAAGTTTATCTATGAGAGAATCGTTGTCAGAAGACGCCCCTCGTTTTCTCGCACCACCCAGTAGATTAATCAAAAATGTAATGGTGCGTACCCGAATCTCATCTATCAATTCTTCCGGTGATTTCCCTGTTGTGGATTTGATCTGCTTAATGCTGTAATACCCCTGGCTCATACTCAGCAGAGAATTCTGCATATTACTCTGCGTCTTTTCTGATGTACCCTCACTTAATACCTCTCCAGGCACCTTGTCTTTAGATGTCTCACCGCTTCTGATCTGTGTGCCAGTTGCCATGAATTGTGCATTCGTCACGGAGATCGTCACGCTGTGCTGTATCGTAGATGTATACTGTCTGGTTGATTCCATTCCTACATTGCCGGAACTTATTCTCAATGTTCCCTCCATTCCTCGTATAACCGCTTTATCTGGTTTACTTCCCTGTTCCCCTCTCATAGCCTTTCCCCATGATTCAGAACCCGCCACATCTGTTGGCACTCCTGCCAATACACCCTGTAGATTCCGATGATCCTGCTATGAAATAAAAAGAAGGGCATTTCCATGAACCTTCCCTGATTCATAAAAAACACCCTCCGTGGTTAGACAATATTCATAAGATTCAAAGTACGCATACCAGGCCTGTAAAAATATTTTGTACTTTGTATCATATATATCGGAATGAATTGGAAAAACTTTAGTTATGATATTATGCAATCCGCCCATAATCCAACACCGTTACCTCTGATATTACAGACTCCAGCTTATCAATTATTACTTCTATCCTGCTCATGGTATCATGCTCAAAATATATTTCTCCACATTGTGTACATTTATATGCTGGAACATTCTTCACCACAATAATACAATTGTTAATCTGAGTTGTGTAAAATGTAATTGTTTTTTCACGTTCTCCATTACAAAATTGACATTTCATACTTCATTTCCCTTTCTTTTCCTAATCTTGAAATCATTACTCCACTTGGAATACTCCGGATAGTACACAGTTATTATGGTAATAGCTTCCCATTTCCAAAATATTTTCTAATGATCTTTATCTCCAGTAATTCTATATTATTAAACATTCTCTTTATTTCCTTTATTATATTTTTTTTCAACGTATTACCACTATAAAGAACATAAGCAGACCAATAAGCAACACCTCATCTCTTCATTTTTCTAATTATTTGTTGGAAAATCAGGCAGAATTGCCTTTTTGAATATGATATAAAAGATTTATATCGACTTAATTGTTATAGCAAAAAAATGAACCGCTGTAAAGAGTAAATTTGACAATAGAAAACTGTGACCGGACTCACACCAGCCGGATTAATGTTATACTTTTTCCACAATAAAAAAGATTTGGTACAATATGACACAGATTACTTCGTAATCTGGTCATATTGTATCATAATCTTGTCTTCCATTGGACCTTTGTCACTTCATGTCCACGATTGTGTTACATTGGGAACATTATACACGGTTGTAGTTGATGAGGCATCCTTTGAGGATGATCTGGCGCTCCTCGTCGGTGAGTTCGCCCAGCTGCAGCGTAAATTCCTGTAATCCAGCTTCTTTTACTACATACGCTTTGATATCTGCCTGTTTCTCTTCCACCGCTTTTCTGATATTGGGAATGAACAGATAGTCTTTATTTTTAAATGGCAGTTCTCCCTTTTTGATGAGGAATGGGAGCATACCCCAGTTGATCAGGTTAGAGCGATAACGCTTTGTAGCATATTCATTGGCTACATTCGCCCATCCGCCTAAGACTTTCTGGCAGGATGCTGCCTGTTCTCTGGCAGAGCCATCCCCTGGCTTCACCGCGAAAATGGTAGAGCCAAAGCCTGTATTTTCCTGTGTGACATCTGCAAATTGTTTCCTGATCGCTGCAAGTACCGGGGTTGCTGCCGGGTATGCAGTTTCCACATGCTCTCCTGCCTCCCTTGCTTTCTCCGCCACCTGGACTTCCTTGGCAAGTCCCACGTAAGCAGGATCTTTACGGGATAAGGTGAACTCCGCAAGTCCCAGAGGATTGGAGCGATAGGAGGAGGTCTCACCGGACGGAATTAGTTCATCCGTGGTGGTCACAGGGTCATGAATCTCAGACACCACGCGGAGTACCAGGTTATCCGTCAGTGCACTCATGGCTGGCCAGTCCTTGATATTGGGCCCGAACTTCACTTCCACAGATTCATCAGCCACACCCTTGGAATCAAATACACGATTCTCATAGATGGTCTTGTCAAAGAAGTATTTATATTTATTTAATGTGACATCAATGTCAGTTGCTGCTGTTAGAAAGCCTTTATTTGCAGCGGTAGCCGCGATGGATCTGGCATCCATCAGTGCGACGGAAGAGATCTGTCCATTCTGCAGCTTAGAACCCTCACGGTTCGGGAAGTTTCTGGTAGAATGTCTGATAGAGAATGCATTGTTGGCTGGAGTATCTCCCGCACCAAAGCATGGTCCACAGAATGCAGTTTTCAGGATCGCACCTGTTTCCAGTAAGGCTGCAGCACATCCATTTTTAATGAGTTCCATATAAATCGGTGTAGATGCCGGATATACGCTCAATGTAAATTCATTTGGCCCGATACTGGTTCCTTTTAAAATATCTGCTGCTGCACAGATATTTTCAAATCCGCCACCGGCACAGCCAGCGATGATTCCTTGCTCTACATATAATTTACCGTCTACGATCTTGTCTGTTAATTTATAATCAACTGCACCGTCCAAGCTTACCAATGCTTTTTTCTCCACGTCATGAAGAATATCTGTCAGATTCTGATTCACTTCCTCGATGGTGTATACATTGCTGGGATGGAATGGCATAGCGATCATTGGTTTGATCTGGCTGAGATCAACACTGATCACACCATCATAATAGGTCACAGCTCCGGGATTCAGCTCTGCATAGTCCTCACTGCGTCCATGGATATCATAAAATTCCTTAATATTGTCATCGGTTCTCCAGATGGAGGACAGGCAGGTGGTCTCTGTGGTCATAACATCGATACCGATTCTGAAATCAGCGCTCAGGTTAGATACCCCGGGTCCCACGAATTCCATGACTTTATTTTTCACATAGCCGTTGCCAAATACTGCACCGATAATTGCCAGAGCAACATCCTGAGGGCCCACCCCTTTCATGGGTTCTCCGGTCATATACACTGCCACCACGCCGGGCATATTGATATCATAGGTCTGGCTTAATAGCTGTTTTACCAACTCCGGTCCGCCTTCGCCCATTGCCATGGTTCCCAGAGCACCGTAACGGGTGTGGCTGTCAGATCCCAGGATCATCCTGCCGCCGCCAGCTAACATCTCACGGGCAAACTGGTGGATAACTGCCTGATGAGGCGGCACGTACATACCACCGTAACGCTTTGCACAGGTAAGTCCAAACACATGATCATCTTCATTGATCGTTCCTCCCACTGCACAGAGAGAGTTGTGACAGTTGGTCAGTACGTAAGGAATGGGAAATTTCTCCAGTCCTGACGCACGTGCCGTCTGGATGATACCTACAAACGTAATATCATGGGAAGTTAATTTATCAAACTTAATCTTTAACTTCTCCATATTCCCTGAAGTATTGTGTTTCTCTAAGATACTGTAAGCAATGGTGTTTTTTGCTGCCGTCTCTTTTGTAATTTCCTGTCCTGTTTTGCTTTTTATCGCCGCTGCTGCTTCTCCGTTGTCTGGAATCAGTTCTGTTCCATTGAGCAGGTATGCACCTACATCTGATAAAGATATCATGTTTTCATCCTCCAATTTTATCTTTCATAAATATTATCTTATATGTGTTCTTTCCATCCCAATCTCCATATCACAACATATCTGCTGTCCCTGGAAATGGGTGCTTACATCTATCTGTTAATATAGCATAAATCCTTCTTTGATACAATCACTTTATCACGTTACAATATTCAAGTAACTGTACTCAATAACATAGAGAACTAAATTATTTTATTCACAAATTATTCTTCATAATCTTTAATATAGTTACCTGGAAAACCATAAAGTATCTCCTTAACGTAAAAAAGCTGAGCACAAGACTCAGCTTGGTCCCCAATGTCACAAGGACTTTGGGCAACTCTGTTACATTCACTATATGTAAAATTTAATAATCATGCAACAGTTTTTCTTTAAAAGATAGAGGAAAATGATTATTACCAGTCATTTTCCTCTTTTCTATATCTGTTTCTTCTTTACAGGATAACATTCTATTTAGCAAGTACTACTTTATCCAGATGCCAGATATCATCCACATATTGCTGGATGGTTCTGTCAGAGGTGAATTTACCGGAGCATGCTGTGTTCAATATCGCCATCTTCGCCCAGCGTTTCTCATCTTTATAGGCTTCCTCCACGCGCTGCTGCGCTTCCACATAAGAGCGGAAATCCTTTAAGATAAAATAGGTATCTGCCTTTGAAGTGCACTGTGTATTCAATAAAGAATTATACAGCGGGCGGAACAGTTCTGTATCATTCTTCGAATAGGTTCCATTTACCAACTGCATAAGCACTTCACGAATCTCTGGATCATTGTTAAAGATCTCTGTTGGGTAATATCCGCCATTGTTCTCATAATTGATCACTTCATCAGAGCTGAGACCAAAGATAAATGCGTTTTCTACACCCACTTCTTCCACGATTTCTACATTAGCACCATCCATGGTACCCAAGGTAGGTGCACCGTTCAGCATAAATTTCATATTACCGGTTCCGGAAGCCTCTTTACTTGCTGTGGAGATCTGCTCAGATACATCCGCTGCTGCAAAGATCCACTCCGCGTTGGATACACGGTAATCTTCAATAAATACCACTTTGATTTTTCCATCAATACTGTTGTCGTTATTTATCACATCTGCCACAGAGTTGATCAGCTTGATAGTCAGCTTTGCATTCTGATATCCTGCTGCCGCTTTGGCACCAAAGATAAAAGTTCTTGGGAAAAAGTCTATCTCCGGATGTTTTTTTAATTCATTGTATAAATACATGATGTGAAGAATATTCAACAACTGACGTTTGTACTCATGAAGTCTCTTCACCTGCACATCGAAAATAGAACGTGGGTCTATTTCGATACCATTGTGCTCCATAATATATTTTGCAAGACGAACTTTGTTCTGATACTTGATATTCATAAATTCCTGCTGTGCCTTTGGATCATCCGCATAGAGTTTTAATTTACTGATCTTAGACAAATCGGTGATCCAGTCTGCACCAATGTGATCTGTCACCCAGCCTGCCAGCAGTGGATTCCCGTGTAATAAGAATCTTCTCTGGGTAATACCATTGGTCTTATTATTGAATTTCTCCGGCATCATCTCATAGAAATCTTTCAATTCCTGCTTTTTCAGAATCTCTGTATGAAGACGTGCTACACCATTGACAGAATATCCTGCAACAATTGCCAGATGTGCCATTTTCACCTGACCGTCATAGATAATTGCCATCTTCTGAATCTTATTCTGATCCCCAGGGTACTTACTCTGGATCTCAAGGATGAATCGGCGATTGATCTCTTCCACGATCTGATAAATACGAGGCAGTAATCTGGAGAATAACTCAATGGGCCATTTTTCCAGTGCTTCTGACATAATAGTATGGTTGGTGTAGGCACAGGTATGTGACGTAATCTCCCAGGCCTCCTCCCACTCCAGGTTATACTCATCCATGAGAATTCTCATTAATTCTGCAACCGCTACCGTTGGATGGGTATCATTCATCTGGAAGGTTACCTTTTCCGGTAATTTGTGGATATCATCATGTTTCTTCATATACTTGGAAATTGCTTCCTGAATGCTGGCAGAGATGAAGAAATACTGCTGTTTCAGGCGCAGCTCTTTTCCTGCATAATGATTATCATTTGGATACAATACTTCCACGATATTGCGGGCAAGATTCTCCTGTTCTACTGCTTTCTGATAATCTCCTTTGTCAAAGGAATCCAGACGGAAGCATTCTACCGGCTCCGCATCCCAGATACGAAGGGTATTTACGATGCCATTGCCATATCCAACGATTGGCAGATCATAGGGAATTGCCCGCACAGACTGATAACCTTCCTGTTTGAAATGCTGTTTTCCCTTTTCATCGGTCTCCACTGTCACGTATCCACCAAAGTGAACCTCTTTTGCATACTCCGGTCTGCGAAGTTCAAATGGATTGGGCTCCTTCAGCCAGTCATCCGGCTGCTCGATCTGATAACCATCACGGATTTCCTGTTTGAACATACCGTATTTATAACGAATACCACAGCCATAAGCTGCATATCCCAATGTAGCAAGAGAATCTAAAAAGCACGCTGCCAGACGTCCAAGTCCACCATTACCCAGGGCTGCATCTGGTTCCTGATCCTCCACCACGTTCAAATCTACGCCCAATTCATCCAGTGCTTCCTTTACTGCATCATAGGCACGCAAATTGATAATATTATTGCCCAGTGCTCTGCCCATTAAGAATTCCATGGACATATAGTAAACGATTTTTGGATCTTTCTCGTCATATTCCTTCTGTGTTTTCAGCCAGTTATCTACCACAACATCCTTGATTGCCAGGGATACCGCCTGGAAGATCTGCTGCTGTGTAGCTTCCTCCATGGTCTTTCTGTATAGAGTCTTTACATTATATAATACGCTCCTGATAAATAAATCCTTGTCAAATACAACATTCTGTTTTTTCTTATTAAGTACCATACTATCTTTAATTGCCATAATAACTCCTCTCCTTTGTATAATTATGTAATATGGAATCCTTAAAATATCCCAATTTATCTATCATTATAACCCAACAGGACACAATTGCAAAGACAAAAGTTTGTAAACTAATCTCCATAAAATAACCATTAATAAATTTTACAGTTACATTTCCTTCTCTGTCTGTTTCTCAGATGCTTCTCTGCACACTCCAACAGGATTTGAATACTCTCTTCTATAGAATTGATATCGTACTTTATGGCTGGCTATTATTTTACTCAATTAATAACGCGGATATTTTATCTATCCTGTACTTCTTTTCTTCTGTTAACACATCATTACGAAACCCATGATATATATTTGCACGAGTTCTTGGGAATTGATAATACATACCTTTATACTTTGTATACAGACATCCCTCCACTTCAACTGCCGTATCCAGTAATCTTTGTGCCTCATCATCACCCAGATCCATGATACTCACCATCATTCCTTTTCTTTCATAAGATTTCATACTGTGCTTTGGATTCGACTCGTACCTTCTAATTCCCAGGAATTCTTCAACTTCACTAATTTGATCTTTTTGGGCAAGATTATGTATGATTGCTTCCTCTTCTCCTATCTTTCCCATCAATATGATTCCAGAAAAATAACTGTCACTTTCCACACTGATACAGACGTCACCATGCCGATATGCATATGTACACAGAGCAGACTCATATCCCTGCATGGTAAACAATTCCACCCCTTCTTCATTTTCTATGGCATCAGCATTTTGTAATATTGTCAGCAACTGTCTTCGATCTTCTATTTCTGTAAATTCCTGCAATAGCTGTATCCATTTATAATCCGGTGCAATTTCGAATTCCCTATCAATGTTTCCTACAATCAGTCCATGTATTTTCGTACATTTCTGACTTTTCAATATCCTGCATATATCCAGCCATTCTCTGACTGCTCCTATTGCCTGTCGTTTATTTGCAAAAGGATATCTAAATGAAATGTCGTTCATAACTGCATGCATTTCCGTAATTCTCCTGTGTACTTATATTAGATCCATTAATGCAACATCCCACTCATCAAAGAATCCTTTTGGCCATTTATCTATTCTTCCGTTCTCCAATATGTGCGGAGACACATACTTGTGCCTATAATTATCCTCCGCATCCTTATAAAAATAAAACAGTCCTACATTTTGTTTTTTTATCTGGTTATTTTTCACAGATAACCTGACACCATTTAAAATATGATCACTGTGTGTCTCTACAATGATCTGCGCCCCAGATGCACCCGCTCTGGATATCAATTCTCCTAAGATTCTCTGTCCTCGCGGGTGGATATGTGCCTCCGGATTCTCAAGGATAATCACATCTCCCACATTTGCAGATACCAACGTAATAATAACAGGAAGCACGTAGGTCAGACCAAAGCCTACATTCACACATCTATATAAGTTGGTAGTATTCTCTCCCTCTACAAATTCATATCGAAGTTCTGAAAGATTCATCAGTTGATTTACATCTACCCGCACTCTCACATCAGGTGAAATCTCCTGAAGCCACGCATTTACAACACTCAGTAAATTATGTTCTTCCATACTGTCTAAATAAATCTGTGTATTTTCTATATCCGTCGAACCATACTCGCTCAGATATTGTAGCGAAAATTCTCCATTATTACCCCATTTGTGTTTTTGCAGTTCTGACTTATTCGTAATCCCATAGACCATCTGAGGCTGAATCCTGTAGGCAGATAAATATGTGAACCTATCCTCAAACAACTCACATATTCCATCTCCACAGGCTTCATAATCCATTAGCCCCTGTTCATTTGACTCTGCATCATATCCATACAAATACGTGCTTTTTCCACCATCATATTCCAGCTGGAAGCCAATCTGTTCCCGTGTCGCTTTCTCATAGAGTACATCCTTACCAAGACCAAGCTGAACATACTCCCCTTTCAGTTGCAAGCCATTGGACGTCTTTGATTTTACGCTCTGTCTTAAAAGCAGCAATGCCTGTATCAACGTTGACTTTCCCATACCATTAAGCCCTGTTAATATATTAACATTCTTCAGATTGCATTGGATTTCCTCAAAACATTTGAAATTTTTAAGTTTGATCTCTTTAATCATGTAAAATCCTCTCTAACATCTGTGTGTTCGCTTCTATACGTGATTCCAGCGAATATCTGTCACCGCCTTTTAGCCAGGTAGAAAAGTCTGTTCTCTGTAATAACTCCATAAATTTTTTTAATACAGTCTCTTTTCTATTGACCAGTTCTTTTCTCTGAGTTTTTTGTAATTTATGAATACAAATGCTCCATAGTTCAAAAATTGCTTTATTAACCGGACCTCGACGTTCTGACATATTCACTCGTCGGAATGTATATTTCCCGAAAATGTCAAAACATACATTCATTACTTCATAGAAATCTTCTTCTATATATTTTAATTCTGTCTCTGAATAAGTATGGACAAGGGATAATGCTTCAATCAGATAACTGTCAATATTTCCTTTATATCTATTATGATAGTCCAGTTCCGTAAATGCAATATATCTTGTAATATATTCTCTATCCAACATCCTATCCGGTTGAATTGTTCCTCCAGTAGCCTTGATGAAGCTTTCACTCTCCGCCATTCTACCAATAAATTTTGTCGCATTTCCCCGGTAAAGTGCATGGCGCATTTCCTGAGGTTCCAACTTCATTCCTGCAGTGTTGATTCTTTTAAAAATATTATATACAACTTCACTTGGCGTATCCTTTTCAACTGTATATACATTAATCTGAGTCTCTCTGATTCTGCGATAATATTGCCTGGGTAAATCATCTATCCCTTTATCATGAAACTCTCGAAGATATTCCAGTCCACATAATTTAAAATTCTTTAATACTAGAAAATTGTTAAGCGTTGTCAATCGCTGCAGGCCATCAATTACTACCCACTTCCCTTCATCCGCAGCATTAAAATAAAACGTTGGCAACGGAATCTTTAACATCAGAGATTCTATTAACTGGCTTTGCTTCTCCAAATTCCATAAATTTGATTTACGCTGAAATTCTGGATTAAGATCAAATTCATCGTTACTCAATCTGTCTATCACATCCGATATGGTCATCACTCTATGAGAGATATTTACCTGAGCAGGAATATATTTCCAGGGCTCTGATGGCGATTTTTCCTCATATCCTTCATCACCTTCTGACTGATCAATAATAATATTCTGTTTTCCAAGTTTCTGAATCAAGTCATGAATTTCTTCACCAGAAATATCTTTTTTCTTATCCATCAAAATATCCAGGATCAAGTTATAACTAATATGCATATCATTATTTTGGGCATATTCACATATTTGATTCAGTTTATCCTCATTTTTTGAATTACTCATCTTTATAACCTGCCCCTCATTACCATAATCCTTCTTTTTCAAGAATCCTGTGTATTAAAATGAGCACAAACCGTGCTTGCATTTGTGCTCATTTTATCACATATTTTTCAGTTGCTCAACAAACAGCAGAAATGATTACCGCTTTGTTCCTATTGTTTGTTTCTATTCATTCTTTTATCTGGAGATTCCCAAAGTCACATTCTCTCCGTTGACATTCCATTCCTTGGAAATATCAGTTGTCTCATTCATGACGAACTGATCTGCCAATACTTTCGTACCGATAGCAGTCTCATTCTTCTGCACCAGGTCAGCGATTCTGTCGTTGCCGCTCACATAGACTTTGATGTGGTCTGTCACTTCAAAGTCAGCATCCTTACGCATGGTCTGGATCTTGCTGATGATCTCGTACACAAAGCCTTCCTCGATAAGTTCTTCGGTGAGGTTGGTATCCAGAACTACAGTGATGCCGTTGTAGGACTCTGATTCAAAGCCCTGCACCTGTGCTGCATCGATTAAGAGATCGTCTTTTTCCAGAACTTCTTCCACACCATCTAAGGTAATGGTAAGGGTTCCCTTTTCATTGATCTCATCCATGGACTTGTTGCCATCCAGGTTTGTCAGCACTTCTTTCAGTGCATTGAGCTGTTTGCCAAATCTTCTGCCCAGGGTCTTTAATTGAGGTTTGAAGTTATAGGATGTAAATGCGCGGACATCATCTGTAAATATTACGTCCTTTACATTCAGTTCATCCTCGATAATCTCGATATAAAATTCGGAGAGCTTTTTGTCTGAATTGTCAGTCTTTACATACATCTTGCCGATTGGCTGTCTGTTCTTGATGTTGGCAGTGTTACGTGCTGCACGTCCCAGAACAACAGTCTCCAACACGATCTCCATGTCCTCTTCCAGCTTCTTATCTACATGCGCCGGATCAGCCACCGGGAAATCACAGAGGTGAACACTCTCCGGAGCAGTCTTGTCAATGCTTCTCACCAGATTCTGGTAAATCTCTTCTGTCATAAATGGAATCATCGGTGCTGCTACCTTAGACACCGTAACAAGTGCTGTGTACAATGTCATATAGGCATTGATCTTATCCTGTTCCATTCCCTTTGCCCAGAAACGTTCACGGCCGCGGCGGACATACCAGTTACTCATATCATCCACAAATTCCTGCAATGCTCTGGCAGCCTCCGGGATTCTGTAGTTATTCAGGTTGTCATCCACGTCTGCGATCAATGTATTTAATTTGGATAAGAGCCATTTATCCATAACAGGCAATTTATCATATTCTAATGCATATTTGGTGGCATCAAAGTTATCGATGTTGGCATATAATACGAAGAATGCGTAGGTATTCCACAGAGTACCCATGAATTTACGCTGTCCTTCCTGTACTGCCTTGCCATGGAATCTGTTGGGCAGCCATGGTGCAGAGTTGACGTAGAAATACCAGCGGATGGCATCTGCACCATAAGTCTCCAGTGCATCAAATGGATCTACGGCATTTCCTTTGGATTTGCTCATCTTCTGTCCGTTCTCATCCTGAACATGTCCCAGCACGATAACATTTTCATAAGGTGCTTTGTTGAATAACAGAGTAGACTCTGCCATCAGTGAGTAGAACCAGCCTCTGGTCTGATCCACTGCCTCTGAAATAAACTGTGCAGGGAACTGCTGTTCAAATAAGTCTTTATTTTCAAATGGATAATGGTGCTGTGCAAATGGCATTGCCCCTGAATCGAACCAGCAGTCGATTACTTCCGGTACACGCTTCATGGTCTTGCCACATTTTGGGCAGGTGCAGGTGATCTCATCGATATAAGGTCTGTGCAGTTCCACTGTCCTGGCAGCGGGGTTGCCGCTCATCTTCTCCAATTCCTCACGGGAGCCGATGGCTTCCTGATGTCCACAGTCTTCACACTCCCACACGTTCAGCGGTGTGCCCCAGTAGCGGTTACGGGAAACGCCCCAGTCCTGAATGTTCTCAAGCCAGTTTCCAAAACGTCCTTCACCGATGGACTCCGGAATCCAGTTTACCGTCTTATTATTGCGAACCAGGTCATCTTTTACAGCCGTCATCTTGATGAACCAGGATTCTCTTGCGTAGTAGATCAGCGGTGTATCACATCTCCAGCAGAATGGGTAATCATGCTCGAACTTCGGCGCATCGAAAAGTTTTCCCTCTTTATCCAGATCTTTCAATACTTCCGGGTCTGCCTTTTTCACGAATAATCCAGCATATGGAGTCTCCGGTGTCATATCACCTTTTCCATCTACGAACTGTACGAAAGGAAGATCATATTTACGTCCCACATTGGCATCATCCTCACCAAAAGCAGGAGCAATATGAACGATACCGGTACCATCTGACATGGTAACATAATCGTCACAAGTGATATAGTGACCTTTTTTATGCTGTTTCTCGGCAATATCTGCGGCACATTTGTAAAGTGCTTCGTACTCTTTATATTCCAGATCCTTACCAACATAAGTCTCTAATACTTCGTAAGCAGGCTTGTCTTCCTCTGCCAGTTTCCCCAATACTTTGTCCAGAAGTTCCTCTGCCATATAGTAAGTATAGCCATCAGCCGCCTTTACTTTACAGTAGGTCTCCTCCGGATTCACGCAGAGAGCCACATTGCTGGGAAGTGTCCAGGGTGTTGTGGTCCATGCCAGGAAATATGCATCCTCACCTACTACTTTAAAACGTACTACTGCAGAGCGTTCTTTCACCGCTTTGTAGCCCTGTGCCACCTCATGAGAGGATAGCGGCGTTCCACAACGTGGACAGTAAGGAACGATCTTAAAGCCTTTGTAGAGTAATCCTTTGTCCCAAATCTCTTTTAAAGCCCACCACTCGGATTCAATATAATCATCATGATAGGTGACATATGGATTATCCATATCAGCCCAGAAACCAACCGTACCTGAGAAATCTTCCCACATGCCCTTATATTTCCATACGCTCTCCTTACATTTAGTAATGAAAGGATCCAGTCCGTATTCCTCGATCTGCTCTTTGCCATCCAGGCCCAGTAACTTCTCTACTTCCAGTTCTACAGGGAGACCATGGGTATCCCATCCGGCTTTTCTGGGAACCATATAGCCTTTCATGGTTCTGTATCTGGGAATCATATCCTTGATGACACGTGTCAGCACATGTCCGATATGTGGCTTGCCGTTGGCTGTTGGAGGTCCATCATAGAAGGTATAGGTCTCTCCCTCTTTACGGCTGTCCATACTTTTCTGAAAAATATCATTTTCACGCCAAAATTTTTCTGTCTGTTTCTCTCTGTCTACAAAGTTCAAATCTGTGGATACTTTTTCGTACATGATTGTTCTTCCTTTCTATTCTATGTGATGCATTGCTCAAATAAGCAGACTCGAAACACTTCGTGTTCCTCGTTCGCGTTGCTCGTCATAATGTCAAAGACACAATTTATGATGCAAGCATCTAAATTGCATCTCTGACATCACGACTCTGCTTATTCGCGTAAATAAGCAGGCTCGAAACACTTCGTGTTCCTCGTTCGCGTTGCTCGTCAAATTGTTACAGTCACAATTTCACATGCAAGCATGTAAATTGCATCTGTAACAACTTGACTCTGCTTATTCGCGCAAATAAGCCCCGCCCTTTTGTAAAAGGACGAGGCTAAAGTTATCTCGTTATACCACCTGTTACAACATACACCAAAAACTTCTATAAATAAAGTTCCATCATATGCGTTCCCTATAACGCCGGAAATGCGGCACTGCTTACTTTTTGCTTTCTTTCAGCAATGCAACTCAGAAGTGATCTTCCATAATTCTCTACTCGCATCCGCTCTCACCTGCCCGGACTCTCTTTGCCTTTTGGAAATTACGTACTTTCTCCCTCACTGTTTTTACTATTTTAAATATCAATAAAATTCTCTGAACGTTGATAATTATAGAATGTTGTGCGGCGGTTTGTCAACTTATATTCGTGATTTACCCAAATTAATCAATTAAACCATACTTTATAAATTCTTTTTTCCGTTCTTCACTATCGCTTACAACTTTTGTAATTTCATCATTGCGTCCATCTTCTTGCAAAAGTCTTATTAATTTGGCTAATAAATCCATGCCTTCTTCGCGACTTTTTTCTTCTATAACTGCACTTAAATTACACATGGTGTCAAGCCTCCTTTCAAACTCTTCTGTCATCATTAGATTATATTTTTCTGACAGACGTTTCTTTTTTACCTCACTGCTTTCTGTTGATAGTAATTCTTCAAGCATTGAAATTAGTTGATTTTTCGATTCTTTTACATTTTCATTATTACGTAATCTTATTATAATACCACGTAGCAAATCTGGACATTCAGTTTTTGGTGGTTTTCCATATATTGTCCGCTTATCTAAATATATTTCCTCAATGGAATCTTCGTCATCAGCACTGTCCATACATATCCAAATGCTTTTGACTTTTTTTAAATTGTCATATTCACTCTTAATAAATTCTCTTTGCTTTTGTGCTGATATCATTCTTGATAAATAATAAATTATCCTATTCCCCAAATGATATCCAAGCTTTTGTGGATTTGTACTTTTTTGTGCCTCTACATTAATTAGTATCTTGTATTCCTGATTGAATCGATTAGCACTGAACCTTATATCGAATATCGTTTTCCCTTCATTTGGAATTATATCTTCTGTTTCAATGCCTTCAACCCTTGTGATATTTGAATATCCAGGATCAACTCCTACTTCATCAACTTCGATTTTATTCCCAATGCAAGGCAGAATGCTTTCAATACTCATATCCATGAATTCTTCTACTGCATATTTAAGAATACGTGCCAGAATTTGTTTGTCTGACAATAAGTGTTTTACGTTAGAATCATATCTCGGATTTACTCCATCTGTTACGTCTAACGCTGTCGATAAGTATGTTTCCATAAAACTTTTCCTCTCTTCCACAAGTAGTAAATATTGTAAATAAAAGAGGAAGGTCCTTTAACTATCCCCTTGTTATTATAGGTATCGGGGATAATCCCTTAGTTATAATAAAAGCAGATATCTCCATTTGGAACTACCTGCTCAAGCACCGTTTTCTTATGTTTTCTAGCCCAAGCATTCATGCTGAGCAACATTTCTAAATCTTACATTTATAAAATATATTATAGTTACATTTCTATTCTATAATTATATTTTATCGTATTTTGAGTAATTGTCAAATAAATTTATTCTTAAAATTTCTTGCCTAAAATCTCTTATAGCTGCTATCTTTTGGGGGTACGGACAATTTTTCAGACCGCCACACCCCTAAATTAATCCTGCGTAATAGTAAACTGATGATTTTTCAAATTTGCTCTCAATACTGCTTCATGATTTTCATAGGTTCTTTTGATTACGAGATTGGACTGTGCGTCTGTTTCCACTTGAATCTCTCCATCCACATGGAAGGCAGGGTGTGTATTTCTCAATCGCATCAGTTCAAATAATCTTTTTACCACTGAACGTTGTACTTCTCTCTCCACTTCTTCTGCAGAGTAGTAATGGCGATTAATGTCTCTTCCATTTTTTGTTTCCTCCATAAGCGCAATATCATTTTTACCTGCAAGAAGTCCTACATAATACACCTGTGGAATTCCAGGTGCGAAAAACTGAATAGCTCTCGCAAGCACGTAGGCATCATCATCATTTCCCAGCGCTGAATAATATGTGGTATTCACTTGATATATATCCAGATTATTATAAGCAGCTGTATTGTAGATTTTCTTAACATTCGCCCCTTTTGTGAACATTTTCTCCTTTGTTTCCTCTATCACCTCGTCCGGCATAAGGTCTTTCACATCCACAATTCCGATTCCATCATGCGTATCCAGTGTAGTAAACTGCTTTTTGGGACTCATTTCCAGCCACTTTTTCAGATATTTTCCTTCCCCTGTGTAAAGTGCATTCAGTACCAATACCGGAAGTGCAAAATCGTAAATCCAGAATCCCTGGTCTGCTATTTTCATCTGAATGCTGTAATGCTCATGAATCTCCGGTAAGATTGTGACCTGTTTTTCTTTTACGATCTTTTCAATGTCATGCAGCAGATTCCAGATATCCGGCTCCACAAAAAAGCAATTGGTGCCTGCTTTTTTTACAGCATAGGCAAAGGCATCCAAACGTATAATGGAAGCCCCATTTTCGCACATCTGCAGCAAAGTGTTTTTGATGAAATCTTTTGTAACCTTCTTGGTTACATTCAAATCCACCTGTTCCTCACAGAAGGTACACCATACTTTTTCTGTTGTTTCGTCTTTAAATTCCACATCAATATAGGGTGCTCTTGGTTTCCTCTTGTAGATGAGGTCTACCTGTTTCTCTGTGGGTTCGCCACCTTCCCAAAAATCTTTATATCGAATGAACATATCTTTATACTGGGAATCATCCTTTTTCTCCTGGAAATCCTTAAAATTTGCAGAGTTTTTGGAAATATGATTTACCATGAAGTCAAACATAAGGTAGAAATCTTTACTGATCTTTCTCACATCCTCAAAGGTTCCAAACTCCTGTTCCACCTCGTCATAACACACAGGTGCAAATCCTCGATCCGCTGTGGATGGAAAAAATGGCAGTATATGGACACCTCCCACTTCTTCCCGCAAATAAGAGTGCAAAATATTATCAAGTTCCCGCAGATTTTTACCAAGACTGTCCGCATAAGTGATTAACATAATTTTATTATTGAATTCCATCGTATCTCCTCCTACAATCGCTTTTTCTATTGCATACTTACAAGTTTTCTCCGTTACTTCCAATTACTTCTCTATACCAATAAGCGGAATCTTTCAAGATACGTTCCTGCGTCTGATAATCCACATAGACGAGTCCAAATCGCTTGTCATATCCCGACGCCCATTCAAAGTTATCCATAACGGACCAAGCCATATATCCCATAATATCTATATTTTCATCTGCCGCACGTTTTAACGCTTTCAAATAGCGGTGCATATAATCAATTCGCTGACTGTCATGTACTTTCCCATCTAAATGAACGAAATCCATGCCCGCCATTCCGTTTTCCGTAATGAGAAAAGGAAGCTTATAACGTTCTGTCATAAATCTTGCTGACCAATATAATACCTCCGGCGTGATTGCCCAATCTGTCATCGTGCGTGGACATCCCTGATAACAGTTTTGGGCGTACGCTTCCGCTCCCACCCCCGGTACAAGGCTCTGATAAATATTAGCACCAATGAAATCCAGAGGTTCTGATATGATCTTCATATCCCCCTCTTTTACCTCAGGCATATCGTCTCCCAGAAGTGCATTGGCATCTTCCGGATATTTCCCCAGGAAAACAGGGTCCAGCCACCAGCTGTTGCTGAATAAGAATTCGCTCTCTCCAAAACAGGATATGGAAAATGAAGTTTTCCTTGCTTTCTCAATTTCCTGCTCCGTTTCCTTTTCAGGGATCACTGTGGGGCCTGTTGGGGCAAGTCCAATCAGCGGTTTTTTCTTCGCATATTTTCGAATCACACTTACCGCTTTTCCATGTGCCAGCAAGACATGATGAGATATGGTGGCAAGTTCTTTACGGGTATGTTTTTCAAAGGGTGCAAAGATTCCCTGACGATATCCAAGGTCCACAAATATCTGCGGCTCGTTTATGGTCAACCAATAGGTCACACGGTCTGACAAAGCATCTACGAGAACCTTTGTATAATACGCAAACCATTCCGGACTTTCTTCATTGAGCCATCCACCCTTCTGATGCAGGTACTCCGGATAATCCCAGTGAAAGATAGATACCAGCGGTTCTATCCCTGCCCAACACAATTCATCCACCAGGTCCGAATAGAACCGTATTCCGGCAGAATTGACTTTTCCCGTACCCTCAGGCAAAACTCTCGCCCAGTTAACAGAAAATCGATATGCTTTAAGTCCCATCTCCTTCATGAGTTTTACATCTTCCCGAAATAAATGATAATGATCACAGGCAACGTTTCCATTCTCGCCGTGGACAATCCTGTCTTTTATTTTTACACCTTTATCCCAAATATTTTCTCCTTTTCCATCCTGAAAAGCTGCGCCTTCTATCTGATAGGATGCTGAGGCGGCCCCCCAAAGAAAATCTTTTCGAAATGCCATATTTGTTTTCCTCCTTGCTGATTCCAGGCACTTATGCTTCGCAAAAATGCATGGTATTTAATTCATAACAGTGAATCGATCCATCCACTTCATTTTGTTCTATTACAATCATTCCGTTGAGTGAATCACTTTTGTTGTCAACGACGCAATACTGCGTTCCGCCGTCCGCGAACAGTTCCAGTACATCTACATCTACATAGATCTGCAGACGAATACTATTCTTGTTCTGTATTGAAATTATGTGTTTATCTACTCTGATTTCCCTTTCCGTAAGATCTATTACAATCTTATTTTCAAATATCCTGCAGATCAAAACGCCTTTTTTATCCTGTTGATTCTCATCCTGCAATGCTATCTGCAGTTCTATCTCCACGCCCTTGCCATTTCCAACATAGGCTGGCAGCGCATTTTCTGTCAATATCGGTTCCAACATTTGTCTACGCATTCCCAACACTTCCCCTGATGGCTGCAGCATTACTTTGTATCCCCGGAAGGTCTTACACAGTGTTATTTCTGCGGGGAGTGATAATATACCTGCATAATTTTTATCCTCTTTAGCGGTGGTTATCCATGAAAGCTGCAGGATTCTGTCCTTCACATGCTGAAAGGTCTGTGCGGCATATGCCCTGATAATTCTTTGCAGTGGTTTTCCTTTTTCATCTTTCAAAAGATTGTATGCTTCCTGTCTTATGATATTTCCTTCACGATCTTTATCCGGTGTAAACCCATATCCGTCAAAATCTCCCAGGCAGTAATACCCATCCGCGGACCAGAAAACCCATTTCACTATGGACTCATTTTCTGCAGAAATTCTAAAAAAATCAGGGCATTCCCACATACCGGGGACTCTGATATCCTGAGTCCGGGTCCAATTCACAAGGTCTGTAGAGCGATAAAGCCGGAATAAATCTTCCTGAATATAGATGATACAGATATAGGCGGCTGATTCTTCATGATAAAATACCTTTGGATCTCTATTTTCATCAGCAATATGTGGAATGACACATTCATCCCTTAATTCCATATGTTTTCCACCATCTGTACTGTAGGCAATATTCTGCGTAAAATGAAAGCCTGTGGACCATTTGCTCCGTCCTCCTGCCAAGGTATAATAGAAGATAAAGGCATCCTTTCCATAGGAAAGAAGATTCTGCTCATCTACAATTCCCGTTCCTGAAAATGCAGGTCCCTTTTCGGCAGGCAGTAACACATCCTCCGTCTTCGTCCAATGCACAAAATCTTTCGTCTCCGTGTGTGCCCAATGTATATTCTCCCATTGGGTTCCATAGGGGTTGTGTTGGTGGTATACATGATAGATTCCATCATGATAAAGCAGGCCATTGGGATCATTCATCCAGCCAAATACAGGTGCATAATGAATTTCAGGTCTGTTCTTTGTGGCATTTTCAGGTAACTTATCAGAGAAGTGCAACTGACTGCACCACCGTTCTAACGCTCTGATATATGTTTCCTCCTGCCATCTGGTCACATCAGGTAGTACTTCTATCTTTATTTTCTGCCCTCTGAATGTATCCATAGGAATCCAGGCAAAAGCATCCTCTGTATTGTCCCATGCAACATTCATATAAAGCTCCTGCCATTTTACATATTTCTGACAGGTTTTCTCATACACATAGATGATTACTGTGTCCTTCGTCTCTGTCACATCATGTATCCTGACCGGTAGCCATAGATATTTTTTCGTCACTACTTGCTCTGTCTGCATCACTTATCCACTCTTTCTTATATACAATTCCTATGAGGCCGTACATGGATTTCCAGCCATCTCCGATGGCTTCTATATGTCTTACGCTTTCGAGGCTTCCCTTCATGATTCCCCTGGCACACATGAGATAATCATGCATATAATCCACAGAAAGTGCCGGCGTATGATGTCCCGGATAGAGGACTTTGTATTCATTTCTTCTATTATATAAACGTTCTATGCTTCGATAATAAGTCTCTACACTTCCGGAATTTTCTAAAAATAATAAAATGCTGATGTCACAGACCGTATCCGCTGTAAACAGCATTTCCCTTTCACGGTCTAAAAAGCAGTAACAGCCTTGCGTATGTCCAGGCGTTGCAATTGCTTCTATTTTTCTGTCCCCCAAATCAAAGACCTGTCCGTCGGTGAGGTGATATACCTTCTTCACCTGGGGTGTTCTAATCGTTCTCTCTAACTCGTTCTCTTCAAATTCCGAATCCAGGGACAATAGATACGACCGGATTCTCTCATTCCTAAATACTATGCTGGTGCTGTCCCACATGAGTGCTTCATCCTGCGATGCGATCCACACATATTCAAATTGGTAGTTGGACCCCACATGGTCCAAATGTCCATGGGAATTTACTACGATGATTTCTTTATCCGTGATACTTTCCACGGTTTTTCCAAGGTGCCCGCATCCACATCCGGTATCTATGAGCAGTGCTTTCTCACTGCCAACGAGCAGATAGGAATGTGTCTTTGCATACTCGTCCAGGCGATACGTTGCTTCTCCGATTTGTGTCACTTCGTATTCATATGATTTCATATTATCTCCTCACATATTAAAAACCCTGTATTACCCTCATGGCAACACAGGGCTCTCATGCTCTATGACTTCACCGCTCCGGCTACTACACCACTGATAATCTGTTTTTGCAGCAGCAGGTAAATAGCGATTACTGGCAGTATGGTCAATACCAGACCTGCCATAATCTTACCCAGATCATTGGAATACGTTCCATAAAATGTGTACGTGGATAAGGGCAATGTATATAAAGCTTTCTTACCCAGTATCAAGCTTGGTAATAAATAGTCATTCCACAGCCACAGCACATCTAATACGATCAGCGTTGCTGTGGTAGGCTTCAATAAGGGAAATACAATCTTAAAGAATACCTGATAGGGACGACAACCATCTATGATAGCCGCTTCCTCCAGCGAAACGGGAACTCCTGATCGGATAAACCCATAATAAATAAAGATTGCAAGTGCCATACCAAATCCGATATTCATGAAAATCAGGGTCGATCTCATGTTTAACATCCCAAACATATTCCCGTAAATGGAGATTAAGGGAATCATAATGGTCTGGAAGGGAATAACCATTGCTGCCACAATCAGAGAAAAGCTCAGTCTGGACGCAATTGTCTTGCTTCTTGCCATGTAATAGGATGCCATGGAGGCAAACAGTACGATAAAGAGTACACTCACAGTTGTGATAATCAGGGAATTGCCGAATGCTCTTAAATAATTCATTTCCTTAAAAGCGGACACATAATTTTCCACCGAAAATCCCTTGGGATCAATCAACATCAACGGATGTTTAATAATCGTAATCTTTCTTTTAAAGGAATTGACCAGTATCAGGAAAAATGGAACCATGTACAACAGCAGTACCAGAGATAAAACAATCAGCTTCACTGCATTCAGCACTTTTGTCTTCGCTCCGCCTACAACAGTTTTCGACTTTGCCATTATGCTTCCACCTCCTTACGTTTGCTCAAGTAGTACTGGGTTACTGCTACAACAGCTACGACTACAAACAGTACCAATGCTTCTGCCTGTCCCAGACCGTATTTCTTGGACTTAAATGCCTTCTGGTACACATGCAGTGCCGCCATAATGGTACTTCCGTAGGGTTCTCCGCCTGTCAAGGATACGTTAAGGTCATATACCATAAAGCATCTTGTCAAAGTCAGGAAGGTACAGATGGAAAAGGACTGTGACATCATGGGAATTACTATGTGACGTGTTCTCTGTGTATTGGTACATCCGTCAATGCTGGCTGCCTCTATCAAATCCTTTGGCACGCCTACAAATCCCGCCACATAAATCAGCATCATATAACCGGAATATTGCCATACGGTTACCAGCACCAGGGCAAAGAACGCTTTTAACGGGTCTGACAACCAGGAACTTTCAAACAAAGGAATTGATGTCATTCCCCCAAACGCTGTGAAAGCCTTTGAAAATACAAATTGCCATATAAATCCCAGAACAATTCCTCCAATCAGATTAGGAGTAAAAAATCCTGCCCGAAAAAAATTCTGACCTTTAAGTCCGCTTGTCAGTAAATATGCAAGCAAAAATGCAATAACCTGTACAGCAACGGTACTGATCGCCACATAAGCAAGTGTCAGCATCAGTGCGGACCAAAAATCTTTATCCTGAAACACTGCCAGGAAATTTGCGAATCCAATCAGTTCCTTCTTTGCCGAGATACCGTCCCAGTTAGTGAAAGTCAAATATACACCATAGATAAAGGGAATTATAACAATCGCAAAGAAAAAGAATATTGCCGGACCCGCAAACATCAGATATGACTTAACTTTATCGGCCATTAATTTTTTTTTCATAAAAACGTTCCTTCCTTTTCTTAATTACAGTTCATTGGTACTTTTTCTATTCCTGTGCCTGCCAATATTCTTGTAATTCTGTTGCAAGACCTGCTCTGTCCGTTTTTCCGCCAAGGTATTTCTGTACGGCAGCACCACATGCTGACCAGTGATCTCCCGGCAATCCATTATATTGATCAAATGTTTTCCCTGTATCTGCATAAGCTTTTAATGCCTGACCAAGTTTATTGTCATCAGCCGCATTAAATGTATTAAAGCAAGGTACAGCCACTACTTGGTTTGCAATAATATCCTGTGCAGTCTCATCATAGACTAACCAGTTCAGGAAATCTTTTGCTGCCTGAATCTGCTCCGGTGCAGCATTTTTATCAATCATAATCTGCTTGGAACCCACTGCATTTACCATGGTATTAAAAGCATCATTTTCGGTATCCTGTACCACCGGCATCATGCCAAACTCTGTATCTTCATCTGCGAATCCGGATACTACTTCCCATACCCAGTTACCATTGAACCAGAATGCCACATCTCCTTCCGCAAAGTATGCATTATCCATATCATAATCTGCTGCCAATGGATCTTTTCCATTAATGTTATATTTCATTAATGTATCAAAAGTATCAAATAAACTGTTAAATCTATCGTTATCAATTAATTGCTGTGAACCATCTTTCAGCGAAGCAATAAATGCATCCGCACCTTCTGCTGTGCCGTCCTGCTCTTCATACATAAGACCTAGGAAATGTGCACCTAAGGACCAGTCTTCCTTGGAAATCACTACCGGTTTTTCCATGCCCGATGCCACAAGCTCATCGCAGATTGCCGTGAAATCGCTTAATGTTTTCACAGCAGTTTCATCAAATGGTCTTCCCAGGGCGTTCTCGATCGCCGTTCTATTGAATAAAAGACCTCTTCCTTCCAGACTAAATGGAAAGCCATATAAAGTTCCGTTTACTTTCACACCATACTGGTCACCGCCATCAGCAACCCATTTCTCATCATCTAATGGTAATGCTTTTTCTTCTGCAAGTGCTACGATATCATTACAGTCCATGATTGCCAATGTAGGGGCATCTCCTGCTGCATATTTTTTCTGAATTGCTTCATAAGGTGAATCTCCTTCTGAGATGGAAGTCATCTCAATGGTTACACCTGTCTTTTCTTTATATTCTTCAAATGCAGGCTCAAAGAATTTCTCCATTCCTGCTTTTGTATTCAAAATTGAAATCGTTACGCCGTCTGTGGATACCGATCCATCTGCACTTTCTGTACCTTCTGCAGCTGCTGTACTTTCTGCGCTGTCACCTTCCAAGGTAGTGCTTCCTCCACCACATGCCGTTGTAGCAAGTACCATTGCCAATACAAGTCCCAATGAAATAATCTTTTTCATTTTCATTATAATTCCTCCTTTAATCGTGAATATCCAGTAACCTGTGCCACAGAGCGGAAATGCTTCCGGATTCATTTCTCCTCTGTTTTAATCCAGTATATATTCTCCATTCCGATATGTCAACCGTTTGATATACAGTTTGTGTGTAATATCCAGTTTTTTTGTTCCGTTTTTGTGCATATTACACATTATTTCTTTCTCTAATTTACTTTTTCTGTATTTTTTGATACGATATATTCACATTCGATAGGTCATTCGGTTAATATATTCTTTTTAAAAAATAATAATGAAATAAAAATATGAAATATGGGAGGGACTCTAAAGATGACATCTATAACAGCAATATCAAGAGCAATCCGCTCTAAAGATGTGTCAGAAAGTGCAAAAGAAAGTATACGCATCACACGTACCGGTAAGATAATGGGAATTCGTAAAAACAATACCTTTCTATACAAAGGAATTCCTTATGCAAAGCCACCCGTTGGTGATAGGAGGTGGAAAGCACCGGAGGCTTTGCCGGACAGCTCCGACCTCTATCATGCCACGCTATATCCGGACAGCTCTTTGCAACGTTTCACAGACCCGGACGGCATGTACACAAAGGAATTTTACAGCGACCCCGCTTACGATGCCAATTCATCCGAAGATTGTCTGTATCTCAATATACAGACACCGGAAAATGCCCTGGGGAAAGCACTTCCTGTTGTGGTATGGATTCACGGTGGGGGATTTGAACATGGATACAGCTATGAATCAGAATTTGATGGAGAAGCATATTGTGACAGAGATATCCTATATGTTTCCATTCAGTATCGCGTAGGGGCACTGGGGTTTTTATATCATCCCCTTCTCTCCCATTCTGATAGTCATGGGGAAAACCTGGGTATTCTGGACCAGATTGCTGCTCTGTCCTGGATTCATGAAAATATTGCTGCCTTTGGAGGGAATCCCCATGAGATTACCCTTATGGGGCAATCCGCCGGTGGGATTAGTACGCAGATTCTGTGCTCTTCTCCTCTGTCGCGTCCCTATATGAAACGCGCCATCATACAAAGTGGCGCCTGCTATCAAACAGGGCTTGGTCTTGATCTGTCCAGGAAACACGCTTTGAAAATTGGCATGGAATTTGCCGAGATTTGTCAGTTAAAGCAAAAAGAAGATTTCTATTCTTTATCCGCCGATAAGATATTAAATGCGACTGCTGTCATTATGGAAAATACTGCCAGAAGAAAGGAACCACTCCCTTTCTGCCCCCATGTTGATGATTTTGTCCTCCATCATTCTCTGGATTACCAGATACAGCATGATGAGATTGCGCCCGTTCCTTATCTTCTAGGCTCCACAAAAGATGATTTGGGCGAGGGAATTTTATATCAGGAAAGTATTTTGTTCGCAGAGCAGCGTAATCGTGTTGCCTCCGATTCCTGCTATGCCTATTATTTTACACGCCCACTCCCCGGCAGTTTGGATGGGTCCTTTCATTCCTCAGAACTCTGGTATACCTTCGGGACACTGCGCCGCTGCTGGCGTCCCTGGTCTCCCACGGATTACCGTATTTCCTCTCAGATGATAGACTACTGGTCGCATTTTATTCGGTATGGCACTCCCGGTACTGTAGACGGATTCCAGTGGAAACCCTGTACTGCGGAAGATCCTTTCCTCATGGAGTTTCACTGATTGTTATTGATTTGAATTTCACTTTCTTTTATCTCAGGTTGTCTGCCTTTTCACAAGTGATACCGGAAGTTTTAACTGCTCCGGTATCACTTCCTTACGCAGACTCTTTTCTATAAACTCTATCGCCCAGCTCGCCATCTCGTGAACCGGCTGGTGGATAGTGGTAATCATCGGGGTCGTATACTTCGCAATATCCACGTCATCAAATCCTACGATTTTAATCTGATCCGGAATTTTAAGATTCAATTCATTACACACCTGTATCGTCTGTGCCGCAATCAAATCACTGCTGGCAAATATCCCGTCCACGTCAGGTACCTCCCGAATAGCCTGTCTGATATATTCATGGTAGTCCATTGTGCTATATATCTTATTATTACTAAGCATTTCCCTGTGCTGTATCCCATGTTCTTTACAGACATCCCGGAATCCTTCTGCTCTGGCATCTGCAGGCATATTCTCATTTTTGATACCGCTTAGATGTATCAGATTGCGGCATCCCGCCTCTATCAAGTGCTCTGTTGCCATTCGCCCGCCTTGATAATTATCACACTCGATACCCACTGTACCTGCATCCAGGTAACGTTCTATAGTTATTACCGGAATGTCCAGATTTTTCATTTTCTTGATATCCACATTTCTGCTGCATAACACAATACCTGACACACGATTGCTCTTGCACATGTCTATATATTCCAACTCTTTTTTCGTCTCTGCTTTCGTATTGCATAATAATATCTTATACTTGTGAGCAGCAGCTTCCGACTCCAACTCACTAATCAGCTTCGCAAAGTACGGATGTACGATATGGGGCACTATAATCCCTATGGTATTGGTTCGTTTCATAGACAGTGATCTCGCAAGTTCATTAGGCTGATAATGCAATTCCTTCATCGCTTCCTGTACCTTTTGTCTCGTCTGCTCGCCAATATATCCTCTGTTATTTATCACTCTGGATACTGTGGTCACTGTAACGCCTGCTTTTTCAGCCACATCTTTTAATGTTGCCATGCTTCTCCCTCCGTATGCACTTAAAATATGTCATCATATGCTTACCATTGACATTATCAAAATTATAAAACAGGAAGTATTATGTGTCAATCGTTTGACATATAATTATTCAAATTTCATTGATTTCTTTTCCAAAGTAACGTATGATAAGAGAAACATTTTAACTGTATATACAGCAGATAAATTATCCTATTTATATGAAGCGTATATTTTATATCAGTTTCATACAAACTAAGAATAGGACAAAGGGGGCAATATGGATCGACAAAACTTAACCTTGCTTACCGATTTATACGAATTAACCATGATGCAGGGCTATTTTAAAAATGAAACGCAAAATGAAACTGTAATTTTCGACATGTTCTATCGCACCAATCCAATGGAAAGCGGGTATGCGATCTGTGCCGGGGTGGAACAGCTGATCAAATATATCCAGGATCTGCACTTTGCAAAGCAGGATATCGACTATCTTCGAAGTCTTCATATCTTTGACGAGGACTTTCTGGAATATCTCAGCAATTTCAAATTTTCAGGAAGCATCTATGCCATTCCCGAGGGAACCATTATTTTCCCCCGCGAACCTATCGTGAAGGTCATCGCACCCATCATGGAGGCTCAGTTGGTGGAGACAGCGATTCTGAATATTATGAATCACCAGTCATTAATCGCCACCAAAACATCCCGTGTCTGCTATGCAGCCCAGGGAGATGGCATCATGGAGTTCGGTCTTCGCCGTGCCCAGGGGCCTGACGCAGGTACTTACGGCGCAAGAGCCGCTATGATCGGTGGATGTGTGGCTACTTCCAATGTATTGTGCGGACAGCTCTTCGATGTTCCCATCAGCGGTACTCATGCCCACAGCTGGATCATGAGTTTTCCCGATGAATATACTGCATTCAAACGCTATGCGGAGTTATATCCAAATGCATGCATTCTCCTGGTAGATACCTATGATTCCCTGAAATCAGGCGTACCCAATGCCATTCGTGTCTTTAAGGAAATGAGGGACGCTGGGATCAAACTGGGCAAACACGGGATTCGTTTCGACAGCGGTGACCTGGCTTACTTGTCTAAGAAAGCCAGAAAAATGATGGATGAAGCCGGATTTCCAGATGCCATCATCTCCGCCAGCAATGATCTGGATGAGTACCTCATTGACAGCTTAAAAGTCCAAGGCGCAAAGATCACTTCCTGGGGTGTGGGTACGAACCTGATCACTTCCAAAGACTGGCCTGCCTTCGGCGGTGTCTACAAATTGGCGGCTGTGATGAACGAGGAAGGTGTCTTCATCCCTAAGATCAAGCTTTCGGAAAATACAGAAAAGGTTACCAATCCGGGCAACAAGAAAATCTACCGTGTCTACGAAAAAGATTCCGGAAAAATCAAGGCGGACCTTATCTGTCTGGAAGAGGAAGTATATGATGAGAAAGACAACCTCCTTCTCTTCGATCCCGCGGAGCCCTGGAAAAAGACAAAGATGAAAGCAGGTACTTACACGTTACGTGAGATCATGATACCGATCTTCATCGATGGTAAATGTGTCTATGAGTCTCCAAAGGTCATGGATATCCGTGCATACTGTCAGCAGGAACTGGATACCCTCTGGGATGAGACAAGACGTCTGGTCAATCCTCACAATGTGTATGTAGATCTGTCCACCAAGCTCTATGATATCAAGATCGAATTACTGGATCGCATGAGCAATCCTGATGTGGATGTGAATTAAAATTTTCCATGAAACGATACAGCAGAACTGAATAACACTCCGAATGACACTTCTTTTCATTTGGCAGCTAGTTGACATAACGTAAGAGCAGATCATCCATTACCATGTAAGACGTAATGGATGATCTGCTCTTTTACCTTTATAACACATTTTATGGAACTATTCCTTCTCTATTCTTTCTCTATTCTTTTTCTCTCTTTTCCTCCCGATAGAGATACAGCCATGGTGCCAGCACTGGAATGGATGCGAAGTCTTCCCTGCTATATTCCTTCTGCGCTTTTCCCTTATCAAGACAAATAAGGCGGTCTGCCAGTGACAGGGTATCTGCCAGGTTCACTGCCAGGATCACCACAGCGATCCCTCTTTCCAGGAATTGCTCCAGCAGCTCCCATATAAGCATTCGATGCTGCATATCCGCTCCTTTAAATGGCTGAATGCAGAATACCACCTTAGGCTTCTGCAATAGAATCCTGCTGTAGACCAGTTGATATTTCTGACGTTCATGGAGTTCATCTATCGGTGTGGCAAATACGTCCTCCCCCAGTATCTTTCCGTATTCCTGACGAATACTTTTCCTGATATTCCCTGTGAGCCAGACATTTTTCATGCGTTTATCCAGATTAAAACAGAGGTTATCCATATAATTCAATTCTGGAAACAGCATGGTGTGGGTGCACTGCTCCTGGATCACAGCTGCCTTTCTGTTTCCCTGTATTTTCTCCCCACGATCCTCCATGGATAAGTGCCAGTGAAATGCCTGTTCCTCCTCCAGTAATATCTGACACATGTCATGATAAATACGGTTATTCAGGCATTGTATGGCAATACATTCCCCCTGCAGTACCTGGAAACGAAGGGGATCTTTCATCAATGGGATTTCCCCGTAAAATGCACATGCCTGCTTTCCCAGCTTCACATTATTTCTCTTGTCATTGAGATAACCGCGGACCATTTTGTCATACTCCTGGGCGCAGAGAAGATTCTCGGCGAACATCTCCCGCGGCTGGAGCACTTTCTCGATTCTTCCATTGGACATCAGCACTGCTCTGTCACAGATCTGCAGTATATCCTCATAGTGAGAGCCTATATAGAGAAACGCATACCCCTGTCCCGCATAATGATGCATAATGTGATGCAGTTTTCGCAGTTCGTCACCACTTATCAGCGTGCTGGTCTCACAAAGTACGATCAGCCTGTGACCTGCCACGATTCCCTTTAACAGCTCCACCAGGATTCGTTCAAAGGCTGACAGCTTTTCCACATAAGCATCTGCTGATATGTTTACCCCGATATCCTGTAAAAAAGGCTCCAACTGTTTTCTGAGAACTGCCGGCTGTATGAGATTTTTCTTAAAGCCCTGCCGCAGCACAAAAATATTATCTGCAACGGTCATTCCCTCCACCAGACAGGAGCGGTTCTGAATCACCGTGATGCGGTTATTGTTTCTCCTGCTTTCCTTCCAGGAATTGATCAGCTCTTCATGATAATAGATATGTCCGTCCTCCAGAGACAGATTGGTCTTCAATAATCTCAGAAAAGCTGACATTCCATAGGAATTAACAGGGAGAAATCCCATAATTTCACCCTCCATGACATTGAGATTAAAATCCTCCAGCATCATGATACCATTTTCCTGGTAGGAAACTCTCTCCATTCGGAATATTTCTTTTCTCATTGAAATATCCCTCGATTCTTGATCTCTCTGTCACTCATAATCGCAGGAAGTACGATTTCCACATCCGTCCCCTCCCCCTCAATGGAGTACACATGCATTCCGTATTCTTCCCCAAAGATCAGATGAATACGGTTGTTGACGTTAGCCAGGGCGATCCCACCTTTGGTCTCTGACTGTTGATATGACACCGCAGAGCTGTCTTTCCTCAGTTTCTTATTTAATTCCAGCAGGGTATTCTCATCCATCCCGATCCCATCGTCTGAGATTCTGATGATCAGTCTTCTCTCTGTCCTCTCGAACTGAATACGCAGATTTCCTGTTCCAATCTTCAATTCCGTTCCATGGATAATACTGTTCTCTAAAATAGGCTGGAGCGTAAGCTTGGGAATCCTGCAATGAATGATCTCCTCCCACTCTTCCTCCCGGTAGTCAATGTGCATCTGAAGCCTGCTGCCAAATCGATACTGCTGAATGCGAAAGTAAGTCTTGCAGTTCTCCAGTTCTTCCTCCACGGACACAAGGTTTTCCACCTTGGATATGGTATAGCGAAAAAATGTGGCAAGTGCCTCTGTCATATCCGCAACGCTGTCCAGCCCGGCGATCAACGCTTCACTCCTGATACTCTCCAGGGTATTATACAGGAAATGCGGATTGATCTGATTTTGCAGTGCCAGGTACTGTGCCTGCCGCTTATTTAGATCAAATACCTTGGGGGAATGAAAAATCTGCTCCATTTTCTCTAATTGCATCTCCGTATTGGGCGTCAGCAGGGGCAGCTGGTATTCCTTAAAATCCGTCATGACATAGCCATCCAAAAATCTTCGGACAAATTTCTCCGATCTTTGATAAGGCGCAGCGATTCTTCCGAAAACATATAGTAAAAATAAAACAGTCGCCAGCGTCATGGTGATAAGAGGCCATAATGGTGCCAGTCCCTGCACCAAAAGGTGAAACTGATACCCGATCTGAAGCATCATGAATATTACAATGACCATATACAGGAACGCAACACGATAGGATATAAAACGAAATTTTTTAACAAATCTTTTTATCTGTTCCATGGGATATTACCTCTTCTGCCACACATTTTATCCATTGCCTTTTCCAATGCGCTCTTCCAAATCCATTCTCTTATGTCAACCTGCTGTCCTATCCATAGAGCTTCCGGTAGGCTCCCGGTTTCAGGCCCGTCGCTTTATCAAAGGTATGAGTAAAATGTTTCAGGTCATTGTATCCTACCTTTTTACAAATATCAGAAACAGACCCATTGGTCTCACGCAGGAGAATCTTCGCCTGTTCAATGCGAATATTGATGAGATATTTTGCAAATCCTTCTCCAATTTCTTTCTTGAATAACACACTGAAATATCCCGAACTCAATCCCACCACATCGCTGACTTGTTCCAGCGTGATCTGCTCACTATAGTGATTCTGTATGTATTGCTTCGCCAGTCTGATGGGGCGCAGAGCGTCATTTTCCCGCTCATTCTTCATCTGCTCCATGGCATCTGTCTGCAGCATGATCAGACATTGAAATAACTCCGTGATGGTGCCGCTCTGATCACATTGCTGCTCATAGATCCTCAATTTTTCATTTCTGTCCTTACATTTTATCTGCATGAGGAAGAGATTTCCCGCTGACTTTACCAGCTCAAATATCTCATATCCCCTGATATTGCGCATATTTGTCACTGCATTCTGAAGAGCCCCTGCCGTTGCTGCCGCCTCATCCACGCTCAGCACCTCCAGGGCATGAAGAATCTTTCTGGAGAAATCCTCCAGTAGATTACTGTCCTGTAGTCCTGTACTTTCCGCCATCTTCTCAATGACATGTCCGGTTCCCACCAGGATCCGCTCCTGAATCAACCGGGTGCTTCCCTTTAAGGATTCCGCCAGTTCCTCCGGTCTTTTTACCGGGATTCCCATGGCCATGGAGAAATCGATTGGTCCTAAGATGCTCTTCTGTACCGTGAGCTGATTAAGACAGTCACGCATGATCCTGCGGACATCACTCTGGTTTTTGACAGCATAATTCAGTATTCCATAGGCCACATGTTCCCCCATGCAGAGCACCAATTCATAACATACAGGCTTCATATTTCCTTTTATGATATCCACTGCTTTTTCAAACACCACCTTTTGAGCCGCCTCGCTGACCTTTTTCATATCAAAGTCAAATTTTAGACAAAAACCCTGAAAAATTCCTGGCTTTACCTGTAAATAGTATTCTTTCTCCAGGGCGTCCAAGGTAATGACAGGTGGTTCCTTCTCCAGTAAATCCCAGATCAGATTATGTTTCATGCGATTTCTATCATTTTCACTGTTTTTCAGTAGCCGCTTGATATCGCTCTCTGTCTCATTGCGATCCGCTATGGCATTGCGAAGCTTTTCCAGTGTCTGGGTCAGTTCCAGCTTATTGATGGGCTTCAGCAGATAATTTCCCACACCGTATCTCATAGCTGTCTGTGCGTAGGAAAAATGAGCATACCCGCTGATGATCACGATCTCCAGCTGGGGATTACTTTTCTTCACGTTCTGTATCAGTTCCAGCCCGTCACAGCCAGGCATGCGGATATCCGTGATGAGAATATCCGGGTGAAGTTCTTCCACCAGTTCGATTGCCTCCAGTCCATTGGAAGCGACCCCTGCCACTTCCATCTGCAGGGCATTCCAGTCCATAAGGGCCTGTATCAGTCTACATATCCGTTCTTCATCATCTGCTATTACAACTTTTAACATTGCCACGACCATGCCTTTCTGACGCAGATTACTGCGTAATCTGGTCATATTATACCACAAAATACCAGCTGGGGACCATGAGGGTTCATGATCGTTCCAGCTGATATTCTCTATTTTCGTTATTTATCTATACCGCTATCCCCTGAATGCTCATAAGATATTTGGAGAGATTATTTTGCAAGAACGGATACACCTGTATCTGTCACTGCTCCACCCAGGTCTTCTCCCTCAAGTGCCTGCACACAGGCATCTACACCGGAAGCACCCATAATATCTGGATTCTGAGCCATGGTACAGAGAAGATTTCCATCTGCGATAAGGTTCATGATGGCATCTGATTTATCAAATCCCACGCCGATGATCTCTGGTTTACCGGAAGCTTTGATTGCATTTCCTGCTCCTGTTGTGGAACCTTCGTTACATCCAAAGATACCTACCACGCCCTGGGTAATGTAATTTTCTGCAATGCTTTGTGACTTTGCTGCATCCCCTTCGCCATACTGTGTCTCTAAGATATTGAAATCGCTGCCTTCGAATGCGGAACGAAAACCTTCCTCACGCATTACACAGGAGTCTGTTGCTGCATTTACATTGATAACTCCGATGTCACCTGATGTAACACCTGCTGTTTCTAAAGCTTTCTTCATCTCTTCGCCTGCTGTTTTTCCAGCTGCTTTATTATCTGTGGAGAAGGTTGCTTCTGCCTCTACATTTGCCGGTGAATCTACATATACGATCTTTACACCTGCTGACTGTGCTTCTTTTAATGCGGATGAGATGGCATCCGGTCCGTTTGCTGCTACCATGATGGCATCATATCCACCTGCCACTGCATTATTCACACACTCGATCTGCTGTGCATCATCTTTTGTATTGGGTGCCATGAAAGATACGGCTACACCAACTTTTTCTGCCTCTTTCTGTGCGCCTTCATTTAAGGTTACCCAATGCTGATCGATGGAATCCATGGTAATCAGAGCGATTTTCCACTCTTTGCTTGCCTTGATATCTGTAGCTGCTGCATCTGCTGCCGGTGCTCCACCTACGGATGCTGCATCAATAACGGATACGCCTGTATCTGTCACTGCTCCGCCGAGAGATTTTCCATTGGCTGCGTCCACTGCTGCTTTTACACCTTCATAACCCATAACGTCCGGATTCTGAGCCATGGTGCAAAGTAAGAAACCGTCTGTGATCAAGTTCAGGATAGCATCTGATTTATCAAAACCAACACCGATGATATCTGCTTTGCCAGAAGCTTTGATGGCATTTCCTGCTCCTGTTGTAGATCCTTCGTTGCATCCAAAGATACCTGCCACACCCTGTGTGATATAGTTCTCTGCGATACTCTGTGATTTCGCTGCATCGCCTTCGCCATACTGTGTCTCTAAGATGTTGAAGTCACTGCCTTCGAAAGCTGCACGGAAACCTTCTTCACGGTTTACACAGGAATCTGTTGCTGCATTTACATTAATGACAC
This sequence comes from Lachnospiraceae bacterium, assembly GCA_028689655.1. Lineage (GTDB taxonomy): Bacteria > Bacillota > Clostridia > Lachnospirales > Lachnospiraceae > SZUA-378. The sequence continues at coordinate 83,921 of JAQVCT010000002.1, forward strand.
CAATGTCACCTGATGTAACGCCCGCTGCTTCCAACGCTTTTTTCATCTCTTCTCCTGCTGTCTGTCCTGCCGCCTTATTATCTGTGGAGAAGGTTGCTTCTGCCTCTACATTTGCCGGTGAATCTACGTACACGATCTTCACGCCTGCGGAAGCTGCCTCTTTTAATGCAGATGAGATGGCATCCGGACCGTTTGCCGCTACTATGATTGCATTATATCCACCTGCTACTGCATTGTTCACACACTCGATCTGCTGGGCATCATCCTTTGTATTGGGTGCCATAAAAGAAACGGTAACGCCTAATTCTGTTGCTGCCTTCTGTGCACCCTCATTCAATGAGATCCAGTGCTGGTCAATAGAATCCATGGTGATCAATGCAACCCTCACATCTCCACCTGCTGTTGCTGCTGTGTCCGTTGCCGTCGTTCCTTCTGTTGCAGCTGTAGTCGTCTTCGCTCCACATCCCATCAGGGTGGTAGCCACCATTGCAACACAACAGAGCATTGCTAATACTTTCTTTTTCATTCTACATATCCTCCTTTTAACTATCTATCCCTAATCCGCACTTTGCGGTTAGTTTCCCTTAGTTTTTCCTTTTCTTTCCCAGCTGTCCTGTTCTGATTACTACATCCAGCAGCACTGCAAACACTACTATGATACCGATTACGATTCTCTGGATACCTACCTGCGCACCCACCATATTCAATCCATTTTCCAATGTCTGCCATACGGAAGCTCCTGCCAGAGTACCTAACAGAATACCTGTACCACCAAGTGGAGATACACCACCGATTACGCCTGCCGCTACACCATACATCTCATACATATTGCCGGCTTCCATATTTCCCATGCCAGCCTGTGCACATAAGATCAATCCCACGATGCAGGAACAAATGGCGCTTACCAGATATGCTTTGGTGGTGGTGGCCACCACATTTACGCCGGAAAGTTTTGCTGCATCTACATTGGAACCAATTGCGTAGATATGTCTTCCTGTCCTGGTCTTAGATAATAGGAAGAAAAAGACAATAAATGTAGCAATGGCGATCCAGAAGGTATTGTAGATACCAAGCGTGGTTCCATAGTAGAAAAAGTTCTGGAATTTATCTGCCACATCTTTGCCAACTCCTGTTGCGATGGCATCTGTGTTACGATTGCCATTTACCATATATGCAACACCTCTTGTAACGAACATGGTACCCAGTGTAGCGATAAATGGTGGAAGTTTGAATTTTCCTACCAGGAATCCATTGACAACACCCACGATGAGACAGCTGATCAATGTGATGATGATTGCCAATGCAGGATTCACACCTAATGTCATCAGTGTGGCTGCGATCATAGCACTCATACCTGCCATGGAACCGATGGAAAGATCAATATTTCCGGTAATCAGTACAAAGCTCTGTGCAATACCAATCAATAAGTATTTGGACATGGAGCGAAGTAAATTCATAATATTCTGTCCGGTAAATACGGTGTTGTTAATAAGTCCAAATGCACAGTAAATAATAATTAATCCTGCAAACGCTGTTAAAGCTCCACCCATTCCCCTGATTGCCAGCAGCTTCTTAAATGGATTTTTTTTGTTTTTATTCATTTCTCATATCCTCCCTTGTAATGCACATTCTTCCAGTGCGTTACCTATGTACATGGCTTGCACGTAGTTTAATTTTATATGCCATGTGCTCCCTCTATTGTTTTTTCTCAAAGCTTGTTGCCAATGTTAAGATCTCATTCTGTGTTGTCTCCAGCGCCTGTACCTCTCCTGTAATCCTGCCATCGCACATTACGATGATTCTGTCTGCGATTCCCATAACCTCCGGCATTTCTGAGGAAACGAAGATAACTGCAATTCCCTGTTTTTTCAACTCGTTCATCAGATGATAGATCTCAACTTTGGCACCCACATCGATTCCTCTTGTCGGCTCATCGAAAATCACAACTCTGGAATTTCTTGCAAGCCATTTACCAACGACTACCTTCTGCTGATTACCACCGGAGAGGTTTCCTGCATCTATTTCCACATTTGGTGTCTTGATCGTCAGGTCTTTGACTGCTTTATCGCAAAGTTCTTTTTCCTTTTTGCTGACTACCACGTGGGCTTTGTTGCATACCAGATCAAGATTGGGCAATGTGAGATTATCACGAATACTGAGTTTCGTACACAATCCATCTTTTTTCCGATCCTCAGGCGCTAATACTACGCCTGCCTTGATGGCATCCATAGGGCATTGAATGCGAATCTCTTTTCCATCCAGATAAAATTCTCCGCTTTCCTTGGCGTCTACACCAAAGATCGCTCTGGTGGTCTCCGTTCTTCCCGCTCCCATCAGTCCTGCAAAACCTATGATTTCACCCTCATATGCTGAAAAATTAATATTTTTTACCATTTTACCAGCATTGAGATTTTTTACTTCGAAAATTTTCTTTCCTTTTTTGCAGTTCACTCTTGGGAATTTGTCTTTGATTTCCCTGCCCACCATGTTGGAAATGATCTGATCCATGGTGGTGTCTGCAAAATTCATATCTGTTATGTACTGACCATCTCTCATGACTGTCACGCGGTCTACAATGTGCTGTAGTTCCTCCAATCTGTGTGAGATATATACGATTCCGCATCCATCAGCTTTTAATTTTCCTATGATACGGAACAGTTCTTCTATTTCTTTGGCTGTCAATGCCGAAGTAGGTTCATCCATGATCAGTATCTTTGCATTGATAGATAAGGCTTTTGCGATTTCCACCATCTGCTGTTTGGAAACTGCAAGTTCTCCCACTGTCTGTTTCGGATCAATATCGATTTTCAGATCCTCCAGGATCTCTCGGGCTTCCTCTTCCATCTGTGCATTTTTCAGGACTACCCTGCCCCTCAGTTCTCTTCCTAAGAACATATTCTCCGCAACAGATAAATGCTTACACATATTCAGTTCCTGGTGAATGATCGCCACTCCCGCTTCCTGTGCCTGTCTCGGGGTCAGATCATCATATTCTTTTCCAAAGATCTTCATGGTGCCGCCATCTCTGGTATACACACCGCTGAGAATCTTCATCAACGTTGATTTTCCTGCACCATTTTCTCCCAATAGTGCCATGACTTCCCCTGACCTTAGTTCAAACTTTACATTGTCCAGCGCTTTCACGCCCGGGAAGGATTTGCTGATATTCTCCATGGAGACAATTACTTCATTCATGCTCCCAACCACACCTTTCTATCAGAATTCTATTAAAACAATTCTGTTTTCGTTATCTTTTCTTATATTATTTATTATAACAGATAGTTTTTGTGCAAAAAGGGTGGTATTATTAATTTTAGGGGTGGTATTTTATACATCTTGCATTATTTTATATGTAATACGGTTTTACATATAGTGTTTCTGCCCAATATTTTGTCATGATTTATTATAAATTAATGTGTTCTATTACATGGTCATGCACACGCAAAAGCCGTGCGACCATTCCATCACACGGCTTTTTGCTATTCTTTATTTCTACTTCTTATTCCTTATTTCTCGTTTCCTATTTCTATTTCCCGTTTTTTATTTACTGTTTCTTATTTATTTCGTATTTCCTATTTCTCATTTCCTTTATTGGTTTACTTTCTTAACTGGAATTTGCTGATCAGTTCATTCAACGTATCTGACTGGGCACTCTGCTCCTCACTGGCTGCCGCTGTCTCCTCCGCGGTAGCTGAATTATTCTGAACGTTGCTTGCGATCTTGTCCACACTGGATGTGATCTCATTTGCCTTGATGGACTGAATATCAGCCTCCTTCGCCACATCCGTCATGATCTGTACACTTTCACTTGCCTGTTTTCCTACCTCTTGCAATGCGTCGGCTGTTTCATTGGATAATTCCAGTCCATTTTCCACTGCTTCAATGGTTCTCTTCACCAGCGCGTCTGTCTCCGCCACTGCTGAGGCACTGTCATTGGCCAGATTCTTCACTTCCTCTGCCACCACTGCAAAGCCCTTACCTGCTGCACCTGCTCTGGCAGCCTCAATGGCCGCGTTCAATGCCAGCAGATTGGTCTGAGATGCAATCTCATTGATCGTATTGGTGATTCCCTCGATCTGCTCTGCACACTGCTTGATTAACAGCATAGCTTCCCCGAGTTTGTCCATCCTTTCACTTCCCGTCTGAAGACTAGCCCCTGCGCTCATGGCTATCTTTGTTGCCCTTTGGCACTGCTCTGCGGTCTGTGCGATTCCTTTATTCAGTTCTTCTATATTTGCCGCGATGTCCTCCACCGCATTGCTCTGCTCTGTACTGCCTTCTGCCAATTCTTGAGCCGCCATAGCCATCTGGTTGGCACCTGCCGCCACCTGCTCAGAGGAATCTCCTATGGCAGTAAATGTCTCATTCATATTATCCAGAATGGTCTGAAGAGAATTCTTGATCTCACTGAATTGTCCAATATATTCTGCCGTAATGTTAAAGCTCATATCCCCCTGAGACAGCCTTCCCATTACCTTCGTCATATCTCCTATGATATATTGTAAAAATTCTTTTGTAGTCTTGATCGAACCTATGAGCTGACCAATCTCTGTCTCATCCGGAGCCATGGTAAATTCTTCATTCAATATGCCCTTTGCAATGAACTGCATCTGTGACTCAATCTCCTGAATGGGATCGATCAATTCATTTTTAACAAATCTCATATAGGTCTTCTGAATCTGTAATGCATATAGCAGTGATAATATTGCAAGTACCTCAATGACAACTCCACACCATGTAAAAACAGTCACCCTCCGGCTCACCCGGTCTGTCAATATCTGTATGAACTGTTCTGTCTTGGCGGTCACATCATCCACACCGCTCTGATATTCTTCCCCATATACATGGGAAAGTGCAGTCTCAAGGTCTCCATCCTTTACTGCTGCCATAGCGCTCTCTTCCAGAGGAATCAGGCTGTTAGAAAGATTACTGATCTCCTCTATGAGATTCAGTTCCTCTTTCACCAGTCCAATCTTTTTCATGGCCTCCACCGCCTGATCCCTGCTCTTTGTGGTATTTACCTCATTCCAGTAATTACCGTAGTGCTGTTCATCACCATTGGCAGCGTAAGCCCGAACCTCGTTGGTCAGATACTGGGAACCTTCCCTTAACTGAATTGCATATGTAATTAATTGAGTCTTGTCATTCAGTGCGTTCTGCGTCAGCTGATTAATCGCCAGAACACCCAGCAATATAACTGCTGTAATGACCAATAATAGTATTGTCTTTCTACTCAGTCTTCGATTTTTCACAGACTGCTTTTCTTTTCCGCCATTCTGTTGGATATCTAAAGTCTTCTCTTTCATATCGCCCTCCAAATTATGGTTTAATTTCTCTTTATTTGTACAATTGACTATTATTTATAGTATCATATTTAGAGTTTTTATACAATATGTTGAAGATTTTCCTTTTGCTTTTTATAAAAATTGTCAATCATTTTCAGGCCTATAAATTTTGTTTTATTATGTACAGCCAGGTACCTTCTCTTACATTGATTTCCATCTCTTTTATAATCCTGTATCCACATTCCTTTGCGAGCTTTCTCACATACTCCTTATTGTGCGTGTACATGATAATAGTACCCTCTTTCTCCAGATGCTCTCTGGATCTGTCAAAGAAGTTGACATAGATGTCATAAATCTCATCCTCCGTCTTATGCCCTATGGCAAAAGGCATATTGGTAAAAATCTCATCAAATAAATATTCATGGGTAAAATCAAAGTAATTGCGATTGATGTAATGAATGATCTGCCCTGCTGCTTCTGTATTGACCCTTGCCTTCTCTATGGCTGCGGGATTCATGTCAATTCCATAGGAAGTATTTGCCGGTATCTGCTTCTGCCTCTCCAGGAGCATGGTGCCCACACCGCAGAATGGGTCCAGCACTCTGGCATCCTCTATCATATAATCCTTTGCCAGTGCCACTAACAGTGCTGCATTCACCGGCTTGATACTGGTAGGAATCAACTCTTTTCGATAGGAAAAGCGTTCATCCCCTATGGTATATAATTTCACCATCACATTGCAGTTGCCCTCTTTATTCTCAATGAGGCGAATCTCAAATTCATACTGTGATGTGGTATTAATAAAGGTTCTATTGGACAATCGTTCTATTTCCGCAGACAGCTTTTTCGTAAATGCACTCTTCCTGTCCAGTTCCATCTTCGTCTTCAATTCCACCCGAAAATAGAACGGTGCTTTTCCACCATGCCTTGCCGTCATGAAATCCAACAAGCCTGACTCCACGATAGTCCCGGCTGCCGCCTCCGGATTCATTTCACAGGCCTTCATTCCCCGCACCAAAAATAAAATATCCTGGTAGGTGCGAATGGGCAGAATCTTGTCCAGGCAGTCTGCCGGGATACGAATTCCTGCATTCATGCATTTCGCCTTACTGGTATCCAGTCTCACGATCTGTTTTAACTGTTCCAGTGTCACATCCATGTGACGGCGATTGGTAAGGATCATCAGCTCCGAGGGCTCATGATAGCCTGTGAATGTATGCATCTTGACACCTTCCATGGTTACCACCAGATCAGATAATGCGCGAAGTTCCTCCATAATATGCTTTTTGTTAGATTCGTCCAGCACTATTTGTGACAATTCTGTCACTTTCTCTTTGAATTTATCAAGATAGGGACGGTAATCCAGTTGCTTGATTGCCTGTAGATAGGAGCTTCTGATAAAAAGCTGTTCCTCTCTGCAATATGCTTCATACAAAGGTTCCAGAAATTCTTTGCAAGCCAGGTCACCCATTAAAAGTGCCACATTTTTTCTGGTCTTTGCATCCTCGTTAGTAAGTAACTGTGTGAATGTTTCATACTTACGATCCAGCAATTTTAATAATTTTTCTTTATTTTCTTCTATTTTCAGTTCCTGACGAAGTTTGCTGAGGCTTTGTCTCACCTCTTCGTTGTTACAGATCTTTTCATATAATTTTTTCATTGATGTTTTCTCCATGTATTAACAGTTTCCGAATATATTATACAGTAATTCATTGCACATTACTATTGGTACTCGCAGTTAATACATGCCATTTCTTCTACACCATTTGCTCTTTTAAGGGCATCCAATTTAATACATCCCGAATATGTTCATCCCAAAAATCCCAGCAGTGAACACCACGTGCCGTTTCATATGTGATCGGTATCTTCTTATCCAGTGCTTTTTTATAAAAGCTTTCATTTGACGGAAAGATAAAATCTTCTGTACCACATATCATATATAACGGTGGCAATACTTCGGATTTTACCTCATCCAGCAATTCGATTACATCCGAATACTTCTTATCACCATAAACCGCCCTCATATAGTTTTCAGGCATCTTATCCAAATGAGTACAATTTTTGAGGATGCCCATATGAAGCCCTCCTGAAAGGCTGGCTGCTGCCTGATACTTTTCCGGAAACGTAAGAGCAAAGCGGAATGCACCACCGCCTCCCATGGAGAGACCTGCGATAAAGCTGTCCTCCCGCCTGGTACTAATGGGTAAAATAGTCTCCAGAAATTCCGGTAATTCATTTGCTATATAGTCCTGATACGCTTCTCCCTTATACATATTCAGATATGCACTGTTTTCCGCAGATGGCATCACTACCGCCAGGCATTTTTCCTGCGCATAACATTCTATTTTGGAATTTCTACTCCAACTCGTATAATCATCATAGCTTCCATGCAGAAGATATAATACCTGATATTTCATATTTGTAAGATTAAATTTTTCTTCACTTCCAAATAAATAATCATCCGGTCCTATGCTGGGAATAAACACCATTACGTTTGTATTCTTTTTCAATAATGCGGAATAAAAATTTAATTGTATATGAGCCATTCCATCGCCCTCCCAATATTTGCATCCCAGTAATTCCAGTCATGTATTCCAGGATGTTCCTCATATGTCAGATCTGCACCCATTTCCATTAATCTATCTCTTGCCCCCAGATTGCTGTGATATATAAAATCCTCCGTTCCACAGCTCTGAAATATTCTGGGCATAATACAGCCTTGTTCTCCCCCTATTTTATATAGTTCAAAAAGATCCTTGTCGCTTCCCTGAATCCTTTCCGGATCTGAAAAGATCGCATCCCACAGAAATGGAGCTTCCATCCTGCCCTCTCGGATATCTTCATAAACTCCCTGAATATCAAGTGCCCCTGAAAGACTGATACAGGCACCATATTTATCCGGATTGTCAAACGCAAGCTTCAATGCCCCGTAGCCACCCATGGACAAACCCCCAATAAAGGTATGTTCTCTATCGGTAAGCATAGGGAACATTTGCTGCGCAAATGCAGGAAGTTCCTCTGTCATATAGGTCTCGTAATCTGAACCATATTCCATGTCCTGATAAAAGCTGTTGGATGCTGAAGGCATAATCACTATCATCTTATGCTCATTTGCGTAAGCTTCTATCTTAGACAATCTTAACCAGTCTGAATAATCCCCATAGGCTCCGTGGAGAAGATATAGTACCGGGAACTTCACCCCTTTATGAAAATAAGAGATATTTTTTTTATGTAAGATATCATCCGAATCCGGCGAAGGTATAATCACATTGATATCCGTTCCAAAACATAGTGTTCCTGAAAATAAATTACATTGTAATAATGCCATGATTTTTCTCCCTTTCTAACTGATATATTTCCTAAAAAAGTTACACTCATCATCATTGCATTGCACTGACTCATCAAGTCTCATATTTATATGAAACACATGTGCGATGTCTTTACGCTCCCGACTTCCATATATTTTAAGTTCGCTATGAATTCCTTTTTCTGTCAGAAATTCCAGCATCGGTTTTGCATTTTCTTTGAGGAAATCACAGTGGGAGGTCATAATAAATGCCGGAGGAAACTTATCGGTAATGTATCTCATCGTGTTTACCAATTCTAATTTTTCTTCTGTAATTTCGCCAAAATATGCCTGAATATGGTCACCCTGTTCACTGTTCTTCACGCATTTACGCATATCATAGATTCCACAGTTGAGTGCCATAGCTTTGATCCGTATAGCATCCGATGGAACTTGAAAATCATAGAGGCTTGAGAATGCCTGATTCGTAAGCATCGCTATATACTGACTGGCAAGCTGTGCACCTGCCGAATCCCCTACCACAAAGAGATTTCCCAGATCTATCTTATACGCAGCCGCATGTTCGCTCACCCATACAAATAACTGGTTGATATCCTCTATCATAGCTGGAAATGGATCCTCTGGTGCCAGTCTATAATTGAAATTTACTACGGTAAATCCTCTTTGTGCCAGCCCCATACCATAAAACTGATATACCTCTTTTGTCCCATATACCCATCCTCCACCATGAATGATGATGATTGCAGGCTGTTTCTCTTTCGCATCTTTCTCATGGTAAATATCCAGAAGATTCCATACTCCGTGCTCTCCATAAGGAATATTATCATATCTTTTCACATCTGCAGGAGTCGTGAGACCTGCATCCCTGACTTTATCTCCCTTTCCAAATTCTTTTCTGATTTTTTCCGTACTGTTATATTCCATGACTGCCTTCTCCCATATTAATCTTTATTTTCTCTTGTTAACTCGCTTTTTCTTTTTTGCAGAAAATCTTTCCAATTCTCCTTGTACTATATGTCTCTTCTATATTCTCCGATTGTTTTCCCTGTCTGTCTCTTAAATACTTTGCAAAAATAAGTATCATTTGCATATCCACATTTCACCGCTATATCCTTTATGGGCAATTCCGTCTCCCATGCAAGTCTCATTGCTTCCTTCATTCTGATTTCTGTGAGATATTCGATAAACGTAATACCTTCCGTTTGCTTCATGAGTCTGCTTAAATAGTAAGGGCTGATTCTGATATGTTCTGCCACAGATGCAAGTGAAATGTCTTCCATATAATGTTTAGAGATATACATACTGGCTCTTTCTATATAAATACTTGACTTTCCTTCGTTTTCCACCATCTTATCGTCGGAGTACATATTTGCATTTTCTTTTAACGCATCCATACTCTCTTTATAAGAAAAGGGCATTTTATCTATTTCCGAATAAATGCTGCCAATCCCTATCCGGTACTCAATTCCTGTCTCCAATTTCAAATGCTGTACTACCAGATCAATCACATCCAGCACCCATCTCTCCTTCTCCTCCTCTACAATTTGACCGGGGATAAAAATGAAGATTGAAATACTGGTTTCTGTAAAGGATACAAGATAACTGCAGAAAGCTTCCAGTACGCGATTTATGCAGGATTCTGTCTCTGTCCTGTTCCTCTTCGTACTTTTTCGATCTATCAAAGTAGCAATACATCCACCTGAAAAGACAATGTTATTTACTTCACAATATGCATTAAAATCATCTACCTTTGGTTTGTTTGTCATGATGGATAGTAATATTTCACTTTTCAAGACGGGAGCCACTGTATATAGAAGTGACTTTATTCTATTTTTTTCCACAATCTCACTTTTTTCACGGTCTATCAGAACACATACTTTCCGTATGGTCTCCACGCTCTCCTCATGTTTCCAGGGTTTCATCAAATAGCCCTCCACCTTCATATCCAAGGCCTTTTTCACATATTCAAAATCACTGTACGCCGTGTTAATAATAAATTTCGTCTGTATACTTTTCTGATTCATTAGCTCTATTGCGTCAATTCCAGAAATTCCCGGCATGTTAATATCCACAATGGCAATATCCGGTTCCTGTTTCTCCACAACTTCCATTAATTGTATTCCATCCTGCACCGACGCTATTATTTGAATATCAGGAAATTCTTTTTTCAAAAACAATTCCAGACTTTTTCTCGCAATTGATTCATCATCCGCGATCACGATTGAATACATTATTTCCCCCCTTTGTTCAGTGGTACTGTAATACCGATCTTTAATCCTTCTTTCATTCTTATGATGTCAAAATCTACCAATTCTCCATAAAAAAGCTTTAGTCGCATATAGATGTTTCTAATTCCAATATGCTCGGACTGCATTGTATTATTCGCAATTTCTCTTTTCATAGAAACAATCTCTGATTCCGTCATTCCCATCCCGTTGTCTTCTACTTCCAGTCTGATTTTTCCATTTCCTTTCCGTAATAATAGAACTCTGACCCAGACTCTTCCCCCCGATAGTCTCATGGATAATCCGTGTTTTAAGGAATTTTCCACTAAAGGCTGCAATATCATAAAGGGAATGTTACATTTCTCACATTCATCATCTATTTCAAAGAAAAACTGATAGCGTTCTTCAAACCGATACTGTTGTATGTATACATAGTTCTTTACATTATCAATTTCCTGTTTCAGTGTTACACTTTTAGAAAGATTATCAAGATTATATCGTAAATAGGTTGCTGTAATTTCCATTAGTTCAGCGGATTTCTCTGCATTTTCAATATGGGCCATGGAAGATATCATATTCAGCGTGTTAAACAGAAAATGGGGATTAATACGTGACTGTAATAATGTCAGCCGGCTCTTCTGCAACTCCCCATAGATTCTGAGATTTTCTATCTCCGCCACTGCAAGTTTCTCTTTGATATTGGCATTCTCTTCAATTTTGTACATTTGATTTTGAATCACATCTATCATTCTATTCAATGCATTTGCAAAGTCTTCAAATTCATCGTTGCTGTTAATATCCACATGTATTTTCTGATAAACATCTTTTTCTATATTTTTTACAGCATCTGTAAGTTTTCCCAGGGAGAATGTTACCCCATGAATTACTTTGCTACAATAATACAGACATGCCAGACATCCCAATATGAGCAAACTGACCTGCAGTATTGTTATTTTTTCCTGTAATATCTGAATGTTTCTCTGCGTCTGTTGTACCGTGACCAATTTGACCCCGTAAACCTCCTGGAAATTAATGCTGATATATTTCAACACCTCCTGTGCATCCCGATAATCAGACTCTATTTCCTGATATTCCATACTGCTTTTTTGTGTGCTTATAATATAATCCTGCAATTTCTTCATTAATTGATCTGTTTTTTCCAGATAGGTTTCCATGGTACACACGGTATCTATCACTTCTCTGGTATAATTTTTCTTTTGCTCTTCCTTCACTTTCTGAATTAGTATTCTTGTCTTTTCACATTCCCGAAGATAATCTTCATATACGTTATTTCTTAGATAAAGGTATCCGATATTAACTCTGTTATTAACCATTTCCACATCAACATAAAGTTCATTCAGTTCTAGCAGTTCATCCGTTGCCCTTTTATAACTTGACGATATGAATGAATTTGCACAAAAAGATATCATAAGTAATATTGCAGCAATTACACTGAGTAAAATATAACCAATCGTATATTTTCTGGTAACAGAACTCTTAAACACTGTATCTCTATTCATATGCTTCCTCCTCTTCTATCGTTTCGGAGGCAATCCACCCTGTTTTTGTATAAATACAGTTATTGCTATACTTTCCTTCATCCATATACTTTACAATCTCTTTAATCGCCTGGTATCCCATTTGATTCGTATCCTGAGATACAATACCATCCACAATGCCGTTTTTCAGACCTTTTTGTGTCTCTTCCGTAATATCAAATACTACAATATTCTGATACTCACTCTGTTCTTCCTTAAATACCGCACCTAACGTCTGCCCACCTGTTCCTTCTACGCAGACCAATGTATCTATCTCTGGATTTTCCCCATGAATCTCATTATATTTATTCATGACCGTTAGTCCATCATAATTGTCATAATCCAGTCGTATAAACTCTATCAGTGGGTATTTTTCTGATATGGCAGCCAGACCTTGACATCGCTCCTGCAAATTGGCATATCCGGCTTCCCCTGACAATACTGCGACCTTGGCTTCACCCCCTGTAATCTCCGCCAGTTTTTCCCCCATCAATACCCCAGCCTCATAGTTATTCGTTCCCACATACAGATGGGGCGGAAAGATCAGTATATCCGTGTCCACTAAGACTATCTGAATGCCTTGGTTTCTTGCCCCTATCAGTGCGTCCACATACTCCTTATTTTCATTTCCTTGCACTATAATGGCGTCTACCTTTGCTGCAGTCTGCCTCTTGATCAGTTCCACCATCTGATCTATGTTATAATTCAATTGTGGAATATGAATCTGTACATCTACACGATCAGAGTAATCAGCCTCACCCTCCAGAATTCCCTTTTCAATATTGGACCAGTACCCATCATCACTATGGGGCAGCACCACGGATACCCGAATCATGTTCTTTTCTTTCATCTTTTCTACTGATTCCATATGAACACCAAAATATAATATGGAAAGACACATAATTACCAAAGCAATACATTGAATTTTCTTATTCATATTCTCCACGATAGAAATCCTCCATCTATTAAGCATAAGATAGAATAGATGGAGAACACAACTCTTTTATTTAATTTTTATTGGCATACTTACGGACATCCAGCGCTACCGCAATAATAATAATTGCTCCTTTTACCACATATTGCCAGTAAGAACTTAATCCGATAAATGTTAAGCCATAGTTGATTACGTTAAATACAAGCACACCTATGATAACTCCAGGAACACTGCCGACACCGCCACCTGCGGAGCATCCACCTACGATACAGGAAGCGATTGCATCCAGTTCATAGCTCAGACCATAACTGCTGCTGGCACTTCCTGTTCTGGCTGCTTCCAAACATCCAGCAAGCCCATAGAGTGCACCTGCCACAGTAAATGTAATCATCAAGGTCTTAAATACATTGATTCCCGATACTTTCGCCGCCTCGGGATTACCACCAACCGCAAATATCTGTTTTCCCAAACAAGTCTTTGTTTGGAATAGCCAGATAACTACGCCCATTCCTAACGCAATGATTACCAGATACGGAATTCCCAAGATGGACCCTGTGCCAAGCTTACTAAAACTTTCTGTATATCCACCTAACGGTTGAGAGTTATTTGGTGCTTTGTTAAAATACAGGCAATTTACTCCATAGGCAATCATTTGGGTTCCCAAAGTAGCAAGAAATGCGGGAACTTTCAATTTTGCAACCGTGAATCCACTCACTACGCCAAACAGTCCGCCTACGGTCACACCTATCAAAATCGGCACAATAATTGGAAGTTCACCCACTCCTGGCCAGAATTTGTTATAATATGCCGCCTGCTGTGCAAAGGAACCAGCCACAACTGCTGCCAGTCCAACTACACGTCCTCCTGACAAATCCGCTGATCCACATACAATGATGAACATACATCCCAAAGCTACCAAAATACGTGTGGAACTCTGCATCAGAATATCTCTTAACACTCTTAATGATAAAAATTTTGGTGAAATACATGCAATTACGATAATCATAAGTATCATTATCACATACAATGCATAATTCATTAAAAATTTCTTTATATCAAATTGTTTTGTCTTCATCCCTTTTTCTCCTTACCTGCGTCATACGTACTTGCGAGATACATAATTTTTTCATCTGATATGTCATCTTTTTCAAGTATTCCTGACAAATGTCCTTCACACATCACTAATATGCGGTCAGCCATTCCCATTAATTCCGGCATTTCAGAACTGATCATAATTACACATTTTCCTTCTTGTGCCATTTCTTCCATAAGACAGTAAATCTCATATTTCGCACCTACATCAATGCCTCTTGTGGGTTCATCCAGTATTAAAATATCCGGTTCAAGCAACATCCATCTCCCAAGTAAAGCTTTCTGCTGATTTCCTCCAGAAAGATTCACAATCTGAGTTTTGATACCAGGAGTTTTAATAGATAAAGAAGTCACATACTTTTCCGCATCCTCTTTTCTCTTTTTTTCATTGAGAAATAATCCCTTTTTATATTGCTTTGGATTCGCCGTCTGATTAGAGATAACTATATTTTCCATCACAGACAACATAGGCACGATTCCTGATGCTCTTCTCTCTTCTGTCAACAATGCCATTCCATTTTTAATCGCATCTTGCGGGGAATTGATATGTACCTGCTCTCCATCAATGGAAATTGTTCCTGATGCAATAGGGCGCAATCCAAAAATCGATTCCATTAACTCTGTTCTCTGTGCACCGACCAATCCACCAACACCCAGAATTTCTCCTTTGCGGAGGTCAAAACTTACATCTTTGAAGGAGTGCTCGTCCGCAGATGTAAGGTGGGATATTTCTAAATGTTTTTTGCCTGGAACATGCTGGCATTCCGGAAATCTCTGCGTCATTTCACGACCAACCATTTTATTCACGATTTGTTCCATATTCAGTTCTTCCACTGGCCAGCATCCTACCAGATGTCCGTCTCTCATGATAGTCACTTCATCCGAGATTTCAAGAATTTCCTCTATTTTGTGTGATATATAAATAATAGCTACTTGTTTTGCCACTAATTTTCGAATAATTTTGAATAGAAGTTCCGCTTCTGTTTCTGTCAAAGAAGAGGTTGGTTCATCCATAATAATGACTTTTGCATTGTAAGAAACTGCTCTGGCAATCTCCAGTAATTGACAACTGGATACAGATAATTCCCCAACCATCTGTCTAGGATTAATATCTATTCCCAACTCTTCGAATAATGCCTTCGTATCTGTATACATTTTCTTCTCATTGACCCAATGGATTCCTGCTATTTTCTGATACGGAATTCTTCCAACCCAGATATTTTCCATTACATTCCTGGTCTTAATGGGATGTAATTCCTGATGAATCATGGCAATTCCATGATCCATTGCATTTCTTGTATTAATAAAGCTTACCACTTCCCCATTCATCGATATTTCTCCCGAATCAGGATGATACAGTCCAAATGCGCATTTCATAAGTGTGGATTTTCCTGCCCCATTCTCACCCATCAACGCATGTACTGTTCCAGGTCTGATATTGATGCTGACCTTATCTAACGCTTTTACACCGGGAAAACTTTTTGATATCTTTTCCATTTTAAGAACATATTGAGAACTGTTCATTTGATCCTCCTCCCTATCTTGAACATCAGCCCATTTTAAATTTGTCTACGGCAAATAGGGTGACGCTGTATATCAGGTTTTCATAGAAAACTTGACACAATCTTGTATATGGGCCAGATATAATCTGACCCATATACAAGATATTAATAATCAATTTGCGTATCATTTACATCGTAAGCTGCCTCATCCACGTTATCCTTCGTAATAGCTTTGTAGTCAAGCCATACGCGACGTCCTTCCACAGAGACTCCCTCAATGCCCATGCTGTCTGTGGTCACTTCTTCGCCATTCGAAGTAAGTTTCATTACTTTATAAATTGCCTTTGACAAGGTAATTGGATTATTTAATGCAGTCACCAAAAGAGTGCCTTCTCTTACTGCATCACATCCAACAGCGGTTGCATCAACACCGGTTACCATGACATATTTTCCTGTATCTCCGAAAAATCCACCTGCTTTTAATGCTTCGATTGCTCCTAATGCCATATCATCATTACATGCAATAATACAATCAATATCATCACTGTAATTTGCTAACAATGCTGCAACAGACTCCTGTGCCTTTGCACGTGCATATTCACATACCAGATCTCCACCAACCTGATTCACTTCAATACCCGCATCCACAATAGCCTGTACTGAATTCTGTGAACGTACTGTCGTGTCATAATGTCCCTGAATTCCCAGAAGCATTACATAATCCAGTTTTCCGTTTCCGTTTCTGTCTGCTTCCGGATTTGTATTCCAGTAGTCCACAATTGCTTCCCCCATGATAGTTCCTGACTGTGTTGCCACAGAGGAAACGCTATATAGCTTTTCATTTTTTTCAAAGTTTGCATCTGACGGAGTATCTGTATTTGCAAAGATTCCATAACATCCCTGGTCCAAAATCTGATTACAGATCTCATCAATTGCACCTGTATTAATATTATTTAATACCAGATAATCAACATCCTTTGAGAACATATTATTCATATTATTGGTCTGAGTCGCTGTATCATTCTGACTGTCTGCATCCTCCACTGACACTGCTCCATCCGCCTCAGCTATATTAATCAAAGACTGTCTTGCATTGGAGATGAAAGTATCTGCAAAATTGTACCAGCATACTCCCGCTACAGGTGCATCGCCTGATTTTGCTGTATCTCCCTCTGCACTTGCCTCCGTTGCTGCTGTTGTTGTCGTTTCTGTTGCTGTGTCCTGGGATGAATTTCCGCATCCCGATAACATGGTCGCTACCATTGCTGTACTTAAAAGTACGCTTACTAATTTCTTTCTCATATAAATCCTCCTTTGATTAAAGATCCCTTATTGGATAAGGAGAGTGTAGCATTTTAAATCTTTATATAAAATTCAAGATACTTGCTGATACATTGTAAATTTTTGTATTTCACTTTTTTTCATTGTCTTTTTTTGCAATAATGGCTTTATTTTGCAAAAAAAAACGAAACCTATAAAGATTACTGTATCTTTACATGCTCCGTTTTTCATATTCTATGAATGTAAATTCTTTACTGTTCCATCTGTTTCCCAAGGAATCCTGCTGCCGCCTGAATCAATTTCTGTTCCGTATCACCCATCATCGTCTTCTGGTCATTGCCTAATAATCCAACTGCCCCGATGATATCCCCCTCGCATATAATGGGGGCGATGGCTTCCTGTGTATAATCTCCCGCAAAATCATCTGCGATGGGTATAAAATTTTTCTCCCCCTTTTTTGCCATCACGATCTCACGGTTTCCCATCTTTTCTTCCAGTTCTTTGCTGAGATGCTTTCCATTTAATTCCTTATAGCTTCCTGACACCGCAATAAACTGATCTCTGTCCGCCACGATTGCCGTAAGTCCTGATACCTGTGCCATACTTTCTGCATACTTTTTAGCAAAGGGGGTAATCTCCCCTATAGGAGAATATTTTTTCAGGATAATCTCTCCCTCCCTGTCAGTGAATATCTCCAAAGGGTCACTTTCTCTGATCCTCAGTGTCCTTCGTATTTCTTTTGGGATTACTACACGGCCCAGATCATCTATTCGTCTCACAATACCTGTTGCTTTCATATATTTTCTCTTCCTCCTGTCATGTTCCTCATACAACGGATTTTTCATGGTTTGTACTCTGCTGTTATTATGTGGAAATGGAGAAGGATTATGCATCCGGAGGTAGAATTAGTTTTTCTGCCGTTGCTGCTTCTCCACATACATCCGCTCATCCGCAATACTTATCAAACGGTTATAGTCTGTTTCCTCCTCCGGATACCTGGCAGCTCCGATGGAAAATCCAGAATACTGTTATGACAACTGACAACAACAGCAGCGTGGTACAAAGAATAAATACCAGTGTATTCATTGGAATACTGCATTCTCTGATCCGAGCTGTGCCTCCATAATTTATTAAGTTTTGAAGAGAACTTTAGTTTTCAGTCTTTATATCTCATATCAAATGCCGGCGCCATATTTTCAATCTCACCTCTGCTTAGTCCATATTGTTTCGCCAGCTTCCTCCAATTCTCTTCAACAATTGCCTTTATGTTCTTTAGCGAAGATTCTGCTTGAATTCCCTTCAGATCAAACAATTTTGCAACTGATAATGCTAACTCAAAATCAATTCTGTTATCACTTGAATCAACATTAAGTGATAGCGAATCTCCATAAATATTCGGATTTACATCAAATAATGGAGACAAACAAAGACCGCCATCCCTTAGTATAAATCCATGATTTCTTAAATGATCATCTGTATTTGATACAGCCATATTGAAAACGATTCTATTCCAAAGTTCCTGCAAATCTTTTTTGGGAGTTGCACTATTTTGTCTAATAATTGATGCAATATCTAAATAGCTGGATCCATCCGCAGTTCCAGCACCATCTTTCTTTCCCAATAACGTCATTGCCGATACAAAATGTATTCTTCTATCTTGTCTACCTCGATCAAATCTTTTTACAAGAAATGTACTTCCTGCTTTTGAAAAATTCTCAAACTTTGCTTCTGGAACATCAAGACCACATAACTTTGCTAAATCATGAACTACCATTTCCCATGCGCCGATATTTGTATCATCATGCTTTGATGGGAACTTTGCTATCCACAATGAAGTATCTGGTGCTAATACCGAGGCTTTTGGTCTAGCACCACCTAATGAAGACCCCGGTGCAAGTAATTGTTTTAACCATTTTTCTTCCATTCCATCATCGTTTTTCTCAAATGCAAGTGAAGCAGTTTCTAATTTACGCAAAGTAGTCCACGGTGGTGTTGCAAGTTCTTTATCGTTTGACAAAAATTCTCCATTCTCCGATGTTTGAAAACGTAATCCACCCATTCTCGTTTCATCATAAACACCTAACAAGAAATCAATATCCGTAAGATTTCTTGGCTTTCTTTCCTCCTTTTTCGCAAGAATAGCCTCACGCCTTTTCATCAATAAACGTCCCCAACGATCTGGGCATGAATCTTCAAAAACACCAAACATCTTTTTATCTTCTGAACAATACTGACGACCTTTGAACAATCCCAAATCGGGATCCAGCTTTAGATTATTGTTTAGATCGTTAATCCATTCCTCTGCATACTCAAAGGATATGATCTGTTTGCCTCTCCCACCATCCACATATAACGTGCCAATCACTGATGGTTCTGCGGATTTCCAATTTTCGTTCACAACGATTTTATTAATCTGATCCACTTATTATTCACTCCTCTTTGATCTTTTTCGTGTTGGAAGATTCATATCCTGCAAGCGTCTCCCAAATTCATCATTTTGTGCAATCGTTGCAAAATCTTTATCCATTCCTCCCAGTGCATGCAATACTGCCGCATATGTACCAATTGCCACTGTCGGAGTTCCTTTCTCTACTGCCCATAACGTTGCTCTGCTAATTCCTGCTCGTTCTGCAACCAATTCTACTCCTAAATTACGCCGTAATCTTGCCAATTTAATCTGGGTTCCCATAGTTTCAAGAATCTGCTGCGTTTCCGGCATAATCGCCACTCTATTTTTGCTCATATTGTATACCTCTTATGTATATTATATTAAACTATATTGTTACTAATGTCAAATATATTAAACATAATATATTGTCGTCTTTTGTAATGTAAGCCTATGAGAAGCTATTTAATCTCGTTTTAAAGATTTTGACAATATCAACGAAACTCTATTTCGACAACAATCTTCTTTTTTCAGTTTTAATAGAGCGTAAAAACCCTCCATTTACGTTGTTGTTAGTATCTGTAAATGAAGGGTTTTTATGCAATTTCTTTCAGAACCATTTAGTTAAACGGAAGATCATCATCATCATCCCAAATTGAGATTTCATCATCTTCACTCATATCATCCAGGTAATCTTCCAACCATCCCGTAATGTCACAGTCATACTGAAGGTCATCTTCCAGTTCCCATATACTTCCCACAAAATCTTTGTGGTTTTTTGATATTCCCGTATATTTTCCATCAAAATACGGAAGATTTTCTCCCCCCTTATTATTCTACAGCTCACACTAATTCTTCCCACAACATTTTTTGTATTTCTTACCGCTTCCGCAAGGACAAGGATCATTACGTCCAATCTTCTTCTCAGTTCTGACGAATGGCACTGTCGAATCTTCTTGCTGGTATCGGATTTCTTTCAGCCATTCATTTGTCTCTCGGATACGGTCACTATCTGTTTCCCTATCCAAAGAATTCTTCAACTTCATCAGTTCTTTTTGCGCACGAGGAATTTTGCCATGTTCAAGCAGACAGTGAACGTATAGAGATTCCAATTCAGGATTCACTGCTTTGATTTTAGATAGCAACGTTTCAAATCCATGCCTATTCTCTTCTCTTCATCAGGCAAGGAAAAATCATGCATATGATCATTCTCCCAACCAAAAGCAATCTGTAAAACATCATGCAAATCCTCAAATGTGATTCTCTCTGGAATAATAATTCTCCTCCATACTGGAGGATGCAAATTTTCAATTGTAACTTTTATCACATATCCACTCATACTAATAATCTCACCTCTGCCTAGTCCATATTATTTTGCTGTTTTCTTGCATAAGGAAATCACACCCACTTCTTCTACCATTTTACCTCATGAATAGAAAATCGGAAAGAACGTGAATGAAAAGTAAGCGTAAAACAACCCTTACTTTTCATTCACGCCCTCATCAACAATATCCGTCACCCCAGGCCTGAATCGTAAGGAAATGGTTTCCAGCAATAATTTTGTCAATTATGCTTTGCTACTATTATCCGTAAGTTCTTTCCGTCGGCTGCTACCATTTTCAACTGCTTACAATTTGTAAGCAGTTGATCTGCACCTCCTTCTTTCAAGTGCTTTTTATAACCGCCCAGTAAGTGCTTGCTCCTCTTACTGATTCCTGCTCTGTCAGTACCCCCACAACGTCCACTATAGAAAAATACCACTCTTCATCCCATGCGCCATGCGGTCCTGATTCTCTGGTCCTCAGATAATTGAACTTTATCTTCTGCCATATCTTTTTCTCCCCTTACAAAATCCTGCGCGCCTTTTCCTCGAATTTCATACTTCTGGCGTATGCCATCATTCGGTTTATCCTGTTTTTCTCTGCATGTTCCTTCTGATATTTCTCTATGATCAGCGTGAAAATATGTCCATCCATGCTTTCCTGAAAACGAATACAATCGCAAACACTTCTATCGATATCATAAATCTGGTAATTACCAAAACTTGTCTTAACGGTCTTCTTCTCTGCATCGAAGGTATCTTCCGCAAAGTAATGACGTGTTACCGCAAATGGAAATTGCATCTTATGCCTGTCACTCCTTCTGGTGGCAATGGACAATGCCGGTGGCTCAATCTCGATAAACCCCTGATAATAGCACGCACTTTCCGCCACAATGACTGCATTTTCATTTACGATGCCCACTTCCACCGGCTTATAATCCCATGGCTTTTCTCTTCCCGCTCTTGAAAGCCAGAAAGATCCATTGGCAATCTTCTCCAGATATCCCTCCGACTGCAGGTTAGCGATCTGACGATTGGTAAACCCCTCCCGTAACAGATCCACCGTTCTAATATATCCATGATATTTTTCATTGATCTGATTCACTGCCTCATAAGTCTGCTGTCTCATTTCTTATCACCTTTCTATACCTGGAACATGCTGTGTTTCCAGTCACATATCCAATCTTGGAAACACGTATGTAATCATATCCCTTTTTCGTCCTGACTGTCAGGATATCTCCCAAAACTACCGCTTCCCTTAGATTATATATCCAGCAATACTGCTTGTCACCCTTATCCTCACAGACTTTTCCATCCCAGGTCACATGGTTTCCTCTGACCACTTTTTTCACAGGCTTAAAGCTCCACGCTTCCATAATCTCCACATCCACATCATATTTCATGGCAAGGAGGTAGGAAGTATACCCGTCTCTCAACTCACCATTTTCATCCACTATGATCCCATGTGTCAGGGTATGGGTATTGAGATAGAACTCCTCATATCTTTTCATCTTTTGCTCCGACGGAGCCACCATCTTAGAGACATCGATCTTCAGAAGCTCCGTCACCCCCATCCAATTACCCATCATGATGCAGGGTTTATATGGTTTAAGCCACTCTGTATTTGATAATGCCTTTATCACTTCATAGATCGTCTCATCCCTTTCTTTCTCATCCATGGGTAAATAGAGATTCATCATCCCACTGTATTTCCAACCATATTTCTTAATAATCTCATCCATTTTCAAGAGCATGGGTTCCATGCTCTCAATACCCCTTTTCTGTATATCAAAGTCCAGATAAATACTAAGTGTTTCGTTCATACGATACCTCCTATATGCATTATTTGTTACACATATAATAGCATTTTAACTTACACCGGTCAATATATTATATTTAATTCTTCGATATTTTTTTCGATAAATTGTATCCATTAAGAAAACTCCTGTTTGCAGAGATTATTACCTCTGCAAACAGGAGCTGCACAATCGTTACATCCATATTTATTTACATCTATATTTACTACAACTTTTTAGAAACATTATAATAGGTAAATGTACCATGGTTCATCATCTGTTTTCATTCATCCATATATTGCCGCTTTTCATTTCCCATATTTTCGAAGTAAGAAGCTGCCCTTGCACAGATACCGTCGTCTGCTGGGTATCTTCCGGATAATATCTGGTGGTGAATACCACTTCCCCATCATTTAGAAAATATTCCACTACTGAGATGTCTTTTAAGATGCGAAGGTTCCGCAATCCTCCCATCTGAGCGATACGTTCCCCCCGTCCTTCTCCCGACAGGTTCGCAAATCGCAGTGTCACCTGTCCATCCCCATATTCCATAATCAGTTCCTCATTGATGGTGATCTGTTTCTCCTCCGACCCATCCGCGAAACTGAATATTCCGTCAAATATGCCTGTTGGAATCGTTGCGGGATATTGGTCTATGCACACCAACGCTCCGTGCAGTTTTTCTATCTCCTTCACGGGATTCTGCAATATGACCATCTTACTGCTGTGGTCTGCCCGGATGGACTCTCCCAGTGTGAGTTCCCTCGGTACAGTGAGACAGTGCTGCCACCCCTCCTGTATGGAGGACTCATTGGTGTACTTCGGATCCGGCAATCCCACCCATCCTATCAGGATTCGCCTGTTATGCTGGTCCAGGAAGGTCTGTGGTGCATAGAAATCAAACCCTTTATCCCACTCCCGAAATTCTGACTCCGCTACTTCTGACTGCCAGCCCTTTGGTAAGAACAGATAGCCCGACGAATCACCATTCTGAAAGCGGTCTGCCTCTACAGTCCGTCCCTGGGGGCAGATGGACAGGATCTTTACCCCGCCCATCTGAAAATAGTCCGGGCATTCCCACATATATCCCAGATCATCTGTTGCCTCAATATCCTGCATAAAAGACCAGTTTCTCTTATCACGGGACTGATACAGGAGAACCGCACCAGTATCCCGGCTGTCTCCCGGCTGTCCCTTTCGTCCGCCTAATACCATATAGTAGTATTCTCCATCTCTCCATACTTTCGGATCACGGATATGACAGGTGTATTCCCCCGGGTAATCCTCATTGGTAAGAAGAATCTCTTTCTCTGAAAAATGTGTGCCATCCTCACTTCTGGCATAGATCACATTGGCACCTCTGCCCGTATAGATATAGTCATGCTCTCCCGGCTCTTTTACATTGCCGGTGTAAAATACCTCCAGGGCACCATCTTCCACAAAAGCACTTCCTGAATAAACACCGTCCTTGTCCTCCGGTCGATCCGGTATGAAGGTGATGCCCAGATACTCCCATTGTACCAGATCTTTTGAGCGGTAATGGCCCCAGCATTTCTGCCCACCACCTCTGGGATCCTCTGGCGAATACTGAAAAAATACATGGTAATATTCCTTATAATAGCAAAGTCCGTTGGGATCATTCAGCCATCCCATGGGAGGCATTAAATGAAAATAAAGACGATATTTGGATTCTACATTTTTTTGATTCATGTGATCACTCACCTCATCTGATTTTCTGCATGATTGATTACCACGACTGGTTTCTCCTGGTACAGGATCCATGACAGTACAAATGCAACAGTGAATGCCACTGCCATGATCAGGGCATACCCTAAGGTATTACCGGTGGTGATCAAAAATCCAAATATGCCTGTAATGCCGTATGCTGACGCACCGATTCCCAGTATTCCAGCCACCAGTCCGCCACATACACCGCCGATACACCCAGCCACGAAGGATCTGATGTAACGAATATTAACACCGAAAATGGCAGGTTCCGTAATTCCTAAAAATGCCGACAGGGAAGCAGGAAGTGCCATGGATTTTGTCTTCGCATTTTTGGTCTTCAGTGCAATGGCAAGTGCTGCCGCACCCTGTGCCACATTGGCAGCGGTAGCGATAGGCATCCAGGTATTTACCCCTTCACTGCTGAGCAATCCTGCCTCAATGGCATTGTACATATGATGAACTCCCGCAACTACCGTGGGTGCATAGAGACCGCCAACGATCGCTGCCCCGATTCCAAATGGTAATGTGATCAGCCCCGTTGCTCCTGCCAGAACCCAGTTTTCAATAGTAGAAAAGATGGGTCCAATCACGGTGAGGGTCAGATAACCGGTTACCAGAACCGTGACCAATGGCGTTACGAACAAGTCAATGATCTCCGGCACAATCTTATGAAGCTTTTTCTCCAATACAGACATGAGCCATACCGCAATGACCACTGGAATCACATGTCCCTGGTATCCTACCAGATTAATATCATAGAGACCAAATGCGGTGGCTGTGGGAATATCCGCCGCATTCATCCCGGACACGCTCCAGGCGTTGATCAAATCTGAGTGAATCATAATCATGCCGATAACAGCACCCAGAAATTGATTGCCGCCAAACACTTTTGCCGCACTGATGGCTATGAGGATGGGCAGATACACAAAGGCTGCATTGCTGAATAAATGCACGATGGTATAAGTGCCTGACTGTGCCATGGCCGGAAACAGATTGCACAATCCCTCCAGCAATCCCATGAGAAGACCGCTCGCTACAATGGCAGGAATGATGGGCACGAATACATCTCCCAATGTCTTGATGGCACGCTTGAAAACATTCTGCCTGGTAGCCGCTGCCACCTTAACTTCATCTTTACTGGACTCTTTAATCTGTGCAATGCTGATAAATTCGTCGTAAACCTTGTTTACCATGCCTGTTCCGAATATGATCTGCAGCTGTCCCGCCGCCTCAAATACTCCTTTTACGCCATCTACATTCTCCAGCTTCGTCTTATCGCATTGAGTATTGTCTGCGATAACCAGGCGAAGCCGTGTGGCACAATGTGCCGCAGATACTATATTTTCTCTGCCCCCAATCAGGTTATACACGCTCTGTGCTGCTGCTCTGCAATCCATGTGATCCTCCTCTTTTTTCATGTAAATCTTCCTGCTTATTCTTTCCCGAACTTACATTTTCAATCTTTTCTTTGTTTTCTATTTTTGTGTTTCCGATGTGGTATCGTTCTCACATCTTTAATCACATTATAGGTTTTTCTCTTCCTTTCGTAAATTGACAATTACTCCAAAGTTCATCCTTTTTTTTTGTAAGTTTTTACTAAAATACAAAAGTTCACTGTTTCATATATCACCGTATTCTCTTCCACATTCCTGTCCTGTCTGCCAAAAGCACCTGATAACGATTGACGCAATAATCTCCAAATGATAAAATAGGGATAGCCAAAAGAAAATATTGTGTTACTATATGAGAACGTTCTTATATATGGACTGTAATTCTCAAAATAACTGATATCATTTAAAATACGTAACTATTCAGGGAGAAATTACTATGAATATTAATGAAATTGCAAAGCTGGCTGGCGTAAGCCGGGCAACTGTATCCCGTTACCTGAATCACGGATATGTGAGTGAAGAGAAAAAAGAGCAGATCAGCAAAGTCATTCAGGAAACCGGATATCAACCCTCCGTATCTGCGCAGACGCTGCGAAGCAAACGCACGAACTATATCGGTGTGATCATACCAAAGATTGATTCCGCCTCCATCGCCCGAATGGTAAAGGGAATCATCGAAGTCCTCTCGGAGGCAGGCTTCCAGCTAATGTTAGCCTGCACCAATAATAATGAAAAGGACGAACTGAAATATCTGAACCTTTTCAAGGAAAATCATGTGGATGGAATTATCCTGCTGGGGACCATCATCACCCGGGAACATAAACGATTATTATCTCAGCTCGCTGTTCCTGTTGTCATACTGGGACAGTATCTAAAAGACTATACCTGCATCTATCACGATGACTACGGTGCTGCCAAAGCATTGGTTTCCACTCTGTGTACAACTGCCGGAGAATGGGGCTATTTATCTGTAACGGAGTCCGATCAGGCAGTGGGCAGGAACAGAACCGCCGGCATAACAGATGCGCTGGAGGAAAAGCACATTTCCCTCTTAGCTGATCATATAATGACTTGTGAATTCACCACAGAGTCCGGATATAAAAAAACAGAAGAACTACTAAAAAGACACCCCGGCATTGATACTCTGCTGTGTGCTACAGATACCATTGCCGTAGGTGCCTTAAAATACATCCACGATTCCGGGCTTCGTATTCCGGAAGATATTCAGTTGGCTGGATTCGGAGACAGTACTGTCTCCCGTGTAACGACTCCTACGCTTACCACCGTACACTTTCATTATGAGACAGCCGGGAGGGAGGCCACCAGAATCTTATTGGATATGATAAAAGATCCTGAAAATACCGTTCAAAAGCAATTAAAATTAAGTTTTCAGATCATTGAAAATGAATCTACACGAAACTAACAGAGAGGTAACAACTTACAAATGAATCAATTTAATTTTCACTTTACCTGGAAACACTTTACAGGCATGCTCCTGGGTAATATGATCCTAGGTCTCGGTATTGCCATCTTTAAATTCTCCAATCTTGGAAATGATCCTTTTTCCGCAATGATGATGGGGCTGGCAGACAAAACTCCTTTGGAATATGCTGCATTGACCGCTATTCTGAATACCTTTCTGTTTATCATAGAATTCATATGGGGAAAACAGCTTATTGGTCTTGGCACACTTATTAACTGGTTCTTTCTGGCATACTTTGCCACTTTTTTCTATGACACAATGACTTTCCTGCTGCCAAATCCCTCCCATTTTTTTATTCAGATACTCTATCTGATCATTGGTATCCCCATAATCAGTTTTGGTGTCTCTCTCTACCAGGCTTCCGACTCAGGAATCGCTCCTTACGATAGTATCTCCCTGATTATGGACGCGCATATGCCCATTCCATATTTCTGGTGTCGTCTTTTTACTGACTTTCTATGCGCTTTCCTGTGTTTTCTATCCGGCGGATTATTGGGAATCGGTACGCTGACCTGTGCCTTCTGCCTGGGTCCATTTATTTCCTTTTTCAATCATAAGATTACCTTTGCACTCATGGGACATGAAGAGGAACACAGAATCGAAAAAGTATAGCAGTCAAAGACTGCTATACTTTACACTTTTCAGATAGTTTCTCATTCAGCTTTCTATAGATATGTTCCTGGAACCAAGGTTCCGTGGATGCCTCTATGGCATCTACCAGTGTAAACCAGGCAACTCCGCTGTTCTCATCCGGCTTGATTTCCAGCAGCTCTTTTTCGTCTGCCTCCAGCAGGTAGGTCACATTCAGATGAAGGTGGCTGGATACATAAACACCCTTTTTCACATGCCCATCTACAGTAAGGACCTCCAGGGAAAAGATATCAGGTGACACAGCTGTCACATTCTGGATTCCGCTTTCCTCCCGAACCTCCCGCATAGCCACTGACAACAGGTCTTCCTCCCCATCCGCGTGCCCGCCAAGCCAGGACCAGGAATGATAAATATTATGATAGACCATTAATACTTTTGTCCTGTCATGATTTACTACCCATGCGGATGCAGTCATATGTGCCAGCTTATTTTCTCTGGTAAATACATTTGCTTCCTTTTCCAGGCTGTGCAATATCAATTCCTTATCCCGTTCTTCCTGTTCATTACAGGTTATATATTCTCTGATTTCTTCCAGAATATTCATGCAATACTTCCTTTTTTATTCCACTTCAAATTTGCTTACCATCTCATTCAACGCGGTAGCCTGAGCTGCCAATTCCTCCGATGTGGCAGATGTCTCCTCCGCCGTTGCAGAATTATCCTGGATTCCCTGAGATATACTCTCGATTCCCTGACGGATCTGTCCCATGTTCACCGCCTGCTCAGCAGACAGTTCCGCCGTATGATCGATCATGGCATTTACCTTTTCGATTCCATTCACCACGTCCTGAAGAACGCTTGTCACATTGTTCGCCAGATTATTTCCTTTTTCGATTTCCGTGATAGAAAGTCCGATCAGCTCTCTTGTGGTGTCCGCCGCCTTCGCACTTTCATGTGCCAGACTTCCAATCTCCGACGCCACCACAGCGAATCCTCTTCCTGCCTCCCCCGCTCTGGCTGCCTCAATGGATGCATTCAGGGACAAGAGATTGGTTTCCGTAGCAATTTCCTCAATGGTCTGTATGATTCCCACCACCTGATTGGAGGTCTCATTGATCTTCGTCATGGCAACACACATCTCACTCATCTGAGCCTGGCTGCCCTCTGCCAATTCCGTTACTTTCTTCGTCTCTCTTGCAGAATTTTTGGCATCTTCCTCATTCATCTTTACCTGCTCCACCACATTATCCGTGGTAGCCACTAATTCTTCCACCGCTGCTGCCTGGGTAGTGGTACCCTCCGCCAGACTCTGAGCCGCCCTTGATAATTCATCCGCTCCGCCGGATACCTGCTCCGCCGTCTGTGTGATGGACTTCATCACATCATTCATGGATGAGGATATATTCAACAGTGCTTCCTTGATCTTACCAAACTCACCGGCATAATCATGCTGCAAATGGATCGCCAGTCTTCCAGCAGCCATATCTGACAGCACGCTGGATATCTCATCTATGTATGCAATATAATTTTTCAACCGTTCCACCGTCTTCTGAATAGAGACAGCCAGTTCACCAATCTCATCGTTGGTAGTGACCTGTACATCTACATTGAGATTTCCATTGGCAAGTTCCTGTGCCGTGACATTTAACTCCTGTATGGGCTTGGTGATGGCTTTAGCAGCCCTCTTGATACTCAGGAATATCAAAGCCACACCAATGGCAAAGATC
Organism: Lachnospiraceae bacterium; assembly: GCA_028689655.1. Lineage (GTDB taxonomy): Bacteria > Bacillota > Clostridia > Lachnospirales > Lachnospiraceae > SZUA-378. The sequence continues at coordinate 113,508 of JAQVCT010000002.1, forward strand.
ACCACCATCACTCCACACATGATAATAAGGCTTCTGTAAAATTCATCGCTGGGTAGATTGCTGAGCACTTTATATCCTGTATCTCCGATTCCCATGAGATATCCGTATTTTGTTGCACCGCCCACCTTATATTTCGCAAAATCATTTTCATTATTCTCAACCATCTCTACCACACGGCTGGAAATATCCAGATCTGATAATTTCTGCTGCAGTAAAGCTTCATCCGGATGATAGATAATGGTGCCATCGGAAGCGGTCATGACCACATATCCTTTGTCTCCGATTTTAAAGTTATCAAGGATATCTCCCACATGCTGTAATGACAGATCAAGACCTGCAACACCCAACACGTTCCCAGCTTCATCATAGACCGGTGCCGCTGCGCTTAAGATAGTCTGTCCTGTACTGGAATCCACGTACGGTATCGTAAGCATGGACACTCCCGTTTTCGTGGTCTCATACCATGCACGGCTGGTGATGTCTAAGTCCGGACCACTGGTAAATCCATCTGACTGGGTAAATACATTGGCATCCGAATCTGCGACCCATACCGCCATCACATTTTCAGAATCTGACTGCTGAATATTCAGCAAATTATCAAACACCGCCTGAAAGATTTCTTCTTTCCTGATATCTTCTCCCGCCTTGGTATTGCTCATTAGCTGACAGACCTCCGGGTCCACCGCAAGCTGCTCTACGGATCTGAGATATTGCTGAAAAAATGTATTCAATTCATTGGACGCCGATTGGGATTGCAGCGTAAGTTCTGTTTCCTTATCCTGCATCGCCTGCTGTCGGACTACCAAAAATAAAATACATCCCACCACAATAAATATAATACATGCCGGGGTTCCAACTTTCCGGGCAATCTCTGTAGCAATTCTTTTTTTCTGATCTTTCCTGGATGCTCTACTGTCTGATCTGCTCATTTTTCTATTCCTCCTTTGTGTAAATCCCATGTTGTAAACTCGCAAGTTATATTTAGTATATCATAAATAAATGCTATATTAACCATTTATTTTAGAGCTTTTGACAGATCTTTGTATAAAAATACCCTGCTGGTTCACAACCAGCAGGGTATTCTCTATCTATTATTTATTATTTATTATTTTGTATCAGGAATTTGAATCTGATGCTTTTTCACGGTCATATCCAAACAGCCATCCGCTCTAAAGGATATACCATCTGCTTCCTGCGGTGTATAGATCAGAGAGGTGCATGCCTGTTCTCCATGATTCATAAAAAATTCCACGGAATAGCGGTCCATCACAACACGGAAGGTTATACCACCATGTGTTTCTTCTACATGAAAGCTTCTAGTATCCAGACCATCCACCGTAAGCCCACTGTAACGCCTGTCGAAAGTCACAATACCTTGTTCTCTATCATAAGTGATCGTCGTATAATAGCGGTCATCCTCCGCCATCCACATGGTAAAGTTGTGATAATCCCCTCCATGAATGGTAACTGTCATGTCAATAATTCTTCCCTGAACATTTTCCAACGTAATTTTTTCATCAGAGTTTACGATACAATGCTCATGAATGACTGAATCTGTATAATATTTACTAATCTCGCCAACAGGCTGCTGACAAAGTCTGTCGTTTTTCCAGGTAAGTTCTCTTGGAAGTGTCATCATTCCTGACCAGGTATAACCCTCTGGTGTCATATAATTGTCCCATGACTGCATCCAGCCTATCATAATTCGACGACCATCCTGCGTTTCCATGGTCTGTGGCGCATAGAAATCCAGCCCATATTCCAATGACTTTATAAAATTTCTCTGAAAGCTGTGATTTTCTTTATCATAAGTTCCTGCCAAATAGACAACTCCATGTCCATTATGAAACTCCAACTCTTTGGCGAACATGCCCATAGGAGAAGTGAGCAGTATTGTCTTATCTCCAAGCCTAAACAGATCAGGGCATTCCCACATAGTTCCGTATCTGTCTTCACTTTTATCTAATACAGATACGAACTCCCATTTCAATCCGTTAAGTGAATGAAACAGCAGGATTGCTCCACCACAGGTGTCAGATCTTCCCACTGCAACACAATAGTAGCCATCCTCTTCTTTCCAGATCTTTGGATCACGAAAGTCTGATTCACTAAAGCCCTCCGGCAGCATCTCCTTGGTAATCACTGGATTCTGCGAACTCTTCACGTAATTCACACCATCCCCCAGGGCAATGCACTGTGTCTCTGTAATGGTCTTCTCTCCGGCATAGGTTCCCTTTTTTTCCAAATGCGCTGTATAAAGGAGTAACTGTTTTCCGTCCTCCATCTCTATGGCACTGCCTGAGAAGCATCCACTTTCGTAATCTTCCTCCGGTGCCAATGCCACGGGAAGTCTCTCCCACTTCATAAAATCTTTGGTCCTTACATGCCCCCAATACATAGGTCCCCAATGCACGTCATAGGGATAATACTGGTAAAATAGATGGCAGGCTCCCTGATACATGGAAAACCCATTTGGATCGTTCATCCACCCAACAGTTGGGGTTACATGGAAGACCGGTCTTTGTTCCTCTAATATCCTGCTTCCATTTTCTTGCTCATATATTCTTGCTTTCTCTAATTGATTCATTTTAACTCCACTCGTCCATTTATTATGATTTATTGTAACTATTCAGAGCCAAGCAAATTCATAAAAATATGCGAATCATGCTTGCATAAGTGAGCTGATTTTTGTGAATTTATTTGGCGTAGTAACCACATAAGCAAAAGGAAAGCTTCGAAGAAGTGATTTTGCGCATGGGGTTCTGAATCGTTATGATTTATTATAGGGTAGTCTGCCCTCCGCGATAAGCAACATCCAACTGAATCCAGTCCGCTACAGGCTGATTCTCCTGAATCATTTTAAGGAGTGTATTCACTCCCGCCAATGCGATTTCTTCGATAGGCTGCACGACTACACTTACTGGTGGATATGCACCATCCAAAATATATGCGCCATCATAAGCTACCACGCGCACATCCTCCGGAATCCGTTTTCCCAAATAACGAACTTCATTCATATAATCCAGCGCATGATCATCCGTGGAAAATACGCCGTCCACCTGGGGATATTTCTCCAAGGCATCTTTCGCCACAAATTTCGCATAATCCCTGCCAAATTCGTTCCATTTCAGCACATAATCATGGCAGATAATCCCTGCCTGCTCTATCACACGCCTAAACTCTCTATGCCTTCTAATGAACGGATAGTCTTCATCACTTTCATCCACGAATTGAAGAACTTCCCTGCAGTCAGACGCAATCAGTGCCTCAGCCGCCATTCTTCCGCCTTTTACATGGTCTACGGTTATAACAGGGATTCCATCTGCCAACTGTGGGGTATCGAAAGATACTACTGCCTTTTTTAACTTTTTATATACGCTGTGCTCCTGGGTATGGCTGGCTGTCAATACTCCATCCACCATGCTTCTATCCAACATTTCCAGGAAGACCTGCTCGTTGGTTTTTTCACCCACAGTATCACACAGCATCGTCTTATATCCATATTTCCTTAATTCTATTTCTATATAATATACAAGCGTAGAATAGAAAGCATTTGCCACAGACGGCACAATAATTGCTATAATATTCGTCCTGTTATGTAAAAGGTTTCGCGCAAGTTCATTGGGCTGATATCCCAGTTCTTCTATCGCTGCCTGTACCAGCTTTCTCTTCTCCTCCGACACGTACCCTTTCCCACTGATCACCCGGGAAACAGTTCCTACTCCAACACCTGCTTTTTTCGCTACATCTTGTACATTTGCCATAATTTACTCACCATCTTCAATATATTCCCTTTTTATGTAAAAAAGGGTTCTACTAAAAGTTTAGCCTTTAATTCCAGTAGATGCAATACCCTGAACATAGTATTTCTGCATAAAAATATACATAATCAGCATAGGAATGGACGCCAGTGTAAGTGCTGCCATAATTGCACTGTAATGAATTGGCTGTGTGCCAAAGAACACCTGTACTGCCAGTTGAACGGTTCTTTTATTTTCCCCTGTCGTAATAAGGAAAGGCCACATGAAATCATTCCATCTAGCCACAAAATCCAGGATGAATACTGTGGCGTATACCGTCTTTGCCACAGGCATGATAATCTTAAAGAATGTTTTAATAGGTCCGCATCCGTCAATGGCCGCTGCCTCAATCAGATCATTTGGAATATCCAGAAAATAGGAATAAAACATATAGATAGAAAAACAGTTCATCATAAACGGGATCGTAAGTCCCATCATGGTATTTACCCAGCCCAGCTGAGCCATCTCTATATATAATGGTAACAGAATTGCCTCCACAGGCATGGACATCAACGCAATGACACCTGTGAGAATCAAACCTCTGAATCTGAATTTCATCTTTGCCAGTGCATATCCACACAGAGAGCCAAACAGCAGATCTCCCAGCAATACAATGGCAATATAAGAAAGTGTGTTAAACAGTACCTGTGGAATATTCAGCCTTCCAAACACTTCCATATAATTTTCTATGGTAAAGTTTGTGGGAATAAAGGTCATTATGGAGGTCATATTTGCAAAAATATCTGACTCCGGTTTAAAAGAAGAGGCAATCATCCATAGAAGAGGAGAGACAAAAATGATTCCAATTATAAGATTTCCCAAATAAAATGCCACATGCCCCAATGTTTGGGAACGTTTCATGCTCGATTTACTTTTTATCATTTTATTTTCTCCTTCCTAACTTGTCTTTGTAAGTTTCTTCACAATCAGTGACAATACTACCACGATAATGAAGAAAATCGTTGCTGCGGTGCAGGCATATCCAAAGTTTCCTTTTTGGAATCCCTGTTCATAGATGTAAAATACCAAAGTTTTTGTAGTATTCTGTGGTCCGCCTTTTGTCATGATGTAAGGCTGTGTGAAAAGTTTCATGGCCTGGATCAGCGTAATCATCAATACATATTTGATCGTATTCATGAGACCCGGGATCGTTACATAGAGAAACTGCTGCACTTTGGTGGCGCCATCCACGGAAGCTGCCTCATACTGTTCCGCAGGTATGCCATTTAATCCTGCCAGGAAGATCATCATCTGATACCCTGCACCCTGCCATGCTGACATGAATATAATGGAATTCATGGCCGTTTTGGGATTATTCAGAAAATCAACCGGTCCCATTCCCATGTTTTTCAAAAAAGCATTGATCAATCCTGTTGTTGCACTGGAGTTATACAAAATCGTCCATAAAATAGCGATGACTACCATGGAGGTGACCTGGGGACTGAAGTACATTGTCCTGAAAATGGATACTCCTCTTCGTTTGGAAGTCACGAGCATTGCCAGTGCAAGTGCAAGTACACACTGGATCGGTACCACCAGCACCGTAAAATATACTGTGTTTTTCAGCGCGACCCAGAAATCCTTATCCCCAAATAGTTTCAGATAATTGGTAATTCCATGAAATGTAATGGAGTCCGGGCGCATTACCTGATATTTAAAAAATGAATAATAAATGGTGTAGATAATAGGTACAACCAAAAAAGCAAGGAGCAAAAGTACCGCTGGTAATGACATGATGGAGCCTGCCATTTTTTCCCCGCGCTTATACTCGGGTCTTCTCATTGCTTTCACTTCCGTATTAGCCATGTGTGATCCTCCTTACGTCCGTAATGCCTCCACGAGGAAGCATCACAGACCATATATACTACTCTGCGTAATAAGTTTCGTAATTTTCATCCACATCAGAAGCTACATTATCCATCTCTGTCTTTGCATCTGCTCCGGAAAAAATATTTAACAGTGCACTTGCAAAATCTGTAGATAATACAGAATAGGATGGTGAACTCGGACGTGCTGTTCCAGTGTTCTGTAACTGCCATAACATCAGGGCACGTGCACCTTCATCCCAGCCTTCCATCTGATCATAAGCAGATGTACGGGATGCCGGTTTCGCAATGGCGGATGCATAAGCTGCAATATTTTCACTGCTCATGAGCCAGTTCATGAATTCTTTTGCTGCATCAACATTTTCACAGTTTTTGGTAATGGCTGCTGCCCAGTCACCCGTAGGAGAAGACGCCTTTCCATCATCTGAAACAGGGAAATATGATACACCCCAGTTCATATCAGATTTTTCAAGGTCTGCAATATTCCATGAGCCGCCTAACATAGTTGCTGCATATCCATTTAAGAATTCATCCTTCACAGGATCAAGATTTGCATATCCATTCTGAATGAATTTTGCAAGATATTCTGCTGTTGCTATGCTGGCATCACTGTTTACATACCCGTCTGCTACTGCTCCATCCTCACTGATAAGATCTGCATTATTTTCTGTCCAGAACTGTCCCAGTGCATAGATGAGACCCTCGCCTTTATCCATGATAATATTTGTCCCTACATAATCTTCTGTTGTCAATTTCTCTGCATTGTTGTAGAATTCCGTCCATGTCCATGCATCCTTTACATCACTGTCTGATGGATACTGAATACCTGCTGCATCCAGATAATCTTTATTATAGAATAATGCTACAGAAGATTCTGTTCCTGCGATGGCATATAACTGTCCGTCATAGGTACCCTGCTGAACAGTACTTGGCATAAAGTCTGCCATTTCCTCCTCGCTGAAAGCACCCTCCATTGGTACGATAATTCCATTTGCTGCATAATAGGATACATTAGGTCCATCTACATATAAGATATCGGGCAGATCATTGGATGTCGTTGCTGTGGTAATCTTATTCTCATATGCGTATGAATCAGAGCGGTCTATCGCTTCTCTGGACACCTGGATCTCAGGATGAGCCTCATTCCATGCTGCAAGCTTCTCCACCCACCAGTTTTCGATTGGTTCTTCATCTGTGGGACTCCAAATTGTAAGATTAATGGTATCTCCGCTTGCCTTTGATCCTGTCTGATCACCATTTACTGCATTTGATGATGCATTATTTCCGCATGCTGTTAAGCTCATTGTCATGACCGTTGCAAGCCCTACACATAATAACTTTTTCAATTTCATTTTCATTTCCTCCTGGCTCTTGAACATCAGCACATTTTAAATTTGTCCTGTTAAGGAACTATCATTCCTTAATCCCTTTGGGGTAACCCTTCCTTCGGAAGCATCACATTCGACAAATGGGCTGACACAATCTACTTTTCCTTTTCATTTTATATGTTGTACATATTGCACAATGTGGAATGGATTCCACATCTGTATTGTCAATATATCATCTAAACATTTTTCCGTCAACATTATTTTTATTTTTCGTTACTATATCATAAAATTGTCATTTCTTTTTTAGTAATTATTACAATATTTTTTTGCAAACAAAATAGGGAACAAAACAGTTTTCTGTTTTGTTCCCTAACTCATGGACCCTTATCATTTTCTATTTATGCAAACATATCGCATATCATGATGTAAGGGTCAAAAGGTGTTTTTCCCCTTGATACTTACGGATTATTTCGCACTTCGTGCTTTCAAAATCCTAAAATCATACTATTATAAATCTGTATCAGATACCCTGGAAGGAAAATGTAAATGTAAGCGGTACCGTGGCATCTAAGAGGTATTCCGGGTGAGTCCTCGCACCCCAGCTGTCATCACCGCCGATCCCCATCTGCTGTTTGGACACGCGCACTACTGTGTAATGTACCTCTGGAAGTTCATAGGCATGTGCTGCGTTTTCCAGTTCGTGAGGCGTGTATGGCAGTGCCGAGAAATTGATGGTATCCCCGGTAAACAGCATACCTCTTCCTTTATAATCTGTTACCTTCGCCCAGCGCACGCCAACCTTGTTTCCACATTCCTGTGGCACCAGATATTTTGCCATATTATCCACCACATGATTCTGGTAAATACCAAGCTTTGCACCTTTTTGACGATCCTCGTAGGTATCCGATAATCCCATTCCATACCACTCCACCACATCATAATCTGCATCAAACTTGAACAGCATACCGAACTCCGGCATATCACACAAGTCCTCCACAGGATCATAGGTCAGTGTCGTCCGGATTCTGCCGTCTGCGAACACTTCGTAGCTCACTTTACAGGTACTGGCCGGATTGGTGGGCATAAGATAGGTATAAGTAACTACCACACTATTTTCCTTTTCTTCCAGCGCAGGCATCAGACCATTCACTTCATCATCTTTCTTTGCCATGAGGTACATGCTGGCAATCTTCCACTGGGCATAGCGGGATGGCATACTATTCCCGTAATCATTGTCAATGGGCGCTCTCCAGAAGTTGGGGCGGGGGATGGCCTTGATCATCTCTTTTCCACCATATCGGTAAGAGGTCAGCCCTCCGTTCAGTCCCGAAAACAGTACATCGAAATTCTCCCCACGGACACCGATGTTCAGTTTCCCGTGAATGACTTCTAATTTGCAAGGTGCCTTTAATTTATTGCCCTCCTGTTGTTTACATAACTTTTCTCCATGTGACTGCATTTCAGATAGCTCTTCTTTGGATTGTTTTCCTTCCGAGGATTCTTCCACCTGATATACATATTGCCCGAATGCCACTTCGTGCCCCCTGTTCGCCCACATGGTGTCTTCCTTTAACTGGAAGGATACCGTGACGGCGTACTCACCGGCTGTCTCATATCTCTCTATGGGCATGTCATAAGATTTCTCGCCAAAAGGCTCCACAGAAGTTTCAAGCAATGCTTTTTTGATGAATTTTCCATTTTTCTCCACTGTGATCACACAGGTAAAAGCACTGGTATTCGTAAATAAATTTTTGTTTTTAATGAGAACCTTCGTGCCTGACACTTCCGCCGTAATATTCTGATAATTATATTTTACTTCCTGCATCTTTGGTGACTCATCACGATCCCCACCATACACAATACCATTCCCGCTAAAATTATAATCACATGGTCTGTCATCGAAATCGCCGCCGTATGCCTGAAATTCTTTTCCGTACCGATCTTTTTTCAGAATACTCTGATCTATATAATCCCAGATAAAGCCGCCCTGGTATAATGGTTCTTCCTCCGTGAGATCTGTGTATTTATGCATTGCCCCGCAGGAATTTCCCATGGCATGAGCGTACTCGCAGCAGATAAATGGCTTAGTCCTATCCTTACTCAAAAATTCTTTGATTCCGGATACCGGCGTATACATCTGACTCTCAATATCACTGGTGTCATTGTACCTGCGATCATTGAAAATACCCTCATAATGTACCGGTCTGGTGGAATCCAGCTTTCTAAAAAGCTGTGACATCTCATAGATATCCTTTCCGCCATAGGATTCATTTCCACAGGACCATATGAGTATGGATGGGTGGTTCTTATCCCTCTGATAGGTGGAGTTTACCCGATCCAGCATCATGGGCAGCCACTCTGGACGATCTCCCGGCACTGCGTCTTCCTTTGTGCCTTGTCCTCTCATGATGGGATCCCAGGAACCATGGCTTTCCATATTATTCTCTGCCATCATATACAGACCATATCTGTCACACAGATGATAGATTCTGGAATCATTGGGATAATGGCTGGTACGGATGGCATTGATGTTATTTCTCTTCATAGTCACCAGATCCTGTATCAGCTCCTGCTCCGATACCACACGCCCCGTCTTCGAACTGAATTCATGTCGGTTTACACCCTTGAACACGATGCGCTTTCCATTTAACTTCATGATACTGTCCACGATCTCAAAACGTCGGAATCCCACATTTTCTGTAAATACTTCTGTGATCTGCCCCGCTTCATCGGATACCTCCACACGCAGTTCATAGAGATAAGGGTCTTCCGCGCTCCACAGATGTGGATTTTCTATCTCTATTTCATTGGATTGCTGAAGTTCCAGTTCCCTGGAAATAAATGGGCCTTTCTCATTGCTCCCTTTTTCACCGAGATAATATGCGATTCTTCCCCTATGATTCGCCGTGGTATCTATATGCAGGATTCCCTTTTGAAAACTGTCATCCAGCTCTGTGGTTAATTTCACATCCTCTATATGCACCTTTGGCAGGGTAAAGAGATAGACCTCTCTGAAAATACCGGAAAATCGGAAGAAATCCTGATCTTCGCACCAACTGCTGCTGGTCCATTTATATACCTGCACTGCAAGTTTATTGACACCCTCTTTCACATAATCGGAAAGATCGAACTCCGAAGGTGTAAAGCTATCCTCGCTGTAGCCCACGTAGGCTCCGTTCATCCACAGCGCAAATCCGCTTTCCACCCCCTGAAAGGAAATATATAACGGCTGCCCTTCCATCGCTTCCGGCACTTCAAAATATTTCACATAGCTGGCTACGGGATTAAATCTGACAGGAATTTCCCCTGGAATAATCTCTTCCCTGCCATCCCATGGGTACTGCACATTGGCATACTGCGGTGCATCATAACCCTCCATCTGAATATGCGCCAGAACATGAATCTCATCCCAGGATGAGGCATCATATGATTCGCTCTCAAAACCCGCAATGGCGGACTCTATATTTTTCGCATAGGAAAATTTCCAAATACCATTCAAGAAATATCTGAAAGAATTTTCACCATTTTCTGCGCTGTCCCAATCCGGATAACATACATGATCCGAGTGCGCTTTCATTCTGTTCTCTTCAAAAAATTCAGGATCTTTTACCTTCTCATAGTGGAATTTTGCCATCATCCATTCTCCTTCTCAATACAATATTCTACCTTTTCGCTAATCAGGAAACCATGAAGCACCCCTCCATTGACCGCTCCATCATAGATTCCTTTTATCTTACACTCAGTATAGCATTCTTTATAAAAATATGTTTTCATAATCTATTATAAAAAGAGCGTTTTCAACCATATATCGTTCTAAGTTAGCAAAAACAATTACAATTGCCCATATTTATGTAAACTAACAGGGGGTTGAAAATTATTATGCTTCCTTTATTCTATGAGTAATACGCTGTGCGAGTTTCTCAATTTATCGCGGTATTCACCGAATATTCGTACAAGCACGATATTCTCCTCATTGCTGGCGTAAAATAGAAAATTCGCCCTCCATATTGCAAGGGCGAATTACAATGAAACCGATATGAACTATCATGGTTCCTATTCGTTCTATTTTTCAAGAAATTTATAAATGAGTGCTGCAAGAGCTGCTCCAATAAGTGGTGCGACGATGAATACCCACACTACGCTAATGGGTGCCGTGTTTCCTGTGATCGCTGCGATAACAGCCGGTCCGATACTACGTGCCGGATTCACGGATGTACCTGTAAGTCCGATTCCTACAATATGTACAAAGGTCAGTGTAAGACCAATTACCAGTCCGCCGAAAGAACCATGGTTCGCTTTTGCAGAAGTCACTCCAAGAATCGTCATCACAAAGATAAATGTTAACACGACCTCCACCAGAAGACCTGCCCCGATACTTCCACTCACATCAGTAAGACCATTCGATCCATAGCCTCCTGTCATATCCGTAACAGAGCCCATGCTGAATATCAGCGCCAGCAATCCGGAACCTGCCAGGCCGCCAAGTACCTGCGCTGCTACATATCCCATAAACTCATTTAAAGGCATACCACCACTCATATATACCCCTAATGAAACTGCAGGATTAATGTGACACCCGGAGATATTACCTACACAATAAGCCATCGCCACAATCGATAAGCCAAAGGCAAGCGCTGTCAGCAAATAACCACTGCCATTCTCCGCAGAACACCCAACCAGCATCGCCGTTCCACATCCCATTGTTACAAGTACTGCTGTTCCAATAAATTCTGCACAATATTTTTTCATTGCTGTCATCTTTTTTCCTCCTATGGGAATGATAATTTATATTTCTTTTATTTTACCTCTAATGTCCGCAATTTACAATTGTTTATGCTAATTGTCTGACGACCTTCTGCACTGGAATTTACTTTTTCAAGTTAGCATTGTCTGACGATCAATGTATAATTTCTACATTTTGAATCCTTTGATCTTCGATATCAAACTGGAATAAGCCATGACCATGTCTGTGTTCCATCAGGTAATACTGTCCACCAAATGATGAAATATTATAGGGTGTTCCTGTGCCCGGTCGATCCGGCTCCAACGTATCATACAGATCACTGTATTTTCCCTCCGATAAATCCTGCAAACTATCTGTACAGACCAAAGTAGCATAGTCCTGATTTCCCTCTCCATTGGTGGAGACTGTGAGATAATACTGCTGATCTGCCTCATAGATCTGTGCCAACCCTGCAATTTCATTCGGTGCCTGATAGGTGGCAATTTCCTGAAATGCAGGGAAAGAAGCCTCTATGATAAGTCCGTTGCTGGCAGGAAGTAAGATCCTGTCTCCATCAATCGTAAAGGAACGGCAATAGGTATTGGAGATCTGATCAAATCGTTGGATGTCTTCCACATACATTTCCGGGATATCGCTTTCATTTTCTTTTTCCTTCAATACATAGATTTTTCCCGTCATAGAACTCAATACGTAAAAGGCATCTGTCCCCTGGTCATATCTCACATAATGGGGGCGTTCTCCAACATGATTCAATATCTGTATCAACTCAAACTTTCCCTCCCGCTTTTCGTAGACAAGAACTCTGTTATTTTCTGTATCATCGATCAGGTAGGATGTCCCATCGCTGGCAATCGTGTGTCCCTTATTCATAATGTCACACATCACATTCCATTCTGTCAGAGGCGCTGTTAAATCAGCACTGTAAATGACCTGATTGTTATAACAGTCCACAATAAAGTAAATGTCCTCTATCTTTTCCACATCTGTGGGAACATTTAAGGTGGAATAAGAATTCTTGACCACTTCCATCTCCCTTATCTCTTCTACAGATTTTCGCTCCTGCATCTCACTTTCTACCGCGTCTATCTCTTCCTGAATCGTAGGGCGTGACTCCACTATCTGCTGCGTCTCATTTACAGCATTGCCACTGTCCCCATCTAACTGATTTTCTTTGTTCTCCACTCTGGCACATGCTGTTAGAGATAACAGCATGCATAATAATAAAATTTGTATTCCGCTTCTATTTTTCATACACTCCTCGATTTTGAAAAAGGCAATCCGTTTTGGATTGCCCTTCCTATGTATATTTACGTCATGCTCTACGAGCATTCCTGACACAGATTACTACGTAATCTGGTCATATTACGTCATGCTCACATTTGATATTTCAGTATCTAATCCGTCAAGGTCTTTTCCACTTCCTCCACTGTGATGCGCAGTTTTGAAGCAATCTCCTCACAAGTAAGTTTTTCATTAGAAAGCTTCAGGATCTCCTTCGTCTGTTTTCTTACTTTTTCTGTTACTTCTTTTGTTACCTCCTTTGTTACTTCTTCGATCTTTTTCGCATGTTCCATCTCTATGATATCAATGTCTAATAATAAGGATTCATCTGTCATTTCATTCATTTCCTCCATTTCATCATAATTGGAGTAAAGATTATCATACAGTTTTCCAGTGAGTCTTTGTAGTCTTCTGACATCATCCTGTGTGATATTCCCTATCTCAAGGTTTCTTCTGATACTTCCCAGTATATCATTTTGAATGATGTTTTTCAATAATTCCAAATTTTCTTCCGTTCTTGCTTTTTCCATAAGTTTCCTGACTCTCAATAACTGAAAAGGAATCAGGATAACTAACTTTTTACGATTCAGTTCTTCCATGGATAATTCCAGATACTTTACCGTGGGAACTTTATACCGGAATGTTCCCTGAGTACCAAAGTCGATTTCCATCTGTATCATGTCCGGCGTATTGCCTGCATCATCCAGATATATAATAATCGGTTCTGGAAATGGTAAGCAATAGACATTGTCATTCACACTTCTCTGTCTGTTGGCATGGCTATAACCATAATCGAACACTCTGAAAATAATACCCTCATCCTCTGTCATCTGTGCCTCCAGATGATAGCTGTTACGATCATTAATGGTCAGTATGGTATCCGCCAGGGTCTTTCTCAATTTATCGTCTTCAAACTCCGTCCAGTTATAACTTATCTTACTGTCCTCCGAATAATCTGTATCGAACAGTCCATTGATCATATTGATGACCGATTTCGATGATAAGGTCAGCACTTTCTTAAAAATCTTATCGTAGATCTGATATATGTATTCACTCATTTGTTATTCTCTATCCTTTATGTTTTCTTTTTTATTTTGTCTTTTCTTTTATGTTTTCTTTTGTGCTTTCTTTTGTGTTTTTTCTTATCTTATATCCCGCAAGAGCAATTATATCTTTATTTGATTTACATACAAAGGCATCATCTCCGTTTTCCATTTCATTTTCTATTTTATTTTATGTTCATGGGTAATGATTCAGCGAACGCTGAGTAGAATCTTCTAAGCGAGAATACTTAGGCTGTAAGCATAACATGACTTTTTATAAAAAACAACCAAAAATAACAGGAGGTGAACGATAAGGTTCACCTCCTGCCTATCTCTGTTTAATATCCAAATTCCTGTGCCCAATACCATGCACCATCACTGCCCTGGGTGATGGCAATCGCCATTGACTTGAAATCTCCATTCATAATATTGGCTTTATGAGTGGGTGAATTCATCCACGCCTGTACCGCTGAATGTGCATCTGAGTATCCCTTTGCCAGATTCTCTCCATACATCAACTGGCTATCCACGGTCCACCATTCGCTTCCATCCGGTCTGATGTGGGAAAAGGACTGGCTGGCCTCCTGTGCCCTCACATTCGTAGGTGGAAGTAATGGATCGCTCCAGGTAAGTGCAGATAATCCCGCATTCACACGAATGGTATTCACCTCGGCAAATGCCTGCTGTGCTGCACTGGCAAAATTTGCTGACTGATCCTGGTCTGCGGACGTAATATCCTTCGCCAGAGCAATCGCTTCATCATCTATGTATACCTTGCCATCCTTTGGTATCCCTTGCTCTCTCTTCGCTGCCTCGGAAGTCAATTCTCCGGCAGGTTTTCCACAAGCCATAACGCTCATGGCAACTATTACTAACATCATACAGGTAGCTATTCGACGCATTTGTTTTTTCATGTCCATCTCTCCTTTGCAAGTCACAACAATGTTCTACGTACCTCTGTTCAAATATAGATTTCCTTACTTTAATATTATCACTACCTGCAAAAAAGTCAACATCTTTGTGGCATTTTTTTGGTACTCTGGTACTATTTTCATTCCCCTCTACCTGTAGGTAGTCTCCACTAATTCCCCGCTGACAATCAAACGATGAGTGGCAATGTACAGGGGTGTACAGGTAATCAACGTGATGGTGGCATCTTCCGTCTGATCCAGCACCGATAAATCCTCCGGCTCCACGACCTTGATTTCTGTGACCCGATAGGTATAGGAAGCTTCCTTCGTATCCAGGATGATCTCATCCTCCACCTGCACTTCGTCCAGACGATTGAAGAACAAACCGAAATTGTAGTTTCTGTGACCTGCAATGGCGCAGTTTCCAGGCTCGCCCGGGTACGCAGTGCCCTCCATATGTCCAAGAGCTTTGGCGAGCGTCCAGCGCGCAGAACCATCTTTCACAATCTCCTCACATTCTATGGAAGGAATCCGCAGAATGGCAATCGCTGTTTCCTCCGCTGACGCCCCGGGCTGTTCCCGGGTCTCCTGCTGAACAATGTCCGACTCTGTGGCAAATGGACTCTCAGCAATTGCTTCACGGAACGATGCCACCTCCTGCCTGTTGGCATAGGAGGCGTAGAGATTCATTCCCATGGTGATCAGGATCAGCGCCAGTCCTATCGCCATAAGAGCGAGGCTAAGTTGCTGTATCCCGGTCAGATTCCGGACCCTTCTTCTCCTTCTATTCCTATTGATACTCCTATTTTTATTTCCATTTATATCCCTATTTCTATTTCCACTTATATCCCTTTTCTTATTTCTATTTATATCTATATTTCTTTTTTCTTTCCTCTTTTGCTGTCTCAACACTATGTTCCTTCTCTCCGTTTCTACGGCTTCCTTTTATAAAAATACCGCCTTTACGGGATTGCAGTATATTCTGCGCATCCCGTGGAAAGCGGTATTTACAACTTATCTACCAGTGTTGTATTTCTTTACTTTTCTTTTGATTCTCCCTGTTCCTTTTTCTTACGGCTATCCAGAATGAACATTCCAGCTCCCGCTGCCACCAGTAATCCACCGAGGATATAGATGATACCGCTGCCCCAGAAACCGCCTGTCTTTGGAAGGGTCGCTCCGGTCGGCCTGGAACGGATAGCACCCAATACATACTGCTTCACAGGTTCCGGTGCATGGTCAAAGAAATGAGGATCGATCTCCACAATGGTACGGATTCTTTCTTTCAGTTTCTCCTCCTGCTCAGACTTCTCAGGACCGTCAGGAAGACCCACGATAGTGATGATCTCCGTGACCACGTCCCCATCTGTAACTGGTGTCTCTTCCCCGGGTACGACAACTATATGCTCGGGTACATCGGGTTTTGGATCTGCAGGTTTCTGTGGTTTCACCGGTATCACCGGTATTGCCGGGGTATCAGGCGTATTGCCGCCACCGCCTGACGTATTATTGTCCTCAGAAATCCGTTCATTCACATAGACCTCTGTGGCAGTCTTGGCAGCATCTGCCACATCATGAAGGGCTGTCACCAGGACACCATGCTGATCCACGGTGCATTCCAGCACCCGGGCAGATAGCTGATAGCCTGTGGGAGCAGTCACTTCTTTGATACGATAGACTGCATCCCGCAGATCCGTAAATACCACCAATCCATTGACATCACTGGTGACAGGACTACCCACTGCTGTCTCTGTCTCCGGCGATCCGGATACCTGATATAGCTGGAAGACCGCTCCGGCCAGGTTCACTCCGTCACTGCCTCTCTTGGTAAATGCCACCGCAGATACAGAAGGAATATTGGTAAATACTGTCACTTCTGCCCTGGCAGTATCCGCCGCATCATGAAGCTTCTCCGTGATCTGTCCCAGCTTATCCGCAGTAAATTCCAATACCTGTGTGGATGGTTCATAGCCCTTGGGCGCTTTTACTTCCTTAATATGATAAACGGAATCTCTCAGATTCTCAAAGAGCACCTTTCCATTGGCATCACTCACTGCCACAGCACCCTCTACTTTTGTCTCCGCTCCTGTAACCT
Source organism: Lachnospiraceae bacterium (assembly GCA_028689655.1). Lineage (GTDB taxonomy): Bacteria > Bacillota > Clostridia > Lachnospirales > Lachnospiraceae > SZUA-378. Next base: position 130,536 of record JAQVCT010000002.1, read on the forward strand.
GATCCACTTTATATAGCTGGAACTCGGCACCAGATAACGCTTTTCCCTCCGCATTTTGTTTGGTAAAGGATATGGAGGTATAGATGGCCTCGTTCTCATATCTTGCAACCTTTGTGGTATCCGACGTATCTGTGAGGACATAGGGACCCGTAACGCTCGTTCCCGCACTGGTCAGTTCCACGACACATTCCAGTACCACATCGGATCTATAATATCCCTCCGGCGCTTTCTCTTCTTTGACACGGTAGGTGTTCTCCCACTCCAACCGGTCGAATACTACCCTGCCATCCGTTCCGCTCACAGCTACACCGCCGTCTTCCTTCGATACTTTGGTCTCTGTAACAGGTGTGGTGGTCGTATCCACTTTATACAGCTGGAATACGGCTCCAGCCAATGGCTTATTATCTGTATCTGTTTTCGTAAATGTGATCTGATCCTTTGCCTTTTTATTGGTAAAAATATGCTTTTCTGCATTTGCTGTTCCACCCTCAGACGGACCTGTGAAAATCCAGGAATCTCCTGACGCCACGTATCCGTTAGGTGGTGTGACCTCTACGATCTCATATTTTTTCCCTTTGGTAAGGCCCACGAACACTGCCTCGCCCTTATCGTCGGTAATCTTTTTACACAATGTGACCCCATCACATTTCAGTTCGAATACGGCTCCGGCTAATTTCTCTCCCGTAGGACTTTCCTTCGTCACGATGGCTCTTCTCAGGGAGTTGATAGCTCCTGAACTGAACCTAGTGGCGTCCACAGTATTCACCGTCTCAAAATGATCCTCCATGGAATATCCCAAAAGTTCTACTCTATTGGAAATGGAGCCTTTGTTATCCAGCAGCAGTGCCTGATATTCCAGCACGTAGGCATTCTTATTCTTATTCCCCTCAGGCAGTTGGACTTTCATGACTGTTCCACTTGCGGTATCCTCAGAGGATACTGTGTAGACCGGCTCAAGAGCACCTTTTGTCACTGCTCCCGTACTGCTGTTTATCGTACCGCGATACAGCTTCACGCTGGAGAGATCCAGTTGCAGAGAGGACGGCATGCTGTCCTGGATGATCAAATTTCCCGGCAGCTCCTGCTGTCCCTGATTCACTATGATGGTATAGGTGATGGGATTCCTGCTGGTATCCGCACTCTTCGTCAGCATATTATTCCCAAAGGTTTCTTCTGCTGTGACTGTCACAGCGGTAGAATATTCCCCTGTGGTCAGACTTGCCTCATTCTCTATGGTATTATTCCCAGATCCCAGATTCTTCCCATAGCCTGGGAAATCATCCGTCACTCTGGTGGTATAGAGGATGGTCTTTTCCGGATTTGTATCATCCTTGGAAATATCTCCCAGGTGTATGGTCAGCTTCCGATTCTCATAGGTATAGTACGGTGTATGTGAACTGTCCGTTCCTATTGCAGTACCATTCACTGTAAGCCCCTTATCCGTGAGAAGCTCCAGATATCTGCCTGTGAAGTCATCCGTAATCACCGGATTAGTCATATTCATCTTATTTTGATTCACCGTAAGCTTCCACTGAATCTCATGGGTATCATAATCATAGCGACTCTCAATTCCCTTGGCAATGACCTTGCTGCTCACCGTTGCAGTGGCTTCGGCAGTCACATCCGTTATACCATCTGCCTTTAACCCTACCCTATTGGTATATGTTTGATTATCCTTATTATTTGCATAGACTGATGGATCAGTCACCACCGTATTAAATGTAAATACTGCTTTTTTCTCACTGATAGACGCCGTGGAATCATTAAAAGTTAACGTCATCTTGTTTCCAGCGATTGCTCCATCCAGGTTATACTCTCCAGCTGATGTACCTGTGGAATTATAAAGCTTTACCTTCACTGGCAGATTACCTGTCGTTACCGCCACACCTGCATCTGTGGCATAGGCCAGTCCCTCTGGCAAAGTATCTGTCACCACCGCATTGGTCATAGGTATCAGATTGGTGTTCACCGTAACCGTCCAGGGAATGATGTGGGTCTTGGGAACATAATCACCTACGGACTTTGCGATTACTGATGTGGTGATATTCGTAGCAGCTTTATCCACCGTCGGTCCCTTACCTGTAAAGTTTCCTGGTCCGTCTCCTTTGGGAAATTCAAAGGTGATATATGCTGAATTCTTTGGCATATTATGATTTCCTTTTTGGAAAGTGGAAAAGTTATTTATCACCGTTGTATAAATGATGGTCTTAGTCTCGTTATCTGACATGTCTCCAATGGTATATTCCCATTTATAGACCCCGTTCTCCTGAGTAAGTGTCGGCGAAGGCGCTCCGCTTGGACTTGTGATCTCTCCAAATATCATAGTGTCAGAGAAGCTGTCATGTATCACCACATTCTCTAATGCATATCCATTATTTTTTACATTGATGGTCCAGGTGAAGGTGGCTTTGTCCTTCGCTGTATCTATGACGGCTGCTCCACCACTCTTGGTGGTCCAGGAAAAGGTCTTCGTCTCATTGTGTTCGGCTTTCACATCGGTTCCAATCTTCGTTTGATTGGTGTTATTCTCCATGGAAACCTTATTCTCAAATTTGGCGGTCACCGAATCCTTCAGATCAGGGGTCACAAAGGCGGTATCCTTTGCCTTGGTTTTATAGCGAAATGTCCCCGTTCCCGCTGAAACTGCCGCCTGATCCTTTGTATACAGAATCTTTATGGTATTATTCTCAAATGTAAGGCTTGAATCAGACACTGGACTAGCAGAAGTGTCGGTGCCTGCCTTATATGTCATACTACCCGCTACATATGCATGGTTGTCCCCTATGGTGTCTATGATGGTTATTCCATCTGCATAGACCATGGGATTTCTGGCATTTGTTACCTTGATCTCCCATTCCATGCTTCCATCAGCAGTGTCAGTCTTCACAAAACTTTTCTCCACTTTAGGAGGTTCTTTCTGATTATCCTCCACATTGATCGTATAGTCCACAGAAGGCTTGCCCAGTGAAAACGTGATCTTTTCTGCCGTTCCCACCTCAGTCTGGTTCAGCTGTATCTCCATTCCCACTGTCACACCGGTAATCAAATCCGCATCATTAGGCCCTAGTCCTTCATTCTGCAGATTTTGTTCCAACTCTGTTTTTGTCAATGTATGAAGCTTTATCTTTCCTGTACTTACCGTGGCAACCACTTCAGCAAACTGAATTAATTTTCCATTTGGTGCTGCTACAGACACGGGCCACACTATCTCTCCACCTGTCTGTGTTCCCTGTAATGCCAATATGGTAGGAATGTCCGGCAGATCATAGTCTGTATCATACTGCAGTAAGTAATAATCTAATGTTAACCCCTCAAGTTCCTTTGCATCCAGAAAACTCAACGTGTCTCTAAAGGTGTATGTTATCTTGTAGGAATCATTAAAAGACATGGAATCATTGGTCTTGATCTCTGTCCATTTATTGTCCTGATTCTTTTTTTCCAGCTTCACCGAGCTTAGCAAATCTTTGGAATTGATCTCATTTGCTCCTGCGGGTTCCGTAGTCACCACCGTATAGATGGAGAAGTGCTCCGCCTCGAAGCTTACTTCCTTGTCCTCCACCGTGGCTGCAACTGCGTCTGCACTGCTCAGGTCGTCCTCCACATGAAATACCTGGATTTCTTTCTTGGCATTTGTCCTGAGTTCTTTGGTATTTATGTTTTTGAAGGATACCTTTACGTCACCTTTCTCTGTGTCAGGCTGCAGCGTATTACCATCCTCATCCAGTACGGTAATATCGAATGCTGCTATGGTGGTGGCTTTCTTTACCTCCGACACATTTTCTTCGATGGCACTGGCGATCTCTTCGTCCTTATCCTCAATCTTCACCACATGGAGCACTGCGCCTTCCGGGAACACTCCCCCTTCTGCCTCCAGGAGAATCTCGATTCCGTCTATGACCTTACTTTCCCTGAAAGGTTTTTCCACAGCATTCTCTGATACCGTGTTCTCTGACACTGTGTTTCCAGATAGCGTATCCTCCGGTTTCTGCAATAGCTCTGCCATGAGGGCAAGCATATCGTCTGCCTGTGGTTCCTGAATCGGTTCTTCTATCTGATCTACTATCTCGTCGTTTCCTGCTCCTGGGACAGGCTCTTCTATCTCGTCGTTTCCTACTCCCGGGGCGGGCTCTCCTATCCCATCGTTTCCTGCTCCCGGGGCAGGCTCTTCTATCTTGTCGCTTCCTGTTTCTGGGGCGGGCTCTTCTATTCCGTCATTTCCTACTCCTGGGGCGGGCTCTCCTATCCCGCCATTTCCTGCTCCCGAGGCGGGCTCTTCTATCCCGTCATTTGCCGTTTCCTCGGCGGGTTTTTCTATCTGGTCACTTCCTGTTTCCGGAACGGGTTCTTCCACCTTATCACTTCCTGTTTCCGAAGTGAGTTCTTCTATCTTACTGAATATCTCTTCTCCTTCCAGTATCTGTCCCGCTTCATCTGCATTTACCTGTAGTGCACCACTGATATTCGGTATGATCATAGCACCACAGATCGCTATGATAAATGCAGTCTTAGCAACAGGATACAGATGCTTCTTCCAAAAGCTACCCCATTTCTTTTTCAATTCCCTTTTTCTCAATTCCCTTTTCCTCATCTTTCGTTCTTTTTATCCCATTGGATATTCCCTTTTCTATGCCTTATTATTTTATGCTATTAATTCGTTCTATTCTACTACATATTCGCTATCAATCATACCCCAATTTACACAAATTGGTACCTTTTTCACCTCTGCAAGTGCGATTCTGCGTCCATTTCCCCCGATATATCCGTGAGTATACAGCCACAGTAACCATAATATGGCTGAAAGCACTGTACCCTCAGCATCTTCTCTATCCCTCTGCTGTATATGATCTTTTCTTTATAACCACCATGAAATGCAATATCCTCATAGAATTCCAGCCTTTCCGAATCTGCCTGGGTAGAGAATTCCTTATAGAAAGAATGATCCAGAATCTCCTCCAATGTGACATTTTCCAATACAGATAATGCCTTGTTGGCATATCGGAAAATAAAATCCGTGGACTGGTGATCTGCATTCACCACCAGTTCAATAATGGCAAAGGGAACCGGCATGGTATCAAAACATTTGTAATCTTTCTTGAATCTGTTGGTCTCTATCTCCTCATATTCATCCACTTTTCCAGCTAACAATACCCGCTCTATATATGATCGATAGCCTTTCAGCAAATCCGTTTTTCTCCGCACACTATAGTTCAGTTCCTCATGGTTGAACAGCTGAATGGTATCCCGTATGGATTGAATGGCAGCGTATGCCACGATGAGATTACGACTGACTCTGACGAATTCTTCCGGGGGCAGTTTGCGCTCCACCTCCGTTATAGATATAAAAATCTGAATAGGCGGTTCATTCTTCAGATAAAAGTTACAGAGTTTATCATCGATCCGTATATAACGAATCCTGTCTACCGGAATATATCTTTTCTGTCTGTCCACCGTTAATTCTATGGCATCCATCCTTGTCACCCCCTGTTCTTTACGATCCTCATCATTACCCCAGATCGCTATTGTGAATTTCATACTGCTTCCTTATGGTACCTTATTTTCCGGGCAGATTGTCTTCCTTATCTTCCTGTTCTTCCGAAATGGACAGCATCCCCATGGATGCGATTATCTCTTCCGTAAGTTTTAATAAGCTCTCCGCATCCTTCTCCACCACACCGCATTTTTTATAGCGGTATAGGAAAAATGGGACATTTTTCGCATTAAACTGGAGTTTTCCCTTGTGATACTGGATCAGTTCCGGAATCCTTGCGGGCTCTATTCTGGCATCCGGTTTCAAGGTGATCTTCAAGATCTCATTTTTACCCTGTACCTCCGTCACGTACAATTTGTGTGCCTGCACACGAATGAGTGAAATCCGCAGCAGATTGTATACGGAAGTGGGAATATTGCCAAATCGATCCAGCAGTTCCTCCACGATATCATTGCACTCTGTCTGGTTCTCGATACCGGCGATGCGTTTGTAGATATCCAGCTTCTGTATCTCATTTAAGATATATTCCGGCGGGATGTAAGCATCCACATCCAGTTCCACAGAAGTATTAAAGTCCTCGATGGTCTGGATTCCCTTCTGCTGCTTCACCGCCTCATTGAGCATCTTACAGTACAAGTCATATCCCACGGCTTCCATATGTCCATGCTGTTTGGCACCCAGCAGATTGCCGGCACCTCTGATCTCCAGATCCCGCATGGCGATCTTAAAGCCGCTTCCCAGGTCTGTAAATTCACGGATTGCCTGGAGACGCTTCTCTGCCACTTCCTTTAACATCTTATCCTTCTTGTACATGAGGAAGGCATAGGCGGTTCGGTTAGAGCGGCCCACACGGCCCCGGAGCTGATAGAGCTGGGACAGTCCCAGATTGTCAGAATCGTGAATGATCATGGTATTCACGTTGGAGATATCCAGACCTGTCTCTATGATGGTGGTGCTCACCAGCACGTCGATTTCCCCGTTGATAAAATCATACATGATCCGTTCCAGTTCATGTTCCTTCATCTGTCCATGGGCGAATGCCACATTTGCCTCCGGCACCAGTTTCTGTACCATGGCAGCGATATCCGCGATGTTATTCACCCGATTGTATACATAGTAGACCTGTCCGTTGCGGGAAAGTTCTCTCACGATGGCTTCCCGAATCATCTCTTCATTGTATTCCATAACGTAGGTCTGAATAGGCATACGGTCATTTGGGGGTTCTTCCAGGACGCTCATGTCTCTGATTCCCACCAGACTCATATGAAGGGTCCTGGGAATCGGCGTTGCCGTCAGGGTAAGCACATCCACATTTTCCTTCATCTGTTTCAGTTTTTCCTTATGTTTCACGCCAAATCTCTGTTCCTCATCGATGATGAGCAGTCCCAAATCTTTGAATTCCATATCTTTTGACAGGACACGGTGGGTACCGATGACGATATCCACGGCTCCTCTCTTCAAATCCACCAGGGTCTTTTTCTGCTCTGCCGGCGTGCGGAATCGAGACATCAAGTCGATGCGCACCGGAAAATCCTTCATTCTCTGTATGAAGGTATTGTAATGCTGCTGTGCCAGAATGGTAGTAGGTACCAGGAATACCACCTGTTTGCTGTCCTGTACTGCCTTGAATGCCGCACGGATAGCTACCTCCGTCTTGCCGTATCCCACGTCTCCACAGATCAGGCGATCCATGATCTTACGGCTCTCCATGTCAGACTTGGTGGCTTCAATGGCCATCATCTGATCATCTGTCTCATCATAGGCGAATAATTCCTCGAACTCGGTCTGCCATACGGTGTCTTTCCCAAACTGATATCCCTGCTGCTGTTGGCGGACAGCGTAGAGCTGCACCAGTTCTTTCGCCACTTCCCCCACTGCACCCCGCACTTTTGCCTTGGTCTTATTCCAATCCTGAGTACCCAGTTTATTCAATTTCGGCTTTTTGGCGTCCGCGGAGGCATACTTTTGGATCACATCCAGCCCCGTCGCCAGCACATAGAGGTTTCCCCCATCCCGATAGGAAATCTTCATGTAATCTTTGGTCACATGGTCGATTTCCACCTTTTCGATACCCTGGTAGATACCCAGTCCGTGGGTCTCATGCACCACATAGTCCCCCACCTTTAACTGGGCAAAATCCTGTATCTTCTGCCCTTCATAGACTTTCTTTTTCTTTTTTTTCTTCTTTTCACTGCCGAAGATATCACTGTCCGCAATGACCACATATTTCAGTAAAGGATACTCGAATCCCCGCAGGACACGTCCATAGGCTACCATCACTTCCCCCGGCATGATGGCGCGATCCAGTGTCTCACTGTAGAAACAGGTGAGTTCCTCCCCGAAGAGATCCTCCGCCAAACGTTTTGCACGGGTTCTGGAACCGGACAATAGCAACATGCGGTAGCCATTTTTCTTATATCTTTTCAGATCGCTCACCAGATTTTCAAAACTATTATTATAGGAAGGAACCGACTTCGCTGTGATATCAAATTTCTTATCTGTCTTGATCAGCGTATTCTTCACGTCCAAAGTGGAGATGCTGACATTCCTACATCTTGACAGTCTGGCAACCGCCTCCTCCGTGCCGTAGAGCAGTTCCATCTGCTTCGGCAGGATATATCCCTTCTCCGCGCGGTGCATCATGCTCTCTCGAAATTCCAGTTCCACTGCATTGGCATGCTCCTTGATCTTCGCCGGTTCATCCAGGAAGATACAACTGCTGCATCCCTGGAAAAAGTCCAACAGAGATCCTGTATTTTCAAAGAAATACTTCACATAGCTCTCTATATTGGCATAGGATTTGAATTCCAATACCTGTTCCTGTAATTCTTTCCACTGGGTCCTGATGCGATGTGCCTCCTCCGTCTGAAAGGCATCTCTGAATTTCTTCTCTATTTTTGTGGCATCTTTCTCAATGTTCTTCAGTCCTTGCTGGATCTCCGCTTCCGTGAGGATCAGCTCTGTGGCCGGGAAAATATCTACTCGATTCAGCTTCTCTATGGAACGCTGGCTCAGGATATCAAAACTTCTGATGGATTCCACTTCCTCACCCCACAGCTCGATACGATAAGGATTCTCCTCCGTGAGATCAAAGATATCTACGATACCGCCACGTACACTGAACTGCCCCGGTGCATCCACCTGATAATTTTTCTCATATCCCATCTCCACCAGCTTGGCTGCCAGATATGCCTCGTCCACTTCCGTCTCTTTATCCAGGGTGATGATATAATTCTCCATGACAGATAGAGGCACTTGAGGGGTCATAAGACTGTCAAAGCTAGTGATGATGGTGCAGGGCTTTTTCTCCAGAATCTTACGAAAACATTTCATACGCTGGGTGGTCAATTGATTACCGTGGATGTCCGCCTGATAAAAGATTAGATCCTTTTCAGGAAATACAATGACATTCGTGTCATAAAATTTGTAATCCTCATAGAGCTCCTTCGCTTTCAGGTCACTATAAGTGGCGATGATCTTATAATTAAAACCACCGCTCAGTCCATAGATCATATGCAGTTTTTGTGAATCCACACACCCCGTCAGCGCAATACTGCAGCTTTCCCTGGTGAGCGCCTCCGCGATCTGCTCAAATTCCCCCATCTCCCACAGGGGCGCACGTAGTGCTTTCATACTCTCTCCCATTCTTTCTTATATCCGATCTTATATATCCTATGTTATTTCTCAAATATATGATTTTCCCGCATGGTCTGTCCATGGTGCTATTTCATTGCCATGTATACCTTATTTACGCACATTGGTCCTATTCATGGCCTCGTCCACTTTTCCTTCCATCATGAGGACGATAGCCTCCGCCGCCTTCTCGCCACACTCCGTCATGATCTCCCGTTCCTCTTTGGTAAAATGTCCCAACACATAATCCGCAAGATCATATCCCTTGGGCTTCTCTCCCACGCCCACCTTGATACGCAGGAATACATCATGTCCCAGATGGGCAATGATATTTTTGATACCGTTATGTCCACCGGCACTTCCTTTTTTGCGGATACGCATCTGACCCACATCCATGCTCACATCATCATAGATAACGATCAATTCCTGTGTCTCATCCACTTTATAATAATCTATGACCGCCCTGACGCTTTCACCACTGAGATTCATATAAGTCTGTGGCTTTACCAGCACTGCCTTATGCCCGTCTATATATCCTTTTCCGATCAAAGCTTTCTGTTTTTTCTCTGAAATATCTATTTGATATTGATCTGCAATCATGTCCAGGGTATGAAAACCCACATTATGTCTTGTCCCCTCATACTCTTTTCCAGGGTTGCCCAAACCTACTATTATATACATTTTTAAATTAACCTTCCTCACTTATATCTGGTCATATTTTACCTTGTGCTCTATGAGCACTGCGTGACACAGATTACTTCGTAATCTGGTCATATTTTACCTTGTGCTCTATGAGCACTGCGTGACGCAGATTACTTCGTAATCTGGTCATATTATATCTACTGGAAAAGAAAAAGTCCATGCTGTATTGCATAACATTGCAAAATAGAAGCTGACCGCTATATTGGTCAGCTTCTATTTTATGTTTCACGTTTGTTATGCCTCTGTTGTTTCTGGTTCTATCAAAGCTTTTTCGTAGCTCTGTAGAATGATATTCTGTATTCTCTCCCTTGTTCCGGAATTGATTGGATGGGCAATATCTCTATATTCGCCATCCGTTGCTTTCTTGCTGGGCATTGCGATGAATAACCCCTTTTCACCTTCGATAACCTTGATATCATGAACTACGAATTCATCATCAATTGTAATCGACACAATTGCCTTCATTTTCCCCTCTTTTGTGATCTTTCGAACACGTACATCTGTAATGGTCATTTGCCGTTACCCCCTTAATTGTCATTTGTAACCTGTTGCATGGAACAGACCCATATTATAGATTGACCTACGTCGTTTACACGACTCCGTGACCGCAATTGATTTGCAATTGGGTCATATTGACCTACGTCGTGTGCACGACTCCGTGACCACAATTGCTTTGCAATTGGGTCAAATTATATATCTGTCGTTTTCCTCTATTACGATCTTGATGCCATTTTCTCCCTTATGATATGAATTGGCACGTATAGTATCCCGACTCTCTACGATACAATTCTCAATATGGGTGTTGTCTCCTATATATACATCATTCAAGATAATAGAGTTCTTAATATAGCAGTTATTTCCAATATAGACCTTTTTGAAAATAACGGAATCTTCCACTGTTCCATTTATAATACATCCGCTGGCGATGAGGCTGTTATGAATCTGTGCACCCACGTTGTATTTTGCCGGCGGCTGATCATCCACTTTGGTATAGACATCCGGATATTGTCTGAAGAAGTAATCTCTGATCTCCGGTTTCAGGAAATCCATATTCGTCTGGAAATAGTCCTCCACACTTGCGATGTTTCTCCAGTAATCTTTGATCTTATATCCATAGATTCGTTTGAGATTCTTATAACGGATCAGTATGTCCTGTACCAGATCGTGTCTGTCCTCTTCCTCGGCTTTCTCGATGAGCTCTATGAGCTGGCGTCTTCTAATCACATAGATACCGCAGGAAATGGTGTTGAGCTTCGCCACGATGGGCTTCTCCTCGAATTCTTCGATACGGCATTCCTCGTTCATCTTGATCGTGCCATAGCGTTCCAGATCTGCATCCGCTCCCACATCTTTACATACCACCGTGATATCTGCTTTTTTCTCGATATGATATTCCAGCACCTTATTATAGTCCATCTTATAGACACAATCCCCGGATGCGATGATCACATAAGGTTCATGGCTGTCTTTCAGGAAAGAAAGATTCTGATAAATGGCATCTGCTGTGCCACGATACCAGTTATTGTTCTCTGTGGTAATGGTCGGCGTGAATACATACAAACCGCCCTGTTTGCGTCCAAAATCCCACCATTTGGATGAACTTAAATGTTCGTTCAGGCTGCGGGCATTATACTGCGTCAGTACGCCCACCTTCTGAATGTGTGAATTAGACATGTTGCTCAGTGCAAAATCAATACTTCTATAGCTTCCTGCGATCGGCATTGCGGAGATCGCTCTTTTCTTAGATAGATCATGCATGCGGTGACTGTTACCGCCTGCTAATATCATTCCTATTGCGCGCATTGTTCATCACCTGCCTTTATCAAAGTCTTACCACTTTCCAGTGCTCCATCAGGATAATCTTCCATGCACGTTATGCCAAATACCACTGAATTCTTACCAATTGAAATATTGTCGGGAATGATGCTCTTTTCTCCCACTGTGACCAGACCGTGATTATAGATATGCGGTGCCGTATCATTCTCTGCTTCCTCACCAGCACCTAACTGTACGTTATTTCCGATCTCCACATTCTCAGCCACGATTGCTTTCTCCAGATTGCAGTCCTTACCGATCACTGTCTCATTCATGATTATGGAATCCCGCACGGTTGTCCCTTCTCCGATGGTAACACCGCATCCGATTACGGAATTGATCACTTTACCATAGATGGAAGATCCTGCTCCTATAATACTTCTCTCGATGACACTGTTGCTGCCAATATACTGCGGTGGCAGTGCATCACTTCTGGTATAGATTCTCCAATACTCTTCATAGAGATTGAACTCTGGAACGATATCGATCAATTCCATATTGGCTTCCCAATAGGAATGAAGTGTTCCCACATCTTTCCAATATCCATTATATTCATAGGCATACATTGGTGCACCATTCTCATGAAGATATGGAATGATGTGCTTGCCAAAGTCAAGTTGTGGCTGCTCCGCTTTCGCGATCAATGCCTTCTTCAACGTTTTCCAGTTAAATATGTAAATACCCATAGATGCGAGGTTACTCCTGGGGTTCTCAGGTTTCTCCTCAAAGTCCACTATTTTTCTGTCTTCGTCCGTGATGACAATACCGAATCGCTTTGCCTCCTCGATTGGTACCGGCATAGCTGCTATAGTCACTTCAGCACCATTTGCCTTATGGAAGTCAAGCATTACCTCATAGTCCATCTTGTAGATATGATCTCCGGACAATATCAGCACATATTCTGGATTATACGTCTCCATATAATCAATATTCTGATAGATTGCATTCGCTGTACCGGTATACCATTCACTGTTCTTGCTTTTCTCATACGGAGGTAATACAGTAACACCACCAATATTACGGTCTAAATCCCAAGGAATACCAATTCCAATATGTGTATTTAATCTCAATGGCTGATATTGTGTCAATACGCCAACTGTGTCAACACCTGAATTGATACAATTGCTCAAAGGGAAATCGATGATTCTATATTTTCCGCCAAATGCCACTGCTGGCTTTGCTACTTTACTTGTCAGCACCCCCAGGCGGCTACCCTGCCCACCTGCCAACAACATAGCAATCATTTCTTTTCTTATCATGCTATCACCTCATTCCGTCCCTTTTCCAGGACCTTGTTAAAGTAAAACTATTATATCACACCCACTCTTGAAAGTGAACAATATTTCCTAAATTAATCGATATTTTATGTGTATTTTTTACAAAATTATCCATTTCATCTTTTTCTTTTTATGCAAATTACACATTACTTTTTATCTTTTTCCATTCCTGATATTTTGTGTTGGTTTTTTCTCTATATGTGCGTATAATAGAATAAAACTAATATAGTAGAGAATAAATATAGAATAGGAAGTGTCATTATGTATCAAATTGATTTTAACCATCCGGTTCATGCGTATTTTATAGGTATTGGCGGTATCAGCATGAGCGGTCTCGCAGAAATATTGCTGGAATCCGGTTTTCATATCTCCGGCTCCGACACCAGGGAATCTCCTTTGACAAAAGCGCTCATAGAAAAGGGGGCTTCTATAAAGTATGGACAAAGAGCTGAAAATATGACACCTGATATGGATGTTGTCATATATACTGCCGCTATTAAAAATACCAACCCTGAGATGCAGGCTGCGGATCAGTATCATATTCCTAAGCTTACACGGGCTGAACTACTGGGACAGATCATGCGAAAATATGATACGCCCATCGCTATCAGCGGTACCCACGGCAAGACCACCACAACATCCCTGGTATCTGACATCCTGCTCCAGGGCAACATGGACCCCACCCTCTCCATCGGCGGTATCCTGAAGACCATCGGCGGCAATTTCCGCATGGGAAGATCCGGCTGTTTCGTGACGGAAGCCTGTGAATATACCAACAGCTTTCTCAGCTTTTTCCCTAAGATCAGTATCATCCTTAATATAGAAGAAGACCATCTGGATTTCTTCAAAGATATCTATGATATCCGTGATTCTTTTCATCAGTTCGCCCGGCTTCTCCCCGCGGATGGTACGCTTATCATCAACGGCGACATCGATCATCTGGATGAGCTGATCTCTGACCTGCCCTGCAATGTGATCACCTTTGGCACCAGTGCCGACTGCGACTACTCTGCGGATGGCATCACCTATGATGAGCTTGCAAGACCTACCTATCAGCTTCTCCGCCATGGAAAAGAAGCGGAATCCATCACCCTGGGCGTTCCCGGAAGACATAATGTATACAATTCTCTTGCCGCCATCGCCCTTGCAGAATTGCTGCATGTAGGCATGTCCACCATAAAAAGTGCCCTGTTGACATTTGCCGGGACAGATCGACGCTTTGAGTTGAAAGGCAAGATCGGCGGCGTTACCATCATTGACGATTATGCCCATCATCCCACCGAGATCACCGCTACCCTCACGGCTGCAAAAAATTATCCCCACAAGACCACCTGGTGCGTATTCCAGCCTCACACTTTTACCAGGACCAAAGCCTTTATGACAGATTTTGCAAAGGCTCTTTCTCTTGCTGATAAAGTGGTGCTGGCTGACATCTACCCTGCACGTGAGACCGATAATCTGGGAATCAGTTCCAGGACACTCCAGGCTGAGATCGAGAAATTGGGCAGGGACTGCTATTACTTCCCGTCTTTTGATGAGATTGAAAACTTTTTATTGGAAAATTGTATCAACGGTGACCTGTTGATAACTATGGGTGCCGGAGACGTTGTTAAAATCGGTGAAAAGATCCTTGGAATATAACTTATCCACAATATCCACATTTTTTATGAGGAAAACTTCCTCTGAAAATGTGGATATTCTTTTTGTATGCACCTCTTTATTTATATTCTCCAGTGTCACTGTTTATGCCTTTTATTTCGATTTCCATCTCCTGTACATTTTATTTTTCCACATTATCCACATTTTCCACAATTCCTCAAAGCCTTGTATTTCCTGACTTTTTAAGACAAATGACTATTTCTTTTTAAGAATTGATGTGCTATAATTCATTTGCTTCTTCAATAGGAAATTCCTTCGAAATTTCCTATTGGCAGCATCATAAATGATACTGCTAAGTTTGTAATACTTCCAAAGGAAGTATTATCCCGTAGGGATTATGCATCTTATAGATGCATAACTTGCTCAAAGTGCCATTAAAGTAGTGGCAACATAGGAGTGTCGAAGATACTTTGTTCTATGAAGCATTCGTATGTTTGCAGGAAAGGTATGGTTATTGAGATGGGTTCACTTAATGTTTACAGAGATCATTACGTTGATGCAACGTTGATATCAAATCTCTTTATTGATCATTATATGAAGGATGCCAATGATGCACAGATCAAAGTGTATCTTTATTTGGTGCGCCTTATGAGTGCAAATATGCGCACAAGCATTTCTGATATTGCCGACAGATTCAATCATACTGAAAAAGATGTCATTCGTTCTCTGAAATATTGGGAGAAAAACGGACTTCTTCTCTTAGATTATGACTCTGATAAAAATCTCACAGGGATTCATCTGCGGGATCTGCCCCTGACCTCCGGCATATCTTCTGGTGATACAGATAAGGCAGGCCAACATAATACCGATTATAATGATAATCATACTAATAATAATAGTAATCATACTGATAATAATAGTAATCATGATACTACTGCCAATAAAGGTACTGCCCCCGGAGAACCTGACAGAAAAGGAAAGACACCGGAAAAGCCCACCTATACCCTGGATCAGTTAAAAGCTTTTAAAGCACAGGAGGAGGCACAGCAGATCCTGTTCGTGGCAGAACAATATATTGGAAAGACCTTAAGTCCCACAGAGATCCGCTCCATCTTCTATATCTACGATGGTCTGGGATTCTCCACAGACCTCATCGACTACCTGATCCAGTACTGTGTAGGACGGGGGAAAAGGGATTTCCGTTACATAGAGAAAGTGGCTGTCACCTGGGCTGAGGCGAAGGTCAAGACCCCGAAGCAGGCCGCTGCCATATCCGGAAAATACGACAAAGCTGTCTACACCATCATGACAGCCCTGGGAAAAAATGCCTCCCCCGTGGCAAAGGAAGTGGATTATATCACAAAATGGACAAAGACTTATGGATATACCATCGATGTGATCCTGGAGGCTTGCAACCGCACGGTTCTGGCTGTGGATTCTCACCGCTTTGAATATGCGGACGGTGTCCTGAGCAATTGGTTCAAGGCTAACATCCATCACTTGAATGATGTGAAGCTCGCTGATGAGAAATTCAAGAAATCAAAAGCACCCGCCGGTGTTTCTAAAAATGCATTTAACCAGTTTCAACAGAATAATTATGATTTTGAAGATCTCGAGAAAAAGTTGTTAAGTAACTAGCCGTACATTGGGAAACCATGTATCACCAGAAGGGAGTCATCCTATCGTGTCTTTGAGTAATGTGCAGTATGAATTGATAAAACGTTCCTATGAGGAACGTCAATTGCAGAATCACCGAGCCCTGGAAAACCGTCGAAAGGAAATCTATGCCGCGATTCCAGCCTATAAAGATCTGGAAGATGCCATATCATCCATTTCTGTATCCCAGGGAAAGAAAATGCTGGAGGGCGATGATGGCGCACTGGCAGAGCTAAAAAAGATCATCCGCGACCTGTCCGCTCAGAAAAAATTACTTTTGGAAAAAAATGGTTTTCCTGCTAATTATTTGGAACCGGTCTATCAGTGTCAGGATTGTGAAGATACTGGTTATATTAATAATAAGAAATGTCATTGCTTCAGGCAGGCAATGATCAAAATGCTCTATGAGCAGTCTAATATTCAGGAAATGCTGGAAAAAGAAAACTTTTCTACTCTTTCCGAACAGTTCTATCAGGGAGAAGATCTCCTTCATTTTCAGAGGGCTGTGTCTACCTGCAAAGAATTTGTATCAGATTTTTCTAATCGCTTTCAGAATCTTTTCTTTTATGGTACAGTAGGTACGGGGAAGTCTTTTTTATCAGGCTGTATTGCAAAAGAATTAATTGAGCGTGGACAATCTGTCATCTATTTCAGTGCCGCCCAGCTTTTCGAGTCCCTGTCTGTTAATCCATATGATTTTAAAAATAAAGAGGACCTTTACAATCTTTATGAAGACATATATAATTGTGATTTGTTGATTATTGACGATCTGGGTACGGAAGCCACGAGAGCAAGTGTCTCTTCCCAATTATTTTCCTGCCTGAACGAACGTCAGTTAAGACAAAAATCCAGTATTATTTCCACTAACTTATCCCTGGAGGAAATACGAAGCCGCTATTCTGATCGTATTTTTTCCCGTATTACCAGCAACTATGAATTATGTAAACTAACTGGTCCTGATATCAGGATGTACAAAAAATTGATTAATCATTAATGGAAAGTGAGGATTATCATGCCTGCACGCGAAGAGAAAAGAAACTTAGAGACAATACCTGTCGGTTCCCTGGGGATCATTCCACTGGAAGGATGCAAATCCCTGGGCGAGAAAATTGACCACTATCTGGTCAAATGGAGAACAGAACGAGAAAGCGAACACAAAGACAGCCTGGCATTCTCCGGATATCAAAGAAATTCCTATGTATTACAGGCTAAGGTACCACGTTTTGGTTCCGGTGAGGCAAAAGGCATCATCATGGAATCTGTCAGAGGTACCGATCTCTATCTGTTGGTAGATGTTGCGAACTATAGTTTGACTTATTCCCTGTGTGGCGAGACGAACCACATGTCCCCTGATGATCACTATCAGGATCTGAAGCGTATCATCGCTGCCGTTGGCGGAAAGGCTCGTAGAATCACTGTTATCATGCCATTTCTCTATGAGAGCAGACAGCATAAGAGAACCACACGCGAATCTCTGGACTGTGCCATCGCACTTCAGGAGCTGGTCAATATGGGAGTAGACAATATCATTACCTTCGATGCACATGATGCCCGGGTACAGAATGCGATTCCACTGAATGGCTTCGAGACCGTACCACCTTCCTACCAGTTCATCAAAGGATTATGTAAATATGTAACAGATCTCACCATCGACTCTGATCACATGATGGTGGTAAGCCCCGATGAGGGCGGCATGAGCCGTGCTATCTATATTGCCAACGTCCTGGGTCTGGATATGGGTATGTTCTACAAGAGAAGGGATTATACCACCATCGTAAATGGTCGTAACCCCATCGTTGCCCACGAATTCCTAGGTGCAAGTGTGGAAGGAAAAGATATCATCGTCATTGATGACATGATCTCCTCCGGTGAAAGTGTATTTGAAGTGGCAGCCGCCTTGAAGCAGAGAAAAGCAGGCAGAATCTTCATCTGTGCCACCTTCGGACTCTTTACCAACGGTCTCGATAAATTTGACGAAGCTTACGAAAAAGGACTCTTTGACAAGGTACTCACCACGAACCTGATCTATCAGACTCCTGAATTATTAGAGAAGCCTTACTATATCAACTGTGATATGAGTAAATATATCGCATATCTCATTGATACGCTGAATCACGATACCTCTATCAGTGATCTGCTGAATCCCAATGAGCGCATCCAGAATCTGATCACTCGCTACAAAGGACAACTTTCAGAACTTGATTAAATACAAAACGAGCGTACCATACAGCATTTTACCGTATGGTACACTCGTTATTTTTTTATTTTCTTATTTTTCTATTTTTTATAATAATTGCAGGATTCCTCTTATATCCTGTATTACATCATCTGCGCCTGCATCCAGGTAGGTCTTAGTGGCTCTCTCCACTGCTTTCTCTTTCTCCTGCTCTGTAAGCTTTTCATAAGATTCTCTGGAGTATCCCATAACAGAGCTTCCCTCAATGATCCCCACGGATCTCATACCCGCATTCTTACCTTCTTTGATATCCGCAACCGTGTCTCCCACCTTTATGACACGATGGACAGAACTGATGTTGAGTGCCTGCATATTCCGAAATATCATATAAGGATAAGGTCTTCCATGATTCTCCACCTCACTGGGACTGCTCCAATAGTCTGGTGCATATCCATTCTCTGCCGCCTTGGGAACTACGATATTCATCATCTGCGTGGTATAGCCTGTGGTCGATCCTATCTTGATACCCCGGTTCCGTAATTCCTGAATGGTCTCCAGTACATAATCTTTTGGTTCTGCGAAATCTTTGAGAATCTCCAGAATACTTGTCTCACTTTTGTGATAAACGGCATCCACATCCTGCTCCGTCCAGTCCTTTCCGTAACGCTCCTGCCACATCCGGCGGATCCTGGGCATCTGCATCATGGTTTTGATATGATCTCTTTTCAACATTCCCATGGGTTTACGCACTTCCTCTTCTGTGGGATATAGACCAAATTCCTGAAATGCTTCTATGAATGCCTGGACCGGTGCAAAACTTCCATAATCCACAGTGGTACCCGCCCAGTCAAATATGATTGCTTCTATATTATTGTTTCCCTGATTTATTTTCATTTCTTCGTTTTTCATGCCCGCTCCTTATTTTACAGATCCACTTTTTATTTTTGAAAAAATTCTCTGAAAATATCCACCAGCTTCTCAATATCTTCCCGATAGATCTCTCCAATATTGCCAATGCGGAAGGTGTCCGCATCCGTTACTTTCCCCGGATAGATTGCATAACCTCTTTCCTTGATAAAGTCATACATCTCCTGAAAGGTAAACCTATGATTCTCCGGATATAAAAAGGTGGTGATAATAGGACCCTGATGTGCTTCATCAATATAAGGTGTGATGCCGAACTGCTTCATCTCCCGGATCAGTAAACGGTTATTCTCATAGTAGCGTTTGCTTCTGGCTGCGATACTTCCCTCCATCTCCAATTCCTCCAAAGCCTTTGCAAAGGCAAGCACCACATGGGTTGGGGAAGTAAATCTCCACTTTCCATCAATCTCCATGGTCTTCCATTGATCGTATAGATCCAGGGACAGACTTCTTGCTTTTCCCTGACTCTCCATCAGCTTCTGCTTCTTACAGATGATAAAGGAAAATCCCGGCACGCCTTGAATACATTTATTGGCACTGCTTATGATAAAGTCAATATCCAGGGTCTCCACTGGAATGGTAACCCCTCCGAAGCTGGACATGGCATCCACGATAAAGTCTTTTCCCGCTGCCTTTACCACCTTTGCCACCGCCTCTATATCATTTAATAATCCCGAGGTAGTCTCACTGTGAACCATGGACACATGGGTAATCCCCGGATCTTTCTGCAATAGCTGCGCTACCTTATCCGCATTCGGTATTCGATTGTCCGCCTCTTCATACATTACATAATCGATTCCTGCATGCTCTGCCATATAAGACATTCTCTTCCCATAGGCACCATTTGCCACAATCAATAATCTGTCCTGTGAACCCACTACGCTGGACAGTACCGATTCCACTCCGAAAGTCCCGCTGCCCTGCATCAATACTGTTGTGTAGGTATCCTCCGATACCTGTGCCAGCTTTAACAGCTCTTTCCTGATCTTTTGCGTGATCTTCTTATAGTCCTCATCCCAGGTACAGTGATCAAACAGCATTTCTTCCTTCACTGTCCTTGACGTGGTCAGTGGCCCCGGTGTCAATAATTTATAATTTTTCATTTGCCCGTTCTTCCTTTCCCTATTCCTGCCATACTATGCACTACTTGCACTCTTCTGATAATTCCTGATGCTTCTTCAATAACTCTGCTGTCAATGGTTCACTAAATTTCTGCGGATTACCGGAAGCTGCTCCAGCAGGTGCTGTCTCCCCTTCATATACTGGGATGGGATATGTCTCTAACAATTCTTTACGTCCATTTTTGATAATACATTCTGCCATGTCCATGGCCATCTGATTGCTCTTATCGCCTTTGTCTATCACCGCTACAGACTCCGTCAATGTGAAGTTTCCCTCCGCTGGATCCACATAGTCGACAGGGAGCCCTGCTGCCTTATCTGCTACTGCCTGATGTCTCAATCCAAATCCGACAGCGACTTCTCCTGCACGCACTTTTTTCAAAGGGCCTGATCCTGATTCCTCGATATGATCTCCTGCATTCTTATAGATCCCTGTAAGGATCGTCTTTGTCTCATCTTCACCATATGCACTGATCAACGCCTGGATCAACAGCCATGCAGTGGAAGAGCTCTTTACATCTGTCACGGATAAATATCCTGCATATTCCGGATTAGCAAGGTCTTTGATGGAGGTCGGTGCTGGCAGATTGTTGTCCTGCATCATCTGTGTGTTCAGGATAATAGCACCCTCCTGGGCTGTAATCGGTGTGTAAAAGGAAGGATATGTATCAAGTGCGTTACTGGTAAAGGTCAAATCCCGGAACATTTGATTGGTTTTCTGTGCACTGTCCAAATAGAAAGAACTCATCGTCACCATATCCGCCTCGATATCCTTCCCTTCTGCCAGCAGCTTACCGCCTAATTCCGATGTTCCAAAAGTCTGAATTATATATTTTCCCTCATATCCGTTTCCGTCTAATGCATTTTTCATTGCTGTCACCGCTTCATCATCCGCATTGGAGTAGATGACCACCTGACTTGCTGCACTATCACCGCATCCCGTCAGTAAAGTGCTGACTGTGAGTGTTGCTGCCAATAGTAAACGTATCATTTTCTTTTTCATTTTAGGACTCCTCTTTTTTAGTTTTGTTGTTTGATTTTCTATTTGCAAGGAATTGAATCATTCCCTTGACAACGATATTTGTAAGTAATATCAGTAGTGACAGGACAAAAACATCATTAAATTTGTTGTAATATTGCAGTTCTTTGATCTTCGTGGTGATTACCATGGTCTTTGCTCCTGCGATAAATATAATGGCACTTATGGTGACCATGGCATTTACAAAATAGTAGCTGAATATTTCCAATATCGTTGTATACGCGTTGGGGGTCACCACCCTCACAATGGTCTTGAACCAGCTGTCTCCCATAAGTCTTGCCGTGGTCTCCCAGGACACATTCATCTTCTCCAGCGAGCTTTTCATCATCAGATACGGCGTGGAGAAAAAATGTACCAGGTTACACACAATTATAATAATAAATCCATTCTGAATAGGGGTTCCTTTGAAACTGAGCATAAATGCAATTCCCAGCACCATTCCCGGTATGGTATTGGTGACCAGTGCAATTCCTTCTATGATCTGTTTACATTTTACAGAAAGTGTACTGCGGGCAGTGATTAACGCCGCGCCATACACCACCGCCGAACCGATCACTGCTGTAAGGATCGATACATAGATGGAATTTCCATATACAGACAGTAACGCCGAATCTGACAGGACCTGACGTATATGTGCCATGGTAAATGTAGTCCGATAGGGCCATTCTTCCACAAATGGTATCACGAAGATAACTGCAAACACGGATAAGATACAGGTCAATATGACTATGGATAAAACTGAAAATCCCATATCCCGCAGCTTGCTCTTTTTCAGTTCGATCTCAGACACCTTGTTATAGCGGATATTATATTTTTCCAGGATCTTGAGCATGGTAATACTCACTACGGATGGCAGCAGCATAATGATCGCCACCACTGCTCCGTTATTAAAATCAGGAATGCTTCCCAGCATCTCGTTATACAGCACTCCTGCTACCACCTCGAACTTTCCCCCCACTGATGCAGGTATGCCAAAGTCTGTGAAACACAGGAAAAAGCACTGAATAAAAGAAGCAGCAAATGTTCCCAGCATAGGCCGCACAACGCTGGTAAAGAAACAGCGGATCACGGAGTCTCCCATGATTCTCGATACAACTGTGAATTTCTTGTCAATGTAATGCATGGTATTCTGTAACAGCATAAAAGAGATTGGCAGGGTATAAATGACATATCCCAGAAGCAATCCATTAAAACCATAGAGATGAAATAACTGTCTTCCGAACAGTTTCGTCAGCAAGCCTTCTTTCCCAAAGGAATAGATAATGGCAAAGCCATAGGTGATCGTCGGCAGGAACATGGGGAGTATGGTCGCTGTACGAATGAATTTTTTCAAGGTACCATTCATATTGGTATACTGAATGGAATATGCCAGTATAAATGCAAGCACTGTTGTAACTACCGCACTGAATGCCGATATGAGAAGACTATTTCCCAATGCCTGTAGAAAACTGCCTCCCTGCAGTACTTCTGCAAAATGGGAAAGTGTAACTCCCTCGCTGTCTACCACCGATTTCTGAATAACGGACAGTAACGGCAGTAGAAAAAAAGTCAGAAAGAATAACAGGATTCCTATAAAAATGATCTTTAACTCTATATTTTTACTCTTTTTCATGACCTATACCACTTGATACGCAACCGCAGTTTCCATCTCTGTATGAAACAGCGAATAGATGTTATTTTTCTTGATCTCCAACTGATTCAATATAAAATCCCGCACGAACTTATTCTTTGGCTCCTGTATGATTTCCTCCGGCTTGGCATATTGAGATATCTGACCTTCGTTAATGATCAGTACTCTGTCCGACAGGGTAAGTGCTTCCTCCGGATCATGGGTGACGATGATGGTGGTGAGATGATAATCTCTGGCAATGGTCTTGATCCGTTCCTTGATGGATTCCTTGATTACTCCATCCAGTGCGCTTAACGGCTCATCTAACAATAATATCTTGGGTTTCATCACCATGGTCCTGGCAAGTGCCACTCTTTGCTTCTGACCTCCTGATAGCTGATCTATCTTCTTGGTGAGGTGTTCCCGCAATTCCAGTAATTCAATCAGTTCGTCCACCTCTTCCATGGTGGATACATTCGGTTTGTTCCGCAGTCCATATATGATATTCTCATAGGCATTCAAATTGGGAAACAGTGCGTAGTCCTGGAATACGATATTGAATCCACGCTCTTCCATAGGTGTATTCGTAAGATCCTTATCATCCAGATATAGCTGTCCCTCATCGATTTCCGTTATTCCCAGAATCATATTCAGCAGTGTGGTCTTACCACTTCCAGATGGACCCAGGATGGACACGATCTCACCATCCCCGATGGTAAGACTGATATCCTTTAAAATAGTTGTTTTATCATAGCTTTTCTTAATATGTTCTAATTTAAGCATTTTTTCCTCTCAATTCTGTCGCATGAACGACTTTGACAATGGTATGTTTTCTTCCTTCCTGTATCATTCTATCTGGGCATTTGAGCAGTAACAACAAACTTTGTGTTTTGAATTTGTTAATCGTTTGTAAAGTACAATTCCCTGTCATTCTGCGGTTGCTGTGTTTACAGGCAAAAAGGAACACTACAATCTTTTCTATTTTTGTAGTGTTCCTTTGATTTTTTTATTATTTATTATTCATTTGCTATTTTTATTTTTTAATTATTTTTGTACGCTCTATCATTGATGATCTGACTGTTCCTGTCCAGGCGCTTTGTATATTTATCATAGTCATACAACAGGATACCCATGTAGATCATATCCACGATTGCCGTCTGCGTGGTGCGTGAAAAGATTGCATTTCCGTACAAGAACTGCTCCCCGGACGCACAGATGCACACATCCGAATACCGGCTCAACAGCGTATCTTCAAAATTTGTTATACAAATCGTAGCTGCGCCTGTCCTTTTGGCAAGTTTCATAACATCCACCGTTGTCCTGGAATATCCAGAATAGGAAATTCCTATTGCCACATCACCCTCCCGGAGATTATTGGCGCTAATGGTTTGTAAATAGCTGTCCTCATAAATCTTACACTGAAATCCCAGATACAATAATTTTGTCATCAAATCACAGGCTGTGGAATTAGAATTTTCCACGCCATAGATTACAATATCTCTGGCTTCCACCAGCAGCTTAATGGCTTTCTTTAAAGATTTCACAGAAATATTCTGCAGTGTGTCCTCCAGCAGCTTTATGGTGGTGGATATCACTTTTGCCGGGATACCTTCTATGCGCTCTGTTTTCTTTAACTCATATCCATATAATATTTCCGGCTTATCTTTTCTTCTCTTTTCCTGTCTCTCTTCCATGAGTGCCCGCTTGAATTCTGTATAGCTCTCATACCCGATTGCCCGGACAAATCTCATGGTCGTAGGCTGACTGCAAGCTGCCTTCCTGGATACCTCCGCAATGGATAGCTGCTCCACCTCATCCGGATTCTGTAGAATATAATCTGCCACTTTTTGCTCTGATTTCCGAAGCTTCGCATATTCTCTTCTAATGAAAAATAACAATGTTGATTCTACCATTCTACACCCCTTTACCACAGCGTCCTGCTCCCAGTATAAACTACTGTTTCACACATATATGTCCGCTTATATTATAGAGTGGCTTTGTAAAATACAAGTACAGTAATTGGTAAAATTCCTGTGAAAATACACACGTTTTTCTCATTCTTTTTCTCATTCTTGATTCAAATCTTGAGTCAGTGCCTTGACATTTACCCTTTTCGTGATATACTAGGAAAGTCTTAATCGCCTATAAACACTAGCGATTTCGGCAAAATCTATTAGTCTGTTCGTGACCTTCCAGACTTAAAACAAAACTACAGGAGAAATTCATATGAAAAACAAAAATGTACTATTCTTGACTCAGGCAGCGATGATCGCTGCTATCTACGTTGTGCTCACTTTTGTAGCCAACGCTTTCGGACTTGCCAACTACGCAGTTCAGGTTCGTTTCTCAGAGGCACTCACCATTCTGCCTTACTTTACACCAGCCGCCATACCAGGGTTATTCGTGGGATGCATCATCAGTAATACGCTGACCGGATGTGCACTTATGGACATTATCTTTGGCAGTATCGCGACTTTGATCGGTGCTTTCTGTACCTACAAGCTTCGCCGATTCAAATGGCTCGCCCCAATTCCACCTATCGTGGCAAATGCCATCATCGTACCCTTCGTCCTGAAATATGCTTATGGCATCGAGCCTTTATGGTTCAGCTTCGTGACCGTTACAGCCGGAGAGATCATCTCCTGCGGACTTCTCGGCATGATCCTGTTATTATCACTACAGAAATATGCAGGAAAGATCTTCCAATAAGGCGAGATATTTTAATCCTGTCTGATATAGGTAATGAAACTGTTTCCATTCTCTTCGAACCATTTCGCAGAGTCATTCATACCCATCTTATAGATGGTCCCCGTCTGTGGATTCATGATCACCGTGTTTAACTCATTGAATCCGATAATCAGAACTGCATTTCCATCGTCCAGCATGGCTAATACAGGAATATCTTGATTGACATAATATAATATTGATTCCAAACTACAACCGTTCAACATCAGTATCTCATCATCCGGCAGATTCTCTTCCAGTACTGAATATACTGTTTTCCCGCTGTCCAGCAGATACTGACTGTTCCGGTTCACTCCCTCATAGGAAAGTATAGTGTCCAGACACACGGAGGTACTATCCTTATCCGCTGTCTCCGGTTCCCGAATCTTCATGATCTGATTCTTCGTTGCAAGGTTTCCCTTTTTCCATACATACTGGCCACTGTCGTTCAGTACCACACCCGATATGCCGGATGCCAGATTGATGGCCGACGCAGGCTTCGTAGAGATCTGCTCAATTCCATTTTTACCATATACATAGTAGCGCGCCACTGCATCTTTATTCTCTTCTAAGAGTATCTCACGACCACCCTCGAATAATACTTCTTTTGGCGTCTGATATTTTATAGAACGGGTCGGTATGGTACTTACCAGAGCAATCTGCACGATTTTTTCATAATTTTCTGTGGCTGCCGTCTCCACTTTATTCCTGGCTGCGATCTCCTCCACGTTATTCATGATCTGATCATCTGCCACCGCTTCATATTGACTGCTGCTGAACTGAATATCCAGCGATTCATCCACTGCTTCATTGCCGCTCACGGTATTCTCAGCCACCGCTTCCATGTTCTTATCCACTTCCTCGTCAGCCTCCACCGCAGTTCCGGTCTTCTTCACGCGTTTCATATTCAGCAGATTATCTTCGATTTCACCATCCACAACATAGATATTATCCTGTTTGTAACTCTTGCGCACTTCACCACTCTCGCTCTGAATAATCACTTCTTTCATGGGAAATGTGATCATTCCGGAGGTGTCCTTCACGATATCTCCTTTGTCCGCGACTCCATAGATCAGATCCGAATTCATGAATCCCAGGGGTGCGATTCGGGTAGCTGCAGGTGCGTTAATGTCCGTCTGCTTTTTCGTATTCAGGTTCATGAGTACCAGTTTTGTACTGTTATATTTTTCCTGTTCCGTCTGCCATACGATCATTTCATTATTTCTGGATACTTTTACGGTGTCCTCCCCCAGATTGGCAGCTATGATACTGCTGGTCTTCTGGTCCAGATTCACACTGTAGAAAGTTCCGTTCAGGATAAAATAGAATTCACTGCTCTTACTTACATAGGCAAGCTGTTCCATCTCTTCCTGCAGCAGTGCATAGGATTTATCATATTCGATGAAGGCATCCTCCTCTATGGTATTCAGCACGCTGTTGTAATAGTAGAGCTGAATTCCCACACATCCCTCATGGCGTCCGCGATTCATATATCCATACACCATAAATCGAATATTTCCACTCTCTTCCACGGACAGCACCTTGATATCGTGCTGGTCATAGATATCCCTGACATCATCATTTTCACTGTTATAGAAGGAAAACAGGCTCGCGCATTTATTGTCTGTGGCATTGTAACTGTACAGGCTGTTCTCCTGACAAAATGCTATAATATTTCCATCATCGCTCTCCTTGATCTCCATGCCGGGATCGGCGATTCCCAATATGATCTTATTGTTGGCAAATACTTTATTGCTGGCGCTAAATACCTGATTCATCGTCCTGGTATAGTCCAGAAGATACATTCTGTCCGCACTGTAACGAACCCTGTAAAATTCCTTCACATGATACGTTTCCTCATCTTTTTGCACATAGCTGTCCACACTGATGGAGGCTGTCTGTGTCCCCAGCTCCCGAAGTGTCACGGATGGTGGCGATATCTCTGTGGGATTCAGATCTCCCCAGGTAATCTGATTAAAATTGGAATGAATATCCACATAGTGATAGGAAGTGTTATCTCCCTCCGCATTTGTCTCCAGATACACCGCGATGGATTCCTCTTTCTGAAATGTTTTCTCATGGAAGTCCTTCACAAAAGCTATTTTCTCATTTACATGACTGTCCTCTGTCTGAATCACTCTCGTGTAATATCTGATCGTCTCGCCATCCTTCAATTGGAGCAATATGATAAGACTATACTCTTCATTTTTATCAATGAGATCCTTTAACGTGATAGATGCCCTTATGGTATCATCCTTGTCCGTATATTTCTGTATCGGCGTTTCCTCCACCAGTCTGGAGCCATCCACGCTGCGCACTTCAAAAGAAAGTCCTGTAATTTCCCTTTTATATTTATCAATAGCCAGTGTGACGACTCTGTCTTCCCCCATGGGAGTGATGGAGTCCCGCATATAACTTTCCTGCATTTTTCTCGCATAGCCATGAAGACAGTTCATCCGCTCACCATTCAATTCCACATAGACCAGAGGATAGGATGCCGGAGCCATCTCCATTGTCATATCTGTATTACCCTTATTGGTAATAATACTAATTATAATAAGTGTTATAAAAAATACAGCAACACATGTAATTCCTTTAAGTATTGGTTTCTTCATTGATTATTTCCTATTTTCTGTTCTCTTAGAATCGATTCTCTCTACCAGTCTTCCCAGTGTTGGATCAATATGTAACATCTTTTCCAGTTTCGTGAGGGCATCACGCTCCCTGGCCTCCGAGTCCTGAGCTGTTTGATCTTTCCCGGACCTTATCTCTTCTGCCCATGGATTTCCACTGGATTTTTTCACTGCCCTGATCAGTATATTTTTAGGGGTATGCTCCATATCGATAAACTCTAATATCTGTGTATCATATCCACATTTTTCCAAAATATTCCCGCGATATGCATCTGTGATCAGTGCCGCCATTCTTTCTTTGATTAGCCCATACTTTAATAACGGCTGTAATTCCTTACAATGAATCTGCTTATTTACCTCATGCTGGCAACAGGGAACGGATAAAATGACGCTGGCATTCCACTGGATCGCTTTCTCCAGTGCATAGTCCGTAGCCGTATCGCAGGCATGGAGTGTTACCACCATATCTACCTTTGTGACACCGTTATATTCTCCTATGTCTCCCTGTAAGAATTGAAGTCCGTCATACCCATACTTTTCACTTAAGTTATTGCAGGTCTCTATGACATCTTTTTTCAGATCCAGCCCTATGATGCGTATATTCATATGCTGAAGTTCCTTCAGATAATAATACATGGCAAAGGTGAGATAAGACTTTCCGCATCCGAAATCAAGAATCGTGATCTGCTCCTTCTTTTTCAACGCCGGCAGAACGTCCTGAATAAATTCCAAAAAACGGTTGATCTGTTTGAATTTGTCATATCTTGCATTTATCGTGCGTCCCTCTTTCGTCTGCACTCCCAGATCGATGAGAAAATCAACTGGCTTTCCCTCCTCCAGAATATATTTCTTCGTGCGATTATGGGACAAATCTATTTTTTGTGCCAGGGATTCTTTCTGTTCTGTTTCATTCATTTTCTTCTTCATGGTAATCTTTCCTTTTTTGCTTACCAGCACCGTGACTTTTAACCTGACATTTTCTATCTCCAGCTGTTTGAAATTCTCCTTCATATTCTCTATCACAAAATCAATCAGCTCTTTTTTATCATAATTTTTATGAAGTACCTTGGCACCTACAAAACTGCTCACCTGAAAACACAATGCTCCCTTGTACAGGATGGGGCGCACCTTCACCTTGGTCGCCAGCTCCTTATTTTTCCCATTGCTCAGTGTCGCCTGATATAATTGTTCATTGATGCTTTCTTCCAAAGCTTCTCTTATATTTTCCATCTTTCTATTTTTAATTCCTTTACTATAAATTCTCAACTGTATGAATGGATAATCTGGTCATATTAACGTCATGCTCTGCGAGCATTCCTGACTTGATTACTCTGTAATCAAGTCATATTATACCACACTCCACACGATCAGATATTAATAATTTATATCTAACTTCTTAAAATTCACATGACGTATTTGCGGTGTATGATCCATTCCAGTTTTACCTTTCCGGTTCTATGGTGTGATTTGACCAGATTCCGGGGAAATTCTGTATCACACATCCTTAAAATGCATAAAGTATAATAAACGATATTTTAGCGTTACAGTTCAAATCTATTCCTGTGGAGCATATTTTATTCCTTGTGTTCCGGGAGCATTTTATTTCATGTGTATAGTTTCATCCAAATCAATGAAATTCCATATCTGTAACGTTCAGGAGATTATATGAATCATAACAGCATAGATGGGAATCCCCATAGAATATTACCCTTTTATATGACTTATCCCCTTCCCATGTATTACGAAGACGATAATAAAGTGATGAGAGACCTGGAATATCTGCAGCAGCTCTATCCTGCAGAAGCGAAGAAATATCAGAAGCGCATTGCCTCCATCCTGGATAAGATCGATTACGATGGCAGTCTGATCTACGACGAATACCCGGATCGCTGGCTTCTCTATAAATTATCCAAAGATGTACTGGAAACCTTAAGATCCGAATTGGCGATAGATGATAAAGAACCTGATATCTCCGCCGAGAAATGGGAATGGATCAGTGACCTTATTCAGATCCTTCTGTACTATGAGATCTATAAGAGACGCCACAGTCACGGCAATGGAATACTACGATATTAATGATTGCAGTC
The DNA here is from genome assembly GCA_028689655.1 of Lachnospiraceae bacterium. Classification (GTDB taxonomy): domain Bacteria; phylum Bacillota; class Clostridia; order Lachnospirales; family Lachnospiraceae; genus SZUA-378. The sequence goes on from JAQVCT010000002.1 coordinate 161,019, forward strand.
CCATACAAATAACAGCACGCTAAAAATCGAATACTCTGCCAGCCTGCCGAACCGCCCGTTTTGTCAAAACACAGGGCGGTTTGTTCGTGGGTAAAAACACCAGGCTTCTACATTGTTATTTTACCAGCCCTACTCCTGATATAGGGCAGCTATCTCAAGTATTCTACGTTTCATTTCTTCGCGGACATGCAATGGCTCCAGGCACTCACATTTATCCCCAAAGCTTAAGAGGATATTATAGTAGTATTCATTCTCTACGAAAGGGAAATAAACAGTGTAATGCCCTTCACCGTCTGGTAAAAAGTCTTCATATGTGCAAAAATCAAGTACCATATCCATGACTGATTTATGAATACGTATTTTAATTTTCCTTTGCATAGTTTCCAACGTTTTCCCAAAGTCTAACTTTGGTTTTTGATAATCCCCCAGTGGAAAGGTTTCATTTTCCATTTGTAGATTGGACATACGAGACACCCTGAATAAGCGAAACTCATTTCTTTTGTGGCAGTATCCCTGCAAATACCAATGGCTGCTCTTCAATACAAGCTGATAGGGCTCAACTGTTCGTGCAGTTCTATTTCCATGGTGGGCGATATATGCAAAAGAAAGCAGCTTGCTTTCCTGCAAAGCTGTTTTTATTATTTCTAAATATGATTGTATGTTCCCGTTTCCCATCCACGGACTTAAATCTATACATACTTGATTTACTTTTAGTTCAATATCTTTCACTTTGTCAGCAGGAACAAAACTTTTGACTTTCGCAATAGCATACAGCAATTCATCACCTTGCATTATATTAGAAAGACTGGAAAGTCCCATCAAAAGCGCATAAAGGTCGTTTGTGGAAAAAACTTTATTATCAACTTTGTATTCCGGCATGACCTCAAAGCCTCCGCCTACTCCCGATATTGCACGAACAGGAATCCCCGCCATGTTGATAGCGTCTATGTCACGGTAAATTGTCCGAGGCGAAACTTCAAACATATCTGCCAACTCCTGTGCCCCTATTCTCTTTTTATCAAGGAGTATCATAATAATGCTGACGAGCCTGTCTACTTTCATACACTATCCACCTTCCGGTAATTGTCTGCAATCTCTGATTGTTGACATATTGCTGTCAACAATTACATGGTACAATAAAAAAATAAACAAATCAATAACGCAATACCAAAGGAGGAACTTTATGATTACGATCTATGTTTATGTTCTTAACACTCTGGCCGACTGGGAACCAGGTTATATTACAGCGGAATTAAATTCCAGACGTTTTTTCAAAAATGATGCCCCCCGCATTTCTCTCAAAACCGTTGCTCATTCCAGAGAACCGGTCCATACGATGGGTGGACTGACCATTATTCCGGATTGTGTGATTGCGGATATCACCATCAGTGAATCCAGTGTACTGATATTACCGGGCGCAAATACCTGGGACAACCCAGAACAAAGCGCTATCATAAAAAAAGCGGAGGAACTCCTATCCGTAGGTGGTACCGTATGTGCCATTTGTGGAGCTACTGTTGCATTGGCAAACTTTGGGGTATTGGATCAGCGTCCCCATACCAGTAATGGATCCGGATTTCTTGAAATGTTTGCTCCTGGTTATAAAGGAAAAAGCCACTATGTTGACGAACCATCCGTTGCGGATCATAATCTGATTACTGCAAGCGCGACGGGAGCTTTGCTGTGGGCAAAGCAAATTATTGAACATTTGGGTGTTTTTCAGCCCGATACACTGGAATTTTGGTATGAATATTTCACTACCGGCGAACCACAGTCATTTTTTGCTCTTATGCAAACGCTGCCGTCTGCCCACCAGTAAGACACCATTTTAGGACAGACAGCGCGGAAGATTGGGCTGATTCCGGCATGTACAGAAACGTGCGCCACCAGGCGCACGATGAAAAGAGGGCAGGATGCAAAACATCCTACCCTCTTTTTGACTTTACTATTTCTAATCCTTGAGGACTTCGATTCTGGTGACTGCCCTTTTCAGTGCGATCTCTGCTCTCATGGTATCTGTGTTATCCGTCTTGGTACGGATACGTTCTTCGGCTCTCTCCTTTGCCTGTTCGGCACGGTTCAAGTCAATCTCCGTGGGCCACTCGATGATCTCAGCCAGGATGGTGATCCCTTCCGGGAGAATCTCAGCAAATCCAGCGTGTAATGCCGCCTCTTTTACCTCATCTCCATTGGTAATTCTGAGAATACCGGGTGCGATGATGACGGTCGTAGGGATATGTCCCTTGTAGACGCCGATCTCACCTTCCGTGGTATTGAATTCCACCATGGTTGCCACATTTTCATAGAATACTCTGTCCGGAGTTATGATTTTAAGTGTCATTTCATTATTCTCTGCCATTTGCTCACCCCTTACCTTGGAACATCAGCCCATTGTAAATTTGTCTTCGACTTATCATGTAACCTAACGGTTACCAGTCTCCGATTTTTACAAAATCGGGACATAAAATGAACTGACGCTGCATGTCTTTTTTTCATAGAAAGCCTGACACATTTACTTCATGCGGGCAAGTACGTCATCGATACTTCCGGCATTCAAGAAATAACTTTCTGGAACATCATCATGTTTTCCTTCTAAGATTTCTTTAAATCCACGGATTGTCTCATTGATAGGTACATATTTACCTTCCAGACCTGTGAATTGTCCTGCTACGAAGAAAGGCTGGGATAAGAATCTCTGAATCTTTCTTGCTCTGGATACGACAGCCTTATCATCTTCTGACAACTCGTCCATACCTAACATAGCTATGATATCCTGTAACTCATTGTATTTCTGTAATACTTCCTGTACACCGCGGGCTACATTGTAATGTTCCTCACCTACGATACGCGGGTCCAGGATACGGGATGAAGATTCCAATGGATCAACGGCTGGGTAAATACCAAGTTCTACGATGGAACGTGATAATACAGTGGTTGCATCCAAATGGGCAAATGTGGTAGCCGGAGCCGGGTCGGTCAAGTCATCGGCTGGTACATAAACTGCCTGAACGGATGTGATGGAACCATTCTTTGTGGAAGTGATGCGCTCCTGAAGAGCACCCATCTCTGTCTGCAAGGTCGGCTGGTAACCAACGGCTGACGGCATACGTCCAAGTAATGCGGATACCTCAGAACCTGCCTGGGTAAAACGGAAAATATTGTCGATAAATAACAACACATCCTTACCACCTTTATCACGGAAGTTCTCAGCGATGGTCAGTCCTGTAAGGCCAACTCTCATTCTGGCTCCCGGCGGCTCGTTCATCTGACCAAATACCATGGCTGTCTTGTCGATAACCCCTGACTCTGTCATTTCATTATATAAGTCATTTCCTTCTCTTGTTCTCTCACCTACACCTGTAAATACGGAATATCCACCATGCTCAGTGGCAATATTTCTGATCAGCTCCTGAATCAATACGGTCTTACCTACACCGGCACCACCGAACAGACCAATCTTACCTCCCTTTTGATATGGGCAAAGAAGGTCAACGACCTTAATACCTGTCTCGAGAAGTTCTGTTGCTGTGGACTGCTCGTCAAATGTTGGAGCTGCCCTGTGGATCGGTTCATATTCTACTCCTTCCGGAGCTGGTTTATTATCAATTGGTTCTCCCAGAACATTAAAGATACGTCCCAATGTCTTTTCTCCTACCGGAACACTGATTGGAGCGCCGGTCGCAACTGCGTCCATTCCTCTGACCAATCCATCCGTAGGTCCCATAGATATACATCTTACTGTGTCATCACCCAAATGCTGTGCTACTTCCACGGTCAGAGTTCCACTGTCATTTGTCTGGATTCTAATCGCTTCATTAATTTCAGGAAGATTTCCTTCCGCAAATTTAATATCAAGTACGGCACCAACAATCTGCGTAATCTTTCCAACGCGGTTTGCGTTTGTGCTATCTGCTGCCATTTGTTCTCCTTTCTTAATTTGTAATGCATCGCATTTGATGCGTTACCTGCGTACATGGTTTACACATAGTGCAATTCTAATGCCATGTGCTCCTTATTTCCATGTTACAACGTTGTCAGCAAGGGCAGACCTCAAAAATGTCCAATGCAAAGTAAAAACATTTTGCATTATTTTTTCGATCGGCTTCGCTCGTCAAATAAATAATCTCAGAACTTCGTGTGCAAGCACCCACGTTCTGCGCTTATTTACTTGACTCTGCCCTTACGAGATGGCAGACGCGCCACCTATAATCTCGGTAAGTTCCTGTGTGATGGAACCCTGACGTGCTCTGTTATACTGCAATGACAGTTTTGCGATCATATCTTCTGCATTGCTGGTCGCCGAATCCATTGCCTGCATTCTGGCACCATTCTCACTTGCTACTGATTCTACCATGCCACCATAGATCAGACTTGTCACATATTTTGGTATGATGAGGTCAAGTGCTTCCTCATCCTCCGGCTCAAAGTTCATGAGCGCTGTTGCACCCTTTTCGATCTTGCTGCTATCCTCTGAATCCTGGGACTCTTCCGGCTCCACCGGTAACAGTTTGATCAATTTGGGATCATGGACTACTGTGTTCTTGAAGGCGGTATATGCCAGATAGATCTCGCCTATCTCACCGGAGACATAGGACTCCAGCAATCGTTTGCTGATTCCCATGGCATCGGCATAGACAGGATCGTCTATCTTGTCACAATCGTCTTCTTTGATGGTATATCCGTAGCGCGCTAAGAACTCTTTTCCTTTTTTACCAAGTGCGTAAATATCTAATTCATCTTTATCAAAATTTCCTCTGGTAATCAGTTTGATAATACCGGAGTTATATCCTCCTGCCAATCCTCTGTTGGAGGTGATCACCACCACCGCCTTTCGATTGGAGGAGCCTGCCTTCAGATAAGGATGATTTACATTACTCGCTTTGGCCAATACGGAAGTCACGGTATCATACATGCAGTTAAAGTATGCTTTTGAATTCTCCGCACGTTGTCTTGCCCGTTGTAGCCTGACAGTAGAAACAAGTTTCATGGCTTTTGTAATTTGCTGCGTACTCTCGATACTGCTCTTACGCCTTTTTATATCTCTCATAGAGGCCATAAACTTTCACCTTACTCCTTTTTACTAATTGTAATGCATGTAATTGTATGCATTACCCAGGCACATGGCTTACACGCAGTACATCTAATGCCATGTGCTCCTTGCCATGTGTCCTTATTATTTGAACTGTCCTTTGAATTCTTCAATTGCTTTTTTCAGCTTCCCTTCGGTATCCTCAGAGATTACTTTCTCTGCGCCGATTGTCTTTGGAATCTCGGGATATTTGGAATCCAGGAAATCAAAAAATTCTTTTTCAAATCTGGTGATATCGTCCACTGCTACGTCCAGCAAATATTTGTTGGTGGCAACATAGATAATGATAACCTGATACTGAACTGCCATTGGTTTATATTGAGGCTGCTTTAAGATCTCTTTAATTCTCTCGCCCTGTGCAAGCTTTTCTTTGGTATCTGCATCCAGTTCGGAACCGAACTGCGCAAAGGAAGCAAGCTCTCTGTACTGTGCCAGCTCCACACGAATAGGAGCGGCGATTTTCTTCATGGCTTTGATCTGCGCAGATCCACCAACACGGGATACAGAAAGACCTGCGTTAACGGCTGGTCTGAATCCGGCATTGAACATCTCTGTCTCCAGATAGATCTGTCCGTCTGTGATGGAGATAACGTTGGTAGGAATATATGCGGATACATCCCCTGCCTGTGTCTCTATGATAGGTAGTGCTGTTAAAGAACCACCGCCGTACTCGTCACTCATACGTACAGCTCTCTCCAGCAGTCTGGAGTGAAGATAGAAGACATCACCCGGGTAAGCTTCACGGCCTGGCGGTCTCTTCAGAAGTAAGGAAAGTGTACGGTATGCAGTAGCATGCTTACTCAAATCATCGTATACTACCAGCACATCCTCTCCTTTTTCCATCCACTCTTCACCGATGGCGCATCCTGAATAAGGTGCAATGTACTGTAACGGTGCAAGCTCACTTGCTGTGGAAGCTACAACAGTGGTGTAACTCATAGCACCGAACTCTTCTAATGTTTTTACAATAGTAGCTACGGTAGAAGCTTTCTGTCCGATGGCTACATAGATACATTTTACGTTCTGTCCTTTTTGATTGATGATGGTATCGATGGCGATGGCTGTCTTACCAGTCTGTCTGTCACCGATGATCAGCTCACGTTGTCCTCTTCCGATAGGAACCATGGAGTCAATGGCTTTGATACCCGTCTGTAATGGTGTATCAACCGACTTTCTGGTGATAACACCGGAGGCAACCCTCTCTATTTTACGATATTTGTCTGTCTGAATGGGACCTTTTCCATCTATTGGTTGACCAAGTGCATTCACGACACGTCCCAGCATCTCGTCGCCTACGGGAACTTCTACTACTCTACCGGTGGTCTTTACAATATCGCCTTCGCTGATATTAGAGCTGTTACCTAAGAGTACGGCACCGACATTGTCTTCTTCCAAGTTCAGTACCATTCCGTAAACTTCGCCAGGGAATTCCAATAACTCTCCCTGCATTGCTTTTTCCAGGCCGTGCACACGAGCAATACCATCTGCCACTTGAATAACAGTACCCACATCGGATACTTCAAGTTCAGATGCATATTTCTTGATCTGATCCTTAATCACTGAACTTATTTCTTCTGGTCTTAAATTCATGGATCTTACGCACCTTTCTTAGTTATATTTAATAACGACTGTTATGTCTTACTAACGTATTTGTAATGCATCTGAAAAGCGATGCTTTTAAGCCAATTGAATCTTCAACAACTGCTTCTGCAACTCGCTTAACTTTGTGGAAATACTGCTGTCAACAACTCTGTCACCAATGCGGATCACCATTCCACCGATCAAGGATAAATCCTCTGTGTAATGCATTTCCATGGTGTTATAACCTGTAGTTTCCAGTAATTTTTCTTCCACCTGCTTTTTCTGAATATCTGTCAAAGAAATAGCCGATGTCACATAGGCAATACCGATTCCTTTTACTTCTTTCACTTTATCAATGAAGTAGTCCAGAATGGCATTGATGTCATTGTAACGATCTTTCTCGATAATCAAGGTCAGGAATCCCAGGAACTCTTCACCGATTCTGCCTTTAAAGACATTCTCCATGATTCGTACCTTTTCTTCTTTGACTACCTTAGGATGTTTCATTAACTCTCCGAACTCTTTGTTCGCATCCAGAATCTCTTTCACACCCTGTACTTCTTCCTGAAACACATCGATTTTATTTTCTTCCACAGCAAGTTCAAATAAAGCTTCTCCATATGTTTTTGAAACTAGCTTAGCCATGTGCTTTCACCTATTTCTTTCAATGTTTCATCAATTAAACTATCCTGTACGCTGGTATCAATAGAAGCGGCTACCACTTTTCCAGCCATCATGGACGCGATGGAGATCATCTCTTTCTTCACTTCATCCACTGCTTTCTTCTTCTCAAGCTCTGCTTCCACATTCGCTCTCTGAATGATTCTTGCTGCTTCTTCCTTCGCCTCGGCTATAATATTATTCTCATTTGCCAGTGCTTTTTTACGTGCTTCGCTTAATATTTCTTCTGCTTCTTTATTAATGTCCTTTAACTTAGCTTCATACTCTTCTTTCAGCTTTGCCGCATTTTCCTGATCTGCTGCTGCATTTTCCAACTCACCTTTGATCTTATCTTTTCTCTTATTCAGATATTCCCTTGCAGGATTAAATAACAGGTGTGACATAATGAGAAATAATGCGAACACAGCAATCATGGTAAGAATTGCGTCCATGCCAAGCTGAAGATCCAGATCAAATAATCTTGGTTTCATTTCTGTCGCTAATATATAATTTGCACTCAGTAACGTATTCAACACTTTGCCTCCTTTCAGTTTAAATTTTTAAAGGCAATCCCTCCTGCGGAGGAATCTAAGGAGCAGTGCCATAATTAGTCTTCACTTCGTTCAGATTGGCACTGCGTAGGTAATCCCTCCTGCGGAGGAATTACATACATTAAGGCAATAATGGTTTTACGAATAATAAGAGCATTGCGATCAACAGACCGTAAAGACCAGTTGTCTCTGCTACTGCCTGTCCTAAAAGCATGGTAGATGTGATATCTGACTTGGCTCCCGGGTTACGTCCTACTGCTGATGCTGCAAAACCTGCTGCGATACCCTGTCCAACACCAGGTCCGATACCTGCGATAACTGCAAGACCTGCACCGATTGCTGAGCATCCTAAGATAAAATTAGTATTGAAAATTTCCATGTTTGTTTCCTCCTAAAATTTTATGTTTAATTAATTTTCTCCAATTGCATCTGACACATATGTCATTGTCAGCATACAGAATACATAAGTCTGAATTGCTCCTGAGAACAAGTCAAAGTATACATGAAGTACTGCCGGCCATATAATAGCAATCTTGGATAGCAGTCCATATACCAATGCCATCATTACGGTACCAGATAAGATATTGGCAAACAAACGCAATGATAATGAAATTGGAACTGCAATATCACCAATGATATTGATCGGTGCCCAGATCGGCCACGGGTCACATAAGCCTTTGATGACGCCAGATACTTTCTGATGCTTGAACTTGTTAAAATGAATCAGTGTAAATGTCATAACGCCCAGCGGGAGTGTGACACCATAATCTGCTGTGGGTGGTCTAAGACCCAGCAGACCGGAAATATTACTGAAAAGGATGAAAATAAATATCGTTCCTATATAATTGCGAAACTTTAATCCATTTTTTCCCATGGTAGAATCTACCATTCCATCTAACATCTCGACGATCATCTCCACAATATTCTGAAATGTTCCCGGTACTTCCGTTGCATGCTTAATGGCTCGATTAGCGGCAATCCCAAATCCTATGATGGTGAGCATCACTATCAAGACGCATACATGCGTTGTTGTTATCCAGACCGTCTGACCGAATATTTCATAGGAGAAGACACCATGAATCATAAAGTCAATATCATTGCTGCCGGATAACAAAATTCCTTGTCCCATACATTCACCTCCTTAAATAAAGTTTTGGATGGAAGGCAATGCATCTGAAATACGATGCATTACAAATCTTCATTTTTGTAAATCTTTTGCATATATTTATGGGTAAACGGCTGTAGATAAGCCGCTACTTTCAAACTCATCAGCCCTAAAAAGGCTGCCAGTGGATTCCCTATCCGAAAATACATCATAACCCCAAGGATAATCACGATGGTAAAATAACGGGTCATGCTGTTCATGCGAATCTTTTTCTCTGCGTCTTCCCTCACAAGATCCAACGCTTTGTCTAACGACCACGCCATATGCACTGCCATAAGTACCGCCATTACAATGCCTATGAGTAGTCCAACGCTGTATCCCAATGGGTCCTTTACGAACCAGATTCCTGGGATTTCAAGTACGATGCCACAGAGGACAATTCCTGCAATAAGTTCTGCCAATACATGGGGCAGCTTTGTATATGGATCTGGATTTTCTGTCTCCCCGGTATCATTTTCCGCAGAACCGTTCCTGCCATCTGCCGCTATTGGAATCTCTTCCAAATTGCCGACACCATCCGATTCCTCTTCATCCAGTAATTCATCCATATTGTCTACTTCTTCGATATAATCTATCATTTCACGAAATTTCTTCATAATATTACAAACCATGTGCTCCTTTTCCAATACAGCGATTTTCAGATGCGTTTCATAACATATGTTATTTCTTGATTTAGTGTACTACCTCTTAAATTTGATATATCACTTCTTATTTGCATCGCCTGCATCGTTATTTCGGTAAATATGCTTTGCCATGATATAGATATTACGGAATCCGGCAATCGCACCTATGAAAAAGAGTCCAACCATAAAAAACGAGGTTCCTAGCCATTTGTCTAAATAGATACCTGCAAAAGAACATAGAAAAATCGGCACAATCATGTTAATGCCGAATTGTGTAATCAATGTCAGCGACTGCGCCACTTTTTTAGGATTATTCCTGCTATTATTTCTACGGCTGTTCCCTTGTCTGCTCATACACTGAATTATATCCATTTTTGTTTCTAATGTCTAGCGAAATGACATATTTTACGGTTTTTTAATTTCCTTCCTTTTTTATTCTTTTTTCATTGACTTTTAGGAATGAAACGTGTAGCATTTTTTGTAATATCTATGTATTTCACAAGTAAAATCATGTGCACAATAGGAGATTTTCATATGGATTCCATTACGATCAGACTTACTAAAGCGGAGGACGCTGAACGGCTGCTGGCTATCTATGAGCCTTATGTCCTTACCACTCCCATCACCTTTGAAGTGGTCGTTCCCACCTTATCGGATTTTCGGAACAGGATTCGCACCATCAGCGGACGATATCCCTATCTGACAGCCCTAAAGAATGATGTGATCGTGGGATATGCCTATGCCTCAGCTTTCAAGGGCCGCGCTGCTTACGACTGGTCCGTGGAGACTTCCATCTATATGGATCAGGATTACCGTGGACATGGTGTGGGACGTATGCTCTACACTGCTTTGGAAGCCTGTCTGAAAAAACAGAATATCTGCAATGTATGTGCCTGCATCACTTATCCCAATCCCGCCAGTATCTCCTTTCACGAGGCTTTTGGGTATGGGACGGTGGCACATTTCCATAAATCCGGATATAAGTTCGGCAGTTGGCACGATATGATCTGGATGGAGAAATTTATCGGAGAACACATGGATGAGCCTCATGCATTTGTTCCCTTTTCACAGATCTTGGAAAACAAAATAGAGGAGAAAAGCCATGGCAAATTTAACGTTATACCGCAAACGAATTATCCCAGATGAATGTGTTTTGTTAAAAGATGATGTTGTACTGCAGGTGGATAATGACACGATTGTCACAAAATGGAATGCCCTGAGACCTAAAAAAGATCTGCATCATGGGTACTCCTGTTACTATCTAAAAGAAGGCTTCAAGATGAGTAAATTCCTGGATGAATCCGGCAATCTGCTCTATTGGTATTTTGATATCGTGGAATATGATTTTCATGGGAATGAGAACGCATACGTTGTCACAGATCTTCTGGTGGACGTGATCATTAACCCCGATGGTTTCGTGAAAGTAGTGGATCTGGATGAGCTGGTAGCCGCTTTCGATACGGGACAGCTCTCCGATTATCAACTGAAAAAAGCCTTGCTTTACCTGAATAACCTGCTCTCCGCAGTCTATTCTCCAAAGCTCAGCTCTTTACAGTTCAACCTGAATCAGTACGACAAATAAATTTAATATTTAGTCACCCGGTGACTATTTCAGTGTATGTAAAAATTTCTCATTCACCGGCACGTCGATACCATGTTCTCTGGCAAGTCTGCAGATGGTTCCTGCGAACAATGCTACCTCTGTGGGTCTGTCTGCTTTGCTGTCCTGGCGCATGGAAGGTTCTCCGTCTGGATTCAGGGAATCGATGATAGACACCCATTCCTTCACATCCTTTTTCGTCAGCTTCACGCCCTCCGCATTGGCTACTAATACCACTTCCTCCATGGCAGCCTTCATCATATTTCTGGCTTCGCCCCTCTTCTGAACAGTGGCATAAGTACCTTCGTAGAATGTAACGGTCTGATTTACGCCCACATTGCAGAGCAGCTTTGACCACATGGCTTTCTGCATATTTTCCGGGCATACATAAGGAAATTTCAACTCATCGAAAAGGTCTGTAATCCGTTTCAGATTTTCCACTTTTCCCCCATGCATAACACCAAGGGCCAACTCCCCTTTATTTTTACAGGAAGCTTTATTTCCTTCCTTCAATGCATCCATTTTCTGGGCGATGCAATAGATAATCTTCTCTTCTCCAAATGCCTCCGCCAGATCATGTTCACTCTGAATACCGTTCAGGACAGATATAATGACAGTATTGTCATTTATCAGATGTTTCACTTCTCTGATCGCCCCTGGCAGTGCACCATATTTTACCGCTACGATAAGTAATTCTGATGCTCTTTCCTCTTTCGATACATTGACGTATTGGAAATCACATCTTTTCCCATTAAAGTAATTTCCTTTTTCTATATATTTCTCTGCTCTTTTTCCATCAGAAAGGATACGCACATGTTCTTTCCCCAATTTCTTCGTGAAAAAATCCGCATACATGGTTCCTAATGCCCCAAGCCCTACAATGTCTACATTTTCAATCTTCATACCATTCATCACTCCTTATCATTTGGTAATTTACTGGTTACTGTAGATTCTAATGTATGAATGGGATAATTGCAATGGATTTCATCATTCTTTCATGTTTATTTCCCTTTGGGATGTCCCTTTTCTTATATACCTTTTGTAAATATCCCATAGGAACGGAAGTATCAGACCTGCCTCTATTCCGGATAATTCCATTAATAGAAGATATGTCCGCCGATGGATATTCCCGTAAGACCCTCAATTGGTGTTCTGAAATACACACAGTTCCCTACATTTGTATTACCCGCCATAGCCTCATCCGCAGCCTGATAGCAGCTGCTGGTGGCTGTACCATTGGCCAGCGCCAGGTCGAATCTGCCACTTCCCACCGGTGAAAATTGTTTTCTCTGATAAATAACGCCCGTTACTGTATCTGGATAAACAGAACTTAATACACGGTTAATCACAACGGCACCTACAGCCAGCTTTCCAGCATAAGGTTCTCCACCCGCTTCGCAGTAAATGATCGTCGCCAGCATTTGTCTGTCTGTCTCCGAAAAAGTAACCTGTGAAATATCTCTTTTTGCGGAGGCTGCTGACAGCTTTGACATTGCCAGTTCCTGCTCATACTGCTTTTTCAGTGCTGCAATATTTGCTTCCTGGGCTGCCATCTGCTGTTCATACAAGAGTGCTTCCTGCTCCGCCGCTGATATCTGATTAGAGTACCCAGTTATATTGTTGGAAGTGGTGGCTACCAGGGACTGCACTTCCTTTTGCTTCTCTTCCACCTGTGCCTTCATGTCCGCAAGCTCTGACGCTTCCTCCTGCAAGTCCTTTTCCTTTTCGTCGATGAGTTCCTTCGTCTCTTTGTATTGCTCCAGCATCTTGCGGTCATACGCAGACACTTTATTTACATATTCCGTTTTATTTAGAAATTCTCCAAAGCTCGCAGATGATAAGACCATATCCAGATATGCACTATCGCCCCGTTCATACATGAATTTGATTCGTTTCTTCATGGTCTCGTACTGGGTTTGCTCTGTCTCTTTCGCCTCATCTAATGCTGCCTGGGTCTCCGTGATCTCCTGATTCTTATCCTTGATCTCACTCTCCAGCTTCTCCAGATTGTCTGACACTTCTGTGAGTTTTGCATTAAAACTGCTCAGTTCGTTTTTCAGTCCCTCTTTTGTATCCTGCAGGTTATCGATCTGATCTTTCTTCTGATTCAACTGCTGCTTGGTCTGGTTCTTCTGCTGTGTCGCTTTATTGATCTTATCAAGTGTGGAACTGGTTGCCTGCACAGTCATGCTGCATGTTAAGACAGATATGCTTAATACGATAGCAAGCACGCCTTTCGGTGCTCTGTACATCTGCTCACCTCCTTTGTATGTATCATTTCTATAACTCTAATGTGACCTTACGTCCTGTGGATTCATATTTTCGGCACTCCACCCCTGCTGCCTTCAACATTTTCTTCGAGGCGGTGTTGGATGCTGTTCCAGCATATTTATCAGAATCATAGACGATGGTCTTGATCCCAGCCTGTATGATCGCCTTTGCACATTCATTACATGGAAAAAGTGAAACGTACAATTTCGTACCTTCCAACGTTCCGCCTCTGTAATTCAGAATCGCATTCAATTCGCTGTGTGTCACAAATGCGTACTTTGTGTCAAGGTCTGTCGCGCCCTCCCGCGCCCATGGAAACAGCTCGTCCGAGCAGCCCATGGGAAATCCGTTGTAACCCATGGATAATATCTTATTATCCTGACTCACGATACATGCCCCTACCTGTGTGTGGGGATCTTTCGATCGAAGTCCCGATAATTTCGATACACCCATAAAATACTCATCCCACGAAATATAGTCTTCTCTTTTGTCCCCCATAAGAACCTCCTGTTACGCTTTATCCCTTAGCCCGGCATCTCCCCAGCCGGGCCATCAATGACATTTTCTCATCCTAAAGATTCTGTCTCCGGCATCTTCTCAGCCGGGCCATCAATGACATTTTCTCATCCCAAAGATTCTGTCTCCGGCATCTCCCCAGCCGGGCCATCGATGACATTATTTCGTCCCGAAGATTCTGTCACCGGCGTCTCCCAGACCCGGAATAATATAGCCGTGATCATTCAACTGTTCATCCAGTGAACCAATATACATATCCACATCCGGGTGTGCTGCTTTCATGGCTTCCACACCTTCCGGTGCTGCGATGATACACATAAAGTGAATGTTTTTACATCCTTTGTCTTTCAACATCTGGATCGCTGCGATGGAAGAACCTCCTGTCGCTAACATGGGATCTACCACAAAAATTTCTCTCTCAGCACAGTCAGCAGGCAATTTACAGTAATATTCTACTGGTTTCAGAGTCTCTGGATCCCGATAAAGACCAATGTGACCTACTTTTGCAGCAGGAATCAATGTGAGCATGCCGTCCACCATTCCAAGACCTGCACGTAAGATAGGAACTACCGCCATCTTTTTTCCTTTTAATTCTTTTACCGTGGTCTTGCAGATAGGTGTCTCGATCTCTACATCCGCTAAAAGCAGATCTCTTGTGGCTTCATAACAGATCAGCATGGCAATCTCACTGATGGTCTGTCTGAAATCCTTTGTACCTGTTTCCTTTTTTCTGATCACTCCGATTTTATGCTGAATCAATGGGTGATCCATTACTACTACCTTGCTCATGTCTTTTCCTCCCGGCTGCTATTGCAGTATTTTATTTTGTGTTACTCTTCAGTCTTATTCTTCAATTCCATCGATACGGCGCTGATGCCTCTCCTCCTCCGAAAAAGCTGTCTCCAGGAATACATCTACGATTCTTTTCGCCAGCATCGGCCCTGTCATGCCTGCTCCCAGTGCTAACACGTTGGCATTATTATGAAGTCTGGTAAGTTCTGCTGACAGAGGATCTGCGCACAGCGCCGCACGGATTCCCTTTACCTTATTCGCTGTGATGGAAATACCGATCCCTGTAGTGCAGATAAGAATTCCCTTTTCGCATTCTCCTGCTGCCACTGCCTTTGCAACTGCTCTGCCAAATTCCGGATAATCACAGGATTCCTTACTGTAACATCCGCAATCTTTCACCTCATAATTTTTTTCTTTTAAGTGTGCAACAATTACTTCCTTCAGATCATATCCACCATGATCACATCCAATTGCTATCATATCTAATCTCCTTCATCTATTTAATTTGGTAACTGCCACGATATAACATGACAGCTACAATATTCACCTGTCTCATGGACTCCAGTGTTATTCATCCAGATAAATAATCTTATGACCTGCCGCTTTCAAAAGCCTGTTCATGATCGCCTGCCCTATGCCTGCTGTGGAGAATCCTTCTGAATAAATCACTGTCACTTCCTCGTCATCGAACTCTCGCAGGAACTGATATAATGTCTTCGCGATAGATTCCTCATCTTCGCGGCTTCCCACGCTTTTTATAGAATCCGCCTTGTAATACCGGATATTTTCCTTCGTTCCTATGATGCCGACCTTTTCGCCCTTTTCCTTCTGCTGTTGTGCAAGACGATTGATCTGTGTGCGCACCGCCTCAGGAGCTCCATCTATAATGGTAAGATCCCCCTTGGGTGCATAGTGACGATATTTCATGCCTGGTGCTTTGGGCGCCTGCCTGCTGTTTCCATCCAGGATCGTCCTGTCCACCGCCACACTGCCTAATACCTGTGTGAGCATCTCCTCTGTAATGTACCCCGGTCTCAGGATGGTAGGCTCCCCATCTGTCAGATCCACGATGGTAGATTCCAACCCGATTCCGATAGAACCGCCATCCAGAATCATTTCTATCCTGCCCATCATATCTTCCGCCACATATTTTGCCAGCGTTGGACTTGGTTTTCCTGAAATATTTGCACTTGGTGCCGCCACATATCCCCCTGCCGCATCAATAAGCGCTCTGGCGATCCTGTGACTTGGCATGCGAACCGCAACGGTTTCCAATCCCCCCGTTGTCTCTTCGGGAACTATATCGCTTTTTTGAAAGATCATAGTCAGAGGTCCCGGCCAAAAAGCGTCTGCCAGTTTTTTACCCGTTTCCGGTATCTCTTTTACAATCTTCTCCAGTGCTTTCATGTTGGTAATATGAACGATCAGTGGGTTATCCGACGGTCTTCCCTTCGCCGCGTATATTTTCCCGGAAGACTGTGGGTTCAGCGCATCCCCTCCCAGACCATAGACTGTCTCCGTGGGAAATGCCACCAGTCCGCCATCTTTCAGGATAGCACCTGCCTCTGCAATGGCTTTTTCTGCCGCTTCGTCCATCTCACTTTCGTCCACTACTACGATTTTTGTCTTGATTTCCATTTTAAATCTGTACTTCCTTTTTATCGTTATTCATCGCAATATTTAACTCATTGTTTTCACCATCATATCACATTTTTATTATGTAGAAAAGTAGATAAAAAATATGTCCTTTTCCCACTACATATGATATTATTAATATAATTATTATCAGGGAAAGATACTGGGGATATCACATGTTCAAAAAAAATAAACGACTTTATCTTGTCTTTGTTTTATTAATCTCGACTACATTACTGGTAAGTGCTGCTTACATTTTTCGTATATACCTGTCTTCTCGTTCCATTGCCAAATCTAACTTTTTAGCAGATAACTGGACTTGTAACGTCTCCTCCGGGACATACTATTCTCTGGCTTTTCCCGTAACTTTCCGCAATGCTCCAAATAATACCATGACTTTGCAGCATTCATTGCCTGACACACTTTCAAAAGGATCTGCCATAATGTTTCGGAGTTCCCAGCAATCCGTCAGGCTCTATCTGGATGATGTTCTGGTCTATGCGTATGAGAATCCCGGTTCGCGGCTCACCGGAATAGCAACGCCCAGCCGCTGGAATATGATTCCACTGGAATCCACCGATGCATCAAAAGAACTGCGCATCGAGTTGAAGTCTCCTTATTCCCAATTTTCCGGTATTGTTAATACGGTTTATCTGGGAAGTTCCACGGTGCTTACTTCTAATTTATTAAAAAATACGCTCCATGGATACATATGTTCACTGCTCATCCTGATATTCGGCATCATCATGTTATTTACTTCCCATATCTTTCATATCCGGAACCATGCGGTTCAGAATTTCAGATATCTGGGTTGTTTCAATATTTTATTATCCCTCTGGATGCGATCCGAGGTCAGGCTTCCTGATTATCTTACCTTTGATCCCCACTTTGAACTGATGCTGGGAATCTGTTCCATGATGTTATGCCCCATTCCCTATCTACTGTTTGTCAAAAACAGGTTGAATGAAAAGCTGCATCATGTTATAAAAATATTGTTGTATTTATATTCTGCCAACTTTATCATATGTGCTGCCTTACAATTATTAGGAATTTGTGATATGTTAGAGTCCAGCATTGTATTTCTTGTTCTGGTCGTTCCTACGGTAGTTGTCATATGTTTCCATTATATATTGCAGCTCCTGCACCGCGAGAGGAAATATCCGGTTTTTTTCATATTTTCTTTTCTCTCTCTGTTCATTAGTATTATCGTAGAATTAATATATTACTACCTGAAACATATTGAATACTACAACTATGTTTTTCATACAGTCATGACGATCTATATCATATGCCTTACATTCACAGCGGTGCAGTCCATTGTATCCAATGAAATGCTGTCTGCCCAGGTAAGTGAACAGATCCTCGTGGGGCAGATCAAGATGATGTTAAGTCATATTCAGCCACATTTTCTATTTAATTCCCTTGGGGCGATACAGTCACTTATCAGGAAATCCCCAGACACTGCTTACCAGATGCTCTTTGATTTTTCAAAGTATCTGCGTGCCAGTATCAATGCCTGGAATGCACAGGCTACAATTCCATTTTCTTCGGAGATAGAAAATGTAAAGGCCTTTACCAACATTCAGTTAATTCGATTTCACAATAATTTTCATGTTGATTTCGAGCTGGACTGCACGAACTTCTCTGTACCATTGCTATCCATTCGGGCATTGGTAGAAAACGCTGTCAATTATGGGGCGCGGAGATCCACATTGGAAACACCTTTTGTACGTATTCATTCCTATAAGACCCGGGATTATTTTATGGTAGAAGTAATCGACAACGGTCCCGGATTTGATGTAGACGAAAAATTATCCAGCAGTGAATCGACTTCCGGGCTGCATCGCTGTAAGCATTCTCTGGAGACACAATTAAATGCCACACTGGATATCCATAGTATACCCGGGAACGGTACTACGGTCATCGTGCGCATTCCACGATAAATACACAAAAGTACGGAAATACATTTCTATAGAGGGGAGCTTTTTTCAATGAAAACGATACTGGTCGATGATGAAATATGGAGCATGGAACATTTTGAGGAAGAATGCTCTGGTGTTCAGGATGTTGAGATCGTGGGAAAATTCGATCATGCCAAAAATGCTTTGGCATACGCAAAAGAAAACGAAGTGGACTTTGCACTTCTGGACATTGAAATGGCAGAAATGAATGGTATCGAATTAGGAAAAGAATTAAAAAAAATAAATCCCCATATGATTATTATCTATGCCACTGCATACTCCGAGTATATCGCCCAGGCCATCCTGGAGATTGGTGCTGATTACTACATTCTGAAGCCTTACAGCCGTGAGGATGCAGAGAAAGTCATCGAGCGCGCCAGACTGTTGGCGCATAAGCAGAAAAAGCGTGTGTACTTTCACACCTTTGGCCGTTTTGACATGTTCATCGATGATAATGTCGTTCCCTTTACCAATGCCAAAGCAAAGGAACTGTTAGCACTGTGCGTAGACCACCAGGGTGGGAATGTCACCATGGAGGAAGCCATCGATAAATTATGGGAGGATCGCTGCTATGACCGTAATGTGAAGAGCCTCTATCGAAAATCCGTCATTTATCTCAATGCACTCTTCCGCTCCTATCATCTCTCAGATGTGTTCGAAAATGGCCGTGGCTTCTGTCATATCAATAAAAATATGGTAGAATGCGATTATTATTCCTATCTTGATAAAGATCAGAAAGCAATCGATTCCTTTAATGATGAGTACTTATTTGATTATTCCTGGGGAGAGGAAACTTTGGTCAAATTAATGTAGTACTAAAGTAACACTACAGTTGCACTTCGGTTGCGCTTATATTCCTATACTAAATAGGAACAATCACCAATAACCTCACTCCCTCACATTATATATACCATATAATATTTCCTATACCCTCAATATAGGAAGCAAGAGGACCGGGTGCATAGAAAGTACTCCTCATACTTTCTTATGCATCCATTTTTTATTTGACCAGTTCACCATGACCCGTAGTATACCAAAAAGGATGCATACCTTTTGGTATACTGTAGGTCATGAAGGGAGCTCCCAGCTATGAGCAAAATGAGCTGCGTAAGCAGCGGAAAGCACCGCAGGTGCGCTTTTGCGAATAGGCGCGGGTGAACTGCTCAAAAAACTCTAACATTTCAGCTTTACTACTTTCCAAATTTAATATAGAATAAACATATATTTCCTATGGGAATTATCCCAGCAGAAATAATACCTGTTAAATAAAAACAGCTACAAATAGAAAGGAATAAAAAACATGGCACAAAATCCAATCGTAACTATTGAAATGGAAAACGGAGATATCATCAAAGCTGAACTTTATCCGGATGTTGCTCCTGTCTCTGTTCATAATTTTATCTCATTGATCAATCACAATTTCTACGATGGACTGATCTTTCACCGCGTGATCAAAGGATTTATGATCCAGGGCGGATGTCCTGACGGAACCGGAATGGGCGGCCCGGGATACAGCATCAAAGGTGAGTTCTCCTCCAACGGTGTTCAAAATGATCTTATTCACACAGCAGGTGTGTTATCCATGGCTAGAAGTATGCATCCGGATTCAGCCGGATCACAGTTCTTCATCATGCATAAAGACGCACCTCATCTCGATGGTGCATACGCTGCTTTCGGTAAAGTGACAGAGGGAATGGATATCGTGGATAAGATTGCAGAAACAAACACGGACTATTCTGACCGTCCTTTAGAAAAACAGCAAATAAAAACAGTGACTGTTGAGACTTTTGGTGTAGATTACCCAGAACCAGAGAAAATGTAATAAATACTATACAACATGAACAAAAGGGCGTCCAGAACGCCTTTTTTTCATACCTTGCGTTCATATACTGTTCATATTTAATTCAAAGAAACTTAATTCGACAATCATTCTTTAGACAAAAGTATTGCGTATACTTATATCATACAAAACAAAAGACAGACACAGTATTAAAAATACTTTTTTAAATAACTTTTTCATAATAAATGCCAGGTAAACGCAGTTTACCTGGCATCCTCCCTTTTCAGGGGCAATTTTTCACAAATATTTTAATTCATTTTATCATATAATTACTAAATTGTAACTATTCAGAGCCAAGCAAATTCATAAAAATATGCGAATCATGCTTGCATGAGTGAGCTGATTTTTGTGAATTTATTTGGCGAAGTAACCTCATAAGCAAAAGAAAAGCTTCGAAGAAGCGTTTTGCGCATGGGGTTCTGAATAGTTACACTAAATTTAACTTTTCACTAATATTTTTGGTAACTTCTCGCAGAAATGAAGTTAATATATCCACCTCTATATCGTAGTAGATGTGGAGTCTGCTGTATCACATCATCAAAAGGGAGAAATAGATTATGGAAAATTTTATCAGTACCGTAACTTCCGTAAACGAAACATTGAACAGCTTTATCTGGGGGCCAGTGATGCTGGTGGCATTCCTGGCTGTGGGACTTATGTTTACCATTCGCACAAAGGTATTTCAGATCTCTCATATGAAATATTGGCTGGATGTGACCTTTTTACAATTATTCAAGAATAAAAAAGTCATTCGCACCAATGACAAACGTGCGATTTCGCAGTTCCAATCCCTGTGTACTGCACTTGCCGCTACCATCGGTACCGGTAATATCGCCGGTGTGGCAACCGCCATCGCTGCCGGAGGTCCCGGTGCCGTATTTTGGATGTGGTTATCCGCTTTTCTGGGCATGATGACCCATTACGCAGAAAATACACTGGGTATCAAATATCGTTACCGGAATGAGCGCGGCGACTGGATCGGAGGTGCCATGATCTACATAGAGCGAGGCCTTGGCTGGAAATGGCTGGCTGTTATCTTTTCCGTATTCTGCGGTCTGGCATCCTTTGGTATCGGTAACATGACCCAGGCAAACTCCATCGCCAGTGGTCTGAAAGAATCCTTCGGACTTGATCCCCGTATCACAGGTGTAGTTCTCATGATCCTGGTGGCTATGGTCATTCTGGGCGACATCAAACGTATCGCCCGGGTCACCGAAAAGATTGTCCCTTTTATGTCCATTTTCTATATTCTCGGTGGATTGATCGTCATCTCTGCCAACGTGACCAGAGTTCCTTATGCATTTCAAATGATCTTCACAGAGGCATTCAACTTCAAGGCTGCCGGCGGTGGAGTCCTGGGCTATGGCATCGCTGTAGCCATGAGAAAGGGTATCTCAAGAGGTGTATTCTCCAATGAGGCAGGACTTGGTTCCTCCGTTATGGTACACTCTGCATCCGATGTAAAAGAACCAGTGGTGCAGGGCATGTGGGGTATCTTCGAAGTCTTTGCAGATACTTTAGTGGTCTGTACCATCACCGCTCTCACCATTCTCACCAGCGGTGTCTACAATATGGATACCTACCTCGCAAATATAGCAAACAACGTGGTGGTTGTCAGCGGTACTGCACTCACCAGTCAGGCTTTCTCCTCTGTCATTCCTTTTGGTGGTAAATTCGTGGCTGTAGGCATTATGCTCTTTGCATTTTCCACCCTTCTGGGCTGGTCCTACTACGGGGAACGTGCCATGGAATATCTCCTTGGCGTCAAAGCCATCAGGGCCTATAAAGTAATCTTCATCTGTGTCATCTATTTAGGCTGTGTCGCATCCCTGAATCTTGTGTGGGATATCGCCGACACCCTCAACGGATTTATGGCTGTTCCCAACTTAATCGCCATCACCCTTCTCTCCGATGAAGTCATTGCCATGACCAGGGAATACATCGCCAAAGTCAAAACCGGTAAAGAGACCGTGAACGGAGACGAACTGTAAACTTGCGGTTACCTGTCGTATTCTCTGATCCTGCGGTTGGCCAGCAGGAGTATTCCGCAGATAAATACGGTGATTCCTCCTATGAGGAACCATTTCTCGTCCCCCCAGGTGTCCGCCACGAATCCAGACAGAACTAACGCAATGGGACCGATGATAAATCGAATGCTGTTGGTAATAGACAATACCCGTCCCAGATACTCCTCCCGGAAATGTGTCTGGAGCAGTGGTGTGTAGGTGCCCCAGTAAAAAGGTCCCGACACGCCCATGACCCAGGCGAAGAACACAAATACCAGGAACGCTGTCCTGGGCAGCAGGAATGTCCCTATCAGCGCAATGGACATCATAAAATACGACAGTGCGATGGTGTATACACGATTTTTGGTACCGCCCCACTTGGCGAGAATCAGTGCTCCCACCAGATATCCCACTGAAAAGAGTGTCTCCACGATACTCGCATAGGTACTGGTCCCTCCAAAATACTCCATACTCATCAGTGGAAAAAGTGCGCTTATGGGCATCATCGCCATAGAATAGAGCGAAGTGATCAGTACAATACCAAGGACGCCCTTCTCCTGTCTGATAATCTGAAATCCTTCTCTGGATTCCTGAATCAGGTGAATCTTGCTGTCCTTGTCATGCTGTATACGCTGTTTGGGAATCCTGGCGATCATGACCATGATTACCGCCGCCACGGCACCCACCACGTCCAGCATTACGATATAATTCATCTTCCAACTGGCATAGAGAATCGCTGCCACCGCAGGGCTGATGATCATGGACACAGACTCCAGACTCTGAGTATAGCCGGCGCACCTGGTAAGTTCCGATTCCGGTACGATCTGAGGTGTGACCGCACCAAGGGTCGGTTCATGAAAAGCGGTTCCCACAGCTCTGCAAAAAAGTACCAATAATATAATAACAGGTGGTATCGTTCCATCCACGGAGACGAATACCAGCAATAGGCTCACCGCCGCTATAAAAAGATCCGCAAAGATCATGATCTTTTTTCTGTCAAATCGGTCAATATAGACGCCCGTAAAGAATCCCAGAATTCCCTGAGGCAAAAACGCCATCATGACGGACAGCGATAATACAATTCCCGATCTGGTGATATCTGTGAGATACCAAATCATGGCGAATTGCAGGATGGAGCTGGTAAGCTGAGAAATAGCCTGTCCCACCCATATGGTATAAAATGTTTTTTTCCAATTGTAATATGTTATTTCCATGGGCTATCTATGATTCCTATTCTGCTTGTTATTGCTGTTGTTATTCCTGTTGTTATTCCTGTTCTTATTCTGTTCGCATTTCGTTTTTTATTTTATTACTGCTGTATCTGCTATGCACATTGCTTCTTTAAAATAGAATGTCATATCCACACATTATCTTTTATAATGCCCATATTTCTGCCATTCTTCTCCCCATCACAGCTTCCTTTCATTAAATGCAGGATTCCACTGCCGTAAATGATATTTCTGCTGTAATGCATATCCCTTTTCCTTGTCCTGACAGAGGCAGGGAACCGTATGGGCATCCGAATTGATCAGTATCCCAATATCATAGTCACTGACAATTCGCCAAAATTCATCCTTGGGAAATGGAGCGGACCCGTCTTTTCCCTTGAGATAACCGCTCACATTGATTTCCAGCGGCATCTTTTTCTGTTCCGCTTCCCTGCAGATCTCTCTGACGCAGCTCTCCACGTAATCATCCCACCGCTCCAGATGCAGGCAGAACAGATCCGGATGTGCGATAAACAGGAACATACCGGAATCTATCGCCCCGATGACCTGTTCCATGTAGGCATTCATCCTTTTATGATTTACAGGTTCCTTAAACACCGATATGCGCTCTCCATTTTCATAGTAAAAATGTGCACTGCCGATAAGATAATCTAAGCTATAAGTATTTCTCAATGACTGGTAAAATGGAAGGTACTCCTCTGTATAGTCACATTCCAGACCCTTTAAAATCTGAAGTTCCGGAAATTTCTCCCGGGCTTTCTCGATCCCGGCGATATAGTCCGGCATTTGTTCCGGTTCCATGCGGGTATTTTCATCTCTTTTTTCTGGAAATGGAGTGTGATCAGATATGCCCAGCAGGAGCATCTTATTTTTCACAGCCTCCGCTGCATAATCCACCGTATCACCTTCCGCGTGCCCACATCGAAATGTGTGGGAATGTAGATTCATTTGTCTGTAACTGCTCATGTACATTACCTCTTATCTCATTCTCATGTCTGTATTTCCATAACTGATATTCGCTATACATAGTGATAGGTCTGTCGTTTTCTGACAAAATACATGAGAGATACACCCAGTCCCATAAGTTCTGCCACAGGCACTGACAGCCAGATCCCCACAGTTCCCAGCAATCGTGGCAGCAGTATCATCATGATCACGAGAAACAGAAATGTCCTGGAAATGGAGATAATCGCAGATACTTTTCCGTCGGAGTATGCCGTGAACATGGAGGATGCAAATATATTAATTCCCATGATGAGAAAACTGCTTCCGTAAATACGATACCCCTCCGCAGTAATCTGAATGACATTTTCATTTCCCCGGGCAAATACATCTGTCACCGGAGCAATGAGAATACTAGAAATAATATAAGTTAAAACAGCGCTAAAAACAAGAAAAAACATACTATTTTTAAAGATTTTCTTCTGCTGCTCCAGGTCTCCGCATCCATATTTAAAACTGATGACAGGTGCAATTCCCATAGAATATCCAAGATAGATCGCAGTGAACACGAACTGAAGATACAGTACGATGGTGATCGCTGCCACTCCGTCCTCCCCGTAATATCTCATACAGGTGATGTTGAACAGATACGTAACCACCGCATTTGCCAGATTCGTGACCATCTCCGATGAACCGTTGGTGCAGGTCTTCCACAGCATCGCTGAATCAAATACAGGTCTGACAAAATATAGATTTCCCCTTCGATTCAGGAAGAAGTAGCAGACTCCCACCACCGACGGGATACAATAGCCGATTACTGTAGCGATTGCAGCCCCTTCGATTCCCATATGCCAGACTCCTATAAATACATAATCCAGGATCACATTGGTAAGACCCGCACAGGCAGTCAATCCAAGTCCCAAATGTGGCTTACCCGCGGTTACAAAAAATGTCTGAAATGCCACCTGTAAGAAATACGCAGGTGAAAAGAACAACAATATTCTCTGATAATCCTCACACAATGAGATCTGTTCTGCACTTGCCCCCAGTGCCAGCACGATCTGTTTCAGAAATACAAGTCCCAGGATCTCTATCACGATGCCCACGATGACGCAGAGTAGTACGATCATCGAGAAATTGTTTCTCGCTTCCTCTGTTTTTCCCTGTCCCATACGCATGGCAATAATAGCACTTCCTCCTGTTGCCAGCATGACCGCTATGGCGAGTTGGATGGAAGATACCGGATAAATGATATTAATACACGCCAATGCTGTGGTACCAACGTATCTCGACACAAAGATTCCATCCACGATGGTGTACAATGACATGAATATCATCATGATTATATTGGGTAATGTAAACAGTAACATGGATATGAGATTATATTTTCGTGCCAGTGGATTTTGTTTTATTGTTGTCATTTCTTTCTCTTTCTTCATTCTCTTACTTATCTATCATGATCACGATTCATTCTATTCGCATTCATCTCGGGCATTATCCTTTCAGACATAAAAAGAGACTCTAAAATAACAAGTATTCAGAGTCTCTTCCATATGCTTTATTCGTAAAATCTATAGGATGCACCAAAAAGGAGCATGTCCATCATTTACGAGTAGATTAAGCTTTGTTGATTGAACCAAAGATTTCCATTTTTTCTTTTACTTTAGCTTTGATAGCTTCAACACCTGGAGCTAAAAACTTACGAGGGTCAAATCCTTTTCCTTCTAAGTCTTTTCCAGATTCAACATATTTACGTGTAGCTTCTGCAAATACTAACTGGCACTCTGTGTTAACATTGATTTTAGCAACGCCAAGACCAATTGCTTTTGTAATCATTTCGTCAGGGATTCCTGTACCACCGTGAAGAACTAATGGCATATCTCCTGTTAACTGCTGGATAGCATCCAATGTTTCAAATGAAAGACCTTTCCAGTTTGCTGGGTATTTACCGTGGATGTTACCGATACCTGCTGCAAGGAAGTCAACACCTAAATCTGCTACTTCTTTACATTCCTTAGGATCTGCACATTCGCCCATACCTACAACACCGTCTTCTTCTCCACCGATAGATCCAACTTCTGCTTCGATCGAGATACCTTTAGCGTGTGCTGCTGCAACTAACTCTTTTGTCTTAGCTACGTTCTCTTCGATTGGGTAATGTGAACCATCAAACATGATTGATGAGAAACCAGCTTCGATACATTTGTAGCAGTGTTCGTATGAACCATGATCTAAGTGAAGAGCTACAGGAACTGTGATGTTCAGCTCTTTGAGCATTCCGTTAACCATGCCAACGATTGTTGTGTAACCGCACATGTATTTTCCAGCGCCTTCTGATACACCTAAGATAACTGGTGAGTTATTTTCCTGAGCTGCCTGTAATACTGCTTTCGTCCACTCTAAGTTGTTGATGTTGAATTGACCTACTGCATAATGGCCAGCTTTTGCTTTTTTAAGCATTTCTGCTGCTGATACTAACATTTTATCTACCTCCATATTATAAAATCACTTTTCTTAACCTTTCTTATTATATCCTACTTCCCGTTAAAAGGGAATAAAAAATAAGAAAAACTTATCATTTTTTACAGATTTTACACATTGTTTATAATTAGTTCCCTATATTTCTGACTCTGGCACCGATCTTTCCAGATTTTCCCCTGGAATCATGATCTTAATCGCCTGCTTCTGGTTCTCAATGACAGCACTCTTATGACCACCGCCATATTCACCATCCAGTGTCCAGGCAATCTCTTTCTCAGACTGAAATTCAACGTGATTGGTTCGAAAGCAATACATGTATTCCGTGTCGATGTCCTTCAATACCAATGCACTGAGAATCGAATTCAATTCCAGCGGATTGGCGGGTTTTTTGATCAATGTCACTTCGAAGACTCCGTCATCCAGTTCCACCCATTTACCTGTGATTCTCTTGAATCCTCCCACGGACTCGGAGTTCGTGATCATACCAAACATAAATTCATCTTCTATGACCTGATCCTCATAGGTTATCTTCATCCGATAGGACGGCACCATGGCGAGACGCTTCATCCCCTCCAGAAGATATGCCATATGGCCCAGCACATTTTTCATATTCTGTTTGGTCTCATAAGATACATCTGTAAAGATTCCAAATGCTGCAATATATACAAAAGTGTCTTCATTGAAAGAACCTACATCGCAGGGGAATTTTTCTCCCGATACCACTACCTCTGCTGCTTTTTTCATATTCTTAGGAATATGAAGGCTGTCGGCAAAGTCGTTGGTGCTTCCCGCCGGCACATAGCCGATGGTCTTCCGCTTCTCACATTGCATCATTCCCGTTACCACTTCATCCAACGTACCATCTCCGCCGCAGCAGACCACCATATCATACCTGGAAGACTTCTCTCTTACCTTGATCACCGCATCTCCCGATGCCTGTGTGGGGTAGACCGTCACTTCATACCCTGCCTTTACGAAAATATCTATAATATCTAACAAATTGTTTCTAATCTGCCCTTTTCCAGCATGAGGATTGTAAACAAACAGCATTTTCTTATTTTTCATATGCGTTCTCCCTCCCATAATCTTTCATTTGTATATCAGTTATATCACACATATGAGAATTTGAGTAGGAAAACTTTTATATTGACTTTTATGCGATTTTCTAAACTTCTAAACTTAGAGGAAAAGAATTCCTCTTCATCTCACCCTCAGACTTCACGCTATAAATCTATAGCGCAAAAAGGTTATCTTGCGTTTACATGCGAACATGACACACAGGATAACCTTTTTTATTTTACATGGCTTATTGCCACCCTTCTATTCTTTGCCGCTCAGGTACTTTTCAATGCTCTCCACAGCAGCCTGCTCGTCTGTTCCGTCTGCTTCCACTACAACAGTTTCCCCAGAGGCAAGGCCCAGTGTCATCATACCCATAATACTCTTTGCGTTAACTTTTCTGCCTTCTGACTCCACATATACAGAACTCTCAAATTGACTGGCAACCTGTACGAGAACTGCAACCGGTCTGGCTTCCAGACCCCCGTCCAGCTGAACTTTCATTGTCTTTGTAATCATAATATCTCCTCCTTCACAAAACGTACTATTGTCTTAACCTCTCAGCATATTCGCTCAATTTTCTCAACCTGTGATTTACGCCTGATTTACCAACTGGTGGGTTCAGACGTTCCCCTAACTCTTTTAATGTAGCATCCGGATATTCTATCCTTATCTCTGCCATTTCTCTCAAGTTGTCCTGTAAACTGCTAAATCCAGCAGTTTTCTGGATATATCGGATATCATCGATTTGTTTTGACGCTGCATTTACCGTCTTTGTAATATTGGCAGCTTCGCAATTTACTCTTCGATTAATGGAATTACGCATTTCTTTTAGTATGCGAAGATTTTCCAGATTCATAAGTGAAACATGGGCTTCCATAATATTCAGTAAATCTACGATTCCAGAGCCTTCCTTTACATAGACTACATAATACTTTTTGCGTATTACGATCTTGGCATCGACCTGAAAGTCAATCATAATGTCTCTCAGTTGGATTGCCTGCTCTTCAGAATTGCACACCAATTCAAAATGATAACTTTTCTCTGGATCACTCATAGATCCGATGGTAAGGTATGCGCCTCGGAGCATTGCTCTTCTGCAACATGCATTCTTAATAATCATGGGGTTGATGACCCGCCTGGATGTCAACGCATGTCCGTTTTCATCATACATCTTAATTGCCTGTAATACTTTTCGGACAGCAGTTCCATCCTCAAGAGTACTCTCATATGTATTCACCTTGGTATGTACTTTTACCAGTGCCTCGGCAATATCAGTATCTATATTAAATGTTTTTTTTAATAATGTAAAGTATTTTCTGGCTACCATGAGATTTTCTGTCTGAATCCAGATCACTTTACCGCCATCTTCTCTCTCCAGGATCTCCCCTGAATATTGAATGATCGCAGCCAATTCTGCAATTTGGCAATGGCGTGCACCGCTTACATGTTTTTCCATTTCTTCTTTTACATCACTTGAAAATGACATTGATTCCTAACCTCCGGAACTTCATTTCTACGTGCACTGCACCGACATCTCTCCCAACTGCACTGTTTGATACGCAAACATGTAAAACATTATATCCCATGCTTGTCGTCTCTATGGGTCAGCGTCAGTCCATAATTTCCCTGATTTTTCATACGTTTGAAGAGTTCATTTGCCAAAGTCACACTGCGATGCTTTCCACCTGTGCATCCGATACTGATAATCAATTGATATTTTCCTTCTTTTATGTAATTGGGAATCAGAAATTGAATCATATCTGCCAATTTATCTAAAAATTCTTTTGCCTCTGGAAAGCTCATCACATAATTCTGAACTTCTTTATCATTTCCAGTCTTATTTTTCAGCTCATCTATATAAAATGGGTTTGGTAAAAATCTTACATCAAATACCAGATCCGAATCTGCCGGTATTCCATTTTTAAATCCAAATGACATAATATTTACCATAAGACTATTATATTCTTCATTATTTACAAAAATTCTGTCCAGTTCTTCTTTCAGTTCTCTCGTCAAAAGCTTGGATGTGTCAATTACATAATCTGCCTTTGCTTTTGCGATGGATAGTGTCTCCCGTTCCTTGGTGATACCATCCTCCACTCGTCCCGCACTTGCCAGGGGATGCATTCTCCTGCTTTCTTTATAGCGCTTGATCAGTACCTGATCACTGGAATCCATGAAAAGAAGTTCGAAGTTACAGCCCAACTTTCTCAATTCATCCAACGCTCTCTGTATATCCGTAAATGTCTCATCAGCACGCACATCCAGACCCAGCGCTACTTTCGTGATCTCACCATTGGGCGCCATCATCAGCTCTGCAAACTTACTGATCAGGGGTACAGGAAGATTATCAACACAGTAAAAACCCATGTCTTCTAATAATTTTAATGCTGTTCTTTTTCCACCGCCACTCATTCCTGTTACTATTACAAACCGCATTTTTATCTTTCCTTCCACACATCCGTTTCTCTTACTGAAACTTTCCAAGGGGTATCACTTCTGTCTCCAGTTGAATCCCCGCATGTAAAAATACTTTTTCCTGTACATCTTTGATCAACTGCCATATATCTTTGGAGGTGGCATGACCCAGATTTACCACGAATCCGCAATGTTTCTCAGAAACACAGGCATCCCCCACACGATAGCCCCGCAATCCGGCATCCATGATGAGTTTTCCTGCAAAATGACCTTCCGGGCGTTTGAATGTACTTCCGGCACTGGGATATTCCAGGGGTTGTTTTTCTCTTCTCTTCTGTGCCAGATCCAGCATGGTGGCATTTATGGCCTCCCTGTCTCCCACCGAAAGCTCTGCCACGATATCAAGCACGATAAATCCATGATTGCGAATGGCGCTGGTGCGATAACCAAATTCCATGGATTCATTGTCCAGCTCCATGATCTCGCCCTCTCTGCTCATGACACGCACCTTTGTGACAATCTGTTTCATCTCACCGCCATAAGCTCCGGCATTCATGACTGCAGCACCTCCCACAGAACCTGGAATGCCCGCTGCGAATTCCAGCCCTGTAAGTCCAGCCTCATAGGCTGCTCTTGCCATCTGTGACAAAAGCGCGCCTGCCTGGGCAAAGATCTGATTCCCAGCAATACGAATGCAGCTCATTTCAGAACCCAGTGACAGCATAATCCCTTCATATCCATCATCACTTACCAATAGATTGCTTCCATTTCCAAGTAAAAAGTAGTGTTCTTCTATTTTATTCAGAAATTTTATCACTGTACCCAGCTGCTCCTGCGTATCTATCTGTAGGAATACTTCTGCATTTCCTCCTGTGCGGAAGGTCGTATGCCGACTCATAGGTTCCTCTAATCGTATGTTCTCTTCGGGTATTATCTGTTTGAGATATTCTAAATTTGCTGCATTCAATCTATTCACCTGCTATATTTACTTTTACTTCTATATTTTATGTACATTTTTATTTCTATTTCTATTTCTATTTTTTATTTCTATTTTTATTTCTATTTTTTATTTCTGCTTTTTGTATCTTTTGATATTTTTCTTATGATGTCTCTTTCATATCCATCTTATATCTTATATCTATGTTTCTTTTTCTCTATTCATGCCATCTGTGAGCGTCATCCTATAAGACTACAGCACCAATTTGGCCGCACCATAGATTCCTGCGTCATTTCCCAAAGTCGCCAAGGCAAAAATTGCATCTCTGCTTCCCTGGAATACGTATGGCGTGTAATATTTCTTAATATAGTCCAGCACAATGGTTCCTGCCTTGGATACACCGCCGCCGATCACGAAAATTTCAGGATTTACAACACCTGCGATGCTGGCAAGTCCTTTTCCAAGATATTCTCCAAATTGCTCTGCGATCTCCATAGCTACCTTATCCCCCGCTTTGACTGCATCGAATACGGTCTTTGCAGATACTTCTCCATCTCTCAATACGGTGGTTTCCGTGGTGGCAGCCAATTTCTTATTGGCAAGCTTTACGATACCCGTTGCGGATGCATATTGCTCCAGACAGCCTTTGTTGCCACAGTTACAGCAGTCTGCCTCCGTATCCTCCACATGGATATGTCCGATCTCTCCGCCTGCGCCTGTTGCACCGGTGAGAATCTGTCCATTGACGATGATACCACCGCCTACACCGGTTCCCAGTGTCACGGCTACCAGATTCTTATGACCTACACCGCCGCCTTTCCACATCTCACCCAGAGCCGCCACGTTAGCGTCATTTCCTGCCTCCACGTGGAGTCCTGTCAGATCTTCCAGTGTCTTCTTGATATCCAGAACGCCCCAGCCAAGGTTCACTGCCACATGTACCACGCCATCTGCATCCACCGGTCCCGGAACGCCTACGCCAACACCTTCCACATTTTCTTTCTCAATGGATCTTTCCTGCATTTTATGTTTCACTGCCTCTGCAATATCCGGCAGAATCTTAGATCCTTTTTCCACTGTTCTGGTAGGAATCTCCCATTTGTCCAGCACAGTTCCCTCCATATCAAATAATCCCATTTTAATTGTGGTTCCACCAACGTCCACTCCAAAGCAAACCTTACTCATCTTCCTAGTCATCCTCCCTTTTTCTTGCTAATGAATTTTGTACACGTGTATATAATTCCTGTGCTGCATTGTAACCCATCTTTTTCTGACGATGGTTAACGGCTGCGGATTCGCAGATGACAGCCAGGTTACGGCCCGGTCTGATGGGTATACTGTGACATACCACTTTATTGCCAAGATATTCTGTATATTCCTCTTCCAATCCAAGGCGGTCATACTCTTTGTCTTTATTCCACTCTTCCAGCTTGATGACAAGATCGATGGACTGGGTATCTTTAACACTGGATACACCAAATAAGGTCTTCACATCCACGATGCCAATACCGCGAAGCTCAATAAAATGCTTGGTGATATCCGGTGCTGATCCGATCAGGGTATCATCACTTACCTTGCGAAGTTCTACCACGTCATCTGTCACCAGACGATGTCCTCTCTTGATGAGCTCGATCGCTGCCTCACTCTTACCGATTCCACTCTCTCCAGTGATGAGAAGCCCCTCACCATAGACATCCACCAGTACACCATGTACAGAGATGCATGGAGCAAGCTTTACATTCAGCCATCTGATGATCTCCGCCATGAAGGAGGAGGTTGATTTCTTGGTCATGAGAATGGGTACCTTTTTCTCCAGTGCAATCTGCAGGAAAATAGGGTCCGGCTGTAACTCACGGCAGAAGATGAAAGCTGGTATATTATAGGACATGAGTTGTTCATATACTTCTTTTCTTCGCTCTTCCTTCAATCCTTCAATATAGGTAAATTCCACAAAACCAATGATCTGTAACCGTATTGCCTCAAAATGCTCGAAATATCCCGCTAACTGAAGTGCCGGTCTGTTAATATCCGGCTGTGTGATCTTCACATCTGAAATCTCGATCTCGGGTGTTAGATTTTCTAATTTCATTTTCTCGATAATTCGTGTTAATTTTACACTTGCCATATCTGATCTCCTTATCCCTTTTCTTATTTTATATCTTATATATCCACTTCCATTACATCCAATTTTACTACTTCGCAAATCTTTTCTAATTCTATCACAGTTACTTCACAGACACAAGAATGAGCAATCACCCTTTTCTAAAAAAGAGGACGATTTCCTCCGCATTCTTCTCCGGTATTTCGGGAATCTGCATAAGTTCCTCCACGGTGGCATTTCTGATATCATTGATATTGTCAAAATGTCGCATCAGCGCCTTTCTTCTGGCAGGTCCGATTCCTGGGATATCATCCAGTATGGACTTTACCTGCGTCTTGCTGCGGAGGGATCTGTGATATTCTATGGCAAAGCGGTGGGCTTCATCCTGAATCCTGGTGATCAGTTTAAATCCTTCCGAATGGGTATCGATGGGCAGTTCAATGTTATTGTAATAGAGTCCCCTTGTGCGATGATTGTCATCTTTTACCATGCCGCATACCGGAATGCTGATTTTCAACTCCTGCAGCACTTCCAGGGCAATATTGACCTGCCCCCGTCCACCATCCATCAGCAGCAGATCCGGAAACTTCGTAAAGCTTCCCAGTTCATGGGCAATCTCCTTTTCGTCCAGTTGCTTTTTCTCCTCCATGCCATGGATAAATCTTCTGGTAAGGACTTCCTTCATGCAGGCATAATCATCCTGCCCCGATACTGTTTTGATCTTAAATTTACGATAATCGCTCCGTTTTGGTTTTCCCTTTTCATATACTACCATGGACCCCACCGTCTCGAATCCACTGATATTGGAGATATCGAAAGCTTCCATTCGCTGTACCGACGGAATATCCAGCAGCGCGCAGATTTCCTTCACTGCACCTATGGTTCTACCCTCTTCCCTCTTGATGCGCTCTCTGTCCTTGCTCAATACCAGCATGGCATTTTTCGCCGCCAGCTCCACCAGCTTTTCTTTATTTCCGATCTTTGGTATCCGGATGTGGACTCTGCTGCCTTTTCTGCTGGTAAGCCACTGTTCTATCACGTTGGCATCCTCCATCTCCTCCCGGAGCATGAGCTCCTTTGGAATAAACGGGGTTCCCGCATAATATTGTTTTACAAAATCAGAGAGAATGTCTTTGGGCTCATCATCTGACACTTGTGTCATATAGAAATGTTCCCTGCCGATGAGTTTTCCGCCACGGATAAAAAATACCTGCACCACAGCGTCATGTTCTCCTTTTGCCAGGCCGATGACATCCTTATCTTCAAAGTCACTGTCTGTGATCTTCTGTTTCTGCGCCACCATCTTCACACTGGTAAGGAGTTCCCGATATTCGATGGCTGCCTCGAACTCCATATTCTCGGAGGCTTCCTCCATCTTCTCCTCCAATTCCCTGATGATGGGCTTATAATTCCCATTGAGAAACTCCAGTGCCTTGGAGACCCGCTCAGCGTATGCTTCCCTGCTGATATATCCCTGACAG
This sequence comes from Lachnospiraceae bacterium, assembly GCA_028689655.1. Taxonomy (GTDB): domain Bacteria; phylum Bacillota; class Clostridia; order Lachnospirales; family Lachnospiraceae; genus SZUA-378. Next base: position 195,960 of record JAQVCT010000002.1, read on the forward strand.
GGTGCCATGCACTGTTTGATATGATAATTCAGGCAGGGTCTGTCTTTTCCCACATCTCTTGGAAATACTTTATTGCAGGTGCGCAGTTTGTATAATTTATTGATCAATTCGATGGTGTCTTTTACTGCGGTGGCACTGGTAAAGGGACCGAAGTATTTGGAGCGGTCTTTTTTCATGCTCCTGGAAAAAAGGACTCTGGGAAAAGTCTCCCCCACCGTGACCTTGATATAGGGATAGGTCTTGTCATCTTTCAGCATGGTATTATACTTGGGACTATGCTCTTTGATGAGATTATTCTCCAGCACCAGTGCTTCCAGTTCCGAGTCTGTGACGATATACTCAAATCTGGCGATGAGCGATACCATCTTCTGAATCTTTGCAGTCTTCTTCGTGCTGCGAAAGTATGACTTCACTCTGTTCTTCAGGATGACTGCCTTTCCCACATAGATAATGGTATCGTCTTTATCATGCATGATATATACCCCGGGTTTGTCGGGCAATTTTTTCAATTCTGCTTCTATATCAAAAGTCTTCTCCAGTGAAGGATCCAAATAAAAATTATCTTCCATATTACAATCATCCTTATAATATCTATTCTCGAAAAAAAAGGACTCGGGAAACCCAAGTCCTCAAAAATCAGTATACCTAATTTTATATTATTTAGAAAGAGCTTATTATTGATTATCGTTCTGATTATTGTCACGATTATCTTTTTCATCTTTTACGCGGTAAACACGATTCTGCAACATCTCGGCAAACTGTCTGTCTTCCTCCGACTGTTTCTCCGCCTTTGTAGTTGCTACCGGCTTTTCACTCTCGGCAGTATCGACTGACTTATCCAATTTCTGCTGTAGTTCTGTCTGAAATGCAGGTGCTGATGCATTTACTGTATTATCTGCTGCCTGTATTTGACCTTGCCTCTGTGCTCCATCACCGCTCTCCAATGCCTGATTTGGTGAATCTATTTGAGCACGATTCATTAATTCCAGCTCTGATGGGATTTCCACATTACGATTCTGCTGTGTCCGCACCGACTCCTCTGTATCATCTGCCAGGAGATTGATTCCATTTTCTCTCTTTGCCTTTGCAAGCTTATCATAAGACTTACCTTCTGCCTTGTCCGTTATCTCCGGTTCAGGGAGTCCCTTCTCCATGCGGAAGATCCTCATAAATTCCTTACCTGTGATGGTCTCCTTCTCAATCAGATGAGCGGCAATTTTATCCATGAGCTTGCGGTTATCTTTCAGTAATTTCTTTGCTTCCCTGTAGCTGTCCTTCAGGATCTTCGTCACTTCGGAATCAATCTCCGCTGCAGTGGTATCGCTGCAGTTCAGTGCGGAACGCCCATCCAGATATTTGCTTTCTACAGTTTCCAGACCCACCATACCGAACTTCTTGCTCATACCATACTGTGTCACCATGGCCCTTGCAATGCTGGTCGCCTTCTCAATATCATTGGCCGCACCTGTGGTAACGGTCTCGAACACAATTTCTTCTGCGGCACGTCCTGCTACCAGACCTACCAGCATAGCACGAAGTTCTGCTTCCGTATTCAGATATTTCTCTTCCTCCGGCACGTGCATTACATAACCCAGTGCTCCCATGGTTCTCGGAACGATAGTGATCTTCTGCACCGGTTCAGAGTTTTTCTGTAAAGCACTTACCAGCGCATGACCTACCTCATGATAGGACACGATCTTGCGCTCTTCGGCACTCATGATACGATCTTTCTTCTCTTTACCTACTAATACCAGTTCTACTGCATCGAACAGATCCTTCTGGCATACATAGTCTCTGCCTTCTTTTACCGCATTGATGGCAGCTTCATTGATCATATTGGCAAGATCTGATCCCACCGCGCCGCTGGTTGCCAGTGCTATGGCATCGAAATCCACACTGTCGTCCATCAATACATCTTTGGCATGTACTTTCAGAATCTCCACACGCCCTTTTAAATCTGGTTTATCTACAATCACCCGTCTGTCAAAACGTCCCGGACGCAGCAATGCTTTATCAAGAATCTCTGGTCTGTTGGTAGCCGCCAGAATCAAAATACCCTTGGACGTATCAAAACCATCCATCTCGGACAGCAGCTGATTCAATGTCTGTTCACGCTCTTCATTGCCACCGCCATACTTGGAATCCCTGCTTCGCCCGATGGCATCGATCTCATCGATAAATATAATACAGGGCGCATTTTTCGTGGCTTCCTTGAATAAGTCTCTCACTCTGGAAGCACCCACACCTACGTACATCTCAATAAAGTCAGAACCTGCCAGTGAGAAAAAAGGAACTTTCGCTTCACCAGCCACCGCTTTTGCCAATAAGGTCTTTCCTGTACCAGGAGGGCCCACGAGCAGTGCTCCCTTTGGAAGCTTCGCACCGATCTTGGCGTATCTGGCAGGGTTATGGAGGAAATCTACCACCTCCTGAAGAGACTCCTTAGCCTCGTCTTCACCAGCCACATCTTTGAACGTGATACCTGTTTCCTTCTGTATATAGACCTTGGCATTACTTTTTCCAACGCCCATAGGTCCGCCGCCCTTGGACATCTTCTTAAAGAGCACACTGAGCACGATCCACACTAATGCGATAGGTAGGACATAGGTCAACAGGATGGATAATAAGAATCCTGAATTATCCTGTGTTGCTCCCTTGATCTCCACTTTCTTATCCAGCAGATGCTGGGTCAGCGTATCATCATTGACCAGCCCTGTATAGTAAGTGACTGCAGGTGCTGAGAACTGAAATGGATTTTTATTCTCCGCTGTCTCCTCTTTCATAGTAATGTTGACTCTGTCTGAACCAAACTCCACGCTTTCGACTTTTCCGTCATCCACCATTTGTAGAAATTCGTTATATGAGATCTCATTGGTGTCGCCGCTCATGAGACTCATAAAATAACTCATGCATAATAAGGAAAGAAGTGACGCAATCAATAGCACCAACAGGCTGGGACGTTTTGGCATCTGCCCGTTTCCTCCCTGATTATTTCCACCACCTGGCGCCTGATTGTTGCCACTCTGGTTATTCATATTGTTTCCCCCGCTATAATTATTAATATTTTTATCATCTTTTTGATCTGCCATTATAATTGTAACCATACCTTTCTATACTCCCCTAAGTATAAAGATAGAAGCTGGATAAATCAACAAAATTATTATGAAATAAAAGATTATATTATAAAAAAACTATTAATTTTTCAAAATTATTGTTATATTTTCTCTAGTAAAACACACCATTTGTGTAGTATACTATATGCTATATGATTTTTATATCCTCTCTTCAAACACTTTCCATTGTGAGAAGAGTTTTTTACGTTTTATACATTACGATATATCACAAGAAAGGTACACACACATGAAACAGGGATTTGATAACGACAAATATTTAAAAATGCAGTCTGAGCACATCAAGGAACGAATTAATCAATTTGATAACAAACTTTATCTGGAATTTGGTGGAAAGCTTTACGATGATTTTCACGCTTCCCGTGTGCTGCCCGGATTCGAGCCCGACAGCAAGCTACGCATGTTGATGCAGTTGTCTGATCAGGCGGAAATCGTCATCGTGATCAGTGCTGTGGATATCGAGAAAAATAAGATGCGCGGTGATCTGGGTATTACCTATGATGTGGATGTACTCCGCCTCATGGATGTATTCAAGGATCGCGGTCTGTATGTGGGCAGTGTGGTACTCACGAAATTCTCCGGACAGAGCAGTGCTGTTACTTTTAAAAATAAATTGGAAAAACTTGGTATCAGAGTCTACTGTCATTATGAGATCCCGGGATATCCCAGCAACATCTCTCTCATCGTAAGTGATGAGGGATATGGCAAAAATGATTACATCGAGACTTCGAGACCTCTGGTGATCATCACCGCCCCCGGTCCCGGATCAGGAAAGATGGCAACCTGTCTCTCCCAGTTATATCATGAGCATAAAAGAGGAATTAATGCAGGGTATGCAAAATTCGAGACTTTTCCTATCTGGAATCTTCCTCTGAAGCATCCTGTGAATCTGGCTTACGAGGCTGCTACAGCGGATCTGAATGATGTTAACATGATCGATCCTTTCCACCTGGAAGCCTACGGAGAGACCACTGTGAACTACAATCGTGATGTGGAAATCTTCCCTGTATTAAATGCCATGTTCGAGACCATCTATGGTGAGAGCCGGTATAAATCTCCAACTGACATGGGTGTCAATATGGCTGGCAACTGTATCATTGACGATGAAGTCTGCCGTGAAGCCTCCAGACAGGAGATCATACGAAGATATTATGATGCATTAAACGATCTGCTGGACGGTACCGAAACGGAAGATGCTGTTTACAAAATTGAATTATTATTAAAGCAGGCAAAGGTAACTGCTGCAGACCGCAAAGTGGTAGCTGCTGCAAACCAGCGTGCCGCTGAAACCGGTGGTCCATGTGCCGCCCTGGAGCTTTCCGATGGCAGGATCATCACTGGAAGGACATCCGATTTGTTAGGTGCTTCCGCCGCCCTGTTACTGAATGCATTGAAGGAGCTTGCCGGTATACCGGATGAAGTTCATATTATATCTCCTGCCTCCATCGAACCGATCCAGGCATTAAAGACAAATTATCTGGGCAGTAAGAATCCCCGTCTCCACACGGATGAGATCCTGATCGCTCTGTCCTCCAGTGCATCTACAAATCCAAACGCTCTGCTGGCTTTGGAACAGCTGGCAAAATTAAAAGGATGTCAGGCACATACTTCCGTGAAATTATCCTCTGTAGATCTGAAGATTTTCAAGAAGTTGAAAGTGCAGCTCACCTCTGAACCGAAGTATGAAACCGATCGGAATTATCATCTTGGATAATTCCCGGAACAATCCTGTTTTTTAGGAAAAACACTGGATTTTTTTTACTGATTATTGTACACTTGAAAAGTATTTTTTTGATTGTAATTTATAATAAAACTATCGAAAGCATAGAAAGCACGAATATCAACGGTGATATTAACCAAGGGGATATTCGCGCTTTTTTTATTTTTATCTATGAAAGGAGATTTTTATGGCAGTAAAATATGTATTTGTCACCGGTGGTGTTGTGTCCGGTCTCGGTAAGGGCATCACCGCCGCAAGTCTTGGCCGTCTGTTAAAGGCAAGAGGTTACAAAGTAACCATGCAGAAATTCGACCCTTATATCAATATTGACCCCGGCACTATGAATCCCATCCAGCACGGTGAAGTCTTCGTGACAGATGACGGCACGGAAACAGATCTGGATCTGGGACACTATGAACGTTTTATCGATGAGAATCTGGATAAAAATTCTAATGTGACCACCGGAAAGATCTATTGGTCCGTATTGCAGAAGGAACGCCGCGGGGACTACGGTGGCGGCACTGTCCAGGTCATTCCCCACATTACCAACGAGATCAAAAGCCGTTTCTATCGGAACTTCTCGGATACAGACACCCGGATCGCCATCATCGAGGTAGGTGGTACCGTGGGTGATATCGAGAGCCAGCCCTTCCTGGAATCCATTCGTCAATTTCAGCATGAAGCAGGGCGAGAAAATGCGATCCTGATCCACGTTACCTTGATTCCCTATCTGAAAGCTTCCCAGGAAATGAAGACCAAGCCAACACAGGCAAGTGTAAAGGAACTCCAGGGTATGGGAATCCAGCCGGACATCATCGTATGCCGCAGTGAATATCCTCTGGACAGCCAGATGAAGGATAAGATCTCGCTTTTCTGTAATATTCCCAGCAATCATGTATTGCAGAATCTGGATGTGGAATATTTATATGAGGCCCCTCTTGCCATGGAAAAAGAACATCTCGCCCAGGTAGCCTGCGAATGTCTGAATCTGGATTGTCCGGAACCGGATCTTGACGACTGGATCAGTATGGTGGATTCCCTGAAATCTCCGACCTCCCAGGTCACTGTGGCACTGGTAGGGAAATATACACAGCTTCACGATGCCTATATCAGTGTGGTGGAAGCCTTAAAACACGGAGGAATCTCCAACAGAACTACTGTCAATATCAAATGGGTGGATTCCGAACTGGTAACTCAGGACAATGTGCGGGAGACTTTGGAAGATGTGCATGGAATTATCGTTCCCGGTGGATTTGGTGACCGAGGTATCGACGGTATGATTACTTCCATCCGATATGCCCGTGAAAATAAGATTCCATTTTTGGGTCTGTGTCTTGGTATGCAGCTATCCATCGTGGAATATATTCGAAATGTGGCAGGATACCGTGACGCACACAGCATCGAACTGGACCCCAATACGACCCATCCTGTCATCGCCCTGATGCCCGACCAAAATGGGGTGGAGGATATCGGTGGAACGCTAAGACTGGGCTCCTATCCCTGTGTATTGGATAAGGCCTCTAAGGCTTACACCTTATATGGGGAAGAGACCATCCATGAGAGACACAGACATCGTTATGAAGTGAACAATGATTTTAGAAATGTACTGACAGAAAACGGAATGAAACTGTCCGGTATCTCACCGGACGGCAGGATCGTGGAGATGTGTGAACTTCCAGAACATCCATTTTTCCTGGCAACCCAGGCCCATCCCGAATTGAAGTCCAGACCCAACAGACCTCATCCACTTTTCAAGGGATTTATCGGAGCAGCACTGGAGCAGTCAAAGAAATAAGACTACTCTGACATATGATTTTAGATTAGTCTCCCTTGGCTTCTATGTAGTTCTCCAGGTCTGCCTTGAAAGCAGTCCAGGCATTTTCATTTTCCACATAATATTTGGGGCAGAGTTTACCGCTGGCATCGTAATGGCGGAGAACATCATCTGCCGTGAGGTGATACTGTCCCATGAGCCAGGTGGTGAGATGCAGCAGTGACTGATAGGTGGCATCGGTGAAATGTCCATCCTCATCCAGATAGCAGCACTCGATGGAGACGGAATCATAATTATGTTCTACCACTGCATAGCCTACCTCCTGCAGCGGAATGCACTGGATAATTTCTCCGTCATAACCTATGACAAAATGGGCACTTGCGGAGGTCTCCCCCGATTCTGCCAGACCTTCAAAATAATTACGGTTCTGCTTTGCCGTGGTTCCCGGGTTCGCTGTGTAGTGCACAAATATATTATTCACTCTTCCCAGCGCTTCTCCCGGGCGTGAGTATTCATTGATGTCCAGATAATCTTCCACAATATCCGGTCTTACAACTTTTTTCCGGGGTGTGAAGAGATCCTCCACCTTTGTCACCGCCTCCTGGGTTCGTTGCAGATTCCATATTTTTCTTACCAGTATTACGCACAATATCAGCATTATTACAATACTTGTAATAATTATCAACTTACCGAATGAGGATCTTTTTCCATTCCCTCTGCCATATTCATAGTCAGCATCATCTTCCTCTCTGTCATAGTTCCGATGATTTCTTTCCCTCCTGTGACGGCGTTCCCATTCTGCTTCCTCTTCCTCCAGTCTTCTCCGCCTTGCCCGCCGCTGACGCTCCAGTCTGAGCTGTCTGTCCTCCTCGAAGACATCTTCCCCGATGATATCCAGCTTTGTCACCACATCTGCACGGATTTTCCGATGCTTTTGCACGGGAGTGGAGGCACCGATCATCTGAAGCTCCCGGTTGGCACTTTTCTTTCTCTTCCCTGAAGTCTGTCCCACCTCAGTTCCTGTACCGCCTCTTCTGTCCGTTCCATGGTCGGAACCACTGTTCGAGGTTCTCTTTTGACTCCTGCCGGAGACTTCTCTCGTCTTTCTTTGCCCGCTTTTATTCTGTTTACGGTCTTTTTCTTCACTTAAATCGTATAATTGCATGGTCAATTTCCTTACGTCTATTCATTTTAAGAAGAACTCATATCATACTCTCATAATTTTCTTATAAAATGGTTACTAATTTCTTAAATTTTACATAGGAACAGGTAATCTCTACAAAATTTCCAGTGTTTCTCCACCTTTTAAATAGTTCAATCGTCATCATCGTCTTTGAGATAAGCCTCAATGGTCTTATATAAAATATCCGTATCAATGGGCTTTGCAATATGGGTATCCATGCCTGCTGCCATGGCAGCAGATACATCCTCCGTAAAAGCATTGGCTGTCATTGCCAATATGGGGATGCTGTTTCTCTGTGGATGGCTGGAATGGCGGATCTGTGCTGTTGCCTCGTAGCCATCCATAATGGGCATCTGTACATCCATGAGTATGACCTTGTAAGTGCCAGGCTTCGATGAGACAAATTTATTTACCGCATCTCTCCCGTTTGAAGCCGTATCCACCGTCGCGCCCACATTTTTCAGCAATTCTACAGCGATTTCCTGATTCAGCTCATTGTCATCCGCCAGCAGGATTCGATATCCTGTAAAGTCATAAGACTCTTCCTCCACAACTTCTGATTTTTCCTCCGGTATCTCTTCCTCCATGGCCATTTTAAAGGGTAGTTCTACGGTAAATGTAGACCCACTCCCCTTTTCACTTTCCACATGAATAGCACCTTTCATCAACTCCACAAGGTTCTTGGTGATAGAAAGTCCCAGTCCCGATCCTCCAAAATGTCGTGCCGTGGAACCGTCTTCCTGCTCAAAAGGTTCGAACAGGTGATCCAATTGTTCCTGCTCAATGCCGATTCCATTGTCAATGAGCTCAAATCTGATAAATTCCCGATCTCCCCTGATCCATAGCTTTGCTATGTTAAGGCTTACGGTTCCCCCGGTGGGTGTAAACTTTACCGCATTGGAAAGCAGATTCAGGATGACCTGGTTCACACGGAGTTGGTCTCCGATGATGAACCCCCTGATCTCCTCATCATATATAATGTGAAAATCAATATCTTTATTCCTACAAATAGGTGTATACATGGACACGATGGATTCAATCACTTTTTTCAGGTCAAAGGGCAGCATTGCTATTTTTAATTTCTGCTGATCGATGGCTGACATGTCCAGCACATCATTGATGAGATTCAACAGTAAATTGGAGGACAGTGCTATCTTATTCACGTAAGACTCGATTCTTTTTGGCTCTTCCAAGTGTTTTTTTATCAGAGAATTGATACCGATAATAGCATTCATAGGGGTTCGTATCTCGTGGGATACCCTGGAAAGGAAGAGACTCTTCGCTTCATTGGCATGCTCCGCCTGTTGAATGGCCTCCAGCAACTGTTCATTTTTCACTTTTAAACATTGCATATTTTTCTGATGAATGGCAGTTACAGCAATGGTAAATGTAATAATCGCAATGACCAGAACGATTCCCAGCGAAAAAGCAAATCTGTATTTATACAGAAAGTCATACCACTTTAAGGAATTCTGCGATGCTACCGTGTGATTGATCACGATCTGATTCAGTTCCTCCTCATCCAGGACTTCTATCGTCTTGTCAATAATAGATATCAGAACCGGATCTGTATCCGTATCACCCATCAGGGCAATGGGTTCCTTCATAGAAAGTACCGGCACCATTTTCAGGCTCTCATATCGAGGTTTTCTTAACAGTTCACTGAGGATATGGATATTCTGCAATATAATATCCTGTTCCCCACGCAGAACGGCATTGGCACATTCTTTGTTGGTATCATAGTACCGAATGGCGGCATTGGGGTAATTGTCCATAATATAATTTTCCGCATATTTCAATGAGCGGTTCACCGCGATGCGGATTCCTGTCTCCCTGGCATATTGATTGCCGGAGCGTCCCGCCACCGCAAATGTACTGGTAATATATTCATTGCTAAACCTTACCTGTGCATCCACCGCCATCTGCTGTGTTTTCACGATACAGCCAATCAGATCACATCCGTCGGCTTTTAATGTCTCTATCTCCTCGCCACTGATCCCTTTATACTGAAATTGAAGACCACTTTTCTCTGCGATCAACCGGAGGATATCCTCCGACATACCTGACATGCCGCCTGTCTCCTGATCATAGGAAGTAATAGGTGACGCATCCTCCAGAAGTCCCACCACGATTGGCTTGCAATTCCTGATATAATTCGCTTCCTGGCGGGTAAATAAGGGTGTAGTAGCCGCAGCACCTCCCCCATAATATTTATTGTACAATTCCTCCTCGTAGTATGGGGAGAAAGCATTGATATCCTCCAACGCCAGATCGATCTGACTCATGATCTCCTCATTCCCTTTTGTGGTAGTAAAATAAAACGGCTGCACATTAAATTTACCTACCACCTTGAGATCTGTATGAAGATCCAGAGAACCCGCCACCACCAGGTCTGCGTCCCCCTCTTTCACAGCATTCATCATCTCTGTCTCAGAGCCATAATAGAGAGGCGTATAAGAAAGTCCATGCATCTTAGCAAAGGATTCAAAATTTTCTGTCTGATAACTCTCCTGCAAAAATGCGATTTTCTTTCCATTCATCTCGTCATAATCATCATAATAGATCTTGTCATTTTCCAGTTTGGCATAGATAATGGTGCTCTCTTTTCCAATGGCATACTTGGAATAATCCATATATGCCGCTCTTGCATCGGTATATTGGGCTGAACATAACAGGTCGATTTCTCCACTCTTCAATTTTTCCAGGCAGTTCTCCCAGGTATCTTTCTCATATTGATAGTTCCACTTGGTGTACTCCGCCACGCGGTTCAGATACTCCACGCCATATCCCCTGTAGGTTCCATCCTGAGATTTCTCAATAAATCCGGCATAATCAATATATCCCACTTTTACCGTCTTCTCTTCCGCTCTGGTCTGATCCATTGGTAAGAATAAGGATAGCAGGACGCTTACCCATATCGCTGCTATTAATTTTCTTCGAAAGAAACTTTTTCCCATGGTAATCCCCTTGTATTTTAAATCCAGTAATTTTAGTACATCTGGTCAATTCCAGACTGTACGGCCTACTGATTTCTCTATCCGTTTATAATCATATAATCTTAAAAAGGCATCAAAAGATGCCTTTTTAGTCTCTGATTCTCTTAAATACCATTACTCTGCCAATTCCAAAGCGATTTCCATCATCTTACCGAAGCCCACCTGTCTGTCATGTGCGGAAAGTTCTTCTCCTGTGTATAGATGATCTGAAATGGTGAGTAAGCAGAGTGCATTTTTACCAGCTTTTGCAGCATTCATATACAATGCAGCCGCTTCCATCTCCACCGCCAGAACACCCATCTGTTTCCACTGGTCATTTACTGTTGTATCCGCTGAGTAGAAAATATCCGATGACAATACATTTCCTACTACCACTTTCGTTCCCTGCATCTCGGCGATGTCGATTGCTTTCTTCATCAGTCCGTAGCTTGCGATGGGTGCGAAAGTTCCCGGCAGCTTGTACTGGGATGCATAGTTGGAATTGGTACATGCGCCCATTCCCACCACAACATCCATCAATTTTACTTCGTCCGATATTCCACCTGCAGAGCCAATTCTGATGATGTTATCCACACCGTAGAAGTTAAAAAGTTCATAACTGTAGATTCCGATAGATGGCATTCCCATGCCGCCGCCCATGATGGATATTTTCTTTCCTTTGTACTCTCCCGTGAACCCTAACATATTTCTCACCGTGTTGAAACACGTTACGTTTTCAAGATAGGTGTCTGCAATATATTTCGCTCTCAATGGATCTCCCGGCATCAATACTGTCTTTGCAATGTCCCCTAGTTTTGCACCATTGTGTGGTGTAGGTACTGGTGAATTTCCCATAGTCTGTTCCTCCTGTTTTTAATCATTCAAATTCATCAAGCAATTGAATTAGCATTCCTGACGCAGATCAACGTCAGTCATTTCATGACTTCCTGACACAGATTACTTTGTAATCCTGTCATATTATACCACAAAATGGAGGTTGAAATCATCTATTTCAACCTCTTTTATTTATGTTCTGGATCCTTACTTTTTTTATTACATAATCATTTACTATTTTACTGCCTTCAGGTGGAACAATACGGAGGCAAAGTCTCCACCCTGTGCTGTGAGCTTGTCCCTGTCAATGGGAATTCCTGCATACATGAGTTCACTGCCATAATACTTCTCTGTATGTTGGAAAGCAGTTACTTCGTATAAGCGTTCCTCACAAAGTCCGGTAAGTTTCAGTCTCAGGTATCCTGCATTGACAAGATTCATTCTCTGATAATATGCCGCTATGGCTTCTGACTGATCCTTAGCTGCCACGAGCCATGCTGTATCGTTTCCCGCAAAGGGACTCTTGATTCGGTAGAATATTCCTTGCTGAATCAGTTTTCTATAACACTTGTAATAATCAATCTGCTGTCTTACCTGATCCAATTCTTCCTGTGTCAGCTTATTCAGATCCAACTCATATCCAAATGCTCCGAAGAATGCCACATGCGCTCTGGTGGCAAGTGGTGTGCAGCGTTCCAGCTGATGATTCGGTACTGCGGAGACATGTGCCCCTATGGCAGAAATCGGGTATACCATACTGGTGCCATATTGAATCTTTAATCGCTCTGAGGCATCTGTGTCATCACTACACCAGGTCTGGGGTGCAAAATAGAGCATACCGGGGTCAAAACGCGCGCCGCCACTGGAGCAGGATTCAAATAGAATCTCCGGATATTTATTGGTCAGTCTGGTATAGAGATCATATACCCCCAATATATATTGGTGCATTACCTTCCCCTGTTCCTCCGGGGAGGCAGTTCTGGAATAACATTCTGTAATGTAGCGGTTCATATCCCATTTTATGTAGGTGATCTTCGATTCAGATATCATCTGATCCAGCATCCCAAAGATGGCATCCACCACTTCTTTTCGGGAATAGTCCAGCACATGCTGCTGACGGCTCGGGGTTTCATAGCGTTCCGGCACAGATAATATCCAGTCCGGATGTGCTCGATACAGATCACTGTTCTTATTCACCATCTCCGGTTCGATCCATATACCGAACTTCATCCCCAGTTCTTCCACATTCCTGGAGAGACCCGCAATTCCATTGGGCAATTTTTTCAGATTCACATACCAGTCTCCGAGACCTCTGTCATCATCGCTGCGGTCTCCGAACCATCCATCGTCCAGTACGAACAGTTCTACTCCCACTTCCTTTGCCTTGGAGGCAATGCGCAGAATCTCATATTCGCTGAAATCCATATAGGTGGCTTCCCAGTTATTTAACAGGATAGGGCGTTCCCTGTCTCTCCAGTATCCTCTTGCAAGCCTGGTGCGATAAAGTTCATGAAAAGTCTGGCTCATGGCATTCATACCATGGTCGGAATACACCATTACCATTTCCGGTGTCTGAAAACTTTCGTTTTGATTCAGTTTCCACGAAAAAGTGTCCGGGTGGATTCCCATTGTGACTCTGGTGGTGTCATGAGAGCAGACCTCCACCTGACCCAGAAAGCTTCCGCTGTACACCAGGCTGAATCCCATCACTTCTCCTGTGTCCTCTGTGGTATTCCGCCTTTTCAGTGCGATAAACGGGTTATGCTCCGCACTGCTGGCACCCCGCATACTGTAGATGGATTGCAGTCCCTGCTCCAGCTTTCTGGTCTTGACATAGCGCTCTCTTGCCCAGGCTCCCGACAGATGGAGCATATCATATTCCTTGTCCGGCAGATCCACGCAGGCACTCATTGCAGTCTGTAGTCGTATCACGCTTTCTCCCTTATGGATAAATCTCACATGTCTGGTTATCACAGACAGTTCTTCATAAATCGTATAGGTCAGCACTGCTTCCGTATCCATGACCGCGTCGTAAAGTGTGATTTCTATACTGGTAGCTTCTTTTTTATTTTCCACATAAGTGGCCGGAAGAGGCTCTATCTTATGCTTTCCCTCATAGATATTGTGTGTAGCATACTTGAAATCCGTAATTCTGCTGCCATTTTCCTGTTCAATGACACAGGCACCATATCGATAATCTCCCGTACCATATGACGGGTATTCCTGCCTGGTATACTGTAAGCACAGTTCACAGGGTGCGTTCCCTGCAAGTGCCCCCAGAGGACGTGCTTCGTCCTGATGCAGATAGGAAAAAGAAACTCTGTCGTGAACTTTCTTTCCATAATATAAATTTCCCAACTGACCGTTTTCCATAATTTCTATAATATAACTGATCTGTTGATTATATAAATGAAATTCCTTTGATGCTTCATGATAAATAATGGGCATTTATTTCTCTCCTCCTACAATTTTCCACCAGAAGTAGCGATTCCTTCTATGAACTGCTTCTGGAAAATAATATAAATGATAATCATGGGAATACATGCCAGTAAAGATGCCGCCATGAGTTCTGGATAATTTGCTACGAACTGCCCCTGCAATTTTGCCAATGCGGAGGAAAGAGGCATGGTGGTCTGCTCTGTATTTACCACCAGTGGCCACATCAGATCCTTGAATGCAAACAATGCTGTGAAGATCCCCAGTGCGACCATAGAAGATTTGGTAAGTGGTGCCATGACATAGAAAAATGTCTGTCCAATATTACAGCCATCCAGCCTTGCTGCCTCCTCCAGTTCCCTGGGCAGACCCATATATGCCTGGCGAAGTAAGAATGTGCCAAAAGCCGTTACCAGACCCGGGAATATCAATGCGAAGCTGGTGTTCAGCATTCCCATTTTGCTCACCATAAGATACTGTGGAATAATAAATATCTGGGATGGAACCATCATCTGAAAAAGTACCAGTGAAAATGCAATATTTTTCCCCTTAAAATTGAGTCTGCCAAAGGCATACCCCGCCATGGTAGCAGTCAACACTGCACACAGCACACGTCCTGCAATGAGAACCAGCGTGTTCCAGTACAGCCTCACGAAATTCATCTTGCTCAGCACTTCTTTAAAAGCATTTGTTCTCCAGACAGAAGGAAAAATAACGAATGGATTCATCTGCGTAGATTCCGATATTGATTTAAAGGATGTGAGAATCATCCAGACAAATGGTACGATCATGATAATTGCTCCAATGATCAATATGATATGTATGAGTACAATAGACGCTTTTCTTTTCTTATCCATAATCTTTCTCCTTCCTAATTATAATTGACCCATTTTTTCTGGCATATCATTTGAATCACTGTGATCAGCATGATCACCAACAGTAACAGCATGACAATGGCCGATCCATATCCCTTATTGGACTCCAGAAAGGAATATTTATAGAACAGATACACCAGTGACTGGGTCTTTGCAAATGCCGGATTGGTCTTGTCCAGCATCATGTAGATGGTGTCAAATACCTGTAATGCCCCTATAATTCTCGTTACACTCACAAAGAACATGGTGGGGGAAATTAGCGGCAGGGTAATGTGAAAGAACTGTTTCACACCACTGGCTCCATCAATTTCCGCCGCTTCATAGTAATCTCTGGGAATCTCCTGTAAGCCTGCCAGGAAAAGTACCATATTATAACCGATTACGGACCAGATTCCCACAACAGCTATGGAAATATAAGCAATATTAGGGTTGGAGATCCAGTTCACGGATTTTAATCCTATGGAATTCAATAAATGATTCAATAATCCGAATTCCGAATTATATAACCATCTCCATACCATGGCAACTGCTGCGGGGGCTGCTACCATAGGCAGAAAATAAATTGTTCTGTATATGGTACGTCCTCTCATCTTGCGATTCAGCAGAACCGCCAGCACAATGGCTATGATAATAGAAAATGGAACTTCCACTATGGCATATTTAAAAGTATTTAACAGTGCCTGCCATACACTGGCATCCTGAAACATTTTTGTATAGTTATCGAATCCTATAAAGACGTTTCCTTTTCCAAATGCACCTGTCTTAAAGAAGCTTTGGTAAATCGTCTGAAAGATAGGAATAATGTTCAATATAATTAGTCCGATCATGGTTGGCAACAGGAATAGCCATCCCCATATGAATTCACTTCTTTTCTGATTTGTCCCTTTGTATTGGACTGTTTTCTCTCCCATAGGTACCTCCTTTACATGGCCGTTAGAAAAGGCAGGCCATGCTAAGCCTGCCCTTTTCATTATCTCTTATTCCTCTGCAATATCTGCGTTCATCTCTGTTGCGATCTCTGCACAAATATCTTTTACTTCTTTCGTTCCATTCCATGCCTCAATTAATTTCTCACTGATCATATCTTCCCATACGGTGGTATGTTTGGAATAGGGTCTGATCACCATGTCCTCTGTCATATCAAGATATGCCTGTAAGTTAAAGTCCGGATAAGCTTTTACCCAGTTGGTCTCTGATCCTTCATAAGCGGAGATTACAATACCAAGATCAGACTGTTTCTGCTGTGCCTTCTGACTTCCAAGGTATTCAATCAGTGCCCATGCTTCATCAGGTTTATCTGTATTTGCTGCCGCTGCCCATCCAAGTCCATTATAAATAGAAGCTCTTCTTCCCGTTGCAGTATCCTTTGGTAATACTGCAATATCACAGTTTGCTTTCACATAATCATTATTACAAAGTTCTGCCAGCATCCAGGAACCCATTGTGATCATACCAACTTTTCCAGCTTCAAATAATGCTTCCGGATTGTTCTCTGTCATAACTTCGTAGGCAGGTGTATAGCCATCCTTTACAAGTCCGGATACGAATTCCAAAGCTTTTATGGTTCCCTCTTCATCCATGCCGGATTTTGTTCTGTCAGGTGTGATAATCTCACCACCCATGTCGTATACCATGTTATACCAGCCATCCTGGTTATTGGATGGTTTCAATGCATAACCATACTGACTTCCGTCTTCCTTTGTAAGCTTCTTGCAGGCATCTGCGAAATCATCCCATGTCCATGTATCATCAGGGTATGTAATGCCAGCTTCATCAAACATTGTTTTATTGTACCACAGTGCAATGGTATCGTAATCTTTTGGCACTGCGAACTGTTTTCCATCATAATTATAGATTTCCACAATTTCTTTCGGGAATTTACTCATGTCCAGTGTCTCGCTGGAGGAGATTCTGTCTGTGAGGTCTAATAACATCTCATATTCCGAATAGGTTGTAATCTCGTTGGAATGCATCCAAAATACATCCGGCAGTGAACCGCCTGTTGCACCTGCCTCCAGCATGGTCCAGTACTGCTCCCATGGAGTGACCTGAATCTGTGCTTTGATCCCTGTCTCTGCGGTAAAGTCGTTAACGATCTGTGTAAGTCCAGGCTCCTGATTCTTATCCCATACTGCAACGGTCAATGTATCCGGTGATACCGTAGCTGTTTCTGTTCCTTCTGTGGCTGCTGCCTCCGTGCCTGAATCCGCAGCCGGTGCCGCGGATTCAGATGTCTGGCTTCCACATCCTGCCATAGAAAAAGTCATAACGGATGCTAGTGCAATGACGATTACTTTCTTTAATTTCATTTCTTTTCCTCCCTTTTGAACATCAACTCAATTTTACTGTTTTCGTGTTTCTGTGTGTTTGTGTGTTGCTATCAGTTGTGATCTTGCACAACTATTTTTGATGTATGTTTATCATACTATGCATATTGCATAATATACATGGAGTAATGTTGGGATTGTATGGAGTTTTGTAATATATTTATGCAAAATGACGACATTATGCCATATAATATGTCCTAATGTCGTCATTTTCTATAGTTCCCTAACTATTCAGAGCCAAGCAAATTCATAAAAATATGCGAATCATGCTTGCATGAGTGAGCTGATTTTTGTAAATTTATTTGGCGAAGTAACCACATAAGCAAAAGGAAAGCTTCGAAGAAGCGATTTTGCGCATGGGGTTCTGAATAGTTATAAATTTCATATATTATGTTTTACAAACTCTCAAAGTGGAACTGAAATGATATGTAATCGCCCTTCTCCCTTGGAACCGGAATACCAGCGTACAAAAATGCTGCGCCTTTTGCCGTTATATCCAATTCCTTACACACATAGGTCTCCTCTTCCCTGAGACCTTTTACCTGAATGGTAATAAATGGTGCATTTGCTCTTGCATGAAGTATCACTACATTGAGGAGTGCCTTTTTCTGATCATCACTTACAAATTGCCATGCTGCATATTCGTGATTTTCCTCCAGATTGGTAAGTCGATAGTAATCCCCCCGTTGGATCAATTCATAATCCTCTTTGAACTGTCGGATCTGTGCCTGAACAATCTCTTTCTCTTCCTCCGTCATTTCCGTAATGTCCAGTTCGTATCCAAAGGTGCCCGACATGGCAACCACCCCTCTGGTATGCAGTGGTGTCACTCTTCCTGTCTGCTGATTGGGTACCACGGAGACGTGAGATCCCACAGCACTGATGGGGTATCCGAAGCTGGTACCATACTGGATATGGAGTCTTTCGATGGCATCTGTGTCATCACTGCACCAGCTTTGAGGCATGTAGTACAGCCACCCTGCGTCAAAGCGTCCGCCGCCACCGGAGCATCCCTCAAATAGTACCTCCGGGTATGTGGTGGTAAAGCGATTCACAAGATCATAGAGTCCCAGCACATACCGATGGTATGCTTCCCCCTGTCTTTCCGCCGGCAGGATGCCTGACCATACGTCTGTAAGGTGACGATTCATATCCCATTTTACATAGGAAATCTTTCCACAGTCCAGTATCCCTCCGATCATCTGAAAGAGGTACTCCCGCACCTCCGGTCTTGCCATATCAAGCACCAGCTGTGCCCTGGAATACACCCCTTTTCTACCCGGTATATGGAGACACCAGTCCGGATGCTCCCGGAACAGATCACTGTTTTCATTTACCATCTCCGGCTCTACCCAGATACCAAATTTCATTCCAATACTGCACACTTTATCTGCGAGACCTTCCACGCCGTTTGGCAGCTTCTCCCTGTTCACGAACCAGTCACCCAATCCGCTGTGATCAGAATTTCTCACACCGAACCAGCCATCATCCATGACCAGCATTTCCACCCCCAGCTCTTGTGCTTCTCTGGCAATAGATAGCAATTTTTCCTCATTAAAGTCAAAGGTAGTCGCCTCCCAGTTATTAATGAGGATTGGTCTTCTCTCATTGGCAAACTTACTCTTACATAGATGCTTCTGGCAGGCCTTGTGATAATTTCTCGACAGCTGGCCCAGCCCCGCTCCACTGTAAGCGCACACCACCTCCGGTGCATAAAAGCATGCCCCCTCCTCAAGCTGATAACGGAATCCCGTAGGGTGGATTCCCATAACGGTTCTGGTCTGATCATACTGGTCTACTTCTGTCTCCGCAATGAAATTTCCACTGTATACAAAGGAAAGTCCATAGCAGTTTCCATATTCCTCGTTTGCATTGGAATCACATAGGATCACAAAGGGATTCTGCTGATGGCTGGAGGTACCACGTACACTGTCTACCACCTGTTTCCCATGGTACAGCGGTCTGCGCTGAAACGTGCGCTCCATATTATGTCTTCCATAGAAGGAAATCATATCATATCCATAATCCTGCAATTCTACACAGGCTGACAGCGCACGTTCCAGATAGACAGGCTCATTCATGTGATTCTCAATACGTACCGCTCTGGTGATTATGTCATATTGGGACAGGACACCGTAATATAAGGTCACTTCCACCGGAAAATGGGCATCTTCCAGAACAATCTCCAGCGTATCCCACTGATTTTCCTCTCCCCACATGGCTGGCAATCCCGGCAGCTCATATTTGCCGCCGTAGATACGATGACTTTTATAGCGAAGCTCTGTGGTCCGGCTTCCATCTCCATATTGAATTGCCAGACAACTGCTACGGAAATCCGCACTTCCAAAGGTGGGATATTCCTGTTTATACTCATCCAGGGAATAGGTTCGCTCATCCACCAGATATGCCTCATGGCAATTCCCTGAGAATCCACTATCTGCTCCCCTCGTAAGGTATGTCACCGTGGAATCTCCAATATTTCTTCCATAATAAGTATGGAACAAATGACCATATTTTCCAATTTCCATTTGATAGGTACTGTTCTTCGTTTCCAGGGTAAATACGTTTGATTCCTCTGCATATGTAATTGACATTTCTCTTTTCCTTACCTTTCCTACACTCATCCAGCTTGTTCATCTTGTGGCTGCTTTTGTTGTATGCTGCTTTGATTTCCATTTGATTTCCATTTGATTTCTGTCTGATTTTCATCTGACTTCTTGTCTGATCTCCATCCGACTTCTATCTAACTTCTATCTGACTTCCATCCAGTCTCTGTTCTGTTTCTGAGCATAGCAAATTCATGTGCTGTCGTACATGGAGTAAACGCTTTTTTATATAGTTTTATGTGATATGTTCCGATACCGTAGTGGTGATGTGCCTTCCTTTTTCATAAAGGTCTTACAAAATACAGAGGAATCATGAAAGCCACAGGACAGGGCAATCTCTGTGATGGTAAAACGTGTACTTCCCAGCATATCCTTTGCCACCATCAGCCGATATTCTGTGAGGTAGGCTTTCGGGGAACATTCCTTATATTTCTTGAATAGTTTGAACAGGTAGGTTCTCTCTATTCCCACGTGCTGTGCCACATCGCTGACACGAATGTCATATCCGTAATTATGTCTGATGTAGAGAACCGCCTTTTCAAGATATCGTGTCTCATAAGCCCCTTCCCTGTTTCCTGTTCTCCGCTCAGTCGTCTCCGCTATGGTGTCAAAGAGAAAATAGAAATATCCCTTCAATTCCATCTGGGAGCACTGCCCCTGTTCGAACCGACGGCTCATGGCTCTGAGGAACTGTCGAACGGAATCTTCCGTATTCACTTTCCTTATTTCTGCTATACTTTGCCTTTCCACCCAGGTACACACATACTGATCCTGGAGAAGTCCTCTTTCCTCCAGCACCCGCTCCGCTTCCTCCCCGTCGAAAGCAATCCATACGTACTCCCATGGATCCTCTGCATCCGCCTGATAATAGGTAATTTCCCCCGGGCGGATCAGAAATGCCTCTCCCGCATTTACTTCATATTGTATATTTTCTTTTTTGCCTTTTTCTATTCTGTAGATCCCTTTTCCGTTCAGAACAAAATGAATCAGATAATGGGGCCTCACCGCCGGTCCGAAAAAATGTTTCTTTTTACAGGCCTCTCTCCCACAATAGTAGATGGTTACCTGCGTCTTCCTCTCGTTTCTCATCTTTCCCCTCCCCAAAGCATCATTCTATATAACATTTACTATAACTATCCAGAAGCTCATGGGCAAAATCGCTTCTCCGAAGCTTTCCTTTTGCTTATGTGGTTACTTCGCAAATGGATTCATGCTACATAATGACAATTTTTTGGAAACATATTTTATATGAATTACTGTAAAAATATCTTATCATGAGACCATCATACAGACAATGAAAAGGAGGATTCTTTCATGGAGAAAAAATTAAAAATAACATTTATGGGTGCCGGAAGCACCATATTTGCAAGAAATGTATTAGGTGACTGCATGTGTACCCCTGTGTTACAGCAGGCGGATATCGCACTGTATGACATTGATGCACAGCGTCTTGGTGACTCTGAAATCATTCTAAATGCAATCAACAAAAATGTAAATCAGTCCCGGGCGCATATCGAGACCTATCTGGGCGAGGAGAATAGAAAAGCTGCTTTGCAGGATGCGACCTTTGTGGTAAATGCCATTCAGGTAGGAGGATACGATCCCTGTACCATCACTGATTTCGAGATTCCCAGAAAATACGGTCTGAAACAGACTATCGCAGATACCATGGGAATCGGAGGCATCATGCGTGCACTCCGCACCATCCCAGTCATGGCAGACTTTGCAAAGGATATGGAGGAAGTGTGCCCCAACGCCTATTTTCTCAATTATACCAATCCCATGGCAATGCTTACGGGATACATGCAGCGCTATACAAAGGTCAGGACAATAGGACTGTGCCACAGCGTACAGGTATGCTCCGAAACGCTTCTCACAGAACTTGGCATGGAGGATCAGCTGGCGGGACGCACGGAGACCATCGCCGGTATCAATCATATGGGATGGCTCTTAAAGATTCAGAATAAGGATGGCGTGGATCTGTACCCTGAGATTCGTAAGAAAGCACTGATCAAGAATCAGACGGAAAAACATAAAGATATGGTTCGACTGGAGTATGTCAATCATCTGGGCTATTATTGTACAGAGTCCAGCGAACACAATGCAGAATATAATCCTCTGTTCATCAAGAGCAAATATCCCGAGATGATCCAGGACTATCAGATTCCACTGGATGAATACCCACGAAGATGTGAAAAGCAGATACGGGAATGGGATGAGGAAAAGGCAGGTATCCTGAAAGACGGAAAGATTACCCATGAGCGCTCTAAAGAGTATGCCTCCTACATTATGGAAGCAATTCTGACCAATGTTCCCTATAAGATTGGCGGCAATGTACTGAATACGGGACTCATCGATAATCTCCCTGCTGACGCCTGTGTGGAGGTACCCTGTCTGGTGGACGGAAGTGGCATTACCCCCTGTCATATTGGTCGCCTGCCTGTACAACTGGCAGCTATGAACATGACTAATATCAATACACAGCTGCTCACCATCGAGGCTGCCAGGACCCGGGATCGAAACTACATTTATCAGGCTGCCATGCTGGATCCCCATACCGCTGCTGAGCTGAACATCCCCGATATCAAAAAAATGGTGGATGAGATGATCACCGCCCACGGGGCATATATGAAACTATATTAAGAAACTCTGTATGAACTATGATATAATATGACGTGATTACAAAGTAATCACGTCAGGAATGCACGAAGAGCATGACGTTAATATGACGTGATTACAAAGTAATCACGTCAGGAATGCTTGAAGAGCATGACGTTAATATGACTTGATTACAGAGTAATCAAGTCAGGAAGTCATGAAATGACTGACGCCAATAGTTCAAAATCTGATAGATTCATACGAGGTGAAATATCATGGGAAAAGAAACGACTTATAAAAATGTTGCAGGGTTCCGCTGTCTGATCAATATTGAGAAACAGACCAATGATCTGTTCCTGGTCCATTGTGGCCAGCAGCAGTGTACCCCTGGTTATACCTACAATCACAAGATTCCAAATGAATACCACGTTCATTTCGTATTGGATGGAAAAGGAACACTGGAGATTAACGACCGGCTGTATTATTTAAAAAAAGATGATATTTTCCTGATCCCTAAGGGACATCCCATTCGCTATTATGCGGATGAGGAAAATCCATGGGAATACATGTGGATTACTTTTGATGGAGAAATGGCAGAGGCTTACTTGAATCACATGGAGTTAAACGCGAACACCCCCGTCATCCACTCCACCATTCCCAATAAAGTTTATATGCCCATGATACAGAAGATACTGGATACCAATGAGCTTACCCTTGCCAATGAGATCAAACGCGTGGGTTATCTCTATGAGATCATCTCCACATTAATAGACGCCCAAAGTGCGGTTCGTAAGGAACGCAATCAGTACGATTATTCCAGTGACACCTACGTGGACTATGCATTACAATATATTAAATTCAACTATGATCATATCAAGGTCAATGATATCGCACAGTATATCGGGATCAATCGCTCTTACCTTACCTCTATCTTCAAAAAGCAGTTAAATATTTCTCCCCAGGAGTATCTGGTGAGTTTCCGGCTAAAAAAAGCTGCGGAGCTGCTGCGCAATACAAATATGACCATTCAGGATATCTCTGCCAGTATTGGATATGAAAATGCTCTGACCTTCTCGAAAATGTTCAAACAGACCTATGGGGTCAGTCCGAAGCATTTTCGGGAAGAGCAGAGCAACCTTTTAGAATAAATCGTGATTTATTTCTATCCCTGAGCCTTTGCATATGTACTGTAGATTGCCACATGGTCGTAGATGCATCTCCATCCACTGTAGGCATCACCCGTAACACAGACATAGCCCTTTCCATCCGCGGATTCCCCGTAGCTGGCTGCACAGTTCCCTGACTGGAGTACATAGCCTGTCTTGCCCGCCTCCACGGTAAGTCCTGCATCTTTGTCCTCGATGCGGCGTAAGAACCAGTTGGATATGGTGATTCCCTCCGGATGCTCCGGGGTGCTGCTGGTGGTGTAAGTGTGCGCGGACAATACTTTCCTGCAGAATGGATTTTCCATGGCTGCCTCCATTATAATCGCCATATCATACACCGTACAGTGGTGATTCTCGTCATAGATCCCGATACAGTTGGTAAAATGTGCCGTGTCTGAAAGTCCCAGTTCCGTCAGCTTATCATTCATCAATTTCACAAATTCTTCCTGAGAGCCGGACACATAGGAAGCCAGCCCCAGTGCCGCATCCCCTCCCGAGGGGAGGATTGTCCCATAGAACAGATCTCTGACGGGCACCTTCTCTCCCTCCGCAAAGCCAACGGTACTGCAGTCATTGGAATAGGTATAATCTGTAATATCAATGGTCATGGTGAAAGTGTCATGCAAGTCGGTCACATGCTCTGCCGCCACCAGCAACGTGAGTATCTTGGTCATAGATGCCGGATTGATCACTGTATGTGCAGCTTTTTCTGCTAAAATACTATGATTCTCCACATCGATGAGCACCGCATATTCGCTGGGGATATCCTCACCGATCTGTCTGGTGCTGTCGGATTCCGTTGCCTGTGCCACCGCACCTGTGCTGACGCCAAGCCCCTCTTCACCGAGCACATCGCCCACCTCTTCCGTTGGTTCCTCCGTCTGCTCTTCCATATCACCCTCAGCCATTCCCGCTCCAGTGGAGATATTCTCCAGTTCAGTCTCCTGTACCTGCTGCCTTTCTGCCCTGTTTTTCTGTATAGTTCCCACCAGGAGACGGATACCGCCAATCAATAACAATAAAACTATTATGGCAATCACTGCCATGATAGAAAGTCTGCGCATTCTTCTGCGTAATCGCTCCTGCGCTCTCTTTTTGCGTTTCATTTCTGCCCTGTGACGCATCCGACGAACTCTTTGCCGTTCCTCTTCCTCGTCATCATATATCTGGTCATTCATTCTGTATTCCTCTGCTTGTGCTGAACATCAACCCATTTTAAATTTGTCTACCACAAATGGACTGAAGCTGCATGTCGTATTCATCTATGCTCTGTATTTGTACTAAAATTCTATATTTTACTGTATCCCATTATTTATAGATGCGCTTAATAAATATTCCAGCTATTTTAAAAATAGGATTTTCAAAGCGTTTTCTCACATTTTTCAGTTCCCTGCGTATCTGAATGCTCTGTGGACAATGCTTCTCACATGCACCACACTCCCGGCACAGGGAAGCATTGCTTCTCTTATTGCGCATAAGGGTGCACATGAGATATTCCCGAAAGCCATTGCTGTAATTATCCGTATAACTTACATTATAGCATCGGAAAGATCCCGGGATGTCCACCCCAAACGGACAGGGCATACAATAGGCGCAACCTGTACAGGGCACTTTGGTCTTTTCATTGATACCGGCTATGACTTTTTGATACATGTGGGCATCCTGCTCCGTCTGTTGCCCAGCTTGTACCTTTGAGGCAATTCTGATATTTTCCTCCAGCATTTCCATGGAATTCATGCCCGAAAGTACCACTGTCACCTCCGGCTGATTCCAAAGCCATCGAAATGCCCATTCCGCCGGGCTGCGTTTTATGGCAGTTTCCCCAAAAGCATCCCTCGCTGCCTTGGGAAGTGCTGTCACCAGTCTGCCTCCCCGCAAAGGCTCCATGATGATCACCGGTATGTGCTTCTCCGCTGCCGCCTGCAATCCTCTCCGCCCTGCCTGGCTGTGTTCATCCAGATAATTATACTGGATCTGGCAAAATTCCCATGGGTATGCATTTAATAACTCTATAAAAGTATCCGTATTTCCATGATAGGAAAATCCAATGTGACGAATTTGTCCCTTTTCCTTTTTCTCATGGATGAAATCCAACACCCCGATCTCAATCAGATGATTCCACACATTCACATCGGGAAGCATATGCATGAGATAGTAATCGATGTGATCCGTCTTTAACCGTTTCAATTCCTCCCGAAAATATTTCTCAAAGTCTGCACCCGTTTTTACCAGATAATGTGGCAGTTTCGTAGCGATATTCACTTGATCCCTGCAATGATTTTTCTCCAGAATAGTCCCAAGAGCTTCCTCACTCCCCGGATAGATATAAGCGGTGTCAAAATAGTTCACACCCTTTTCTATGGCATGAAGGATCTCCCGCTCCGTCTCTGGCATATCCATGCTGTTTCCTTTTTTCGGAAAACGCATACAGCCAAATCCCAATATGGATAACTTTTCCCCCTGATTATTATCCCTGTAATTCATCTGCTACCCCACTTCTTTCTCTATTTGAACCTTTGCTATTGTTTTTATTTTAATACATGGAATATTTAAAGTCTACACCTTTATGTCAGCAGAATCCGGCAAAAAGTTATGTGGAAAATACCGTACTTTGCAATCCAGTCAATAATCATATTAGCATACCCTAAACCAAAAATAAACTTGACCAGAGATATCCAGCCAAGTTTATTTTTGATTTGTTATTCCATTTTAAAGTTATTTATCTGATCCCGCCGGAAACATCTTTCCGAATAAAAATCTGACCAATGGACCTGCAGCAAATAACTGCCAGAAAAATGCCATCGGAAAATTTTTCACAGTGGTCTCAATCCAGATGGAGATGATCTCCGGCTGGAATCCGCCCTTGAATAAGAGGGTCGCTGCCAGACTCATCATCGGGCACATAAACCAGATGGACAATGCGGAGATTGCCAGGATGATGAAGATCGGTTTCTCCTGACCCGGTGTCACCAGATGAAAGGCGATCTTTTTCGCCAGTGGTCCCGCAATAAAAGTATCCAGGATAAATCCTGCTACCCCCATGATCGGTAATTCTGCAAGGGCCGCAACAAATACAAAGTTCTGCATTCCCCCCACTTCCAATGAAATGTTATAGCAAATCATTGCATAGACCATGACAAGTACCATCATGATCGTATAAATTGTTTCCTGTTTTCTGTTCTGTGGCATAAATTAATTTCCTCCTCAAATGTGTTATGTTCCTGTGTAAAACTTTCATTGCCAAGCCAAATCAGGCGCAAAAAAAGAGACCCAGCGAAAACTTTCATCTCACTGCGCCTCATAAATTATGCGACTCGTTGCAACTACCATTAATTGTATGTATCTTATCATATTTTTCATTGCGATGTAAGTACTTTTTTCATACAATTTCTCTTCTGATTTGTCTGTACTATTTACTATACTATTTTTCCCTTTTCAGAGGAACAATCTCCAATGTATATCCCAGTGGTACCAGAATTTTAAGAATACTGTCCAACTGTGGTGAATGAACCTTTTTCTCTAATCTGGCGATTGCAGGTTGTTTCATATTGCAGATTTTTCCCAATTGTGCCTGAGACATATTTTGTTCCTCTCGAATATGTATCATTGTCTCTATGAGTTTTTCTTCTATTTTAACAGCCTCTGCCTCCTCTTCCGAAAGATTGATTTCCTTTTTTAATTCATTCCATGTGGTTGTCATGTTTTTGCATCCTCCTCAAATAATCCGATAGATTTCTTTTTGCCCTCTCTATTTCCCTTACAGGTGTTTTTCTTGTTTTCTTTACAAACTGATGCAGTATTATAAATGTATTATTTTCCACATATGCATATAATATACGATTTCTCAACGGGCGTAATTCCCATATGTCATCATCCAGATGCTTTGTTATGGGTTCCCCAATTCTCGTCCCATATTGTTCCAGCTCATTGAAATATGCAATAATTTTCGTAAGATTAATACGACTGTTCTTATCTTCTCTACAGCTTAATGCACGGATATAACCTGCTGTTTCACTATATCCGTTTTTGTCTTCATAAAATTCTATTTTGTACATTATTCTCCTTTTATACTAGCAGTTTTCAATTAAGTAGTCAATAACAAATATGTTATATTTCAAATAAAAATAACTGCATAATACGATTCATTTCATATTTTAAATGGGATTTGATAAGACAGAATATGTCTTTTTTGATTTGATTTCGATTTATATTATCAAATTTTTCTATAGAAAGCAATCTTTTTCTACCTTTTATAATCATGATCTTCAGCGCTTATGTTTATTATGATATACATCGCTGAGTGCACCACGCAAAAACTGCTGTAACAAAATATGCTACAGCAGTTTTTCCTTTTTCCATTTTCACTTTTTACTTTTTCAGAAGTGGATACGCTTTTCTCATTCGTTCAAAGGCATCCGAAAGCATTTTCCGGGTGGTTCCCAGATTCAGTCTGAAATATCCCAATCCTTTTTCTCCAAATTTGGTTCCCATATACACTTCTACTCCTGCTTCTCTGATAAACCACTCTTTCAGTTCATCCTCGCTGCATCCCAATGCTTCGTAGCTGATCCACAGTAAGTAGGTTCCTTCTCTTGGGAAGATTTGGAATTCTGGAAAATGTTTTCCAAAATATTCTCTGGTAAAAGCATCGTTCTCATCTATATAGGTCAAAACGGCATCATACCAGTCATCACTGTTCCGGTACCCCTGCTCCACGGCAGCCACCGCGAAGATATTGGGATTATTCATACCAAGCCGATGAATATCTTCCTCCAGCATTTTCTTATATTTCCCATTGGGAATGATCAGGTAGGAGACGATCACCCCTGGCACATTGAACGTCTTTGTGGGGGAAGATGCCACGATCAATCTGTCCCTCACTTCATCCGCAAGCTGTAGTGCCGTGGTAAATTGAATTCCCGGTGCCGTAAAGTCACCATGTATTTCATCCACATACAGGAGTAACTTATGCTTCACACAAAACGCACCAATCTTTTCCAGTTCTTCTCTGTCCCATACTCGGGAAACGGGATTAAAGGGACTGCACAGAATATACATTTTCGTCTTTTCCGATACCAGGGTTTCCAACTCGTCAAAATCAATGGTATACTTTCCATCACGGATGATCAAAGGTGATTCCACCGCCACTCTGTGATTTTTCACAATTCCTTCATAGAGTGCATCATAGCTGGGTGTATGAATGATAACTTCCTCCCCGGGATTGGTATACGTCTCCACGGCAAGGCTTACGGAAATACTGATTCTGGGGCAAAATAATATTTCTTCTTTTTTCACATCTGTATGATTCTTATCTCTGAACCAGCGAATAATCGCCTCATAAAATCCTTCATTGATGTCCGTATATCCATAGATTCCGTGATCTACACATGACTGAAATGCATCTGATATGGATTGTGGTGCCTTAAAGTCCATATCAGCAACTCCCAGGTGTATCAGATCCTGACTGTGATACACCTGATCCATGGTATCCCACTTTGCACAATTTGTATTTCTTCTATCTATGACTTGATCTAATTTTATTGATTCCTGCATCTTGTTTCCTCTTTTATACTGTGGTGGTATCTTTATTCAGTTCCAAATATTCCTCATAATATGGGCTTCCAGGCTTAATCTTCATAATTCCAATTCCTGTGGCAGCTAAGATCAAGGCGAAGATCACACCAGTATAACAGATACATGCCCATGGCAGATATGCCATGGTAGGAACACCTAATGTGGTGGCCATATAGACACCTGCTGCCGTCCACGGTGTGATCGGCTCCACAACTGTAGCGGAATCTTCCAAAGTTCTGGATAGATTTCGCGGTTCCAGTCCTCTTTTAATATAGGCATTTCTGAACATTTCTCCCGGCAGCAAGATGGAAAGCTGACCATTGGAGGTTACGAAAACTGCGGTGATACAGGATAAGATCGTCGCACCGATCAAGCCAAATGTGCTCTTTACATGAGACATTACTTTACTTAACACGATATCCAATGAATTCGTTACCGAGAGTGCTCCCGCAAATGCATATGCACAGAAAGAGATCAGCACAACACCAAGCATGGAGAACATACCGCCACGCTCCAGTAATCTTGCCACCTCCGGTATGAAGCTTGCAGCGTCTACGCCTTCGATCATGACCATGTCTAATTTGAACCCGTTAACTGCTGCTTCAAAACACTGAACCAGATTGAATCCCTGAAATACAATGGCATTGAACATCGCCATGGCGCTTGCCAGCAGCATCACAGGCACCGTAGGTTTCTTCATGATGGCTCCTGCAAGTACTAATATAATGGGAACGATAATTAAAATATTGAAATCATATACCTGATCCAATGTATTTAAGATAATACCAACGTTCTCCGGTGCGGCAGTTTCCAGACCAGTTCCTATTTTCAGTCCAATTACTGTGTATACAATCGTACAAATAACAAAACCAGGTCCCGTTGTCCAGAACATATGCTTAATATGGTCGTATAGATTAGAACCTGCTGCGATGGGAGCAAGGTTTGTGGTATCTGATAAAGGTGACATCTTATCACCAAAGTAAGCACCTGACACAACTGCACCTGCTACGATAGGCAATGGTGCTCCTAATCCTGCTGCCACACCCATCAATGCTACGCCTATGGTTCCCGCTGATCCCCATGATGTTCCGGTACATACAGAGACGATGGCTGTTACCAGAAAGGCTGTTACCACAAGATAAGATGGATTGATGATCTTGAGACCATAATATACCATCATTGGAATCGTTCCGCCAATTTCCCATGTTCCGATCAAAAAACCTACAATGATCAAAATAAAAATAGCCGGCAGTGTTTTGGAGAGTTTTCCAACGATAGAATCCATGATCTCATCCCATGAATATCCCAAATAAACTGCAATAAATGCTGCTACAGCAGCCGAAACAAGCATTAATACTTCAACACTCAAGCCATATCCTGCGTAACCTATCCCCAACAATAGGATCATTGCTATGATCGGTAAAACTGCAAGAAAAAATATTGTTTGTTTTTTTTCTCTTACATTCTTCTCTTTTCCCATGATTTCCTCCTGATTATTCACAAATTGTTGCGATTACTTCCACTTCGCACAAAACTTTCTTAGGTAATTCTTTCACTGCAACACATGATCTGGCTGGTTTACCGCTGAAATATTTTTCATATATTTTATTAAACGCTGAAAAATCTTCCATGTTGTCCAGATAACATGTGGTTTTAATACTCTTCTCCAGGGATGAACCTGCCTCTTTTAAGACCGCTGACAGATTTTTCATGACCTGTTCTGCCTGTTCTTCCACTGTATTTCCTGCAATTTCACCCGTCTCAGGTATGATAGGAATCTGCCCTGATGTAAAAATCAGATTATCAACCACGATTGCCTGAGAATATGGACCAATTGCAGCAGGTGCATTCTTAGTTTCTACTTTTTTCATTTTCTTATCCTTCCTCCTTTTTCTACAGTGTATCGCATTAATATATTTTAGTCAATGAAATATTGTTCGTTATAATGAATGAATTTTTAATTATTTTTTGTTGATAATGACTAGATTTTCTTTTATAATTGTATTTAAGAACAACAAAATTACTGCATAAGGGGAATTACTATGGAAAAGACCGAAAAATATATTACTCTCACAACAATTGATAAAATGATCTTAAATTCCTATGGGAGCATGGTCATGGATCTGGGTGAATATCTGGGAGAGGGGTATGAGATCATACTTCACAGCCTGGAGGATCTGCACTGTTCTGTTATCGCAATCGTGAACGGCTCTTACTCCGGACGGAAGATTGGTTCTCCCATCACCAATCTGGCTCTGGAAATGCTGTCCAAGATCAAGCACACCAACAAACCTTCCTCTGTGAATTACCTCAATCGTTCCTCCGACGGAACACCACTTCGTTCCTCCACCATTCCCATTCTGGGAGAACGTGACCGTATCATCGGTCTGCTGTGCATTAACTTCTATACCAATGTGTCCTTCGCCTCTCTGTTAAATAAGTTTGATCCAGCCACCCTTGCCAGCAATGATCTGACACAGATTTCCGAAAATTTTACGGATAATACGGATGAACTGATCCATCAATCTGTTTCTCAAATAAAAAAACAGGTCATGGAAGATAATTCCATAACCCATCAAAATAAAAATAAGGAAATCGTTATTCGTTTAAATGACAAAGGTATCTTCAATCTGAAGGATGCTGTAGTAAAGGTTGCCACAGATCTACAGATTTCCAAAAATACCGTCTACATGCATATTCGAAATATTAAGTAAAAGAGTGAAAAATAAATTTTTCACTGCACTAAAATATGAAATAAAAATCAGGAAATCTTTTCTCCGTTACATTGCAGCACATATTCCATTTCCTGCTGTCTTAATTCCGGCAGTTCCTGCTCTGCATTTTCGCTATCCTGCTTCAACGTCTCTGCCTCTTCCAGGGTAATCAACTCACGCAGCAGCACTGCGTGATGTTCTACCGGAATATATGCGATTTTCGCCTTGTTCGTCACCGAACGTAGAAAATAATAGGGTGTTGGCACATTTCCTTTATTGTGAGAAAGCTTCGTAATGTCTTCCACGCGGCAAACACCCAGGGTTTCACTATAAATGATATCTTTTTTCTGAAACATATGTCCCTCCTGCTTAATTCAACATGAGATCCTGCTGATCTCTTCCCTCTGTCTCATGATTTCCATTATTATAACTGTTATATAAATACTTTCATAACTATTCAGAGCCAAGCAAATTCATAAAAATACGCGAATCATGCTTGCATGAGTGAGCTGATTTTTGTGAATTTATTTTTCCCATGGAATTCTGAATAATTACAATACTTTTATATGACTTCGGCAGATTTTCTACAGACATTGAATCCTCCCAGTGGCGAGATATTCCCCCATAGGGATCAGTCTCTGATTCTCGGAACCTCGAAACTTCAAGGCGATATTTTTCTGTTCCTGTACAAATGGGCCATCCACCAACACATCCAGACAGGATAAGATTTCCTCTGTCACATCTGTATACTTCCCACCACCAGGTACCAGATCTCTCTCCAGTACATACCCTGTGTAAGCCCAGATGGACTTTTCCGGATATTGCTCCTTTACTTTCCCCAAGAAAGGAAGGATTGCTTTCTGGTTTTCCTCCTCAAAGGGATCACCACCCAGCAATGTCAATCCTGCCACATATGACGGCTTTAGGGAGTCTAACAATTCCTCTTCCACAAATTCATCAAAGGGCATTCCATTGGCAAAGTCCCAGGTCTCCGGCTGAAAACAGCCTTCACAGTGATTGCGGCATCCGGATACGAAAAGTACAGTACGCACGCCGGGTCCATTGGCAATATCGCAGTATTTTATTCCCGAATAATGCATTCTGTCATCTCCTGTTTTTCCAGCCTGCCATTTGTTATATACACGCTGCTTGTTTTTCTTCTCAAAATCCCACACTGCCCTTATTTTCATAAGATTAATGTAACTTTATTTTTCGGACAATCTATGCCGATTACAAATGCAGGACTCTCTCTTTGATCTCCTGGGTGCGGCCCTGATTCCAGAACTGGGTACCGATATAACCACATGTACGCCTGGCAACATTCATTTTTTCCTGGTCATGATTGCCGCAGTTCGGGCATTCCCATATGAGTTTTCCGTCTTCCTCCACGATCTGAATCTCTCCATCATATCCGCATTCCATACAATAATCGCTCTTCGTATTCAGTTCCGCATACATGATGTTGTCATAGATGTACTGCATCACAGTAAGCACAGCTTCTATATTATCCTTCATGTCAGGCACTTCCACATAACTGATGGCACCCCCTGGTGACAAAGCCTGAAACTGGGATTCAAACTTTAATTTATCGAAGGCATTGATGTTTTCTGTCACGTGTACATGATAGCTGTTGGTAATATAATTGCGATCTGTCACTCCCGGAATAATGCCGAAACGCTTCTGCAGACATTTTGCAAATTTATAGGTCGTAGATTCCAGCGGTGTGCCATATAGGCTGAAATCAATATTCTCTTTGCTGCGCCATACCTCGCATGCATCATTGAGGCGACGCATTACTCTCAGCGCAAATTCTGTTCCTTTTGGCTCTGTATGTGACACACCTGTCATATATCTTGTGCATTCACATAAACCAGCATACCCCAGAGAGATGGTGGAATAACCATTGAATAGTAATTTATCAATAGTCTCGCCCTTTTTCAAACGGGCCAATGCACCATTCTGCCATAAAATAGGTGCAACATCCGATTTGGTTCCCTTTAATCTCTCATGACGAATCATCAGTGCACGATAACACATATCCAGTCTGTTGTCCAGGATTTCCCAGAATTTATCCTCGTCTCCGGAGGAAGAACACGCTGCATCCACCAGATTCACCGTGACAACACCCTGATTAAATCTTCCGTAGAATTTTTCTTTTCCCTTTTCATCTTCATACACCGTAAGGAAAGAACGGCATCCCATGCAGGGATAGCAATATCCTTTTTTCAGACTCTTCATGACTTTTTCAGAGATATAATCCGGAACCATTCTCCTGGCAGTACATTCTGCTGCCAATCTGGTCAGTTCATAGTATCTGGAGCCCTCATGGATATTATCCTCCTCCAGTACATAGATCAGTTTTGGGAAAGCAGGGGTAATATAAACGCCTTTTTCATTTTTTACCCCCAGGATTCGCTGTCTCAGCGTCTCTTCTATAATCATGGCCAGGTCATCGCGCTCTTTTCCTTCCGGTACTTCATCCAAATACATGAATACCGTGACAAAAGGTGCCTGTCCATTGGTGGTCATCAAGGTCGTCACCTGATACTGAATGATCTGAACGCCCTGTCGAATCTCATCTTTTACCCTGGTCTCCGCAATCTGATTGATCTTATCATCGGTTGTCTGGATTCCGGCTTCCTCTAATCTCAGCTTTGTTTCCCTACGGAATTTCTCTCTGCTCACCTGCACAAAGGGAGCCAGATGAGAAAGAGAAATACTCTGTCCGCCATACTGAGAACTGGCGATCTGTGCAATGGCCTGGGTGGCAATATTGCATGCGGTGGAAAAGCTTTTCGGTCTCTCGATCATAGTCTCACTGATAACCGTTCCATTCTGCAGCATATCTTCCAGATTGACCAGACAGCAGTTATGCATATGCTGTGCAAAGTAATCCGCATCATGAAAATGAATCATTCCTTTTTCATGGGCATCTACGATATCTTTCGGCAGCAGGAATCTCCTTGTGATATCTTTGCTCACCTCACCTGCCATGTAGTCGCGCTGTACACTGTTCACGACAGGATTCTTGTTAGAATTTTCCTGCTTTACTTCCTCATTATTGTATTCCAATAAACTTAATATCTGCTGATCTGTGGAATTGGATTTACGCACCATAGCCCGTTTATAGCGATAGGTGATGTAGCTTCTCGCCACATTGAACGCATTTTTCTCCATGATATGATTCTCCACCATATCCTGCACCTCTTCCACATTGGGTGCATGTTTTTTGAGAGAGCACTCCTCCAATACCGCTTTTACGATCAAATGAATGGTCAAATCGTTCATCCGCTCCGATTCCACCACGCTGTTATTTGCTTTTACAATAGCGGCTTCGATCTTCTTCTCATCAAAATCGTCCTCTACACCGCTTCTTCTAATAATCTTCAATATGACCTTCCTGCCTTTCCAATTCCCTCATCATGCACCCGTTCAGCCGATATTTCCAATGGGGCATATATATATCTACTTCCTATCCTAGACATATTATACAACATCTAGTGTAGTTGTCAATGTTAGTATCTATATTTAGTATCGATATAAGAAAACAATAAGAAAAAAGGCCCGCAAGACAAATATCATCTTGCAGGCAACATCCATTTCTTTATTGTCTTATTTCTGTTTCACCGGAATCCAAATTTCACAATAATACTTCTCATCCTGTGTTCCTTCAGGATACTTCATTGGATCATCGTACATCTCCACACAATATCCGGCAGCAAACTCATACTCTTTAAGCGCAGGCAGCCACTCCGTAAAAATCTTTGTGTTCACATCCTGCAACGCATTTGGCATTGCTCCCACACATGGAAATACTGCCCATGTAAGCTCTGGGATTGTTCTCGTAACAAATCCTTCCGGCACTTCTGCTCCTTCTTTATACGAATCCGCAATCAGGTATTCAAAGGTATCATTTCCCATCTTTTCATCAATGTTGATGCCGTATTCCCCCATTACAACCTTGCCCTTGCCAGCCTGATAATGCTCCTGCCAGAACTGTGGAACGACTTCTTTCGCTCCTTCATAAGGAAATGTTTTTGCATTGGCAATTACTGTAAATGCTTCTTTCTTCTCAATTTTGTAATCCATGAGATAGCCTCCTTCTAATGATAGTTTTACTTTTAGCGGAGCAAAAGATTTCAGCACCACCTTATCCTTACGTGCTGTGGCAGGCGTAACACCATGAAATCGTGAAAAAGCCCTTGTGAAACTGTCCGGCGAATCATATCCATACTTCATTGCAATGTCAATGACTTTCTCGTCACCTGTAGCCAAGTCATTTCCTGCCAGTGCTAGCCGTCTGTTGCGAATATACTCTGAAATGGTAAAACCACAGAGCATAGCAAATCCCTTCTGAAAATAGAATGATGAAATATTCACATGTTTAGCAATCATATCAACGGTGAGCTCATCCGTGATATGTTCCTCGACATATTGTATTGCCGCACTAATTGCTTCCATCCATCCCATACTGCT
Source organism: Lachnospiraceae bacterium (assembly GCA_028689655.1). GTDB lineage: Bacteria > Bacillota > Clostridia > Lachnospirales > Lachnospiraceae > SZUA-378. Next base: position 232,349 of record JAQVCT010000002.1, read on the forward strand.
TCGCTCCCTTCGTTCCGCTATGTTTTCATCCTATCACAACGTAAATTCTTCTTCCCGACTATCTTTGCACTTATTTGTCCATCCAGTATATCGTAAATTAAATAGCTGCTACATATACGAAGGATTAATTTTCAGATTTTATTGCATTACAGCCGGAAATTTAGACGCGTATATGTGGTAGGTATTTCATAAACAATGTACTAGATCGTCTTCTTAACCTTTTTCTTTGGTTCCGGCAATTCCTCATACATTGCATTTAAAACCGCTTCCATCAATTCTACATTCTCCACATCATCTACCACAGCCATCAATGTTTTTGAACCTTCATAAGGATATGCTCTATCTGCATCCGGCATTAACCGGAGAACCGATTCGGTAGGTTTCAATAACAAGGTATTATCGCAAATATCTCCAACAAGCTTATCCCTATAGTAAATACAATACTCACCCATCATCCTTTTCGTTGAAATATTCCCTACTCTTTGAAGACTATCCACTACATAATCATGAAATTCTTTCGATGTTGCCATTTATTTCACCACCTTCTTCATTTGGATTTCCCTTCCCCCTTACGGCAATATCATTTGCCTTTGGAACATTCACAATCTCCGGTCTATTCTTTGGCATATAAATATCTACTGCTCCTTCCAAAAACCACCCTTATGGAAATTCTCGTTTCCAAGAGGCCTGGCTGTGAGTCTGAACATTACACAGCCATCCGGACATACGATATCCTTTGTGTATTTGCTGCTTCCTCCAAGGTTTTCCAGATCGCCGCCGCTTCTTACCGCTTCCATTAGTGGATAAAGCATCATCATCGTCTTCGAACAAATTCCCTGTCTATTCTGGTTCACCGGACAGCCATACGTGCACGAATATTGATCCCCAACCTCTTCTCCGTTTCTGCAATAATGCTCTGTATGCTCACCTCGCAGGAAACCAGTGACCTCTATCTTAAATTCATATTCTTCATTGTACCATTTTTTCATCTTCCTCGCCTCATTTCTTTCTATATGCACATTTTCTTGTGAGCCTTTATTTTCTTCATCGCCCAGTCATAATGACTGCTTGTTGTACTGACAAAATAACTGCAGATGCATCGGCACATCTCGAAGATTCTTATCGCGTTTCCAGTACTGAAATATGCATACCATAACATGTCTGATTTTCCAATCTGCCATTGATACATCACACAAGCATATACTTTTTCCATTGTTTTTCTCCCTTATTTTGATATTGAATATTTTTTAATGATTTGTGAAGTGATATGAAAAAGTTCCTCTCTGACAGACTTTGGTTCAAGTACCGTAACCTTGTCCCGGCACGACAACATCCATGCAATCAATTCTTCCTGATCCGTATACTCATGCTCAAACAGTAACGTTCCATCATCCTGTATTTGAAAGGAATCCGATCCAAATTCTTCGATCAAATGCCATTTCATAGACGCATCAAAGACAGCTTTCAGTTTTATTTCTCCTGGAAATATTCTCTCAGTGGAAAGATCCGGCATCGCCACCTCACGTTTTGCCACATCCATCTGAGTCTGAATAATCTTGTCCATACGATTCAACTTGAACATGCGAAAATCTTCCCTAAGTCTGCAATAGCCCCAGACATACCAGCTGCTCCATTTGAATATTAAAAAATATGGCTCAATTTCTCTGCTACTGTCTCCCTTTGGCGCATAATAATTGAAACAGATTACCTTTCGCTCTTCAATAGCATTTTGAATCGCTTCAATCTTCGGTGCCAAAGCATCCTTATACCAGGATGAAAGATCAATGAGTATGGATTCACTGCCATTTACATACTCAGATGAACCAGCCTTGATTTTCTCCATAAGCTGACCATAGTAGCGACTGCCGCTTACACTATCCAAGCTACGTAACCCAGCCATTATCATCTGCATATCCCTGGATGTCAGAATTGTTCTGTCCATCCGGTAGCCATCCATAATGCGGATGCCACCACCCACCCCCTGCAAAGTACTGATGGGAATGCCAGCTTTACACAGATCTTCTATGTCTCTGTTGATGGTTCTTCTGGACACCTCAAACTTCTCTGCCAGTTCAGGTGCTGTAACTTTTTCCTCCTGCAATAACACAGAAAGAATTCCGATAAGCCTGTCTATCTTCACGATTTTTCTCACTTCCTCTATTATCATATCACCCAAAACATGTCAACTATATGTCATGTTTATTTTGACACATTTTCGCCAAATAGGAAACAACCACTTTCTGATTGCTGTAAAAGTGGCTGTTTTGTAATATTTTATAATACTTCATTCATTTTGTTCTTTATTCTGTTTCATTATCCTTCACATAAACTGCTCCACCCTGGATCTCTTTCCATACCGTTGGCTCATTCTTATAGACCTGTGCCATCCAGTGATATCTTCCTGCATGTTTCGTTCCATGGGACGCAGAATGCCAGGTCTCCCTATGTAACACAAATATGTATCCAGGACGTATTCTGACAGCCACAGTGTCTTCTGCTCTTGGTGCTCCCTTGCATGCCTTTGCTATCAGAAGACAAATAGGCTGCTCGATGGGTATCTGTGCTTCCTGGGTGTGGGAATGTTTCTCCATCTCCACTGTCAGAAATGGCTGTCCTTCACTATAGGTATATCCCAGTGTTCCCAATGTGTCCAAGACAGGAATGGAGGTATCTACATCCTCCCATCCATTTCCAGATGAGCGATTGGTATTTCCCGTATCTTTACCTTCACCGCTCATATTATACAGTATGCCATATTCAGAATAATCTATTTCCGTTATGTCTACTACTTCCTTTACCATATATTTCTCTTCAGACTGCATAAGCAATTCCCCCTCATCTGCATTTTCTGACCGCATCCATGAACACTTTCACATGTTCCTCGTCAACGTCCCCTTTGTCTTTGTAGGTATCCTTGAAATAGCTTCCTACGATAGCCGCATCTGCATATGTAAATTCTTCTGCACATGTCTCCGGCAACATGCCTGCAGCTGCTACCAATGGGAACTCTGATCCCACGATGTCTCGAAATTCCTTAATCTTCGAAACCGGTGTCGGCATACCTGTGCCCTCTCCGGTAACAGCAATGGCATCACAACGTTCCATTCCTATTCGGAGATCCTCTTCCAGTGACCGACCAGATTTATAGGGTTGATATTTGAATCGAACTCCACCTATTACTGCTCCGCTATAGATACTTCGAGTTTCCTCAATAAATTTACCAAATTTTTCATCATCTGCCAGTTCCAGATGCCCCGCTACGGAATCTATCTGAATAAATGCCGCTCCATACTTTGTTCCAATTCTCATATTTTCAGAATCATTGTTCAATATATTGCAGCCATATATAAAGTCAACCTGCTCTTTTTGAAATTTATAGAGCACACGCTCTGCATTTTCCGCTGATCCAAAATAGTTTTCCACAATAACTGCGTTCACACCATTATCAATCATTTTTTTGGATTCTTCATATGCACGCTTTATGACATCCTCTGTTGTTTCTCCTTTTAGATGCAGCATTCCTAAAACAGGTTTTTTGGTAGAAAAAATTGATAAAAAGCGATTTGTTTTCATTCTAATCCCAGCCCTTCTATTATTTATTATTTTAATTATAATTTATTTACCAGTGTTTCTATTTTCATGATGTTTCCTAATCCAAGTCTCGTAGAAAGTTCACATATCTGTGGCTTTTTTATCTTTGCTTCACTGAGAATGCTTTCCTCTGCAAATATTTCCGCAGGAGTTCCATCTGCAATGATATGTCCATGGGCCATAACTACCACACGTTTAAAATTATCAGCTACAAATTCCATATCATGCGTTATCGTAATTACCGACTTTCCATCTTGTTCCATATAATGAAGAAGCTTGGACAGACATTCTACTCCAGCCACATCCTGTCCGGCAGTTGGTTCATCCAGAATTAAATATGGATTCCTGGCCGTTAATACAGCCGCAATGGATACGAATTTCTTAGTAGAATATGGAATCTCATATGGATTAATATCCAGATATTTTTCTATATCACACAATTTAGCTGCCCACTCTGCGCGGCTCTGGATCTCTTTCTCATCCAGTTTGTTATATCTTGACCAAAACTCCACTTCATCTCTTACCGTGTTCTTAAAAATCTGGTCATCCGGATTCTGAAATACATAGCCTACCATACCAGAAATCTGTGCGGTCGATTTATTCCGTGTATTGATACCATTAATAATCACCTCTCCTTCCGTAGGTTTATGTAATCCATTCATGAGTTTAACCGCAGTTGTCTTGCCCGCACCATTTTGTCCAACAATTGCAATTCGTTCACCCTCATGAATCACCAGATTCAGATCTTCATTTGCCAACGTTCCATCAGGATATCGAAAATGAACGTGTTGTAATTCTATACTCATAATTGTTCACCTCTCATCCTTTCTCTGACACATACCTCAGCCTCATCAATAGTGATAGGAAGTTTTCCAAGGGATTTACCAGCTCTTTCCATCTCATGTCCAAACAAAACTGTCTGCGGTACTGCTACTTTTTTATTCACAAGATCATAGTCTGACAAAACTTCTCTGGCAGGTCCGCTTTTAATGATTTTGCCATCTTTCAATACAATTATTTCATCTGCATACTTTGCCATTAACTCTATTTTATGTTCTACCAGAATAACTGTTTTTTTCTGCTCCTTAAGAGAACGGATAATCTTGAATACACTCTCTGTTCCATCAGGGTCCAGCTGTGAAGTCGGTTCATCTATTACATATATATCCGTATCCATGGCAAGAATTGACGCAAATGCCACTCTTTGTCGCTGTCCACCTGACAATTCATTGGGATTTTTTTCAATTAAATCATAAATTCCTATGCGTTTTGTGATTTCTTCCGCTTTTTGTATCATTTGCTCTTTATCGATACCCAGATTTTCCAATCCTATGGCAATCTCTTCAAATACGGTATCGCGGATACCACTTATCTGTGTAAAGGGATTTTGAAAAATATATCCTACTTTTGTACACAGTTTCTCCGGTTCCCATTCATCAACAGGTTTGCCCTGCACTTCCACCGTGCCTTCCAGATCTCCCAGATAAAAGCTGGGTATTAATCCCTTCATCAAATTACAAATGGTTGATTTACCACTTCCATTTGGCCCTATAATTCCGTAGAACTTTCCCTCTTCAAAATCAAACGAAACGCCATCCAGTGCATAATGATCTGTAAGAGGATATTTATAACGAATATTTTTCAATGATATACTATTCATGGCAGAAACCTCCATACAACGCTGATGATGACCACGAGATCCAGAAAAACACAAAAGACTTTTTCCAATGCAGGTGTTTTTCTAAGTTCATACATATGTGTCGGCTTTCTATTTGCCGAAAAAGCCCGCGTCTCCATGGCAACTGTTTTTTCTTCTGTACCTGCTATAGCACCCAGAAACAGTGGAAATAATATTGGTACAAATGCTTTTGCTCTCGTCTTCAAATTACCGCTGGTCTCAACACCACGTGCACTTTGAGATTCCATAATAGTGTTTGCCGACTTTCCCAAATCAATAATAGACTGCATGGATGCCAGCATTATATAGGATGCAGCCCGTGGTGCACCCAGCCTTTCCACCGAATACATAATATCCTTCATAGGGGTCACCATATAAAACGACATGATAGAACCACATATTTCATTAATAAGCAGTGCCATACTGAGGCCATAAAAAAAACCTTCTTTCGTGATTCCAATAATGCCCCATTCCCAGTACAGAGTCTCCCCAGGACGAAAACATGTATTTAGTCCAATCAAGAAAAAGAAAAACAAAAATGCAACGAAACTGTAAAGTTTAACAAATCTCTTGAAATTTTCTTTTCCGGATAACGCATTTATCACATAGCAAATAATAATTACTGCTAATCTGGTCCAATAATGCCCCAGTAAGGCAGCCCCAAGGAATATGGCAAATGCACAATTTAATTTTGTAAAAGGATTTAAATCCAGAATAAAATTTCCATGTAACTTAGCATTACGAAACGAATTAATAAATTTTTCTTTACTATTCATATGCCTCACCTTTTAGTAAAAGCTTGTCGGATATTCTGTTATCTGACAAGCTTGTTACACTTTTCCAATTATTCTCCGTTTTCTGTTCTGTTCATTCCATGTATGTATTCATTGCCATAGGGCAGTTTAAGCAAGAAGCGATTCGGAACTGCTTTTACGATAAGAAAAGCAATAATGGCTGACGGAATCTTATCTATAATATCAGAAAAGCATTCCGATATCGTATTTGCTGTGAATAATCCCAAATGAAAAGTCTTAACAATCGCTCCTGTGATAATTCCTGTGGGGCTTGCTGTATATCCACCGTAGACTGCCACCGTAACTGCAGATCCCGCAACACCACAAATCACGCCTATGATAATTCCGTAAATCACTGACTTGGGTAATTTCTTAAAAAATCCCCATTTTGCGAAGAGACCTGCAGTGATACCCACCGCCAGGTAATTGGCCATATAAAACCAGTTAGATGGCGAAGTAATACTTAATAGTGCCCCTGTTGCAAGGGCGGCAATAATGCTGTAAACCGGACCGCACAATGCACCAACTACCATCGTGCCTACTGCATCAAAGTACACTGGGAGTCTTAATAATGTAACGATCTGACCCAATACAAAATTAACTGCAATACCTAAAGGAATTAAATAGAAACCCATTTTCGTGTTTACTTTTCCACTTGCCATTTTTATACCCTCCTATAATTTGATTTTGATAAATTATTTGTTCCTTCTGTTAATGACATTATATGATGTCTTGTGTATAATGTCAATTATTTTTACTTATTTCTTTCATTTTTAGTTGAATTTACCAATACTTTGTGCTATGCTTCTGATAAAAGGAGGGATAGTATGAATGAATATACAATATTTCTTGGCGATGTAGCACTAGATGAATATTATGCTGTTAAGAAGTGGCCCGGAAGAGCTGACAAAGTGGGCACTGAAATGTTAGAGAGTCAAATGGGCGGCATGATAGCCAATGCTGCCAGTGTATATGCCAGCTACGGAAGTGATACCAGATTCTCCGGTATTCTCTGTCCCAGTGACATAAAATTAAGTAATTCCCTGGAAGAGATTGGCATTGATACATCTTTAGTCATTTACGACAGCTCTTTGGTTAATTCGAAATGTATGATATTTCTTTCAGAAGGTGAACATACCGTATTCATCATCAACACCAAGTTAAAAACCATGCCTATTACAGAATCCATGCAGGATAAATATTGCAGAGCCTCCACCATTTACACAGGTTTTTGGGCAATGCAGTATCTCCGTCTCGGGAATATGGGGCCTATTGACATCATAAAACAATGGCATCAGCATAATGTACAGATCATGGTAGACTCTGACGTGGACAAGATCAGTGAAGAAGATAAGCTCTTATTACCATATGTACATACATTATTTATGAACGAGGTGGGATTCGATAATCAAAAAGAGGGGCGCAGCGATGAAGAAACCGTTCAATATCTTCTCCATTCCGGTCCCAAAATACTCATCGTCACAGTTGCCGAAAAAGGCTGCTATGTATATACCAGAAATGTCCGTTTCCAAATTGACGGAGTACCCAATACTGTGGTAGACGTTACTGGTGCAGGTGATACTTTCTGCAGTTCCTTCACCTTTTTGTATAATCGCTCCAAAGATATTCAATTATCAGCAAAATTTGCTGTCTTTGCCTCTTCCCGAGCAGTTGGACATATGGGTGCCAGAGGCGGTGCCGTTGGAAGCGACCCTGTTCTGGCATATATGGAAAAACATGGCGAAGATACCTCTGAATACAGAAAATATCTATAATTTTGCGTATTTGATAATACCCTATGATTCTTTACAGATCAAAAGGAATCATATATTATAGATATAGGAAATATATATTCTAATTCACAATTTTGTATTCAACAGGAGTATGACTATGGAATCATTGGAAACAAATGATGTTACACCACTATATATACAATTAGCTGAAAAGATCCGAACTTTAATTAAAGATGGAACCTGGTCTCAAGGCGAGCAGATTCTGCCCGAATCAGCTCTTTGCAGAACTTATCAAGTCAGCAGAATCACAGTACGTAAAGCAATTGATCTTCTCGTGGATGAAAAAGTACTGCAGCGCAAACAGGGTAAGGGAACGTTCGTAACATACCCGGATTTTTTTGAAAAATCCTGTGTCCGTGACCACAGTTTTACTGCCTCACTTATTGGCAGGCATATCGCTTTTCACACAACAGTTATTCGTCAATCCCTGGAAACAATAGATCGTTCTCTGATAACTCGTTTCAGCATAAAAAATAAATCTGAACTATATGGATGCATCGTACGTATCCGCTCTCTTGCAGGAGAACCCGCTGTGTATGAAACAGATTATCTTCCAGAACGCTTTCATCAACTTCTTGACTTGAATTTGAACAACCAGTCTCTCTTTGGCCTGCTTCATGAAAAAATGGGGGTAGAACCCGTAAATTTTTATGATGATTTTCACATTGTATCAGCGTCACCCTATGTGGCAGAACTGTTACATGTAGATGTCGGTCATCCTTTGCTGAGTGTTGCGCAAACTGTACTTGATGCTAATCTGGAAGTTATCTATTATAACGAACAACTTATTAAAACTGAAACTTACACTTACTCAGTTCGTTCCTATCAAGATTGAATCATAACTGCCTGTTACGGGGAAAAGCCTTCCAGCTTTTCTCCGTTTTTTTATAAAGGAGTTATTATGCATTTTGTCAAAGATAAAAATTTTTATATAACCTGTTTTAAAATTGGCATTCCCATTATACTACAGGGCCTGATATCTCAGGCTACTACTACTGTTGACAGTCTGATGCTGGGCAATGTTGATGGTACCGGCGTGTTTCTGTCCGCTGCTTCTCTGGCTAATCAGCCATTCCGTCTGATGGGTATGTTCTGTTTTGGTCTGGCAGGCGGGGCCTCTGTCTTATGCAGTCAATACTGGGGAAAAAAAGATTTAAGACCGATTCGCACTATCATGTCAATGGTTTTAAAGATTTCTTTGATCGTTTCTTTCCTGTTCTCTGTAGTTACATTAGCTATGCCCGAAAAGATCATGTCTCTATATACACCAACAGATCGTATTATTGTTGCCGGTGCAAGCTATCTTAGAATCGTTGCTTTTGATTATATCTTTTTTGCATTCAGTTCCACGCTAATCTGTATGGCTAGAAGCGTGGAGATTGTCAATATCTCTCTAATATGTACACTTTCCGCCTTAGTGACAAACCTCTCTCTCAACTGGATTCTTATTTTTGGGCATTTGGGTTTTGCACCTATGGGGATACGTGGTGCTGCTATTGCCACATTGATCTCAAGACTGTTGGAATTTCTGCTGTCAACCCTATATATATTTTGTTTTGATCACAAATTGTCCTTGAGATTTTACCATCTGAAAAGTATTTCGAAACCTCTGTTATCTGACTTGTTAAAATACGGTACCCCTGTGCTTGCCAATGAAGTAATGTTTTCTCTGGCAACAAATATACAGGCCTCCATCATAGGACACATCACCTACATATCAGGTGATCCTGTCGCTGCATATACAGTCTCCACTATCCTGGAGGAGCTGGCAACCGCCTCCGTATATGGAGTCTCCACTGCTGCCTGCGTTCTCGTGGGCATGTCCATCGGAAATAAACAGTTCAAAGAAGCCCGGGAAAGGACAAACACTTTACTTATTCTTAGTGTAGCTGTGGGTGCTGCAACTGCTGGTATCATTTTAGCTTTAAAGCCTTTCGTCCTCCGTCTGTATCAGCTGCCCGTAGAAACTTTATGGCTTGCTGACCAGATGATTACTGTAACTGCCTTTATTGTATTTTTCCTTGCCATCTCTTACACCTGTATCTTAGGTGTGCTCCGTGGTGCAGGCGACACAAGATTTTGTCTGATTACAGAGATTTCTCTTCTATGGATCGTCGCTCTTCCATGCGCTTTACTTGCTACTCGACTTCAATTTCCTATTCCTGTTGTATTAATCTGTATGCGTCTGGATGATCCTTTAAAAACAATTTTCTGTTTTCTTCGTATCAGAGGCAATCGCTGGATGAAGCCTGTTACCAGATAACAGATCATATTTTTTCATCTTCCGCCACAGCGTGCTTTTATCAACCTGTAAAAAAGCTGCGGTCTTCGTACGTGATCCGCCATTTTCCTTTAATGCACGAATGATCGTCTCTTTCTCGGTTTCCTGAATTGGAGGGATCGCATCCCTCTTCTGTTGCATCTTCGCATCCAGAAGTCCCGGCAGAGCAAGCCGTACATCCTCCCTGGTGGCAAGCTTTCCTTTACTGATGATACAGAGACGCTGGCAAAAGTTCTGCAGTTCCCGGATATTGCCTGGCCAGCTATAGTGCAGCATCATTTCCTCCGCTTCACGGGATAATCCTTCCAGAACATCACCCTTGGATTCATGGTTGAATCTGATAAAATCTTTTGAAAGGAAAACGCTGTCCGCCCCTCTTTCCCGCAGTGCTGGGATATTCAGTTCCAGGACATCCAGCCGGTATAGCAGATCCCTTCTGAAATTTCCTTCCTCCACTTCCTCCATCAGGTCTTTATTGGTGGCAGACAAGATCCTCACATCGATTGGAATCACTGTATCGTTTCCAAGACGGATGATCTCCCTTTCCTGAATAACGCGGAGCAGTCTGCTCTGGAGTTTTTTGGAAATGTCTCCTATTTCATCCAGAAAAATGGTTCCCTTATGTGCGATTTCAAAAAATCCCATCTTGCCCCCCTTTGCAGCTCCCGTAAAGGCACCTTCTACATATCCAAAAAGCTCACTTTCTAACAGATCCTCGGAAATTGCTGCGCAGTTGATAGCAACAAAGGGACCATTTTTACGGGGACTGGCATTGTGAATGCTCTGGGCAAATAGTTCTTTTCCAACGCCTGTTTCTCCATGAATTAGTATATTCAAATCCGTGGCACCATACTCCCTGGCAGTCTCAATGACCCGTTTTGTGACACTACTGTCAGTTTTAATGTTAGAAAAATTGTATTTTGCCACAAATCCCTGTTTATGTATCTTTGTACGAATTTTTTCTTCTTCCTTCTGGATCGCCGATATGTCCTGAAAAGTCACAACACACCCGCTGACATATTCTTTGGAGGATACATAGAGACCGTTAAATGCCAGCAGCCTGTCCTTATACTTATGAATTTCAGAGACGATATTTTCCTTCTTTTGAATAATTCTTTCAATAGGAAACTCCTGAAAGATATCCGTTATTCTCCTTCCTATTAGAGGACTGTCAAGACCCGCCAGGATTTTATAACACTGTTTATTAGTAAAGGTAATGATACCCTTCGTATCTGTAGATAATATTCCCTGAAAGGAATAGTTCATAATATTCGAAAATTCATTGCTGCGCTGTCTCTCCCTGTGATAAACAGCAAGGGTGGAAAGGGCATTATCTATGGCCTCATCGATGGCTTTCTTCCCAGATTCAATCAAAACATTTGGAATCCCATGTTTTTTAGCGAACTCGCAGGAGGAAAAACCACCCATCAAAACCTCCGCACCCTCCTGTTTCGCCTGTAGAACACAGCTCTCCAGATCGGATTCCCGATCTGTAAAGTGTGGAATCAACGTAATTTCCGGATACATGCTGGCAATATTCTCCGAATCGTAGAACATATTCCGGGCACCTACCAGTGCGATCTTTTTCTTATGATAAAGCTTTATGCATTTAATGAAGGCAGCAATCACATCATATCCGGAAATCTTCAGCTCCGCACAGGGAATGTCAAGCTTTCGCATGGACTGGGCGGTAAAACCCCTGGCAATAATCGTATCCGCATAAATGGATTCCAGCTTATTATCGAACTGATCTAATAAAACCTCATAGGTAAATTGATTCTTTTGTGACCGTTCTTTCAGTACTTCCTCAATAGTACTAATACAATTTGGATAAGGTGCAAAAAATAAGATATGTGTCATTTTCTTCTCCCTGTTGAATTGTTGTAAAGTTCAGTTGCACTTTTGCAATAATTTTACAATGATGCAATTGTAATTGCAATCATAAATGTTGATTTATGATATTTTTTGTCGGTTATGGTACAGTCATTTTAGACAAAAAAGAATTGTGTCCTTTCTATTTTGCATTCATTCTTTGTAAAAGATTCACAAAAAAGCGCCTATTAAAACACCCATCGCATCAAACTTGGCACAGGGCTTGCTCTATAGTTTATCAGAATTGCATGCATTAATACATCGACGGATGTAAACAAATATAGGAAAGCACATTTAGAGGTGAAAAATTATGAAGTTTAAATTAGGAGAAGTAAAAATTCTAGAAACTATGAAAAAATTTCCGGCTGGTGCAATGGTCGTTCCACTGCTTTTAGGATGCCTGATCAACACATTATTACCAGATACACTGCTCATCGGCGGTTTTACTACTGGCCTGTTTAAAAACGCGATCCCTACACTGATCGGTCTGTTCCTATTCTGTAGTGGTGCACAGATCGACGTGAAGATGGCGGGAGATACTCTTTTTAAAGGGGTCGTACTCACTGCCCTAAAATTCTTTGTTGGGTTTGGTATCGGTGTATTACTGAACAACTTTTTCGGACCGGCAGGTATCTTGGGGCTGACTCCACTTGCAGTCATCGGTGCTGTTACCAACTCCAACGGCGTTATCTACGCAACACTTGCTTCTGAGTATGGTGATGACTCTGATGTTGGTGCGACTTCTATTCTCGCTATCAACGATGGTCCTTTCTTTACCATGATTGCTCTCGGTGCTGCAGGCATCGGTAACTTCCCAATCACGGCTATTATGGCAAGCATTATTCCAATCATCATTGGTTTTATCATTGGTAACCTGGATCACGAATGGAGAAAAGTATTAGCCACCGGTATGGTCTTACTTCCACCCTTCAACGGATTTGCGCTGGGAGCAGGCTTAAACTTCATGAGTATTGCAAAGGCTGGTATCATGGGCGTTATTCTCGGTCTGATGACTCTGGTAGCAACGGGACTTCTGACCTTTATTATCTATAGTTTGATTCGCCGAAAAGCAGATCCAATGGGTGCCGCAATCGGTACGACTGCCGGCGTCGCTGCGACCACTCCCACCGCTGTAGCACAGGCTGACCCTACGCTTGCTCCTTATGTGGAAACTGCAACTGCACAGACCGCAGCAGCCGTTGTTATCACTGCTGTACTATGTCCACTGATGGTCTCTGCTCTTTCCAAATTCAGTAACAAATGGAACAAAGCACACGGTATTTCCGCAACCACCCCAAGCGAAGCAGCTTTAGAATCGAAAATCGAAAAACTGTAGGAATAGAGAGGCGACATCATATGAAAACACTTGTAAAAGCACAGTCTATCCTGATTGGATCAGAACTGGAACTGGTAAAGAATAAATGTATTGTTATAAATGAGGGAAAAATAGAAGTGATTATTGACCAAAGTGAAATGGCATCCTATCCGGATGCCTCCCTCATCGATCTGGGCAGTAAGACCCTTATGCCGGGCATGATTGAATGTCATGACCACCTTTGTATTGACGCAAGGATTCCAAACCATCTGGAGCTTCTTGCCACTGCCTCTGCCCATGAACTGACACTGATTGCCATAAAGGGGCTAAAGGATGATCTCATGAGCGGTGTCACAACCGCCCGTTGTATGGGAGATTTTGATTACATTGACGTAAATCTGAATAAGAAAATCAAAGACGGTACTATTTACGGTCCAAAACTGTTGACCGCCGGAAAAGGAATGAAGACTGCACATGGTGCCGGTCACATCGGCTATCCCCATAATGGTCCGGAAGAAATTCGTAAAACTGCAAGAGAGAACTTGAAAAAGGGCGTTGATATTATGAAATTATTTGCTACCCCCGGCGTCGCTCCAGTTGGGCAGGATTTCATCCCCGCCTATCTTTCCAGAGAAGAAATCTCCACGGTGGTTTCTGAAGGAAAACGCCTGAATGTCCCAACAGCCGCTCACTGTATCGGTGGACAGGCTTTGACTGATTGCGTGGAAATGGGCGTTTCCGTCATTGAACATGCTTATGCCGCAACGGACGCTGATGTTACTTTATTAAAAGAGCATGACACCTGGGTAGATCTGACCTCCGGTATCTTCTTAGATGAAGAAAGAGAAGCTTTTCTCTCCCCTGACAGCATCGCCAAGACAAGATACCACAGGGAAAATGTGCGAAAGAGCCTTGCTAAGATCGTAAAAGCAGGCATCCATTTTTCCCTCGGCACAGATGCAAATCACGGACTACTATATAAGGAGATCGGCTTTGCCATAGAACTTGGTGCCGACGCCCGCACTGCACTGAAGGGTGTTACAAGTAATGCTGCCATCGTTGCAAACCGTGAAAACAGTATTGGCTGTATTACCGAAGGATTTGCAGCAGACCTCATCGCTGTCTCAGAAAATCCTCTGGAGCATTACGAAACCTTACATAATGTTTCCTTCGTTATGAAGGATGGTATCACCTACAAAGCGTTGGACGGAGAAGCTGAAGTGGTCAAAGCCCGATTATAACAGCTTCACCACCGCCTAAAGGCTCTGAATAGTACAATCATGCCCTAATTTAAAATATTCTTCTTTTCAAGACTGTCCATTATTGTTATGATAGAAGTATTCGGATCTTGATGACTTGCAAACAACAAAAGAAAATTATTAAATGACGAGGAGATATAAAATGGGTGGATTTTTTGGAGTAGCTTCAAAGGAAGACTGTACATTTGATTTATTTTTTGGAACGGATTATCATTCCCATCTGGGAACCAGACGCGGCGGAATGGTGGTATATGATAAGAAAAAAGGCTTTGATCGTGCCATACATAATATTGAAAATGCCCCTTTCCGTACGAAATTCGATAAAGAAATACAGGAAATGCATGGAAACCTGGGCATTGGCTGTATCTCCGACTATGAGCCACAGCCCTTGCTGGTACGCTCACATCACGGCACTTACGCCATCACCACTGTGAGTAAGATCAACAATGCGGATGAGATCATAGAGCAAATTTTCAAAAACGGGAATTCCCATTTCATGGAGATGAGCAGTGGCGAGATCAATCCTACGGAATTGGTAGCTTCCATTATTAATCAGAAGGAAAATCTCATCGAAGGCATTCATTATGCACTGGAACTCATCCAGGGTTCTCTCTCACTGATGCTGCTCACGGAAAAAGGCATCTACGCTGCAAGAGATAAGTATGGCCGCATGCCTGTTGTCCTGGGGAAAAAAGAGGATAGTTGCTGTGTCACCTTCGAAGATTTTGCCTATCGCAACCTGGGATATCAGGACTATAAAGAATTAGGTCCGGGAGAAATCGATGTGATTACCCCGGAAGGTGCCAAAGTACTGCTGGCACCTGGCAAAGAGATGAAGATCTGCACCTTTTTATGGGTATACTACGGATACCCTTCCAGTTCCTACGAAGGCATCAGCGTGGAGAAGATGCGTTACAACTGTGGCGAACGCATGGCAAAGCGTGACAATGTGAAGCCCGATATCGTAGCTGGTGTACCAGACTCCGGAACTGCTCATGCCATTGGATATTCCAATGCAAGCGGGATTCCATTCTCCAGGCCATTCATCAAATATACACCTACCTGGCCACGTTCCTTCATGCCTACCATCCAGAGTAAGCGTAATCTCATCGCCAAGATGAAGCTCATCGCCGTACACGATCTCATCAAAGACAAGAGTCTGTTACTCATCGACGATTCCATCGTCCGTGGGACGCAGCTAAGAGAAACCACAGAATTTCTCTATCAGAGCGGTGCCAAAGAGGTGCATATCCGTCCTGCCTGTCCGCCTCTGATCTACGGTTGTAAATATCTGAACTTCTCCAGATCCAACTCCGAGATGGATCTCATCACCCGAAGAGTCATCTCTAAGCTGGAGGGTGTTGCAGATGGTGTGGCTATTCCAGATGATATCTTAAAGGAATACTGTAATCCAGAATCAGAAAAATACGCCCAGATGGTGGAAACGATTCGGAAGGAATTAAAATTTACTTCCCTTCGGTTCAACCGCCTGGACGATATGTTAGATGCCGTTGGCATTGATCCTTGTAAGCTCTGTACTTACTGCTGGGACGGAAAAGAGTAGCAGTTTCTTTCGACACGGTATTCTTCACTGTCCCCAGCATTCCGTCCCGGGCGTTTTCTTACAGTGCATCCGCAGCCTTTGCCAGCTCCTCACGGATGGCAATATGCTGTGGACATACCTGCTCACATTTTCCACATTTGATGCATTCACTGGCAAGCTTCAATCCATGGCCTCCCACCAGCCATTCCTGCTGATGCTTTGCCGCTGCCACGTCATTGAACAGATTGAGGTAGTTCATCGCTGTGAAGGAACCGGAAATTCCGATCTGCATTGGACAGACCTTCGCACAGTAATTGCAGCTGGTGCATGGAATCAAAGGAATGCGGCTGAGTTCCTCCTGGGCATTCCTCAACGTATGCATCTCATCCTCTGTCAGTCCTGTAAAGGTCTTCATGTAGGAGAGATTATCCTCCATCTGCTCCACATTGCTCATGCCGGAAAGCACTGTAATGACACCCTCCAGATTGGCTGCAAAACGAACTGCCCAGGATGCCACGGACTGATCCGGTTCTGCACCTTTCAGTATTTTCTGCACGGATTCCGGTGGATTTGCCAGCATACCACCTTTTACAGGCTCCATGATAATAACAGGTTTACCGTGCTTTCTGGCTACCTCATAGCAGCGTCTGGACTGGATCGCCGGATATTCCCAGTCTGCATAATTGATCTGCAGCTGTACAAATTCCATCTCCGGATGTTTCTCTAAGATTTCTTCCAGTTCCTCCGGTGTAGAGTGAAAAGAGAAGCCAACGTGCTTGATCTTACCTTCTGCTTTCTTCTCCTGCACAAAGCTCCACATATCAAAGTCATCGAAAAAGTGGGTTCTGCTCTCTCCCAGGTTATGTAAGAGATAAAAGTCAAAATAGCCTGCACCCGTCTGTTTTAATGATGTTTCGAACTGTGCGATGGCTTCCTCCCTGGTCTTGCAATTGATCCAGGCTGCATTTTTCGTGGCAAGCTGGAACTTCTCTCTGGGATAACGCTCCACCAGTGCCTGTCTGATGGCATCCTCACTTCCGGCATATGCCCATGCCGTATCAAAGTAGGTAAATCCTGCCTCCATGAACAGATCTACCATCTGTTTCGTCTGCTCCACGTCGATGCTGTTGTCCTTCTGTGGCAGACGCATAAGTCCAAACCCTAATTTCTTAATTTCTTCACCTAAATATCCCATATTTTCCTCCTAATAGGTAGCGCCGCCTCACCGTCGTTCAGCGGCAGTTCGTCGGAGCCATTTATAAAATGATGCTTCGCATCATTTGGGCTCCTCCTCCCAGCTCAGGATTCCGGTTTTTACGGCTTCCTCGTAGCGGGAGATTTTATAGTTTAATTTTTGAAGTGCAATATCGTATTTTTTCCGTGCTTCCATGATTTGTTCTCTGGTATCCTTTAGTAACTGGCATCTCGCCTCTATGGTCTCGTCTCCCTGTTGGAAAAGTCTTACATACTCGATCAATGCTTCTATTGGCATGCCTGCGCTGCGAAAACAGATGGCATTCTGCACCCAGCCCATATCTTTCTCCGTGTAGTTCCGTATGCCGCCTGCCGTCCTGGTGACCTCGGGTATGACGCCAACACGCTCATAGTAACGCAGGGTATCCGGTGTAATATCATATTTTTCACATACTTCCTTGATAGTCATGGCTTCTCTCCTTCCGACAGAATATAGAATCCTTTTTCACGCAATGTTAGACGGTAAACTGGTGAATTCTTTTCTCTATCATCATTTAAAACTGCATTTCTCAGTATTAAAATCAGCAATTGCTCCCAGGGACTTCTCTAAGTATAGAAACATCATACACCTTAGAGTTTGCTCCAAGTCAATGGGCAATTTGAAATACAACTAAAAATGTATGTAAAAAATAAGCGTTCTACTTATTTTGCAAAATATTCCTCTCTTTTTCCTCTGCCTTTTGGAAAACGGCATTCTGCGCCATGACACCTACCAGGCGATGTGGTACATACAGTTCCTCCAGATATGCGATCTCTTCCATGGTAAGTTTCAGATCCACTGCCTTGGCAGCTCCTTCGATATGATGGAATTTGGTAGCACCCACCACAGGGGCTGTCACTTTCGTCAGTAGCCATGCCAGAGAAATCTCAGTCATTGTCACATTTCTCTTATCAGCCAGTTCCGCCACTCGGCTGATAACCGCACTATCCTGCTCTGCCGTGGCATCATATTTGAATTTGCCATAGCTGTCTTCCCGGAGACGCTTAGAGGTTTCACCTGGATGTTTTGCCAGCCTTCCACCCGCCAGCGCACTGTACGGAGTCAACGCGATATTATCCGCGGTACAAAGTGGTACCATCTCCCGCTCTTCCTCTCTGAAAATAAGATTATAGTGACCCTGAATGGACACAAATTTTGCAAAGCCCTCCTTTTCCGCCAGGGCATTTGCCTTTGCCAGCTGCCATGCGAAACAGTTAGAGATTCCCATATAGCGTACTTTTCCTGCTTTTACCACGTTGTTCATCCCTTCCATAATCTCGAAGAGCGGGGTGTTGTAATCCCACATATGATAGATATACAGATCCACATAATCCATATCCAAGTTTCGTAGGCTGTTGTTGATCATGGTCTCCACATGCTGTTGACCAGTGATAGCTTTTTCGATTTCCTCCTGCGTACGGGGCAGGAACTTGGTGGCGAGTACCACGTCCTCTCTTTTTGTAAAATCCTTCAATGCACGGCCTACATACTGTTCACTGGTTCCATTCTGGTAGGCAATTGCCGTGTCAAAAAAGTTTACTCCCAAGTCCAATCCATGCCTGATAATCTCTCTGGAATGTGCCTCATCAATGGTCCATCTGTGCTGTCCGTTTCCCGCATCCCCAAACCCCATACATCCCATACAGATGCGGGATACCTTTAGATCTGAATTCCCTAATTTTGTATACTGCATAATTCCCTTCCTAACTCGACAATTTTTTTGGTGACTACTACTGAATGCTTTCCGCAAACTGTTTGATAGCACTACTGCCTCCCGATGTTGCAAATCCATTCTTTGTATTATTATAGTCTTCTTATAATTTGAAGACAATGCAGGGAAACTCGAATATCTGATTTCTCTTTCACTTTTTCTTACAGTCACTCATGATGGTTTATCAATAAACTCAATAAACTACATCAACGGTGCGAACAGCCGCAGGACATTCTGTGCGAATCGCAGGAGCAAACCGCCATTGCACTCTTCCAGCTCAATCTCCTGGCACACATTCAGCGTGTTCAGGAAATCCTCTTTGACCTCCATGACTGCCGCACTTCGATACAGGCATACGCCACACTCAAAATGAAGATACAGACTGCGAAAATCAAGATTGGTGGTTCCCACGGTAGCCATCTCATCGTCCGATACAAAGGTCTTGGAATGAATGAAGCCTTTGGAATACTCATAGACCCTGACTCCAGCGGCAATCAATTCACGGTAATAGGAGCGCGTAGTTATGTGAACCGCCTTTTTATCCCATATGTGTGGTGTTACAATGCGCACATCCACACCGCTTTTGGCTGCAAGGCAAAGAGCCGAAATCACACTGTCATCCACGATGAGATACGGTGTCGTAATGTACACATACTGCTTTGCGTTGTTGATTATTTGGAGATAGACGTGTTCACCCACATTCTCCTTATCCATGGGGCTGTCGGCATAGGGCTGTGCAAAACCGTCCTGCACCTCCGGACAAGGAGTATCTCCCCAGGGATAATACCTGGTATAGTCCTCATCCAATCCAGTCACCAGTTCCCACATCTGCAGAAACATCAGCGTGAATGCCCATGCCGCTTTTCCCTGTACCATCACGGCAGAGTCCTTCCAGTGACCATGCTTTTCATAAGCGTTGATGTATTCGTCCGCAAGATTGATACCCCCGGTAAAAGCCACCTTCCCATCAATGACAGCAATCTTACGGTGGTCACGATTATTCTGCACTACAGTGGCCAGAGGACGAAAAGGATTAAAAATCACGCACTCAATTCCAAACTTCTTCATCTGCTCCGGGTAATCTTTCGGCAGCATAAAGAAACATCCAATATCATCGTACATGAGACGCACTAAAACACCCTGTGATGCTTTGCGTTTCAGCACCTCCAGAATTGCATTCCACATCACACCCTCCTGCACGATAAAATACTCCAAAAAAATATACTCCCCGGCTTTTTCCAGTTCTTTCAATAACATCTCCCACTTTCGCTCACCTGGAGTCAGATACCTGGCCTGGGTGTCTGTATAAATGGGAAAACCGGAAAATTGCTGTAAATACTGAAGCTGTGGCAGACGCTGGGGCAAAGTCGCTGCCGCCTCCACAAATCCATCTCCCGGAAGTATCCAAAGCATCTTTGACTTTTTCTCTATCTGTGCGATTTTCGTCCCAAACCGTTTGGTGGAGGACTGAAAATTACAAAGCAGATAGAACAGACCGCCAAACACAGGGAACAGCAGAATCAGAATTACCCAAATCAGCTTATAGGAGCCCTTTTCCTTTTGGGAGATGATATGTAGCGTAACCAAAAAACTGATTGTAGTCAGTGTCAGGTTAATTACAGTGGAAACTTTGCTTCCGCTGTTCAGGACATAGATTAGAAAAAATACCTGCACCAGCATCAATAGAATCACCAAAACACGACGGCGAAACAATACTCGAAACCACTTTTTACTCATGGGAATCCTCCTCTTTTTAACCCGCGTCTCTCTTTACTTTTTCATTTCTGTACGCTCTTTGTTACGCACAGCCCGTCCGAACAGTTGATAACATATGGTAGTAAGGGGAACCCCCAGAAGCATTCCCCACATTCCGAACAGACCTCCCCAGACACTTATACTAAGCAGTACCCATATTCCCGGCAGGCCAATTTTCCGTCCCACGAGCTTCGGGTAGATGACATTGCCCTCAATCTGCTGCAACACCACCAGAAAGATAAGAAATATCAGTGCCTCACCCGGAGAAACTAACAGAAGCAATACCACGCCCACTGCACCTGCCACAAAGGCTCCCACTATGGGAATGAGCGCACCAAAGGTAACAATGATGCTGACCAGACCCGCGTAGTCCAAACGAAGAATCATCATTCCTGCAAAGCACAGACAGCCCAGAATGACCGCCTCCTTACATTGTCCTACGAAATAATCACCAAATACCTGTGAAATGATGCCGGTCAGTTCACTCACCCCCTTTTCCAGCCATTCCGGCAGATAGGCGCACAGAACGCGCTTTATCTGTTCCAGTAATCGCTCCTTTCCATTCATGATATAGATAGACAATATAATGGAGAAAAATCCCGTGACGATACTGGACAAAAGGTTGGAGGTCACGCGGATCATCTGTGGAAACAATTCATCGACCACGTTAGAAAATGTACCCAGATAATTGTTCATCGTATCCACAAATGCAGACAGATCAATTTGTTGAAGTCCAACCCACTCCGTAGTCTGATTTAACAATTCCTGGGCACTGATGAGATATTGCTCCGCCTGGGAAGAAAAGGTTCTCAGGTTTTGCGCAAGTTCCGCTCAAGATATCCGTAAAATGAACCACCACCAGTACCAGCCCAATGGTGTAGACAATGAGCAGCATATAAGATTTTAATGTTTTCTTTTCCATCCTGTTTTCCTGCCTAGTTTTGGTGTCTGATGAGACCAAATGCTTTCGATATCTCCATCAGAATTACCGGAATGAGAGCCAGCCCCACAGCGGCAATATAGTTCTGCCAGGAGAGCGCCACCAACCCAAATGCAATACGCAAAGGAGTGAACAGTACCAGTGCTACCAGCAACAGGGAAGCAAGACAGGCCCAGTTAAGTTTATGGTTCGTAAATACACCTATTTTGAACAGGGAATGTTCCGATCTCATATTAAATGCCTGGATTACCTGGGAAAGTGCCAGCACCATGAAGGCCATGGTCTGTCCACCGGCAAGCACTCCCGTGGAGGTTTCGCCCAAGCGGAAACCAATGAGCGTCAGAATCGCGAACATAAATCCTTGCAATACAACACGCAGTCCAAGACCATGGGCAAAAATGCCCTCATTTTTGGGCTTAGGATTCCACTTCATAATATCTGCTTCCACCGGTTCCATCCCCAATGCGATGGCAGGCAAACTATCGGTAACAAGGTTGATCCAGAGAAGCTGCATGGAGAGCAGCGGGGTCTTATGCCACAGCAGCATGGCAGCAAATACGGCTATCACCTCACCGATATTGGTGCCCAACAGGAATCCTACCACCTTACGTATATTCGCGTAAATGCCACGTCCTTCCCGTACCGCGTCCACAATCGTAGCAAAGTTATCGTCGGTAAGCGTCATATCAGCGGCTCCCTTGGCAACATCGGTACCTGTGATGCCCATGGCACAGCCAATATCGGCAGCCTTTAAGGCAGGCGCATCATTTACACCGTCACCAGTCATGGAAACCACCTGCTCCTTGCGCTGCCATGCCTTGACAATACGAATTTTATTCTCTGGAGATACCCGCGCATAAACCGAGATAGATTCCACCTCATGCTCAAGCTGCGTGTCATCCATAGCATCCAGCTCCGCACCCGTGATGGCTTTGTCACCCGGCTGTAGGATTCCCAGCTCCTTTGCGATGGCGGAAGCCGTCACCACATGATCTCCGGTAATCATTACCGGCCTAATTCCAGCACTGCGGCAAACGGAAACCGCCTCTTTTGCCTCAGGACGAGGCGGATCTATCATACCTACAAGTCCCATGAATGTGAGTCCATTCTCCAGTTCCTCAGAGGTGGGATTCTCCGGCACTGCTTCAATAACCTTGTAACCGATGGCAAGCACACGCAAGGCTGCGGCACTCATCTCATCATTTCTCTGTCTGGCAGTGTCCATATCTCCGGTAACACAACGGGAAGCCATCATATCATACGCGCCCTTAACGATGACCACATTTTTCCCATCAATATGGTTGACAGTAGTCATCAGCTTGCGGTCAGAGTCAAATGGGAGTTCCGCCAATCGCGGATATATGCGGTTAAGCTCCTCCTTAGGCATTCCATTCAGGTGGGCAGCCAGCACAATGGCTGTTTCGGTAGGATCACCGATGTGTTGTTCCTCTGTTCCGTGAAATACCACCGAACCATCGCAGCACAAAGTTCCAAAGCAGAGCAGATGTCTGACACTTTCACTATTTTCGGTGGTAATATCCTCTGTGGTGGCGAACCCGTCCAGATAAACACGCACCAGAGTCATACGGTTCTGAGTCAGTGTTCCGGTTTTATCCGAACAGATGACCGAAGCACTGCCCAAGGTTTCCACGGCGGGAAGCCTTCGGATAATGGCATTTTTCTTTACCATACGCTGCACGCCGATGGACAGCACGATGGTAACGATGGCTGGCAACCCCTCCGGGATAGCCGATACAGCCAGGGAGACTGCTGTCATAAAGATTTCCATGACCGGAATGCCGTTTGTGATGCCTACCACAAAGATGACTGCACAGGCGGCAAGTGCCAGAATGCCCAGATACTTTCCAAGCTGAGCCAGCTTTTTCTGGAGCGGGGTTTGTGTTTCCTGTTCACCCTCCAGCAGATTTGCGATTTTACCCATTTCTGTATTCATGCCCGTGCCTGTGACCACAGCGGTGGCAGTACCATAGCTGATGCTGCATCCGGAAAATACCATGTTGTCCCGGTCTCCCAGCGGCACGTTTTGTGCAATCACTGCGGAGGCATCCTTCTCTGAAGGAACCGATTCTCCGGTCAGTGCCGATTCCTCACTCTTTAGACTGACACTTCGCAGCAGGCGTGCATCGGCAGGTATGAAATCCCCCGCCTCCAGACGGATGATATCGCCAGGCACAAGCTCGGACGCTTCTATGACTGTTTCTACACCGTCACGCAATACTCTTGCAAGCGGCGCGGACAGACTTTTCAATTCATCCAGAGCCTTTTCCGCCTTGCTCTCCTGCATCACGCCCATAACCGCATTGAGTACTACAATCATGAGAATCAGTACCGGCTCGAAAAATTCCCCAGGGTTTCCCTCAACACATGCTACCCCAAAAGAGATGGCGGCCGCCGCAATGAGAATGAGAATCATTACATCCTTAAACTGGTCGAAAAAGCGTTTAAAATTGCTTTTCTTTTTCTTTTCCCGAAGCTTATTTTCGCCGTATTGGGCAAGTCTCGACTCTACCTGCTCCGTCGTAAGACCGCTTTGGGTGCTTACCTGTAGTTCCTTTAAAAGTACATTCTGTTCCTTACTATGTGCTGTCAATGAAATATCCTCCTTTTGTTTTTTCTTTTCTTTATTTTAGCAATATCGAAATTAAAATACATTGGACAAAATAGTAGGATGTCCCATTTTTCCACACCGCATACAATCTATTACATTTTGGGACAATCCATCCAAAATGCCCAAAGACAATCAGGGGGATTTTGTTGAAAATAGTAATATATCATGATAGAATGAATCACTATAGACTAAAGGGGGAGGGATGCTTTCTGGCTGATTCCAATATTACAAAAAGAGCACTTTCCTCCGCACTGCGGGAGTTAATGGAAAGCATTCCTTTTTCCAAAATTAGTGTGGGGGACATCTGCGAAAGGTGTAGTATGCACCGCAAAAGTTTTTATTACCACTTTAAAGATAAATATGATTTGGTCAACTGGATCTATCATACCGAGTTCATTACCGTGATTCAGCGAAAGGATTATCAGGTGGGCTGGGATTTCATGGAGGACTTATGCAATTATTTCTATGAAAATAAGAGCTTTTACCGCAAGACCTTAAATGTAGAAGGGCAGAATTCCTTTTCTGAATATTTTCGGGATATTGTGGCCTCAGTTCTCTCCGATGATTTGAAGGAAATGTTCAAAGATGAGCCATCCATCGATTTTTTTGTGGATTTCTACACAGATGCCTTTGTAGGTGCCATCAAACGCTGGCTGACGAAAGGCAATATGTCCGCGGAGGAATTTGTCAGACTTTTGAAAAAGGGACTTTTGAGAACCTCCAATCAGATTATTTATCGCCTTTCCGATGATGATGAAAAATAAATATCAAAGAATCCTAAACTATTTCTCCCTTGGCCGCTGTCTGTTTAATATGGATTCCAGCGAATTATGGAAAATATTAAGTTCTTCCTCTTCTCTGACACCCTCTTCTGTCAGCAGTCGGCCCATCTGCCCGAACCCGGCCATACAGACACTATCGGAGATGATTTCATCAATGTGCAGCATATCGTACTTGATATCTATCAAAAAGACGGGCTGCTCCTGTCCGGTACGTACCGCGAGCACATAGTCATAGATTTCTTTCTGCATGAGCTCCGGGCAGGAACGATCCGCCAGCAGAAATGAGAATGCAGGGCGTCCTTTTATGGCATCGGAAAGCCATGCGCCGCACAAAATTTCCTCTTTATCCCTCTCCATATACAGTGTATATGCTGCATATAACTGCTTTGCCGCCCTCAGACGCCTGCAGGCTGGAAGATAGGACTTGCCGGTGGACACGGCTATCATCACATTTTTCACCAACTGCAATTCTGTTATAAACTCCGGCGTGATTTGTTTACCATCTAAAAGCAGCAAAAATGCGCAGTCAGGTTGTCCTTTCATAAGATCGATCACTTTTGCAGGCTCTCCATCGGTGAATAGTACATAGGTAAAAATTCCAAGTTCCTTGCCTTGCCGCAGTAAATTGGGATAAAATTCGGGACGAGTCAGATCCTGTTCTTTATTAATATGGATACTGAGCGCCCATGGTACACAAAACCCACGTTCTATCTCAATGGCGCGAATGGTTTTCGCTCCCTTCGTACAACTGTTGTATCCTACATTGATTCCAAAGGTGGTCATTATTTCGGCGTCAACATGAGTCAATATGTCTCTGAACAGCGTATAATATGCACTGTCCTCTTTGCGCAGCATCTGTTGTGCCATGCTCAAAAAGTTCTGTTGAAAGCGTCCCTTCGAAAAATTCAATCCCAGGTCAATCAGATTACGGATGCCACGCTCCGGAGAATCCCCCATTTCTTTTAAGGTTCTGCGGATAGTGGTTTCTATCAGTACACGATTCATATCATTACGCATATTGAACATTCTCCTTTATCATACAATTTTATTTACTTATCATAGAACGATTTACGCCCAAAACAAAGGGACAATTAAAACAAATTGTCCCAAAGTGTAACAGAATTTTATTTTGTGGCATTTTTTCCCAGGAGCCTTTTTCTGTCCCATGACTTTTATTCCGGTTACCCATAAAATACAGACATACAGCCATTTATGAAGATTGGCTGCCTAAAGAGAAAGGAAGTGTAATTATTATGAGTAATAATAGCAGGAAAGAAAATGTGCAGAGCTTTGCCGTAAAAATGGCTCTGGGGTATCTGTCCGGTAATATGGATAAAAACCTGCCCAAGCTACTGGATTGGGCAGATAAGTTTGACAAAGAAGGGCTTCACACTGAGAAAATCGAAGCATTTAGCGACATTCTGGCAAACCCGAACAACAACTGGTATCAGTTGATTCAAAACATCTGGACAACGATTGATCCAGATGTGCGAAAAACTTTCTTTGAAAACTTCATTGTCAACTCCGGTCTGATTGGCAGTGCCCGCCAGGAAAAAGCCAAAACGGAACACGGCTGTAATATCCCCTGGGCTATTCTGATGGACCCCACCTCCGCCTGCAATCTGAAATGCACAGGCTGCTGGGCCGCGGAATACGGTAACAAACTGAACATGAGCTATGAGACCTTAGACAGCATCATTGAGCAGGGCACGGCTCTTGGTACTTATATGTATATCTATTCCGGCGGTGAACCACTGGTGCGGAAGACCGACATTATCAAACTTTGCGAAGCCCATCCTGACTGTCAGTTCCTTGCTTTCACCAATGGAACCCTCATTGACGAGGACTTTGCCAACGAAATTCTCCGGGTCAGGAACTTCGTTCCCGCCATCAGTATTGAAGGATTCGAGGATGCCACCGATTTCCGCCGGGGTGCAGGTACTTACCAGGCAGTTATCCGTGCCATTGAGATTCTAAAGGACAAAAAACTCCCCTTTGGCGCATCCTGCTGCTATACCAGCAAGAATGTTGATTCCATCAGTTCCGAAGAGTTTATCGATAATTTGATCTCCCATGGTGCAAAATTTGCATGGTTCTTCCACTATATGCCGGTTGGCAACGATGCACCTACAGAACTGCTGCCATCTCCTGAACAGCGCGAGCAGATGTATCACAGTATCCGCAAGTATCGAAGCACCAAGCCTTTATTCACCATTGACTTCCAAAATGACGGTGAATATGTGGACGGCTGTATCGCGGGCGGACGTTGCTATCTGCATATTAATGCCAACGGTGATATTGAACCTTGTGCCTTTATCCACTATTCCGATTCCAATATCCATAAAAAGACACTGCTGGAGGCATACAAATCTCCATTGTTCATGGCATACAAAAAGGGACAGCCCTTCAACGAAAACCCTCTGCGTCCCTGCCCTATGCTGGAAAACCCAGAAGCGCTTCAAGGCATGGTAAATCATTCCGGTGCACACTCCACCGATATGCAGTCTCCTGAAAGTGCCGAGCATCTGTGTGGCAAGTGTGTACCCTATGCGGAAAACTGGGTGGACACTGCTGACAAACTGTGGCATTGCTCTCATAGCTGCAACGATTGTCTTGACACCGACAGGTAGAACCGCCGCTCCACAACATCTGTCTCATACATTTGGGTGGTATCAGGCAACGCTCTCGGTGGTGCATCTGTTTTGAACTTTTGCCCACCGGGAACACACCTGATTTATTTATAATACCTCCAATCATATTTTGCCATTCCCGGCATCCATCATAACACTTAACACCGGATTCCCTGGCTAATGTAGTTTGAAAGTACCCACCAAACCTTTCAATACCTGTGCCTGACTTGCTAATTCCTCGCTGCTTGCGGAGTTTTCTTCAGACATTGCTGTATTTTCTTGTACAACGCTTGCAATTTGTTCTACTGCCTGTGCAATTTGATCCAGTTCACTTGCCTGTCTTATAGAAGCTTCTGATATTTCCGAAATATTACCTACCAGCTCCTGTGTTTTCTCTGCAGAATCTCCCAGTTTTACTGCTGTCGTATCTGCTAACTCTTTACCGTTTTCAACAGCCCGTAAGGAATTTGCAATTAATTCTGTAGAATTTTTTGCTGCATCCGCACTCTGTGCTGCAAGATTTCCGACTTCCGTGGCTACTACCGCGAAACCTTTTCCCATTTCTCCTGCTCTGGCTGCTTCTATGGAAGCATTTAATGCCAACAGGTTGGTCTGTGATGCAATATCATTAATCGTATTGATAATATTACTGATTTCTTTGGACGTTTCATTGATCAGATTCATGGCTTTTACCAGTTCCTGCATCTGCTCGTTGCTCTCTGTTATTTCTTTTCCAACACCAATTGCCATTTCATTTGCCTGACCGGAATTCTTTGCATTTGCATCTACTTCCTCTGATACATTGGATACCGTTGCCTGAAGTTCTTCAATAGAACTTGCCTGATCAGTTGCACCCTCGGTAAGCGCCTGCGCTGCCTGTGATATCTGGTCTGCACTTCCGGCTACCTGGTCTGAAGAATCGTTAATCTGTTCCAATGCATCCACCATCTTGTCACGCATATTTCTAAGGCTGACTAACAATGGCGCAAAAGCACCCATATAGGATTCCCTGCACTGAGAAGATACCGTAAAATCTCCTTCTGACAGCGTTTTCATAATATGGTTAATATCATTTATGATCTGATTCAGAAATACGCAGGTTTCCCGGA
The DNA here is from genome assembly GCA_028689655.1 of Lachnospiraceae bacterium. Classification (GTDB taxonomy): domain Bacteria; phylum Bacillota; class Clostridia; order Lachnospirales; family Lachnospiraceae; genus SZUA-378. Next base: position 261,265 of record JAQVCT010000002.1, read on the forward strand.
AACTATTTGCCAAAACACCCAGTTCATCCGTAGAATCATATGTAATATCGATATCCAAATCACCTGTTTTTAATTTATCTGCTGCCTCCTCCAACTCACTGATTGGATCCGTTAATGATTTGGATAATATCTTTGCAATATATATTGAGAATAGAATACTTGCCACTGCCACTACGCCCAATAGTATGATGGAAAAATTTCTGGTATTTGTAAATGCCTTATAACTACTTTCTGCTTCTGCATCTGATATTTGCCCTATTTCCAGCAAGATGTTTTCCACATTTGTTAATAAAGGTGTGGAGCTAGTATATAAGTATGGACACAGAAAGTTGAACAATCTATAATCATAACAAAGGAGAGTTCAACCAATGGCAAAAAATCAAAAATCTTACACTCCGGAATTTAAACAGCAAATTGTAGATC
>JAQVCT010000011.1 GCA_028689655.1 Lachnospiraceae bacterium
AGGCAACCATGTTTATAAACTAAGTATAAGAGATAATTCAGAAAGATTAAATTCCACTTTTGGACAGAAGAATATTTGTAAGATTAAATTCCATATAAGGGTGGAATTTAGTTTTGCAATTGAGGAGAATGCAAAATAGATGGAAAACTCCATGAAAATAGCTTGAATTAAAGCACTGGAAATGATATTATCGAACTAGTTCATGACAATGAATGCGTTGTTCATTGTATATACGACTGACGGAATTTGTGTAAAGTGGAATGAACCACGTGAAGTATAGATATGAATGGTAAGCCGACCGTCTGGGCAGAAACAACGCCCAGAGTGTCGGCTTTTTTCGCGAGGTGCGAGCAGATATCTAACCGGGTAAATATAGAAAATGAAAAAGCTGTCAAACAGCGGAATGAGAGGAATCTATGAAAATGAACAAAATGGCAACAGAATTATCCAGCAATGCATATCCGGGACGGGGAATCGTCATTGGAAAATCAGCAGATGGAACACAGGCAGTTACCGCATACTTCATTATGGGTAGAAGCGAAAACAGCAGAAACAGAGTATTCGTGGAAGATGGTGAAGGCATTCGCACACAGGCATTTGATCCTTCCAAATTGACAGATCCAAGCCTGATCATCTACGCACCTGTACGTGTCCTTGGGAATAAGACCATCGTCACCAACGGAGACCAGACAGATACCATCTATGAGGGAATGGACATACAGCTCTCCTTTGAACAATCCTTACGCAGCAGAGAATTTGAGCCGGATGCACCTAACTATACCCCTAGGATCTCAGGAATCATGCACATTGAGAACGGAAGCTACAATTATGCCATGTCCATCTTAAAGAGCAATAATGGAAATCCGGATGCCTGCAACCGCTATACCTTTGCATATGAGAATCCGGTTGCCGGGGAAGGTCATTTTATTCACACTTACATGCATGATGGCAACCCACTTCCAAGCTTTGAGGGAGAGCCTAAGCTTGTGGAGATCAATGAGGATATTGACACCTTTACCAATACCTTATGGAATAACCTTAATGCAGATAATAAAGTATCTTTATTTGTGCGTTATATAGATATCGCAACTGGAAAATGTGAAACCAGAATCGTAAACGCCCGCGGGTAAACACATAGAACGAAGAGAAGAGAGGATATCCTATGAATGAATTAGAATTGAAATATGGCTGTAACCCCAATCAGAAACCATCCCGTATTTTTATGAAAGAGGGAAAGGAATTACCTATCAAAGTATTATGTGGAAAACCAGGATATATTAATTTTCTGGATGCATTTAACGGCTGGCAGCTGGTAAAAGAATTGAAACAGGCCACAGGACTTCCGGCAGCAGCCTCCTTTAAACACGTATCACCCGCGGGAGCAGCGGTGGGGCTTCCCCTTACAGAGACCCTTGCCAGGATTTACTGGGTGGATGACCTGGGTGAATTATCACCCCTTGCCAGCGCCTATGCCAGAGCAAGAGGTGCGGACAGAATGTCTTCCTTTGGAGATTTCATCTGTCTGTCAGATGTCTGTGACGTATCCACGGCCAAGATCATCAAGAGAGAGGTATCGGATGGTGTCATCGCACCTGGATACGAACCGGAAGCACTGGCTATTTTACAGGAGAAGAAAAAAGGAAATTACAATGTAATCGAGATCGACCCGGACTACACACCAGCTCCTGTTGAACAGAAAGATGTCTTCGGAATTACCTTTGAACAGGGTAGAAATGAACTCCCAATTAACAATGCATTATTGGAAAATGTGGTGACAGAGAATAAAGAAATTCCGGAACAGGCGAAAATGGATCTGTTGATCTCCCTGATCACGTTAAAATATACACAGTCCAATTCTGTATGCTACGCAAAGGGCGGACAGGCAATCGGCATCGGTGCCGGACAGCAGTCCCGTGTACACTGCACCAGACTTGCCGGACAGAAAGCAGATAACTGGCTCTTACGCCAGTGCCCAAAGGTATTGAATCTTCCATTCGTGGATGGCATCAAACGTGCTGACAGAGATAATGCCATTGATAATTACATCGGTGATGAATATATGGATGTGCTGGCAGAGGGAGCATGGCAGCGCGTATTCAAAGTAAGACCGGAAGTCTTCACGGCAGAAGAGAAGAGAGCATGGCTTGACCAAATGGACGATGTAGCTCTGGGATCGGATGCATTTTTCCCATTCAGCGACAACATCGAACGTGCAAAGAAGAGTGGTGTAAAATATATCGCCGAGCCAGGGGGATCTATCCGGGATGACGCAGTCATCGACTGCTGTAATAAGTATAATATGGCAATGGCATTCACAGGCATTCGTCTGTTCCACCATTAAATTTACAGGGGTATGCATTTTTTGCATACCCTTATAAATACTAACATAACACATTATAAAAAAATGAACGGACTGATTGAAACGCTTTTCACATTTACATATGATAGTTGGGATTCTTGACAAATATAGGTGCGGACTCTATGATTGCAATATAAAAAATACTTTGCAGATTGGAGGTGCCCTTTATGGAAATCAGAGTACTTCGCTATTTTCTCACTGTAGTCAGAGAAGAAAGCATCACAAAAGCCTCAGACATTTTACACATTACACAGCCAACACTTTCACGCCAGCTTGCTCAGATGGAGGAAGAAATCGGTGTAAAGTTATTTGACCGGGGAACACGGAAAATTAAATTAACAAATGAGGGAGTCCTTCTTCGCCGTCGTGCAGAAGAAATTTTACAGCTTGTGGATAAAACGGAAAAGGAATTGGTGGAGCAGGAGGAACATGTGGAAGGCAAGATTTCCATTGGCTGCGGAGAAATGGCGGCTGTACAGGTTCTTCCGGAATTGATTGATGCTTTTCGACAAAAATATCCCCGAGTCAACTTCGATATTTTTACAGCCACAGCAGATTTGGTAAAGGAACAGATGGATAAGGGACTTCTGGATGTTGGACTGCTTCTTGAGCCAATTGACATTGAAAAGTACGATTTTATTCGCTTGCATATAAAAGAAAGATGGGTGGTTCTAATGCGCCCGGATGATCCACTCACTGAGAAGGAAGCAGTGACCGCAAAGGATTTGTCTGCATTGCCCCTGATTCTTCCACGGCGTATGAAGGTACAGAATGAGTTATCAAGCTGGTTTGGCAACTACTATGATAAACTGAATGTTGTTTTTATCAGCAATTTAAGTACGAACAGTGCAATTATGGTTGATGGCGGATTGGCATATTCCTTAGTGATCGAAGGTGCTTTGCCTTTCTGGGATCAATCGAAGATTACATATCGACCGCTTATCCCTCCGCTTACAGCGACCAGTGTACTTGCATGGAAACGCGGACAGCCGTTTAGTTTAGCGGCTACAAAATTCATTCAACACATCCAATGCTTTTTAGGCATTGGTGAGTCATAACAATTAAGTATTTGATATGGGATAAATCCCTAAATATAATGTAGGTGTAGAGAAAGAGCGTATGCTTTGATTTCTGCACCTGCATTTTTTATTTTGTTGAGATTCAGTATGAAGGTTGTTAAAAAGGTCTGCGAGGAGGGAGACAGATGTGTTTACGAATGCGCAATTAAGGAAAATGATTATACCTCTGTTCTTTGAACAGATGCTGGTATTGATGGTTGGACTTGCAGATACCCTTGTCGTCAGCTATGTAGGAGAGGCGGCGGTATCCGGGGTGGCACTTGTCAATCAGTTCAACACCATTTTTATTTATTTGTTTACAGCCCTGGCTTCGGGTGGAGCGGTTGTAATCAGTCAATATATTGGTAAAAAAGCCAATGTTTCGGCAGGGGAATCTGTCAGTCAGCTTTTGTCCTTTTCTGTGATTTTTTCCACTCTCATTGCAGTGCTGGTTCTGATTGGAAACGAGGGAATACTCCGTCTGCTGTTTGGTAAGGTGGAAGTTCCCGTGATGCAGGCTTGTATTACATATCTCAGGATTTCAGCATATTCCTATCCGGCACTGGCAGTTTATAACGCCGGAGCCGCCCTTTTCCGCAGCATTGGAAAAACCAGCGTAACCATGTATCTGTCAATCGCGTCCAATACAATCAATGTCATAGGAAATCTCATAGGCGTGTTTGTCTTGCATGAAGGTGTTGCAGGTGTTGCATACGCTTCTCTATTGGCAAGGACTTTTTCAGCAGTGGTGATTACTATTCTATGTTTTCGGAAGAAAAATGAGGTATTTTATCGTTGCCGATGGATTTTCCAGTGGAAGCAGAAGCTCATGAAGCAAATCTTGAAGATCGCCATTCCAAATGGAATGGAAAATGGTGTTTTCCAGTTGGTAAAAGTGGCGCTCAGCAGTATTGTTGCATTATTTGGTACATACCAGATTGCAGCAAATGGCGTAGCGCAAACCATCTGGTCGTTGGCTGCTCTGGCTGGGGTCGCTATGGGTCCGGTGTTCATTACAGTTATTGGGCAGTGCATGGGAAACAGGGATATAGAAGCTGCAGATTATTATTTTAAGAAATTGACAAAAATTACGCTTTTGCTTTCATCGGCCTGGAATCTATTGGTCTTTCTTTTAACACCATTGTTCATGCGTTTCTATGCGTTGGAGGCGGAAACAAAACAGCTTGTGATCCTACTCGTCCTGATTCATAATTTTTTCAATGCTGTTGCTTTTCCATTTTCCGGTGCACTCAGCAATGGTTTGAGGGCGGCTGGTGATGTGAAGTTCACGATGTATGTTTCTGTTATATCTACAATATCGGTGCGTCTGCTGTTGTCATGGATTTTTGGAGTTGTCCTGCAAATGGGTGTGATAGGGATTGCCATTGCAATGGTGTGCGATTGGGTGGTTCGAGCTGGTATTTTGATTTGGCGGCAGAAATCCGGGAAGTGGAGAACATTCCAGGTGATATAAACCGGTTTTTATTACAAAATTGTAACTATTCAACAGAGTATTTTTATGGAGGTATGATTATGAACAAGAAAATTTTAGTAGCATATTTTTCAGCAAGCGGTGTGACTGCAAAGGTGGCAAAGAAGCTGGCAGAGGCGGTCGGAGCGGATCTCTTTGAAATTGAGCCAGAGTCTCCTTACACAAGTGCGGATTTGAATTGGACAGATAAGAAAAGCCGTAGCAGCGTGGAAATGAATGACCCGGCATTTCGACCTGCGATAGCGGGTAAGGTGGATGGTATGGAGCAGTACGAAGTGGTATTTGTCGGTTTCCCTATCTGGTGGTATGTGGCTCCGACAATTATCAATACTTTTTTGGAGAGTTATGATTTTTCCGGCAAAACGATTATTCCGTTTGCTACCTCCGGTGGCAGTGGAATGGGGAAAACAAATGAAAGACTTGCTCCAAGCTGTCCCGGTGCAAGTCTGCTGAAGGGGAAAATGTTGAATGGCAGTCTCTCACAGGCGGAACTGGAAACAATACAGAACTGGCTGGAAGAAATTGGATATTAAAGGAGGAAGTGTTTATGCAATACCGTAAACTGCCGAAAGGAACAGAACAAATCAGTGTTCTTGGAATAGGAACCAGTTCCATTCAGGCATCAAGTGAAAAAGAGATCGAGAAAATTATAACGACTGCGTTGGAGAGCGGAATCAACTATTTTGATATGGCTTCATCGGAAGCAAAACCGTTTACCGCCTATGGGCGGGCATTAAAAGGAATTCGTGAAAAGGCATATTTTCAGATTCATTTTGGAGCAAATTATGAAACGGGAATGTATGGCTGGACAACAGATTTGGACACCATTAAACGCTCTGTTGACTGGCAGATGAAAGCATTACAGACAGATTACATTGATTTTGGATTTATTCATTGCATTGATGAACCGCAGGATTTGCATCAAGCCGAGAAAGTCGGAATTATTCGTTATATTGAAGAATTAAAAAAGACTGGCGTGGTCCGGCACATCGGGCTTTCCTCCCATACTCCGCTTCTTGTAAATGAGGTGCTGGATATGGAGATTTTGGATATGTTGATGTTCAGTATCAATCCTGCTTATGATTATGCAGGAGGTACTGAACCTAATTATGCATCAGACAGCTATGCAGTTGGCAGTGTGGCAGAAAGAATGAACCTATACCGCCGCTGTGAGGCAGAGGGCGTGGGAATCTCAGTAATGAAGGCGTTCAGCGGAGGACAGTTGTTAAAAGCAGAAACCTCGCCCTTTGGGAAAGCTTTAACGGAATATCAGTGTATTCAGTACGCTTTGGATAAACCGGGTGTTTTGACAGTGCTTCCCGGTATTCGTAAAATGGAGGATTTAAAGCGAATTCTCGGATTTTTAGATGCTGGGACGGAGGCAAGAGACTACTCACTTCTTGGTTCTTTCGCACCCCAGGATGCCACGGGAAAATGTGTCTACTGCAATCATTGTCAGCCTTGTCCGATGGGATTGGATGTGGGTTTAATCAACAAATACTACGATCTTTCTAAAGCTGGAGATGCACTGGCTAAAAGCCATTATGAAAATCTTGCCGTTAAGGCAGATGCCTGTGTAGGCTGCGGTCATTGTAATCAGCGTTGTCCGTTCCATGTGGATCAGGTTGCAAGGCTGCAGGAAATTCGGACTTATTTTAATCATTGAAGGGAAAAAAGTAATGTACAAAGAATTGAATCAGCAGACACTAAGTATGAATTGTAATTCAAAAATCTCACGATGTTTGGATGCCATTTAAACCACGAAAGAACAAAGTGTCTTCAACACTCTTGTGTTGCCACTACTTTAATGACACTTTGGGCGGATCTTAGCAGTATCATTTATGATGCTGCCAATAGGAAATTTCGAAGAAATTTCCTATTAAATGAAAAGGTGCATATAAATCTGGAGAAGAAAAATCTCCAGATTTTATGCATAGAACTCCCAACACAAAATAATTCATTTTCTATGATGTTGCCATCTGCCTGAACTGTGTGATGGCTTTACGCACTGCGGGAATTGCCAGCAGGATGAGCGTTGCCGCGAATTCAGGTACGATGTAGGTCATATTGTATAGGATTCCGGTCCAGATGGCAGCTACATTGCCTCCGAAGCTTCCTACATATTCTGTGTAGAAGATTACTCCGGAGATGCAGTGTACGATGAAACGTCCCAGTACACCGATGCAGTAACCCTTGATGAGTCCGTTTTTGGTATTATGGAAAAGTCCGGAAAGTCCCAATGCACCGAAGGCAAGTGGAAAATCCAGTACCACTTGGAGCGGATGCACCACATATGGTTGGGTAATGAATTGCAGGACACCGTATGCGACAGCGGCTGTGATGCCTACCACAGGACCATAGCAGTATCCGATGAGACATACCACCAACATACTGAATAAGGTCACGGAACCACCAAATGGCAGAGAAGGCAGCTTGATGAAGACAGAGATGACAGTTGCCAGTGCCAGTGCTACACCTGAAAATGCCAGTGCTTTTGCGTTAAACGTTTTTTCTTTAGACATAAAAAAATCCTCCTTGTTTTACACAGGAGGGGCTACTTGGATACCTAAAACCATATTTCTCATTGCCAGCTTTAAAATCAGTCAGACCAGCAAAAATAATCAGTGATAGGATGCTTCCTTACGCCGGTATTATCCGGTTCAAGTAGTGAGGGTTAGAGTAGATACTCAGTCTCAGCGTGATCAACAGACCAGCTCCCCTAGCGTGTGTTCGTTAGTATTTTATTTCTTTCCTACTATACTTGTCATGGGGATATTTGTCAAGACACTTATTCCATGTGCCCGGTGAAATTTCCTCAGATCTTCTATAATGTGCATGGAATTGGTGGTTACCATCAGGTGAATATCACAAACTTTGATTCCTTTAGAAATAACTTTATTTTCGGTATTCACTGGGTGTCTGACCTGTTTTCTTTTTGAAACAGGAGCTGAAATAATATTGATTCGTGTAACCTACCTTTTCACTGATCTCCTTTAGAGAAATTGTAGAGTGAAGGAGAAGATCGCAGGCTGTTTCAATGCGTACGGAGGTAATGGTGTCGGAGATGTTTTGTGAAGTACTTTTTTTATAAAGAGCACTCAAGTAGGTGGGACTAATCATTACGGCATCCGCAATATCATTAAGACACAGGGTATTTTCTGAATAATGCTGTTTGATGTAGTTTACAACAGTATCACAGATTTGCTTATGGTAGGTTTGTGAGGAATGGTCAGATTGTTCACTGATGAGGGCACAGATATCATAAAGCCAATTGACCAGCTCCTCACTGGTATGAAAGGTGTCAATTTTGGCATACACCTGAGTAATTTCCCGTTCAATGCAGCTACAGTCAATATTCATTTCGTATAGGAACCTCAACACATTACCTAATACATCATAAATTCGAATGAACAACAAATTTTTCGTCTGACATTTTGATACAAGACCTTCTGAAAAGTTTTCAATCCAGTCTTTGAGACCGACTTTATCCTTTTTACAGATTAACTGAATCAGTACATCATCCTTATTATTGATAAACAATTCGTTGGTTAAGATAGAGCCTTTGTTATCTCTTGCATCAAAAATGGTCTGTTGTGGAAAGAAAAAGCGATACTCTAATGCTTTTTTTGCACTTTGGTAGGACAGGCTCATATCCCAAAGATTCTTTACGGTATTTCCAATTCCCATGATTAGCTTAAAGGAAGAATTTGTGTAGTAGTTTTCTAAATCGGTGAAGATGCTATACAATTCCTTATGGAAATATACTTGATTAGAAAAGTTATGTCCAAGGATGCAGATAGGTCCCCGCAGATCACTTAAAATATAGGACAAGTTTAAATGTGCACTGTGTTCCTGAATATAGGTCTGTAGATTAGCAAGCTCCAGATGGAAACGCTGTATACCCAGCTGTTCACGAATTTCATCTCTGTTTTCTATTTCTAATAGGACAGAGCAGTAGAAATGGCATTCGAGATGGAGGGAAAGATAGTCTGGATAATCACTGAGGGAATAGCGGGCTTCTGCATGGTTTGTGTGAATAAGCCTGGAGAAAAAGTTGTTGACCATAGCTGGTTTACTTTTTTCCAATAGTTCCACTTCTAATTCTTCTTTTTGTAACTCCTTTATAGCATTCATCACTTTTTCTGTCAGATAATCATAGTCAAGCGGCTTTTCAATATAGTCAAATACACCAACTCGAAGAGCTTGGCGGGCATATTCAAATTCATCGAAGGCACTGATGAGAATGACCTTTGTAAAACTATTTTTCTTTAACGCAATTTTTGCAAGCTCCAGACCAGTGAGACCTGGCATTTCAATGTCTGAGATAATCAAATCAATAGAATGGTTCGTTATCGTCTCTGCAGCAGATGTGCCGTCATATTTGCAGGCAATGACATTGCAGTCCAGAATATTCCAATCCACATTTTTTAAGATTCCCTCCACTGAAATATGATTATCATCTACAATCATGACATTTCTCATTTGTTTTTCCTTTCTTGTGTTTGATCAGTTAAATAATCTATAGGATCATCGGATAGCATCTGTTGATATTCGATCGTAATACGCGTACCCTGATGAGGCGAACTTTCTATTTGAATTTTCCCTGCACCATACAGAGGACTTGCGATTCTTGCATTTACGTTGCAAATACCAAAATTACGAGTGTAATCCACGGTGCAGGATTGTAGTGAAGATTGCAGATGTTGTAACGTAGCGGTATCCATGCCGGAGCCGTTATCTGCAATGGTGATAATAATAGTGTCTTCTCCGTATGTCAGGTTCAGACAAATGTGAATAGGATTTTCACTGCTTTGGAGTCCATGATGAATACTATTTTCCAGAAACGGCTGTAGCGTAAATTTGCAAATCTGAAAATATTCCAGACCGTCTTCACAGTGTACTTCATAAGAGAAAGCATCTTGTTTCAACAGCTTTTCCAATTCCAGATAAAGAGTAGCAATTTCCAGTTCTTCATGAATAGAAATAAGATCGTTATTTTTCCGTAACGTAATTCGGTAAAATTTTGAGAGATCCTGTGCCATCTGGATGGCAATGTCATTTTTCCCAATGGTAAGACATGTTTGTATACTTCCCAAAATATTGTACAGAAAGTGTGGATTGATTTGTGACTGTAATAATTTATATTTTAACTGTTCTTCATTAACAGTGAGTGCGATAATACTGGCGAGATTTTCATCAATGGTTTTCAGCATGGAATGGTAGGAAGCAGCCAAATGATCTATTTCGTCGCTAAAGTGGGAATGTGCTTGAAATAGATGTCCAAATTCCTCTGCGGTAATTTTGTTTTCATTGATGCTGGTGGAGCGGACAATCTTATCAAGGCGCATCAGTTTTCGGCTGAGTCCGTTGGCAGTAAAGAGAATGATGCAGAATACCAAAGGAATCAGAATAAAGAAAATAAGAATAGTAGCGCGCACAACACGATAGGTATTTTTCTGAATATAGGAGGACGGGATTTCAGTAACCAAAAGAAATCCATTGGACAGGCGATGTATATTGCATTGCATATTCCCAATAAGAAAGAAATCTTCTCCGTGGTGAGAAAGCAGTTGATAATATTGATTTTCATGAACTTTTCCCAGCAAATCGTTATTTTGATTGGAAGCTACGATATCTCTATCAGGGGTACAGATAAAACTGTGTATGGAAGTACCGGAATAAGACTGAATAAGCATTTCATTTAATTCACTGGATTTGATGGATGTAAAGACAGCATAAGATACAAAATTATTGCTGCTGAGTGATTGACAACAAAATATGGTATTTACTTTTCTTTCCACGGGAGACAGCAACTGTGGGAAAGTGACATCTCTGCGATAGATCCATTTTGAATTTACACCAATTCCAGAAAGGGAAACCGGATCGATTTGGAACCGGAATAAATCATGAATGCCAAAAAACATAAGTCCTTCATTACTAACGAAAGAATCATCAGGTAGAAATACACAGCTTTGAAACAAATGGAAATTTTGGTTTAACATATTAATATTACTTCTGGCGGCACTGAAAGAGTCCATATACTCGGAATCTGCGCTGCGGTTGACTTGATTTAGGTTGTAGGCATATTGATTGACGGAGTCTGCCACGGATTCCATCTGGGAAAATCGATTATTGAGTTGCTGGACCAACTGTTTGCTGGAAACAGATACGGATTCCAGAATGCGATTCTGCGCCAACTGATAGGAGGTATAATAGTTAATAGAACCTACTGTTATCAGGGGTATGAGAGCACATATAAAAAAAGCGGTAAACAGGCGTGCTCTGTAATTGGAAAATAATCGATAAATTAAATTTGTAATTTTATTAAAATATTTTTTCATAGAAATTTCCTCTGGATGAATCAGGTGAAATAATGGATTATTTATAACGATTTCACTAATTTTAGTATAATTAATTTTAAAAAATTTTACAATGAATACAAAAACAATCAAAACATTTTATAAAAGAAGCATAATATTTTATATTTTCTTCAAACACTTTTTCTGTAAAAATAAAAGTATCTTAATTAAGACAGAAGCAGATAAAAAAATCTACGAGAAACAGGAAGGATGGGGTTCATGAAAAAGAAATTAATCAGTATTTTATTGTCAACGGTATTGACAGCAGGAATGTTGACAGGATGTGGAAGCAAATCTTCAAGTGAGAACGAAACGACAGCAACGGATACAGCCAGTACTACGGAAGTGACAGAAAATGCCAGCGGAGCAGGAGGTGAGTATGACCTTACCTTATATAGTATTAATACGACAGACCCTGACTTTGACGCATGGCTTACCAACGTGGAGGAAGCAACGGGCTTAAAAATCAATGCCATTGCAGCACCCACAGATTCGGACACACGTCAGCAGAAAATTACTACAATGCTTTCCACCCAGGATAAGAGTGTGGATATTATGGAGGTAAATGATGAAATGGCAACTGCCTTTAAGAATTCCGGGTGGTTGGAACCTTTGAATGATACAGTCATGACAGAGGATATCGTGAATCATTTTGCTACGGGATATGTATCCGATATGATTACGGCGGAGGATGGAAGTATTATTGGTGTACCAGGATATGCAGGATACCTGGCACTTTGGGTAAATCAGGAGATTATGGATGAAGTAGGTATGGATTCTATCGATAATCTGGATGACTTTAAACAATATATCCAGTCAGCAACCAAAGATGGTAGATATGGCTATGGTGGTTCCTGGGAAAAGACATATGTATTTAATGAAATAGCTGAATTTGTAAATCTCTTTGGTGGAGATTACTATGACTGGTCTAATGAAGGAAACAGAGAAGCCTTACAGTTTATGTACGATATGGTTAACACCTGGAAAGTAACCCCCATTGATCAGATTGCAGATAAATATGAACAGATGAATCAGAAATTTATTGATGGAAAATATGGATGTGTATTCTATTGGGGTACCGGCTCAGAATATGCGGCAGCAGATATGCTGGGTACAGATAAGATTCATCAAATTGCTATTCCTACATTTCAGAAGAGCAGCATCTTTACGGATTCCTGGAGCTATGTAATGAATTCAGCAAGTGAACATAAAGATGCAGCTGTAAAATTTTTACAATATATGGCAAGTGAGGGTGGTATGCAGGCATCCTGGGATAATTTTGACAGATATCCTGCAAGAAGCGATGTTGCAGAGAAAATTGTACCGGATGACAGTGCTGTAAAAGAAATGTACACCACTTATGCCACAAAGTCAGAAGTCAGAGGACGTCCAATGTTACCACAGACCATGGAATTTATCTCTGACATGGGAACAATTTTCCAGGATTATATGCAGGATAAGATCACATTGGATCAATTCTGCGAAAAAGCACAGGCTTATGTGGAAGAATGCCAATAGGTATCATGTATAACTGATTAACGGAAATAGAACATGAGAACATGAGAATAAGAGGGCGTGCAATCCCCCTGCACGTCCTTTATAAAATGTATGATTCCATTGGAAGGAAGGGAGAGGGGAACTAATGAAGAAAAAATTATCGATGAAGTGGATTCCGTGGCTTATGATCCTGCCCGTATTGTTGATACGTGGATTTACTACAATTTATCCAATTTTTACCACATTATGGAACAGTTTTTTTAATATAAAAATATTACGAGGAAGCAGTGAATTCTATGGGCTTCAAAATTATATAGATTTATTTAAAGATGAAAAATTTATTACATCCATACAATTTACATTTATTTTTGTTGCTTTTTCCATGGTATTTCATGTAATACTGGGTGTAATTTTAGCATTGGTCATGAATATGAAATTCTGGGGCAGAAGATTTCTGCGTACCATCGTGTTGATTCCATGGGCAATGCCTGCAGTTGTAGCAGGTATGGCGGCGAAATGGGCATTTAACAATGATTATGGTATTATCAATGATTTTATAAGGCGGTTTTTCCATGAATTTCAATTAAACTGGCTGGTGAATACAGGAACTGCCAGAATCTCTGTCATTGCAATGGATTTATGGAAGGATCTTCCTTTTTTTGCAATTTTGGTGTTGTCAGGCTTACAGTTTATTTCAGGAGATATTTATGAGGCAGCAAGAGTGGATGGGGCAAACCAGATTCAGCAGTTTTTCAGGATAACACTTCCACTGATTTTTAAGAACGTAGTTACCCTGTGCATTCCGTTTACCTTATGGAGATTGACCACCTTTGATCTGGTATATTCCATGACCTCGGGAGGTCCTGGAGAAGATACCGCATTAATCGCATATCGGATAACGACGGAGGCATTTACCAATTTGAATGTAGGGTATGCTTCGGCGATGGCAATCATGCTTTTCCTGGTGATGGCAGTGTTTAGCGCAGTAAACATAAAAGTATCTAATAGAGTAAGAACGGAATAGAGGAGGAAGAGCATGCAGCAGTTAACCATGAAAAATAAAATTTATAAAATCCTTTCTATCATTTTGAAATGGGTATTGATTCTTTCTATAAGTTTCCTGATCCTGTTTCCGGTATACTGGATTGTGATATCCTCCATTACGCCTTCAGGAGAATTATTTAAGACACCCATTGATTACATACCGGATCATCCTACGCTTGCCAGTTATCAATTCTTAATTGAGAATGTGGGATTACTGCAAAAAGTGGCGAACACATGTATTATTGTAGGAAGTACTCTGATTATTAGTACAATTTTCAGTGTGCTGGCAGCATATGCTTTTTCAAGATTTAAAAGTAAAGGAATTACCATTGCTTTTGCTTTTATTATCGCTACGATGCTAATTCCGGAGGTGGTAACGGCCAGACCTTTATATGAATTCATGCAAAAAGTAAAATTGTATGATACATATCCGGGTCTCATACTTCTCTATGTGAGTGCAGTAATTCCCTTTACCGTGTTGATTCTGAGCAACTTTGTAGCAGAAATACCCATTTCATTGGAGGAGGCTGCATCAATCGATGGTGCTAATTTCCTTCAGCGGATCACATTGGTGACTATGCCCCTTATGAAACCCGCGATTGCAACAGTATGTATTATAAATTTTGTTACTTGTTTAAATAATTTTTTTACACCATTATTTTATTCCAATGGAATACAGGTATTGTCTGTGGCAATAGTACAGCTGCCCCTGAGGGATAACATGTATGCGGTTCCGTGGGATCTTGTCAGTGCCATGGGATGTATCATATTACTGCCTATTATCATATTTGTAGCAATATTTGAGAAGCAGATTATGGAAGGCATCATGGCGGGTGGTGTAAAAGCCTGATAAATTCTGTATAGAAGATGAGGAGAACCGAATCTTCCAATTAAATGAATAGTTATGAAAAGTGATAAATGATACGAAGTTAATCTCTATAGAAAATAGAAATAGAAACGGAGAAGAAAAAGTATATGAGTAGTCTGGGATACGGTATGAGTGAATTGTGTATGAAAAAACAAGGAAAAAGCAGGGCGATTAATGCGGAAAATCCAAAGGGAGAAAAGGGAAAGGGCGGTATGGCGGCAAGTCCTTTGGGACCTTCCAGAAAAGGTTCACCCTGCCTTCGGGGAATAAAGCCTGGGGAAACTGTGACATTGGCGGAGGTAGAAGGAAGTGGTGTTATTCAGCATATTTGGATGACGGTGGATGACCGCACAGAAAAGGATTATTTTGTATTAAGAGATCTGGTACTGCGTATGTATTGGGATGGGGAGGAAGAACCCTCTGTAGAGACGCCATTGGGTGATTTTTTCTGTTGTGGTTTTGCAAGAGGATGTGAGGTGAATTCACTTCCCATTGTAGTAAATCCAAAGCGGGCAATGAATTCCTATTTTCAGATGCCATTTAGAACTCATGCGAAGATTACACTGGAGAATCAGCATGAAGCGGAGATTCCAGCATTTTTCTATCAAGTGGATTATTGTCTGATGGAGGAGATTCCGGAGGATGCCCTATATTTTCACGCACAGTGGAGAAGAGAAAAGTGTACACAGAAACAGGTTGATTATACCATCCTGGATCAGGTAAAAGGAAAAGGTCATTATGTAGGAACTTATATGGCACTTACCACACTGGAGCGTTACTGGTGGGGAGAGGGCGAAGTAAAATTTTATCTGGATGGAGATCAGGAGTATCCTACTATCTGTGGAACGGGTTCAGAAGATTATTTTGGTGGAGCATGGAGCTTTGGCGGACTGGATGAAGCAGGAAGAATGATAGAGAGAAAATATAATACTCCATTTATGGGATATCCCTATTACTCCCACCATGATACAGAAGTATTCAATCCCTATCACAATGATGATAAACCGGCTGAAAGAGGCTTTTATCGTTGGCATGTAATGGACCCCATACTATTTGAAGAGGATCTGAAGGTTACCATTCAACAGATTGGTACCTGCCACAAAGGAAATTTTGAACGTCAGGATGATATGGCAAGTGTGGCATACTGGTATCAGACAGAACCACATAATGCATTTCCAAAGCTTCTGGAGAAAGAGGAACGGTGGCCCAGATAAATATGTGATTGGTACAGATGAAAAATAAGAAAAACGATTTATGAAATATCTATATACAGAATTTCATAAATCGTTTTTTGCTTCACAGAATAATGATCCGAAGCCAATGAAGATTGGAAGATTAACCGAGATATGATATAATATGACCAGATTACAAAGTAATCTGTGTCAGGAAGTCATGAAATGACTGACGTTAATATGCGTGATGAAGCAGAGCCAAATGACTGAATGATAGACGTCATGCTTGCATGTAAGGCTATCGATTCTGATATTTGAGTTAAGGAAGCACCTGATGGTGCGTAGGTCATAAACCTGCGGTTAATGACAAGTAGGAGCAACGCGAACGAGAAAATCGCAGATTTTCGAGTCTCTGCTGGTGTCTAACATGCAGGAACAAAGTTCCGAAGGTTAATATGATCAGATTACACAGATTACAAAGGGGATTAGGTTACAGAAGAACGAAAGCATTGCTCGTTAAAGTGCGGGCAGAATGGAGGGCATATGGCAGTTTACAAATGTAGTGTATGTGGGTATCTCTTTGATGAGGAAAAGGAAGGAATGACATTTGAGGAACTGGAAAAATGTCCGGTATGCAAGCAGCCGAAATCTTCTTTTCAAAGAGTAGAAGAAGCAGAAGAGGGTGCTCAGGAAAAGGTGGTAGAAAACCAGGAGCCACAGCAGGAAAATCAGGACGATCAGGATAATGACGTTGATACTGCAGCATCACAGATGGATCTAAGCTATCCATCCCAGTATGTACGCACGGATAAGTCGTGCCGTTACATGGATGAGATCCATGAGATGGCAGTCACGGGGAAGTCCATCAGTGCAGCCATGGGAACACAGATGTCCATGCCGAATTGGGATGATATCCTGATCCTGGGAGCACAGTTGAATCCCATGCCATTGGATGAACATGCACCGGTCAATACGACCACAGTGATCGGAAAGCACGCGAAACGCCCCATGATATTGGAGAATCCTGTGTATATCAGTCATATGTCTTTTGGTGCGTTATCCAGGGAGACCAAGCTGGCGTTATCAAGAGGTGCGGCTATGGCAAAGACTGCCATGTGTTCCGGTGAGGGTGGAATATTGCCTGAGGTCATGGATGCCGCCTATAAATATATTTTTGAATATGTACCCAATTTATATAGTGTAACAGATGAAAATCTGAAAAAGTCAGATGCCATTGAGATTAAGATCGGACAGGGAACCAAGCCTGGCATGGGTGGACATTTGCCGGGGCATAAGGTGACACCGGAGATTGCCGCAGCCCGCAATAAGCCTATGGGACAGGATGTCATCAGCCCTTCCAGATTCCCGGGGATCAATACAAAAGAGGATCTGAAAGAACTGGTGTCAACCCTTCGGAAACGTTCTGACGGCAGACCCATCGGAGTGAAGATCGCTGCCGGAAGGATTGAGCGGGATATGGAATACTGCGTGTTTGCAGAGCCGGACTTTATTACCATTGACGGACGGGGTGGTGCGACAGGTTCCAGTCCGAAGTTCATAAGAGATGCCACAAGTGTACCCACGGTATATGCATTATATAGAGCCAGAAAATATCTGGATCAGATTCACTCGGATATCGCATTGGTGATAACAGGAGGGCTTCGGGTATCCTCTGATTTCGCGAAGGCTATCGCCATGGGTGCGGATGCTATTGCAGTAGCATCCTCCGGTCTCATCGCGGCAGCCTGCCAGCAGTATCGCATCTGCGGTACGGGAATGTGCCCGGTGGGAGTTGCGACACAGGATCCGGAGCTGCGGGAACGATTCAAGGGGGATGCAGCAGCTATGCGTGTGGGCAATTTCCTGAATGTAACCTTACAGGAACTGCGGACTTTTGCCAGAATCACCGGACATGAGAATCTCCACGATCTGAGCACCGCCGATTTGTGCACCATCAACAGAGAGATATCAGATTATACCAATATCCCCCATGCCTAGTACAGAATCAGGATACAGACTGAGATGAGGAAGGAATAGAAGATGTATCAATACATATTATTTGACCTGGATGGCACACTGACAGATCCCAAGATCGGCATCTGTACCTGTGTACAATACGCCTTAAAAGATGCCGGAATCCAGGAACCGGATCTGGATGTGCTGGAGCCCTTTATCGGACCGCCCTTGAAGGATAGTTTTCAGCAGTTCTACCATATGGATCAGGAGCAGGCGGAAAAAGCCATTGCAAAATATCGGGAGCGGTTCAGCATTGTGGGACTATATGAGAATGAGATTTATCCCGGAATAGCCAGTATGCTGGAGAAACTCCATTCATCTGGTAGAAAACTGGGGATTGCTTCCAGTAAACCTACGGTGTTCGTGGAAAAGATATTGGAACATTTTCATATCCTCCAGTATTTTGACGTGGTGGTGGGAAGTGAACTGGACGGCACCAGAGGGAAAAAGGAGGAAGTGCTGGAGGAAGCATTACGTCAGTTAATACCAGGTGGAAAACAAGAATATGACACTTGTGTCATGGTAGGTGACCGCTGCTTTGATGTGGAGGGGGCTATCGCCCATGGAATAGACAGCATCGGTGTCAGCTATGGCTATGGCGGAAGAGAAGAACTGCAGAATGCAGGTGCCACCTACATTGCGGAATCCGTGGAGCAATTGGGAAAACTAATAAACGGCAATCATAAAATGAGCCAGAAAGAGGAGAGGCATGAAAACTCTTTTTTGAAAGCATGGCAGGTGCTGTCTCCCATTCTGTTCTACTGGATCATCTGTAATGTTATATTGATTGCAGGTGTGGTGGTAATACAGCTGTGTATGGGCACGAATGAAAACATTACGGAGTTGATGGGGGTGGAATGGACATCCATGATTTCTGTTGGTTTAAATGCACTAGCTATGCTTGGGACGATTCCATTCATGTATAGAATGCATCGGAGAGATTGTGCAGAGCGGTGCGTCAATGTGAACATTGCTTTGCCGGGAAAAGCGATAAAGGAAAAAGTGTTCCTGGCAGCTCTGATTATTATATTGGGGATCAGCAGCGCGCTGACCCTTAACATGTTGTTATCCTACATTGATTTCAGTGATCTTTCCTCCAGTTATCAGGAGGTCGCCAGGATGCAATATTCCGTATCTGTGCCAGTGGGAATCGTGCTCTATGGTTTGATTTCCCCGGTGGCAGAGGAGCTGGTATTCCGCGGACTGGTCATGAAACGTCTGCAGCGTTATTTCTCCACAGGCGTGGCAATCGTTACGTCGGCATTCATCTTTGCCATGTATCATGGAAATCTGGTACAGGGTCTGTATGCATTTTTACTGGGAATGGTCATCGCGGTCTGCTACTGGCATTTTGACAGCCTGCTGATTCCCATATTGTTCCATGGAGCAGCGAATATCAGTGTCTTTGTGATCACACATGACAGACAGGTGGAGATGATGTTCAATAAGCCCTGGAATTGTGTGATATATGCGATTATTTCATTCATTACCTATTATGAGCTTATGAAAATAAAAAAAACAATGGGAAAATTTACAAAAGTTAAGAACTGATATTTCATTTACATGAAAGCTGGATCGGATGCTGAATCGGAGCAGAGATCCAGCTTTTGTTCTGTCATATGAGTACGGTAACAGCTGAAATAGCAAAAGGTAAGCTTCGAAGAAGCGATTTTGCGCATGGGGTCCTAATAGTTACAAATAAATATAAATAAGAAAATGAAAGTAGAAATAAAATAACCAGTTAACAAGAAAAACAGCAACACAATTCCAAAAGAAAACAGTTATTTTGACTGAATGGTGGGAATATTCGAATAGCCAGACAACTTATAAATAAAAAAATATTTACAGGAAAAGTGAAAAGGTGTATGATAAGAAAAATTACAAAGAGGAAGAGCATAAAAAACAGAAAATAAAAACAAGCATTGTGGAGTATAACAGAAACAGTAACTTAGAAACAAAAATTAGAAATGCGCTGTACCTTGTAATGAATAACTGAATAGATGAAAAAGAACACAATTGTTGACAGATACAGACAACAGAGCAGAGAAAGGAAGGGTTTAGAAAATGTTTGACGCACAATTGAATGTTCCAAAGGCTACCTTGTACCGTCCGGAGTTTGAGCATGATAACTGTGGTATTGGTGCATGCGTAAACATCAAGGGGGAGAAGACAAGAGCTACCGTTGAGAACGCATTAAAGATCGTAGAAAATTTGGAACACAGAGCAGGCAAAGATGCCGAAGGGAAAACCGGTGACGGTGTAGGAATCTTATTACAGATTTCACATACATTCTTCACAAAGGTTACACGTCCCCTCGGCATCTTTTTAGGTTCAGAGAGAGAATATGGAATTGGTATGTTTTTCATGCCGCAAGATGAGTTGAAGAGAAATCAGTCCAAAAAGATGTTCGAGATCATCGTGGAAAAGGAAGGACTGGAGTTTCTGGGTTGGAGAGAAGTACCCACTGTCCCGTCGGTATTGGGACACAAGGCTGTGGAATGCATGCCATGTATTATGCAGGCGTTTGTGAAAAAGCCAAAGAATGTGAATAAAGGTCTGGATTTTGACCGCATGCTGTATATCGTGCGTCGAATCTATGAGCAGTCCGTGGAAAATACCTATGTGGTATCTCTTTCCAGCAGGACAATCGTATACAAGGGAATGTTCCTGGTGGGACAGCTCCGCACTTTTTTCGAAGACTTACAAAGCCCGGAGTACGAGTCAGCCATTGCCATCGTTCACTCCAGATTCTCCACCAACACGAATCCCAGCTGGGAGCGTGCGCATCCATATCGGTTCATCGTTCATAATGGGGAGATCAATACCATTCGTGGCAATGCGGATAAGATGTTAGCCAGAGAAGAGAATATGGAGTCCCCTTATTTACATGGACAGCTGCATAAGGTTCTCCCAGTAATCAATGCGGAGGGTTCCGACTCTGCCATGTTGGATAATACACTGGAATTTCTCGTTATGAGTGGAATGGATCTGCCACTTGCCATCATGATCACCATACCGGAACCCTGGGCAAATAATAAGACCATGTCCCAGACGAAAAAAGACTTCTACCAGTATTATGCCACCATGATGGAGCCCTGGGATGGGCCTGCCTCTATTATTTTTACAGATGGAGATAAGATGGGGGCAGTTCTGGATCGCAATGGTCTGCGGCCTTCCCGCTATATGATTACAGATGATGACCAATTGATCCTGTCTTCGGAGGTGGGAGTTCTGGATATCGATCCCACGAAGATCGTTGTAAAAGAGCGTTTGAGGCCTGGGAAAATGTTGCTGGTGGATACCGTTAAGGGAGAGATTATCGATGATGACCGGTTGAAAGAATCCTATGCCACGAAGCAGCCCTACGGGGAATGGCTGGATAATAATCTGGTAGCCTTGAAAGACCTGAAAATCCCAAATGAGAGAGTTCCGGAATTTACTTGTGAGGAACGCCAGAGAATGCAGAAAGCCTTTGGATTTACCTATGACGAGTTGAAGACCAGTATCCTTCCAATGGCGAAAAATGGAGGGGAAGCCATCGCAGCAATGGGTGTTGATACCCCCTTGTCTGTGCTGAGTGATTCCCATCATCCTCTGTTTTCCTATTTCAAGCAGCTATTTGCGCAAGTCACCAATCCACCCATTGATGCCATCCGCGAGGAGGTAGTCACATCTACCACCGTATATATCGGAACAGAGGGAAATGTACTGGAGGAGACTCCTAAGAACTGCAATGTATTAAAAGTGAATAATCCCATCCTCACCAACACCGATCTGATGAAGATCAAGAGTATGAAGGCGGAGGGATTTAACGTAGAAGTGGTACCCATCACCTATTATAAAAATACAAGTCTGGAGCGCGCCATTGAGAAATTATTCGTGGAGGTGGACAGAGCGTTTCGGGATGGATTGAATATACTGATCTTGTCAGACCGTGGTGTGGACGAGAATCATGTGGCGATTCCTTCCCTGCTGGCAGTATCTGCATTGAATCAGCATCTGGTCAAGACGAAAAAGAGAACCAGCGTGGCTTTGATCTTAGAGTCCGGGGAACCGCGAGAAGTACATCACTTTGCTACTTTGCTTGGTTACGGTGCCTGTGCCATCAATCCATATCTGGCACAGGAGACCATCAAGGAACTCATTGAGAATAGAATGTTAGACAAGGACTATTATGCAGCGGTGGATGATTACAATAATGCGGTGCTGCAGGGCATCGTGAAGATTGCTTCCAAGATGGGAATCTCCACCATTCAGTCCTATCAGGGTTCCATGATCTTCGAGGCGATTGGCATTGACTATGATGTGATCCATAAATATTTCACCAACACCGTATGCCGTGTGGGAGGTATCGCCCTGAAAGATATCGAGCGGGAGGTGGATGAATTACATTCCAAAGCGTTTGATCCCCTGGGATTAGAGGCAGACCTTACCCTGGACAGCCCGGGACATCACAAGATGAGAAGTGGCGGGGAGGAGCATCTCTACAATCCTTCGACCATCCATCTGCTACAGGAAGCCACCAGACGAAATGACTATAATCTTTTCAAACAATATACAGCACTGGTAAACGACGAACAGTCCATCAAGAATTTACGTGGTCTGATGGATTTTAAATATCCGAAAAAAGGGGTTCCCATTGAGGAAGTGGAGAGCGTGGAATCCATTGTTACAAGATTTAAGACAGGTGCCATGTCCTACGGTTCTATTTCACAGGAAGCCCATGAGACGCTGGCAATCGCCATGAATCAGATCCATGGAAAATCCAATTCCGGAGAAGGCGGGGAGGATCTGGAACGTCTCACCATTGGGAAAGATGGATTGAATCGTTGTTCTGCCATCAAACAGGTGGCATCGGGACGTTTCGGTGTGACCAGCAGATATCTGGTCAGTGCCAAAGAGATTCAGATTAAGATGGCACAGGGGGCAAAGCCTGGAGAAGGCGGACATTTGCCTGCAGGAAAAGTATACCCATGGGTTGCAAAGACAAGACATTCCACACCGGGTGTTGGGCTGATTTCTCCGCCTCCACACCATGATATTTACTCCATTGAAGATTTGGCACAGTTGATCTACGATCTGAAAAATGCCAACAAAGATGCCAGAATATCCGTGAAACTGGTTTCCGAGGCAGGTGTTGGAACTGTGGCGGCAGGTGTGGCAAAAGCAGGTGCCCAGGTCATCCTGGTATCAGGATATGACGGCGGAACCGGTGCTGCACCCAGAAGCTCCATTCACAATGCGGGACTTCCATGGGAGCTTGGTCTTTCCGAGACCCATCAGACGCTGATCATGAATGGACTTCGTAACAAGGTACGCATCGAGACGGATGGCAAACTTATGAGTGGTCGTGATGTGGCAATCGCAGCATTGCTGGGAGCGGAGGAATTTGGCTTTGCAACCGCACCGTTGGTTACCATGGGATGTGTCATGATGAGAGTCTGCAATCTGGATACCTGTCCGGTGGGGATTGCAACGCAGAACCCGGAACTTCGGAAAAGGTTCAAGGGAAGGCCGGAGTATGTCATTCATTTTATGCAGTTCATCGCTCAGGAATTGAGAGAATACATGGCAGCACTTGGTGTGCGCACGGTAGATGAACTGGTAGGACGTACCGATCTTCTCACCCTTCGAGACGGACTTGATCAGGATAAGGGAAAGGTAGACTTGAAAAATATTCTGGATAATCCTTATGTGGGTATGAAGGGGAAAGTGACATTTGATCCGAAACAGGTCTTTGATTTCCAACTGGAGAAGACACTGGATGAAAAAGTACTGTTAAAGCAGCTTTCAAGAGCGATGGATGAGAAACAGAAGAGAAGCATCGAAGTGGATGTGAAGAATACAGACAGAACCTTTGGTACGATCCTTGGCTCAGAGATTACAAAGCGTTTCTGTGATACATTGGAGGAAGATTCTTACCGTGTATTATGTAACGGTGCCGGCGGTCAAAGCTTTGGTGCATTTATACCAAAGGGTCTTACTCTGGAATTGGTGGGAGACAGCAACGACTATTTCGGTAAAGGGTTGTCCGGCGGTAAGCTTATCGTATATCCACCCAAGGGAAGCAGATTCAAACAGGATGAGAATATCATCATCGGCAATGTGGCACTATACGGTGCTACCAGCGGGAAAGCCTATATCAATGGCGTGGCCGGGGAACGTTTCTGTGTGCGTAATTCCGGTGCCAATGCGGTGGTGGAAGGTGTTGGAGATCATGGATGTGAGTATATGACAGGAGGCCGTGTGGTCGTGCTTGGTAAGATTGGCAAGAATTTCGCAGCAGGTATGAGTGGCGGTATCGCCTATGTCCTGGATGAGAACAGCGATATCTATACCAGACTGAATAAAGAGATGGTGTCTTCCAGTGAGATCACTTCCAAATATGACGTATTGGAATTGAAAGATATGATCACAGAACATGTTGCCTACACCAATTCCGAAAAAGGAAAACAGATCTTGGATAATTTTGGCGAATATCTGCCAAAATTCAAAAAGATCATTCCCCATGATTATGAGAGAATGCAGAAGGCAATCGTTCAGATGGAAGAAAAAGGACTGAGTGCGGAGCAGGCACAGATTGAAGCTTTCTATGGGAATAAAACAAATAAAACGAATCAATCAAATAAGGAAAAACACTAATACAGGAATGCAAAAACAGGACTTACTGTATGAAGATTAAATGTATAGTGAGAAGGAAAGGAGTTAACAAAACAAATGGGAAAACCAACAGGTTTTATGGAATATGATAGAAAAGTGTCTGCAGCGGAAGAACCAAAGTCCAGAGTGAAGCATTTTAATGAGTTTCACACCCATCTTCCCATGGAGGAACAGCGTTTGCAGGGAGCCAGATGTATGGAATGTGGAGTGCCATTCTGTCAGTCAGGCATGACAATCTGTGGAATGACTTCCGGATGCCCGCTGCACAATCTGATACCGGAATGGAATGACCTGGTGTATACAGGCAATCTGCAGCAGGCATATAAGAGACTGAAAAAGACCAACAGCTTTCCAGAGTTCACATCCAGAGTATGTCCGGCACTTTGTGAGGCGGCATGTACCTGTGGCATGGAGGGAGATCCGGTTGCTGCCAGGGAAAATGAATATGCCATTATAGAAAATGCATATGAGATGGGATATGCTGCGGCAAATCCACCGAAAGTGAGAACGGGAAAGAAAATTGCCGTGATTGGCAGTGGACCATCCGGTCTGGCAGCAGCGGATCAATTGAATAAACGTGGTCATTCTGTCACCGTCTATGAGAGACATGACAGAGTGGGCGGGCTGCTCATGTATGGCATCCCCAATATGAAGCTGGAAAAACAGATCATAGAGCGTAAGATTAACATCATGAAGGAAGAAGGTGTGTCCTTCATCACCAATACGGATGTGGGAAAAGATCTGAAGGGCACAGATATCCTACAGCATTATGATAAAGTCGTGCTGGCGTGTGGTGCCTCCAATCCGAGAGATATCAATGCTGTGGGAAGAGATGCAAAGGGTATCTATTTCGCAGTGGATTTCCTGAGTCAGGTGACCAGGAGTTTTCTGGATTCTAAATTTGAGGATGGCAAATATGTGACTACAAAGGGTAAAAATGTTGTCATCATCGGCGGTGGGGATACAGGAAACGACTGTGTGGGAACATCCATACGTCTGGGCGCAAAGAGCGTTACCCAGATAGAGATGATGCCAAAAGCACCGGACACCAGAGCAGAGAACAATCCGTGGCCGGAATGGCCCAGGATCTGTAAGACAGACTATGGCCAAGAGGAAGCAATCGCATTATTTGGTCATGATCCCAGAATCTATGAATCTACGGTAAAGGAATTTGTGAAGGATAAGAATGGCAATCTGAAGGCAGTGAAGATTGTCAAATTGAAATGGGAAAAAGAACCGGAGACCGGGCGCATGAATATGAGTGAAGTTCCTGGAAGTGAAAAGACACTGGATGCACAGATCGTGTTGATCGCTGCCGGATTCCTGGGCAGCCAGAAATATGTAACGGATGCATTTAAAGTGGAGGTGAACCAGCGCACCAATGTAAAGACAGCACAGGACGCGTTCCAGACCAACGTAGAAAATGTATTTACGGCAGGTGATATGCACAGAGGACAGTCCCTGGTGGTATGGGCAATCCGCGAGGGTCGCGAGGCGGCAAGAGCCGTGGATGAAAGCCTCATGGGGTATACGAATCTCACGATCCAGTAGATATGCGGGATATTTTCGAACTAAGATCCAGAATTATTCTGGATCTTAGTTCTAGTTATAAGCTGCAATTGCAGATGTATTTAAATACGTCGGAGATTATGCTGGATAGTTCAGTTTATCGTTGGTGATACCGGTAAGGGTCTCGTCCAGGTATTTCTTTGCTATGAATTTTGCCATGGGAAGATTCATGTCTAGGTAGTTGCCACAGTCACGGGCAGAGGCACCAGGAACTTCCCCTTCAAAGTCGCGAATGAAAGTGAACATATTCTGCATTAATGTGACGATATCCTTGGATTCATGGTCGCCAGCCAGGATCAGATAGAATCCGGTACGGCATCCCATAGGTCCGAAATAGACAGTGCGGTCTTTGTATTCGGGATCGTTGCGAAGATAGGTGGCTGCCAGATGCTCGATGGTGTGGATCTCAGCGGTGTTCATCACTGGTTCACAGTTAGGTCTGGTGACGCGCAGATCGAAAGTCGTTACGATCTCTGATCCTACATGGTCCTTTCGGGACACATAGATGCCAGGTAAGAGTGTGAGATGATTAACGGTAAAGCTTGCAATTTTTTCCATAATTAATTTCCTCCTATCGATATGTTGTCTATCATTTCTAACATAAGTTTTACAGAGCGGTGGATTGCCTGTGCCTCAAAGGTGGGATAATCCATCTCGGCACTGTCATCTGCTTTATCTGAGATAGCGCGGATGATCAGGAATGGAATTGCATTGAGATAGGCTGTTTGTGCGATTGCAGCACCTTCCATTTCAGTACAGTATCCATTGAAATTTTCACTGATCCAGTTTTTCTTTTCTTTGCTGGAGATGAACTGGTCACCACTGACAACACGACCGATGAAAGTGCCGATTTCAGGGTTCACTTTTTTACAGCACTTTTCTGCCAGAGCGATGAGTTCATGATCTGCCTCAAAAGAGAGGACATCCATTCGGGGAACCTGTCCAAGGGGATAACCGAAAGCGGTGGTGTCCATGTCGTGGTGCATCACATCCTTTGATAAGACCACGTCTCCAATATTGATCTCGGCTTTCAGGGAACCGGCGATTCCTGTATTGATCAGGGCAGATACATGATAGTTATCCACCAGGATCTGTGAGCAGACAGCAGCGTTTACTTTACCGATACCGCTTCTGACAATAACCACATTTTTTCCGTTTAATTTACCTTCATAAAAGTCCATAGAAGCTTTTGTGGTGACTTTTACATCTGTCATGTGTTCTTTTAATTTACTTACTTCTTCATCCATTGCACCGATAATGCCTAACATAGCTGCAATCCTCCTGTTTATCATGAATTTATGATTCTATAATACCATTAATAATCATAACAGTTTTTCCGGGTTCTAGCAATTGTTTCAAATCATTGATCCACAATATTATTGAGCCAGATTCCTTTTTTGACCAGAATATATCCCAGGACACATTTGAAAAGATCCAGAGACTGACAGATGAAAAATAGAGGAACAATGGCTAACGGTGTGAAATGTGTCAGCACATATGCAAAAGGAATGCTGATGACCCACATATAACAACTGTCAAAAATAAAGGTGATGATGGTCTTTCCACCAGAACGAATGGTAAAGTAGGAAGCATGTAAAAATCCACATAGCGGCATACAGACAGCCATGACACGGATGAATTGTGTGGCAAGAGTCTTTACCTCATCGCTGGTATTATAGATAGAGGGAAACAGGGGTGCCAGCACCACCATGATGGCACCCACCACAAAGCAGCTGGCAGTGGAGAAAAAGATCAGTTTGGTGTCTTTTTCCTTTGCTTCTTCCATTTTATTTGCGCCCAGTAATTGACCGATGATAATGGCAACGGAATCCCCCAGAGCTATGTATACAATATTGAACACATTATTGATGGTATTGGAAATATTCATGCCCGCCACCACAGCAAGTCCACGGTTGGAGTAGCATTGAAGTAAGACTGCCATTCCGGATGCCCACAGTGCTTCATTGATCATGAGAGGTGTTCCCTTGATAATGATCTGTTTGGTAAGCGGGAGCGGCAGACGGAAGGATCTGTATGCATCCCGGATGAATTGATTACGTTCCTGGTGGGTATGCGTCCATATAATGATGATGGCACATTCCAGAAAACGTGATATCACGGTAGCGATTGCCCCGCCTGTTACGCCCAATGCGGGGGCACCGAATTTTCCAAAGATCAATATGTAGTTCAATATAAGGTTCACGAATACCGCACTGATACCCGCCAGCATAGGGATTACAGTCTCTCCGGTCTCACGCAGAACACTGGAATAAGCCTGGGTCAATGCAAAGGGAATCAGTCCGATGACCATGACCAGCAGATATTCCTGACCGTATTGGAGGGTAGCGGCTATATTACCGGTTTCACTTCCCTCATGAAGATAAAGGGAGATCAGAGCGCTTCCCCTGGAGAGGAATAGTACAATAGAAAGAATACCGGCAAGGATACAGATCAGGATACGAAAGCGAAACGTGTCCCGCAATCCTTTGTGATCACCCTTTCCGTAGAATTGCGCACCAAAAAGACCGGCACCGGATACAATGCCAAAGATACAGATATTAAAGACGAACATTAACTGATTGACGATGGCTACACCGGACATCTGATCCGTTCCCACCTGACCGATCATAATGTTGTCTAGGAAGCCTACGAAGTTTGTTATTCCATTTTGTACCATGATGGGGATGGCGATGGTAAGCACCATTTTATAGAAGTGTTTATCCCCAATAAATTTTCTAAACATAAAAATCCCTCATATCTATAGATTACTTGAAATTGAAATTCATTTAACGGAATTCAGCAGACGATAAATGACAAGTAACAACAGTATAGCATTGTTTCAGGTGTAGAACAAGCGTTCTTTTATATAAATCTTGCTGAATCTTGTCGTGTGGGCTGATGTAGTATTTATAAAAGATCATATGTCGCAGTATCCAATAGCTATCCAGACAGACATCATGGGAATTTAAAAAGGTATTAAGGGATGCACGATGCTGATTTCAAGGAATATATTTCACAGAAGGTCGTTATTGTCGAAAAAAAGGTCGATTCGTACAAAGGTACTACATAAAAAAGGAATCTGTTTTATAATGTGTCCATCAGGGTAACATTGGTTCACGTTTGATGAGTAGAGTAAAGATGTGCTGATGTTCAATCAAAAGGAGGATACGATATGAGAAGAAAATGGAAAGTATTATTGGCAGCCTTGGCATGCATGGGTGTTATGCTGGCATCGACGATGCTTACCAGTGCTGCAGAGAATGCAAAAGTTGTAGTAAACGGAAGCCGCACCTACCAGGTGGGAGAAGCCTTCCGTGCCGGAGAAGTACAGCTTTGGATAAACGCAGGTGGTGCATGGAATATCTGTGACAGCAGCAAGGTGGAAATTTATGCAAATGGGAACCGTATTTCCAATGGCTATTGTTTCAAGGAAGCGGGCAAGAAGACGATGGTACTAAAGTGCAATGGCTACAGAGCGCAGTATGAGCTTACTGTAAATGCAGCCCTGAATGGAACATTGAAGGAATGGTATATTCTCACCGAACCGTCAAAGCTTACCTACAGGCAGAGCACAGAACCTTTTAATCCAAGTGATGTGGTGGTGAGATGCTATTTTACCAATGGAACCACACAGGATGTAGGATACACTTCCCTGCAGTATATCGCTGGAGGCAATCCTATTAAGCCGGGGTATCGATTTACAGTTCCGGGAAAGAAGACACTGGAAATCGTACTGGGAGATTACAGTGTGAAATATACCATGACGGTAGTTCCTACATTTGATAAATCGGTTGCCAGCTGTGAGATGCTCGCAGAGCCTGTTACGATGCAGTATAAGGTGGGTCAGGGGTTCCAGGCACATGAATATGCAATCCGTTGCCATTATCAGGATGGTACCACGGAAGACTTTGACTGTTCCAGACTGAATATTACAGCCAATGGAGTACAGATGTATGAGAATTATCCATTTCAACAGGCAGGACAGAAGAACATTGTGGTAACGCTGGGGGATTACAGCACATCCTATACAGTAAAAGTAACCAACTAAAGAACAGCCCCGAACCAAAGTGAAGTGGGAATTACAATATATACTGGGAGAAAAAAATGTCAGCAGTATTATGATCAGCAGCAATGGTATTATCCCTTACATTCACTGTTTTTAATGCGTTCATATCATGTTGAAAATAAAAATTTACATTTTAAAAAATTAGGACTTTACAGATCCGTGAAAATGGACTAAAATACATGCATCAAGGAAAATAAATATTTTATAACACGTTGATGAGACGAGTAGGATGTGAAATATCTAAGAGAGAGATACCCGTTATGGTGCTGCAAGTATCTTGTTAGGAAGCATTTGAAAACTAACTCTGAGTGACCCCAATCCGGTCCGGTAATTCCGTTATCATTATTTCGAGAGGTCTGTGGATAATTTCTATCACAGTACAACATGGGTGGAACCGCGATAATTCGTCCCTTGCATTACAAATAGTGCAAGGGATTTTTTTGTGTGAATAGGAAATTTCAACCAGTGATAATCCAGTGATAACCATAGAAAGGAAGTAACAAATGTTGGAGAAAGTGAGAGCAGCCGCAACTGAATTTTTAACAGGAGACACGACCATGACCAAAAAGGAATTTTGGTTGACAGTCACTAGTTGCACCCTGGCAGGGGTGTTGGTTGGATTATTTTTAGCACCAGTGACCAGGGGTATTATAATAGGAAGTAACAATGGCAACGGTAATGGATGTGGTAACAGAGAATATCATGAGGATGATCAGGACGATGCCACAGAATGTATCGGTGTTGATGAATTGTAAGTAACTTAAATAGATATCATATAATATAGAAGGAGCAGGTATGAAAATTACATTAAAAGATGGATCTGGTAAAGAATATGAAAATGCAATGTCAGTGATGGAGATTGCGGCAGATATCAGTGAAGGACTTGCCAGAATGGCATGTGCAGGTGAGATCGATGGTAAAGTGGTTGACCTTAGAACGGTAGTGGACAAAGATTGTGAATTAAATATTTTAACGGCAAATGATGCAGAAGGACTTAGAACCATGCGTCACACAGCGAGTCATGTGCTGGCAGAAGCTGTCAAGAGACTTTTCCCAAATGCGAAACTGACCATTGGACCTTCTATTGATACAGGATTTTATTATGATTTCGAGGCAGAACCATTTTCAAGGGAAGATCTGGATAAGATCGAAGCCGAGATGAAGAAAGTCATCAAGGAAGGTGCTAAACTGGAGAGATTTACATTGCCACGTGGGGAAGCTATCAAATTGATGCAGGATAGAAATGAGCCATACAAAGTGGAACTGATTCAGGATCTTCCGGAAGATGCAGAGCTTTCCTTTTATCAGCAGGGAGATTTCGTAGATTTATGTGCAGGCCCTCATCTGATGAGCACGAAGCCCATCAAGGCATTCAAATTAACATCTTCTTCTGGTGCTTACTGGAGAGGGGATTCCAATAAGGCAATGTTACAGAGAATCTATGGTACTGCATTTGCGAAAAAAGAGGAATTGAACGCATACTTAACACAGTTAGAGGAAGCAAAATTGCGTGATCACAATAAACTTGGCCGCGAGATGGAGTTATTTACCACGGTGGATGTCATTGGACAGGGACTTCCTCTGTTAATGCCGAAGGGAACCAAGATGATTCAGACCATGCAGCGCTGGATCGAGGATGAGGAAGAGAAACGCGGTTATGTGAGAACAAAGACACCGCTTATGGCAAAGAGCGACCTGTATAAGATTTCAGGACATTGGGATCATTATAAAGAGGGCATGTTCGTACTTGGTGACGAGGAAAAAGACAAGGAAGTATTTGCACTTCGTCCTATGACTTGTCCATTCCAGTATTATGTATACAAGGCAAGTCCAAAATCATACAGAGATCTGCCACTTCGTTATGGTGAGACTTCTACATTATTTAGAAATGAAGATTCCGGCGAGATGCACGGTCTGACACGTGTACGTCAGTTCACCATCTCAGAAGGTCACCTGATCGTGCGCCCTGATCAGATGGTGGAGGAATTCAAAGGCTGTATGGCACTGGCAAAATATTGTCTGGAGACATTGGGCGTGGAGGAAGATGTGACCTACTGCCTGTCCAAATGGGACCCGGAAAATAAGGACAAATACATCGGAGAAGTGGAAGTCTGGGAGCAGACACAGCAGCATATCCGTGATATCTTAAATGAACTTCACATTCCCTTCTATGAAGAGGTCGGCGGTGCAGCATTTTACGGACCTAAGGTGGATATCCAGGCAAAGAACGTATACGGAAAAGAAGATACGATGATCACAATTCAGTGGGATGCGTTGCTGGCAGAACAGTTCGACATGTACTATGTAGATCAGAATGGTGAAAAAGTACGCCCTTATATTATCCACAGAACATCCATGGGATGTTATGAGAGAACATTGGCATGGCTCATTGAGAAATATGCCGGAAAATTCCCTACATGGTTATGCCCGGAACAGGTACGTGTACTTCCTATTTCTGAAAAATATATGGCTTATGCAGAAAAAGTGGAGGCTGAATTAAAAGAAAATGGAATTCTTGCTACTGTTGATAACCGCTCTGAGAAGATTGGCTACAAGATTCGAGAGACAAGGCTTGCTAAGGTTCCATATATGTTAGTGGTGGGAGAAAAGGAAGAAGCAGACGGTCTGGTATCTGTGCGAAGCAGATTTACAGGCAATGATGGTCAGCAACAGCTGTCAGACTTTATCGATGCGATCTGTAAGGAAATCAGAACCAAGGAAATCCGCAAGGAACTCCCCGAAGAAGAAAAGACGAGATAGGAGCAGCACCCGGGAAAATACGAAGTATTTTGAGAAATTGTTCTGATTACAAAGTAATCGAGAACACAAAACTCTGCATATTGAGTATATAAGGAAGGTATAATATCGAAAAATCTGTCTACACTACCAAGTGAAAATAAAAACTAATTTCAGGAGGTAGTATATGGCAGAATTAAAATGTAAAGCAGAGTGTTGTACCTATAACAAGGATGAATGTTGCTGTAAAGGCGATATCATGGTGGGTGGAAAACATGCCTGCAATTCCGATGACACTTGTTGTGAAAGCTTCGCAGAAAGAAGAGGAGATTCCTACAGCAGTGCCATGGAGCATCCAAGCCGCACTATAAGCATTGACTGTGAGGCTGCCCAGTGCAAATATAACACAGATTACAAATGCTATGCAGATCACGTGGACATTCATGGAGCCGGTGCAAATGATAGCCGTGAGACAGCATGCGCCACATTTGTGGAGCGCTAGGAAACATTACGTTTCGGGATATTACAACATTATAATTAAGAGATATTAAGAAAAAGAGACATTAAGAAAAAGAGACATTAAGAATAAGAAATATCAGGAACAGGAAACAACAGAAACAATAAATTACAGATAATAAGAAGTATCAGAAATAAAAAAACATCAGAAATA
The DNA here is from genome assembly GCA_028689655.1 of Lachnospiraceae bacterium. Classification (GTDB taxonomy): domain Bacteria; phylum Bacillota; class Clostridia; order Lachnospirales; family Lachnospiraceae; genus SZUA-378. Next base: position 33,567 of record JAQVCT010000011.1, read on the forward strand.
AGAAATATCAGAGATAAGAAATATCAGAGATAAGAAACATCAGAAATAAGAAACATCAGAAATAAGAAACATCAGAAATAAAAAATAGTACGAATAATTAATGGTAAAAAAGAAATATAAGATGGTACAAAGCAAAGTCAACGGTTAAAAGAGTGTAAAATAATTTTTTTACTGCCAACGTTTGTGATTTTACACTTGCAGGCAAGTAAAATCACTGCACTAAAATATAAAAAACAGTTGACTCTGCTCTATGTATGTGCTATGATATCTAAGTGTGTTGAACACGGAACAAGTAGAGTATCCACTCTCACCCTGAGGCATAAGCTGTCAGGCGTCAGTAATTCGATATGAAATGATTGATATCATGGAAATGAATTTTAGTGGATAGTCTGACTATCCACTTTTTTAATGTATAGTTTTTATGTATAGTATGGAGGGACAAAACTATTAGCGATTTAATGATTAACGAACAGATAAGAGACAAGGAAGTACGCGTAGTTGGTGAAAATGGAGAACAGTTAGGATTAATGTCTTCTAAGGATGCTATGAAAATGGCAGAGGATGCAGGGATGGATTTGGTTAAGATTGCACCTACAGCAAAACCACCTGTTTGCAAAATTGTGGATTACGGGAAATTTAAGTATGAACAGCTTCGAAAAGAAAAAGAAGCAAAGAAAAAACAGAGAACCATCGATGTAAAAGAAATTCGTTTGTCACCAAACATCGATACCAACGATCTGAATACAAAAACAAATGCTGCAAGAAAGTTCATTTCCAAGGGAGATAAAGTAAAAGTAACACTTCGCTTCCGTGGTCGTGAGATGGCGCACATGGGAAGCAGCAGACATATTTTAGATGACTTTGCAGTAGCATTGGCAGATATTGCAGTTGTTGAAAAGACACCGAAGATTGAAGGCAGAAGTATGACAATGTTTTTAACTGAGAAAAAGTAATCACAGTTAAAATAGATAGTAATATGTACGTGGTATGACATGTATGGATAATAGGAGGATTAAGGATATGCCAAAAATTAAAACAAACAGATCAGCAGCAAAACGTTTTAAAGCTACAGGAACAGGAAAATTAAAAAGAAGCAAAGCTTACAAACAACATATCTTAACAAAGAAATCTACAAAAACTAAGAGAAATCTTAGAAAAGCTACTATTACAGATGCAACAAATGTTAAGAACATGAAGAAGATTTTACCATATTTATAAGGCGTAAGGAGGAAAAAGGACAATGGCAAGAATTAAAGGCGGTTTAAACGCAAGAAAGAAACATAATAGAGTATTAAAACTTGCAAAAGGTTATAGAGGAGCAAGATCAAATCAGTATAGAGTAGCAAAACAGTCTGTCATGAGAGCACTTACATCTTCTTATGCAGGTAGAAAAGAAAGAAAACGTCAGTTCAGACAGTTATGGATCGCGCGTATCAATGCAGCAGCCAGAATGAACGGTTTATCTTACAGCAAATTTATGTATGGTCTTAAATTAGCTGAAATTGATATCAACAGAAAAATGTTAGCAGAGATGGCAGTAAATGATGCTGCTGGATTCACAGCACTTGCAGAAGTTGCTAAAGCTAAGATTGCATAATAAAATCATATCATGAAAAGCAAAATCCCTTAAACACAATGTTTAAGGGATTTTTATAGTCATAGTTTTAACTTTAATGATTTAAAAAGGTAGATGATCCATGCAAACATATTAACACCTCCCAATAATAGTATATGCAGGTTATTGAAAAATTTTCATTTAACTTACTACCTACTTTAGTTATAGTCTTTTTGAACCTTGTAAATAACTGGTAAAATGCATAAAAATTAATTATTTTTTTGTGTATATTGCCACTAATAGGAAAAAAGTCATAGACATGATGAATAATATACAGAAAAAGCGCAGATATATACATGAGATATGCGCTGAAATCTAAAAAAATTATAAAAAAATGAATAAATATTTAAGATTTTATTAAGGTAAAACATTAATGTAGTACAGCTTTAATAGTTTAAAAGATTGGTTTGACGAAATATAGTCCGTAATATACAATACTAGGGTACAAAAAGAAAGGTGGACTTATTATGAGCAACGAGAAAGAATTTAAACCATTTATTCCCGCTGACAAGGTTATGCCGGAGTTAACGATCACATCTGTTATTCTCGGTGTTATCCTGGCAGTTTTATTCGGGGGAGCAAATGCGTATCTGGGACTGAGAGTTGGTATGACTGTATCAGCATCTATTCCAGCAGCGGTAATTTCCATGGGAATTATCAGAGTTATTCTTAGAAAAGATTCTATATTAGAGAATAACATTGTACAGACAATTGGTTCGGCAGGAGAATCATTGGCTGCAGGTGCTATCTTTACCATGCCGGCATTATTTATGTGGGCAGCAGAAGCAGGCGATGCAGCACCATCTCTTTTAGAGATTTCATTGATCGCATTATGCGGCGGTATACTTGGTGTATTATTCATGGTACCACTTCGTGAAGCACTCATTGTAAAAGAGCATGGAACACTTCCTTATCCAGAAGGAACAGCATGTGCAGAAGTATTACTTGCTGGTGAAAGCGGTGGCTCAAAAGCTGCTACAGTATTTGCAGGTCTGGGAATTGCAGCCGTTTACAAATTTATAGCTGACGGACTGAAGATTTTCCCAAGTGAAGTTGATTTTGAATTTAAGGGCTATAAGGGATCTGGTGTAGGCATGGACGTATTACCGGCATTAGCAGGTGTTGGATATATCTGTGGTCCTAAGATTTCTTCTTATATGCTTGCAGGTGGTACCGTTGCCTGGTTCGTATTGATGCCTCTCATCGTATTATTTGGTGGAGATGCCGTACTTTATCCGGCAACAGCACCAGTCAGTGAATTAGGTACCTGGGGAGTCTGGGGATCCTTCATCCGTTATATTGGTGCAGGCTGTGTATTAGCGGGTGGTATTATCAGTTTGATCAAATCATTACCTTTGATCGTAACGACATTTAGAGATGCAATGAAGGGCTATGGCGTAAAAGCTGAAGGTCAGAAGAGAACTTCTGTTGATTTACCTATGAATATCGTTATGTTACTTATCGGTGTAGTTGCTATTGTTATGTGGTTAGTACCAGCAATTCCAGTTAGCTTGGTAGGTGCTATCATTATCATCGTATTTGGTTTCTTCTTCGCTACTGTATCTTCCAGAATGGTTGGTCTTGTAGGAAGCAGTAATAACCCTGTGTCAGGTATGGCGATCGCGACCTTACTGATCGCTACCATCATCCTGAAGGCAACAGGCAATATCGGAATGCCAGGTATGATCGCAGCTATTACCATCGGTTCTATTATCTGTATCATCGCAGCTATCGCAGGTGATACATCACAGGATTTAAAGACAGGTTATATCATTGGTGCCACACCTAAGAAACAGCAGATCGGTGAATTGATCGGTGCAGTGGTATCTGCCCTTGCTATTGGTGGTGTACTCTACTTATTAAATGCAGCATGGGGTTACGGCTCAGCAGAATTACCAGCTCCACAGGCAACACTCATGAAGATGGTAGTAGAAGGTATCATGGGAAGCAACTTGCCATGGACACTTGTATTCTGTGGTATTGGTATTGCAATCGTAGTTGAGATTCTTGGAATCCCTGTATTACCTTTTGCAGTAGGTCTTTACTTACCAATCCATTTAAGTACTCCTATCATGGTGGGTGGTCTCATCAGATTCTATGTAGAGAAGAAAAAATACGCATCAGAAGATGATAGAAAACATACCATTGAGAATGGTGTACTTTACACATCAGGTCTTATCGCCGGTGAAGGTCTTGTAGGTATCTTACTTGCAGTATTTGCAGTATTGAACCTGAATATTGATCTGAGTGAGAAGATTAACTTAGGAAATATTGGCGGATTAGTATTCTTCGCTTTATTAATGGTTACTGTATTTATATTCATGAAACCTAAAAAAGAGAAAAAATAACAGATTATTTTCAGTGGGTATCATATCAATTATGGTATGATACCTTCTCTTTATTCTGGTTATTGCAAAAGTAAGGTAGGTATAATAAGCGTGAACACAGTGGATAGCGAAACCGTGTTCTATGGAAAGGCATTGTTACAAAATATGAGTAAAAATAAAAAAGAGCAGGAAAATTATCTGGATTATATTCCAAAACATAATTCCTTATTCCCATTTGAAAAAAATGAAAATAATCGTATTGAAGTCATGGTTCACAATAAAGGGCTTATGAATCGTATCGCACAGATGATATTCCGAAGACCCAAGTACAGCAGGATTGAATTGGATGATTTCGGAAGCTTTATATGGGAGCAGATCGATGGGGAAAAGACGATCTATGGGATCTGTGATCTGATCAAAGCACAGTTTGGAGAGGAAGCAGAACCACTCTATGAGAGAGCAACTACTTTCTTCCAGATTCTTAGAAGAAATTCTTTTATTGTATATATGAACAAAAAATAGAAAATAATGTAGCTATGAGAATCAAGATAGTGAATAAAATAGAAAATGATTAAAAATGATAATCGAAAGGCCAGGTCATAAAATGAGCGTTTTAGGAAATGTTGAACCAAAAGAAGTATTTCAGTATTTTGAAGAAATCTGTAATATCCCACATGGATCTTACCATGAAAAACAGATTAGCGATTATTGCGTCGCTTTTGCTAAGGAGCATAATCTTGAGGTAATCCAGGATAAGCTTTATAACATTATCATCAGAAAGCCTGCTACTCCAGGATATGAAAATGTACCGGCACTGATCATTCAGGGACATCTGGATATGGTATGCGAGAAAGAGTCTGATTGTACCATTGATATGGAAAAAGAAGGATTGGAACTTCAGATCAATGGAGACTTTGTGGAAGCAAAAGGAACGACACTGGGCGGAGATGACGGTATTGCAGTGGCATATGCGCTGGCTGTCTTAGCGGCAGATAACCTGCAGCACCCCACCATCGAAGCAATCTTTACCGTATCGGAGGAAGTAGGCATGGAGGGCGCAGCTTTCATTGATCTGTCCTCTGTTACAGGAAAGAAATTATTGAATATTGACTCGGAGGAGGAAGGAATCTTCCTCACCAGTTGCGCTGGCGGTGCGAGAGTGAATTGCAGTGTGAAGATAGCTCACGAAGAAAAAGTAGGACAGTTAGTGAAGCTCACAATGACAGGTCTGAAAGGTGGACATTCCGGTACTGAGATCGACAAGGGACGCGCCAATGCCAATACTTTACTGGGACGCTTTTTACTGGAATTAGAGGGAAAAGTTACCTATGAACTGGTAGAGATGTGTGGCGGATCCAAAGATAATGCAATCCCAAGAGAGAGCAAAGCCACTATTTTAGTAGATGCAAAAGAGATGGATACTTTCCAGCAGATCAGAAAAGAAAAGTTGGCAGCATATCAGAATGAATACAGCGTGGCTGATCCATCCATTCAGTTAAATGCAGAAGTTCTATCAGAGAAAAAATGCATGGTACTGGTGGAGGAGAGCAAACATAATGCACTGGTATTATTGAATGCACTTCCTAACGGAATCCAGAGCATGAGCTTACATGTACCAGGACTTGTGGAGACTTCATTGAATCTTGGTATTATGAATACGGAGGATAGTAAGATTATCTATTCCTATGCCGTGAGAAGTTCTGTTACTTCCGCGAAGGATTATCTGATTCAGAAGATGACAGCACTTACCAAACGTCTGGGTGGAGAAGTAGTGGTATCCGGAAACTATCCAGGCTGGGAATATAAAGAAGAATCAAAGCTTCGGGAAGATATGATGCGTATCTATACGCAGATGTATGGCAAAGCACCTAAGATCGAGGCAATTCATGCTGGCGTGGAGTGTGGACTTATCTCTGACAAGATCGAAGGGATGGATTGTATTTCTTTCGGACCGGATATGCAGAACGTTCATACCGCAGATGAAAAACTCAGCATTTCCTCCACAAAACGTGTATGGGAATTTTTGACAAAAGTAATTGCATGCAAATAATACAGAATAATCTTAAGGACCCCGTTACACGGGGTTCTTTTTGTGATATCATATGCCTTAGCAACGAAGACAGAGGGGAGCAAATTATGGCAAAAGAAAAAGACATTAAAACCAATGCGATGCGTATCCTGGAACAGATGAAGATTCCTTATGAGGCGCACACTTATGAATGTAAAGAATTTATTGATGGAGTGACCCTTGCCGACCAGTTGGGGATTCCTCATGAAATGACCTACAAGACGCTGGTGACTATAGGAAAGAGCAAGAATTATTATGTGTTCGTCATACCCATTGAGGAAGAAATCGATATGAAAAAAGCGGCTAAAGTGGTCAACGAAAAATCCATAGAGATGATACACGTGAAGGATATCAATGCCATTACAGGTTACATAAGAGGCTGTTGTACCGCCATCGGAATGAAAAAGCAGTTCCCTACGGTAATTCATGAATCCTGTAATCAGATCAGCAGGATCATTGTCAGCGGTGGAAAATTGGGCGTTCAGTTGGAACTGGAAATAAAAGATTATGTCAAGGCTTGCAGAGGAAAAATCGCAGATGTATGTGTGGAAAGATAGTCCGGAGAAAATTGTAATAGAATATGACCGTGTAAAAATTCCCTGTACGGTAAAACAGAGCAGACGGAGATCCTATGGGCTGGAGATTGACGAGAATGGTGCAGTTATTCTAAAGATTCCATTACAAGCATCGGAAAGCTTCATTGATTCATTTCTACGTGACAAGGAAAAGTGGATCACAGAAAAGTATGAAAAACAGTTGCGGAGAAAAAATGAGCTGGAAGAATGGAAGAAGAGGCTGGCATGTACACCGGGGCAGGCAGCGGCACTGACGAAAAGATATCGGAATGCAGCAAAGAAATATATACCAGAGCGGGTGGCACACTATCAGATGCAGATGGGCGGTACTTATGAGCGGGTGATCATACGGGATCAAAAGACCAGATGGGGAAGCTGCAGCAGTGGGGGCACACTTTCCTTCAGCTGGAGATTGATGCTGGCACCACCCATGGTATTGGATTATGTGGTGATTCATGAACTGGCGCATTTGCAGGAGATGAATCATTCGAAAGCTTTTTGGGATGTGGTGGAGTCTGTCATGCCGGAATACCGCATACACCGCAAGTGGCTGCGGGACAACGGTGCCATATTGCAGATGCAGCTGCGGGGAGATATTTCAGAGAACAAAGAGTAAAAAACAAAAAAAGAACCTCTATGACGGTAGAGGTTCTTTTTGAAATGTATTCTTAAGCCATTTCGTTAACAGCTTTTGATAAACGTGAAACTTTTCTTGCAGAAGTATTTTTGTGGAAAATACCTTTTTTTGTAGCTTTATCAATAGATGAAGTAGCACTTAATAAAGCAGCGGCTGCAGCAGCTTTGTCGTTTGATTCGATTGCAGCGTATACTTTTTTGATTTCTGTTTTAACTCCAGATTTAATACCTTTGTTTCTTTCAGCCTTAGTTCTGTTAACTAAGATTCTCTTTTTTGCAGATTTGATGTTAGCCAAGACCCGCACCTCCTATTATTATGAAAAAATATTTTATTAGTTGTGATCGTATGTAGCACCAATCCGGACACGGACGTATCGAGCCACACATATGAATAATATATTACTGGAATATAAGATGGATGTCAATACATAATTCCCATGTTTTTGTAAAAAATACTATTAAAATAGGATAAGGACAGGGAAAGGAAATTAGAAAATGAGCCATTATGAAATTCGAACAGATCTGGCATTGGAAGCAAGGGAGACAATTACTGAGGAGGCAGAAGAACTCAGGGGTGTATCTGTGGAGGAATTCTATCAAAAAGAGATTGATGTCCGAGTGACAAAAGTGATCATCGAGACGAAAAATGGGGCGAAAGCCATGGGAAAGCCTATAGGTACCTATATCACACTGGAGGCACCGGGCATGGTGGAGAAGGATGAGGATTATCACAGAGAGATCTCGGAGGAACTGGCAGAGCATTTGGCAGAGATAATCCCCGATCTGGAGCAGGAACAGTCCATTCTGGTGGTGGGACTGGGCAATCAGGATGTGACCGCGGATGCCCTTGGTCCTCATGTGGTGGATAATCTCTATATTACCAGGCATGTAGTGAAAGAATACGGGCGGGCAGCATATAATCGTAGTAGGGTGCATATGATAAGTAGTATTGTTCCGGGTGTTATGGCGAAGACGGGGATGGAGAGTGCGGAGATCATCAGGGGAATCGTGCAGGAGACGGAGCCTACGGTGATCATTGTGATCGATGCACTGGCAGCCCGGAGTACCAAGAGGCTGAACCGTACCATACAGATCACGAATACAGGCATTCATCCCGGGTCAGGTGTGGGCAATCATCGGAATGCCCTCACAGAGGAAAGCCTGGGGATACCGGTTATTGCCATCGGGGTGCCTACTGTGGTGGACGCAGCGACCATTGTAAATGATGCTATGGAGAAGACCATAGAACAGTTAAAAAAAACAAATATGGGAATGGAGGATGATTTCCCTAAGATTATGTCTGAGTTAAATAATATGTATGTGACAAGTAAAGATATTGATGAGACGATTAAAAGTCTGAGCTTTCTCATATCAGAAGCCTTGAATATCACTTTTGACAGATTGGAGTAGACCGCAGGAGGTTGGATGATACATGAACCATAGGAGAGAAAAGATACAAATGATAGGAGTGATATGTGTATTTGTACTTTTCTTTTCTACACAGAACTCTTTTTCCTACATGACTACAAATCTTTTCGTGCCGGTACTCATTGCGGCGGATCATAAGTATCAGGAATGGTCATTGGAGAAAATCATACTGGACAACGCTGCTCATATTTATCCTTTCTGGAGACAGATAGAGATGACTTCCAACTACACAGCTATCGTTGAGGATGAATGCACCTATGAAAAATTGCTGGAGCTGGAGGGGACAGATGAGGACAGAGAAGCGTATCCCCCAGGGGAGACGAAGGAGGACTCTGACACAGCACAAGTGGAACAGGGAGAAGAGACAGGGAATCACACAGTGGAGGAGGTGGATCGTGCCAAGGCTGCCATGGAAAATGAGAACATGTTTTCCAAACTCCAGATGGATAACTTTACCGAGACAGGGGAGAAACAGGTGGTATATAGGCGGGAAGATCTGAGAGATTTCCAGAATCTGATAAAACAATTCTATACCATAGACGCTACCACTATGACGGATGAAAGTCAGCTGCAGATCGATAAATTGCTGGATGCCGATATGGCGATACAGAAAAGTGCAGAGCCACAGATACTGATCTATCACACCCATGCCTCGGAATGCTATGTGGATTCCGTGCCTGGGGATCTGTCCACCACGGTGATGGGTGTGGGAGAACAGTTGAAAAAGATTCTGGTAGAAAAATATGGATATTCCGTACTGCATGATACGGGAATTTACGATACGGTGCGGGCACAGGCGTACAATGTGGCAGCACCTCGCGTGGAACAACTGTTAGCGGAAAATCCCAGCATTCAGGTGGTCATTGACCTCCATCGGGATCAGGTGCAGGAGGGAACCAAACTGGTCACCAGTCTCAACGGTATGCCCACAGCCAAATTCATGTTTTTTAACGGGCTGAGCAGAACCAAAGAGACAGGAGACATTACATATCTGGCAAATCCCAATATCGATGAGAACCTTGCCTTCGCTTTTCAGATGCAGCTGACCTGCAATGAATATTACCCGGATATCACCAGAAAGATCTATTTGAAGGGGTATCGTTATAACATGCAGTACAAAGGGAAAACGCTTTTGATCGAGCTGGGCGCACAGACCAACACGGTGACGGAAGCGAAAAATGCATGTTTCCCTATTGCCCATGCATTAGATCTCGTGTTAAGTGGCAAAATGCCTGACAATTCCTAGACAATCAGCCGAAAAATATGCTATACTCTGCTGGAGTATCATATTAAATTTACACACAAAAAGAAAGGTATTGACATAGAATGGCTCAAATAGATCAAAGTAAAATTAGAAATTTTTGTATTGTTGCACACATTGACCATGGCAAATCCACTCTGGCGGACAGAATCATCGAGAAAACAGGACTTCTGACCAACCGCGAGATGCAGGCACAGGTGCTTGATAACATGGATCTGGAGCGGGAACGTGGGATTACCATCAAGGCTCAGACGGTTCGTACCATCTATAAGGCAAAAGACGGAGAAGAATACGTATTTAACCTGATCGATACACCCGGGCATGTGGACTTTAACTATGAGGTAAGCCGCAGTCTGGCTGCTTGTGATGGAGCGATCCTCATCGTGGATGCCGCCCAGGGCATCGAGGCACAGACCCTGGCAAATGTGTATCTGGCACTGGATCATAATCTGGATGTATTCCCGGTGATCAATAAGATTGATCTGCCCAGTGCAGAGCCAAAGCGTGTCATAGAGGAGATCGAGGATGTGATCGGACTGGAGGCGAAGGATGCACCGCTGATCTCTGCCAAAAATGGCGTGGGCATCGAGGAAGTCCTGGAAAAGATCGTGGAGAAGATTCCAGCTCCGGGTGGCAGTCCTGAGAATCCCTTGCAGGCATTGATCTTTGACTCCCTGTATGATTCCTATAAAGGGGTCATTATATTCTGCCGCATCATGGAAGGCACTGTGAAGAAAGGTACCAAGATCCGCATGATGGCAACCGGAGCGGAGGAAGAAGTGGTGGAAGTAGGATATTTTGGAGCAGGTCAGTTCTTACCCACGGAGGAACTCAGCGCAGGGATGGTAGGCTATATTACTGCATCCATTAAAAATGTGAAAGACACCGCAGTGGGGGATACGGTCACGGATGCAGATCGTCCCTGTGCAGAGCCCCTGCCGGGATATAAGAAAGTGAATTCCATGGTATATTGCGGTCTGTACCCCGCAGATGGGGCAAAATATCCGGATCTGCGAGATGCATTGGAAAAGTTACAGTTAAATGACGCCTCTCTGAACTATGAGCCGGAGACCAGTATCGCTCTGGGATTTGGATTTCGATGCGGATTTCTGGGGTTATTACACCTGGAGATTATTCAGGAACGTCTGGAGAGAGAATACAATCTGGATCTGGTTACCACAGCACCCAGTGTTATCTATAAGGTATATAGGACCAACGGGGAAGTGATCGAACTGACCAATCCCTCCAACCTTCCGGATCCGTCTGAAATCGATTATATGGAGGAACCCATCGTATCCGCAGAGATCATGGTGACCACAGAGTTCATCGGTACGATCATGGAACTGTGCCAGGAGAGACGTGGTGTCTACCTGGGCATGGAATACATGGAAGCCACCAGAGCATTATTGAAATATGAGCTGCCTTTGAATGAGATCATTTATGATTTCTTTGACGCATTGAAATCCCGTTCCAGGGGGTACGCATCTTTTGACTATGAGATGAAGGGTTACGAGCAGTCCGAGCTGGTGAAGCTGGACATCCTCATCAACCGTGAGGAAGTGGATGCCCTTTCCTTTATCGTCCACAAAGATACCGCTTATGAGCGTGGCAGAAGAATGTGCGAACGGTTAAAAGATGAGATTCCGAGACAGCTCTTCGAGATTCCCATTCAGGCAGCAGTGGGCAGCAAGATCATTGCAAGGGAGACCGTAAAGGCAATGCGTAAAGATGTATTGGCAAAATGCTACGGTGGAGATATTACCCGAAAGAAGAAACTGTTAGAGAAGCAAAAAGAAGGTAAGAAGCGCATGCGTCAGGTGGGCAATGTGGAGATTCCACAGAAAGCCTTTATGAGTGTGCTGAAATTAGATGATAAATAATGACATGGAAAATAGTGGCATGGAAAATATCGGTAAAATTATGAGCCTCTATGTGCATATTCCTTTCTGTGTCAGAAAGTGCAATTACTGTGATTTCCTTTCATCCCCCGCCAGCGAGGAGATGAAAGAGCAATATGTACAGGCATTGATCCATGAGATGGAAGAAAAGCGGGAAATTTACCAGGCGTATCAGGTAGAGTCTGTTTTTATCGGTGGGGGAACGCCGTCGACTTTGTCAACAGAGCAGATGAGCCGCCTGCTGGGGACAATGCAGAATTGCTATAGAATATTGCGGGATGCAGAGTTTACTGTAGAGATCAATCCGGGTACTGTGGATCGGGAGAAACTGGTGGCATATAAGACACATGGTGTCAATCGGCTGAGCATTGGATTACAATCCGCGGATGACGGGGAACTATGCCGTCTGGGCAGGATTCATACCTTTGACGAGTTCATGGAGACTTTTCAGACTGCCAGGGAGTTGGGCTATGAGAACATTAATATTGACCTGATGTCCGGGTTGCCGGGACAGTCCAGAGAAAGTTACAGACAGACATTGGAAAAAGTGCTGGCTTTGAAGCCGGAACATCTCTCCGCCTACAGTCTCATCGTGGAGGAGGGGACACCCTTCTGGGATCTATACGGGGAGGGCAGTCAGGAAAACGGCAGCGGGGAGAGAAATATTCACACAGAAGAAAAACCTGATACAGAGGAGAGTCATGATCTGTCCCTTCCGGATGAGGATACAGACCGCATGATGTATGAGGATACAGACCGTATCCTGGCAGAACAGGGATATCATCGATATGAGATATCCAACTATGCCAGAACAGGGTATGAATCCAGGCATAATACCGGATATTGGAAGAGACATAACTATCTGGGATTGGGACTTGGATCATCTTCCCTCATAGATAATTGCCGTTGGAAAAATGAGTCGGTATTAGCGGCCTATGTGAATCAAAATGGAATTTGTGAAAAGAAGGAACAGGAAACCCTTACCACACAGGAACAGATGGAAGAATTCATGTTCCTGGGTTTGCGCCTGATGCGGGGGATTTCCTACCAGGAATTTGATAACTATTTTCACAGACCCATCATGGAGGTATACGCGGCTCCTATTCAAAAGGGGATAGCGGAAGGATTATTGATGGAAGTGGAGGAAGGGGGAGAGACCTGCCTCCGACTCACCAAGAGAGGCATCGATGTGAGCAATGTGGTAATGTCTGATTTCCTATTTTAAATATGAAATAGAAGGTATATAATGGAAATATCGATGGGAAAGGCACTAGAAGAGAAAACCCAACATAGAATATAACAAATTGACTTTGGGGGCTTCTTTTGAAAACTTTTCAAAAACCTTTATCCTCAGAGGAAGAAGCTTGCTATATTCGTGCGTTGCAGGAAGAGAACAGTGATAAAGTAAGGGAAGCCAGACAAATTCTGATCGAAAGAAATCTACGATTGGTTGCACATATAGCAAAGAAATATATGAATACAGATGAGGATATGGAAGACCTGATATCCATAGGAACCATAGGTCTGATCAAGGCGGTACAGACCTTTGACGCCGGAAAAGGAAAACTGGTCACTTATGCTGCGCGGTGTATTGAAAATGAATTGCTCATGAGACTTCGGGCAAAGCGTAAGAGTTCCAAAGAGGTATCCCTGTATGAGCCTATTGGTATGGACAAAGAAGGAAACGAGATCAGTCTGTTGGACATTATCGAACAGGAACAGATCGATATCGTGGAACGAATGGAGCAGGAGACGAATCTGGGAAAATTGGTTCCTGTTATGAATAAAGTGCTGAACAGCCGTGAGAAAGAGATCATCCTCCTGCGCTATGGATTGGTAAATGGCGTGGAAGTGACTCAGAGAGAAATTGGAAAACAATATGGAATATCCAGAAGCTATGTGTCGAGGATAGAGAAAAGAGCGCTGGAAAAAATGCGTGATGAATTTGACCAGAACACAAAGTGACAGGGTCAGAGTACGAGAGGGAGAAAGATGCTTTTTAAAAAGATTGATGAACTAAAGGATGGAATGCGGCTTGCAAGACCCATCTACAATAAGAACGGTGTCCTGCTTTATGAACGCAATTCAAAGCTGTCGGCACAGAGCATTGCAAGTATTAAGAACTTTGGATTGATCGGAATCTTTATCCTGGAACCGGCGGAACCAGTGCCGCCAATGACAAGAGATGACATTGAATTCGAACGGTTTCAGACCATGACGGTTTTCTCCATTCAGGAGGAACTGAATACGATCATTCAGACGAAACGGACAGGGAAAATGCAGATCATAGCGGCGAACATTATCCGTGCTTACGGGAAACTGAATCGAAAGATCAACTTTATACAGAATCTGAGAAGCAAAGAAGACTATGTCTATAAGCATGCACTGAATGTATCAATGCTCTGTGCGATGATGACTCATAAAATGAATGTGAAATTAGAGGAACAGCTGGATGCGGTGGTGGCGGCGATCATTCATGATATTGGAAAGCTTATGTCGGCAAATACAGATTCAACAGACAAAAAATATAGAGAGACCTGTTTCCAGAAAGGGATGGAACTGGTGGAGAACGCATTTTCCTCCAACAAGGGGATAAAAAGGTGCTGTGTACAATCTCACAAGGTCCTGGGGGATTTTCGAAAGGGGAAGAACACAAACACAAAGCTTATTGTCTCGGCAAGGGTACTTCTGGTGGCAGAATTATTTGATGAGATGACAGCCATGGGGTTGGATGGGGAACCGGCTTCGGAGGTGGCGGCGATCAAGCTGTTACTGGAAAATCCGGAAGTATTCGACCCACAGGTGGTGGAGGCGTTGATGGATTCCATCAATGTGCTGAAACCCGGAACCTGTATCGAACTGAATACAGGAGAGAAGGGGCTGGTCATCAGAGAAAATGACGAAAATATATTGAGGCCCATGATACTGGGATTTAACGATAATATAATTCTGGATCTCAGCAATGAGCTGGCATATGGCGATGTGGAGATCGTTGATATCATGAAGACCATGGATAACCGTTATATTATGGATACGACCTTACTGAAAAAGCAGGGAATCCAATTTGAGGAGCCGGAATATGTGGATGCTCCGGAGCAGGAATATATTCCCGGCATGTAGAATTGGTCTGAAAGGAAAGATAGAATGGCATCAATTGAAGAAATCTTGAGAAGTGCAAGTGAATCATGTGCATCAGATGTGCATATCACAGTAGGAATTTCACCTAAAATGCGTATTGATGGAAAGCTTACTGCCATGGATTTCCCCAGAATGCTGCCCAATGATACTGTGGAGATCGCAGCGAAAATTATCAATGAAAAGCAGTGGAGTATTTTCGAGGAACGGGGAGAATATGATACCTCTTTTTCTATACCGGATCTTGGAAGATATCGTGTCAATATCTATAAGCAAAGAGGTTCTGTCGCTATTGCACTGCGTATTGTGGGAACTTCTGTTCCCACCGCGGAGGAGTTGGGTATTCCACAGTCCGTTATGGATCTCTATCAGCGCAAACGTGGTCTCGTGCTGGTGACGGGACCTACCGGAAGCGGCAAGTCCACCACCCTTGCCTGTATGATCAATGAGATCAATGAGAAGCGGGAAGCGCATATTATCACTTTGGAGGATCCCATTGAGTATCTTCACAGGCATAAGTCCTCCATTGTCAATCAGCGTGAAATCGGATTAGATTCCAATAACTATGCCAATGCCCTCCGTGCGGCCCTCCGTGAGGACCCGGATGTGATCCTGGTGGGGGAGATGCGGGATTTCGAGACCATCAGTGTGGCAATCACGGCGGCTGAGACCGGTCATCTGGTATTATCCACATTACATACCATAGGAGCTGCCAGTACCGTAGACCGTATGGTGGATGTATTTCCACCACACCAGCAGCAACAGATCAGAGTGCAGCTATCCAATGTCCTGGAGGCAGTCATATCTCAGCAGTTGATTCCAAGGGTGGATGGAAGCGGGCGCGTGGCAGCATTTGAGATCATGCACAGCAATCATGCAGTGCGCAATCTCATTCGGGAAGGTAAGGCACATCAGTTGATGACCGTGATGCAGACCAACCGTAAGCTTGGCATGATCACCATGGACGAGGCGATCATGCAGCTATATCAAAGCGGGAAGATCGACAAGGAAAATGCGGTTCAATTTGCCCAGGATTCGGAAGCCATGTCCCAGAAGTTGCCATCATGATAAAATTGTGGTATAGTTTGACCAGATTACAAAGTAATCTGTGTCACGCAGTGCTCGTTAGAGCACAAGGTATAGTTTGACCAGATTACAAAGTAATCTGTGTCACGCAGTGCTCGTTAGAGCACAAGGTATAGTTTGACCAGATTACAAAGTAATCTGGTCACGCAGTGCTCGTTAGAGCACAAGGTATAGTTTGACCAGATTACAAAGTAATCTGGTCACGCAGTGCTCGTTAGAGCACAAGGTATAGTTTCAATCAGCTCATTCGAGCGAAAATTCCAAATTTTACAATCAAATACAGACAAAGGAGAAATACAATGTACAGCAGAATTTATGCGGGTGCGATCCATGGAATCGAGAGTTTCCTGACAACCGTGGAAGTGGATACTGCACAGGCACTGCCAGGTTTTGACATGGTAGGCTTATTGAACAGCGAAGTAAGAGAGGCGCGGGAGAGAGTGCGGGTGGCGTTAAAAAATACGGAGATCCTGTTACCGCCTCTCCGCATCACCGTGAATCTGTCCCCGGCGAATATCAGAAAGGAAGGAGTCGCTTTTGACCTTCCCATAGCCATTGGCATATTGGTATCCCTGGGGCATATTCCTGTGGAGGGCGTGGAAGACACCCTGATCATAGGCGAATTGGGACTGAATGGGGAAGTGAGACCGGTAAAAGGGGTACTGCCTATCGTCATGGAGGCGAAAAAGCAACAGATGAAAAGGTGTATCCTGCCCATTCACAATGCCATGGAGGGAGCGGTGATCGAAGGGATTGAGATCATAGGGGTGGAAGACTTGCGGGAGACCATCACTTATCTATCGTCACCGGAGGAGCGGAAAGAAACCATTCTAAGGCCCACCCGTGTTTCGGTGGCAGAATTATTTTCCGGGTCGGAAGAGAAACAGACACTGGACTTTGCCGATATCAACGGACAGGAAAGTGTGAAGCGGGTGGCGGAGATTGCGGCAGCAGGTTTTCATAATATGATTATGATGGGACCGCCGGGATCCGGAAAGACCATGATTGCCAAGAGACTTCCCGGAATACTTCCACCCCTCACCATGGAAGAGAGCCTGGAGGTGTCAAAGATATATAGCGTTTCCGGGTTATTGAGCCAGGAAGCAGCATTGATTACAAAGAGACCATTTCTCAATCCACATCATACCATCTCCGAACAGGCACTTGCCGGCGGAGGTCTGATACCAAGACCAGGGGTCATGAGCCTGGCACATCGAGGCGTCCTGTTTCTGGACGAATTACCTGAGTTTAAGAGAAATACCATAGAGATCATGAGACAGCCCATGGAGGATAAGGAGATTCATATTGCCAGAAGCTATGGCACATTCACCTATCCTGCTAATTTTATGATGATCGGCGCCATGAATCCCTGCCCCTGTGGTTATTATCCTGACCGTAACAAGTGCAACTGTAAAGAGCATGAGATCAGAAAATATAAGAATCGCATATCTGGACCTATTTTAGACAGGGTGGATCTGTGTGTGGAGGCATCCCGCATTGAGGTAACGGAACTGTTACAGAATGATCATGGAAAAAATGAGACCAGCGAACAAATACGTAGTCGTGTCATGGAAGCGAGAGAAAGACAGGAATATCGCTATAGGGGAACCTCATATCATTTTAATACAGAGGTAGCGGTGAAGGACATGAATCGGTACTGCCATCTGGGAGAGGGGGAACAGCAGCTGATGCGTCAGGTGTTTCAGACCCTGCAGCTGAGTGCCAGAGCATATCACAGAGTAATCAAAGTGGCCAGGACCATAGCAGATCTCTCCGGTGCGGAACAGATCCGGGAGTCCCACATCGGTGAGGCAGTTTGTTATCGCTTTAACGGAAATTTCTAGGGTATTCTAATAGAGAACTGCAAATGACAACAATAAAAAATAAAGAAAGAATTACAAAGAAATAAGAAAAATTAAGAAATAAAAAATAAGAAACGATTCAGAATCCCATGCGCAAAATCGCTTCTTCGAAGCTTTCCTTTTGCTTATGTGGTTACTTCGCCAAATAAATTCACAAAAATCAGCTCACTCATGTAAGCATGATTCGCATATTTTTATGAATTTGCTTGGCTCTGAATAGTTACATTTATAGAAAATAAGGAGCATAATATAGTCAGAAAACAATATGGAAAATAATATTATAATAGAAGAAATACAACAGGATAAAGCGTACGCTTACTGGCTTCACGGGGCATTGGAGAGAAATAACAGACTCATCGATATCCTGCTGGAGGAGATTGGATCACCCAAAGAGATCTATCATACGGAATCCAGAAAAGTAAAGAGTTATTTAACACAAAAGCAATTTGATAAATACACACAGATCACAAAGAACTGGCACGTGGAACTTGCCTATGAAAGATTGGAACATGCAAAGATTCAGTTCATGACGAAACAGGACAAAGATTATCCAATGAAACTCAGAGAGATTCCGGATGCACCCTTCGGCATCTATATAAGAGGAAAATTGCCGGATACCAATAGACAGTCAGTGGCAATTATAGGGGCAAGAGAATGCTCGGCATATGGAAGATATATCGCAAGAGAATGTGGGATGGCACTGGCCAGGAGCGGGATACAGGTCATCAGCGGAATGGCCAGAGGTATTGATGGAATAAGCCAGAAGGGAACGGTGGATGCAGGTGGAGAGACGTATGCCGTGCTGGGGTGCGGTGTGGATATCTGTTACCCCGAATCCAACAGGGAACTGTATGATAAGATCCTGGAACAGGGAGGCATCCTGTCGGAATACCGACCGGGACTCATGCCACTTCCACGGAATTTCCCACCCCGAAACCGTATCATCAGTGGTCTCAGCGATGCCGTGCTGGTGATAGAAGCCAGAGAGAGGAGCGGAACCTTGATCACGGTGGATATGGCGCTGGAACAGGGACGGGAGGTGTACGTTATTCCGGGCAGAATCACAGATTCTCTCAGTGACGGATGCAACAGACTCATACGCCAGGGCGCGGAAATTGTGCTATCCATCGATGATTTTGTGCATGAGATTCTGGAAAATGGTCTACTATATAAGGTACATCGGGAAAAAGGAGAGCAAATGGAACAAATGGATCTCACCGGGATCCTGGTGAACAGAGTGGATGATCCGCTTGGAAGACGCATTGTGGAAGTACTGGATTTTACACCGCAGCCAGTGGATACCATCATGGAGAAACTGTATCAGAAACAACAGGAAAAAGAAGAGCCGATGGAACTGTGTCTGACCGAGATTCTGCAACAACTATTGCAATTACAGATCAAACAAATCGTAGAACAAAAGGGTGGACAATACTGCCTGCATTTGTAAAATAAAAAATTAACAACTTGCAACTGTAGATAATTTGGTGTATAGTGTTTCACGATTACTGTTAACACCGCGAATAGGGGAATAGCATATGGCAAAGTATCTGGTAATTGTGGAATCACCAGCAAAAGTAAAAACAATTAAAAAGTTTTTAGGATCAAATTATGAAGTCACAGCAAGCAATGGACATGTAAGAGATTTGCCCAAAAGTCAGATGGGAATCGACGTGGAACATGGCTTTGAACCAAAATATATTACAATACGGGGGAAGGGGGATATCTTGGCGAAGCTTCGCAAGGAAGTAAAAAAAGCGGAGAAAGTGTATCTTGCAACTGACCCTGACCGCGAGGGAGAAGCAATCTCCTGGCATCTTTATGAATCCCTGAAATTACAGGACAAAAAAGTATACCGTATCACTTTTAATGAAATCACGAAAACAGCAGTAAAAGAATCTTTGAAAAATGCAAGGGAAATCGATATGGATCTCGTAGATGCACAGCAGGCGAGAAGAATGCTGGATCGTATGATGGGATATCGAATCTCGCCATTGCTCTGGGCAAAGGTGAAGCGGGGCCTAAGTGCCGGAAGGGTACAATCGGTGGCTCTGCGTATTATCTGCGACAGAGAGGATGAGATCAACGCTTTTATTCCAGAAGAATACTGGACATTGGATGCCATATTGAAGATCAAAGGGGAAAAGAAACCCATGGTGGCAAAGTTCTACGGAGAAGGGGACACGAAGACTCCTATCCACAGCAAAGAAGAACTGGACGCTATCCTCAAGGGTCTCCAAAAAGCAGACTATAGAGTGAAGGATATCAAAAAGGGCGAACGTGTGAAAAAGGCACCGCTGCCGTTTACCACCAGTACCCTTCAGCAGGAAGCAAGTAAAGCATTGAATTTCTCCACGCAGAAGACCATGCGTATTGCCCAGCAGCTCTATGAAGGAATTGACATTAAGGGGCAGGGGACTGTGGGTGTGATCACCTATCTTCGTACGGATTCCACCAGAGTATCTGACGAGGCGGAAGCTACTGCAAAGGCGTATATTCAACAGCAGTATGGAGAAGACTATGCCGCAGAGAACACCAATACGAAAAAGGCGACACAGAAGATTCAGGATGCCCATGAAGCAATCAGACCTACTGATATCACCAGAACACCTTATGAGCTGAAGGAGTCTCTCAGCCGTGAACAGTTCCGGCTTTATCAACTGATCTGGAAACGATTCACTGCCAGCAGAATGAACGGGGCTAAATATGAGACTACATCTGTGAAGATCGATGCAGGAAAATATCGGTTCACCGTGGCGGCATCCAAGATTTTATTTGATGGATTCATGAGTGTGTATACAGATGAAGATAATGAAAAGACAGAGAACAGTCTGGCAAAAGGAATTGACCTGAACTCAGAACTCAGTCTCTCCGAATATGATTCCAAACAACATTTCACACAGCCGGCACCACACTATACCGAAGCATCTCTGGTACGTGCCCTGGAGGAACTGGGCATCGGACGGCCAAGTACTTACGCACCTACCATCACCACCATTCTGGCGCGGAGGTATGTGATAAAGGAAAATAAGAATCTGTATGTGACAGAATTGGGAGAAGTGGTGAACCGTATCATGAAGGAAGCGTTCCCAAGCCTCATCGACGTAGATTTTACAGCCAATCTGGAAGCTTTGCTGGATAAGGTAGGGGAGGGTGTCATTAACTGGAAGACGGTAGTATCCAACTTCTATCCGGATCTGGACGAAGCGGTGAAAAGGGCGGAAGTGGAACTCGCTGAGGTAAAGATCGCAGATGAAGTATCCGATGAAGTCTGCGACTTGTGCGGGAAGCAAATGGTTATCAAATATGGACCACATGGAAAATTCCTGGCGTGTCCCGGATTCCCGGATTGTAGATTTACGAAGCCATATCTGGAGAAGATCGGCGTGGCATGTCCGAAGTGTGGCAAGGATATCGTGATCAAGAAGACAAAAAAAGGAAGACGATATTATGGCTGCATCGACAACCCGGAATGCGACTTTATGGTATGGCAGAAGCCTTCCAAACAAAAGTGTCCGGAGTGTGGTTCTATCATGCTTGAAAAGGGAAACAAGCTGGTATGCTCAGATGAACAATGCGGCTATGTGACCAACAAAATTGTTGAAGATTCTGTGAAATAACGGTCTTATTTATTGATATCCCACGACACATGTGCTAAACTGTCTGTAATTACATGTGGTGTGGGATATTTTGTGAGAACTGGAGGAATAAAAATTGAGTAGTGTGCAATTGTTAGACAAAACACGTAAGATTGGAAAATTGCTTCATAACAATAATTCGAGTAAAGTTATATTTAATGATATCTGCAATGTTATGCATGAGATTCTGGAATCGAATGTACTTGTTATCAGCAAAAAAGGTAAGGTCTTGGGTGTTGGTGAGAGTGAAGGAATGGAAACCATTCATGAATTGATTCAGGATGAGGTGGGTAATTTTATTGATCCTCTTCTAAATGAAAGACTCCTGGCTGTACTTTCCACAAAGGAAAATGTAAATTTATCTACATTGGGTTTTGAAAATACAGACGTGAGAAAATTTCATGCCATCATAACACCAATTGATATTGCAGGAGAGAGACTCGGAACCCTATTTATCTATAAGGTGAATAGCCAATACGATATCGACGATATTATTTTGTGTGAATACGGCAATACTGTTGTAGGCCTGGAGATGCTTAGAGCAGAAAATGAGGAGAGTGCCGAAGAGAATAGAAAGGTTGCTGTTGTAAAATCAGCCATCAGCACATTGTCCTTTTCGGAGGTGGAAGCAATTACTCATATTTTCGACGAACTAGATGGTATGGAGGGTATCCTGGTTGCGAGCAAGATTGCGGACAGAGTTGGTATTACCAGATCTGTGATCGTAAATGCGTTAAGAAAATTTGAGAGTGCAGGTGTTATTGAGTCACGTTCATCAGGAATGAAAGGTACTTATATTAAAGTAGTAAATGATGTAGTGTTTGATGAAATAGCAAAATTAAAACAGGGCAAAAAGTAAATTGAGGATAGCAGCATGTTTTAATATTCCAGCCATGTAATTAGTCTAAAACTTATGCTGCAGTTTGATATGAGTTATGAATATAGAAATGGAATTCATTGAAGAGATAAAAGGATTTATTGAAGCAATTCAGTAGGTCCTTTTTACTTTTTTGCAATCGCATATTTAGTAGAACAAAAGGACTAGAGTACAATATAAAGCGCCCATTTCAGAAAAAAACCTTGTGTTTTCGACAAAATAAATTATAATGTAACATATGAGAGTTTGCCACAGGCAAACTCTAAGTCACGAAGTGATTCATATGTTAATTTGCGAAGCAAATCGCGAGTCTTTGTAGATTCAGAGAACACATAGATCATTCAAGAGCCAATTTGTGGAGGTATCAGCATGATAGATTCAAATGTATTCAGTTATATCAATGTCCTGGACAAGGCAGCAGATGCAGCCTGGACCAGAAATGAAGCCATTACCAATAATATAGCCAATGCGACTACACCTAATTATAAGAGACAGGATGTGAACTTTGAGGGCGAACTGCAACGCGCCATGAAAAATTCAAAGTACCAGACTGTGGATGCCAAGGTCGCCAATCTACGAACCAACCGTCTGGAGGCAAGGACTTACACAGACTACGATGGATTTTCTTACAGATTGGATGGTAATAATGTGGATATTCAGACAGAAAATGTAAATTTGGTAAAGAACCAGATTAAATATAATGGATTGATTCAAAGTGTGAATCAGCAATTTACCAACCTGAAATCAGTGATGAAGTAGTAATATAACCAGCGAACAGGAGGATAAGTCATGGGTATGTTTACGTCATTTGACATCAATGCGTCAGGTCTTACTGCGCAGCAATATAGAATGGATATTATCTCGGAGAATGTTGCAAATGCCAACACCACCAGAACGGAGGATGGCACTCCTTACAGGAGAAAGGTGGTTACTTTTGAAGAGAAAGAGTCCCAGACACCCTTTAGCAGGGTGCTGAATGATGCGAGAGATAATTTCTCGGGAAAAGGGGTCAGAGTGAGCTCGGTACAGGAAGACAAGACCTCAGATATGAAGCAGGTATACGATCCGTCCCACCCGGATGCAGATGAAAATGGATATGTGACCTATCCCAACATCAATATCGTCACAGAGATGACCAATCTCATCGATGCAAGCCGCGCTTATGAAGCCAATGCAACTGCTTTCACCACCAGTAAATCCATGGCCGTAAAAGGTCTGGAAATGGGATCAAATGCATAGTACCTACGATAGGAGGAATACATAGATGGATATTTCATCTTTATATAATGTGAGTTCAGGTGTCATCAGAGATGTCGCCAAAAATACTGCAACAGCAAAGCAGGATAACAACAGCCAGGATGTGTTCGGCAACATACTCAACTCTGCGGTAGAGAATCTGAAAACTACCAACGGATATATATCAGATGCAGAAAACGAGGAGATCAGGCTGGCAATGGGGGAAACAGACAATACACATGATCTGTCCATCGCATTGCAGAAGGCTTCTACAAGCTTACAATATACAGTGGCAGTGAGAGATAAGATCATTGAGGCCTATAAAGAAATTATGCAGATGCAGATCTAAGGTGCACATGCATTGAAGCAAGGAGACACAAAAGATGGCAGACAAACTGAAAGAGATTCCAAAAAGGATATTGGAATGGTGGAATAAATTTACGGCAAAACAAAAAACAATCATGATATGCATTGCGGCGGGTGTTGTATTGGCACTGGCCATTTTGGTGTCTGTACTGACCAGACCACAATATACATTGCTGGTAACTGCCGAATCTACTAAAGAAGCTTCTACGATCACAGAATTGCTGGAGGGTTCTTCACTCAACTATAAAGTCTCCGATGACGGACTGCAGATTTCCATTCTGAAAGATCAGCTTTCAGACGCCAACCTGTTACTGGGTGCCAATGATATTCCTGTGGCATCTTATGGGATTGAAAATGTATTTTCGGGAGGATTCAGCACCACAGAGTCTGATAAACAGAAGCGATATAAACTGTACTGTGAGGGCAGACTGGAAGAGGACCTTACAGCCTACTCTTTTGTGAAAACGGCGAACGTACAACTGTCTATTCCGGAGGATGATGGGACGCTGATCGCAAAAGAGGAGGAGTCCTTTGCCAGCATTATTCTGGAATTGGACGGAGAGATGCCGGATGAAGCACCTGCATCCATTGCACGGGTAGTGGCCACGGCACTGGGCAATGATTCTACACAGAATGTGACTATCATTGATACCAACGGCAATCTGCTCTTCTCAGGGGAGGATGATTTTTCCATCGCGGGGGGTGCCACCAGCCAGTTGAGCGTGAAACAGCAGGCGGAGAACCTTGTGAAAAACGAGGTGAAAAAGGTACTTCTGGGAACCAATGAGTTTGATAATATCGAAGTGGGTACGAATCTCAGTATTGACTTTTCCTCCAAGGATGTGACCCAGCATGACTATACACCGGCGGATGGACAGACCCAGGGTGTATTGAGCCATGAGGATGTCTATAATTCCGAGGCGACCAACGGCACAGCGGGAACCCCGGGAACGGATTCTAATACGGACACGACTACTTATGTTTATGAGGATAATGCCAACAGTTCTAATACGGTATCGGAGGAATCCAGAGATTATCTGCCCAATGAGACCATCACCAGTTCCAGCATTCCGGCGGGAAGTATTGAATATGATAATTCTTCGGTGTCGGTGGCAGCAATTCGCTATCATGTGTTAAAGGAAGAAGATGCCAGAAGTCAGGGATTGTTAGCTGATGTGTCCTGGGATGAATATAAGGCAGCCAATGGGGAAAGGACGAAGATCGATGCAGATCCCGATCTCATTACCATGGTCTCCAGAGCAACGGGAATCGGAGAGGCGAACATAGCCATCGTGGCATATGAAGAGCCTATGTTCGTAGATAAATCAAGCGGTGGCGTGAAAGCTACAGATATCGTACAGATCGTGCTGATCGTACTCATATTGGGATTGCTGGCATTTGTGATCCTGCGAAGTATGCGCGCAGAGAAAACGGAGCCGGAAGAGGAAGAATTGTCCGTGGAAAATCTGCTCCAGTCCACACCGGAGTCAGGACTTGAAGATATAGAAGTAGAGCTGAAATCACAGGAAAGACAGGTGATTGAAAAATTTGTGGAAGATAATCCAGAGGCGGCAGCAAATCTACTTCGTAATTGGCTGAATGAAGACTGGGGGTAACGGAGAATGGCAACAAAGGAAAGTGAGATTACAGGGCTTCAGAAAGCAGCAATTCTATTGATTGCTTTAGGACCAGAGAAATCAGCCCTGGTATTCAAACATTTAAAAGAAGAAGAAATCGAAGAACTGACCTTGGAAATTGCAAATACCAGAAGTATCACACCACAGATCAAAGAAGATGTCATCAACGAATTTTATGAAATCTGTCTTGCACAGCAATATATTGCAGAGGGTGGTATCGGATATGCCAAGGAACTTTTGGAAAAGGCACTTGGTGCAGATAAGGCAATGGATGTAATCGGAAAACTGACTGCATCTCTACAGGTCAAACCTTTTGAATTTATAAGAAAAACAGATGCTTCCCAGCTTCTTAATTTTATTCAGGACGAGCATCCTCAGACTATTGCACTGATTCTATCCTATCTGTCATCTACACAGGCATCTGCCATTATATCTTCGCTGGCGCCCGACAGACAGGCAGACGTGGCAAAGCGAATTGCCATGATGGATCGTACAAGTCCTGATGTGATCAAAGAAGTGGAAAAAGTACTGGAATCCAAGCTGGCTTCCCTGGTAAACCAGGATTACACTATCATTGGTGGTGTGGACGCTGTGGTGGAAATCTTGAATACAGTAGACCGTGGAACAGAAAAACATATTATGGAAACGCTGGAGATTGAGGAACCTGAACTTGCAGACGAGATTCGTAAGAAAATGTTTGTATTTGAAGATATTCTATTGCTGGATGACAGAGCGATACAGAGAGTACTGCGTGACGTGGATAATAATGATCTGTCAGTTGCTCTGAAAGGCTCCAATGAGCAGGTTCAAAATGCAATTTTCAACAACTTGTCAAAACGACTTGCTGTTATGATCAAAGAAGATATGGAATTTATGGGTCCTGTACGTATGAAAGACGTAGAGGAGGCACAGCAGAAGATTGTAAATATCATCCGTAAGCTGGAGGATTCTGCTGAGATCGTTATTTCCAGAGGCGGAGGTGACGAGATCGTTGTCTAATCTGCTGAAGTCAAATTATTTTGTGGTGAACGAAGGTGAGACGAGAGTCATAAACTCCAACGAGATCCTCGACAAAAAATTAAGTGAACTATATAAGAAAGATGAACAGAATATTGAGGAATTTCCTGAGGATGACCAGGTATTTCAGGAGGGCATCGATGTGGGACAGGTGGATGCCCTGCTCAG
The DNA here is from genome assembly GCA_028689655.1 of Lachnospiraceae bacterium. Classification (GTDB taxonomy): domain Bacteria; phylum Bacillota; class Clostridia; order Lachnospirales; family Lachnospiraceae; genus SZUA-378. The sequence continues at coordinate 60,394 of JAQVCT010000011.1, forward strand.
TGAAGATGGTGCAGAATCCTATCTGGAACAGAACGTTATAAAGGCGGATCCGGAACCACAGGGACCGACCCCGGAAGAACTGCTGGAACAGGCACAGCAACAGATCAATGAGATGATGGAGCAGGCGAAGGCTGAAGCGGAGGAAGTGCGACAGCAGGCTTATGAGGAAGGGCAGCGGGAGGGATATGAAGCCGGTGCACAGGAGCTGCAGCAGAAAGCACAGGAGCAGGAGCGACAGTTTCAGGAGAGAACAGAGCAATTAGAGAAAAAGTATCTGGAAAAACAGGAAGAGCTGGAACCCATGTTCGTGGATTTGATCACAAATATTTATGAACACATTTTTCACATTAATCTTGCTGATTTCAAGGAGATCATCGTATATTCTATTATTCATGTGATCGGAACATCCGATGGAAAGCGCGATTATATCGTGCGTGTGTCGTCAGCAGATTATGAATTTGTGAGTGGAAGAAGGGCACAGATCACGGAGATGATATCCGAGAATGATACCTTTGAGCTGGTGGAAGATGTGACCATGTCTCAGGGGGAATGTATGGTAGAGACTGGCGGCGGGATTTTTGACTGCGGTATTGACACACAGTTAAAGGGACTGAATAAAGAACTGAAGATGCTTTCCTTTGAAAAAGAGACGAAATAAAGGTGGGATGGACTTGGAAGCAGCGATCAATCTAAAAAAATATAAAAAACTGATGGAAAAGTCCTATTACAGAAAATTAGGGAAAGTATTGAACCTGGTAGGACTTACCATAGAGTCTGCAGGTCCGGATGCAAAACTTGGAGATCTGTGTAAGATCAATCTCATGGAGGAAGATAAGAGCGTTTTGGCGGAAGTCGTAGGGTTTAAGGAAGGCAAGACCCTTTTGATGCCCTATGAACCGGTAGACGGCATTGGACTTGGATGCATCGTGGAGAATATGGGATACCCGCTGAGTGTACAGGTGGGGGAAGAGCTTCTGGGAAAGACACTGGATGGCCTCGGAAGGCCGACAGATCATGTGGAACTGATCACAGGAAAAGTATATCCCATAGAAGCTCCGCCGCCGGAAGCCATGAGCAGGACTTTTATCGATACGGTGCTGCCTCTGGGAGTAAAAGCGGTAGATGGACTGATTACCGTTGGAAAAGGACAGAGAATTGGTATCTTTGCAGGATCAGGGGTAGGTAAGTCCACACTGATGGGCATGTTCGCCAGAAATACAAAGGCAGATATCAATGTCATTGCACTGATTGGAGAGCGTGGCAGGGAAGTGCGTGAGTTCATCGAACGTGACCTGGGACCGGAAGGTATGAAGCGGTCTGTGGTGGTGGTGGCTACTTCGGATAAACCGGCATTGGAACGTAAAAAAGCGGCAATGACGGCGACAGCCATCGCAGAATATTTCAGGGATAATGGGAAAGATGTATTGCTCATGATGGATTCCCTTACCCGTTTTTCCATGGCACAGAGAGAAATTGGACTTGCCAGTGGGGAACCACCGGTGACAAGAGGATATCCGCCAAGTGTATATTCAGAGATGCCCAAATTGCTGGAGAGAGCAGGACGTGCCAGCAGCGGTTCCATCACAGGACTCTATACCGTACTGGTAGATGGAGATGATTTTAATGAACCCATCACGGATACGGCGAGAAGTATTCTGGATGGTCATATCATGCTGAGCCGTAGGCTGGGACATAAGAATCATTATCCTGCTATTGACATTTTACAGAGTATTTCCCGTTGTATGAGCCAGATTGCCACCAGAGAACATAAGGCAGCAGCGGGCAAGTTGAAAAATGTACTGGCTACTTACAATGAAGCGGAAGATCTGATTAATATAGGTGCGTATAAAAATGGCACGAATCCCAATATTGATAATGCCATTGCCAAGATAGATGCAGTGAATGATTTCCTGTGTCAGGATGTGAATGAGAAATTTACTTTTGAAGAGGCAGTTCAGATGATGGAGGAACTGTTCTCGGATGAGATCGTATTGAAACCAGGAATGGCAAGGCCGGCACCATTATAAGAGGAATACATAGATGGCAAGATTCAGATACCGGATGCAAAGTATCCTGGATATTAAGAATAAGATGGAGACCCAGGCGCGAATGGAATTCGGTCTGGCGCAGGCACAGCTGAATGAAGAGGAAACCAAACTGGAAAGACTCTACACGCGGAAGACGAACTATGAAAAGAAAGCAAAAGAACTATTGTCGGACGCGCTGAAAGTGCAGGAGATCATTCATACACAGACGGCGATCAAGCGTATGCAGGAATATATCGCGGAACAGAAAAAGCAGGTATTGGCCGCTACACAGAAGGTGGAGGAAGCCAGAACAAAACTGGTGGAAGTCATGCAGGAGCGAAAGACCCACGAACGGTTGAAAGAGAAAGCTTTTGACACTTTCCTACAGGAAGAAAAGGCAAGCGAAAGCAAGGAAATAGATCAGTTGACAAGTTACACTTACGGAAAGAAAATGACAGGCGATGAGTGAGAAAGGCGTGGATTAGTATGCCAGCAGAAGAGCAAAATGTACAACCTACGGAAGAATTAGATCCAAAACAACGAAAAGAAAAGAAAAAACAGTTGCGTCAGGAACGAAAGGCTCAAAAAAAGGAAGCGAAGGCGAAGGCAAAGGAACTTGCCATGCAGGAAGCTGATCTGGAAGTGGAAGATGAAAGCAGGCCTTTGTCTACTTTTTTGATTACCGCAGTGATCGTATTAGTGTGGCTGGGGATATTATGCCTGCTGATACGGCTGGATGTAGGAGGATTTGGTTCCAGTGTCCTGAAACCTGTATTGGAGGATGTGCCGGTGGTCAATATGATATTGCCGCCGGATGAAATGACCACGCTGGGTGGGGATGATGAATCATCCACCGGGGAGGATGATACTGCCGGATATAAGAATCTGAAAGAGGCGGTGGCGCAGATTAAATTTCTGGAACAACAGTTGGAGGAAGCACAGTCAGCCAATGTGACCTACACAGATGATATCGCTACTTTGAAGGCAGAAGTGGAACGTTTAAAGACGTTTGAAGATAACCAGGTGGAGTTCCAAAAGGTCAAAAATGAGTTCTACGAGGAAGTCGTATATGCAGATAAGGGGCCGGGGGCAGATGCGTATCAAAAATATTATGAGTCCATCGATCCCACTACGGCAGAATATCTCTATAAACAGGTGGTGCAGCAGGAGCAGGAAAGTTCAAAAGTGCAGGATTATGCCAAAGCATATGCAGCCATGAAGCCCAAAGAGGCGGCAGCGATCTTTGAATCCATGTCAGATAATCTGGAACTGGCAGCACGTATCCTGGAGACTATGGGAGCGGATGACAGAGGCGCGATTCTGGGCGTTATGGATCCGGAAGTGGCAGCAAGGCTGACGAAAATAATGGAACCGGAGAGTTAAGGATGCCAGTGGAATAGCCGATATATATAGATAGCAGTTCAAAGAATGCCGAGAGGCATGGATTTGAATTTCTATAGAGTGAATCAGAGTATTCACAAGGAACCATAAAATAAAAGAAAGGAGGAAGAAAATGACAATATCTGCAACAAGTCTTACTAATCTGTATAGTAATACAGGCAGTATAGTGACAGGCACTAACACCGATTCATCAAAGAGTTTTACCACGGTGATGGGAAATGTTACCAATGGGAATAACAAGAGAGATGGAAATCAGCAAAGCACCGGCAAAACGGAAAACAGCAGCGTTTCCAAGCCGGATCAGACAGGCATAAAGACAGAACGTCCCCAAAAAACAGTGGATGATGTGGCGGTAAAGGATACGGATCATGAGGTGAGTACTGCAAAGGACATGGATGTGACGGATGATGTGCTGGACAAGGTAAATGAAAAAACGGATGAAATGATAGCTGCCATAGCAGATCTGCTGGGTGTGTCCCAGGAGGAGATCGAAAAAGCCATGGAGACATTAGGAATGACGAATGTGGATCTGTTGAATCCGGATATGCTGTCGCAGCTGGTGGTTCAGATCTCGGGAGAAGAAGACATGATGTCACTTGTCATGGATGAGGATCTGTATGGAAAACTGAACAGTCTGTTAGAAACAGCAGATGAAATAAAAGCACAGCTGTCACAGGACCTGAATGTCCCGGCAGAAGAGTTGCCAAAGTTTCTGGAGCAGGTAAATAGTGTGAAAAACGCTGATCTCCCCAGGGATTCGGTTTTGACGGAAGATATCCCGTCAGTGGAACCATCTGAACAACTGCCTGAAATGGAACCGGACAGCAGACCGGTGGCAGAGACACAAAAAGTGATCGTAGAAGTCGATCATAAAGTGTCGGCAAAAGAATCTGCAAGTACGCAGAGTACAGATTCCGCCCTTGAGATGAAAGAGACCATTGAGAAGCCTTTGGAATCTACCCCATCACAAGAGGGAACGCAGAATAAAAATCCAGAGAGAGGGTACCAGGAGAATGGAAACTCTTTTTTGCAGAACCTGACTGAAACGGCGGCAGCCTTGACAGAAAAGGTCAATGAGGGAGTACAGAATACCTCATTTTCCAACGCGATGCCCACACAGGAACCTGAGAGTATCATGCGACAGATGATTGATTATATGCGATTACATGTAACTTCGGATGTGTCTGAAATGGAGATTCAGTTACAACCGGCAAATCTTGGAACTGTAAATCTGAATATTGCATCAAGAAACGGTGCTATCACAGCTCAGTTTACAGCGCAGAATGAGACTGTAAAAGAAGCATTGGAAACACAGATCGTGCAGCTGCGGGAAAACCTGGATGAGCGTGGAATCAAGGTGGATGCCATCGAAGTAACGGTGGCGAGTCATGAATTTGAGAGAAATCTGGAACAGGGTCAGCAGGATGCACGGGATAGTGAACGGGCAGAGGCGACCAGAAAGACAGGACGTAGAAGAATCGTTCTGAATGAAGAAGGATCTGAAGATTCAGAAGCCATGGATGTGAATACAATGGATGAGGCGGACAGGATCGAAGTAGCACTTATGCAGCAAAGAGGTAATACGGTAAGCCTTCAGGCTTAAAAAGAAAGGAAAGGAGAATATATGGCTATAATCGCACCAGTAGATGAGGATGGAAAGTTGATCACAGACTTATCTACCACAAAAAAGACAAACAGTTCTACCACAGGAAGCAATAGCCTTGGAAAAGATGATTTCTTACAGCTATTGGTAGCCCAGATGAAATACCAGGATCCATTGGAACCTACTTCTAATACGGAATACATATCACAGTACGCAACGTTCTCAGAGTTGGAGCAGATGCAGAATATGAGCGCCAGCATTGATCTGGACAGAGCATCCGGACTGGTAGGCAAAAGTGTGTATATGAAATCCACCAATGCCACCACGGGAGTGACCAGCTATTTCTATGGTAAAGTAGACTTCGTACAGTATGAGAACGGCTCCGCATTTTTATCCATCAATGGCGGTCTGTATCCGTTGGAGGATTTGGACAGCGTTGTAGATCAGGATTATATGGATGCCTACGAAAAAGCACAGGCACTGGTAAATGATATCGAGAAATTACCGTCGGTGGACAATGTTACCATCGAGGATGCAGATGCCATCACGGCGATCAGCGAGACATTTAACAAGATGAGCAGTTATGAACAGAGTTTCTTTGATCCTTCTGTAAAGACGACCATACAGAGTTATGTGGACAGGCTGGCTGAGGTGAAGAAAGTGGCAGAGACAGCAGCGAACGAGATGGTAGAGAACCTGAAGAACGCATTGAAGGAATTGCCAGCATTAGAAGAATTGACACTGGAGAATGAAAAGGCAGTAAATGCTGCAAATAAGATTTATAAAGATATGAACAAATTCCAGCAGGGTTATGTAACGGAAGAGACCAAGACTGCACTGGACAATTATGTGGCAAAAATAGAAGAACTGAAAAAGGAAAGTGGCGAAACCACGGAAGATGTGTAATCACCTCACGGAGGAGGGCTTTTGATGAACATACAAAATAGTCAATTCCTTTCCATTGAGCAATTACAGGATCAATACCTGAATCAGACAAAGACTGGTAAATCACAGAGTAATATAGAGCAGGGATTTACATTCCAGGATATCTTAAACCGGAAAACACAGGAAAAAGCGGAAGTGAAGTTTTCCAAACATGCGTCGAACCGATTGGAAGACCGCAATATAACACTTACCAGCAGTCAACTGGAGCGTCTGAATGAGGGAACACAAAAAGCCGGTGAAAAGGGAATAAACGAATCGTTAGTATTAATTGATTCGCTTGCATTCATCGTAAATATACCCAATAATACGGTGGTGACAGCGATGGATCAGACAGACACAACACAAAATGTTTTTACAAACATTGATGGAACCGTAATCATGTAGCTGGACCTTATAGGAAGTTACAGTTTCTGAATGACAGAGGAAACGAAACGGAACCGGAAAACAGGAGGTCATTTCATTATGATGAGATCATTATTCGCTGGGGTGTCAGGACTTAGAACACACCAGACAAAAATGGACGTTATTGGTAACAATATCGCCAATGTTAATACCGTGGCATACAAATCAAGTTCCATCACTTTTAGTGAACTGATGTATCAGACCACACAGGGAGCATCCGCACCAACGAATACTGCCGCAGGTACCAACCCGAAACAGATCGGTCTCGGTGTTACATCGGGAGCTATCAACACTTCCATAGCCACCCCTGGTGCTACACAGAACACAGGGAATCCTTTTGATCTTCGGATCACAGGGGACGCATTTTTCGTGGTGAGAAACGGAGAGAGTAATTATTTTACAAGAGACGGTTCCTTCTTCGTAGATGGAGCAGGAAATCTGGCAATGCAGAGCACCGGATATAATGTCATGGGCTGGGGACTGGGTCCGGACGGTAACGTCAAAAGTGATACGCTGCAGCCATTGAAAGTTATGAGTCCGGAGGTCATGACCTACGGTGCAGAAGCTACTTCTTTGGGATATTTTTCCGGAATCATCGACAGATTGGATTCAGATGTGACCAGCAGCAGCGGAAAAGTGGTAAATTTCTCATTTTTTGACAACGCAGGATATCAATATACCGCGAAGTTCGCTGTGAAAGAGCTGGGAGTTCAGGACGGCAGTTCCACGAGAGATTATTCCCTTGAATTGACGGATGTACTGGATTCCAGCAACAAATCAGTCATGGACACATTCCCCGGAATCTCACTTGGCTCAAAAGAAAACTATACACAGAAAATAAAACTTACCACGCCATCTGAATATACAGTATCGGATACAGGAATCAAAACATCGACCACAGGAACTGAGATTACCTTTGCTGATCTGATTACAGAAGCACATGCAGAGGATCTGGATGCAATTGCTGCCAAATACGGATATTCCACAGAGGATTTCAAGAAGCTTAATTATACAAAGACTGATGGAACGGTGGAGACAATAGAGGCAGGACTCACAGCAGGTGGTCCAAATGCAGCATTAAATGCAGCACTGAGTGGCACGGCGGAAATGTCGAAGATCAGCAATACCACTGTGCTGAGATATAATACCAGTGATGGTTCCTTTAACAGTGTAACAGGAGGAACCGAGGGGTCCACGATTCTCGACATGGGGGGAAATACCAATTTCTCAAACATAGCCATCAGCTTCAAGACTACATCCAATACAAACAATAATAAAACATCAACACTGGGCGCCAAAAATGGAGATACAAAGGGTAATGGCACAGGACGTAAGACAGGTAAATTGGAAGGTGTAGCCATCGAGAATACCGGTATCATCTATGCTACCTATACCAACGGTCAGAAACGTATCCTGGGTCAGATTGCAGTGGCAGAATTTGCCAACGCGTCCGGTCTTGAAAAAGAGGGAGAGAATCTATATTCTGCCACTTCCAACTCCGGTGATTTCGATGGGGTCGGTGTGGACGTCACTGCCAACGGCGGTAAGATTTCCACAGGTGTACTGGAGATGAGTAATGTTGACTTGTCCAGTGAGTTCACAGAGATGATTACCACACAGAGAGGGTTCCAGGCGAACAGTCGTATCATTACCGTATCAGATACGATGCTGGAGGAACTGGTGAATCTGAAACGTTAATAATTAAAAAATAAATATATTTAGGGAGGACTATTTACACTGGTTCTCCCTAAAATTTAGGGGGAACAGATCAATGATAGAAGTTACAAAACTGGATGGTTCCATCATTTTAGTAAATATTAATTTGATTGAAATCGTAGAGGAAACGCCAGATACACTCATCACTCTTACCACAGGAAAGAAAATTCTTGTAAAAGAAAGTAGACAAGAAGTGAAAAATCTTGTAAAATCGTATAGAAAGGATATTTTTGCGGAATAACGCAGAAAAAAGGTAGGTGTTTACAGTGGATATAGCTTCAATAGTTGGTTTGATTATGTGTATTGCACTTGTAATAATGGCTATCGTATCCGGCGATGATGGATTTGCAGCCTTGAAAAACTTCGTGGATTTCCAGTCAGTTCTGATTACAATTGGCGGTTCCATGGGAGCAGTGCTTGCATCCTATTCATTACAGGACTTTATAGGCGGACTGAAGAGTTTCGCACTGGTATTAAAGACTCCTAACCTGAATACGGCTGAGATCATTAAGAAAATTATAGATTTATCAAATGTTGCCCGAAAAGAAGGATTACTATCCTTGGAGGAAGCAGCAGGAGATTTGAATGATGACTTTCTGAAAAAAGGAATATTACTTATCGTAGATGGTACTGATCCGGATCTGGTACGCGGCATCATGGAGACGGAATTGGTCAGTATCGAAGGAAGACATAAGAAAAGAATAGGGTTTTGGGAAAGCCTGGGATCCATGGGGCCTGCCTGGGGTATGATAGGTACTTTGGTGGGACTTGTTAACATGCTCCAAAATATGGCGGATGCGGCAGCAATCGGACCTGCTATGGCAGTAGCGTTGATTACTACGTTATATGGCTCCATGCTGGCCAACTGGATCTGCAGTCCTGTTGCTTCCAAATTGAAAGCGAATAATGAAGAAGAGATGATGGTCAAAGAGATTATGATCGAAGGTCTTCTATCCATACAGGCAGGTGAAAACCCGCGTGTTATCGAAGAAAAATTGAAATCTTTCTTATCACCGGCAGATAGACAGCTGGATTCCGGCGATGGGGGAGGTGAAGAATAAATGGCTAAGAGAAAAGAAGATGCACCATCACCGGGCTCCCCGGCGTGGATGGCTACATTCGCTGATTTAATGAATCTTTTGCTCTGTTTTTTCGTCCTTTTATTCTCCATGTCCACCGTAGATGCACAAAAGTTCGAACTTGTTGCGGCATCATTTTCACAGACATTCAGTATATTTCAGGCAGGTTCCACGGCCATTGGAGATGGCTTGCTGATCAGCAATGGTGTCAGTCAGCTGAATCAGCTGGATGAGTATTTTAACAGTACAGGTAAATCTGCCGAGGGGCAGGATGAGGTGACAGATGCGGAAGCCCAGGTGGAAGCTGATAAATTGAAGAAAGCAGAAGAACTGGCAGAGAAGATATCGGAGTCCGTGAAAGAACAGAAGCTGGACAAAGAGGTAGACATAGACTTTACTTCACAGTATGTACAGTTGACTTTGAATGGTGCACTGTTATTTGATTCGGGCAGTGCTACATTAAAGGAAGATTCGCTTCCGATGATGCAGAAGCTTGGCGAGATCCTGGTGAGATATTCAGAGAGTATTGTTGAGATAGAAGGACATACGGATAATGTCCCGATTCACACATCGCATTTTCAGAACAATAACGAGCTGAGCAGTTTTAGAGCATTGGCCGTGTTCGATTTCCTCACAGCGAACACAACACTGGATCCTGCAATGATCAAACATTCAGGACGTGGCGAATATGTGCCAATTGCAGATAATTCCACTCCAGAAGGTAGAGCGAAGAACAGGCGGGTAGAGATTAAAATATATCATTCACTTAGCTCTTATTAAAATACAGATACGGAGAAAGGAACGGCATTATTATGAAAAAAAATTTACTATCAGTTCTAATACTGGCATTATTGATCGTTAATATTGTATTGACATCGATTATGATGTTCAGCGTAACGAGTGCTTCCAGAAAGACAGCGGCACTTGTCACCGACATAGCCAGTGTGATCAAGCTGGAAGTGGGAACAACGGAAACTGGAGGAGAAACAGTCGAACCGGTAACCATTGATGATACAGAAGTGTATGATATCGCGGATAAGATGACGATTCCACTTGCAAAGGGAAGCGATGGAAGTGATCATTATGCACTTGTGTCCGTGTCTCTCTCCATGAATAAAAAGGATGATGGATATAAGTCTTACAGTGCGACCATAGCGGAGAAGGAAAGTCTGATAAAGAGTGCTATCATCGAAGTTATGGGTACATACACAGTGGAGGAAGCACAGGCAGATCAGACGGCACTACGCCAGGAAATACTGGAGAAAATTCAGGCATTATTTGATTCACAATTTATATATGATGTATCTTTTAGTGATGTTATGTTCCAATAGCGAGGACCCAAAAGCATACGTTAGGAGGTGGGTGACGTGGGAGAGGTCCTGTCGCAAAACGAAATAGACAGCTTGCTTCAAGCGCTGAGTACAGGCGAACTTGACATGGATGAGATGCAGAATGATAATGAAAAGCAGGTAAAAAGTTATGATTTCAAGCGGCCTGCAAAGTTCTCAAAAGAGCATCTTCGAACTTTGGAAATTGTATTTGAACATTATGGAAGACTTTTATCCACCAATCTGCCGGTATATTTGAGAAAGAATATTCAGGTTGCGGTTGTTAACTCTGAGGCGGTTACTTTTTCAGAGTTTTCCAATGCATTATCGAACCCGGTCATTTTGGGAATTATTAATTTCACGCCGCTGAATGGTAATATTATAGTAGAATTGGCAGCAAACCTGGGATATGCTATGATAGACCGTATGCTGGGTGGGCAGGGTAATCCACTGGATAAGTCGCGGGAGTTCTCTGAAATAGAGCTGACGATTATTGAAAAGATCATGGTTATCTGTATGCAGTTACTGCGGGAACCATGGAGAAATGTGGTGGATCTGAATCCGGTAATGGACCGAATCGAGACGAACGCACAGTTTGCCCAGGTAATAGCGCCGAATGATATGATAGCCATCGTTACCTTGAATATAAAGATAGGTGATGTGGAGGGCATGATGAATGTCTGCCTGCCATACTTTACATTAGAAGACATCATGGACAAGCTGAATACAAAGTTCTGGTTCTCCACGATGCAGAAAGATACGGATGAAAATTATCAGGAATATATCGAATCGCTTATTCAAAGAGTGGATATACCTGTGAAAGCAGTTTTAGGAAAGAGTACAGTGTCTGTTAGTGATTTCGCAAACTTACAGATTGGCGATATTATTCGATTAGGTTCTAAAGTGGACAGTGAATTAGATGTCTACGTAGGAAATATAAGAAAATTTACTGCCCTGCCGGGTGCAAGCAAAGAAAATTATGCTGTCCGGATTGCGTCGGTGGTAAGAGAGGAGGAATAAATTATGGACGGAATGTTATCCCAGGATGAGATAAACGCCTTACTTGCCGGTATGGATGTATCAGAAGGTAATGGCAATACGGATAATGATGACAGTGCAAGTACGAGTCCAAGTACTTCGTCAAACGCACCAGCTGATGCGTTGACAGATGTAGAAAAAGATGCCATCGGCGAAGTAGCTAATATTAGTATGGGAACATCTGCAACAACACTTTATTCCTTAGTAAATAGAAAAGTTAATATAACAACACCGGTCGTAACGACGGAAACTTGGGAAGGTGTATTAAGGGATTATGAAAAGCCCTGCGTGTTTATTGAGATTCAGTATACAGTAGGACTTGAAGGAAGCAACATCTTAGTCTTAAAAGAACACGATGTAAAGGTAATCACAGATCTCATGATGGGCGGAGATGGTACCAATACGGATGGAGAATTAACGGAACTTCATCTGAGTGCGATTTCGGAGGCCATGAACCAGATGATGGGTTCAGCAGCGACCTCACTGTCATCCATGTTAAATGAGACCATTGATATAAGCCCGCCAAATGCAAGTCTTATCGATATGGGAGAGTTCAAAGAAGGTGGAGAGATTGCCCCATTCTTAGCTGAAACATTTGTTAAGATCGCATTTCGAATGCAGATAGATGATTTGGTGGACAGTACGATTATGCAGCTGTATCCGCTGGATTTCGCAAGATCACTATACGATACCTTCATTGGTCAGCAGACGGCAGCCGCCACAACTGCACCAGCACCTGAACCAGTGCAGACAGCACCACCGGAACCACAGCCATATGTGCCCCCGCAGGCAGTGCCTGCTATGCCGGATCCATCTATGAATTATGCCAATATGGGAGTACAGCAGATGAATATGGGAATGCCTCAAATGCAGCAGAATATGGGGATGCAACAGATGGGAATGCCACAGATGCAGCCTAACATGGGAATGCAGCAGATGAACATGGGAATGCAGCCACAGATGAATATGGGGATGCCCCAACAGAATCTGAATATTCAACCGGCACAGTTCCAAAGTTTCTCCACAGATTATAAGAATGTTGCAGGAAATGAAAATATTGGATTGATCATGGATGTCCCGTTGGAAGTTACAGTAGAGTTGGGACGAACCAAAAAATCAATTTCAGATATTCTTGACTTTGCACCGGGAACCATCATTGAGTTGGACAGAATAGCCGGAGAACCTATAGATGTACTGGTAAACGGAAAGTTTGTAGCAAAGGGTGAAGTAGTAGTAATAGAGGAAAGCTTTGGTATCCGTATCACGGAAATCATTAAATAAAACATATAAAATAGGAGTGAAAAACTATGGCAAAGAACATTTTAATTTGTGACGACGCAGCGTTCATGCGCATGATGATTAAAGATATTTTAACAAAGAACGGTTATAACGTTATCGGAGAAGCAGAAAACGGTGTAAAGGCTATTGAAAAATATCTTGAACTGAAACCAGACTTGACATTGATGGATATTACTATGCCGGAGATGGATGGAATTGGTGCACTGAAAAAAATCAAAGAGGGTGATCCGGCAGCGACAGTTATTATGTGCTCGGCAATGGGACAGCAAGCTATGGTTATTGAATCGATTCAGGCTGGAGCAAAAGATTTTATTGTAAAACCATTTCAGGCAGATCGTGTATTAGAGGCGGTTAAGAAAGTAGTAGGATAATATGCTATTAAGTCAGTATAGTAGTCTCAATTCCTTTGCGGAGCTGCTTACGGTTTTGATTATATTTATATTTGTACTGGTGATTACTTATTGTTGTACCAGGTGGATGGCTAATTATCAAAAAGGAAAGACTTTTAGTAGAAATATAGAAGTAATTGAGACGTATAAGATTACGACCAATAAATACATCCAGATCGTTAGAACTGGAGAAAAATATCTGGCAATAGCAGTATGCAAAGATACAGTGACCTTTTTGACAGAACTGGAAAAGGAACAAATATCTGTTCAGGAAGACCCCCAAGGGACACTCTCGGGGATTCCGTTCAAAGAGTTACTCGAAAAAGCAAAAGGTCTGAAAAAATGACGATTTTTGCATAGAGGATTTCAAATGATAAGTTACATAAGTAAAAACAGAATATGGAAAAGCATATGCCTGCTGTTACTAGTAGGCATATTGTGCATATCGAAGAAAAGTCCTGTGTATGCAACGGGACTCACGGGTGTTGACAGCAACCTCACGGGGACTACGGATACGCAGACAAATATTAATGATCCAGGCAGTGCGGACACACCAGAGGATTTAAAGGAACTGAACGTGGCAAACAATCTTACGATTACCTACAACGATGGCAATGGTCAGTTGGCAGGTCCACTTCGTATCATGCTGATCTTAACGGGAATAGTAATCACACCATTACTGTTATTGACAGTGACTTCCTTTACCAGAATTATTATAGTACTTCATTTTACCAGAACTGCACTGAATACACAGACATCCCCACCCAATCAGGTACTCATAGCAATTTCCCTGTTTCTTACCTTTTTTATTATGAGTCCGGTGTTGGCACAGGTCAATACCAATGCACTTCAGCCTTTTGACAGAGGGGAGATCACACAGGAAGTTGCGCTTGAGAGAGGTGTGGAGCCGTTACGGCAGTTCATGTATAAACAGACTCAGGCAAAAGATGTGAAGATGTTCATGGAGATCGCAGGGGAGCAGCCGGTGGAGAACCTGGAAGATATTCCCACTACAGTATTGATTCCAAGTTTTATTGTGAGCGAACTTCGAACAGCTTTTATCATTGGATTTTTGATTTATATTCCATTTATCGTAATAGATATGGTGGTGGCATCCACGTTGATGAGTATGGGTATGATGATGTTACCGCCCACAACGATTTCCATGCCTTTTAAGATTCTGCTGTTTATCATGGCAGACGGGTGGAATCTGGTGATCGGCAATCTGGTGCGTACATTTTATTAAGTTATTTACTCATTTACTATAGAAAGAAGGCGATTAGATGACACCGGATGTAGTCACAGAAATAACCAGAGAAGCATTGTACACCATCGTGCTAACGTCAGCACCACTGTTGCTGATCTCTTTGGTGATAGGTTTGATCGTGAGTATATTTCAGACTGTAACCTCCATCCAGGAGCAGACATTGACTTTTGTACCAAAGATTGTCTGCGTATTCGTTGGCATGATGCTTTTCGGAGAATGGATGTTAAATGACATGACGACTTATATGACAAAGTTATGGGCTGACTTTACCATATATATAAGGTAACGCTATGGTTGATCTTTCCTTTTCTTTAAGAGATTTAGAATATTTTCTATTTATCATGACAAGAGTTACATGCTTTATATTTGTGGTACCTTTTTTTTCGGGTAATAAGAATACGCCTAGAAGAGTAAAAATTGCACTAGGCTTTTTTACATCGCTGCTTTTGTATAACGTCATGCTGCCCCATGAAAATATAGCGTATTCCACCGTGTTGCAATATACGGCGATCATTATAAAAGAAGCGGCGACAGGCATGCTCATAGGATTTGGTGCAAATGTATGTACCATGATCATGAGTTTTGCAGGTAGGATTATCGATATGGAGATGGGTCTTTCCATGGCGAGCCAGATGGACCCTACTACACAGGAGAATACCACCCTGACAGGTCTGATGTTACAGTATGGAATGATGATGATCTTAATTTGCAGCGGTATGTATCAGTATTTATTGAAAGCGTTGGTAGAGACATTTACACTGATTCCCATCAATGGTGCAATCTTTCATACGGACAAGATCGTGTCCCATATGTTACTGTTTTTAGGCCAATATCTGGTAATCGGATTTCGCATTTGCCTTCCGGTGTTTGCATGCCTTACTTTATTAAATGCAATATTGGGAATTCTGGCAAAGGCATCACCACAGTTGAACATGTTCTCCGTGGGAATACAATTGAAAATATTAGCAGGATTTTTCGTACTGCTCCTTACCGTAGGGATGTTGGGAGATGCCTCTAATATCATCTTTGTGGAGATGAAGAAAATGATGGTTTTTTTTGTTGGAGACTTGATGTAGGGCAGAAAAATCAGGACAATGCTTCCAGGGAAGTATTGCAGGCAATGGGGTGTCAATGTGGTATTAGAATATAATTTACAGTTCTTTGCAAAAGATGGTCCTGGCGGAGAGAAAACAGAAGCAGCAACACAGAAAAAACTGGAGGATGCCAGAAAAGAAGGCCAGGTCGCAAAAAGTAAGGAGTTGAATACAGCATTAAGCTTGATGGCACTTTTCCTGATCCTTAAAATATGGGTGGGTAATCTGGGAACAGATCTCCTGACCATGTTCCAGACCATCTATAATAAGATTCCGGACCTGTCGCGCTGTATGGATGGACAGATTCCTACGGATGCCATCGGTGGATTGATAGCAAATGTATTACTTCGTATGTTGGTAATCATATTACCCATATTTGCCGTGGGAGTACTTGTGGCATTTCTGGGCGATTATATGCAGGTAAAGTGGAAACCTACCACGAAACCTTTGCAACCAAAGTTCAGTAAAATGAATCCAATTAAGGGTATGAAAAAGCTCTTTTCGGTGAAATCGCTGGTGGAATTGTTGAAATCGGCGGTGAAAATAGGGTTCATTATCATGGTAGTCTATAATACTTTAAAGAACCAGTGGAAAAATGTGTTTCTGATGTATGACATATCGCTGAATCAGGGGATCGCCATGATCGGCAGTGTTGCAGTGGATATGGGGCTGCGAGTCTCGGAAATCTATCTGGCGGTTTCTCTGCTGGATTTTCTGTACGAGAGATGGAAGTTTGGTGAAGATATGAAGATGACCAAGCAGGAGGTCAAGGACGAATACAAGAATTCAGAAGGTGATCCGCAGATCAAAGGCAAGATTCGTCAGAAAATGAGAGAAGCTTCCCAGCGAAGAATGATGCAGGAACTGCCCAAGGCAGATGTGGTAATTACGAACCCTACCCATTTCGCGGTAGCATTAAAATATGATCCGGAGATATCTGATGCACCCATCGTGGTAGCAAAAGGTTCCGATAATCTGGCACAGAGGATTAAAAAAGTAGCCCGTGAGAACAATGTCGAGATCATAGAGAACAAACCCCTGGCAAGAATGCTCTATGCAAACGTGGAAATCGGCGAGATGGTGCCGCCGGAGCTGTATCAGGCAGTGGCGGAAGTCCTGGCGATGGTATATCAGATGCGGGGAACGGACCAGGCTGCCGTAATGTGATCAGGTACCACAGTCAGCAGGCGTTGTGTCACGAAAATGCATAAACGCCGTAGAAGCAAATTTAGAAAACATAAAAGTACAGGAGAGGAGAAGGCAGATGAAAAAAGCAGATTTAGGCGTAGCAATATACATATTATCAGCATTTATCATGTTTATCGTGCCTATTCCCTCCGCATTACTTGATGTGTTGCTGGCATGCAATATGGCGGTAGCATTTTCTATTTTATTTAATGCAATGTTTTCTAAAGAAGTTCTGGATATGTCTTATTATCCCACTATCCTGTTGTTTACCACGATCTTTCGTATTTCCCTGAATGTGTCCTCCACCAGATTGATCCTTACCACAGGAGATCCGGGAAATGTAGTAGAGACTTTTGGCCAGTACGTTGGCGGAGGCGATCTGATCATAGGCAGTATCGTATTTGTTATCCTGATCATCATACAGTTCATGGTCATCAATAAAGGTTCTGAGAGAGTTGCGGAGGTAACAGCACGTTTTACATTGGATGCAATGCCTGGTAAACAGATGGCAATCGATGCAGATTTGAACACAGGAGCAATTGATGATGCGGAAGCAAAAAGGCGCAGAGATAAGATACAGGAAGAATCCTCATTCTTTGGCTCTATGGATGGTGCTGTAAAGTATGTAAAGGGAGATGCCACAGCGGGACTTCTAATTACCGCTGTCAATATCGTGGGTGGTATTGCCATGGGTATGTTCCGGGGCGGCATGGTCTTTGAGGAAGCACTGAATAAGTACGCGATACTGACCATCGGTGATGGACTGGTAAGCCAGATTCCTTCGCTGCTGATCTCATTGTCAACAGGTATTCTGGTCACAAAGGGATCCAAGGATGCAGATTTTGGTTCGGTATTGGTCAAGCAGTTGTTCGGAGTGCCTAAGGTACTTTATTTCGTGGGCAGTACCATCATCGGATTAGGGGTTGTCACACCATTGAATACGGTGATCTTCCTGGCGCTGGGCTTGACTTTCATCATCACAGGAAGAATGATCGCAGGTACCATAGAGACGGCGAAGATCGAGAACGAGACAGATGCGGATGAGAAGGCGGCAGAGGAGATCAGGCAGCCGGAAAATGTCACTTCACTTTTGCAGGTGGACCCTATCGAACTTGAGTTTGGATATGGCATCATTCCACTGGCCGATGTGAATCAGGGCGGTGACTTGCTGGATCGTGTGGTCATGATCAGACGACAGGTAGCGCTGGAGCTTGGTACGGTAGTGCCTATTATCCGTCTGCGCGATAACATCCAGCTAAATCCCAATCAGTATATTATCAAGATCAAAGGAATCCAGGTGAGCGAAGGCGAGATCCTGTTCGATCACTATATGGCAATGAATCCGGGATTTGTGGAGGAAGAGATCACAGGGATTCCTACCTTTGAACCTTCCTTCCATCTCCCCGCCATATGGATTACGGAAGGGCAGCGGGAACGTGCTGAGAGCATGGGTTATACCGTAGTCGATCCACCGTCGATTATCGCGACACACCTGACGGAGATCATCAGACAATATATTGCGGAACTGCTTACCAGACAGGATGTGCAGAACCTGGTCAACAATATGAAGGAGAGCAATCCATCGCTCATTGACGAACTGGTACCTAAGACACTTGGGCTTGGAGAGATACAGAAAGTATTGCAGAATCTGTTGCGGGAAGGCATATCGATTCGAGATCTGCTTACTATATTTGAGACACTGGCTGACTATGCATCCACCACACATGATACGGATATCCTCACGGAGTACGTGAGACAAAGTCTGAAGAGAGCCATATCCGGCAAATATTTTCCAGCAAATGAGACTACCAGCGTAGTGACTCTGGATCCCAAACTGGAACAGGAGATCATGGCAAGTGTGAAGCAGACGGAGCAGGGGGCTTATCTGACACTTGATCCGGAGAAGACAAAGACGATCATGGCATCGGTGGAGACAGAGGTCAAGAAACTTGAAAATCTGGGTAAGAATCCAATCCTTATAACGTCTCCAATCGTGCGGATGTATTTTAAGAGATTAACAAGCGATTATTTTAAAGACTTAATTGTGGTATCATATAATGAAATAGAGTCTAATATTGAATTACAATCTGTTGGGATGGTGACGGCTTAATGGTTATTAAAAAATTTCAGGGAAAAACAGAAGATGAGGCAGTGAACACTGCCAAAAAAGAATTGGGACAGAATATCGTCATCATGAATGTGAAAGAAATGAAACGGAAAGGATTTTTTCGTTTCTTAAAACCACATATAACGGAAGTTACAGTGGCATTGGAGGAGGAGAATGCCAGTTCTTTTCGTGCAGTGACAGAGGATAATATCTCGAAAGAGAGTCCTTTCGCTTCCATTACAAAAGAAATCATGAAAAACGGTGCCGGTGAGGGAAATAAAAATAAGTATACAGAGGAACCGAAACTTCAGGAAGAGAAAAAAGAGCACAGTGCGGGAAGTATGCTGGAAGAAAAATTGGACAGTATACAATCTCTCATCGAGCAGCAGTTACAGCGACCCGAGGAAAAGACAGGTTCGGATGCGAAAAAGGAGCTGGAGGAAGAAGAGACAGAGGAACCGGATGAGATGGTGGTATTTATGCAGCTCCTGTATAATACCATGATCGATAATGAAGTCCGCGAGACCTATGCAAATCAGATCATAGATGAGGCAGAGAAAAATCGTAATAAGAATATGCCTATTGACTACGTTCTATCTAATATTTATCAAAAAATGATTCTTAGATTTGGCAAGCCGGAGAAGATCACTCCCGCAGCAGAAGGTCCAAAGGTCATTTTCTTTGTAGGACCAACCGGTGTTGGAAAGACGACGACTATCGCCAAGATTGCATCAAAATTCAGTGTGGAGATGAAAAAGAAAGTGGCACTCTTAACAGCAGATACATACCGTATCGCAGCCGCAGAACAATTGCGGACCTATGCCAGTATCCTGGATGATCCATTCCGCGTCATTTATTCTGCGGAGGAGGCCAGAACAGCCATAAAAGATTTCAGAGAATATGATTATATTATGATAGATACAGCAGGGCATTCTCATCACAATGAGGCACAGAAGGAGAATATGAACGATTTGCTCCACTGTCTTGGAAATTCTGTGGAGCAGGAAGTATACCTGGTGCTGAGTGCCACAACGAAATATCGTGATCTCATCAGCATCGCGGATACCTATTCAGGTATAACGGACTATAAAATCATATTTACGAAATTAGATGAAACAACTACAATGGGGAATTTGTTGAACCTAAAATTGCACACGGGTGCACCACTTTCTTATGTTACATATGGTCAGAATGTTCCTGATGATATTTCTTATTTTAATCCGCAGGATACAGTGAGATTGTTATTGGGTGGAAAACGGTAAGCCGTAGGGGGATAATGGATGGATCAGGCAGAGCAACTGAGGAATATTATTAAAATGAATAATCAGTCCCAGAGACCCTTGGCACGGGTCATTACAGTCACAAGTGGAAAGGGCGGTGTTGGAAAATCTAACACTGCTATTAATCTTGCTGTACAGTTACGGAAAATGGGACAACGGGTCATCATATTAGATGCTGACTTTGGACTGGCAAATATTGAGATCATGTTCGGAACCGTTCCGAAACACAATCTCTGTGACCTGATTTATCAGGGGAAAAATATTAAGGAGATCATTACCTGGGGACCTGCGGAGGTGGGATTTATATCGGGAGGGTCTGGAATTGCAGGACTTTCCAATCTCAGCAGAGATTATCTGACTTACATCATTCAGAACCTTGCCGAATTAGATGCAATAGCCGATGTCATTATTATAGATACAGGTGCAGGAATCTCCGATGCGGTTCTGGAGTTCCTGGTAGCCAGTGGAGAGATCCTGCTGGTGACCACCCCGGAGCCGACTTCCATCACAGACTCCTATTCGCTGCTAAAGGCGCTTAATAGACATCCCAGATTCAAAAAGGAAGCGACGCAGGTAAAAGTGATCGCGAATCGTGTGGAATCTGAGGAGGAAGGTGAGTCATTGTTCCATAAGTTAAATGTGGTGGTGGCAAGATATTTGAAGCTTCCCATTACCTATCTTGGATCAATTCCACAGGATGTGCAGTTATCCAAGGCAGTCATGCAGCAGACACCCGTGTCCATACATAATCCAAATGCAAAATCAACCAGGGCATTTGAGAATATGGCAGCTATATTATGTGATAAAGAGTTAAACAAATCATTACAGAAGAGAGGAATGGCGGCATTTTTCTCCCATATTATATCGGGTAAGCAGAAGGGGTAAGGACCGTGGAAATGTTATCAAAGTATATATTACCAGGAGAACGAATCGAATTGCAGGCGGTTGTGCGGGGCACAAAACCAGAGAGCGACACAGACAGGAAAGTATATCAGAGTAAAGTGTTCGACATTCTCTCAGAAGAGCGGCTCGAGATTACCATGCCCATGGATAAGACCAAGCTGCAGCTGTTGCCGGTAGGAAAAGAGTATGATATGTATTTCTATGCGAAATCCGGTCTGTACCAGTGCTTTGCGAGAATCATTGATCGGTATAAGAGCAATAATGTGTATATTCTGGCACTGGAGCTCACCAGTAATCTCCGCAAATTCCAGAGACGTGAATATTATCGATTCAGTTGCGCCCTGGAGATGGAGACAAGACCCCTCGAGGAAGAGGAAGTGAGTGCCGTAGAGAAAAACGGAGATAATCTGGTACCGGGGCTTCCTCTCCAGAGAAGTATTGTGGTAGATATCAGCGGTGGTGGTATCCGCTTCGTGGCAGATCGGCAATACGAGGTAGGCAGTCTGGTATATTGCAGATATCAGTTGATTATTCATGGGAATGTAAAAGAATATAATGTAGTGGGAAAAGTACTGAACAGTCATGAATTAGAAAAACGTTCCGGTATGTATGAACATCGCATACAGTATTTGAACATAACGGAGGCGGAGCGGGAAGAAATTATCAGATATATCTTTGAAGAAGAAAGAAAGAGCAGACAACGGGAAAGAGAGTCTTAAAAAGATGGAAGAAAGGCATGGTTGTTTATTATGAAGAAAAAAATATTAATAGTTGATGACTCTGCACTCATGAGAAGAATACTTTGTGATATAATCAATTCAGACGAACGATTTGAAGTCACTGACAAAGCGGTAAATGGATTGGATGCGTTGGAATTAATCAGCAAGAAAGCCTATGATTGTGTTGTTCTGGACATCAATATGCCAAAGATGACCGGTCTGGAACTTTTGAAGGAATTGAAGGTTCGAAAGATCGCAGCAAATGTCATTATGGCAAGTACAGATACCATCGATGGTGCACAGGTTGTGATGGATGCCCTGGAATTAGGCGCATTGGATTTTATACATAAGCCTTACAATACTGTGGAACTGCGAAAAGAAAGCTTTCAGACACATTTGCTGGAGATTATCTACGCTGCGACGCAGAGCCAGATCAAGAATCTGACACTCAGTAAACCGATTCGGGTGGAAAAGACTTCACCTAAGATTATGGAGTTCGTTGAGAAACACGTAAAGGATTTTAAGGGCAGAAAAGTAGTGGCGATTGCAAGCTCTACGGGAGGGCCCAAGGCCCTTCAGCAGGTCATTCCCATGCTGCCGGAGAATCTGAAAGTACCGATTATGGTGGTGCAGCATATGCCGGCGGGATTTACCAAATCATTTGCGGACAGACTCAATGCCATGAGTAAGGTATCGGTGAAGGAAGCGGAGGAAGGTGATGCATTGGAAGCCGGAAAAGTGCTTCTCGCCAGAGGTGGTTCTCACATGAAAGCGGTGGTGAAGGCCGGAAAAGTATGTATTCATTATACGGACGAGCCTACGCGGGAAGGGGTTAAGCCCTGCGCCAATTATATGTACGAATCACTGATGAATTGTCCATATGATGAAGTCGTATGTGTTGTCTTGACAGGAATGGGTGCGGATGGTACCCAGGGAATCGTTCATTTAAAAGCAGCAAAGAAAATACATGTAATTGCTCAGGAAAAGAATACCTGCGCCGTCTACGGAATGCCTAGAAGTATCGTAGATAAAGGATTGGCAGATCAGGTGGTAGGAATCGAGCAGGTCGCACAAGAAATCATATTAAATGTGGGGGTAAAATAGTATGGATGTAAGTCAATATCTTGAAATCTTTTTAGACGAATCAAAAGAACATTTACAGAACTTGAATACACAGATCCTGGAATTGGAACAGGATTCAGAGAACATGGACGTGATCAATGAAATATTCCGTGCTGCACATTCCTTAAAGGGAATGGCGGGAACTATGGGATACAAAAGAATGCAGGCACTGACACATGACATGGAAAATGTGTTCTCAGAAGTTCGCAATGGAACCATCAAAGTAAAGGCAAATATGATCGATATTCTGTTTCAATGTCTGGATGCCCTGGAGGAGTATGTATCAAGCATACAGGAGACTACCGAGGAAGGCACCAATGATAATGAGCCACTGATCAAACTGCTGAATGATATCCTCAATGGAAATGATGCAGGGGCAACGGAAGAGAATATAGAAGAAAAGTCCGAGAGTACACCGACAGCGGCAGCTTCACAGCCAGGGGAAGAACCCTGGAAGAAGATCAAGCTTGATGATACGGATGTATCTGTGATCAAAGCAGCCAGAGCAGAGGGTAATCAAGCCTATGGTATTACCGTATATGTTCAGGAATCCTGCTTATTAAAAGCAGCACGTTCCTTCCTGGTATTTAAAGCTCTGGAGGAGAACGGAGAAATTATCGTATCAGAACCTGCTACACAGGACATTGAAGACGAGAAATTTGATCTTGATTTCTCATTGATCTACCTCACTGAAGATCCTTTGGATAAAGTGATTGCCAAGATCACAAATGTATCAGAGATTGAAAAAGCAATTGGCGGTGTGGTGGATATCTCAGGCGTGGAAACAGAAAAGCCAGAGGAAACAGCAGAACCGAGTGAGAAGCCGGAAGAAGATAGAGAAGCCGAGACAACGGAAACAACACCTGTATCAGTATCGGCACAGAATGCAGTGGCAGTACCTGCAAAACAGGAGAAAAAGGCTGTAACAAAACCGGTTGTGAACAGAACGGTACGTGTAGATATCGAAAAGCTGGATGTTCTCATGAATCTGGTAAGTGAGTTGATCATTGCAAAGAACTCTCTGGTATCTGCTTCAGCAGTGGAGGAAACATCCAATACCACATTCAATGAACAGATCGAATATCTGGAAAGTGTTACCACCAATCTTCATGAGTCTGTTATGAAAGTGAGAATGGTTCCAATCGAAAGTGTACTTACAAAATTCCCTCGTATGATTCGTGATCTCACGAAAAAACTGGACAAAAAGATGGAATTGTACATGTCAGGTGAGGATACAGAGTTAGACAGGACCGTGGTAGATGAGATCGGAGATCCATTGATGCATTTGCTGCGAAATTCGGCAGATCATGGTATAGAGACCCCGGAAGTGAGAAAAGCAAGAGGAAAGAACGAGACAGGATCTATTTTCCTGGATGCTTATCAGGACGGTAACAATGTTATCATAGAGATCAGAGATGATGGTAATGGTATCGATGTGGAAGCTGTTAAAAATAGAGCCATCGAACGTGGTACGATCACAGCAGAACAGGCAGAAAATATGTCTGATAAAGATATTATTGATCTTCTGTTCCTCCCAAGCTTCTCCACAGCAAAAGTAGTATCTGATGTATCGGGCCGCGGTGTTGGACTTGATGTAGTAAGATCCAAGATCGAAGCGTTGAGCGGTGAAGTGGAAGTAAAGACAAAACTGGGAGCGGGAAGCACTTTTATTATCAGGTTACCATTGACATTGGCAATTATTCAGGCACTGATGGTCATGGTAGGCGGAGAAAAATATGCAATCTCTCTTGGTTCCATAGAGACCATCGAGAATATTACCCCAGCCGATGTGAAACAGGTACAGTCGAAAGAGGTCATTAATCTTCGTGGCAATGTGATTCCTATTGTTCGCCTTGCGGAGGTATTGGATATCCAGTCAAAACATGATGCAAATGAAAGCATGGTAGTTGTAATCGTGAAAAAGGGTGAAAAACTTGCAGGTATCGTAGTAGATGAATTGATGGGACAGCAGGAAATTGTTATCAAGTCATTGGGCAAATATATCAATAAATGCAAGATGATCAGCGGTGCAACAATTCTGGGTGATGGCGAAGTAGCATTGATTCTTGATACAAACGCATTATTTTAACAAATAATAGGAGGAAAGACCATGGATGAAGTAAAGAATATAGCTGATTCTACACAGTTTATAGTCATTAAGATCGGCAACGAGCAGTTCGGTATTGATATTAAATATATAGATAATATTGTGCGTATGCAGAATATTACAAGAGTTCCCAAAGTTCCTGAGTATTTTAATGGTGTAATCAATCTTCGTGGTGAGGTAATCCCTGTGATGAGCCTTCGCCTGAAAATGGGGCTGGAGACAGATGAATTTACGAAGATGACCAGAATCATTATTATCAAATTGGAGCAGCATGAGGGTATCGGCATCATCGTGGATGAGGTAAAAGAAGTAATGTCATTAGAAAATGAGCAAATTGAGAAAGTGTCCTATGATAAAGAGGAAAAGAAGACATTCGTATATGGAGTTGGAAAAGTGGAAGAATCTTTGGTTTCCTTATTAGATCTGAACGCTGTGTTGGCTGAAAATCAGGATAAATAGACAGAAAGGAAACTGTAATGTCAAATATTGATATAAATGAAATGTCACAGACCTATGTTGATGTGCTAAAAGAGATTGGTAATATTGGAGCAGGCAATGCCACCACTGCACTGGCACAACTGCTCAATTGCAAAGTGGATATGAAAGTTCCACAGGTCAAACTCCTGAACTTTGGAGAAGTGGGGGAATTGATGGGTGGAGAAGAACAGGTCATGGCAGGAATCTATCTTGTGGTAGAGGGAGATATCAATGGCAGTATCATGTTCCTGCTGGAGTATCAGTCTGCACGTCATCTGGTATCCAAATTAATGGGAACACAGAGTGAAGGACAGGAATTCACTGAGATGGAAATGTCAGCACTGAAAGAGATTGGAAATATTATCACAGGTGCGTATCTGAATTCATTATCTACATTGACGGGTTTAAAGATCTATCCTTCTGTACCTGATTTGAGTATTGACATGGCAGGTGCTATTCTCAGCGTTCCAGCGATTGAGTTCGGCACATTGGGAGACAAGATCCTGCTGATTCAGACACAGTTCTCAGATGAAATTGAACTGGATGGTTACTTTGTCATGATTCCTGACGTGGAGTCGTACGGGAAAATATTGACGTCTCTGGGAATAACAATGTAAAACCTTGACAGATTGAAGGATAAATATGAGTGAAATTATAAAAGTAGGCATGGCAGATTTGAAAATATGTAAAAGTCCGGATGCGCTTACTACCTTGGGATTAGGTTCCTGCGTGGGTATTGCCATCAGAGATCCCATCACGAAGGTAGGCGGGCTTGCTCATATCATGCTGCCGGATAGTACCAGAATCAGAAATAATACGAATGTACCTAAATTCGCAGATACAGGTATTGTGGAGTTGGTGAACCAGTTGGTAAAAGCTGGGGCATCAAGGTCACGACTAGTGTCCAAGATTGCCGGTGGGGCACAGATGTTTGCGTTTCAGAATAAGACAGATCTGGTGCGTGTAGGTGAGAATAACGTACATGCATCAAAAGTAGTGTTGGGGGAATTGCGAATACCCATCCTGGCAGAGGATACGGGACTTAATTATGGTAGAACGGTTATTTTTTATCCAGAGACAGGTGAATTTCTAATCAAATCTGTAGGAAAACAGGAAAAGGTAATCTAATGAAGAGAAAATTGATACCACCTTACATCATGCTTCAGGCAGGTGCAATCGCCAGTATTGTGATGTTCCTTAACAATTATGAGATCAAAACAATGCTGTGGATACTGATAGCAGTGCTGATCGTATTCTATATCGTAGGAGTTATAATTCGAAAGGTGATGGACTCTTTTGATAAAGAACTGGAGAAAAAAGATAAAGCGGCAGATGAGGGCGAAGTAATCGAAAAAGAAAATACAGAAAGTGCCAATACTGGGGAAGAGAAGAAGGAACAGGATAAAAATCCGGAAGTATAACGCTTAGAACTGGGAGAAGAGCAACATGGATGAAGCAGGCAAGAGAAGACTGTGGGATGATTATGCCAGAATAAAATCATCAGAAAACAGGGACAAGATCATTATTGAATATGCACCGCTTGTGAAACTTGTCGCTGGCAGGCTGAGCATGTATCTGGGCTACAATGTAGAATATGAGGATTTGGTGAGCTATGGAATCTTCGGACTCATTGATGCCATTGAAAAGTTTGATTATACGAAAGAAGTAAAATTTGAGACCTATGCCAGTCTCCGTATTCGCGGCGCAATCTTAGACCAGATCAGAAAGATGGACTGGATTCCACGGACCATCCGACAAAAACAGAAAAAAATCGATGTTGCAATGAAGGAGATAGAATGTCAGAAAGGCAGAAATGCAACAGACGAAGAGATAGCAGAACAGCTGGGAATCAATGGGGATGAATTTCTGAACTGGCAGTCTCAGATGAAGATTACAAATATTGTGTCATTGAATGAATATCTGGAACAGGGGGCGGATATTCCCAATGACAGAAACAGTATGCAAAGGTTCGATGCACCGGAAGAAGTGATGGAACAGTCAGAGCTGAAACAGATTTTAAAAGATGCATTGGAACTGCTTACAGAAAAAGAGAAGAAGGTCATCTTACTGTATTATTATGAAGATCTGACATTGAAGGAAATCAGTAATGTATTGGAGGTGTCTGAGTCTAGAATATCACAGCTTCACACAAAGGCACTTCAGAAAATGAAGAAAAAATTAGGAAACTATATGGGGATTCTTTCGGATATTTAAAAGAATTTAAAGGGCAAAATGAAAATGGGGTAGAATGACAATGAATGGTTATTTTCAGTTATTCCACAGTGAATGTGGCACTGGGTTGAATATTTTTCCACCCACAGATGGGGGACAACCAATTTCCATCAATGAAGTAATGGGGTATTTACAAGGTAAAAATGTAACATATGATGTAACAGCAGTCAATGTGGCGATCAGAGATGCAAAACAGCCGATCGCCATTCGTATTTCTAATCAAAAGATACTCCCGCAGCAGGAGTACATGGATGTCAAGGTGACGCCGGATACCATGAAAGCCATAGTCAGGTTCTATCCGCCTTCCGTAGGTTCCGCTGTGATGGGAAAGATGGATATTTTGAATGCATTGAGACAGCAGAAGATTTTGTTCGGTATTGATGAAAATGCAATTGATCATTTTCTGAAACGGAGAGAATACTGCACGGATATAGAGATTGCCATTGGAAAGCCGCCCAGACAGGGGAAGGATGCGACTATCGAGTATTTTTTCAACACGGATCTGAAAGTGCGTCCCACGCGGAAGGAAGATGGCGGGGTTGATTTTTTTAATCTGAATACCATCAATCATTGCAAGAAAGGTGATATTCTGGCACGTCTGCACAAAGAAGATGCAGGCGAACGCGGCATGGGTGTATTGGGCAACGCATTGCAGCCAAGAGAAGTAAAAAAGGCATCACTGCAGTTCAGTAATCATATTACACTGTCGCCAGAGCGTGATGTGCTGACATCGGAGGTAAATGGACATGTATGTCTGGTGGGAGACAGGGTATTTGTATCGGATGTATTCCAGGTCGAGAATGTAGATAATTCAGTGGGTAATATTGAATATGAAGGAAGTGTTCTGATCACTGGAAATGTGTGCTCCAACTTCAGTATTGTATCCCATGGCGATGTGGAAGTGCGCGGCGTGGTAGAGGGTGCATATATCAAGGCAGATGGAAACATCATCATAGCCAGGGGTATGAATGGTATGTCCAGAGGGACATTGAAAGCAGGCGGAAATATCATTGCAAAATTTATAGAAAATGCCACTGTTGAAGCGGGTGGATATGTGGAGTCAGAGGCAATCTTACATAGTAATGTGTCCGCGAAGACAGAAGTAAATGTATTGAGCCATAAGGGATTTATTTCCGGTGGAAAAGTAATGGCTACCAATACGATCAACGTTAAGAATCTCGGTTCCTCCATGGGAGCAGATACGATCGTTGAAATAGGAATTGATCCGGAAACAAAGCAACAGTATGATAAACTGCAGAAAGAAATTATGCAGATTCATAAGGAGCTTGCACAGATAGAGCCAATCCTGGCAAGCACCAGGCAAAAGCTGTCAAGAGGAGAAAGACTGGCTCCTGACAGACTGAAATATGTGCAGACACTTATGGTGGCAGATAAGCAGAAAAAAGAGCGATTGATGGGCTGTAATAAAAAAATGGAAGAATTAACGATGCTGCTGGAGGGGACGCAAAGTGCCTGTGTATGCGTACACGGAGAAGTATACTCAGGAACCAAAATCGTCATAGGAGATTCCGCATTAACAGTAAAAGATACTATGAAGTACTGTAGATTTGTAAGACAAGAGGGCGAGATCAGGAACACTGCCTTATAGACCTTACAGAGCATACAGATCTACAAATAGGAAAGGGTGTGGCAATATGGCAATAGGTCCAATCGAAACGAATGGAACCATTGGTAGAATGCAGGATATGAGTATTATGAAGCAGAACGAGGACAATAAACCTGTTCTGGATCAGAATAATTTTCAACACACATTTCACAAGGAAGTGGAGAACAAAGCTTCCCAGGTAAATCATGCGGATGATGCAGAGAATAATGAGTATCAATATGATGCAAAGAAAAAAGGAAACGGTCAGTATAGTGACGAGAGGAATCCCAAAAAGAAGAAAAAAGAGAAAGAGACCTCTGACCGTGTAGTAATAAAGGGACAAAGTCATTTTGACATTAAGATTTAGGAGAGAGCATGAGCGCGATAAGCATTATTTTACTTTTACTTGGAATAGCAGTATTTATAGCAAGTTTTGTACTACCGGAACAGAAAAATAAAGCAACAGAATCGGATCATAAGTTATCGGAGGAACTGATAAAAGAGAAACTGAACCAGGAACTGGAGCAGGTAAAAAGTCAGATCCAGGATACCGTAGATGAGACAATATCCTATTCTGTGGAGAAAACGGAGCGTTCCATGGAACGCCTGACCAATGAAAAGATACAGGCGATCAATGATTATTCGGATACAGTGTTAGAGGAAATCAATAAAAATCATAAAGAAGTCCTGTTCTTATATGACATGCTGAATGATAAGCAGACCAATTTACAGGAGACGGTAAAAACAGTCAATACCACTGTGAAAGAAGTAGAAGAAAAAATCAGTAGGGTGCAGGAAAAATTATCGGAAGAATCACAAAATCATCAACAGACCGAAAAAAAGGAAAATAAAGCAGCGCCCAGTACGACCTCAGCAACCACAACAACAGCCACAGTCGCAAAAGTGAAGGAAAGAACTGGTGCAAAGCCGAAAACAGCAGGAAAGTCCACGGCAAAGAGCACTGCCAAAGATAAGGAAGTCCTGACGGAAGAGTTTCAACCCTTACATGTAAAAGATGTGATGGATGCGAAAGCCATCAATGACATTGATATCGTAGTTGGAGAAAGCGGCAGGAATAACAATGAAAAGATTCTCGAACTCCACAAATCAGGAAAGTCCAAGATGGCAATTGCAAAAGAATTGGGTCTGGGCGTTGGTGAAGTGAAATTAGTCATTGATCTATTTGAGGGTATGTGATACGAAAGGTACAGAGGAAGATGAAATTGAAGTATTATTTACGGGGATTAGGAATCGGAATTGCAGTGACAGCTCTGGTATTGAGTGTGTCAGTGAAAAATAGTGCCAATGAGCTTACGGATGAAGAAATAAAGGCAAGAGCGTCAGAACTTGGAATGATAGAGGGAAGTTTACTGTCGGATGTATTGGAGGATAGTGCCAGTACATCCGCTGATACGCAGACTGAGACTGAGGCAGTTACGCAGACGGATCTGGCTTCAGAAACAGCATCCGGGGAAGAAGTGACAACCAGCGAAACTGTTATGACAGAAGAGGATACGGCGGCAGGCGGGACGACCGCTACAGAAGAGGCGATTGCCAGTGAAGAGACTGATACAGATAAAGATATTACTGCGAATAAGGATGCTGCTCCAAATAAAGATACGGTGACAACTACTGCTACAGATGAGAATGATGAAGTGACCGGAAATAAGGAAAGCACTGGAAATGAAGACGCAGTGATAGCTACAGGCACGGATGAACAGAAGAAGGAACAGATAGAGATCATCGTAAACAGTGGGGAAGGTTCTCTGTCCATCAGCAGGAAACTGGAGACTGCCGGTCTGATAGATTCTGCCGCAGCATTTGACAAATATCTGTGTCAGAATGGATATGATAAGAAGATCTGCACCGGAAGTCATATTATCATAAAGGGTGCAACCAAAGAGGAAATAGCAAAAGCAATCACTTCCCGGTAGAAAATATAAAAATTTACAAAAATACAAAAAGTATAAAAAACTGTGTAAACCCCTTGAATCAAGGGGTTTTCTATGTTATACTGGCATAGTTGTGAAAAAACACGCATTCTGATTTATCCTTGGTGCTCCAAAACACTTGGAGTGGTGGATACAGTCTCTGACTTAACAGTAATGCGGAAGAACAGAACCCATAAGGGATTCTGAAAACCAAATGGAGGAAAGAAATATGAGCGTTATTTCAATGAAACAATTATTAGAAGCAGGTGTTCATTTTGGACATCAGACAAGAAGATGGAACCCTAAGATGGCTCCTTACATCTTCACAGAGAGAAATGGTATCTACATCATCGACTTACAGAAAACAGTTGGTAAAGTGGACGAAGCTTACAAAGCTGTATGCGACATCGCAGCAGAAGGCGGAAAAGTTCTCTTTGTTGGTACAAAAAAACAGGCACAGGATGCTGTGAAAACAGAAGCTGAGCGTTGTGGAATGTACTATGTAAATGAGAGATGGTTAGGCGGTATGCTTACCAACTTTAAGACAATCAAAAGCAGAGTTGCAAGATTGAAAGCAATCGAGACAATGTCACAGGACGGAACATTTGACGTTCTTCCTAAGAAAGAAGTTATCAACCTGAAAAAAGAATGGGAGAAACTGGAAAAGAACTTAGGCGGAATTAAAGATATGAAAGATATCCCAGATGCAATCTTCGTAGTAGATCCTAAGAAAGAAAGAATCTGCATTCAGGAAGCACACACACTTGGTATTCCACTGATCGGTATCGCTGATACGAACTGTGATCCGGAAGAATTAGATTATGTAATCCCAGGTAATGATGATGCAATCAGAGCTGTAAAATTAATTGTTGCTAAAATGGCTGACGGAATTATCGAAGTAAACCAGGGCGAAGCAGTAGAAGTAGAAGAAGCTCCAGTGGAAGAAGCTGTAGAAGCATAAATTTACGGGAATTATTTAGAGAAATTTCTGTTAAGGAATGAAACAAAAGGGACGATTTTATAACCGTCCCTTTTGTTCCTTGACAGTAAATTCCAATAAAATTTTCTGTCAAGGAATTATAAATGATCACAAATAAGTATAATTGGAGGAAATAAAGATGGCTATCACAGCAGGTATGGTTAAAGAATTAAGAGAAATGACAGGCGCAGGAATGATGGACTGCAAAAAGGCTCTTAACGAAACAAACGGAAATATGGATGAAGCAGTAGAATATTTAAGAAAAAATGGACAGGCTAAAGCAGAGAAAAAAGCAAGCAGAATCGCAGCAGAAGGTCTTTGCAAAGCAATCACAAACGGTGATACAGTTGCAGCAGTTGTAGAAGTTAACTCTGAGACAGACTTCGTTGCGAAGAACGAACAGTTTCAGGAATTTGTTGGATCAGTTGCAGATCAGGCTATCGCATCTGATTCCGCTGATATCGATGCTTTCCTTGCAGAAAAATGGAATGCAGATACAAGCAAAACTGTAAATGAAGTTCTGACAGAGAAAATCGCTGTTATTGGTGAGAAATTATCCATCAGAAGATTTGAAAAAATTGTAGCAGCTAACGGATGTGTAGCAACCTATGTACATGGCGGCGGAAGAATCGGCGTTATCGTAGAAGCTGATACAACAGTTGTAAATGATGCAGTAAAAGAAGCTTTAACGAATGTGGCTATGCAGGTAGCAGCTCTTTCACCAAAATATGTATCACAGGCAGATGTAAGTGAAGAGTACAAAGAGCATGAAAAAGAAATCTTATTATCACAGGCTAAAGTAGAGAACGCTGCTTTACCAGATGAGAAACAGAAACCAGACGCAATTATCGAGAAAATGATCATTGGTCGTCTGAATAAAGAATTAAAAGAAGTATGCTTATTAGATCAGGCATATGTAAAAGATGGCGATTTGACGGTTGCTAAATATGTAGCATCAGTAGCGAAAGAAGTTGGCGCTGACATTACAATCAAGAAATTCGTTCGTTACGAAACAGGCGAAGGTCTTGAAAAGAAAAATGAAGATTTCGCAGCAGAAGTTGCAGCACAGATGGCATAAGCGAACTTTGCGTTGTTCTTTTGAATAGTTAGTAATTTGGAGCCCTTACAAATGGTGTGTATATGCCGTTTGTGAGGGTTTTGTTGTATTAATTTTAAGTATATGCGGTCTACAAGGAACACGAAAAATAGTGCCAATGAGGAAGAACATGGATACAGGAAGACAGAGAATTACGCTTAGTGAGTGGTTTGAAGAATAGTTTGAAAAGTATAAGACGCCATCAGTTAATTGATATTTATACCCATGTAACAGAAGATAAATATGAGAAAGAGATACAGAAATTTGGTACAGCGATGAATCCTAATATTTTAGTGGCAGGATCTAGTTCCAGTGAAATAGAATCTACCAGCGAAAGCGAAAATGAAGGTATGCAACAGATATTTTGTTGATTGAATTATGAGGTACAGATGTTATAATAAATTAAAAAGTTAGAAATAAAAAGTGATAGCTTTAAGAGGAGAGAACATGGGTATATTGATTAAGTCACCATTCCATTCGAATAATATGGAAACAGATCCAACTGTATATGGTTTAAGACCGACAATTATATATGATGCAGTAAGAGAATTGTTTAATGATAAAAGTATACTGATAACAGGAACCAGAGGCATTGGAAAATCGTCTTTAAGTTTTCAGTTACAGCGTATCCTAAATGGAGAAAAAAATGTATTGGTTAGATGTGGGATAGAAGTAGATAACACAAGGATGTTTTGCAAGGGTTAAAAAAGGCATTGATAGAGGAAACAGAAAGATATAAAGAGATATTTCAAGGATTGAATCAAGATGAACAACAGTGTCTTGTAATTATGACATCATGTAATAAAAAAAGTATTCCTATGGAGTTTTCAATTAAAGATGTAGAGGAGGGAATTTCGAATAGTGATGAAAATGAAAGAAACAAATTAGTAAATAGATGTTTCGAGTCTTTATGTGAAAAACAAATTTTACATGAATTATCTTATGATACAATAATAAAATCTGCTGAAGAAAAAGCATATGGTTTTTGCGAGGAAATATTTCGGGTATATTTAGTGGATGTTAGAAACAGTGACCGTGGATTAGACGAAGATTTTTAAAGATGCGTAACTATCATAAGTTATCGTGATTTATCATAGTATTTTGGGTATAAGGTGGGTACACGAATGGATACGAATATCATACATAACTACTCAAAATGAAAGTTGCTTGTTACTTAAAACGGATTGAAAATGAAATATTTCAATGAAACATAAGACATCATTACTTATAGAAATATAGGTGGTGGTGTCTTTTCTTATTGGTGAGTAGTTTACATTTTGAGAGGGAAGAGAATTTGTAATAGAATGGGTATCTAATCGACTCACATGGGGTGTTTTACGATTTTCGTAGACAAGATATTATCAATTCTTGTGTGTATTATTTAGAAAGAAGCAACGCGAAAAGCACTTCGGCAATTGAAAAATACCTTAATGTAATTACCAAATTATATAATTCATATTAAAAAAAGGAAGGAAATATAAGTACAGGATTAGATGCTATTGTTCCTTTTTCTGCTTACATACATCAGACTGCATACGCAAAGTGTGTTCAGGAATAAATGGAATCTATGTTCAGTTAAAGTGGAATTTGCAATAGTACAAGTAAAAAGAAATTCATGGGAAAAATGATAATCACAAAAAAATAAATTTGTCAAGTACGAATTATGATGTACAAAGCGTCTTTTTTCGTACTAGTAAAAGTATGCCTTTTTTTATAAAATAGTATTGACAAAATAAAAAATGTCGTTCCTGATACTTCAAGTGAAATGAGGAGGTGTGTTTTGATCGTGGTAAAAGACTATTTTACGGCTTGTGAAGAAAGATTTCCCGAAAAAAGGTCGGAGCTTCGGCGTATTTCACTCTGTTTACGCAGAGGAGGAATCTTAACAATGGAGGCTCTGTGTCAGATGCAGCGGGAAACACCCGAGAAAGTGACAGCAATCCGGGATATTGGGGAAAAAAGCAGCAAGTTCATTGCAGTGATTTGCAGGCAGTACGAGGACAGCAAACAATGAGCAAACCTCACTTTTCTACGCAAAGACTATCCCTGGGGGTAGGTTACAAACCAAAAGGTTGGTGATAAAATAGATAGCGTAGTTCAAAAAAAAGAAAGGGGGTTCATGCATGGAGGAACGTTTCATAAAGGTTCCTGCTTTATTTCAAAAATTAAAACAGGCAGAAGAAGAACACTGCCTTCTCTATATCAAAGCATTGGGCGGTTATGGGAAAAGTACAGCGGTACAGCATTATTTACGAAACAAACAGCACCTGACCATAAGCGGTGTAAAGGGCTTTTTCGATACCATGCCGCCGCCGGACACCATCCGCCAGCCAGTGGTGGTGGTTGACGATATTTCCTCTCTCAGGGAAAAAGAAAGCATAGAGTACCTTGGCACTCTGTTGGAACAGCCGGACAAGTGGTTCCTTCTCATTGGCAGGAGTCCCCTTCCCATGTGGTTA
This sequence comes from Lachnospiraceae bacterium, assembly GCA_028689655.1. Taxonomy (GTDB): domain Bacteria; phylum Bacillota; class Clostridia; order Lachnospirales; family Lachnospiraceae; genus SZUA-378. The sequence continues at coordinate 96,188 of JAQVCT010000011.1, forward strand.
CAGGCGCGGCTGTCTGACCGCAAAGTCCTGTTGGCAGTAGAAAAGGACTTGATGTGGAATCCACAGCAGACAAGGAAGTTTCTTGCAGACCTTGAAGTGGAGGTCACACCGGAGGAAGCGGAGCAGATTGCCATAGACACAGTAGGTCATGCCGTCACCATCAAGCTGCTGGCACAGCGTATGCGGGAAGGACTTCCTTACGGCGCAGAGGCGGCAGAGAAAACAAGAATCGATTTATACCATTACTTAGACCATGCCTTTTTCGGACAATGGGATGAGGAATTGAAACAGGCGATGCTGCGGCTTGCCGGATTTGACAGCTTCACCCTTCCCATGGCACAGATGATAACCGGCTGTGGGAACGCAAACCTATTGCTGGAAAAAGCCATGACGATCAGTGAATTTCTGCAAAGCGACGGACCGGGCAGTTACCGGATGCGATCCATCCTCCGGGAATACCTGCTGTGGAAGCAAAACAGCGAGCTGACCCCGGAGCAATATAACAACATTTATTATAACGCAGGACTGTACTATGAACTGCAAGGGGACATCCAACAGGCACTGGCCTGTTATGATAAAAGTAAAAGTCAGGGCAAGATCGCCGAGCTTCTGATTAAAAATTCCATGAAGCACCCCGGCAACGGACATTACTACGAAACCAGAGCCTATTATCTGAATCTGCCCAAAGAACAGGTGGAAAGCTCTCCCATTCTCATGGCAGGCTTATGTATGCTCCACTCCCTGCTGATGCAGACTGAGGAAAGCGAGCAGTGGTATGAAGCCCTGAAAGCCTTTGAGCAGAAGCCGGGCATTACGGGCAGTCAGAGAAAAGAAGCCAAAAGCCGTCTTGCCTACTTAGACATTGCCTTGCCCCACAGAGGAAGCGTGGGACTTTCCAACATGCTGAAACATGTGGCGGTGCTTTGCAGCAAGCGGTCGGTATCCCTGACCGAGTTCTCCATCACCAGCAATATGCCCTCGGTGATGAATGGCGGCAAGGATTTCTGTGAATGGAGCAAAATTGACAAGGAACTGGCAAGGACACTGAAAAAGCCCGTGGAGCTGGTGCTTGGAAACTTCGGCGCAGGACTGGTCAATGTTGCCTTAGCTGAAAGTGCCTTTGAAAAGGGCAGCATGGATGCTTATGATATCCTCTCCCTGTTAAACAGCGGCTACACCATGGCAGACACCAAGGGAACGGCAGAGATGTGCTTTGCCATTATCGGCATTACGACGAGAATCCATATCAGCCGAAAACAGCCACAGCTTGCTTCTTCTCTGCTCAGGGATTTCAAGGAAAAAGTGATCAAAGAGGGACAGAATCATCTGCTCCCCAATAGTAATGCCTTATCGGTAGCCATCGGGCTGTTTACAGGCAATGTAGAGGCAGCAAGCCAGTGGCTTACCCAGGAAGCACCCAATGAAAACGTGGAATTTTATATTCTGGAACGTTACCGCTATCTGGTCAAAATCAAAGCTTACCTTGCCCTTGGCAGGCTGGAGGAAGCGGCAAGTCTGATTGAACGGCTGTCCTACTACTTTGAGCAGTACCAGAGAAATTACCAGCAGATCGAAAACGGACTGCTCCGTGCCATCGTCCAGTACCGGATGCACCTTGGCAACTGGAAAGAGAGCCTGACCCATGCACTGCAAAAAGCAGAGGAATATCAGTTCGTTCCGGTGGTGGCAGAATACGGTGCGGCACTTCAACCGCTCTTAAAGGAAGCGGGAGAATTAGACCTTCCAAAGGAATATGGGCAAAGACTGGAGCAGGCGGTCAGGGAGTTTGCATTGGCCTATCCCAACTATCTGGAGGCCACGCAGACGCTCACAGAGCCGCTGACCGAGATGGAGGAAAAGCTCCTGCCCCTGCTGTGCAGTGGTGTGCCAATGGAGGAAATCGCCGCCCGATGTGGGATCACTTACAACACCGTAAAATATCACAACAAAAACCTCTATCGAAAGCTTGGGGTAAAGAACCGTCAGCAGGTACAGGTGGCTGCAAGGCAGCTTGGACTATATGGAGGTACATAAGAGATGAAATGGAAAAAAGATGTGATATTGGATAAACAGAAATCCTGGCGATTGCACCTGGATGATAAGGTTCTTCCCATTGCAGAAGGTGATGTCTATCTTGTAAAAGCAGTGGAAGAAGGGATCTGTAACGATGAAGATTTAGTCAGACTGATTGCCAGAGAGGAAGGCATTGATGAAACAGCCGCCGCCTTTGGGCTGGCACAGTTCCTGCTTGATTACAGCGATTTTATAGCGGAGGATACCGCGCACTATATGATTACTAATTGAATGTCAACTAATTTATGGAGGATTTCAGACGATGAAACAGAATTTTAAGCGAAAGCTATTGGCAGGGGTACTATCTGTCTGCATGATTTTCCAGACAGCAGGCATGGTGCCGGTTTATGCTGTGGAAAATGGAGCAGACAGCGGTACTTCCGCAGGCACAAGCACAGTGTGTGAAAACCACACAGAGCATGATGAAGCATGTGGCTATGTGGAGGGAACGAAGGGTTCGCCCTGCACCCATGAACACACGGAGGACTGCTATGTAGAGGTAGAAAAGTGTATTCATGAGCATACAGACGAGTGCTACCCGGATACAGATGACGAGGAAGCAACAGGTAGTGAGGCAAAAGAGCCAACGGAATGTAGTCATATTACCTGTGATGAAGCAAGCGGTTGTATCACAAAGGAATTGGACTGTCAGCATGAGCATGATGAAGAATGCGGTTATGTGGAGGCAGGGAAAGGAAGTCCCTGCACCCATACTTGTGAGCTGTGTGCAAAGGACGGCGAGGAAGACGTAGAGGAAATCATAAAGGAAGATACTGAGCTTGCTACAGACAGCAATGCACAGGCGGTTTCCGAAGAAAACATTAAAGAGGTGCAGGCACTGATTGATGCTTTGCCAACCTTAGAAGCCTTAAAGGAAATCACCGACAAGGAAGAACAAAAGGCAATTTACGACGACTTACAGACTGCCTATGAAGCCTACAAAGCCTTAACCAAAGAGGAACAGGCGGAAGTAACAGGGGCGGAGGTGTTTGAATCGCTGTTTGACTGGTTTAACAATCAAGTTGCGATTGCCACCGATGTCGTAACATACCCCAGCTGGGAAGCTGCCACGGCGGCAGGCGATGCACTGAAAGAGGACGACAAAATCACCATCGACGACGTGACCTACACCTACAAGGGCGACGGCAGTACGGGAATCTCCCTTGTGGAAGGCGAACGGGAATTTACCGCCGTGCAAGGAAAGCTCGTCTGGAAAGCGGGCGGCGGCTATGTGCTGTACAGCTACAGCGGAACGCAGGAGAACCCGGGCAAAGCCTCCGTCACCCTGCACGGCGCGACCATTAAAACTGAGTACACGGCGTTGAAACTGCCCTGCTATCAATATGGCCCTGAGCTCCCAATAGGAGTTGACACCACTGTTTCTCTGGAGGGAACGAACCGCCTGAGCGGGAAGTGGGCCATTTATCATTCGGCGGGAGATACCAGCTTCACCGGCAGCGGCACACTGGAGCTTAGCAGTACAAATGAGGCGCTCGACCTTGCTGATTTTGAGATCAGCGGCGGCGCAGAGGTGACGATCCAAAGCGGAACGAATAGCCAATTTACAGGATCGCTCACCGTTGGCGCAGGCTCTAAGCTGACCATTGACAAGGGCGCAAAGCTGAGGTTTGTAAGCATGGATGCAACAACTCTCACAATCGAAACCGGCGGCACGCTGGAAAATAGCGGCACGCTGGCTTTGTGGATGGCAAGCGGTCTTACAATCGAAAACAGCGGCACCCTTGCAAACAACGGTACGATTCAGCTTCCGCTCGGCACCACTACTGACAACATCAAGGGTATGAAGTTCTCCGGCAGCGGCACGGTGCAGGTGCACAACGATGAGCAACAGGAGACCTTCGACACCTACACCAACGACGGCGAAAAGCTGATTATCTCCACCACGGCATTGAACTTTACCAACGTAACCACAGACCAAGGTAATTTGGAGAACGACGGCTACACATGGGAGGGCGATGCAACTGGTGGCTACACCCTCACCCTCGGAAATCTGAACCTCACCGCAGGAAATCCCATCATCCTGCCCGATGCGGACGTGGGCATTGTGCTTAAGGGCAAGACAACCCTCAACGCAGAGCAGCCGGGGATTTACAGCACCGGAACGGCAAGCGGACACACCGTCACAATTTCCGGCGACGGCAGTCTCAGTACAACCTCGGAGAATAATAAGGGCATCCATATCGTCCAGAACCTGTCTATCACCGGTGGCACATTGGACATGAAGGGCAGAGCCGGCGGCATTTACTCTAATGGAGACATTGAAATCTCCGGCGGCACAATTACCGGTAACACGATTGAGTCATACGATGGTGCACTGACGATTTCCGGCGGAACGGTGGACGTGAGCGGTACAAATAACTCGGGAATTACCGCCTACACCAATATCACGATTTCCGGCGGAACGGTGACCGCTGCTTCCACAGACTACATCGGCATCGCAAGCAGTGGAACGATCACGATTTCCGGCGGCACGGTGACTGCCACTTCCGCAGAGAACACCGGCATCTATGCAATAGAAGCCGTGGACATCTCCGGCGGCAGCGTCACCGCCAAGGGCGGCAAAACCGCCATTTGGAGCTTCACCGGCATCACCCTCACCGGTATGCGTATTACCAACCCCGCCGGTGCAGCCGTTGGCGACTCCGTGAACGATGCACCCGGCAAGGCGATTATGCTGAACGGCAAGGACGTGCTGGACGTGACCATCGGGGAAATCAAGCTGGAATTCAAGGGCGAGGGCACCGAAGCCTCCCCCTATGAAATCTCCACCGCCAAGGAGCTTGCAGACCTCGCCGCAGCGGTGAACAACGGCAAGGCGGACTATATCAGCGCCCACTACAAGCTGATGAACAACCTCGACCTGTCCGGCATTGCAAGCTGGACGCCCATTGGGACGTATGTGATCGGTAATGCTGAAGCAACCAAGCCCTTTAAAGGCACTTTTGACGGCAACGGCAAGACCATCCGCAATTTAAAAATCAATGCGCCCAGCGCAATATA
>JAQVCT010000033.1 GCA_028689655.1 Lachnospiraceae bacterium
TTGCTATAGAATCTCTCCTGCGCATTGACTCTGATAAAATTCAGGTCATAAGGGCCATTTGGACCGAATACTTCCTCCACCTGATCTCCCTCATCTTTACGGAGCAGACCGTGATCTACAAATACACAGGTAAGCTGGCTGCCGATTGCTTTTGCCAGCATGACTGCTGCCACGGAGGAATCCACACCACCGGAAAGGGCACATAATACTTTACCATTTCCTACTTTTTCACGGATTGCCTTGATGGAATTCTCCACGAAACTATCCATTCTCCAGTCTCCGGCACATCCACAGATATTGCGCACGAAATTATGAAGCATCTCTGTACCGTGCTGTGTGTGAAGTACCTCCGGGTGGAACTGGATGGCATAAAGCTTTTTCTCTGCATTTTCAGATGCTGCAATTGGACAGTCTGCCGTGTGAGCAATCGTCCTGAATCCAGGTGCCACTTCTGCGATACGGTCAAAATGACTCATCCAGCATATTTCTTTTTCCGGAACTCCTGCAAAAATAGCGGAAGTGGTGTCTACTGTAATCTCTGTTTTTCCATACTCTCCCACTTCCGGGGTCGTCACTTTGCCACCAAGCACATGCATCATGAGCTGTGCGCCATAGCAAAGCCCCAGCACCGGAATACCCAGTTCAAATAATTCTTTGGAATAGGTCGGCGAATCCGCCTCATAGCAACTATTGGGTCCTCCCGTAAGAATGATTCCTTTTGGATTCATCTGTTTGATCTTCTCAAGGTCTGTTCGATAGGAATATATCTCACAGTACACATTGCATTCTCTGACACGACGTGCAACAAGCTGATTATATTGCCCACCAAAATCAACTACAATAACCAGTTCTTTCTCCATATTGCTCCTTCTGTGGCTGCGCCACGGTTTTCTCTATCGGATTGTGTAACTCTTATTTTCCTTCATCGTTTATTATATGATAAGCTATAACCCTTGTCAAAATTTTATTTGCGGAAAACCACTCATTTTCACATCTTTAAGCTTAATACACATATTAATATTCTGAACTAGAACAAAGTGTCTCAGATTCTCTTATGTTGACACTACTTTACTGACTCTTTGCTTCTATGTTATGCATCTATAGGTGCATAATCCCTACGGGATAATACTTCCTTTGGAAGTATTACAAGCTTAGCAGTATCAAAGAACAAAATGTCTTAGACTCTCTTATGCTGACACTACTTTACTTTGATGTTATGCATCTATAAAAGCATGATCCTGCGGGATAATACCTCCTTTTTTAGCGCTATGGAAAATATCGTATTTTACATTATGTAAACTTGTACAGAGTAGGAACTGCCCATTTACAGAAAGCAACTCCTACTCCAGGGTACATCTACACCTGCAGTTGGTGAAGATGAATATACTTTTCTCTGGTAGCAAGTCCTCCCCGTATGTGCCGCTCCGATTTATTCACATCCAACACCTTTCTGGCTTCCTTTGCCAGGTTCGGATTGATCTCCATCAATCGGTCTGTCACATCCTTATGTACGGTACTTTTACTGATTCCAAACTCTTTCGCTGTCTGTCTTACCGTGGCGTTGTAATCGATAATATACGTAGCAATGTTGATTGCTCTTTCTTCAATATAATCTTTCAAAAAATCCCCCTACAATCAATGTTTTTACATTGTATGCTGGGGGAATTATGGTTATTCGGCTATTTTGATTTTCTTTGTCTCAGCCTTCTCAGATGGTCATGACACCGCCGAACCTGCGCAGATATTCCTGATGTGCCTTGTAATCCTTATCATATTTCCCCACATCTCTCCAAAAAGAGCGGTCGTGGTTCAGATGCATGATATGGCACAGTTCATGGATCACCACATAATCGATTGCCGAAAGATCTGCCATGGAAAGCTTGTAATTAAAAGTAAGCTCTTTCCTGGAATTACAGGTTCCCCAGGAAGCAGGTGAATTTACGATAGTGATGCTTTTACACTTTACTTTGATTATTGTTTCATAGTATGCGACTCTGTTCTGTATGATTTTCCTGGTCTGTTTCGTATAAGCTTTCTTCAAGGCATCCTGAATCGCTTCCTTACTTTCCGGTATGGGATTCAGTAAATCTGTCAGCTTGCAGACACGTCCTAATAACAGATAATTTTCTTCTTCCTCATACACTTTTTCACTGGATACGTATTCCCTATTCTCCAGACGCTCCTGATTCTTCACCAGCACCTTCGCATTTTTCTTTAGAAATGCCAGCACTTCATATTCTTTGACACCTACCGGTGCTTTCACAAACACATGTCCCTCCGGCGTAATTTCCAGTTCCATGCTCTGTCTTTTTGAATATTGCAGTTGATATAAGATCTCCGTTCCATGTATGGTTGCGTTCATTGGAATATTTCATGCCTCTCTTGTAAAATTCTATGCTGTATTTCTGAAAATCTCTCTGGCTCACGCTATCTATCGTGTCACGCGATACGCCCAGGTATTGATTCCGCCAAATTCCTGCACATTGGTATAGCCAAGCTTTGCCAGCTTTTCTGCTGCCTGCTTACTTCTGTTTCCACTTCTGCAATAGACCAGGATCAATTGATCCTTATCCGGAAGCTGTTCTGTAACGTTCTCATCGATTTCTTCATTGGGAATGCAGATGGCACCTGGGATATAGCCCATATCATACTCCTGCTGTGTACGCACATCCAGCAAAATGAAGCCCTCCTGTGTATCCATGATCTCTTTTGCCTGTTCCTGGGTGATCTGTTGATAGGTGTTTTCCATATTCTCCTCCTGGGTCAGTCCTTCTGTGGTTTTGTTTGAATTGGTTCCCTCTGCTACCTTATCCGATTCCGTTTCCTCTGTGGTTCCATTCTCACTGGTTATTTCCTCTGTACTTTTCTCTTCCGTCATTGCTTCCACTGACATCTCTTCTGTATTCTGTGGCTGTGTTGTTCCACATGCAGTAATGCTAAGCGTCAGTGCTGCCAGCAGAGCAAGTGCCCATCTTGAACTTTTTCTCCTCATCTATTGTTCCTTCCTTTATCCTGTTTCATGTTCCTTTACCTTGTTCCTCTTCCTGTATCCCGTTTCTTGTTCCTCTTCCTTTTCCTTTATCCCGTTTCTTGTCCATCTTCCTTTATCCTGTTTTTGTTCCTGTTCCTTTTTCCTATTCCTTTTCCTGTCCCCTTATCCCATTTCTTGTTCTTATTCCTCTTCCTTTATTCTGTTGCCTTTTCCTTTTTCCTTTTTCCTCTTTCCTGTTCTCGTTCCTTTTTCCCGTTCCTTGTTTCTGTTCCTTGTTTCTATTTCTTGTTTCTGTTTCTTGTTTCTGTTTCTTTTTCCCTTATCCCGTTTCTTTATTCTATCCCTTTTTCCTATTTTTCCTCTTTGCGTCTTCGACACACCTGTGCTGATAGAAAGCATTTCTCATCAAATAAGATCAATCATAAAATTGTAAATTAGAAAATACCTCCCCAGGCTTTTTCCCTAACCCATCAATTTGTCCATCTATGATATGTACCAATCCACTGCTGCCATCTTTGCCACGCACCTGAATCCACTCTCTTCCATCCGTCAGTATGAAATATACTTGCTTCTGTGCCGCCACCGTGGACTGCACGGAATCCGTATTCATTTCACTGTACACAGGCAGATCCACGTACAGTTCATGTGCACCACTCGGCAGCATCGGGTAGTACCCTGTCTCCTGATATTCTAACCTTTTATTATCATAATCATACCACCAATGGGCATATCCATAGCAAGTATTGATAATATCCGTCCGAATGACACCTTTCACGCTTCCTTCCTCCGTGAATCCATTGAAGTTCCCCATCTCCTTGAAGGGGAATCCTTCCACTGCTCCCAGATAGTGCAGTGCCTCTTTTCCTGCCTTGCTGCCATCATAGGTGAAAAAATATGTGACCGGATCATCACTTGGTCCATGATCCATCACAGCGATCTCTAATCCAGGAAAATAAGGTGAGATGTCTGTAATATAGTAGTTCTCCATCTCCGGATTTTCCATGATAATCTCATAGCCGCCCAGGTTATATTCCACCCCATTTATGGTAAAAGATTCCTCATATTCTACGTAATCGTCCTTTGCGACCTCCGTTACCTGATAAGATATGGTATCAGCCGATCCATTTTCATCCAGATCACTGCCTGTCTCTTCACCCACCACTTCCATTTTCGGATACGGATGACTGTTCTTATATTCTGATTCCGCTTTTTCAATGAGTTCCAGATTACTCTTTTCAATACCACTCAGTACTCCATCATCAAACTGATCCGATGTCACTGTCCCCTGGTACCAGCTACAGGCATCAAAGTATTCCTGCAAATAAGTGTTCTTAAACTCCAGTCCATGCCTTGCAAATATTTCATTCCGAGCAATCCACAGCTCATTGTCATTAAAATTTATCATGTCATTTTCCTGTAGAGGATAGCAGTCACTCATGGCAATGGCATACTCACGCGGGTTGTAATGCACGTCCTTCTTAGCAATCTGAACAGATTCACTCATGGAGATAATATATTTTACCATCGCCTGGTATTCCTGAGATATGGCTTCATCCTCATAGTAAAATGATACGTCCGTGGGAACTGTAAGGTAATACATCTGGTCATCGGTATATGCCATCTGACGTTCTCCTGCCATCTCAAAGACCGGACCCTCTGAAACATGAAATCCACAGAGATATCCCATCCCTTTTTCTTTGTCATCAGAAGCTTTCTGTAAGAATCCAAAACCTCTGCCATCCTCATATTCCTGGAGCACATATTTGTCCTTCCATGCATCCGGTATTACAATGGTCATCTCATTCCAGGTATATTCCGTTCCCTCGTATCCAGATTTTCTCGGATTATCCCCCCGCCAGTCAGATTCCGCTCCTTCCTCCGTGGTTGCATCCACATCACTTCCGCCGTTTACCAGGCATTCCTCCGTAATGATCCGCTCCCCTGAGTCCACTCCAGTTGTTTTCGCCCGCTTTCCGCATCCCGTCAGCACCACGGCGGTACCCAGTATCCCTGCTATGATAAATAATGATATTCCTTTACAATTTTTTGTCTTCATATAATTCTTCATTCAATTCCTCATTTAATTGTGGCTCTCATTCCGTTATGTCTTTCATTTGCTCCTGCTTTTATGGTTTGGACTGAAATAATCCCGTGATATTACTATCTTATCATAGAGTTTGTAAATATTTCTTAATAATTTCTTATACTATTCTTTTCTACTATTCTTTTCCCTATTCTTTTCTGCTTTTAATTATTTTATATTTTGATTGTCCCTTATTTCGTAATTACATTTTGTCCTCCATAATATTTCAGAGAAACTTCCTATCATATAAATATAAATGAAGCCAGCGACCAGGGGATTTAATTCCCTTGTTCGCTGGCTCTTCACAGCCTCTAAAAGCACCGCCGTTCTTGGATATGTAAACTCATGTCATATTGTAAATTTTTTAACTATTCAGAACGCAAAATCGCTTCTTCGAAGCTTTCCTTTTGCTTATGTGGTTACTTCGCCAAATAAATTCACAAAAATCAGCTCACTCATGCAAGCATGATTCGCATATTTTTATGAATTTGCTTGGCTCTGAATAGTTACAAATTTTTGTTATAATGTATCAGCACGATTCTTAACGTTTTCCTGGAAATTGATAATGGTGTGATCATATGGTTTATCCATCAGGGATGACTGAATCATAAAATCAGCTGTGGCTTTATTATTTGCGATGGGAATATCATATACCTGAGCGATACGAAGCAGTGCCTTTACATCCGGATCATGTGGCTGTGAGGTCAAAGGGTCTGAGAAAAAGATTACCATATCAATCTTTCCTTCCACGATCTTAGCACCTACCTGCTGATCACCGCCAAGTGGACCGCTATTGTATCCACGAACCGGAAGTCCTGTCCTATCCGTGATCATTCGGGCTGTGGTACCTGTTCCGCACAGGAAATGCTTCTGTAAGATCTCTTTATTCTCCCCGCACCAGGCAATCATATCAGCCTTCTTGCCGTCATGGGCAATCAATGCGATGTTTTTCTTGTCTCCAATTGTCATTACTAAATAATCCGTGTTCATAAAATCCTCCTGTATCATCTTTTCTTCTGTGGAAATATTCTGTTTCCTAAGATGATCTTCTCTTTTGCTTGTTTTTAGTTTTCACCATCATATCACAAAACTGGCAAATGTCCAGCAAAAAATGTTTCTTTATACTATTTCTTATACCTATTTTACCCGAATTTTATGATGTAAGGGTCAAAAGGTGTTTTGCCCCTTGATACTTACTGATTATTTCGCACTTCGTGCTTTCATAATCCTAAAAACGTTAGATATCTTTCATTCCTCACGGACTGGCAGTTTCACCACAATCTTCTCGTGATGCACTGCCCATAAGAGCTGCTTCATTACATCACTGGTCCTTATCCTCATACTGGAAGTAATCCCTAACCCGGTGATCAGCTTACAACCCGTCGCACTGCCAAAATCTCTTTGTAGGTGGCATTGCTGATCTTGATACCTGTCTTTGCTGAACTTGCGTGGACGATCTTGCCGCCACCGATGTACATGGCAACATGTCCTGCGTAGCAGATCAGATCTCCCGGCTGTGCATCAGAGTAATTCACCGCAGTTCCCGCACCTCTCTGGCTGGTGGAATTCCTGGGAATACTGTACCCGTACTGTTTGTAAACGGCATAGGTAAATCCGGAGCAATCTGCGCCATTGGTCAGGCTGGTTCCTCCAGCCACGTAAGGGTATCCTACGAATTTACATGCGTAGCCTGCGATTTCCTTGCCCAGAGCACTGCCTGTTGCACTGGTAATAATGGTGCCGCTGTCTGAGGAATTGCTGCTCTTGGAATCACTGGTGGAGCTGGTGGATTCTCCTGCTTTTTTCTTTGCCTCTTCTTCTGCTTTCTTTCTGGCAGCCTCTTCCGCCGCTTTTCTGGCTTCCTCTGCTTCGATCTGTTTGATCAATACATTTTGCTGTTTAATCGCCGCTTTATAGTTCGCTGCCTCCGCTCTTGCCTGTGCAATCATCTGATCATAATTGTTAGATTCCGCCTTTTTCTCATTCAGCATTGCCTGAAGAGATGTCTGCTCTTCTTTATATTCGAACTGGGTCGCTACCAGATCTGACTGCTCGGTTTCCAGCTTTTCCTTCGTCTCTGCTACTTTTTTCTGTGTCTCCTGATAGGATAATAATAACTTTCGATCATATTCATAGATCTTTTCCACATATCCTGCCTTGTTCAGCATATCGTTCATGCTCTTGGCTTCCATGAATAATTGAATATAAGCAGTGTCACCTTTCTCATACATGAATTTGATACGACGTTTCATGGCATCATACTGCTGTTCCTCCGATGCCTTTGCAGCGTCGTATTCTTTCTGTGCTTCCTCGATCTGTTCTTCCAACTGGGATATCTCATCCTCCAGCATGCTGATACTAGCCATGATTTCCACCAGTTCAGAATCCATATCACTGATTTCTTCCTCTATGACATCCTGCTTGTCTTCCAGATTGGAGGTCTTATTGTTCGTCGCATCCAGAGCACTCTGTGTCTGCTGCTGTTGTTTCTTAATATCTGCAAGCGAGGTAGCATTTACAGGCTCTACCACCACCAAACTCAATATAAGTGATAACAGTATATATGTTTTTATTTTTGTCATTTATACGCTCACTCCGTGACTTTCTGCATTTCAAGTTCTCTACTCTGCTTCCGTTGTATTCTCCGTGGTAGTTTCTTCTGTGGCTGTCTGCTCCGTAGCAGCTTCCGTTGTAGTCTCTGTTGCTGCTTCTGTTGCCGCTTCTTCAGTTGTGTTTTCTTCTGTAGCTGCTTCTTCTGTTGCTGCTTCTTGGGCACCAGCCTGCTCCGTCACCTGTGCATTTTCACCGATGAGTTTGAACACTTTGTCAAATCTCAGGTATTTCTCGATCTGATCCTCACCCATGCTCTGAATCAAGGCATCTTCGGAATCATATCCATAATAGGACATGTTTTCTTTGGCAAAATCAGTGATATCACTTTTCTTGATCTTGATTTTCTCTTTTTTTGCAATGGCATTCACCACTAACTCCTGCTTTGCGGACTCCTCTGCTCTCTCCTTAGCAGAAGCCTCAAAGTCTTCCAGAGTCATGCCAAGGCTCTGGGTAACAAAAGTTTCTCTGTCAGTACCATAATAGGAAGCATACTGATCCGCCTGGCTGAGTGCCTGATTATAGTACTCATCTACCATATCCTCATCTACACCACTGACTTCGCTTTCCTTGTATACCACATCAAATGCCGCATTCTGTACATTCTGATTAAAGGTATAGTCTGACTGCTCCTGCAGCATATTTTTCACATATTCTCTGTATTCATCAACCGTAGCCACATTTTCCAGCTTCAATCCTGCCACATACTCGTCATTCAATTCCGGAAGAACCGCCTCTTTGATGGTATTCACTGTCACTGTAAACACTACGTCCTTGCCTGCCAATTCCTCTTTGGAATAGGTTGCCGGAAATGTAAGATTCAGATCCAGGGTATCTCCCTTTTTCGCACCCAGAAGTCCCTCTTCAAATCCTTCGATTAAAGCATGGGAACCGATGGTCAGATCGTATCCACCGTCACTGGAACTGCCGCCGTCAAAAGCTTCTCCATCAATCTTACCCACATAGTCAATATTGACCTGATCTCCATCCTGCACTTCACGGTCCGCTTCCTCATAGACTGCCTTTGCCTGCAACGCCTGATCGATATAACTCTGTATCTTTTCTTCCGTCACTTCTTCCTTTGGTTCTACAGTAACTTCCACCCCTTTATATGCACCAAGTTTTGTTACATATTTATCACTGCCGCATGCTGTTAACATAGCAACTGCCCCCACAAGCGTTGCTAAAATTACGATTCTTTTTTTCATAAAATATTTCTCCTATTCTTATTATAATACACTATCAATATTTATAACATATTCTGCCCCCTCTTGAAAGCTTTTCCGAGGATTTTCCAAATATTACTCCCCAGTTCAGCCATGGTATCAGATATCCATGAGTCATGCTCGCATGAACGAATGGATACCTGATACCATGGAATGAATGCCTTCTTATGAGCAAAATGAGCTGCAACGCAGCGGTAAGCAGCTTGTCTGCGGTTTTGCGAATAGCATGACTGAACTGTTCACTGACTCAGCCATGGTATGGGATATCCATGAGTCATGCTGGCATGAACGAATGGATACCTGATACCATGGAATGAATGCCTTCTTATGAGCAAAATGAGCTGCAACGCAGCGGTAAGCAGCTTGTCTGCGGTTTTGCGAATAGCATGACTGAACTGTTCACTGACTCAGCCATGGTATGGGATATCCATGAGTCATGCTGGCATGAACGAATGGATACCTGATACCATGGAATGAATGCCTTCTTATGAGCAAAATGAGCTGCAACGCAGCGGTAAGCAGCTTGTCTGCGGTTTTGCCAAGGGCTGAACTGATCACAGCAGTGGTGACAGCAATCTGCAGAACTGCTCTCTGACACGGACGATGAGGTTTCTCCTGCTGTATCGATCTTTGGTAATTTTCTTGCAGTATTTCAGATCGTCCCTGAAGATCTGTACCATTTTCTGTGCTTCCGTTTTGTCATAGACCACCGCATTCACCTCAAAATTCAGTTGAAAACTGCGAATATCCATGTTGGCGGTTCCATAGCTGTAGACTGCATCATCAATGATCAGCCCTTTCACATGGAGAAATCCATTGTTATAGGTATAGCAGTTGGCGCCCGTCATGACCATATCACCCACATAGGAGTAAGTTGCCCAATAGACAAATGGATGATCCGGCTTGCAGGGGATCATAATATTCACTTCCACACCAGAATGAATCGCGATGATCAGCACGTTGAGGATAGACTCATCCGGAATAAAATAAGGGGTCTGAATATAGATACTCTTTCTCGCCTTATTGATCAGGCGCAGATAATTGTTGCGAATATTCTGCAGTGCAGAGTCAGGACCACTGGAGATGATCTGCATCATCGTACTTCCCGTGAAATCTCCCTGTGGTAGAAAATAAGACTCATTCCTGAACAGATTTTCTCTTGCCGCATAATTCCAATCCAGCACGAACCGTACCTGGAGCGCACTCACTTCACTTCCCTGAATGCGCAGATGTGTATCCCTCCAATATCCAAATTTCTGATCCAGTCCGATGTATTCTTTTCCTATATTAAAACCACCCACATATGCGACTGCATTGTCAATGACCACGATCTTACGGTGATTCCGATAATTGATACGCAGATGCAATCTGCCCAATAATGCCGGGAAAAATTCAACAATCTGAATGCCCTCCTCCCGCATCTTATTCCAGTATCTCTCCGGAACACATCGACTGCCCATGCCATCGTACAGGATACGTACTTCCACGCCCTCCCGCACCTTCTCCAGCAGCACTTCCCGAATGCGGTTAAAAAGTACATCATTTTTTATAATATAATATTGTATATGAATGAACTGCTTTGCATTTTTGATATCTTCGATCAATGCATCGAACTTCTTATCTCCGTCTGTGAAGACCTGAACAGAATTATCTCCGCTTAGAATCGCTCCCGTGCTGTGAAGATTGTAGTAAATCAGATCCGTATAATCCTTTAATTCCGGATTTTCCTCCACCATCTCCTGATTGGTGATCTGATGCTCCTGATGTCTGATTGCCTCATTCAGATGATCCTCAATCTCTTTTAACCGGAACATTTTCCGCTTGTGCATATCTGTTCCTGCAAACAGGTAGATGATAAACCCTACAATAGGGACAGAATACAGGATCAGCAGCCATGCCCATACAGACTTTGGCTCACGGCGCTGAAAAAAAACAATGATAATGGAAAATATGAAATTAATGAATACCATATGTCTTAATAGAAATTGTAGAACCATAAGTGCGTCCTGTAATATTGCTTCCATAAAATCCCCTTCTTTCACTCCCCGTCAGTCAATCCACGTCCTATTCAGGCATGCCGCGACACCTCTGCGACACTTGTATCACACTTCCATGGCACTGCATATGACTGTACTCAGTATATATGATTTTATCCCACAATTCAATGTATCCGCCTTGCACTTTGCAGAAAAGAATGATACAATATGACAAGATTACAAAGTAATCTCGTCAGGAATGCTCATAGAGCATGACGTTAATATGACAAGATTACAAAGTAATCTCGTCAGGAATGCTCATAGAGCATGACGTTAATATGACAAGATTACGAAGTAATTGAGTCAGGATATGACTTGATTACAAAGGTTTTACAAATATTAGGAGGTATCCCGTGAACACTGTAACTATTGTATTATTATCCATTCTTGCAGTTTTAGTCATTGCTGTAATTGTATTATATTTCTTAGGTAAGAAAGCACAGAAAAGACAATCTGAACAGCAGGCACAGATCGATGCCAATAAACAGACCGTTTCCATGCTGATCATCGATAAGAAACGTATGAAGATGAAGGAATCCGGTCTTCCCCAAATGGTCATTGACCAGACACCAAAGATGTTACGCCGTTCCAAACTGCCAATCGTAAAAGCAAAAGTCGGTCCTCAGGTAATGTCACTTGTATGTGATGAGAAAATATTCGAATCTGTGCCAGTGAAAAAAGAGGTCAAAGCTGTTGTAAGCGGTATCTACATCACCGATGTGAAGGGCTTACACGGAGCAATTCAGAAAGCTCCTGCAAAGAAAAAAGGCTGGTTCAAACGTACTCTTGAAAAAGCACAGGAAAGAGCCGGTGCAAAGCCAATCAAATAGTAACGGACAAAAAGGATATCAAATGATATCCTTTTTTAAACTCCACTTTATTCTTCCCTGCTTTATACAAGTTTTAATGGTTCTCTCTTCTCCGTGATGTGCATCTCGATCTTACAGTCAGCCAGATGTTCATAGTTCACTTCCAGATCATAGGCGACCTGTAATTTCAATTCATTTTCACGCTCTTCCAGATCAATGTTATCTGCTTCAATTCCAATCATAATATTGCCGAAAGGAGTTCCATAGCTGGTCATATTCTTTCGCTTTTCTTCAAAAAGCATATGTACATTCACCAGTCCGTGCCGTGTGAGACTCATCTCCTTCCCATTGAATTTAATGATACTCTTGATGGTATTCTCATAGCCTTCCAGCACCTCGTCGAACACCACATAATGACTGTCGTTTTTCTTGTAATAAGTTCCTGCTATGATGGTCTCCAGATTGTCTGCACCCTGTTCTTCATTGAGCTGAAGTCCCTTTATGGATATCATTACTTCTTTTGTCATGCTGTATCTTTTCCTTGCTTTCTATTTTTACCTGTTGTTTTATCTGTTCTTATTCTATCTGCCCTTATTTTTATCTGTTCTTATTTTTGCCTATTCTTATTTCTATCTGTTTCATTTTTATTTACTCTTACTTTATCTATTTTTTTCTATTCTTATTTTATCCGCTCCGGATCATTCCGTTTTTGTCTGGTACAGCGTTTCGATAATAACGATACCATTCACGCAGAATAAATTTTCGAAGACAGTGTTTCAAAAATGCAGGTGTAGCTGGGTACACCGAGGCTTTGGAAATGCTGTATTCGGAAATTCAGGCAAGTGGTTTGGCTGGATATGAATAAGACAGTGCACTAGTATTCCTCTATGTTTATGACCTTTGCGGAGAGGATTCCATATTTTATTATGGTATTGGCAAAGTTCTGAAACTTCTTCGCACTGTCGCTGACGAAAAAGCGGTATTTATTACTGCCCAGTCCTGTCTCCGATTCATTTAACAAATGGTCCGTCTCCAGGAGTTCTTTCAGGCTGCTTGCAGTCTCATAGGCAGGATTGACCAGTGTGACCTTATCTCCCATGATCCTGCCGATGGTGGAACGGATCAGTGGATAGTGAGTACACCCCAGGATCAGTGTATCAATATCGATATCGATGAGTTCAGACAGATAACGCATAGCAATCTCATCCGTGACGGGATCTTGCCAAAGTCCTTCCTCGATCAATGGACAAAATAGCGGACATGCTTTTCCAATGACCTGCACATTGGGGTTGATCTGTTGTATGTATTCGGTATACACGTCGGAACCGATGGTAGCATCCGTGGCGATGACACCGATCTTTCCATTTTTCGTCGCGGAAGCCGCCACCCTTGCTCCCGGTCGAACGACACCAATGATAGGGATGTCGATCTCTTTCTCGATCTCCGGCAGCGCCATGGCACTTGCCGTATTACAGGCAATGACAATCGCCTTTACATCCTGTGTCCGGAGGAATCTGATAATCTGTTTGGAATATCTGGTGACTACCTCCTGGGATTTACTGCCGTAAGGTACTCTGGCAGTGTCTCCAAAATAAATAATTTTTTCATTGGGAATCTGGCGCATGATCTCTCTTGTCACGGTCAATCCGCCCACGCCCGAATCAAACACACCGATCGGTGCTTCACTCATCTTGTTCATTGACATATCTACTCCACATCTGTCTCTATTCCGGCAGATTCATTACTTTTATTTTTGAATATATTCCAGCAGTTTACTTTTTATCCTAATGTGATCCGGGTCTGCACGCAGCAGCCCATACAAGTCCTGCTCATTCATGGTAGTAATCTCTTCCCGATTACCATGTTCTTCTATTATAATACGATATGTGCCATCCGCAAAGCAATATTTTGGATACATCATTCCGATAACGGCTGTCATGGTGATCAAAGCAACCGTCCCTGTCATATTTTTCCCCATTAACACAATAACTCCTTCCTGTTATAGAAAGAGTTATTGACAAGTTTTACCTATTTTATTCAAGTTCTATTCCCGTAACTGCTGCATAATCGCCTTTTCCTGATTGTCGATGTGTTCACCCACAGCGTTGGCAGCAGCTTCCTTATCACGATTCTCCAGTGCGCTGAGGATCTTCTGATGCTCCGCGATCAATCGTTCATGGCTGGATGGATCCTTAATATGTTCATAGCGATACCGATACATTTGCTCCGACAGGTTGTTCACCATGAGGATCAGCTTATCATTCCCGGTACTTTTCGTAATAATATCATGAAGATCCACATCCGCCTTGGCAATCTTCGTAGAATCCTTTGTCTGTATCATATGTTCAAAGTGCTGACATGCCTCTCTAAGCTCTGTCATCTGCTCCTCTGTAATTCTGTCACAAGCCAGCTCCGCTGAGAGTACGTCCAGTGCTTTTCGCACTTCCAGGACATCCTGCAGATTCTTCACTGTGATCTGCGCGACTTCCGCTCCACGTCTTGGTATCATGGTGACCAGACCTTCTAATTCCAGCTTACGTATCGCTTCGCGAATAGGTGTACGACTTACCCCCAGTTTATTAGCCAGATGGATTTCCATGAGACGTTCCCCCGGCTTTAAGTCACCTAACAATATTTCCTGCCTCAAAGTCTTGAATACAACATCTCTCAGTGGTAGATATTCGTCCATATTTGCCTGTAATCTGTCATCCATATACTCTCACGTTACCTTTCTTCTCAACCATTGTTGGAAAAAGCACTTACAAATATCTGTTTTGCCATCTCCTGCTCTTTAATCTTTGCCTTTGCCTTTTCTGCTTCCTCTTCTGATGTAAATATTCCAAATACGGTAGGTCCACTGCCACTCATTAATGCGTTCCATGCACCCTGTTCTTTCATAATATTTTTGATTTCTTCTATAATGGGATATTTGCGAACCGTAACATTTTCCAGTACATTTTCCATAAGTGCCGTCATCTTCCAAAGATCCTGTTCCCGAATACATGTGATCATACCATCAATGTCCGGATGATGCACCAGTTCATTGGCGTGGAGATTCTCATATACATATTTTGTAGAAACATAGAGATCCGGCTTTGCGATGAGCAGATAACACTGTGGCGGTGCCGGCAGAGGTGTCAATATCTCTCCAATGCCCTCTGACAATGCGGTTCCTCCCATAATACAGTAAGGTACATCCGCACCGATCTTCACTGCCAGTGTTCTAAGTTCCTCCTCGGTGGCACCCAGTTGAAACAATTCATTCATACCTTTAAAAGTAGCCGCCGCATCAGTGCTGCCGCCTGCCATGCCTGCTGCCACTGGAATTCTCTTTTCCAGATGCACTTTGATGCCCTCCCGAATCCTATACTGCTCCATCATCAGCCGGGCTGTCTTATAGATCAGATTATGCTCATCCAGTGGAATATCTCCCGCATTGCTGGTAATCTGAATCTCAGATTCTGGAAGTCTGGTCATAGTAAGCGTATCATACAACGCCACTGTCTGCATGATCATCTTTACCTCATGATACCCATCTTCCCGCCTTCTCACTACATCCAACCCAAGGTTGATCTTCGCCCTTGCATCTACTCTTATCTCCTGCATCGTCATCTGTCCTGTCTTATCATTTTTATTACTACTATTCTCGATTGTATTTAATTATATACAATCTATATCAAAAAAGCAACCATAGGGATACAGATTGTATACAAAAAATGAGTGTCGTAAAATGAGTAAACGGAAAAAGGAGACAGAATTCCTCCATCTCCCGCGATTTATTACCTTTTATGTCCTGCCATTTTCTGTGTCTTATGCTTCCTCGATTGGCTGGAAACGGATAAAGACTTTATCCGCGCCACATACGTGCTTTCCATCATCCTCTGTGATGATATAATCACCTTCTCCGATAAACGTACATCCCCGGCGATTTTTAATGTAAGGACACCAGATCGTCCCATCCGGTCTCGTGACCTTCACTAAAAAATCTGAAACCACCCATCCCTTGGTCACCACATCTGACCACAGTTCAAATCCATCTTCCATTCCCTTTCCAACTTCATATTTCTCCACTTCCACTTCAAATGATGCTCTTCTACATCTCATATCATACCTCCCTGCCCGTGCTCTTTCGCCAGGCTTCTAATTATCAGTCTCTCATAATCTCTATAAATTTTTCAATACTCTTCGCATCCGGAAAGATAAGCACCTGGCCTACTTCGTCTGTTTTATTCCCATCCTCATCTACAATGGTAAATTTTGTATTCACGCATGCCATCTTATCCGCTTTTATGGATGCATTTGCGATGACATCCTGTACAATGTTCCGTGCCTTACTGAGTCCCACCGATGCAGATGATATATACACCGGAAGTTCCAGATAAGAACCTATGACTTTGGCATAACCTGCCGTGGTATAGTTGATCATTTCACGAAGTGCAGATACACTGTCCTCGTTTTTCATAAGCTCTTCATCATCAAAGCACTCCTCCGTCATCTTATACACCGTATTCCGTACAAATTCTCTGCTCAGCAGGAACAGAATACTGCCATCTAATGTATCGCTCATCCTGGTGGATACGCTCACGACGACCTGCTCCGGATCATAATCGATCTCTGCGAAAATATCACTTTTAACTGCAATCACATTAGGGGGATCGATTCGAATCTCCATTTCTCTAATGCTGCCGATTGCCATCGCTGCTGTGCCAACCCCTACATTGCCTAATTCGTAGAGCACATCCCTGGCATCCTGCTTCAAGTCACCATTTTTATCAAATACTGCCATATTGCCCCCTATCATCTAACTAATGCAACTGATTGTTTACGATTTCCAATAAAATCTTTTCTTCAAAAGGTTTCGTAATAAAATCTTTCGCACCCATTTTAATAGCATTTTCGATAATAAGATTCTGTCCCAAGGCAGAGCATATGACAATTTTTGCCTGAGGATTCAATGCCAGTAATTTTTCCAGCAGTCCCAGATCATCACTGTCCGGCAGGGAAATATCCAGTAATGTAAGTTCGGGCTGTTCTTTTTCAAAAATTTCCAAGGCATCTTTTGCTGTTGTTGCTTCCACGATATTGGTGTAATTGCCATCTGTCAAAGCATGTTTCAATACTTTTCTGGCAAATTTAGCATCATCAATAATCAATATTTTCTCATTCATTGCCCCAATGCTCCTTTTCTCTATTGTTTGATTGCACTTTCTCTTCATAATCTGCAATAGGCATAGGACGGGCATAGTAAAATCCCTGTACCTTATCACAACATAATGTTTCCAGTAATTCCACCTGCTCTTTCTGTTCTACCCCCTCTGCAATCACATCCAATCCCAGCTTCTGCGCCATCTCAATGATAGACTTCAATATGATGGAGGCACGCGCTTCCTTTATGGAAGCCGGCAGGAATTTGATATCGATCTTCAGAACATCCACCTGAATATCCTTCAGAGAATTCAATGCCGAGTACCCACTTCCAAAGTCATCGATCAACACACGAAACCCTTCTTTTCGAAGGTTTACCGTAAATTCGGTGAGTAACTCTTTTTCTGAGATAAATGCACTTTCTGTTATCTCAAATTCCACCATATCATGAGGGACCTGATATGCATTCACTGTTTTCAGAATCCGTTCTATCAGATTAGAATCATACAGATCACATCTGGACACATTTACAGATACCGGCAATACTTCTATTCCCCGGTCGCTCCAACTACGAATCGTCCTGCACACCACCTTGAGCACATAATAATCCAGTTCTGTAATAAATCCGTTCTGCTCGAAGAGTGGGATGAAAATACCCGGCGATAAATACCCTTTCTGTGGATGATTCCAACGGATCAGTGCTTCCGAACCTATCATCTTTTCATAAAAAGTATCATATTGGGGTTGTAGGAATACTTCGAACTGCTCGCTTTCCAATGCTTGTTCCATCTCCGAAATGACCATAGTTTCAAAATATTCTTTTTCCCTTAAATGCTCATCATAATACTGTTCTTCGTGGAGAAGCCCTCTTTTGGCTTCATTTCGTGCATAAGTCGCACAATCTATCATATTTTCAACATTCTCGCTTTTATCCTCTATGATATAGATTCCTGCGCAAAGCCGCAACTCAAATTTGATGGGATAACTGCGCAGACTTGCCCGCAATACCCTCAGATACTCCTGTAAATCTTCCTGCTCCGAAAAACATGCATAAAAGATATCCGATGCCATTCTGCAATAGACTCCCTTATCATAAGCCTCGATCAATTCCTGAATCTTCGTTGCAAAGTACTTTAAGATAGCATCCCCTTCCCCATAGCCAAATAATTTATTGACCAGATTGAACTGATAGAGATCCATGGTGAGCATATAGAATTTCTCGTTCGGATTCTCATCCAGCATTTTTCTCACATGGATGGAAAATGTACGCATATTGGGTATATGAGTCAGCATATCATTCATAGCCATAAAAGTCAGCTTTTCTTTTGCTTCCACTTCCTTCTCAATATCGGTAAAAAGAATCACTGCATGATCCCGATATCCATTTCCCTCATTATTGAGGAGCATGGATATCTTGAACCATTTATAATGTACTGTATCCACACGAAGTCTGATCTCTATCTCCTCGTATTCCTCCGTCTTATGCTCCACATCAAAAAAATGTCTCGCTGTTTCAAGATTCTTAGGCAATACATAATTTTCTATCTGAAATGGATATTGTGCAAAGACCTTCTGGAACTCTGCTGACACAAAGTTCTGATAGTTATCCCCTAATTCTGCTGTTTTTTTATGAAAATCATAAACGCATATGAAAGTATTCGTAGTATTATGGATCAAAGTTCTCTCTAATCCGCTGATCTGTATGAAATCCTTATGTTTCTCATAGGCTTTTACGATATTATGAATCTGTTTTTTCACGATACCCGCATTGATGGGCTTATGTACGATCTGGTGTGCCCCAAGATCAAAAAGTTTCTGATCTGACTCCACAGCACTCTCCGAAGTCATGACAATAACAGGGATGTTTTTCCATTTTTCATTCCCTGATATTCTCTCCAGCACCGTATATCCGTCCATCACTGGCATATACACGTCAAGTATGATCGCCGAGAGTGCGTCTGCCTTCTGCTCTATGATGGCTAACGCATCCTGTCCATTCACTGCTTCCTCAATCTCATAAATATCCCGGAACAGATGTCGTAATATTTTTGTACTGCTTATGTCATCATCTACAATAAGGATAAGACCTTCTTTATTCATAGGCATTCCTCCTGGGTGAGGGTGTGTTGCTTCTGGTCATATTAACGTCATGCTTTACAAGCATTTCTGACACAGATTACTTTGTAATCTGGTCATATTATACCACATTTATTCTTTTTATAAAGGCTATTTTATTTGCACAATTGGTATTAATTAATGATAAAGGCTATAAACATTTGGATAAAAATGCCGATATATTGAATAACGAAACATATTCATATGAAAAATCAACATTTTATTAAACCAGGGAGGGTTTCAAATGAGCGTAAATGGAGTTACAAATCAAACAACCGTTACTGATTACAACAGTACTGTGAAGAAAACAACCGGTACCAAAAATACTGATAAAGCATCCGCTGCTTCCAATGCAGGCAATACGGGTGTGGTGTATGAATCTTCCAATGCCACTTCCTCTACCGGTGTGAAGAAGCAGCAGAATGCAGCGATTGTTGCACAGATGAAGGCTGACGCTGAGACGCGTGCAAATCAGTTACAGTCTCTCGTACAGCAAATGATCAGTAAACAGGGAAATTCTTACGGACAGGCTACTGATATGTGGCAGTTTCTGGCAAGTGGCAATTACACCGTAGATGCTGCTACCAAGACTCAGGCACAGAATGATATCAGTGAAAATGGATATTGGGGCGTCAACCAGACTTCGGATCGTATTCTGGATTTTGCGAAAGCTTTGAGCAATGGTGACCCTGATAAAATGGAAGAAATGCGCAGTGCATTTGAAAAAGGCTTTAAGCAGGCTACCAAGGCATGGGGCAAAGAACTGCCAGATATCTCCAGTCAGACTTACGATGCAGTGATGAAAAAGTTTGACCAATGGCAGACCGATAATAACCCTTCTGAAACACAAGCATAGTAAAAAACAAAAAATGGACCTTGAATGTCTTTTACAGACAATCGAAGTCCATTTTTACTTTATAATTTGTTCTATCAGCCAACCATAAAATACATATTTTGCCTGATTTATTATACCAGAATCTTATACCAGTCCTTTATGGGAATCATATTACGCGTTTTTTCCACTTCCCACGATATTCAGCACTGCGTTACTCTTATCCACAGTGATCTCAATATTAGGATTCTGTGCCATTTCCAACTCTTCAATATTTCTGGATTCTCCTGGTTTTAACTGAGCCAGATCGATCTGCACGGTCTCTACCAGATCCTTCGGCAAAGCCTTGTAGGGAATCTCTGGTATCAGAACACGCACCATGGTGGACACCTTATCCTTATTTAGCAGAACTACCTTTGCCACAGTGGATACCACCTTTTTGTCATCTAATACCTGGAAAGTCAGATCCTCTATGACTTTATTCATTCCGTTATAGCTGATCTCTTTGATCACTGCCGGATACTCATTTTCTCCGTCCTTCAGGGTAACCAGACCGCCTCTCGCTTTCTCTCTGAGCAGCTTTGCTCCGATTCCCTCTGTAATGACATACAACACAGTCTCCTCCGGATCGCCCATCTTCACACTACATGGAACAAACCCATTTTTTCTCAGCTTCTTTGCCTTTTCATTCCCGTCTCTCTTTTCCATCTCTACAATATACATTGCCATATCCTCCATTTTTGAGCATCCACTCATTTTTATTTTGATTCCATCCTATGCAGCTTATCCTTAGACCATCAGTTTCATCGATCTGTACGGTCTGACCCCCTGTGCACATGATAATCACCCCCTTTAATAATGATATGGCAGACCTCTAATTCAGATGGGAAAAATATTCCTGGAAATCCTGAAGAAATTCTCTGTCCGTTTCTTCTGACACAGACGTCATATCTTCTAATATTTTTTTAACCACTGCTGCCGTGACATACTTCACCTTAGCGTTTCCCCATTTTTCCATACGCAGGTGCTCGGGAAGATACTCCCAAAATAACAACTTTTCATGTCCCTCTGTCCACAGTAACCGGTATTTTTCATGGGCAGGAATGATACCTGTGACACAATTTTCGCCGATATAGTCCTCCACAGGCATGAAGATTCCCACGATAGAACGCTCGTGCTCCTTCTCGCTCTTCTCTCTGTTCGTGAGGATGCATGCAGAGTTCATATTGATCTCCTTGTAAATACGCGGCATTCCTTTGGCTTTCCCCGACAGACTGTTCCCACAGAAGACACTCCAGTGGTTTGGAATCTCCTCTATTTCCTGAGCAGACAGGTCAAATACAGCCTGGGAGTTCGCCCTGCTGCGTGCCCGTTTGGCATGGATCGCCGCATAGGCTTTTTTACGCTGCTGCTCTTTCGCTTCCCTTTCCATCTCATTCTGTTCCTTTAACTGATCCATTACATATTGCTCCGCTTTTTTATCCTTCAATACGAGATGATCCTGAAAAGCATCGGGATATAGAAATAGTTTTTCCCCTGTTTTGAAATCAATATTCATCTTATTTCCAGTAATCCCTACGACCTTTCCCTGTCCATATTTTTCATGTGTTACCCGCATTCCCGTTAAATTCATCTACAAACAACCTACCTTTCATTTTCAGTATGATTCAAGCATACCCGCCATTGTAAAAAAAGAAGGGCTTCCCATATTATGCCAGTCGGCATGATATAAAAAGCCCTTCTTTCGTAAGACGGTTCTTTTTCTGATTAAGTTAACTATAGTGTAACACGAATATATTTTTAAGTCAAATTGAGCAGGATTCTCATTTTATGATTCCAAGCTCCCTAAAGATAGGATACAGATAACTTGCTCCGAAAACTTTCAGTTTCTTCGGACCTGTTACGATTCCCTCCAGCTCGATTACCTTTTGAAATGCAATCTTTACAGAACTTCTTATAATAGATTTTTCTTTGCGATCCACGAAGATCTCTCCGCCCTTTATGGAATAGGTAAATTCCAACCCCTTCACTGTCTGCAAAGGACATCCCTGGAACTGCACCAACGCATCCCATAAGGCTGCCTCATTCAATTCGTTTTGTAATCTGGTACAGACCTGCTCTTCCTCTTTACTCTTCATGATGATGTTCTCCATTATGTTCACTGTCTTGTTCCAGACATCCATTCTCATGGGCATGAATCTGCTGTTTAATCTCTGACATAGTCATGTGATGACTCTGCTCTATTGTGACACTTTTGTCATATTGTGTCAGTTGAAGATATGCCGTATATTTGCCAAAGGAAAGGCCATTTTCATGGGCTTCACTGACATGTGTTATATCCGCGACAACGCTTTGCCCGTTGTGCTTCCGACATGCGCTGCTCTCATTGATCTGTGCCTGCAGCACTTTTGATTTCTCCTGGTCATTGGATGTGATGGTGAAAGTCAGTGCCGCATCCTCCGTGAGATAGGGCTGCATAGCTGCACTCTCCACGATACTCTCGATTGCCTCCGTGTATTTTTTCCCTTTTACCCACATGTCACGCAACAGGATCTCACCGTCTTCATTGTAGGCTTTGGCGGATATGACCCGCTTCAGTTCATTCATGGTAAGTTCCACGGAGGGGTTCACATCAATGCTCACATAATATACCGGTGTGGACAGAAGGGAATATCCCCGGTATCCAAAAAGCAGAAATAACAGCGTACCCGCCATGGCCATAATTTTCACAGCGCTGTGGCGTGTGTGACTTTCAATTCCTCTCTCCTGAATGTTGGTGAGTGTCCTAGCTGTTCCCTGGGTCTTCCTCGTATTTTCCATCTTGTTTTTCTGCTGTTTCAAATATTCCTTTGTGGCGTTTTTCAATTCTTCGCTGGCTTTTACTGTCTCAAATGCATCCTGTATTTTATTCATAAAACGCATCACCTCCCAGCTTTTCTCTCAGGATTCCCCGTCCTCTGGACAACAGAGAATAGATGGTATTCTCATTTTTATGTAAGATCTCTCCTATTTCTTTTGCAGAATACTCCTCAAAATAGAAAAGATAGATCACGTCCTTGTATCTCGCCGGAAGTGCCAATACCTCCCGCAGCACCTCTTTATGCTCCGGTTCTGTGCATGTGACCTCCGCCAGTGCTGATTCCTCCATGGAAATAGTGGCATGACGGAACAATATTTTCAGATGATCCTTGCAGGCATTGATGGCAACTCGTATGAACCATGCTTTTTCGTGCTCTTCACTGTCGAAAGATCCCTCGTATAACAAATATTTCAGAAACACATTTTGAAATACATCCTCCGTATCAGCAGCATTTTTCAGATGGTACCGGCAGATACGTCTGATCATATTCGCATACTGATCCATGGCACGGTTGGTATCTTCTTCGCTTTTCATCTCTGCCTGCCCCCTTTGTCCTGATTATCTTCGACACCAATTAGTGATGTCTTCCGTGACGATTCTCTGAGGAATGATGGCCCGATCCATTTGTTGTTCCGGCACTGTTCGTTGTAGCTATATTACCGGTTTTAGGATTCTTATGCTGTACTGCCGGGGTATATACCCCATCTCCGTTGACATCGGTATACGTGTTGCAGTGGCTATCTCCATTGTCACAGATTCCGTCCCCATTGGCATCTGTATATGCTTTGCAGTGGCTGTCTCCATTGTCACAGGTTCCGTCCCCGTTGACATCGGTATACGTGTTGCAGTGGCTGTCTCCGTTGTCACAGGTTCCGTCCCCATTGGCATCTGTATATGCTTTGCAGTGGCTGTCTCCGTTGTCACAGGTTCCGTCCCCGTTGGCATCTGTATACGCTTTGCAGTGGCTGTCTCCGTTGTCACAGATTCCGTCCCCATTGGCATCCACATAGGTACATACTGCGCGCGTGCTGGTGGTCGGTTCCGCCGCAAATGCTACAAGCCCGGATGTAAGTGCATACGTGAGTGTAAGTGTGGCTATCAGTGTTTTTTTCATCGGTTAAATCCTCCATTTGTATCTATCATCCCATTGATGCAAAATAGTTCACCTCGTGCCCTATCATGCAGTTACATATAGAATACGACAGAGAAATGCAAAACCTTGCATTTCTCTGTAAAATCTTTATTTTTATGAAAGGTCCTTATAGACCAGTGCATAACTGGTGGTAGGGTAATCCGTGGAGAAGGTCACGGTCTGCGCCATATTATCCAGATCGTTAAAAGCCGTCATCTGTCCAGGTGTCTCATTCACACCCAGCAAGCGAAATTGTCTTCCCGGTTTCTGGAGACTCTCCGGTATCTTCAATACATACTGATAGGGCTGGTTGGTCTTCTTAATGATAGTCTCACCCACTCTCATGGAGAGGGTAAATCGATAAGTCCCTGCCAGTGTATTATCTCCGATAAAAGCTGCCAGAGACACATAGAAATCTCTGCCCTGATTCCACTTGCCACCGGTAACAATATAATTAATATTGGGCGTCTTATCTGATATGGAGCATTCCGAATCATACACATGGCCATTCCCGTAGGTCTCAAGTTTCGTCCAGGGAACTGTATTATTCACAGAATCTGTGGCAGCAAAGACATTTCGAATGGTAGGATTGGAGCTCGCCTGAAAATCAGACGCTTTTGCGTGATCGTCAAATACAAAGGTAGCGCCTCCCTCACTGTTCAACTGCCCCATGGCTTTCAGGCTGTCATAGCTGGTGTAGGGAACTGTACCGATCATCTCCGTAGTGACCCCTGTATTCTGTACACGGAAGATGGGCTTCTCCTTGATATTGCAGAAAACATTCCAATTGCGAACAAAAGTAGTGGTACAAATAGTTATATATTTCAGATCCTTCATATGAGAGAATGAAAATTCTCCTATGAAAGTGATTCCCGGATCTATGATAAGCGCTTCAATACTGCTGGTATGCCATGGACGTCTATTCAGATCCTGCACTTTGTAATCGGGAATCTCACCGGTTCCCGTGATATGAAGAATCCCCGGCTTCGTCATGTCCGCCACGACCTGCGTTCCATTTAGCTGGTGTCTGCCGCCTCCCAGTGAGTCCCAGTAGCCATTACCAGCTGCCTTGACCTGCAGTGGAATGGAACATACCGCCATCATTATGATCAGGCAAAAGGGTAAAAAGCTTTGAATGGTTCTGCGGTATTTATTCATCATAATGGGGTACCTCCTTTTTTCTGCTGTGAATAGTTCCGATTAACTTTAACGTACCATGGTGTGCCTGGTAATGCAGAATGTTTATATTTGATTCCTTTTTCAATCCCACATGATATACGCTGGATTCATTATGTGTATCCCATGTTTTGGAGAAACAAACATTGCCATTCTCTTTAATAACGGCCTCTCTTTCATATATTAGGCTTCGCTCTGGTCAGTGATCTTTATTGTCATATCAATTGTAACATATTTTTACAATTATCCAAATTTATATTCTGATTTCAGAATATTTTATTGTTTTACAAACATCTTGCGTCCATTCCTACACTGTGATAAGATATTTTTTGTTACACATTCATGTGTAGTTCTAAGGTCTCATGACCATCATGGCACATCGCCATACATTTCCAACCTTTTGTAACTATGAACCCGGGCACCAACAGATCCATTACTGTATTTTACAAATTTATGAGCATATTCACCAATGAATCATTACATATATGGTATCTCATGCCATCACCTCATATCACATCTGAAAGGAATACCTATCTATGAGCAATGAAATCTATCAAATCTACGACCGTATCTTCAAACGAATCTTCAGTCTGTCCAGCCTGGCAATCATTATTCTGGATTCCGAAAAGGAGTATCCTGATTCCATTCCACCTTCTAAAGCTACGCCACATCATTGCAAAAGACAGCTCGCAAAAGAACTTCCAGTTATTGCGGGAGCTCATCATAAATGATATACTCAGTAGTGTAAAAGCAAACTTGACTGTGGGTAATATAACCGCTGATGATGCTTCCCAGCTGAGGGAACTGACACTTCAGCTGTATAACCATGTCTATTCCCATTATGAAGAGTTAGGAGGGTATGCTGTTATGAAACCATTATTAGAGGGTGCCATCGAACTGCCACTGGATAAATACCGTATTCGCATTGACGAGTTAAACGAAGAAAATCAGTCTTTAAAACAGAAGAACGATTCTTTGGAACAGAAAAATTCGGATTTGCTTGCACTTTTAAAGCAGTACCAAAAGCAGGAAAATGCTCCAAAATAGATGATACATGCCGTGAGCAACAGTTCCAGTTTCCTTATCTATACTGGAACTGTTCTGTAATCCGGCTTATTTCCCATAACTATGTCTACTCACATTATGAAGAATTCGGATTTGCTTGCACTTTTAAAGCAGTATCAAAAATAAGAAATTTATCAAATTGGTCATTTTTATCGCTTATTTTTTATATTATACTCATCACATATTTCATCCGCTAAATACTCATCACTTCTACAATGCATATCTGAAATACCTTCACTCATATTCTTATATGTTATAGAGTGATAAAAAAAATCCAGTACTTCCCTAATGCTTATTCCAAGCTTAGCTGCTGCTATTTCCATAACTCTTGTATATTTTTTTTGCAATAAAATTGGATTTGCTTCCATTATATTTCCTCACTTCCATAAAACCTTATGCATTCATCTATAATATTTTGTTTTCGAATACAAAGTTGCAAGTTGGGTTTTTGATATTGAAGTCTCGTTATCGCTTCCTTCTTTTCTATCAAATGCGAAAAGTAAAGTTCAATCGTATTAAATACTTTATCGTTTGCCACTCCGCCAATAATAAGATCATATGTGCTTTTGTCTTTCTTCTTCCTACATGCAGTAATAAAATCTAGCCATTCTTCTGTATATCCCTCGAATTCAAGTATGGAATATCTTCGTTTGCAATCTTCTATATCCAGCTCATAGATAGTGACAATTCCTTTTCCATCATTTCTCTTAAACCTGGTTGCCCATTTGTCTGCCTGTTCTCTTATGGTTGTGATATAAAATCCTTTTCCAAAATCAACGCTTTCCCTTGAATGGTAAACATCAGGTTCTCTAATTTCCATAGATGATCCGTGATAAACTATCATTTCAATACCTCGCATTCCTCTAGGCACTCAATAATATCGTTAACAATATACTCTTTACTTTGTGTATGGAGAATTTCATAATTTGGAATTATATAGTCGTCTAATAAATTCGTTTTTTGAGTAAATAGTCGATATACTTCTTCTCCAGAAATGTCCAATTTTTCAGCGACGTTTTCAACGCAAAAAACAGAAAATTCTAATTCATTTTCATTCATATTCTAACCCCATCCTTTAGATCAGTATTCGCCATTATTCTCCTACTACTCATTGTCTTTCCAGCATATCCACCTCAAAGTAGACTTTCGCATTATCGGTCACTGAGCTACGTTACCAGTCACAGGTCAATTAGTAGAAACCTTCCCTGTGATATTATATTTATATATTAAGCGATAAATACAATATTGAAAAGAGCTTTTCAAAAAAGTTCAGATATATGTCAAATGCTATGCCACGGTAAGTTGCATGGCATCTATAACTGTATTTTACAAATTTATGAGTGCACTCACCAATAAATCATTACATATATGGTATCTCACGCCAACATCTCATATCACATCTGAAAGCTTCCTGTATACTTTAAATAGATCAATTGATTGACACAAAAAAATACCTCAAGTAAATTTAGATTGTTACTGACCAGCCAGTTGGTAAAAATCCAAAATACGAGAGGTATATAAGATGAAT
>JAQVCT010000061.1 GCA_028689655.1 Lachnospiraceae bacterium
ATGTACATAATCATTCAGACCACCCTCCTGAATATACTCATATTCATTTTCTTTGGTAAAAGTACGCACAGATTTACAGGGCACATCATAAAGTCCCTCTATACGAAGCATAAAATTATAATTTACCAATGGATTTTGACCTAAATTTACCACTATCTGGTTTTTTGCCAAGGTAGAATTGTCTTCTCTTTTTATTGCCATATTCATCACCCACTATAGTTCTCTTCGCGATCTTCATGATTACATTCGTTTTGTTGGCTTCATTTCTAATATACTTTTTTCTCTCTTTTCTGTTGAGGGATTCAGACTTTTATTAATTGATGATATTTCATCGCACCATTTCCTTCTGCTGGCATGATCCAATTCCATTACATCACTGTTACTCCAATGAAAATAATAGGATATAAATGACATCTCCTTATATAGCTCTTCTTCCGGATACAGCCTTATCCCTCTCGTGTAAAATTTAGAGGTACCTCAAAGGTATGTCCACACTCCGGGCAGACCGCTGTCATTACCGGTGGCTCAATATCATTGATTCTCTGATACATATCCTGTAAAAATGCAAGATCCGCTGTATAAAATCTCTCTATGAGGGATGCGGATACCATCTGTACCCCTTCCAGCTCTGTGATTACTTTTCCCAATACTGCGATGGACAGGTACGAAGGATTACTCAACACTCGCGGATCTCTTGTGGCACTGATCTCATCCCCCGCAGTTGCCAGTCTCATCTTTCCTCTTTTATGTACTTCCCCGTTATTGTCCACAAATCCCTTTGGCAGTTCAAAGTCATATACTGTTTCCATGCTGAAACCTCCATTCTCTTTCTCTCAAGATACCTGTGCAGGAAATTCCTGCACAGGCCCTCACCTATTTGGTCTATTAGTTCGGAACTACTAATTCTTCATATGCTAATTCCACTGTCTCAATAGCAACCTCACTGGTGCTTGCGTTCAGGTCAGGGGCATTGTATTTTGCCACCCATGCATTGGTAAGCAGCCATACTCTGGTACCTGTAATGGACTCTACTTTTGCATTGGGAGCACCGCCGTTGATGTCGATCATCTCTATCTGTACATCATTTCTGGGCATCTCACCTCTCGTCTCAGATACACACTCCTGAATCCATGTCTTGAAGGCACTGTCCAGGGTGTAGCCGAATTTTAAGGTTACATTGCCGTGTTTTACCAATCCTGGAATCTTAACAGGTGAAAGAGAATGTGCATTCCCCTGTCGGAACTCGATTACATCTACAGAAGCCTCGATTCCGGTTACCTCGCTAAATGCTGCTGTGCCGTTAATATTATTCACAGATACGAGGAAATTCATCTTGGTCAATGGATACATAAGTCCACTGCCATTGTCATATGTATTAGCTGCCATAATTTATACTCCTTTTCTCATGCTCGATCATTATTCTTCACTGGCTCCTGCTTCTGCTGTATGTTGTGTCACACGGAAAATAACAAATTCAGCAGGTCTGGATGGTGCGATACCTATGTTACAGATTAATCTGCCATTCATAATATCATCCTGTGTCATGGTGGAGGTTCCTATTTCTACGAAATAGCCTTCGGATGGTGAGCTGCCTGACAGCATACCATTTCTCCACATAGTATTAAGGAAGGAAGATACCGTAAGAGATACTCTGCTCCACAAAGTAGCATCGTTTGGCTCGAATACAACCCAGTTGGTATTTGCCTTGATGCTCTCTTCCACATAGATGAAGAGTCTTCTAATATTGATATATTTAAAGGAAGAGTTACTGCTGGCGGTTCTGGCACCCCATACACGAATGCCCTGTCCCGGAAGTGCTCTGATCAGGTTGACACCCTCAGGATTCAGGATGTCCTGTTCTCCTGTCGTGTAATTGGTGGATAATCCAGTACATGCGATTGTCTCATTTGCAGGTGCTTTGTGCACGCCTCGCTCGATATCTGTCTTGGAATATACTCCAAGGATTGCTCCTGATGGCGGAATATAGCCAGCCTTATTGGTGGAGCGATCATAGATCTGAATCCATGGATGATACATGGCAGCATAGGTACTGTCGATCATACCTCTATACTCGATGAGATCCTTGGTCTTCGTCATATCTCTCGGCATATCGATAACGGCAACTCTGCTCTTTGTATTCTCACAATGTGTCACCAGTGCCACAATCACTTCCGGAGATGTGATTCCCGGTACAGCCATCATGCTTACCTGATTATTCTCAACAAAGGACTGAATACCGCTGCGTTTTCCAGGGCCATTATCCTCTCCGATGAAAGTTCCTGCATTTACCTTATCAACGGAACCATCACGACCCCCTTCCAGTCCAATCGTTCCACTGGTAACGCCCTCTCCCAGAATTGCTTCCACTGGATTTGCTTCCGTATTTTCTGTGGGAGCTACTGTGATCTTCACCAGATCACTTTTCTTCATTCTGGTCACGATATAGTTAGGGGAGACCGGATTAAAGTTCATTCCCGGATAATTCTCTGTCATGTCATTATAACGTACCTGTACGTCATATTCCACCAGATACAGCACCGTCTTTGGCAATACTGCCTTATCTACGATATCTGCCAAAAATTCAGTTTCAAAGGTTATCTCATTATCAAAGATCGTTGCGATCTTATTGTACTCATCTCCTACTTTGATGAGATCTCCCTCCTTGAATCCATCTACAGATTTTGCTGTGTAACTGTCACCTTTTTTTGCAATGATCTGCATTTTTCTCTTAGCCACCGTAGCGATCTGGAACTGGATCTTGTTACCCCATTTACCTGCGTTAGCTGCCTCTACGATCAATGCTCCTTTTTCTGTCTTAGCTGCAACTGCGTCCTCCGGTGCAACTCTGGATACGAAGCATCTGGTACCGCCATTGATAAAGAACTGCTCTACACTGTTGGCAAGATAACGATACTCTCCATGTGTAAATTCACTTAAAAATCCACCGAACTGTTTGGTGAAGCTTGTGAAATTAGTCACAAGGGAAGGTGCCCCAATTGTCGGGCCCATCTCTGCTAAACCAACAAAACCTGCTGTACTTGTTCCTACGCCTTCAATTGATCGTGGAGAATTGTCATATTCTTCCACATATACACCTGGTGATAAATATTCTCCCATGTATATTCTCCTTTCATTTGTAAAATCATCATTATGTTGCAATTATCTTTGTCTGACCGGGAATTGTCACGGAGATACTTCCCATTCCCATTCCACATACTAAAGTAGAGCCCGTACATAGACAAGGTTTTCCACCTATGAGACATTTGGGACTTCCTGATATCCAGGTTCCCATTGGTACCATCTGGCAAGGCTGTGGGGTCAATACTCCCAATGCCGCAGCGGTTGCTGCCGCCACCTGAGGATTTGCCATTGAGATACACATACCAAATGGTGGAATATTCGTATTTGGCTGTACATCTGTTATGGTTCCGATTGGTTTCCCATCCGCCAGAACACTGGACTGTGATGTGACTGTCAAGTTACAAGGTACTGAACCAAAAGGGCACATCAATGTGGCTCCCGTCACTGCCAGAACCCCCATACTATTCACATCCTTTCTAGTCATTTACTGCTATAGCTTTACATCCTTCAGATCATGAAAATCCACTTTTTTAAAATGTACTGCACCATCCACCGTATATCGCAGAAGATAAATCACCTGCATGGCATCCTCCTGTACTCTCAATAGATAACTGCCATCTGGTTTGGTACTTCCAAATACAATTCTCTGTACCGGTGCATTCATTTGAAATGGTTCCTGCAAGCCCTCCTTGACTTTGATGGAACTGTCACTGATCAATTTGCTTACCTGAATTGCTTCATAATCTTCTTTTTCGTCATGCACCACACCGTAATAGACATGATCCAAATCTACGTGATGGGGATTAAATAACGAAAGAATTCTTTTGCGCTCATCATACTCCTGTAAAAATACAAAAGCAGATCTCGCATTCACTGCCTGAATATCCGAAATACCTTTTCGTATTCCGCTTATTGAAAGGATTGTGGCTCTTGGATTATTTTCTCTTGGAATCAGATAAATATCCTTTAGGGGCATTTGCTGATCTAAAACAGAATAATCAATAAAGACCTCTTTTTCTTCATATCCGTAGATATTTATGTTTAAAGAAAAATTATCTCTCTCTACATTGATACATAGATAAATTCCACCGCCTTTGGTAATCATATGTATCTCATGACCATTCTTCTGAAGCCGCATATTTGCCTCTGAAATTGTGGTACCCGTTGTGGTATCGATAAATCTTAATGCCAGATCCAATCGATGATTAATAACGGCATCTGCCAATTGTTATCCCTGCCTCCTTTCTGGTGTCGTAGTAATACTCAGGTCAATGGTAGCATCCACGACTCTAGGAGTCTCGATCACTACCTCACTGGATAAGAATACCGGAGCCGCTTTATAGAAAAGGCTTACCTGGTAAGGCTTATTAATAGCCTGCCATACTCTTACCTTTTCCTCTAAACTTATCTTCGCCTGGGATAGTGCAATAGGCGGTTCCTGGGTATCAAGCCAGTTCTGAAGCTGATTGGGTAATACAGATGCGTTATCATTAATGATCTGTGCTACCCTTCCTACGATTTTTTGTATATCTGGCGCTTTTAGTCCCATCTGGGAAGAGCCATTGATAAATACCATATAGTATAAGCCATATGGTCTTGGCGGCTTTTGAAGCCTTACCCTGCCTTTTTGAATAAAATTGGGGGTAGATGTCTGACTTTCCTCCCGGATATCATATAGATACAGTCCCAGAATATAATCTACATCCTGATCTGCCGGTGAAGAAATCTCAATATTATTAGGTGACGGAATGGGTTCCGGACACATCTTCTCTCGAAGGGTTCTTACAATATAGGAACTCACATCCGCAATAATGGAATAATCTGCCATTCTTCATAACTCCTTTTCTGCCTGTTGCCTCACTGCTGCATTATGCAGCATCTGCATTCGCAGCCTCTAATGTTTCTAATAAAGTATCATAGATCTCATCTGCTGCATTCTCTAATTCCTTTGTGGTCAGAAGTGCATAATCGCAGTTGGTAATGTAAAAGCTGTAGCAGCTGTACTGTGTCGTGGTATAATCTTCATCAAGATAAATTACTTTTTGATAAACCGCCGCCTTACTTATGGTCTTTTGCATTTCCTTTTTCTTCTCCACGTCATAGTAGGTTACCTTATCACTGAATGCTGTATATTCTTCGTAGACACCTTTCCTGGAAAGGGTCAGACGCTTCATGGAATTATTAAATATATAACGATATCCCACACAGGTACTCAGGGATTGTGTATTCACATATTCTGTATTCCCATCCTTGTATTGCTGATACAAATAGGGATTTCCTTTGTTAAAAGCCTGTGTTGCAAGACTTCCTGCTTTTTTCTTAAAATCTGTCTGATTTGTATGCATCGCCAGTTTATGCATCGCCAGAATAATCGCTCCCTGGGTCTTACTATCGGCATTTTCAAAAGAGATTCCCATAGAATCCAGCAAATTATTTAACAGATCATCTGCGCTCATGGTTCCGTCAATGGTCGTACCTGTATCAGCCAAGGCATCCTCCACCTGATTCAAAAGTGCATTTAATCCCGCTGTGTCATCAACTCCGCCTGCTTCATCCCCCAGGGTCTCATCTGTCCCGGCATCCTCTGCTCCCGCTTCATCTGTCCCA
>JAQVCT010000034.1 GCA_028689655.1 Lachnospiraceae bacterium
CCATGCAGATGGCAGGCATCCTCATGGGAAAAGACAACAACCGTTTTGACCCGAAAGGTACTGCAACCAGAGCAGAGGTGTCCGCAGTGCTGCACCGCTTTGTAGAACTATGCATCGACACCGCAACGACACAGGGGTGGACGAAGAACGATTCCGGTCACTGGCTGTATTACAAAGACGGCAAGACCTTGACCGGAAAATGGATTGAGATTGATAAGAAGTGGTATTATTTGCAGGCAGATGGCACCATGGCTACGAATACAACGATTGATGGATATGAGGTAGATGGAAAAGGGGTGAGAAAAGAAAAATAGGGTTTAGGAAACAAAATAAGGTGGTGTAATTAACCGCCATAAAAAGTAATAGGCGGTAGTTTGAATATCATGGAACCATGGCTGAAATCACATTCAGCGATAATGGAAGTTTCAGCACATGGGCAAAGGCATCTGTAAAATCCATACAGATGGCAGGCATCATCAGGGCAACTGCAAATCAAACGGCATTGTAGTAGTCATTGAAATCGGCGGCGGAATCTATCTGGTAATGAAGAAAAAAGAAACAGAGGAATAACAAACAGAGGAATAACAAACAGAGGAATAAGAAACAGAGGAATAACAAACTTAAATAGATGGTAAAAAAAATGAGACACATAGGGTGAATTTTGACTTGACGGATAAGCGTACATCCGCTATACTCTAACTGATCTGAAAATCAGATTTTAAATTTATGCAAAGACTAAAATAGGAAAGGTGGTATCCGTCATATGAGAATAAAATAACTGAAACGATGCAGAAGTTTGTGAAAATGAAAACAATTTATTTTGGTATCATTTCGTTCAGTTATTGATGTTATATTCTCATAGTATATTGTGATGGATTCCCATTAAGAGGAAGCATCTGATGGTGTGCAGTCTGTACCTGCAAAGCGGGTATGGTCTACAGCAATGGGAGATTGCAGACCATAATGATGTTCATGGTGTAAGTTTATACTTATGTCAGGGATATAGGTGTTTTTCGCATATCATGTACGATGATGAGAAATCTCTTCTGAACGAATTGTTTAGGAGGGATTTTTTTGTTATTAAGAGCAGATAAAATAGAAAAAGAATACGGAATACAGCAGGTCTTCCATATCGATGAGATTACAGTGGAAGATGGGGATAGAATTGGATTGGTAGGCAGGAATGGCACTGGAAAAAGCACATTATTACAGGTACTAAATGGCAGTGTCCCAGCGGATGCTGGTCATATTATCAGAAATTGTGAGATTGCCATGATTCGGCAGGATGCAGTGGTGGAGGCGGAATCTGATGAGAGCTATATCAGCAGGGTAGGACTTCGTGGAAGTGCCATGAAGAGCGGAGGTGAGAAGATGCGTCTGGCAATCGCGTCAGCGCTTTCCAGTCATGCACCCCTGCTGTTCGCGGATGAACCTACCACAAATCTGGACGTGGAAGGAATCGAGATGTTGCAGAAAATGCTGCGGGGATATCGAGGCGCAATCGTACTGGTCAGCCATGACCGCAAGCTGTTAGATGAGGTATGTACCAAAATCTGGGAACTGGAGGACGGTGCGTTACGGATTTTTGAAGGCAATTATACCGCCTGGATGGAACAGAAGGAGCGGGAAAGAGAGTTCCAACAATTTGAATATGAGCAGTATACCAGGGAAAAATACCGTATGGAGAAAGCCATTATAGAGGTGGAATGCAAGGCGCAGAACATGGTAAAACGACCCCGTAGAATGGGAAGCAGTGAGTGGATGTTGTATAAAGGAATTGCCAGCGAACAGCAAAAAAATGTGTCCAATCGCAGTGCCGCCATGAAGAGCCGGATGGAACATCTGGAGCGGAAGGAGAAACCATCCCGGCTGCCCCAGGTATCCATGACCGGAATGCACATAGACAGTATCAAGGCGAAATATGCCATCAAAATAGGGCATCTGACGGTAAGCTATGATGATCATATGGTGTTATGTGATACAGGTCTTATGGTGGAGTCCGGGAAGAAGACATTCCTCACAGGTGAGAACGGTGCCGGCAAGAGTACACTGCTTCAGGCACTGGTGAATGGGACTCCGGAGGTATCCATCACGGAAGATGCCAGGATTGCCTATTTTTCCCAAAGCCTTATGGAGTTACAG
Organism: Lachnospiraceae bacterium; assembly: GCA_028689655.1. Classification (GTDB taxonomy): domain Bacteria; phylum Bacillota; class Clostridia; order Lachnospirales; family Lachnospiraceae; genus SZUA-378. The sequence continues at coordinate 2,143 of JAQVCT010000034.1, forward strand.
GAGGAGAAGTCAGTGCTGGAGAATGTATGTTATGATGCCGCAGAAGGGGAATCTATCTGCCGGGCAGTGTTGGCGAATCTCTATCTGAGTAAGGAGGATCTCCATAAGAAAGTCAAAGTACTGTCCGGTGGAGAACGGGTGAAAACAGCCCTTGCAAAGATTCTGGTATCGGGCTCGAACCTGTTAATACTGGATGAACCTACGAACCATATGGATCTCTACACCATGGAGGGACTGGAGAAGATGCTGCTGGCATTTCAGGGAACTTTGCTGGTGGTGAGCCATGATCGTCGGCTGGTGGAAAAACTGGCAGATACGGTATATGAGATTAAGAATGGTAAAATTTATCTTTCTTAAACTTTTATTATTTTTAATATTTACCATTGCATTTTTTTATTAATTATGGTGGAATAAGAAGTGGAAATTTGATATAATCGTACATGAAATGTGAAATTGCACCAGCAAGGTCACATATGCGACATTATTAGTAGAAGGGAAGAAACACATGAAGAAGAGAACTTTATTACTTACACTGTCACTTACAGTTGCAATCGCAATGGTTGGTTGTGGTAAAAAGGAAGCAGCAACAGAGGAGCCAGCAACAGTTGAAACAGTTGATCCATTTGGACAACAGGGAGAGGAAGCAACGACAGAAGCAGCAGAGGAAGTCACAGATGAGATTCCTGAGGGGATGGTTCGCAGTGATCTGACAAATGAATTAATAGACGCCAGCATTGAGAAGCAGAGACCAATTGCAGCCATGGTGGATAATGAATTGACGGCATTGCCTCACTATGGTCTTGCAGAAGCCGATGTGGTGTACGAGATGATGAACAGTACGAAAAACGGCAGAATCACCAGATTAATGGTATTGGTAAAAGATTGGGAGAAGATCGAACAGTTAGGAAGTATTCGTAGTGTAAGACCTACCAATATCCTGTTGGCAGCAGAATGGAACGCAGTTCTTTGCCATGATGGTGGTCCTTTCTACATTGATCCATATCTTGCAAATGATTATGCAGCACATTTTAGTGGGACATTCTCCAGAGTAAACAATGGAAAAGCGAGAGAATACACAGAGTATATCGTAAAAGGCGATTTGGATAAGAACTTTAAAAATTCAAAATATAGTACAGAGTATGATGAGTTCTATACAGGTCCACATTACAAATTTGCATCTCCTTCAAGTCCTGTAGATTTATCCAAGAACAGTGATTCAAAGGACGCTACCAAGATCGAACTTCCATTTGAACACAATAAATCTAACTTACAGTATAATGCAGACACACAGACCTATGATTATTATGAATACGGAAAAGCACACAAAGATGGAGAAGACGATGAAGTATTGACATTCAAAAATGTATTGCTTCAGAGCTGCAGCTTCCATCAATATGATGAGAATGGATATATGATCTATAACTGTCTTGCAGCAGATCAGGAGGGATACTATATCACAGATGGTAAAGCAATTCCTGTGACCTGGACAAAATTAGGAGAAACAGCAGTAACACAGTATTTCGATGCAGATGGAAATGAAATTACCATCAACACAGGTAAGACTTATGTAGCACTTGTACCAGATGATACATGGGATGATGTAGTAATTGAGTAAGATCAGACGAAGCATATCAGGCACATAAGAAATATAGTTAAGCAGTATACGAGTAATAGAGGAGGAGTTCTGGAGCGATTCAGAGCTCCTCTTATACGTTTACAGTAACTCAATAACGAAAAGAAGGAATCATAAAAGGAAATGTATGAAGGGAGTTTATACAGTATGAATCATAAATTAACCATAGGATGCCATATTTCCTCGGCAAAAGGATTTTACCAGATGGGGCTGGATGCAGATAAAATAGATGCGAACTGTTTTCAATTCTTTACCAGAAATCCCAGAGGTGGGAAAGCAAAGGTATTAGATCTGGAAGATCTGAATCGGATGATGGATTATTCCAAGGCACATGGAATCAGTCATTTCCTGGCACACGCACCCTATACGCTGAATGCATGCGCAAAAGAGGAAAGATTGAGGACCTTTGCCTATGAGACGATGCTGGATGATTTACAGAGACTGGAGCACCTGTCAGGTGCCATGTATAATTTTCACCCGGGCAGTCATGTACAGCAGGGAGCAGAGGTGGGGATTCAGTTGATTGCAGATCATTTGAATCGATTAAATGAACATCAGTTTCGTACCTCTATTTTACTGGAGACTATGTCGGGAAAGGGAAGTGAAGTAGGTCGCAATTTTCAGGAATTGAGAGCCATCATAGATAAAGTGGAGCACGACCGGAATCTGGGCGTGTGTCTGGATACCTGTCATGTATTTGACGGCGGTTATGATATCGTGGATCATCTGGATGAGGTATTACAGGAATTTGACCGGTGCATAGGATTGGACAGACTGAAAGCGATTCATTTGAACGACAGTATGAATGAATTGGGAAGTCATAAGGATCGCCATGCCAGGATTGGGGAGGGAACTATCGGGCAGGCTGCCATGGCACGGATCATCAATCATGAACAATTGAAAAATCTTCCATTTTATCTGGAGACACCCAATGAACTGGAGGGACATGGGGAAGAGATTGCTTTTTTGAGAAAATGCTATACAAAAGACAGATATATGCCGATACATACAATAAGTGATAAGAAATTAACAGGAACAAGTAATAGGAATAAGTAATAGCAGGTAATAATGTATTGTAAACATAGGAACAGTACAGGTTATAATGTGATGTGCAAGACAGGAGGGAAAAACTATGAAGATACAGAACAAGGATGTCAGTATCAATGTAAGTGGATTGACCGGGAAACAGGGCGAAATTTCTGGAAAGGGAAAGAGCACAAGGAAGAGCTTCTTCGCAGGAGATGCCAATCTCGCCAAAGATCCCATTGAGGAAAAACGAAAAACAGCACAGAAAAAAGCATTGAAGATCGTGGGGGATACCTTTGCCCGGGAGAAAAAAGTGGATGATGATCTCCATGAGCGCGGGGACAGGATAAAGCAGTTGGAGGCGGAAAACAAAGACGCACAGAAAGAACTGCAAAAAATAGAAGAAGATAAGAAAAATCTGAAGGAAACCTATGGCATAACGGATGATTCAGAGGAACAGAAGGACCTGGAACTACTGGAGAAGAGAAGAGATTCCAGGAATCTCGGTTCTAATATTACCCTGACAGATGAAGAGAGGGAGCGGCTGAAGACCATCGATGAAGCCGGTATGACGGAGTATCAGGAACGTTCTCTTGAGATGGATAAGAATGGAACCATGTATCAGGATACCATAGATAAGAACCAGAAATCCATCATAGAGGAGAATGGTGTGATCCGTGGCACGAAACAGGAACGTCTAAAGAGCAGTCCCATGGTAGCGGCGACTCAGGCTGCAGATCAGATCCAGGCTGCCGCCAGTGAAGAGATTAAGGGGATGCTCTTGCAGGATGCCAAAGACCACGTGGATGAAGTGCAGGAAGAGAACCAGAAGAAGGCGGAGGAGAAAGCAGAAAAAGAAGCTGAACAGGAAAAAAAGATCGCAGAAGCGAAAAAAGAAAAACTGGAACTGGAAGAACAGATCGCGAAAGCCCAGGAAAAAAATGGAGATGTGAGCCAGACACAGGAGACGGAGCCAACAGGTGCATCAACTTCAAAGAGTGAAGATGGACTAACGAAACAGGTGGTGGAATCCAGCAGCGAGGCAAAGAATATCCAAAAGGAACTGGAGGAAATCATGAACCAGATGAAGCTGCTGGAGGAAGATCTGAAAGGCAGCACGGTGGATCAAAATATCTAGGCTTAGGAAAAAAGATTGCAGGTATCTGCAATCTTTTTTTGCGAATTTTTCATGGAATCAATGGGAAGTGGATGGATTCTTAGGGTTCCTGGTTTCCTGACGCAATTCCCCTGGGGTGCATTGAAAACGCTGGCGGAATATCTTACGGAATAGTTTATAATTTTGGAAACCATGTTTTTCCAGAATCTCATAGAGTGGGAGATTCGTGTGGATGAGATCCTTATAAATATAGGTGAGGCGAATCTCATTGAGATATTCCAGATAGGTCTGTCCCATATGCTGCTTGAAGATCCGGCAAAAGTACTGGGGCTGTAATTTGGCATAGTCGGAGATCTCAGCGATGGAGATGGGACGGTTATAATTGGCGGAAGTATATGCCAGAACGGGATCAAGACGTTCCAGGGATGATCGACTTTCCTGCTTCTGTCTGGAGCCCAGGGTAATGCGGAAGTTGTGATACAGTTGAAATAACAGTTCGAAGAGCAAACTGGTAAAACGCAGATTTCCCGCTTCCGGATTTGCAATTTCCAGAAATTCCATATCCCGTAAGACTTTCTTCACCTGGGTAAGCTTCGTCTGATAACGTTCGTCCAGATTTTGAATGTCAAAGTCAAAATAGTAATTCTCGGCATTTGGCATATAGTGTCTCATAAAACCGGATGGAATCTGTATGAGAATGGCAGTGTTTCCATGGGGACTATGAGTGGAATGAACCACCCGGGAATTGATCAGGATGATATCATCATCATGTAATGCTATAATTTCGTCCCCGATCTTTACATTCAGATTGCCGGAGGTAATGTAGATGATTTCCATGGAATTATGCCAATGGGTGGATACAAAGCTGCTTTCATCGTCAAATAATTCGAAATAAACGTCCAGATTTTTTTTCGGATGTATGATTTCATGAGGAATGGATTGATTTTTCATATAGGACCTCCTGGCAATGTAAAATGATACTAAAAGATAATATTGACCTATAAATTGAATAATATAGAATCTTTTATAACGACTATATCCATGATAATATAAAGCTAACACAAAAGCAAAGAATTATGTAAGATTTTTTTGCTATAATTTGGATGTAATTTAAACCTATGAAATAATCTCAAAGATTGTGTCAAGTTTCCATGGAAACCTGGCATACGGCGTCAGTTTATTTGCCATAGCAAATCTGAGGTGGCTGATGTCCCAAAAAGGAAAGGAAAAAAAGATGCGTGTAAATGGAGTAAATTTAGGAAACTGGCTAGTATTGGAAAAATGGATGAATCCGGCATTGTTTGAGGGAACTACAGCAGAAGATGAATATTATTTACCTCGTCAACTGTCAAAAGAAGTGTATGAGGCGCGAATGAAAATTCATCGTTCCGAATACATCACAGAGCGCGACTTTACCAGGATCGCCAGCTGGGGAATGGATGCGGTGCGTATTCCGGTTCCATATTTTATCTTTGGGGACAGAGAACCCTTCATCGGATGTGTGGAAGATCTTGACAAGGCGTTCAACTGGGCTGAGAAATATGGATTGAAGATTCTCATAGATCTCCATACAGCTCCCGACGGACAGAATGGCTCTGACAATGGCGGAATCTGCGGCGTATGCAAATGGGCACAGGAACCGGAGGAAGTAGAGTTCGAACTGACAGTACTGGAGCGGCTTGCCAGGAGATATGGTAAGAGAGAGGGGCTATGGGGAATTGAAGTTTTAAATGAGCCGGCACTTCCCGGAATGTGGGCTGCCATGGATATCCAGAAACGCTATCCACCAATGGAACCGGAAAAAGGAGTTGGAAGTGCTCCCATCTCTATAGAATTTATTCGTCAGTTCTATTTGGATGCATATGAGAGAATCAATCCACATCTTGCAGAGGGCAAATACGTAGTGATACATGATGGATTTGACCTGATGATCTGGAAAGACTTTATGCAGGAAGAAAAGTATAAAAATGTTGTGTTAGATACCCATCAATATCTCATGATGGCAGAGATGTATGGCTGTGAACAGACGATAGAGGGTTATATTGATTATGTGGAAAATCATTTCGCAAAGGAGATAGAGGAGATGCAGCAGTATTTCCCTGTGATCTGTGGCGAATGGTGTCTCTTCAATTCTCTTGCCTGTGGTGTGGATACCCATGGCGGGCAGTCTGTCCTCAATGGAGAGGAGGGTGCCGTGGAAGAGAAGATGACCCCGGAGGAGAAAAAGAAAATCTATAATGCAGTATCAAAAGCACAGATGGCAGCCTGGAATAAAGGCTCCGGTCAATTCTACTGGAGCTATAAGCTATTGACCGACACCGTAAATACCCCCGGCTGGATCGGCTGGGACAGCTGGGATCTGGGAAGATGCCACGACTTCGGCTGGTTTTTACCATCTTCCGCCGAACAGATGTGAGGGGGCATTACCAAGAAGAGCCAACGAATCGAAGTTACACCATAGGTTGCAAACAGAGGAGAGAAAAAATGTCAGATACAAATAACAGCATGAACAATGCAAATGTAAAATTATCCTGGTTAGAGAGAATCGGATATGGGGCGGGAGACTACGCAGGAAATCTTGTGTACTCTGCAATCAGTGCCTTCTTACTGGTGTATTACACCAACGTGATCGGAGCCAGCGCAGCAGCTGCTGCTTCCATCATTGCAGTATCCAAGATTTTTGATGGTATCTCAGATCTGATCATGGGATATATCGTGGATCATACCCACAGCAAATGGGGAAAGGCGCGTCCATGGATCGCAAGATTATGTGTACCGCTGGCTGTATGTACCGTGTTAATGTTCACAGTACCCGCAAGCTTTGCAGGTACTACCCAGATCGTATATATGTTCCTCACCTATAACCTGGTATCCACTGTGTTTTACACAGGTGTCAATGTACCATATGCCACCATGAATGGTTTGATGACCACCAATCAGTACGAGAGAGGACTTCTGGGAAACTTCAGGAACCTTTTTGCCACAGCAGGTACCATGACCATCAATACCGTGGTATTGAAAATGACATCCGCATTTGGCGGCGGAGATCCTTATAATCAGCAGGGATGGACCATCACGGTGGCAATCCTCATGGTGGCCTTCGTAGCCATTAATATGTTCATGTTCTTTACCTGTAAAGAGCGTGTGACAAAAGCACCTGTTGAAGATGAGAAATCAGCGCAGAAAGTATCTTTTGCAAAAGGGATCAAAGATCTGTTCCTGAATAAGTACTGGGTATACATGGTGGTGGCTATTTTTGCCATGTACTTCATGATGTCCTGTTTCTTCGGATCAGCGGTGTATTTTGCACAGTATGTGTTGGGAGATGCCAACTACTATACACCAATCTCCAACTATTTATCTCTGGCGCAGATCGTAACCTTATTTATCACACCGTTTATCATGAAAAAAATCGGTAAGAGAAATACCTTTGCAATCGGTATGTGCATCTCTGTAGTTGGATTTGCAGCAACAGGCTTTGCCACTACGGTGGGTGCAGTCAGTGCGCTTTCTATTATAAAAGGAATTGGATTTGGATTCGGCGGGGCTACCATGTATGGGATGCTCCAGGATGCCATCACTTACGGTGAGTGGCAGAGCGGTTACAACAACGCCGGTATGGGAAATGCAGCATCTTCCTTCTGCATGAAGGTGGGCTCCGGTATCGGTACAGCAGCCCTTGGATGGATCCTGGCAGCGGGCGCATTTGATGCAAAACAGGCAGTACAGAGTGCCGCAGCCATCGGTGCGATCCAGTGGTCCTTCGTATGGGTACCAGCCATCTCCATGGCAGTTGCAGCAGTATTTGTATTCCTGTTCGACCTTGATAAACATTACGATCAGGTAGTCGCAGACCTTGCAGTAGGAAAATACAAAGAAAAATAAAGGCTGACACAGCAAGAAATGCACTATTTGAAAAGATGGTGCATTTTTAACTATTCAGAGCCAGGCGAAGTAACCACATAAGCGAAAGGAAGGTTTCGAAGAAGCGATTTTGCGCATGGGGGTCTGAATAGTTATGTGCATTTTTTATAAACAGTACGATATTTCCATAGATGGAGGAGCCAATATGAAGATGCAGAATACACACCCACTTTTCGGGGCGGCGTATTATCTGGAATATATGCCTTATGACAGATTAGAAAAAGACATGGAGATGATGAAAGCAGCGGGGATGAATGTGATCCGCATCGCAGAATCTACCTGGAGTACCCTGGAACCCAGGGAGGGTGAATTTGATTTCTCATATATTGACAGGGTGTTAGATTCTGCTAACCGCGAAGGGATGCAGGTCATCATAGGGACACCCACCTATGCCATACCCTCCTGGCTGGAGGGAAAGGATCATGATGTGATGGTCACCACCAGGTCTGGTCAGAGAAACTATGGCAGCAGGCAGATTATGAACATCATGAACCGAACCTTTCGGTTCCATGCCGAACATGTGATACACAAACTGGTGGAACACACAGCACCTGATCCTGCGGTGATTGGTTTTCAGATCGATAATGAGACAAAGCATTATGGAACGGCGGGAAAGGATGTACAGATACTTTTTAAAAAATATCTACAGGATAAATATAAGATCACAGAAAAGCTGAATCATGCCTTTGGACTGGCATATTGGAGCAACTCCATTGATTCCTGGGAGGATCTTCCGGATATGACGGGATGTATCAATGGAGGGCTGGAAAGTGAATTCCAGAGATTTCAGAGAAAATTGGCGGCAGAATACCTGGAGTGGCAGGCAGAACTGGTATCGGAATACAAGAGAGCGGATCAGTTCATCACCCACAATTTTGACTTTGAATGGCGCAAATTCGGTGCGGACATTGCCCAGGACGGATATTCCTACGGAGTACAGCCAGATATCAATCATTATGATGCATCCCGGGCGGTGACCATAGCGGGCACGGATATTTACCACCCGACCCAGGATGACCTCACAGGGGCAGAGATTGCTTTCGGCGGGGATTCCATTCGTTCCCTGAAAAATGATAATTACCTGGTACTGGAATGCCAGGCACAGGCTTTCAAATACTGGACGCCCTATCCGGGGCAGTTACGCCAGCAGGCATACAGCCATCTGGCAAGCGGTGCGGAGTCGGTGATGTATTGGAACTGGCATTCCATCCATTCGGGATATGAGACCTATTGGAAAGGCTTGCTGAGTCATGATCTGGACAGGAATCCTGCCTATGAGGAAGCGTGTCAAATCGGTGGGGAGTGGCAGAAGATCGGCAAGCAGTTGGTACATTTACAGAAAAATAATAAAGTGGCCATTGTGACGGACAACTTGTCCCTCACCGCCTTCCAGTGGTTTCCCATAGATAAGGATCTCAGCTACAATGATGTGGTGAGATGGACTTACGATGCCCTATATGAGATGAACGTGGAATGTGATGTGGTGGATATCCATGCACTGGATGCCCGCACGCTCCAATCGGGAAAATATGAGATGCTCATCACTCCGGCACTCTATGTGATCACGGAGGAAAAGTGCAGACTGCTGCAGGAATTTGTAAGAGAGGGTGGCGTACTTCTCAGCACCTTTAAATCTTTTGTGGCAAATGATAATCTACAGGTATATCATGAAACACAGCCACATATCCTTCATGAATGCTTTGGCATGAGCTACAATCAGTTCTCAGAGCCGGGAAAGACGACCGTGGATGGCCATTTAGTCACCTGTTGGATGGAACTTTTGAAGCTGGATGGCGCAGAAATGATCGCGGGTTATACCCACAAATATTGGGGGCAATATGCCGCAATCACCAGGAACCATTATGGAAAAGGAAGTGCTTACTATGTGGGCTGCTATACAGGTAAGGAGCTGCTGAAAGAAGTATACCGCAAGGCAATCAGCGACACCGCCACCCTTTCCATCCCGGAGCTTGAAGCACCTGTTATCATCCGAAGCGGTGTGAATGGACAGGGCAGCAGACTGCATTATGTATTCCATTACAGTGAAGAGGATAAAGCCATCAAGTGTCCCTATGAGAAAGTCTGTGACATACTTTCTGATAAAATCTATAAAAAAGGTGATAGTATCCATCTTACGGACTGGGATGTGAAAATATTAAAGGAAATGAACTGATGTTTCAAAGCCTGTGTTAAATTTTCAGTGAAAATTCAGAATGGACTGTGTTCCGAGAAAGAGGAAAAATGTATGATAAGAAATCCTATATTTCCGGGGTTCAACCCGGATCCATGTATTTGCAGAAAGGGAGAAGATTTTTATCTGGTGGTATCTTCCTTTGAATGGCTGCCAGGGCTTCCTGTGTATCATTCCAAAGATCTCACAAATTGGGAATTGTACACCAACGTATTGTCAGGGGATTCCGCAGTGGATCTCACTGGATTACCTTCCGCGAAGGGTATCTGGGCACCCTGTCTCACCTACTGTGAGGAAGAGGATCTTTTCTATATGGTGTATGGAATCATGAATTCCATGAATGCCCGCTATTTTGATGTGGATAACTATGTAATCACGGCAAAGGATATGAAAGGTCCCTGGAGTGAACCGGTGTATCTTCATTCCTCTGGATTTGATGCCTCCATGTTCCATGACGATAATGGACGCAAGTGGGTGGTATCCCTGGAATGGGAGACCAGAGAAGGGTATGAAAAGCCGGGTGCTATCTGCATGGTGGAATATTCACCGGAGAAAAAAGCAATCCTGGGATACCCCAAACGAATCTGGGCAGGTGGAACGGACAGAGGATGCATCGAAGCCCCTCACCTTACCAGGCGGGGAGAATATTATTACATCATGTGTGCGGAAGGGGGAACCGGTTACAATCACAGCGTGACCATGGGACGCAGCAGGAATATCTGGGGACCTTATGAAAAAGACCCGAAGAATCCAATCTGTACCTCCATTCCGGGTGCATTTTATGAACGCAATGACCCGGATCATCTGAAACCCAAATACTATAATCCTGATTCTATATTACAGAAATCCGGTCACGGAAGCTATGTGGAGACCCCTCTGGGAGAGGTCTATCTGGTACATCTCTGTGCCAGACCCTTTGTGCCGGAGCTGCGCTGTACCTTGGGAAGGGAGACTGCCATCCAGAAGATGGAGTGGACGAAGGATGGATGGCTCCGCATGGCGGACGGTAGCAACCTTGCCAAAGAATACGTGGAGGAGAGTCAATTACCAAAATGTGAAATGCCACAGATTCCGGACTTTGATGATTTTGACAGTGAAGTACTGGGATTACAATACTATGCGCCCAGAATCCTGCCGGAGACTTTCGTGGATCTGAAAACACGCCCGGGGTACCTGCGGATGCGTGGACAGGAATCCCGTACCTCCCTGCATAAGGTCAGCATCTTAGCCAGAAAACTCACCTCGGTCTATGCCACAGTCACCACGAAGATGGAGTTCAAACCGGAGATCCATCAGCACAGCGCAGGGCTTATCATGTACTATGATAATATGAATTATATCAATCTGCGCAAGTATTACAGTGAGACACTGGGACAAAGTGCACTATCCATCATTCATCTGGAGAACGGCGAGAAAACAGAACTTCTGAATACCAGAATCCCTGTGGAAGATGTTCCCATATATCTGCGGCTGCAGGTGCAGGGAAGACAGTCCTGGTTCCAGTGGAGCTATGATGGAGAACAGTACACCAGAATAGGAAATCCCTTCGACACCACCAGATTCTCAGACGAGTATTGCAAATACGGTGAATTCACCGGAACCCATGTGGGAATCACCTGTGCAGACCGGGTAAAACACAGCCACAGCGCAGACTTCGACTTCTTCGAATACATCGCAGACGAAACCCGCAACGTGGAGTAAAGCACAGGTTCATGTACCCTTTGCAGGCTGTTTCTATCGAGACTTACTTACAATTGCAGCCGTCCCACATAAAATCAGGATCAGTTGGTATCTTTCATGGCGGCATCCCTGGCGGCGTCGAAGGTGGTGACCTGGGCAGGTCCGGTGGTGCTTGTCATATAGACGGGAACTGGGCTGCCGTATTCACTAAAGAATGCGTATTGCGAGGTGAGATTGATATTTTCATAGATACCCTCTGCGATCAGCTCCACATTGCTGCCATCAGCATTCATACGCATGAGGGCAGGTGCCGTCTCGGAACTTACCTGATAGAAGATAACGCCATCCAGCACGTTGAAATAATCGATACGATCCTGGGACAGCGTAACCGTTTCCTGGGTATTCATATCATAGCGGCAGAGGGCATAATTATTGTGGACATCCATGTAGAAGATGTAACCGTTCTGATAGATGGGATTCCAGATATCGTAATCCCACAGAAGATCCGTGGTATTGCTTACCGTATTGTAGGCATATAAGTAGTGATCCTTCTCGATTCCATTGTAGTAGATGGTTCCATTATCAGCGCAGGCGGGATTGATGAGATTGTCCGCAAATTTCCCTTTTTCTGTTTTATCTATTTTAATGCGATAGGAAGTGGTATTTGTCTTTACATCATAGTGCTGATAGTAGATATAATTTCCCACCAGATTCATCGCAGCCAGGGGGGCATTGTCAAGACAGGTGGCAGTGCCCCCCTTTTTGGGTGCACGATACAGACCGGACATACTGCGCACGGACCCCAGACCTGAGGAACCGGCAGAGCCTGTTTGATAATAGTAGAGATATTTGCCACCGGCACAGAGAAACTGTACCTTTGCATCGGAGATGCGAGTGACATTCTGTGCATTGGCATCCATGCGATAAAGTGCACCGTCGGCATAAGCATTGGCAAAATAGATCATGCCGTCATTTTCACAGAATAGTCCATTGTTATTCAGATTTCCGGCGGTATTTCCCACAGTGTCTTCAGAATTTGTGGCGATCCGGTTCGGAAGAAAAGAAATCACACAGACGGCGAGCAGGACAATGACAGCAACTGCTGCAATGATGATATTTGTGATTCGTTTGTTCGGTTTATTCATAAAAAATCCTCTCTTTTACATATCGATTTTCAATTATCCCATAGGCATACAGAATGAATAAAGGAATAGAAGACTGTATTACCCGTAAGATTACTATCAGTATATAATAAATAATGGAAATTTAAAATAATAAAAATAACAAAATAAAGACCTGAAATAAAAAGAAGGAAAAGTGTGAAAAGTTCCCATTAAAATCATGGTCATATTCTTGATAGAACCATAAAAGTGTTATATGATATGATGTAAGAGTCAAAAGACCTTTTGACCCTAGTATCAATGTTATGAGGAAATAAGAGTTACCGGAGGGATAAAGGAGAATGCCAAAGATGAGAGATTTACAGGAGCTGCGAGGCAAACTGGACGAGATAGATTCGAGAATCGTGGAATTGTATGAAGAACGTATGGGAATTTCCCGTGAGGTGGCTGAATACAAGATCCAGACAGGCAAAAAAGTGCTGGATAAGGACAGGGAACTGGCAAAATTGCAGTCGGTGAAAGCATTGACCCATAATGAATTCAATAATCATGGTATCGGGGAACTGTTCGAACAGATCATGTCCATGAGCAGAAAACTGCAATATCAGTTACTGGCAGAGAACGGAAGTCAGGGGAAACTACCCTTTATTCAGGTGAACGATTTGGATGTGAAAAAGGCAAGAGTGGTGTTCCAGGGAGCGGAAGGCGCGTATTCTCAGGCGGCTATGGCAAAATATTTCGGAGATCAGGTGCACAGTTTTCATGTGGATACTTTTCGGGATGCCATGAGCGCCATCGAGGAGGGGAGCGCAGACTTCGCAGTCCTCCCTATTGAAAATTCCTCCGCCGGGATCGTCAGTGAAAATTATGATCTGCTGGTGGAATTTGAAAATTATATTGTGGGAGAACAGATCATCAAGATAGAGCATTGTCTCCTGGGAACATCGGGGACGACGATTCAGGATATAAGAACCGTGTATTCCCATCCCCAGTCATTGATGCAGTGTGCCAGATATCTCAATGGACAGTCTGGATGGAAACAGATAAGTATGCAGAACAATGCATTTGCAGCCAGAAAAGTAGCTGAGGAAAAGAATAAGACTCAGGCGGCCATCGCAAGCGCATACGCGGGAGAGATTTATGGGCTGGACGTGTTGGAACGGGGAGTGAACGACTGCAGTACCAACTCCACCAGATTTATCATAGTGAGCAATCAGAAGATCTTTTTAAAGGATGCCAAAAAGGTGAGCATCTGTTTTGAGATTCCCCACGAAAGCGGCTCACTGTATCATATTCTTTCTCATTTTATATACAATAATCTGAATATGACAAAGATAGAGAGCAGGCCAATGGAAGGTCGGAACTGGGAATATCGTTTCTTCATTGATTTCGATGGAAATCTCGCTGACAGTGCCGTGAAAAATGCATTGCGGGGACTACGGGAAGAGACAGCGAATATGAGAATCCTGGGAAATTATTAAACCTTTGGCATCATTAGACCATGGAACTGTCAGATACAAAATAGGAAACCAGAATATGTGAAAAAAGAAAGATACAACAAGAAGAGGCAAAAGAAAATGAGGGAAAAAGAACTGATCATTTACAAAGAATTTCATGACGGAGAATTATTGCAGGATATGTCCTGGCTCATGGAAAATTATAACAACGAATATTATAATCTGGAAGATAAAGTGTCACTGCTCTACGACTGTTTTCATGATCTTATGAAGATCACAGCCACCTATGGTTTCTATGGCAATCTGTGGCACTGCTACCTCACGAATCTGTTCGTGAATAATGAGAATGCCTACACCACGGCATGTGAGATCACAGGGGCAATCCAGGGAAGCATCAATGAACTTGCACTCCATGATTTCATTATTTTCAAAGATTTTTTTGACTATGATTTTACAGAGATGTTCGATATGCTGGGGGCGTCGGAGTTAAAGGTCATCCTGGACTATGAGGGGGCCAGCAGCACCAGCAAGATCTACAATGACCGTATCCGTAAGACCATCTGTGAAACCGCCGAAAAGCTTGGCAAGGCGTCGGATGCCGCTGAGATGAAGGATATCATGACTCAGTTCTATAAAAATTTCGGGGTGGGCAAGTTTGGACTGCACAAGGCATTTCGCATCGTTCATCATGAGGATGGGGCGGAGATCGTACCCATCAGCAGAATCGCCCACGTACATCTGGATGATCTCATCGGATATGAGATTGCCAAGAAAAAGCTGATAGATAATACGGAAGCTTTCGTACATAACAGAAAAGCCAACAACTGTCTGCTGTTCGGAGATGCGGGAACCGGAAAATCCTCCAGCATCAAGGCGATCGTAAATGACTATTACGATGAGGGACTTCGTATCATAGAGGTGTATAAGCATCAGTTCCAGGATCTGAATGATATCATCGCGCAGATCAAGAACAGGCATTACAAATTTATTATCTATATGGATGATCTGAGCTTTGAAGAATTTGAAATCGAGTATAAATATCTGAAAGCTGTGATTGAAGGCGGAATGGAGAAAAAACCGGAAAATGTACTGATCTATGCCACATCCAACAGACGTCATCTCATCAAGGAAAGTACCAGTGATAAGGACGACAGAAGAGCGGAAGATATGCACTCCGGAGATACCGTTCAGGAAAAACTTTCCCTGGTGGCACGATTCGGCGTGACGATTTATTTTGGCTCCCCAAGTAAGAAAGAGTTCCAGGGAATCGTGAAGGCACTGGCAGAGAAAAGTAACATCTCCATGCCGGAGGAAGAATTATTGCTGGAAGCCAATAAATGGGAACTTTCCCACGGGGGATTATCAGGCAGAACGGCACAGCAGTTTATCGATTATCTGCTGGGTACCCGTGAAATATCATAACCAGGTGTATGAAGACCGGAACAACCCTTTAAAATGTTTCTGGGAGTTACGAATAACAGAGAGGTGTGATGCACATGAAAATGTTTGCGGCCATTGATGTGGGGTCCTATGAACTTGCCATGAAAATATATGAATTATCCGAGAAAAAAGGAATCCGTGAGATCGATCATATCAGGCATCGGATTGAGCTGGGTACGGATACCTATGCCAATGGGAAAATCAGTTATGAGCGTGTGGATGAACTGTGCAAGATTCTGCGGGAATTCAAGGATATCATGCAGACCTACGGAGTGGATGCCTATAAGGCATATGGTACAAGTGCCATTCGGGAGACGGAGAATACCACCATCGTGCTGGATCAGATACGGATCAGAACAGGTATTGGGATAGAAGTGATTAGTAATTCGGAACAGCGCTTTCTGGATTACAAGTCCGTGGCATCCAAGGGGGAAGACTTTACTTCAATCATAGAAAAAGGAACAGCGATCCTGGATATCGGAGGGGGAAGTATTCAGATTTCCCTGTTCGACAAAGACAGTCTGGTGTCCACGCAGAATCTTCGCCTGGGCATCCTGCGTATGCGGGAACGGCTCAGCAAGCTGAATCCCAAGAGCGATCAGATAGAAGATCTGGTGGAGGAAATGATCAGCAATCAGATCTATAATTTTAAGAAGATGTACCTGAAGGATAATAATATTAAAAATATCATTATTGTGGATGATTATATTGCACCGAAGCTGAAAAATAAGATTGGTTCCACCGGAAAGGAAGGTTATATTGATGTGGCTTCCTATTATGGTCTGGTGGACGAACTGCTGTCTCATAACGCGGAGGAGATGACAGAGTATCTGGAGACCACAGAAGAGAATGCATTTTTATTTTATCTGTCGGCGATTCTCATCAGAAAGCTTGCCAATATATTTGAAGCGGAATATATCTGGACGCCGGGTGGAACCTTATGCGATGGGATGGCATATGAATATGCTGAGCAGAATCGTATTTTTGCATCAAAGCATAATTTTGAGCAGGATATCATTGCCTGCGCACAGAATATCAGCAAGCGATATATGGGCAGTAAAAAGCGTGGTGAGACATTGGAAAAGATCACCCTTGCCATTTTTGACAGTATGAAAAAGTTCCATGGACTGGGGAGCAGAGAGCGATTATTGTTACAGATCGCGGCACTGCTGCATGATTGCGGAAAATATATCAGTCTGTCAGCGGTGGCGGTATCCTCCTATAATATCGTTATGGCAACAGAGATCATCGGTCTGTCCCATACGGAGCGGGAGATCGTGGCAAACATCGTAAAATATAATCACCTGGATTTTGATTACTACGGAGAATTGAGTAAATCCACCATATTGGATCGAAAGTCCTATCTGATCATTGCAAAATTAACGGCAATTCTTCGAATTGCCAATGCATTGGATAAGAGCCACAAGCAGAAGTTCAAGGATATCACAGCCAGGCTGCGTGACAATACACTGTTTATTTCAGTGGATAATCAGGTTGATATTACATTGGAAAAAGGACTTTTCCAGGAGAAAGCAGATTTCTTTGAAGAAGTATATAGTGTCAGACCAGTGATCAGGCAGAGAGAGCGGAAGGAGAGATAAGCAGTGGAGCAGTTCATAAAACCATCTTATTACACAAATCGTGAATTGAGTTGGATATTATTTAATAAACGGGTGCTGAGCGAGGCCAGGGATAAGCAGATTCCTCTTTTCGAGCGCATCAAATTTTTGAGTATCACAGCATCCAATCTGGATGAATTTTTTATGATTCGCGTGGCATCCCTGAAGGATATGGTAAATGCCAAGTATAATAAACCGGATATTTCGGGGATGACTCCGGTGGAGCAACTGAATGAATTAAATAGAAAGACCCATGAGCTGGTGAATTTACAGTATTCTACCTACAATCGTTCTCTGATACCTGCCCTGCTGCAGAACGGCTTGCAGGTGGTAGAGTCCCATGAGGAACTGTCAGAACGGGATGGAGCGTTTGTAGATAAATTTTTTATGGATAATGTGTATCCTGTCCTGACGCCCATGGCGGTGGATTCCTCCCGTCCATTTCCACTGATTCGCAATAAATCCCTGAACCTGGGTGCACTGGTAAGGAAAAAGGAGGAGGGCGGAGAATTGGAATTCGCCACAGTACAGGTTCCAAGTGTGCTGTCCAGAATCGTAGTACTGCCAGACACGGAGGATCAGGTAAAGAGAGTCATCCTCCTGGAGGAAGTGATCGAGAGAAATATCGAGAAGCTTTTTCTGAATTATGATATCGTCTGTGTGCATCCTTTTCGTATCATGAGAAATGCAGATCTCACCATCGATGAGGATGAGGCAGCAGATCTGTTAAAAGAGATTGAAAAGCAGTTAAAAAAACGGCAGTGGGGTCAGGCAATCCGTCTGGAAGTGGAGGATGGCATGGATAAACGCCTGCTGAAACTGATTCGCAAGGAACTTGGCATTCCCGATGAGGATATCTATTTTATCAATGGCCCATTGGACCTCACGTTTCTGATGAAGATGAACGGAATGGACGGATTTGCACATCTGAAATATAAAAAATATGTACCACAGCCAGTGCCGGAACTGAACGGGGAGGAACTGATCTTTGATCAGATCCGCAGAGGAGATATTCTGCTGCACCACCCTTATCAGACGTTCCAGCCGGTGGTGGATTTTATCAGGCAGTCGGCGAAGGATCCCGAGGTTCTCGCCATTAAGCAGACCCTTTACCGTGTCAGTGGCAATTCCCCCATCATTGCAGCCCTTGCCCAGGCGGCAGAAAATGGAAAACAGGTATCCGTGCTGGTGGAATTGAAAGCGCGGTTTGATGAGGAAAATAATATTGTGTGGGCGAAGATGCTGGAAAAGGCAGGCTGCCATGTAATCTACGGACTGGTAGGTCTGAAGACACACAGTAAGATTACCCTGGTGGTTCGAAAGGAAGAGGATGGCATCAGAAGATATGTCCATCTGGGAACCGGTAACTACAATGATGCCACGGCGAAACTGTACACAGATATGGGACTGCTTACTTGCAACGAGGCCATTGGTGAGGATGCCACGGCGGTCTTCAATATGCTGTCTGGATATTCGGAGCCTTTGAGCTGGAATAAATTGTCCCTGGCACCCCTGTGGCTGAAAAAGAGATTCCTGTACCTTATCAGGAGAGAACGCAGAAATGCAGAGAAAAATATACCGACACATATCATTGCAAAGATGAATTCCCTATGTGACAGGGATATTATGGAGGCACTCTATGAAGCCAGTGCTGCAGGAGTTAAGATCGAATTGATCGTGAGAGGAATCTGCTGTATGAAGGTGGGAATCCCGGGAGTCAGTGAGAATATTCACGTGCGTTCCATCGTGGGTAATTTTCTGGAACACTCCCGTATTTTCTATTTTGAGAATGGCGGCGTGCCGGAGATCTATATGGGAAGTGCAGACTGGATGCCTCGTAACCTGGAGCGGCGTGTGGAGATCATGTTCCCCGTGGAGAGACCGGAATTGAAAGAGAAAGTGCAGCATATTCTGGAATTGCAGTTAAAAGATAACGTGAAAGCGCATATTCTCATGCCGGATGGAACCTATGAGAAGATTGACAAGCGAGGGAAAGAACTGTTCAATTCACAGGAGCTCTTTTGTGGGGAAGCGGTGGCAGAGAACATGAAAGTGCAGGAAAATATCGTGGATGAACGGGTATTTATTCCAGAGACACATATAGAAGGGGAATGAATGTGAAGTCAATACTTCTTTGAAACTTTGTATAGATTATATTGACAAATAGAATATCCCATATTATAAATAAATTATAAGAACAATAACAACGAGCAAAATAATGAATACTAATATTGAAAAGAATGGAGTTGAATAATAAATGCACGAGTTTGATGATGCAGTTCTTGAATGTTTTTTAGAAAATCAGTTACAGTTATTTCCAGATAAGGTGGCTGAGAATATAGAGACAGCAGAAGCATATCTGGAAGAGTGTATGGCTGTTGTTGTGGATTCTGCCCAGAGTGTTATGGACTACTTTGAAGAGACAGGAATTGATATTGAGGATCAGGATATCGATGAGTTGTTGGAAGCCTCAGAAGTATTTGACATTGGCGATGGCAGATATCTCATCGTTGAAGGTTAATGAAATCTGGTGAATGATTGCAGGGAATAGAATCGTAAATAAATAGAATCATAAATAAAAACAGTAATATCAGAGTAAAAAATAGTAAAAATAGTAATAAGAAAAAACAAAAGACTTCACATATAAATGCTCCTACCTGGTCTGGAGATTATTTATATGTGAAGTCTTTTCGTTATTTAATAGGAAATTCCTTCGAAATTTCCTATCGGCAGCATCATAAATGATACTGCTAAGATCCGCCCAAAGTGTCATTAAAGTAGTGGCAACATGAGAGTGTCGAAGACACTTTGTTCTATCTCAAAGAAGTTCAAAAGTACAGGTACCAACCCGTCGTGATTATTGTCGGCTTCGGTAATGATGTCGGCGATGGCTTTTACACCTTCTGTGGCATTTGCCATAGCCACTCCCGTTCCTGCGGCTTCCAGCATGGTGATATCATTATCCATATCTCCGGCAGCCATTGCATTTTCAATAGGAATATCCAGATGCTGGCACAGTTCCCGCAATGCGTTTCCTTTTCCAGAACGGCTGGAGAAGAGCTCCAGGTACTGGGGAGCGGAGAAGAGGGTAGAGATACGACCCTCGGCCCAGGGATAAAGAGCTTTTTGAAAGGCTTCCAGATGCGCATGACTTGTAACGTCAATGGCGAGCAGCTTGAAAGGTTCCTTCGTGAGGGCACCCATGATGTCGTCTGTGCAGAGATAGGGCATATGGATATGTCTGGTATAAAGGGATAATTCCGCACCCTCTTTGGGGGAAACAATCTGTGTATCGGTATAAGTCTGGCAGTAGGTATCAGTCTCTTCTGCGATTTGTAAGATATGTCTGATATCCTCCAGTGGAACTCTCTTTTCCATGATACATTGATTCCTGCTGCAATCCAGGACCTGACTGCCATTGTTGGAACTGATATATAGATTGTGGTCGTCCAGTTGGAGCATTTTCTTTACCGGGAGTATACCACCCAGTGGACGTCCGGAAGAGAGGACGATAACGTGTCCATTTTTCTGTATTTTTTGTAGTGTGGCATGGAGTACTGGTGATATTTTCTTCTCATCATTCAGTAATGTGCCATCCAGATCGGTAAAAAGTATTTTCTGATTCATGGTAATTCTCCGTGATTTTATTCTTCGATACTGCTGGGATCCGTCCAAAGTATCTATAAAGTAGTGGTAACATAAGAGTGCCGAAGACACTTTGTTCTTTAATAGGAAATTCCTTCGAAATTTCCTATTGGCAGCATCATATAATGATACTGCTAAGATCCGCCCAAAGTGTCATTAAAGTAGTGGTAACATAAGAGTACCGAAGACACTTTGTTCTTTAATAGGAAATTCCTTCGAAATTTCCTATTGGCAGCATCATATAATGATACTGCTAAGATCCGCCCAAAGTGTCATTAAAGTAGTGGTAACATAAGAATGTCGAAGACACTTTGTTCTATCATCCGTATGGTTTGTGTGGATATATTTGATTGGGGTTACGATTATGATTGTGATTACTTACCTGATAAATCCATATCTGTAAAAATATCAGGATATTTAAGGCGGCGTGCCTGTTTTAGATTCGTAAGGATCTCTTCCGGGATAAACAGCTTTCCATATCCCACAGCCAGATCCAGACCAGGCTTGGTATTTCCGTGAAAATCGGAACCACCGCTGATACAAAGACTATATTTCTTTGCAAGGGCTTTCATTTCACACTCTTCGCTGAGACAGTATGTGCTATAGACTGCCTCGATGCCCATGAGACCGGATTCTGTAAGTGTATCCACCAGTTTATCCAATCTGTCTTTGCCCATGTGATACAAGGTGGGATGTGCCAGAATGGGAATACCGTGAGCCTGGAGAATTAATTCTACCGCCTGTGACGGGGTAACTTTTTCACGAGGTACGAAGTAAGGGCAGTTGTCACCAATATAACGGTCAAAAGCCTCCTTCATACTTTTGATATAGCCATGTGCCAGGAGATATTTTGCATAATGAGCCCGTGTGATGACAGAACCGGGATACGCGGCAAGCAGAGCATCATAAGTGATGTCCATGCCCGCGTCTGATAGAAGTTTACACATTTTTTCGTTACGGATGACGCGGGATTCCTGAAAAGTCACCAGATGTTCTTTGAAATGTGGTTCTTCGTAATCCACGTAAAGACCTAAGATATGGATATCCCGTCCCTCATATTCTGTGGAAAATTCAATGCCGGGAATCACTTCAATTGGTTTTCCCTCTGCGGCGGACATGGCTTCTGCAAGTCCCGCCGTGGTATCGTGGTCAGTGAGCGCAAAGGCTGACAAGCCTTTTTCTATGGCATATTGCACCAATTCAGTGGGGGTAAAAGACCCGTCTGATTTGATGGAGTGTACATGTAAATCTACGATATTCATAATGTTAGCCGCTTTCAAGTATAAAAATTCAATTAGTTGTCGTCATCCTCTTTTTCCATATCTGCATTGTATACAGTACGTTTTCTGGCAAATTCATCATTTTCCAGATATTCATCGTAAGTAGAGATCTTATCGATGACAGTTCCATCCGGCAGGAATTCCATGATACGGTTCGCGGTGGTCTGTACGATCTGGTGATCGTGTGATGCGAAGAGAAGTACCCCGGAGAATTTGATGAGACCGTTATTTAATGCGGTGATGGACTCCATGTCCAGATGGTTGGTAGGCTCATCCAGGATCAGTACATTTGCGGCGGAGATCATCATCTTGGAGAGGAGACAACGAACTTTCTCACCACCGGAGAGGATCTTCACTTTCTTGATACCATCTTCACCGGGGAAGAGCATTCTGCCCAGGAAACCACGTACATAGGTGACATCTTTTACAGGAGAGTAGCCGGTCAGCCAGTCTGTGATGGTAAGGTCATTGTCGA
>JAQVCT010000062.1 GCA_028689655.1 Lachnospiraceae bacterium
GAGCTGATCCAGAAACCCTAAAACTTATACAACAGCAATGTACTGTTGGTATCGGATAAATCTTTTTTACAGATTTTCCAAACAAGGGATTTTTACGGTCAAAATTCAGGTTATTGATTCACACTTTTTCTCCGTGCCATACGCCTGCTACGCAGCCCAGGCAATTTTACCTGCGATACCTAAGCAATTATTGATGCCTCAATATTCCGAATTTGTCGAAGGGCCAGATTCTAATAAATGCTCTTCCGATGATATTCTCTTTTTTGATATTCGCCACGCTGGGATCTCGGCTGTCGGAACTGTTGTTGCGATTATCTCCCATGACAAAGTATTCATCATCCGCCAGAGTGATGGGTTCCGCCGCCCTGCCTGGATTCTGAATGACCTCCTTGCCATAAGACTCCTGCAATACTTCACCGTCAATATAAATACTGCCATCCCCCTCTATCTGTACGGTCTCACCAGGCATCCCTATGATACGTTTGATGTAGTAGGTCTTATCTGCATACTCAAATGGAAATACGATAATATCAAATCTCTTGGGCTCTCTGAAACGGTAAGAAATCTTATCCACGATAAGATTATCACTGTTGCTCAGTGTGGGCTCCATACTGCTCCCTATTACCTGGGTGCGCTGTCCTACAAATGTAATGACCAGATAGGTCAGACATAACACCACCAGCAGATAAATACTTGTACTCAAAACCTCTTTAAAAAAAGATTTCATTGTCCTCTTCTCCGTTCTATGATTTCTTTATTCATTCACCTGTGGAAATTCCAGGGTGATCCTGCCTACTTTTCCACATCTGAACTCATCTATCAGGATAGAAGACGCTTTCATCAAATCGAGTTCTTGTCCCTTCTTATAGCAATTTCGCTTTTCTGCTATCTTTTCCAATATTTTTAGCGCATCTCTTGTGTCCTCTATTTCAAATCGTTCCTTTAGGACACTGACATAATTTTCTACCAAAAATTTGATGAGATCCAATGCAAGCTCATCCACATGCAGGATTTCATCGTTCATAGAACCAATGAATGCCAGCTTCATGCCCACTGCCTGGTCTTCAAATTTGGGCCACAGAATACCCGGCGTATCCAGAAGTTCCAGTCCTTTGTTCAAGCGGATCCATTGTTTGCCCTTGGTGACACCCGGCTTATTTCCAGTCTTTGTACATGCTTTTCCCGCAAAAGAATTAATAAAGGTGGACTTTCCTACATTGGGGATTCCCACCACCATAGCTCTTATCGGGCGATTCAGGATTCCTCTCTTACGGTCTCTCTCTATCTTTTCTTTACATGCCTCCTGCACCACCCCCTGAATGGATTTGATCCCGCTTCCGGATTTTGCATTTACTTCCACTACATAGAAGCCCTTTTCCTTAAAATATTCCATCCATTGTTTGTTATATCTTTGATCTGCCAGATCTGATTTATTTAACAGGATCAGACGTGATTTATTCTTTCCCAGTTGATCGATATCCGGATTACGGCTGCTCAGTGGTATTCTCGCATCCACCAGCTCTATGATCAGATCGATCAGTTTTATATTTTCTTCCATCATCCTCTTGGCTTTTGTCATATGCCCAGGATACCATTGATAATTCATGTTCTACCGTGCCCTTCCCGCTGCGCTTTGTTATTATGTCGTATATTCCTATCTTACAAGTCCCAGACCGCTGTCCTTGGATGCCATCTTAAACCAGACCTTTCCATAGATCGTATCTTTTTTAATAGCAGCGATATTGCCGGATCTGCTATCCTCACTGCTGTTCACATTGTCACCCAGCACAAAATATTCATCATTTCCCAGCTTTAACTCATTCTCCGCGATGCCTGGATCTGCTATCTTATCATATGCAATTGAGTCCTGTAGTACTCCATTCACATACAGTTTTCCTTCCTTGATCTGCACCAGTTCTCCCGGTACAGCCACCACTCTTTTTACATAATAGTGGGTATTATGATTGCCATTTGGCAGAAAGACCACGATATCATCCCTTTTAGGGGAGGATACCTGATAGATCAGACGATTTACCAGTATTTCCTGTCCATTGTAGAGACTGGTCTCCATGGAGGCTCCGATAACACTTGTCCGCAAGCCAAAGGCATATACACATACAAAAGCCAGAAATATGGACACAACAATGCAGAAAACCCAGCTTAGAATTTCCTTCAAAATGTTCGTATCTATTTTTTTTCTCTTCTTATAAAAATTTAAACCTTTTTGTCTTCTTGGCATTTTTTCTCTCGATTACTTTGGTGAAATTATTTATCTGTAACTATTCAGAGCCAGGCAAATTCATAAAAATATGCGAATCATGCTTACATGAGTGAGCTGATTTTTGTGAATTTATTTGGCGAAGTAACCACATAAGCAAAAGGAAAGCTTCGAAGAAGCGATTTTGCGCATGGGGTTCTGAATCGCTACATTTATCCTATATACGACTCACGGACAGAGACTCGAGAACTTTGTTCTCTCGTCCGCTTCGCTCGCCAGATAACAGAAAACGGCATATTGTATGCATGCACCCATATGGCGTTTTCTGTTACCCGGCTCTGCCCTATACGTATTTTACAAAAAAGGACAGGTACTGTAAAGTACTTGCCCCTAATTATATACCTTATTAAGATATTTTTGCGAATTATTTCACTAATTCTTTTACTTTTGCTTTCTTACCGATTCTGTCTCTCAAGTAATTCAATTTAGCTCTTCTTACTTTACCATGTCTCACTACTTCTACTTTTTCAACATTTGGTGAGTGTAATGGCCATGTTTTCTCTACGCCGATACCGTTAGAGAATTTTCTAACTGTGAAAGTAGCTCTGTTGCTTCCACCCTGTTTCTTTAATACAGTACCTTCGAAAATCTGAACTCTTTCGCGGTTACCTTCTTTGATCTTACCGTAAACTTTAACTGTATCACCTACATTGAATTCTGATACGGATTCTTTTAACTGTTCTGCTTCGATTTCTTTAATAATTTCGCTCATTGTTTTCTCCTTATTCTCCTGGACGTTCTTAATACAATGGTAACAGAGGACCGTCTCTTTTCTCGCAACGTTAAAATGATACCACAAACGCCCACTAATTGCAAGAATTATTTTCCTCCTGTTAGAAAATTTTCCCTCTTGCTTGCGGCTAATTTACAGCAGCATCGTATCACAGTCGCAATCCTTTTGTAATCTTTCCAGTCTTTTTTTCTGCTTCTGTAATTTTTTTTCTGCTTCCATTGCTTTCTGTTTCTCCATATATTTGTGGTAGAGGTCTGGTCTGCGTTCCCTGGTGCGCAGGATAGATTGTTCCAGTCTCCACTTCTCAATATTGGCATGATGTCCGGACAATACCACCTCAGGCACTTTTTTGCCGTTCCATTCCTCTGGTCTGGAATATTGTGGATACTCCAGCAGATCCCCGGAGAAAGATTCCGTCTCGGCAGATTCTTCATTATTCAATACCCCCGGCACCAATCTGGATATGGTGTCGATCATGACCATCGCCGGAAGTTCCCCGCCCGTCAGGACATAATCACCGATGGACACATAGTCCGTCACGATTTCTTCCAGCACACGCTCATCGATTCCCTCATAATGCCCACACAGAAATATCAGGTCTTCCTCCTTTGCAAACTCTTTTGCCATATTCTGGTTAAAAGTGGTTCCCTGAGGGGTCACATAGATAACTCTTGGCTTACCATTTTCTACACTGTCTATTTTATCAGAAAGCATATCTGTGGATGTCTTCTTCTCCCTGTGCGTTTCTGTACCTGTGGTGGCTTGTAATCGGGATGCAGCCTGTTTTTCCTGGATTGCGCCCATCCCCTCTACTACGTGCAGATACGCATCGTACACCGGCTGTGCCTGCATGAGCATGCCTGCACCGCCGCCATAGGGGTAATCATCCACTTTCTTATGCTTATTCGCAGTATAATCTCTGATATTCACTGCATTTATCCGGATACTGCCCTTTTCCATGGCTCGTCCTATGATACTGGTATCCAGACCATTCATTACCATCTCCGGAAACAACGTCAATATATGAAAATTCATACTTCTGCCCTCTGCTATCTATTCCAGTCTACTCCTGTCTGTTGCTGCTTATCCTCATCTGTTCCTGCTGTTTTGCTTAATCCAGCAGACCCTCCAGCAAATGGATTTTCATGGCCTGCTTCCCGATATTCACATCCAGGATACATTCTTTGATGGCTGGCACCAGCACTTCTCTCCCATCCGTCATCTCGATGACATAGACATCGTTGGCACCTGTCTGAATGACATCTTTCAGGACACCAAATTCCCTGTCATCCTCATCTATCACCTTCATATCAATGAGATCCGCAATGAAATACTCATTTTTCTCTAACTTCACTGCATTTTCCCGCATGACATACAGGCTTTTCTTTATATAATGATTCAAGTCATTTATATCATCGATGCCTTTGAATTTTAAGATCACGAACTGTTTGAAGAACTTTACGCTCTCTATCTTTAAGGTCATCTGTTCTTTTCCCGTATCAAGTATCACTTCTTTTAATACTTTAAAACGATTTGGATCATCTGTGGTGGGAAATACTTTGACTTCCCCCTTTAACCCATGGGTGGACGTAATCACACCTACCTGAAATCTGTCTTCCATAATGGATTTCTCCCCTCCTTATTATAAGTAATGGAGCAGTGCCAGTTCAAATCCTCTCTTCGTTCGGATGGGCACTGCGTAGATAACAAGGTTCCTCCCAGCATAGCTGGGTCCCTCCTTATTATAAGTAATGGAGCAGTGCCAGTTCAAATCCTCTCTTCGTTCGGATGGGCACTGCGTAGATAACAAGGTTCCTCCCAGCATAGCTGGGTCCCTCCTTATTATAAGTAATGGAGCAG
>JAQVCT010000012.1 GCA_028689655.1 Lachnospiraceae bacterium
TATATTTGTTACTGTTCACACGCAAGCTTGACACCTGCTGTCAAGCTATGCGCCAATCAAGTAAATATAACCATATATTTAATGATACAATGATCTGCCATATGATTTTCTGAAAATAAGAATACGCTCAACTTAATATGTAGTTTATCATAGAATCGTACAATCGGGTAGAGGCAGAGAATAAAGGAACAAAATAAATAGATTGAAAAGTTAATCCTCAGAGGAACGGAATCGTATTTTAGGAAGGCTATATAATATGACAGAGACCTATGTATACAAGAATCAACAAAAATTAAGATGCGGGTACACCACGGGAACCTGCGCGGCGGGAGCCGTCAAGGCGGCGTTGCAGATGCTGCTGGGAGGAAAAGTTGTGGAGCATGTCTCTGTGACAGCACCTAAGGGGACAGTGCTGGAATTGCAAGTACAGGAACAGCAGCTTGGAGAGAAAGTGAGCTGTGCCATCCGGAAGGACAGTGGTGATGATGCGGATGTGACCAATGGGATACGGATCTATGCCACTGTGTGGAAAGCCGATGGGGAAGAGCAAGATTGCAGCGGTGGACTGAGAGAGCGGAGAAACAGATGGGAGAATCAGGTATGGATACAGGGCGGAGTCGGTATAGGAAGAGTGACCAAACCCGGATTGAATCAACCCATTGGGAATGCGGCTATTAACTCGGTGCCACGTGAGATGATCACGAAAGTGGCATTGTCGATATTGGAGCAGTATGGATATGAGGGATCGATACATGTCCTGATCTCAGCACCGGAGGGGGTAGAGATTGCGAAACGGACTTTCAATCCGCGGCTTGGTATTGAGGGCGGTATCTCCATTCTGGGAACGTCGGGCATTGTGGAGCCTATGAGTGAGCAGGCTTTGGTGGAGACGATCCGGGTGGAAATGCGACAGAAGCTATCACAGGGCATGACCCATCTGCTGGTGGTTCCGGGAAATTACGGGGAGCAGTTTTTGAGAGATACGCTGCAGATCGATGTGGAGAAAGCCATCAAGTGTAGTAATTTTGTGGGTGAGACCATCGACATGGCATACGAATATAAGGCAGACAGTATGTTACTGGTAGGACATATCGGTAAGTTCGTAAAGCTGGGAGCGGGGATCATGAACACCCATTCCAGGGTGGCAGACGGCAGGATGGAAGTGCTGGCAAGCTGTGCCATTTTGGCAGGGGTAAGGACGGAGGCGGTGAAAGAAATATTGAACTGTCTCAATACAGATGAGGCAATTGCAATATTGATACGGGAGCAGATGCTGGAAACTGCCATGGATATTTTGATGAAAAAGATATATTATTATATAGAGAATCGGGCATACACAGGCATGACCATCGGAGCTGTTACGTTTTCCAGACAGTATGGACTGCTGGGCATGACAGAGTATGCAAAGGAAATGCTGGACAGATTGAGAGGAGTTTAATTAAGATGGTACATTTTGTGGGAGCAGGCCCGGGGGCTGTGGATCTGATTACGGTGAGAGGCGCCAGACTACTGAGGGAGGCAGACGTGATCATATATGCAGGTTCCCTGGTAAATCCGGATCTCTTATATGAGAAAAAGGAAACTTGTGAAGTTTTTAACAGTGCATATATGACACTGGAAGAAGTCATAGAAGTGATTACAGAACATGAGAAAAAACAGAATAGGATCGTCAGACTGCACACGGGTGATCCCAGTATCTATGGAGCCATCAAGGAGCAGATGAAACAGTTGGAACAGTTGCAGATTCCCTACGAGGTGTGTCCGGGAGTAAGCTCTTTTTGCGGGGCGGCAGCCAGTATGAATGTGGAATATACATTGCCGGATGTATCCCAGTCGCTGATCATCACCCGCATGGAGGGAAGGACTTCGGTGCCTTCCAGGGAAAGCATAGAAAGTTTTGCGACACATCAATCCACCATGGTGATATTCTTGAGCACGGGGATGCTGGAAGAACTCGCCAATCGATTGATTCAGGGTGGATATGCGGCAGATACACCGGCGGCGATCTGTTACAAAGTGACCTGGCCGGAGGAAAAGACATTTTCCTGTACCATAGGGACTCTGGCTGATACGGCGAAAAAGAACGGCATAACAAAGACAGCGTTGATTATTGTGGGGAAGATACTAAACAGCAGTTTTAGACGCTCAGATCTTTATAATCCTACCTTTGAGACAGAATATAGAGGAAAAACACAGTAGAGATCAAATCAAAGAAAGAGGGTGTGTTTATGAAACTTTTAATTGTTAGTTTCACGAAGCGAGGGGAAGAACTGGCAGACAAACTTCAGATAGCATTTGATGTAATACAGATTCCGTCAAGGATCATAAAAGGACCGTTCGTACCCACGCTTGGAGAACAGATCGGAGAGTCCTTTCGCAGGGATGACGGTATTATTTTCGTGGGTGCGACGGGAATTGCAGTGCGTACCATCGCACCGTATCTAAAGAGCAAATATACGGACCCGGCGGTGGTGGTATTGGATGAGCGGGCACAGTATTGCATTTCACTGCTGTCCGGGCATGTAGGCGGCGCGAATGCCCTTGCCAGACAGGTGGCATCCCTGACAGGTGCCAGTCCGGTGATTACCACAGCCACGGATGTGAACGACTGCTTTGCCATTGATCTGTATGCCAGACAAAAGGATTTGTACATGGACCCTGTGAAAATGTGTAAAAAAATATCTGCTTCTCTATTGAATGGAGAAAAAGTATTATTAAAAAGTGATTTTCCCATACTGAGTTCACTGCCTAATGGAATGGAATTGGAGGGGGCAGTGGAAGAGGGGGAAGAGAACCTCAACCACATCCATTTTTCCCTGTTTTCCAAGGGGGAACTGGCTAAGAATACCCTGTATCTCCTGCCAAGGATACTGACCATCGGAATCGGATGCAGAAGAGGGGCATCCTATGAAAAAATTGAAAATGCGGTGGTGCAGAGCATGATGCGGCTGGGATCGGAAAATCATCACAGCGTAAAACATATGCTGCAGAGTACGTTACAGATCGCCAGCATTGATCTGAAAAAGGATGAAATCGGAATCAGACAGTTTGCAGAGAAATATCGACTGCCCTTTCTCACGTTTTCCGCGGAGGAACTGGAACAGGCACCGGGTGAATTTTCTCATTCAGATTTCGTAAATCAGACGGCGGGTGTGGATAATGTGTGCGAGCGCGCCGCCATGAAAGCCTGCGGGACGGGGAAACTCATACATAAAAAGACAGTATATGACGGCGTGACCATAGCCATAGCAATGGCAGACTGGAGTGTAGACTTTGTATAAATTATATGTAGTAGGCATAGGGCCGGGAGCTTATGAGGATATGACCATAAGGGCATCCCGCTGCCTTGATAACAGTGACGTGATCATTGGATATACGGTGTATGTGGATCTGGTCAAAGCATACTTTCCGAAAAAACGGTATCTGACCACCCCTATGAAGCAGGAGATAGAACGGTGTCATATGGCATTTCAAGAGGCGCAAAAGGGAAATACAGTCTCTATGATCTGCAGCGGCGATGCAGGCGTTTACGGGATGGCGGGCCCCATTCTGGAACTGTCAGAGCAGTATCCGGAAG
This sequence comes from Lachnospiraceae bacterium, assembly GCA_028689655.1. Classification (GTDB taxonomy): domain Bacteria; phylum Bacillota; class Clostridia; order Lachnospirales; family Lachnospiraceae; genus SZUA-378. The sequence goes on from JAQVCT010000012.1 coordinate 3,578, forward strand.
TGGAAGTGGAAGTGATACCGGGAGTGACGGCGGCATTAAGTGGTGCGGCACTGCTGGGGGCACCACTGACCCACGATTTCGCTGTGATCAGTCTCAGCGATCTGCTGACGCCCTGGGATGTGATCGTAAAGCGGATTGAGATGGCATCAAAAGCTGATTTTACTATGTGTATCTATAATCCCTCCAGCAAAAAGAGGGCGGATTATCTGGAAAAGGCGTGTGATATCATAGGACAATATCGAAGCTTAGACACAGTATGCGGCATCGCCTGGCACATTGGCAGGGAGGGGGAGAAGATTCAGCAATTGACCCTGAGAGAACTGCGAGGAACACAGGTGGATATGTTTGCCACGGTATTTATCGGAAATGCCACCACCAAAAATGTAAAAACAGGAATCGTAACGCCGAGGGGGTACCATACAAAGTGAGGAAGATCTTACTTTTTGCAGGAACAGAAGAGGGAAAACAGATCGCCATATATCTGAAAAAGCACAGGATACCAGTCCATGTATGTGTGGCGACGGATTATGGCAAGGAACTATTGCAGGAATCCATGGAAGACGACCACGACCATGAGATGCGGGCAGACGTATCGGAACAGGATGGAACACTGGATATTTCGGCTCACCGCTATGATGAGTCCCAGATGAAAGCATTGATGGAGGGAGAGCAGTATGAACTGGTGATCGATGCCACCCATCCCTATGCAAAGCTGGTGACAGAGAATTGCAGAAGGGCATGTGATTCCTGTGGGATTACCTATCTGCGGGTGGTACGGGAAAGCCTGCAATGCCAGGAAAGGGATGGAAAGATCCGATTTGTATCCTCCATGGAGGAGGCGATGGTGTACCTGGAACACACGGAGGGCACCATCCTTGCCACCACCGGGAGCAAGGAGATGGAGACATATCTATCCCTAACGAATGGGAAAGAGCGGGTCTATCACCGCGTCCTGTCCACTTTGCCGGTATTGGAGCGATGCAGGGATCTTGGAATCGAGGGCAGACATCTCTTTGCCATGCAGGGACCATTCAGTGAAGAACTGAATTATGCCATGCTGCAGGAGATCGGTGCATCCTATCTGGTGACGAAGGAATCCGGACAGGCAGGAGGCTTTGCAGAAAAGATCAATGGTGCAAAGCGTGCAGGGGTAACCACGGTGGTCATAGGGAGACCTGTGGAAGAGACAGGATATACCCTGGAGGAGATGCTATCATATCTACGAGACCATTATGTAGAAAGTACGGATACGGCAGAAACGCATGAGAAAGAAGCGATTTCCATTTCCGGGACGGAAGAAGTTCAGAGGGAAAAAGAGAGTTCTATTTCTGGGACGGAAGAAGTTCAGAGGGAAAAAGAGAGTTCTATTTCTGGGACGGAAGAAGTTTGGAAGAAAAAAGCGGTTTCTGGAAGGAAAGAAGACAGCGGATCACAGGAGGGACGTTCTGTGCAGTTGGTGGGCATCGGGACAGGTTCCAGACAGAATATGACTCTGGAGGCGGTGGATGCCATATCCGGGGCAGACTTGATCTTCGGTGCCAGTCGGATGTTATCTGCCGTAAAAGATATGGCAAAGAGATCTGCAAAGCTACAGTGCGAATATAACCCGGATAAGATTCTGCAATTTATCCAGGTTCATAGGGAATATGAATCTATCGCGGTGCTTTATTCAGGGGACATTGGATTTTACAGCGGTGCGAAGAAACTGTTGGAAAAGTTAAGAGAAGTGGAAGATTCCCATCATGATAATATAAGATATCACTGCATTCCGGGAATCTCATCGCCGGTGTATCTCCTGGCAAGACTGGGAATCTCCTGGGAGGATGTGGAACTGACCAGCATCCATGGGAGAGAAGAGAATCTGGTGTCCAAGGTGCGTACCCATGAAAAGGTGATGACACTGTTAGGGGGAGATCAGGCAGTCAGGGAACTATGTGAAACCTTATTGGAAAATCATCTGGAGCAGGTGAGAATCACCATCGGTGAAAAGCTGTCCTATCCGGAGGAACGGATCATCACAGGGACACCGGGGGAGTTATGCGCCATGAGATGTGATACTCTGGCGGTGGCTTATATAGAGAACCCCCTGGCGGGGCACACCATTGTCACCCATGGAATGGAGGATGAAGCATTTCTGCGGGACAAGGTTCCAATGACTAAGATGGAGGTCAGAAGTGTATCGGTATCGAAATTGCAGCTTACCAGAGATGCCATCTGCTATGATCTGGGTGCCGGAACAGGAAGTGTTACCGTGGAGATGGCACAGCAGGCATCGGAGGGTTTTGTATACGCGGTGGAGAAGGAAGTACTTGCGAGAGATATCATGGCACAGAACCTTCATAAATTTGGAATCACCAATGTGAAGATCGTGGCAGGGAGAGCAAAAGAGGAAATGGATGCTTTGCCCATTCCCACCCATGCATTTATCGGAGGCAGCTCCGGTGAGATTGCATGGATGATTCAGCATCTGTTTCAACGCAATCCCAATATCCGTATCGTAGCCAACGTGATCGCACTGGATACCTTGAGTGAGATCCTGAACTGTGTGAAAAATATGTCAAATACAGGAATTAGTAATGCAAGGATTAATAATGCAGGGATTGATAATGCAGGAATGGAAAATATAGGAACCACAAATATAGGAATCGAATATGTGCAGCTTTCTGTGGCTAAGAGCAAACGGGTGGGCTCTTATGAGATGATGATGGGACAGAACCCGGTATACATCGTGACCATATTCAACAAAGATGCAGAGAAACATAAAAGGAGGAACCCCAATTGCCACGTATTATGATAGCTGCACCCAGCAGTGGAAGCGGAAAGACAACAATTGTATGTGGTCTCCTACAGGCACTGCTTGACAGAGACAGGAAGGTGCACTGCTTCAAATGTGGGCCGGATTATATTGATCCCATGTTTCACAGAACCGTATTGGGGATTCCCACGGGAAACCTGGATTCCTTTTTCGTAAATACCCGGATGTTACGATATCTATTGCAGGAAAAGGATCAGGAATGCCTGGAGGAGCCAGCGATTTCGGAGAATTTAGAGGATAAGAGAATCACTGTATTGGAGGGCGTCATGGGCTACTATGATGGCAAGTCGGTGAACACCATCGAGGGGAGTTCCTATGATCTTGCCAGAAAACTGGATACCCCGGTGCTCCTGGTGGTTAATGGAAAGGGAGCCAGTCTGTCTATCGTGGCTATGATACAGGGATTTCTATCCTACCAAAGTCCCAGTATGATACAGGGAATCTTGCTAAATCAGGTATCTGCCAGTATTTATCAGGGACTAAAGCACCAAATCGAAGAGACACTTCACGTGCCAGTGGTGGGATATTTGCCAGTGCAGCAGGATCTTGTGCTGTCTGGCAGGCATCTGGGGCTGGTGAGTCCAGATGAAATAGGGGATGTGCACACCAAGATCAGGCAATTGGCGAAGCGGATGGAAGAGACCATAGATGTGGAACAGATCATAGAGATTGCCAATCAGACAGAGGATATCTCCGATACCGTTCCAATAGAAGTAGAAGGATATGAAGGTTTTTGCAGAGCTATAAAGGGGCAACGGGAGGGTATCCGCATTGCCATTGCAAGGGATTCTGCCTTTTGCTTCTATTATCAGGAGAATATCAGATTTCTCCAAAAGGCAGGAGTAACACTTGCTCCGTTTTCCCCCATAGGGGATGAAAAGCTTCCAGAAAATATTCAGGGACTTTTACTGGGGGGCGGTTATCCGGAATTACATGCCAGAGCACTTTCAGAGAATCAATCCATGATGAGGCAGATCAGATCCTGTCTGGAACAGGGTCTGCCCTGTCTTGCGGAATGCGGCGGTTACCTTTATCTACAGGAAACATTGGAGGATGATGGAGGAGATACCTATCCCATGGTAGGATTTTTCACGGGACATGGAAAACGGGCGGAGAAAAGAACACGTTTTGGCTATATAGACATACGCATGAATGGGGACAGTATCCTGGGGAAAGCAGGAACTTCATTGCCAGGGCATGAGTTCCATTACTGGGAGAGCGACCAGGAGGGGGATCAGGCGGTGGCGTACAAGCCGGACAATGTGCGGAGCTGGAATTGTGAGCGCAGTAAGGCACAGACCCTTGCGGGATTTCCCCATTACTATTTTCCAGGGAATCTGGTGGCGTTGCAGAACTTTATACAGTGCTGCCTGGATTATGGATTGCAGAGTTTATAGAATGCAGAGGTTTATAGAATGCAGAGACAGATAGGTTGTAGAAGTTTGTAGAACGCAGACACGGAGATAGGTTGTAGAGGTTTATAGAACGTAGAAGTACATAAGTTGCAGAAGTTCACAGACAACAGAAGTTCATAGATAACAGGAGTTCATGGATAACAGAAGTTCATAGATAACAGAAGTTCATAGATAACAGAAGTTCATAGATAACAGGAGTTCATGGATAACAGAAGTTCATAGATAACAGAAGTTCATAGATAACAGAAGTTCATAGATAACAGAAGTTTATAGATAGCAGAAGTTCATGAATAATAGAAAATTATAGATTATAGAAGTTATAGAGAATAGTCATCACAAAAAAAATAAGTGGAACAGAGAGCAAATCGGGGAAGCACGGGAAAAGGATGGTAGCAGGATGGTGGTGCTGGTCACAGGGGGCAGTGGAAGTGGTAAATCTGAATATGCGGAGAACAGATTGCTGGAATTGAGGGCAGACTGGAGTAGAAAGGGAATTGAATTACCCAGGAGTTTCTATATCGCCACCATGTATCCCTACGATGAGGAAAGCAGGGAAAGAGTTAAAAAGCATCAGCATATGCGCGCCACGAAGCAGTTCGATACGCTGGAGTGCTACACCAATCTCAAACAGCTCAAGCTGCAACAGGATTGCTTTCTACTGGTGGAATGCATGTCTAATCTCATCGCCAATGAGCGGTATATGGACGAAGGATGCAGGCTGGAGGGAGAAGCTTTTGTAGGTTATGTGATGGAGGGCGTGAAGCACTGCATTCCCGTGGCGAGCCATGTGGTCATCGTGACGAACGAGGTAAATAGTGATGGGATAGCTTATGACCGGGAGACTATGGAATATATGCGTCTGATCGGGCAGGTAAATCAGCGTCTGGCTGCATTGGCGGACGAAGTGGTGGAGATTGTCTATGGGATTCCGGTAAAACTAAAATAGGGAGAGAACAGAATGTCATCTTTTATAATTGCATTTGCAATGTACTCTAAGATACCCATGCCGAAAGTGACATGGAATGAAAAAAATATGAGATATGCCATATGCTATTTTCCTCTGATCGGTGTGGTGATCGCTTTGCTGGAAGTGGTTGCATACCGGCTCTGTGAGGTGTTACAATGCACGCCGATACTGCGGGGAATCCTTCTCACGGTGATCCCCTTGCTGGTCACAGGGGGAATTCATATGGATGGATTTCTGGATACCGTGGATGCCAGAAGTTCTTATGGAGACCGGGTAAAAAAGCTGGAAATATTAAAAGATCCCCACACAGGAGCCTTTGCCATTATAAAAGGAATCCTGTATATCATTTTACAGGTTGGATTTTTCAGTGAGATATCCTGGCAGGGTATCGTGATCTACAGTTGGATCTTCATGCTGTCACGGGCGATGAGCGGCTTTGCACTGGCGAACTTTCGTGGAGCGAAGAAGGACGGTCTCCTAGCCACTTTCGCAAAGGGGGCGAATAAGACAGTGGTAACCTTCACGATGGTGTTGTATTATGTATTAGGAATCACAGGGTTTGTAATAGCGATGGTAATGAAAGCTCCTTTCATGGATACTATGGGCGTGGATCATTTTCAGAGCATGAGTCAGATACTCCTGCTGATCTTGCTGGAAATGGCAGTGTACGGATGTACGATCTTAGTCTTCTGGTATTATCATTCGTTCTCTTATAGGGAATTTGGGGGTATTACGGGAGATCTGGCGGGGTATTTCGTGCAGATCCTGGAGCTGGTTACATTAATAACGATCGTTATTATAGAGAAGGTGTGGATATGGAGTTTATAATAGGAGGTTCTTATCAGGGAAAGTATGAATATGCCCTGAAAAGGATTCGGGAAAAGAATCAAATAAAGGGATGTGAAAAGAAGGATGGAAACTCACTGACTGTGCTGGATGGAGCAATCTGCCAGGATGTGATCCCGGAGACGGTCCAGATATGGAATCATTTTCATCTCTATGTGAAACGCATGTTATATCATGGGAAGAGTAGGGAAGATATCCTGGAACAGGTAGAAAAAGCATATAAATATAATCCTGATTTAATAATTATATCGGATGAAATCGGATATGGAATCGTCCCTGTGGATGCAGAAGAGCGAAGATACCGCGAAGAGGTGGGAAGAATCTCCTGTGTGCTGGCACAGTGGGCAGACCACGTGACGCGGGTGATCTGTGGCTTGGGAACGGTCATTAAGTAGATGTGCATATATGATATAGATCAAAGTATTGCAAAAAGTTGTAGGAAAAGGTAACGGCATGAAGATTATTTTAATGCGCCATGGCAGGACAAAAGGGAATACAGAGAAGCGATATGTGGGGACAACAGAGGAATCCCTCCTGCCGGAGGAAATCAGTTCAGCGGAGCAGCTATGGATGTATCCAATCTGTGAGGAAGCACATATCAGCGAAAATGCAGGAAGTGAAAATGTCGGAAGTGAAAATACTGGAAGTGAAAATGTCGGAAGTGAAAATACTGGAAGTGTAAATGTTGAAAGTGAAAATACGGAAAGAGAAAAAAAATGTGGTGTAAATGAGTATAATGGTCATGCAATGAATGTCAATGGAGCGTGCGGTAATCGTGTTTTCAGGGCATGGGCTCTCTATAGGGAAATGATGAAATCCACAAGAAAAAAAGTGTATGTCAGCCCTATGTTACGCTGTGTTGAGACTGCAAAGATGATCTTCCCAGGGATTCCATATACAACCGTGGAACAAATGAGAGAGTGCGATTTTGGAGATTTTGAATATAAGAACTACCTGGAACTCTCAGAAGACCCAAGATATCAGGCGTGGATCGACAGCAACGGAACCTTGCCCTTTCCAAATGGTGAATCAGTGCCGGAATTTAAGAAACGATGCCAGAAGGCCTTTGAAAAGTGCATGAATCAGGCATTTACTCAACGAGCAGATATGGTAACCTTCGTGGTTCATGGGGGAACGATCATGTCTGTTATGGAAAAATATGCAATCCCCAAAAAGGAATATTACCAGTGGCAGGTGGGTAATCTGGAAGGGTTTGCAGGAGAGATTGAACAGACCACATCAGGCATATATCAGATACAGGGGATACAGAAGATTGTCAAATCCAAGGAAGAGTTGAGTGAACAGGCATAAGGCAATATAGAAATAAGGTAACTATTCAGAACCCCATGCGCAAAATCGCTTCTTCGAAGCTATTCTTTTGCTTATGTGGTTACTTCGCCAAATAAATTCACAAAAATCAGCTAAATCATGCAAGCATGATTCGCATATTTTTATGAATTTGCTTGGCTCTGAATAGTTACAAAATAAGTAAAGAATACAGAGAAAAGTAAGAAAATACAGAATAAGTAAGAAATACGAAATAAGTAAGGAATCAGAGAGAAGTAAGAAATACAGAATAAGTAAGAAAACATAAAGATAAATAAGGAGTAACAGATCCATGACCATATGGGAGTATCAGTGTATCGTGGTGATGGCGGCATCACTGCTGGATGTTTTGTTCGGTGATCCGGAATGGATGCCACATTTCATCAGAATTATGGGAAAGGCAATTGCCCTTGGAACGAAGTGGATTAGAGCCGGTCTTCCCAAAACAGCATACTATGAACGGCTTGGGGGTAAATTATTGGTAATTTTCATGCTGCTGTTATTTGGGCTGCCGTGTCTTGGTATCCTATACGGCACTTATCTGATCGATCCTGCCCTGTCAGTAGTGATTGGGTCAATAATCGGCTATCAGATGTTAGCCATGAAAGATTTGAAAAAGGAAAGTATGAACGTTTACAGGGCATTGGCGAACAAAAGTGAAGATTCCATTCAGAATGGGAGAAAAGCAGTAGCACGTATTGTAGGGCGTGATACCGCACAGTTGGATGAAAAGGGAATTATAAAAGCAACGGTGGAGACGGTGGCTGAGAATACTTCGGATGGTGTCATTGCACCACTGCTTTATCTGGCAATAGGGGGACCTGTCCTGGGAGTCCTCTATAAAGTGGTAAATACCATGGATTCCATGATTGGCTATAAAAATGAGGAATATTTGCATTTTGGGCGTGCAGCAGCGAAGATGGATGATGTGTGGAATTATGTCCCGGCGAGGCTTGCGGCTTATGCCATGGTCCTGGCAAGCGGGATACTGGGATATGGCATCAGGGATGCGTATCGAATCTACAAGCGGGATCGTTATTGTCATGCCAGTCCCAACTCAGCACAGACAGAAGCGGTAATGGCAGGTGCCCTGGGTGTGCAGTTAGCGGGCGATGCCTATTATTTTGGCAAGTTATATCAGAAGCCCACCATCGGTGATGTCAGAAGAGATATCACCTGCGAGGACATTAAGAGGGCGAATATGCTCTTATACGTTACAGCTTTGGTTCTGTTCACAGGTATCCTGTTTATCTACAAATTTCTCATATGAAATAATGCAGAATCCTCCGAATGTGATGGAAAGAAATGAGATATGAAAATGATATTATTTCAATATTTAAAGATAGAAGAATAGATAGAAGGATGCATACTTTGAACAATTAGCATATTTAATCAAGCATTCTGTGATTGGTACACTGGTGGCACAGCGCCTTCACAGGGAAATGGTACCACGTCCATTTCTATCCTGCTGTATAGAAGAATGCATGATTAAGGGCAAGGATCTCAGTCAGGGCGGAGCAAAATATAATATCGGACCAGTCATTACAGGAATTGGCCTGGCTGTTGTAGCCAATTCACTGGCTGTGATTCATAAGCTTGTATTTGAAGAGAAGACAACCACCCTTCAGGAAATATGTGATGCTACAGCGGCAAACTGGAAGGGATATGAGAAACTTCGCAAACAGGTGCAGGAAGTACCAAAATACGGAAATGATGATGACTATGTGGATTCCCTTGCAGTAGAGATTGCCAACTTTTACTACAAAGAGGTACACCAGTACAAAGATATATTTGGCTCACCATTTATAACAGCGTTCATGGGAATCTCCAATTATATTCCTAAGGTGGAGAAAATGGCATATGATAGAAAGATTAAAATAGTTTCGTATCGCTAGGCATTGCGTGGGGTTGGTGCTAACTGACAATGTTTGGATGAGTTCATGCTACCTGGCCCAATTTGAAGGATTTGTGCAAAAGAGAGAAGATTGGCATCAAAAAATGATTTTCGTGGTAAAAATATCTAAAAATTAAATTTTTATAAAAAAGATATTGCAAAATGTAAAATACGGTTCTATAATGAGCAACATCAAAGCAAAAGCAAATCAGAAGTTTGACAATTTAGAAAGGCACTTGGCATTAGAGTTGCATGAATAACAAGTTAGAAGTGTAACGAATGCATCACAAGTTCCAGAAACAAAAGGGTTTCAACGTTTATCAATGCAATCTGTAAGGATTCTGTTGATAAGGGCTGAAGCTCTTTTTTTTATCTTTGTACCAAAAGAAGTTCCAAACAAAAGGAGGAAGATTATGAAGAGAAAAATGTTATCCGTGATTTTGGCAACAGCAATGGTAGCCAGTGTGGTGTCAGGATGTGGTAGTACAGCATCAACAAGTGATACAGCAGCACCAGCAGCTACAGAAGAAGCAACTGGTACTACAGAAGCAGCAGCTACACCTGTTGCAGCAGGAAAAGAGGACAATATCATCAAGATCGGTGCTGTATGTGCCATGACAGGTGGTAGCGCTATCTACGGAGAAGGCGCACAGAATGCAGTTGATATGGCAGTGGAAGAGATCAATGCAGCAGGCGGCGACTACACAGTAGAGATTGTAAACGGAGGAAAAGTAGTAGATGATGCCAAAGATTCCAAACAGGCAGTCAATGCATACAACAGCTTGATTCCAGATGGTCCGGAAGCAGTAATCGGTTCCTTCTTCTCATCCGTAACATTACCAATGGCAGAGCTTGCGAATGACCAGGGTATGTTATTACTGGCATGTGGAGCTACCAATACGAATGTTACATTAACAGGACCTACTATTTTCAGAGATTGCTTCATTGATCCTTATCAAGGCAAGATGGCAGCAAAATTCGCATCAGAAAAAGGAGCAGCAAAAGCAGCAGTCATCTATGCAAAAGATGATGATTATTCAAACGGACTGATGGAAGCTTTTGTAGAGAATGCAGAGGCTGGTGGCATCGAAGTGGTATACACAGGTGAATGTACCACAACAGATACAGACTTTACAGCACAGGCTTCACAGGCAGTTGCATCAGGAGCAGACTTCGTATTCTATCCTTGCTTCCTTGATACTGTTCCACTTTTCGTACAGCAGGTAAGAGATGCTGGATTTGAAGGAATGATCATGGGTGGTGATGGTTGGGATGGTTCTGATACAACAGGACTTGAAACATACTTCGATAACTGCTACTTCACCAATCACTATTCTTCAGAGGATACATCAGAAGCAGTTCAGTCATTTGTTAGCAAATACACAGAGAAATACGGAACAGAAAGCCTGACAGCATGTGCAGCATTATACTATGATGCAATCTACATGTTAGTAGAGGCAGCTAAGAATGGTGGCGGAACAGATACAGCTTCCTTAGTATCAGGAATGACAGGCATGACATTCACAGGTGTTGGTGGAACATTTACAATGGATGAGAACGGTGATCCGGAAAAAGCTATTGTAGTAAATACTTACGACAATGGACAGATCAAATGGTTAGAGACATTACAGCCATAGGGATATAAAAAAAGGAGCACATGGCATTAAAATTGCACTAGCGTGCAAGCCATGTACGTAGGCAATGCATTTGAGAAAAAGGAGCACATGGCATTAGAATTGCACTAGCGTGCAAGCCATGTGCGTAGGCAAAGCATTTGAAAAGCAATGCTTTACAAATTACAAGTGGCAAAGGCGCCAGGACAGATAAAATAGGTCCTGGCGTTTTTGTATTTAGATAAAAGTATCGAATTCGGGAGAGCACAGAAAGCATTCTGTTTTTTCTCGAATTCGATAAAATGAAAAAGAAGGGAAGGTGACACACATGTCATTATTTATACAAAGTATCGTAAACGGACTAAACCAGGGAGCGATATATGCATTGATTGCACTGGGCTACACCATGGTATATGGAATTATCCGAATGATTAATTTCGCACATGGTGATTTTATCATGGTTGGTGCTTACACATTGTTTTACACAATTCCGCTGATGATCAGCGCGGGAATGCCTGCATGGTTAGCGGTCATCATAGCCATCGTAATCTGTAGCGTCATTGGTGTGATGGTAGAAGTAATCGCCTATAGACCTGTACGTCGATCAGGTTCTATGTCAGCATTGATTACAGCATTGGCAATGAGTGTATTTCTGGAAAATCTGGCAATGGTTCTCTTTGGAGCAAATCCAAAATCTGTGCCAGCTATTTTTAATTTACCGGCAGTTGAAATATTAGGTGCGAAGCTGCAGCTCAAATACCTGCTTACATTGGGAATTGGAATTCTCATCATGGTAGGCCTTCAGTTGTTTGTCAAATTCACCAAGCTTGGAAAAGCAATGAGAGCAGTACCACAGGATAAACAGGCAGCCACACTTGTGGGAATCAAAGTAAATAAGATTATTACCACAACCTTTGCCATTGGTTCTGGATTAGCTGCTGTTGCAGCACTAATGTATTGCAGTACCTACCCAAGATGTACCACAGATATGGGAAGCATGATGGGACTGAAAGCATTTATTGCAGCAGTACTTGGAGGAATCGGGGTGATTCCAGGTGCTATGATTGGTGGATTAATCGTAGGTCTGGTAGAGATATTTGTAAAAGTATACATCGCTCCTGGATGGTATGAAGCTATTACATACAGCATATTGATAATCGTGCTTCTCATAAAGCCTTCTGGTATCTTAGGAAAAAATGTGGGTGAGAAAGTATAAAAATCTAGGATGTACTGATGTTCAAATGTGGGAGGAGCAATCGTATGAAAAAAATAGAAAGTAAAAAAGTAGCATATTTACTGAATTTCATAGCAATATGCATCTTTTTTGGAATATTGATGATTTTATTTAAAAAAGAAGTATTTGGATCACGAACCAGTTATTTCCAGGGTATCTGCACAACAGCATGCTACACCATTATCATGGTGGCATCCTTGAATCTGCTAACAGGATTCATGGGTGAATTCTCACTGGGGCATGCAGGATTTATGTCTGTAGGAGCATTTAGCTCCGCCATTCTCACCAACTATTTGGCAGAAAGTGGAATTCCTTCCTTCGTATTATTTTTAATGTGCTTACTGGTAGGCGGTATTGCCGCTGGTATTACCGGCATTGCGGTAGGTGTTCCGGCACTTCGACTGAGAGGCGATTATCTGTGTATCGTTACAGTGGCCTTCGCAGAGATTATTCGTGTAGCATTTTGTAACTTTAAGATCACAGGTGGTGGTAAGACCATGAGTGGCATTACCAGATTATCTAATTTTTACTGGGTTTTCTGGGTAATGGTCATCTGTGTTACCATCATGTACATGTATGTGAGATCCAGATATGGCAGAACTGTAATGGCTATTCGTGAGGATTATATTGCAGCCTCTGCAAGTGGCATTAATGTCACCTACTACAAGGTGCTGACCTTTACCATATCAGCTTTTTTCGCAGGGATTGCGGGAGCTATCTATGCACATTACATGACAGCAATTATTCCTACGAACTTTAACTTTAACTATTCGGCAGAGTTCCTGACAGAGGTTATTATCGGAGGAACGGGTTCTCTTACAGGTTCCGTAATCGGTGCCGCTTTCCTGTCAGCATTACCTGAGCTTATGAGACAGTTCTCTAATTATAGAATGTTAGCCTACTCCATCGTATTGGTATTGGTAATGATCTTCAAGCCAAGCGGAATCTTCGGTACCTATGAATTCTCCCTAGTGAGAGTCATTAACCGTCTCTTGGGGAAATCTACAACAGGATCTACAGCATCAAAAAAAACGGTTCAGGAGGTGGAGTAAATGGGCGCAGCAACAGAACCAGTATTAAAAGCAGTTCATCTGGGAATCAGCTTTGGTGGATTGAAGGCAGTGAGTGACTTCAGCATCGAAATCGGAGAAAGTGAATTATTCGGGTTAATCGGTCCCAATGGTGCAGGTAAGACTACCGTATTTAATCTCCTTACAGGTGTATATCAGCCTACAGAAGGCGGCTTCTACCTGAATGGAGAGAAGATGAATGGTAAGAAAACCCACCAGGTGGTCGAAGCAGGAATTGCCAGAACATTTCAGAATATCAGACTTTTTAAGAAAATGACTGCCCTGGAAAATGTCAAGGTAGCGATGAATATGAAGATGAAATACAATCTGGTGGATGCTATTTTCAGAACCCCTACTTATTGGGCAGAAGAAAAAGCAGTGGAAGAGAAGGCACTGGAATTACTAAAAGTAGTACATCTGGAGGATAAAGCAGACACTGTGGCAGAGAATCTTCCTTATGGTCAGCAGAGAAGACTTGAAATCGCCAGAGCACTGGCTACCCATATGAAGCTCCTATTATTAGATGAACCGGCAGCAGGTATGAACCCTACGGAGACAGCAGAGTTATTGGATATCATCAGTGTCATCAGAAATCATTTTAAGATATCTGTGCTACTCATTGAGCACGATATGAGTCTGGTCATGAAGATCTGTGAGAAGATACAGGTCATTGATTATGGTGAAACCATTGCATTCGGCACACCAGAAGAGATTGCCAATCATCCAAGAGTAATAGAAGCATATCTTGGAAAGGATGAGGAGGAAAACGAATGTTAGAGTTGAAGGACGTAAATGTATCCTATGGTGCCATTCATGCCATCCATGATGCAAGCCTCACAGTACAGGATGGAGAGATCGTGTCATTGATCGGAGCCAATGGAGCAGGAAAGACAACAATATTACATACCATTACAGGATTAAAGGAAGCCACCAGCGGAAGCATTCGATACAATGATCTGGATCTGAGAGCCACAGATGCATCCAAGCTAATCAGCTATGGAATCGCTCATGTGCCAGAAGGAAGACATATTTTCCCAGGCATGACTGTATTGGAGAACCTGGAGATGGGAGCATATTCCCAGGGCAAGAACACAGAATTATTGGAGAAAAATAAAGCACTTGTATTTGAACGTTTTCCCAGATTAAAAGAGCGTTACCGCCAGCTGGCAGGAACCCTTTCAGGTGGAGAACAGCAGATGTTAGCCATGGGCAGAGCTTTAATGGGCAATCCCAAGATTCTCTTACTGGATGAACCATCCATGGGTCTCTCACCACTTCTGGTAAAAGAGATATTCAGTATCATAAAATATTGCCACGAGATGGGAATCACCATTCTGCTGGTGGAACAGAATGCCAAGATGGCATTGGGCATCGCTGACAGAGCATACGTATTAGAGACAGGGAATATTACCATCAGTGGAGATGCGAAAGAATTACTGGCAGATGAACGCGTCAAGAAAGCATATTTGGGACAGTAGATGTGTGAAGTTTGTCCCGATTCTATTGGAATCGGAGACTCTGACATCAGTCCATTGTCGAAGACAATTTTAGATGGACTGATGTTCACGTAATTGTGTGAAGGAAGGGCAAAAATATGGAACGATTTATTATAGCAATCACCAGAACCTGTGGAAGCGGGGCAACCACCGTCAGCAAGATGCTGGCAGATGAATACGGCATTGATCTCTATGACAGAAAGCTGTTACGTCTGGCATCGGAAGACAGTGGAATTAATGAAGCACTATTTGGTAAGGCAGATGAGAAAGTGAAAAAGACGCTTTTGTATCATGCGTCCAGAAAAGTATATAACGGGGAATTAATCCCGCCAGAATCAGATGATTTCGCATCGGATAATAACTTATTTAATTATCAGGCAAAGGTATTAAAGGAATTGGCAAATCAGGAGTCTTATATTGTTATAGGACGTGGAGCAGATTACATCTTAAGGGATAATCCCAACATGATATCTGTTTTTCTTACAGCAGATCTAGAGACACGTATCACCCATGAGATGGAGAGAATGTGCTGTGATCGTAAGGAAGCCACCAAGTACATTCACAAGATGGATAAGTTCAGAAGTGAATACTATACCTATCACACAGGTAAGAAGTGGAAAGATACGGAGAATTATGATCTTACACTAAATACAGCAAAGCTTGGCTATGACAAATGTGTAGAACTGATTAAGAACTATGTAAGCTATAGAACAGAGAAGTGAAACAGCGTTTTTGCGAATGTGGTTCTGAATAGTTATAGAGGCAATTTAAAAATAAAAAAATAAAGAATCTGAAAAGAGGAACGAAACATGAAAAATTTAGGATATTACAATGGACAGTATGATGAAATCGAGAATATGGTGATTCCATTTGATGACAGATCACACTATTACGGAGATGGTGTGTATGATGCAACCTGCGCCAGAAACGGTGTTATTTTCAACCTGGATGAGCATATAGATCGTTTCTTCAACAGTGCTGGATTATTGAAAATTGAGATTCCACATACGAAGGCAGAAATAAAGGCAATCTTAAATGAGATGATCCAGAAGGTGGATTCTGAGACTAACTTCGTATATTGGCAGGTTACCAGAGCAACAGCACCTAGAAAACATGTATTTCCTGATGCAAAAGCAAACTTCTGGATTATGATTCGCCCAGAGAAAATTGGCGATTACAAGAAGCTTTATAAATTGATCACCGTGGAAGACACCAGATTCTTACACTGCAATATCAAAACCCTGAATCTGATCCCTAATGTTATGGCAGCACAGCA
Organism: Lachnospiraceae bacterium; assembly: GCA_028689655.1. Classification (GTDB taxonomy): domain Bacteria; phylum Bacillota; class Clostridia; order Lachnospirales; family Lachnospiraceae; genus SZUA-378. Next base: position 19,530 of record JAQVCT010000012.1, read on the forward strand.
GACAAAGGAAGCTGGCTGTGATGAATGTGTATTCCATAGAGGAGAGAGAGTTACAGAATGTGCCCACTGCAACATAAGTATTATCAAGGATGGGAAATTCATTACCCCACCAACAGATCATTATATTTTACCAGGTATTGCAAGAGCACATCTTATTAAAATGAGCAAAAAACTCGGTATTCCAGTGGATGAGACACCTTTCACAGTGAAAGAGCTCATGGAAGCAGATGAAGTAGTAATCAGCTCCTCCAGTAATTTCTGTATGCAGGCTTCTGAAGTCGATGGAGTAGCAGTTGGTGGAAAGGCTCCAGAATTATTGAAAAAATTACAGGATGCACTTTTGGAAGAATACCTGGAAGCTACCAATAAATAAAAGTCAGTAATAGGAATCGTAATAGGAATAAAAATGAAAATCTAACGGGAAGACGTGAATTGTTATGACAAAAGGAGAATTAGAGGAATTAAATATTGGTGAGAACCTGGATGCATTGATGAATCTTGATCCTAGAGGCTATGGCGTATGCAGGATTCTCTATGCAGGAAGTAGGGCTTATACAGGAGAACCTATTGCCATGCATGCAGCGAAGCAACTGGTAAAGACAGTACACCAGGGTGATTTCGTATACATTCTCACAGGGTTTGTGTTAAGACCACATAAGGTTCCTGAGATGGATGGTATCGTAAGCTCCATGCTGTTAGCCAGGGCATTGGTACAGGCCTTCGATGCGAAGCCTGTTATTATCTGCTCTGAATTAAATAAAGCGGCAGTGATTAAGATGGCACCTGTAGTAGGGCTTCATTGCTATGAGGACCTTGACACGGTTGCTGAGCTTCCAATATCCATGGGCGTAATATGTTTTACAACAGATCCTGAGACTGCCAAGACGCAGACAGAGGATATTATGAAGAAAAAGCTTCCCACAGCAGTGATTGCAATCGAAGCACCAGGTGCCAACGAGAAGGGTGAATATCACAATGCTATAGGATTGAATGTGACGGAGCTGGAGACCAAGTCTGACATCCTATTCCAGGCATTGAAGGACAGAGGAATCCTGAATATCGCCATTGGTGATCTGGGCAACGAGACAGGTATGGGAACCATAGCAGATCACATTCGTAAGTATGTGCCTTACACAGCAGCAAATGAATGTAAATGTGATTGCCATGGCGGAATCCTGGCAGCCACCTGCGCAGATCATATCATAACAGCCACGGTGTCTGACTGGGGCTGTTATGCCATGATGGCAGCACTTGCTTTTCTGAAAAATGATCTGGATATCTTCCATAAAGGGGAGATGGAGCAGGAAGCAATGCGTGTGGCCACCAGAAGTGGAATGATTGATATGACAGGCTCACTGATTCCTGGTATTGATGGATTTAACACGAAGATGAATGTTAACATCGTAGAGCTTATGCGTCAGTGTGTTGGATATGCCAGAAAATATGAAGGAAAATCAGACCATTGGTTTTCATCAGTATTGGAAAAGGAATTTTTCTAAGCTTTGACAAAACTACTCAGAACTATGGGAATGGAGGTTCTGAATAGTTATGATTTGACATTTAAAAAGAGGAATTTATATGGAAAAGATAAGAATTGTTCCAGAAGGTGATCTGGCAGTACTGGTAGAATTCGAGAATGAGATCAGCACAGAATGTAATCACAAGGTTTCAACCCTCAACAGGGAAATCATAAATGCAAATATTATAGGCGTTCAGGAGACCGTGCCAACATTCCGTTCCCTATTGATCTATTATGACGCTTGTGTCATATCCTATGGAAGATTAGTGAGAACGCTAAAAAAGCTCATGAAGCAGAAGGATGTCAGCGGTTCCCGGCAACAGAGAATAATCAGACTTCCCGTGTGTTATGGAGGAAAATATGGTGTGGATATGGCGGATGTGTGCAGCCATACAGGCTTGACAGAGGATGAAGTGATTAAGCTGCATACAGAGCCTGATTATCTAATCTATATGCTGGGCTTCTTACCAGGCTTTCCATATCTTGGAGGCTTAGACAAGAGGCTGATAACTCCCAGACTGGAGAACCCCAGAACTGTGATTCCAGCAGGAGCTGTAGGAATCGGAGGAGAACAGACTGGTGTGTATCCCCTGGCTTCGCCAGGAGGCTGGAGACTAATCGGTCAGACCCCTGTCTGTCTCTATGATGCGGAAAGAGAGACTCCTATACTCTATAAAGCAGGAGATATGATTCACTTCTATGCCATAGGAGAAGAGGAATACCTGGGAATAGAACAACAGGTAAGAGAAGGGAGCTTCCCATATGAAAGCTTGTATGTGTAGTAATATGGAAAACAAAATCAAAATAAGATCAGCTGGTGCTTTGACCACCATACAGGATTATGGAAGACTGGGATATCAAAGTCAGGGATTTTCTCCCTCGGGAGTGGTAGATCAGGAAGCCATGGAAATCGGAAATATATTAGTAGGAAATCCTTTGGAGGAAGCGGTACTGGAATGTACGTTAATAGGACCTGGAATCGAATTCATGACAGATACCAGAATAGCCCTAACCGGGGCGGACATGCAGGCTAAGATCGGAGACCGTCAGATTCCTACATGCCAGTGTATTCCTGTAGCAGCGGGAGATGTATTGACAATGGGCGTAGCAGCAAAAGGCTGTAGAGCCTACATTGCTATTGCTGGAGGATTTCAGGTTCCTCTCGTCCTGGGAAGCAAGTCTTTGAATCAAAAATGTAAGATTGGTGGAGGGTATGGAAGACCTTTACAGGCTGGAGATATGCTGTCAACAGGTGAGAACACAGCCAGCACAATCAGGAATCCAGAAGCACTTCAACAGGAAGTACAGTCATCTAAGAGCAAAATGGAAGAAAAGCTTCATACGGTACATGTAATCATGGGACCTCAGGAAACGTTATTTACAAAAGAGGGAAGAAAGACTTTTCTTCATAATACCTATGAGATTACCAATGATTCCAACCGTATGGCATGTAAGCTACAGGGTAAACCCATAGAGAGCGTACATGGATCAGATATTATATCAGATGGAATTGCAATGGGTGCCATTCAGGTAGCCAGTAATGGGCAACCGATTGTGATGCTTTCAGATCGTCAGACCACAGGCGGGTATGGGAAAATGGCTACAGTTATCTCTACTGATATTCCCATTTTCGCCCAGTGCAGACCAGGAGATCAGGTAGTGTTCCAGGCAGTTTCACTGCGATGGGCACAAAAGCAATACAGGAAAAAAAGAAAAAGAATACAAGCAGAAGGAAGGAATACCCATGGACTATAGTAAGGAGTTACCATGTGAAGTACGAAAACTAATCAGGGAAGGGAATATTACAGGACAGACATCTGGGATGTGTGCAGGATATGCCCAGGCTAATCTGGTGGTATTGCCCAAAGAGTTATCCTATGATTTTTTACTTTTTGCCCAAAGAAATCCAAAATCCTGCCCCATATTAGAAGTGTTAGATGAGGGATCCAGGTATACAAAATTTATGGCAAAGGACGGAAATATCGCCACAGACATTCCCCGCTACCGCATCTATGAATACGGTAAAATGGTTGGAGAGTATACAGATGTCACACAATTCTGGAGAGAGGATTTGGTTGGCTTCCTCATAGGCTGCAGCTTTTCTTTTGAATCCGAATTGCTGGAGGCTGGTATTCCTGTGAGACAAATAGAGGAGCGCTGCAATGTACCAATGTACAATACGAATATTCCTTGTGCTGAAGCAGGAATATTCAAGGGAAACATGGTGGTAAGCATGCGACCGATTCCTTATGCAGATGTGCCAAGAGCGGTAGAGGTTACTGCTGCAATGCCTAGAGTACACGGAGCGCCTATTCACATAGGGAACCCAGCAGCCATCGGAATTAATGACCTGCAGCATCCCGACTATGGTGACATGGTTACCATAAGAGAAGGGGAAGCGCCAGTGTTCTGGCCATGCGGTGTGACACCACAGGCAGTGCTCATGGCTTCCAAGCCTGCCTTTGCCATTACCCATGCTCCAGGACATATGTTTATCACAGACGTGAAAAATGTTCGACTGAAGTAATAACGAACAGGGCAGATTTCCAATGGTTGTATAATTGTAAGAGCATGGAAATGTGAAACAATTCGTAGGTATCAGAAATAAAATCAGAAATAAAATCAGAAATAAAATCAGAAAGAAGAGAAAACTTATGTATACAATAGATATGAACTGTGACCTGGGCGAAAGCTTTGGTCGTTTTACAATAGGAAGAGACGAGGAAGTAATTCCTTATATTACATCAGCCAATGTGGCATGTGGATATCATGCATCTGATCCCATGGTCATGGGTAAAACAGTCCAGATTGCCAAGAAAAATGGAGTTCATGTGGGAGCACATATTGGATTTCCTGACCTTATGGGCTTTGGACGAAGAAATATGGTAATATCCCCAGAGGAAGCCAAGACCTATACCATGTATCAGATGGGTGCCCTCATGGGATTCCTGGCAGCAGAGCATATGACACTTTCCCATGTAAAGCCACATGGGGCCTTCTACAACATGGCGGCCAAGGATTATCAGATGTCTCTGGCAATCTGTGAAGGAATCAAAGCAATTGATTCCAAAGTGGCACTTATGGGATTAGCAGGCAGTGAGATGATAAGAGCTGCAAAAGCGGTGGGCATTCCTGTAATCCAGGAAGTGTTCGCAGATCGTGCCTATGAAGAGGATGGAACACTGGTAGCCCGTAGTAAGCCAGGAGCCATGATAGAAGATGAGAATGAAGCGATTCAAAGAGTCATCCGCATGGTAAAGGATAGAAAAGTAAATGCAATTACTGGCAAAGATGTGGATATTCAGCCAGATTCCGTGTGTGTCCATGGGGATGGTAAAGCAGCCTTACTATTTGTGAAAAAAATAAGAGAAGCACTAGAAAGAGAAGGAATTCTGATAAAATAGAGTTCCTTCTCTTTTTTTAGAATGGAAAAAATATGTCAGAAAAGCTTACATAACTAATTACGGCGAAACTGTAACGTTCATTATTCCATGCCCGTACGATGCATAGTATATGATGCGTTGGAATACATGAAACAGGTGAAAGAAATTATCCGCAGGAATAAGCAGGATAAAAGGCAGAAAACCTCAGAAGAATTCTTGTCCGGGATGTACCGCACAGACATGCTGGTACCTGTGATTACCTTTGTATTTTATCATGGAAATGAGCCGTATGACGGTTGTACAGATCTTCATGGTATGTTAGACTTAAGTGGAATCAGGGATCAATATCGGAACCTGATTCCTAACTATAAGATGAATCTCATCACCCTGGAAGATATTGATGAGATGCAGATGAAAACAGGCTTGCGTGAAGTAATCGGAGCCCTTAAGAGAAGTAAAGACAAAGAAGCATTCTTACACTATGTGCAGGAAAATCAGAATCGTTTCCAACAGCTGGACGAAGAGACCTGCCATACTATAGGAGTCGTGTTGAAACAGGATAACCTGCAAGAAATTCAAAGTGCCACAAGACGATATTATTGAACAACTTTTAGAGGAATATAAACTTCCGATAGAGAATGCCCGGAGTATTGTAATCAAATACTGGGACTTAGCGTAATCTTCTAAGAGGAGAGCATAGGAATATAGACTACCAGGAAGAAGCTTCTTACGCCCATAGAGATCCGTGGAAGGGGCGACCCAAAGCCGATCCATAAAATCAAAGTATGAGCCGAGAGGAGGAAGGGACGAAAGAGGGCATCCGATAAGAGCCGCAAGGACATGGTCCCGTTTCAGGCGTGCGACCCATGTAGTAAGGGAAGGCGGAGTAAGTCCCATAGAGAGCAACAAAAAGAAAAGAACAAATGCGCCGCACAATTCAGAAACAATGTCAATAGTTTTCTGAAAACAGTTCAAAAATGTTTCTCGCCTTATGGAGGGAACGAAAAAAAGATAGCAAAAAAAGAGCGTAAACTCGGGCTTTAAAGAGTTTCCGAGACCGCTCTAAGATAAAGATGGAGGAAACTGTAATTGTACATACATGGAGGGATTCATTTTGAACAGCCCAATTTTATAGATTTCAGTGCGAATATCAACCCCTTTGGTATGCCGGATGCGGTGCGGGAAGCGGCGGAACGCGGCGTTCAGGACGCTGTTTACTACCCGGATACAGTGTGTAGAGAATTGCGGGATGCCATAGGGATACAGGAGAAGAGATCATCGGATGAGATCATCGTGGGGAATGGCGCGGCGGAACTGCTGTTTCGTATCTGTCAGAGCGTCAGGCCTGAAAACGCACTCATCATTGCACCGTCCTTTCAGGAATATGAGCAGGCACTGAAAAGTGTTTCCTGTATCTGCCACTATTATGATCTGCCGGAAGCAGAGGATTTTCACGTGGAGGTGGAGGAACTGGTGGGAAGGTTACCGGGTATGGAACTGCTGTTTCTGTGCAATCCTAACAATCCAACAGGAGAATTATTGTCGGGGGAAAAGATCTGTCACATATTGGATGCCTGCGTGGAATACGGGGTACGGTGCGTGTTAGATGAATGCTTTTTGGAATTTTGCGAAGGAGAGAGCATGGTTCCCTATCTGGGAAAATATGAGAATCTGTTTATCATAAAGGCATTTACAAAGCTCTATGCCATGCCAGGACTGAGATTGGGATATGGACTGACTGCTGACCGGAAGCTTCTGCATAAAATGAATCTTGCAGGACAACCCTGGAGTGTGTCTGTGCCGGCGCAGTATGCAGGAGTTGCAGCCTTGCAGGAAAGAGAATATGTGAAGCGAAGCATTGCGTATATCAGCAATGAGCGGGAGTATCTTCTGTCAGAGATGAGACAACACATGTTATGTAAAAGAATATTTGATTCCAGGGCAAATTATATCTTCTTTCGGGCGGAGGAAACGTTAGGAGCATATCTCTATGAAAGGGGTTATGCCATAAGAGATTGCAGCAATTACAGGAATCTTCAAAAGGGGTATTACAGAATTGCCGTGAGACTTCATGAAGAAAATATGGCATTGTTACAAGAATGGAAAGAATACAAAAAACATTACAGTAAAGAAAAAATAGAAACAAAGTAAGATATGGAAATAAACTGTACCCTAGATTAAATATAGAAAATATAAAATCAAAGAAAGAATATAAAAATAGAGGAAAAAGCATGGGTGAGAATAAGTGTAAAAACATGGCGAAGGTGATCATGATACAGGGAACAATGTCCAATGCAGGTAAGACCTTCCTCTGTGCAGGGCTATGCAGAATCCTAAAACAGGATGGGTACCGTGTGGCTCCTTTCAAATCCCAGAATATGGCACTGAATTCCTTTATCACCAAGGAAGGTTTGGAAATGGGCAGGGCACAGGTCATGCAGGCGGAGGCGGCAGGCGTGGAACCGGAGGTAGCCATGAATCCCATTCTCCTGAAACCCACCAGCAATATGGGTTCCCAGGTCATCGTCAATGGGGAAGTGCAGGGCAATATGATGGCAAAGGACTATTTCGCCCATAAAAAGAAATTATTGCCTACTATTCAAAAGGCCTATGACAGTCTGGCAGAACGATATGATGTAATCGTCATTGAGGGGGCGGGAAGCCCGGCGGAGATCAATCTGAAAAAGGATGATATCGTAAATATGGGAATGGCGAAGCTGGTGGATGCACCTGTGCTGCTAGTGGGAGATATCGATCGAGGCGGAGTCTTCGCACAGCTTTACGGCACTGTGGAATTACTGGAAGCTGAGGAACGGGAACGGATCAGGGGGCTCATCATCAATAAATTTCGCGGAGACAAAAGTATACTCGAGCCGGGACTTGCCATGCTGGAGGATAAATGTAAGATACCGGTGGTGGGAGTGATTCCCTATGAGAAGATTGACGTGGACGATGAGGACAGCCTTGCAGAACGCTTGCAGGAAGAGGAAGAAGAGCTGGAAAATAATAAAATAACAACTGTTATACGCATAAAAGTGATCAAACTTCCCAGAATCTCCAATTTTACGGACATGAATGCCTTGTCTATGATGGAGGGGGTATCGGTGTTCTATGTGGAGAAGGTGTCAGAGCTGGAAGGGGCGGACATGATCATCATTCCCGGCAGTAAGAATACCATCTCAGATCTATTGTGGATGAGACAGAATGGTCTGGAAGCCACCATCAAGAAGGAAGCGGACAAAGGGACACTGATCTGGGGAATCTGTGGAGGATACCAGATGTTAGGCAGGAATCTTCTGGATCCCCTTCATGTGGAGAGCGATACCACGGACCGCATAAAGGGGATGGGTCTGCTATCTGTGGATACTGTCATGGAGGAAGAAAAGGTAAGGACCAGAATCCAGGGAAGACTTCCACAGGACATAACAGGCAATTATGGTGTGCTGTCAGAAGTTCCCTATGAGGGATACGAGATTCACATGGGATGTACACGGGCAGAGAAGGATGCGGACATCAGCAGTGAGAATCGGCTGTTTTCCTGGAAAAGAAACATCTTTGGTACTTATATTCACGGTATCTTTGACAAGGAGGAGATGCGGACAGCGATTTATAATATGATCGCAGAGCAGAAAGAACTTCCTGCCTACGGTGAGCGCGTGATGTCTATGGAGGAATATAAGAATCAGCAATATGATCTGCTGGCTGAAAATGTGAGAGAAAACCTGGATATGCATCGAATCTATGAGATTATCGGACTCACATCTTCTAAAATGAGAGAGAAAGAATAAAAATGAATCATAAAGCAGTAGAATCGTAAAAACAGGAATAACAGTTTAGAAAAGCAGAATAGAAAATGTAAGAATCACAATTCAGAAAAGTAGAATAGAAAATGTAAGAATCACAGTTTGGAAAAGCACAATAGAAAATGCAAGAATCACAATTTAGAAAAGCAGAATAGAAAATGTAAGAATCATAATTCGGACAGGCAGAGTAGAAGAATTATGGATAACAATGTAAAATAGTAATACAGGATACGTGACATTATGCAAATAACAAAACGAGGAAAATCATGATTCAAAAAGACAAATATGGTCTGGAACAGGTGAGACCGGCAGAAATAGAAAAAAGAAGCTTTGAGATTATCACGGAAGAATTGCAGGGACGTACATTTCCCCAGGAACAGGAATCCATCATAAAGAGAGTGATCCACACCTCTGCAGATTTTGAGTATGCGGATACCCTCTATTTCTCAGAGGGAGCGGTAGCATATGCTCTGGATGCTCTGCGCAGGGGTGCCTGCATCGTCAGTGACACCACCATGGTACAGTCGGGAATCCATAAGAAGACCCTGCATCGTCTGGGGGGAGAAGCCATCTGCTATATCGGGGATGAGGGAGTGGCTGCCCTGGCGAAGGAGAAGGGTGTCACTCGTTCTGCGGTGTCCATGGAAATGGCGGCAAAGCTGGATCGTCCATTGATCTTCGCCATTGGAAATGCCCCCACAGCGCTGGTACAGCTCTATGAGATGATACAGAATGGAAAATTAAAGCCAGAATTAATTATTGGAGTTCCGGTGGGATTTGTGAATGTGGTGCAGTCCAAAGAACTCATTATGCAGACGGATGTGCCGGTCATCGTAGCCCGTGGCAGAAAGGGAGGCAGCAATATTGCCGCTGCCATCTGTAATGCACTGTTATATAAGATCGATAATGATAGAGAGTAGTGAGCGGCTGGGAAGTCCTTGCTTTTTATAAAAAAGTTTTTTGACTTCGTGTAATTATGGGTTTTGGAGCAAATAAAACTTTAACAGGTGGCTTAGCCTTACAGATAAGTGAAACATACAAAGAGTTTATCGGTACAAGTGATATTTCTTCCGCTTTTATGACCCAGATAAACATATTATCGAAGGTGGAGGAAACATGAAAATAGTATGCGAGCGTTTCTTAAATAGCGGAATGACACCAGAACAAGTTGCAGAACGCATGGACGTGCCTATGAAATTTATTAATGCCTGTATGAGATATTGTTTGTAGAAGTCAATAATTACAAAGATAAATTTTAAGTTAGGGGACTGGTACTATGAAAGGATTTGAACGTAAAAACCAATTATTTTCTCTTTGCGGATTGAATTGCGGACTATGCCCTATGCTTTTGGGAAATTACTGTTGCGGTTGTGGAAATGGTAATCAATCATGTAGAATTGCGAAATGTAGTCTTGAACATGGAAAGATTGAATATTGCTATGAATGCAGACAATATCCATGCGAAAAATATCAACACATTGATGATTACGATTCTTTCATCACGCATAAACGACGAAAAGCAGATTTAGAAAGAGCAAAAAACATAGGTATTGAGCAATATAATCTTGAACAGCAGGAAAAAACACAAATTCTTTCTTACTTACTTTCTAACTATAATGACGGGCGTAGAAAGACTTTCTTTTGTGTGGCAGTCAATTTATTAGAACTTTCAGAATTACAAGAAGCAATTAAACAAATACAATCCAATGACGAATTGTCCTTACTACCATTTAAGGCACAATGCTTGTATGTAGTGGAGGTGTTTCAGAAGATTGCTGAAAAAAGAAATATAAAACTGAAACTTATCAAGAAAAAGTGATTTTAAATTTGAATTTGAAGGGAGTATGCAGGCTATGGATAACTGGTTTACAATAGATAGAGTAGATGATAATACTTATATTATCAGTGAATATCGACATTGGGAAGAAACGCATTGCTATTTATTAAATGGAAGCGAGCGAAGCCTGCTTATTGACACAGGACTTGGCATTTCAAACATATACGATGAAGTTATAAAATTCACAAATAAGCCTATTACGGCAGTTGCAACACACATTCATTGGGACCATATTGGTGGACACCAATATTTTCCGGATTTTTATGTTCATGCTGGAGAATTGGATTGGCTTAATGGAAAATTTCCCCTATCGATGGAAACAATCAGGAAAATGGTGATTGACCGCTGCGATTTACCCAATAACTTCAATGTAGATGATTACAAGCTTTTTCAAGGGATGCCAACAAAAATTGTAGCAGACCATGATGTGATTGATCTTGGCGGACGGCAGATTGAAGTGCTGCATACGCCTGGACATTCACCGGGGCATTTGTGCTTTTGGGAAAAAGACAAAGGGTATTTGTTTACTGGCGATTTGGTATATAAAGATATCCTGTTTGCATACTATCCTTCTACTGACCCTGAAGCATATCTTGCTTCATTGAAAAAGATTTCTGAATTGCCAGTAAAAAAAGTATTCCCTGCACATCATTCATTGGATATACAGCCGGAAATTTTAATCCGTATGCGAAAAGCATTTGAGGAACTTAAAGAAGATGGGAAACTCTGTCATGGCAGTGGCACATTTAATTATGACGATTGGGGCGTTTGGTTATAAAAATCCCATTTTGTAAAAGTCAATAAATGCAAAGATAAATTTGTATCTGAAGAAGTTACTATACTTGGTATAGCTTTGGATAATCCTATGTATATTTCAGAAGAAAAACAACGATATGATGTAGGTATCGTTATTTTGGACAAAGAGAGTATCTATGATTTACCTGTTCGTAATATTGCTAGTGGTCGCTACGCTATATTTGAAGTTGAGCCTACTGAGGAATGTGTATCAGATTTTTGGAGTAAGCTTTTAATCTAAAAAGGCAACGGATTGACGCTCTATGATCTCCACATCCAGCATAACGGTGGTCTTCTCCACCGTTCCTTTCTCCAGCTTTTCCAATAGAAGAGCCACGGCGCGCTCTGCCTTTGCAGTGATGTGCTGTGACACGGTGGTGAGCTTTGGCGTGGTGTAGCGGCACAGATCCAGATTATCGAAACCGATGACGGACAGATCAGAGGGAATCCGTAGTCCACCCAGTCTGGCCCCTTCCATGATTCCAATGGAGCAGATATCAGCGGTGGACATGGCGGCAGTCACGGGATCTGTGCGCTCTGCCAGTTGTTTTCCTGTCTGGATACCATCTTCATAGGTAGGAGCATTGAAGTAGACCCAGTCTTCCTGAAATCTAATCCTGCTCTCTGTGAGAGCGTCCCGATATCCCCGATAACGTTCCAACAGAATAACACTGTCACGATAGTCTGCAACAAAGGCTATTTTTTTATGTCCATGATTGATGAGATACTTTGCAGCGATGTAACCGCCCTTATAATCGTCCGTCTTTACGTTCATAATGGAACGATTGTCTGAACGACTGTCGAAGAATACAAGAGGAAAATCATTTTCCGAGAGCAGAGAGTCAATCATTGTCTCGAAGGATGGAATCAAAAAGAGTGCTCCGGCGACATTCCAGTTCTTCAGCAACCGGGTGATATCCCCCTTTGTACCAACGGATCGAATGATAACGTAATAGCCATATTCACGAAGCTTTTTTTCCATGACACCGATCATGGTACTGATATAAGGGTTCTCAAAAAAGTTAATATCATTTTCGGTTTCCCCAAAGGGAACGATGACAGCCACCAGATTGGAGCTTTTGGCGGTGAGACTTTTTGCGGTGAGATTCGGGACATAGTGATATTTATTTACGATGGCCATTACTTTTTCAATGGTTGCAGAGGAGACTTTGTCATGCTTGCCATTCACTACGTTGGAGACAGTCATGACACTGACATGTGCTTCTGCTGCGATATCTTTTAAAGTCATATGAGAATACCTTTTCTTTCTTATCATAATAATCATACTTATCATGTATATCATACTTGTCATATAAAGTTTAACGATATAATATATTATAAGTGTACCGACTCCTAAATGCAATGAAAATGAAGAAAATGGGAAAAAATACATAATAAATTCGGAAAAAAACTTAAAAAATAAGACAAAGTAATTGACATATGAAAATCCAAGTGGTATTTTATAATTAGTTTAACGTTAAACCTTAAACGAGACGAAACAGAAAACGGTATAGCAAAACATTTTCAGGAGGGAAAAGATGAGAAAGAGATTAGTAAGTATGTTACTGGCAGGATGCATGGTAGTGTCCTTATGTGGATGTGGCAAGACAGCGGCAGGAGATACAGCCACAGATACAACATCTACAGACAGCGGTACAGAAGAGGCGGCTACGGAAGAGGCAGCTGCGGTACCAGGGGAAGTGTTTGGAGATACAGTGCAGTATGATCCAAACGTACCCATTAACAACGGTGAAGATATTAAGATTGATTTCTGGGAGTGGGGCAGTGATGAATTGTTCCAGCAGATCGTGGATGGATACACGGCGATTCACCCTAATGTACAGATCGAGCTTGTGAATAACCCATGGGAAGATTACTGGACAAAGCTTCCACTGGCATTGGACGGTAAAGATGGCCCTGCAATCTTTAACATACATAATAGTTATCATCAGAATATCGTTAATTACTGTGCACCCTATGATATTCCTACGGAAGATCTGGAGAAAGATTTCAATGGTGTGGCAGCCCATGTGATCGACGGAAATGTTTACTATATTGATTATGGCATAATGACCGGCTCTGTTTATTACAATAAGGATATGTGGGAAGCTGCCGGATTGACAGACGCTGATATTCCAAAAACCTGGGATGATATGATCGCGGTTGCAAAGAAACTGACCATCAAAGATGGCGATAATATCGTGCAGGCTGGATGGAGCTTCAACGATAATGTGAACAGCAATTATCTCATGGGTGTGAACTATCAGCTGGGACAGAATCTCTTTGATACAGATAATAAGACCTGTGTGGTGGATAACGATGCAACGAAAAAAGTATTTCAGATGTTGATCGATGCATATGACAAAGAGGGTGTGGGATCCAAAGATTTCGGAACCTCCGCAACAGACAGCTTCGGTCAGGGTCAGGCTGCTATGGCAATCGCCTGGGGCTGGTTCAATAACACCTTACAGAGTGATTATCCGGACATTAATTACGGCGTATTCGAGATTCCTACTTTTGACGGAGATCCTTATGCATATAACCGTTACAATGGCGAATCCACTTTTGGTATCAATAAAAATGCAGATGAGAAACAGCAGGCAGTTGCACAGGATATCGTGAAATACTTCCTGGCAAATGATGAGTTACAGGTAAAATTCAACCTTGCCATGAACACGTTCCCAGCAAAAACTTCTCTTGCAGACAATGAAGAGATCCTGAGCAATAAAGCAATGGCTGCCATCGCAGATCATATTGACAAGTACATCTGGCCAGGCCCAGTTCCTGCAACCGTGGAAGATTCCCTTAAAATTGCAGCAGAGAATGTATTCTACAATGACATGAGCATAGATGAAGCTCTGAAGACAGCTCAGGATACCATTAACAATGATTTGAAGTCCAAGAATTTTGAAGCGGTAGAATCTCTCTACAAATATGCAAAATAAATTCACAAAATCAGCTCATTCATGCAAGTATGATTCTCATATTTTTATGAATTTGCCTGGCTCTGAATAATTACAATAAAAGAATAAACAGAACAGCAGATACATTTGTTTCGTATAAAATGTATCTGCTGGTAAGAAAGGACATGGAATGTTTAAAAAACAACATGCACTTCAAAGCAAAAGTGAAATAGCGCTTCGCAATATTGTGGTCTCGGGAACACTTATTTTTTATCTTATATTTTTGATCGTTCCCATTGGAATAGCGTTGGTAGGAAGTTTTCACGAATGGAACCCGCTGGACGGTACATACCGTTTCTTAGGTTTGGAAAATTATATTAATATTATGAAAAGTGGAGATTTCTGGAATTCAATATGGAATACAATCCTATTTTCGGTGGTGGTTATTTTCTTTCGCGTGGGACTGGGATTTCTCTGTGCTTATGCGATTTTCTCATCACTGATTAAGTTTAAAGGTTTTTATAGAGCCATTTATTATATGCCTGTGGTCACTCCTATGATTGCAGTGGCATATGTCTGGAAATTCATATACCATCCACAGATTGGGCTTCTGAATCATCTTCTGGGAACCCATGTGAACTGGCTAATGAATGCCAACACGGCACTGATCGCCATCATGGCAATGACCATCTGGAAGGATTTTGGATATGCGGTGGTCATGTTCATGGCTGGACTTTATTCCCTGCCGGAGGATGCTATGGAGGCGGCGAAAGTGGATGGGTGCACGGGGGTACAGTTGTTGCGCTATGTGACATTGCCCTTATTGAAGCCCATGACATTATTTGTAGTGGTAACTTCCATCATCAATTATCTGCAGGCATATGTGCAAGTCATGGTAATGACGGAAGGAGGACCTGGAAAGGCGACTTATCTATCCTCCTATATCATCTACAATGAAGCGTTCGTAAAATATAACTTTGGTTATGCATCTGCGATGGCATTTATCCTGTTTGTAGTGACAGCAGTACTGACGGTGATCTCTTTCCGTGTGTCCGCAGACAAAGTTTAAATATGTCAGAAAGGCATGGTATTGATCATGAAAAAGAAAATACAAAGTATTGTACTTAATATAATATTGATTTCCATTGGAATCGTCACGATGATTCCCTTTTTATGGATGGTGGCATCCTCCTTCAAGGCAAATAAGGAGATCACGGCTCTATATCAGACGTTTCTGCCAAAAGCGTTTACGCTGCAAAATTATGTGTCCATGAACAGTCATTTTAATTTTATGCGATTTTTTGCCAACAGTTTATTTATCACCATTACCTTGACGGTGATCGTAGTGTATAGCAGCACCATCTGCGGATTTGTGTTGGGTAAATATCGTTTCCGTGGAAGAGAGTTATTATTTGGACTGATCCTGTCCACCATGATGATTCCCTGGTGTGTGACGATCATCCCCAAATATACCATGATCAAAGCCTTTGGATGGCTGAACAGCTACAAGGCATTGATCATTCCGGGACTTTTCAGTGGCTTTGGTATCTTCATGATGAAACAGCACATGGAGACCATTCCCGATGAGATTCTGGAGGCGGCAAGAATCGATGGAGCCAATGAATTCTATATTTTCCATAAGATTGTATTACCCATGTCTAAAAATGGAATTGCAAGCATCGCCATCTTTCAGTTCCTCTGGACCTGGGAGGATTACCTTTGGCCGTATCTTGCCATCAGTGACCGCAATAAACAACTCCTGTCAGTGGGACTTCGCATGTTCAGTGGACAGTATGCCACAGATTTTGGAGCCATGTTTGCAGCGACGGCGATTTCCATTATTCCGGTACTGCTGACATATCTGATTTTCCAGAAGCAGTTTATCGCAGGTATTGCGGCATCAGCGGTGAAGGGATAGAAATGAATTGGAAAGATATCAATTCCGATAAAAGACGACCGTGTGGAAAAGGAGAAGAGGATAAGTGAAAACAAATATAGTACAGGGAACGACCTATCGTATCACAGTGCTGACAGAGCGCCTGATACGCTTGGAATATGACGCTGAGGGAATCTTCGAGGATAGAAAGACACAGACGGTACAGGACAGAGACTTTGAAGAGGTATCCTTTCGCGTGAATGAAAGTGCAGAAAGTCTGGAGATCACCACCTCCTATTTACATCTGATCTACGATAAGAAAATATTTTCAAGAAACGGACTCTCCATAGAGGTCAATGGCAACTTGAGTGCCTATCACAGCAAATGGATCTATGGGGAGGAAATACATGATTTACTGGGGACAGCCAGGACATTGGATGAGGCGGACGGAGCAATTCCGCTGGATCACGGTATCCTGTCCAGGGATGGCTATGCACTGCTGGATGACAGCAAGTCGCTGATCCTCACGGAGGATAACTGGGTAGAGGCACGGAGAAAAGATGTGAAGGATCTCTATTTCTGGGGATATGGACATGCATACCAGGAAGCATTGGATGATTATCATAAACTGACGGGAAAGACCCCCATGCTGCCAAGATATGCCCTTGGAAACTGGTGGAGCAGATACTATGCCTATACGGAAGAAAGCTATATGGAATTGATGGAACGTTTTTCCCAGGAAGGGATTCCCTTTACCGTTGCAGTCATAGATATGGATTGGCATCTGGTGGATATTGATCCCAAATATGGCAGCGGCTGGACAGGATTTACATGGAATACGGAGCTTTTCCCGGATCCAAAGCGATTCCTGGCATGGCTGCATGAACGGGGCATGAAAGTTACTTTGAATCTTCATCCGGCATCGGGTATTCGGGCACATGAGAAGATGTATCGAGAGATGGCGGAGAAGCTGGGCATTGATTATGAGCATGAGGAGCCCATCGCCTACGATGTGACTGACCCGGCATTTTTAAATACATATTTTGACTTAGTGAGTCATCCTTATGAAAAGGAAGGCGTTGATTTCTGGTGGCTGGACTGGCAACAGGAAAGTACCTCACGGATAGAAGGACTTGATCCTCTGTGGATGATCAATCATTTCTATTACCGGGATAACGGAAGAGATGGAAAAAGAGCGCTGACTTTTTCCAGATATGCAGGACCGGGAAGCCACAGATACCCCGTTGGCTTTTCAGGAGATTCCATCATCACCTGGGAATCTTTACAGTTCCAGCCTTATTTCACAGTGAATGCTTCCAATATCGGCTACGGATGGTGGAGCAATGATATCGGCGGACATATGAGGGGGATCAAGGATGAAGAGATGGCAGGAAGATGGCTGCAATTTGGTGTATTTTCACCCATTATGAGACTGCACAGCTCCAAGAGCATTTTCAATGGAAAAGAGCCCTGGAGGTATGGCGTGGAGATTCAACAGATGATGAACCGTTTCCTGCGCCTGCGTCATGAGATGATGCCATACCTATATACGATGAATTATCTCACGTACCAGCAAAATCAATCCTTACTGCGTCCCATGTACTATGAATATCCGGAGGAAGAGTGTGCGTATTCGGTACCTAATGAATATTTCTTTGGCACGGAACTCATCGCCATACCCATCACCACACCACAGATTCCGAAGTATCATAAGGCGAAAGTAAAGGGCTGGATTCCTGAGGGTGAGTACATTGATATCTTCAATGGAAGACGATATAGGGGAGATAGAATGATGACTTTCTACCGAAGCATTGATACATTTCCGGTACTGGCAAAGGTGGGAAGTATCCTGCCTATGACGGAGGAGATCATGGATGGAAAAGTGCTTCAGAATCCGGAGAAACTGGTCTTACAGGTATTTACCGGAGGAGATGGCAGTTTTACCCTCTATGAGGATGACAATGAATCCATGGAGTATCAGAGGGGCGATGGAGTGACCACGCAGATGCAGTTGATCTGGGGGACTAACCCGGTACTTACCATAGAGTCTGCAAAAGGAAATCGGGATCTCCTGCCGAAAGAACGGGATTATGAGATTCGATTTATCGGCTGTGGGGACGGGGAGGTGGAACTCATGGTGGGAGATATGAATGTACCCGTGGAAAAGATCTTCCAGGACCAGAAGGATACCTGTATCGTGAAATTATCCCGGATACCAATAGACAAAAACGTGGTGATTCGCTGGAGTACGGAGATACATACCACGGAGAACCACACGGAAGCAGAGATTTACCAGTTCCTGAATCGCGCAGAGATATCTTTTACACAAAAGGAACGAATCTTCCAGCTGGTGCAGGAGAATCTTACGAATAAGAGTATCCTGTTGAGTAAACTTATGGCGGAGGAACTGGAGGAAGATCTGCTGCAGATTCTCAGTGAGTATATCTGTGCTATATAAATTCCTTTAGTACCTGATAAACATGGGCTGCCGGGAGGCCGACTACGTTATTATAATCGCCGTTTATCTTCTCAATAAAGGCGGCACAGGCGCCCTGAATCCCGTAGGCACCAGCCTTATCCAAGGGATCTCCGGTGGCAATATAAGCAAGAATCTCAGTATCTGACATGGGATACATGGTGACTTCGGTCAACTCTGTAAAGGTCAGAATCTGGGGTTCTTTTTGCGTGCGGATCAAAGTGACACCGGTGTACACCTGATGAGTCCTGCCCTGGAGAGCCTTTAACATGCGAAAGGCGTCCGGTTCATCTTTTGGTTTTCCCATGATCTGTGCGTCCAGGGCTACAATGGTGTCCGCTCCCAATATGATCTGTTCCGTTCCAATGAAGCGGGGAAGGGATGCGATCTCCGTGGCTTTTTGCAGGGATAGCTGTGATACCACGTCAGGTGGAAAAATCTGATCGGTAAGTTCCTCCCCTTTTGCAGGCAGTACCTCAAAGGAAATGCCAATCTGTGTCAGCAGTTCACGCCTTCTGGGGGAGCCGGAGGCGAGGATGATCTTTGGAATACTCATGTAATAGTCCTTTCTAAAAACGAAGTTTGAATCAATAAGAATAAAATATCAATTATCATAAAGGATACAGGGAAACGGAAAGGAAAGCAAGAGAGAAGAACGATAATGGAAATTCTTTTCTTCTTATCTTATTATTTTATTATGAAGCATTACTGTTTACATTTATTTACATCACAGGAACATTTTAATAGGAAGAAACGGAATATAAAAAGTACATGTTAAGAAAGCGTAAAAAAATAAATTTTTAGCTATGATATTTTGAAAATATATGTTATAATCCTCTAGGTACGCGGGAACAGTGCATTCTATGGATTGTTCCCGCAAAAAAAGTTATTTTTTATTTTAATATAAAATGGAGGGCTAAAAATGAGTACTACTTCAACAAGCTTGGCGAGTCAAAGAATAGCAGCTTTACTCGATGAAAACAGTTTCGTTGAGATCGGAGCACTTGTGACTGCAAGAGCAACAGATTTTAACATGAAACAAAACGAAACTCCAGCCGACGGTGTTGTAACCGGATACGGAGTGATTGACGGCAATCTCGTTTATGTATACAGCCAGGACGTAAGTGTTTTGAACGGTTCTGTTGGTGAGATGCATGCGAAAAAAATTGCAAACCTCTATGATCTGGCACTGAAAACTGGAGCACCAGTGATCGGTCTTATCGAGTCTGCCGGACTTAGATTACAGGAAGCAACAGACGCTCTGAACGGATTTGGTGAAATCTATTTAAAACAGACGATGGCTTCAGGTGTGATTCCACAGATTACAGCAATCTTTGGTTCATGCGGTGGTGGATTAGCATTGATCCCTACTTTGACAGACTTTACTTTCATGGAAGGAAGCAAAGCAAAATTATTCGTAAATGCACCAAACGCATTGGAAGGAAATGAAATTTCAAAATGTGACACTTCAAGCGCTGATTTCCAGAGTGAGAATGGTGTGGTAGATGTTGTTGCAGATGAAGCAACGATCATGACACAGATTCGTCAGTTAGTAGATCTGCTTCCAGAGAACAACGAAGATGACGCATCTTACGATGAGTGCACAGATGATCTGAACAGAGCATCCGCAGAGCTTGCTAACTGTGTGGGAGATACCTCCATCGCACTTTCTACTATTTCAGATGACAATATTTTCTTCGAAATAAAAGAAAACTACGCAAAAGATATGGTGACAGGATTTATCAAATTAAACGGTATGACTGTTGGTGCTGTTGCAAACCGTACTGAAGTATACAATGCGGAGGGCGAAGTGACAGACAAGTTTGATGCAGTGTTATCCGTAAAAGGATGCCGCAAAGCAGCAGATTTCATCAATTTCTGTGATGCATTTGAGATCCCTGTGTTGACACTGACAAACGTAAAAGGATATGAAGCTACAAAATGTTCTGAGAAGAATATTGCTGTTGCAGCAGCACGTCTTACATATGCATTTGCAAATGCTACAGTTCCTAAAGTAAACGTTGTGATTGGAAAAGCTTACGGAAGTGCTTACGTAGCTATGAATTCAAAAGCAATCGGTGCAGACATCACAATGGCTTGGCCTACAGCAGAGATCGGTTCCATGGATGCTAAATTAGCAGCTAAGATCATGTACGAAGGACAGGGCGCTGATGTGATCGATGAAAAAGCAGCTGAATATGCAGCACTTCAGACAAGTGTTACAAGCGCAGCTAAGAGAGGATATGTAGATCAGATTATTGAAGCAGCAGATACAAGAAAGTATGTGATCGGTGCTTTCGAAATGTTGTTTTCAAAGAGAGAAGATCGTCCAAGCAAAAAACACGGCACGATCTAGAAAGGGTGATTTTTAAAATGAAAAAATTCTTAACAGTTTTATGTATGATTACCTGTATCTTTGGATTAACAGCATGTGGTACACAGAAAGAAAATATGAGTTTTGATAAAGCAGAGGTTGAATCCATCAGCCAGATGGTATATCAGAATGTTTGCATGGATAATGCAGCAGATGCAGCAGCTCAGCTTCAGGCAATGGATGAGGATGAACTTGCACAGGTCGAAGCTTTATTCAAACAATACAATATTAAAATCAAAGGTGATGTATTAGCGTCAGCATTATCTTCCTATGTATCAGCACAGGAGGAAATTGGAACCTTATCAGATGTTCAGAAATATGACATCATAGCAGACAAAGATTCCTTAGATGTTAAGATGCTGGTAAAAGGTGAGAAACACGATGCAGAGCTTGAAATCCTATTTGATGACAAGATGAATGTGACAAGTGTTGTAGTAAACCCTCAGTATTCATTTGCAGAGAAAATGGAAAAAGCAGCTTTAAATACTCTTATGGGTATGGGAACTGTATTCTGTGTATTGATCCTGATCAGCCTGATCATTTCATGCTTTACTTTCATTCCAAAGATTCAAGAAGCATTTTCTAAGAAGAAGGAAGATGCCAAAGCGGAAGCAGTTGACAACACAATTGCCCAGATTATTGAAAAAGAAGAACTGTCAGATGATTCTGAACTGGTAGCAGTTATCGCAGCAGCGATTGCGGCAAGCGAAGGCGCAGCATCTACAGACGGATTCGTAGTTCGTTCCATTAAAAGAGCCAATACAAAGAAATGGCAGAACGCATAGTATATTTAATTTAAATTACAGGAGGATTCAAAATGAAAAATTATACAATTACCGTAAATGGCAACGTATATGATGTAGTAGTAGAAGAAGGAGCATCTACAGGCGCAACAACAGCAGCTCCTAAAGCAGCACCAAAGGCAGCTCCTAAAGCAGCAGCTCCAGCAGCAAAAGCAGCAGGTGCAGCAGGAAGCCTTAAGATCGAAGCTGGTGCAGCTGGTAAGGTATTCAAATTAGAAGCAAGCGTAGGACAGGCAGTGAAAGCTGGAGATACAGTAGTAGTTCTGGAAGCAATGAAAATGGAAATCCCAGTTGTTGCTCCTCAGGACGGTACAGTAGCAAGCATTGACGTAGCAGTTGGTGATCCTGTTGAAGCAGGTGCTTTACTTGCAACCTTAAACTAAAGTCAAGTGAAGCCTGGACTTTTTTCCATAAGCCCTTGCACACAACGGGAGAACAATTCCCAAAACAATAATCATGGGAGGTCAAAAAAATGTCTTATGTAGCAAATACATTAAGTAACTTATTGCATCAGACAGCTTTCTTCAATTTAACTTGGGGAAACTACATTATGATTGCAGTAGCTTGCTTGTTCCTTTATTTAGCAATTGCAAAAGATTACGAACCATTACTTCTGGTTCCCATCGCTTTTGGTATGTTGCTTGTAAACATTTATCCGGATATTATGCTTCACGCTGATGAGTCAGCAAATGGCGTCGGAGGTTTACTGTATTATTTCTATGTTCTGGATGAATGGGCAATCTTGCCATCACTTATCTTTATGGGTGTTGGTGCGATGACTGACTTCGGTCCGTTGATTGCCAATCCCAAAAGTTTCTTATTAGGTGCTGCAGCACAGTTCGGTATCTTTGCAGCATACTTTGGTGCAATCGCACTTGGATTTAATGATAAAGCAGCAGCAGCTGTATCTATCATTGGTGGAGCAGATGGCCCTACATCAATCTTCCTGGCTGGTAAGTTAGGTCAGACAAGTATCTTAGGACCAATCGCAGTAGCGGCATATTCCTATATGTCACTGGTTCCTATTATCCAGCCACCTATTATGAAATTATTAACAACGGAAAAAGAAAGAAAAATCAAGATGGGTCAGCTACGTCCAGTATCCAAACTTGAGAAAATCTTATTCCCAATTCTTGTTACCATCGTTGTATGTCTGATTCTTCCTACAACAGCACCATTGGTTGGTATGTTGATGCTCGGTAACTTATTCAGAGAATCAGGAGTAGTTAGACAGCTTACAGATACAGCTAGTAACGCACTTATGTACATCGTAGTTATCTTACTAGGTACATCCGTTGGTGCTACTACGAGTGCAGAAGCATTCCTGAACATGGCGACCATCAAGATCGTTGTTCTTGGTCTGATCGCATTCTGTTTTGGTACTGCCGCAGGTGTATTATTTGGTAAACTAATGTGTGTTGTTACACACGGTCAGGTGAACCCATTGATCGGCTCCGCTGGTGTATCAGCCGTTCCTATGGCTGCCAGAGTATCACAAAAAGTTGGTGCAGAAGCAGATCCTACAAACTTCTTACTTATGCATGCGATGGGACCTAACGTAGCAGGTGTTATCGGTACAGCAGTAGCAGCCGGAACATTCATGGCTATTTTCGGAGTCATGTAAAAATTATAATAGGAGGATATGTAAATGTCAGAAATAGTTAAAAAACCAATTGGAATTACAGAGACAATCTTACGTGATGCGCATCAATCATTGATCGCTACCAGAATGCCTACTGAATTAATGCTTCCAATCGTGGATAAAATGGATAAAGTTGGATATCACTCAGTAGAATGCTGGGGTGGTGCAACATTTGATGCTTCTCTTCGTTTCTTAAAAGAAGATCCATGGGAGCGTCTCAGAAAATTAAGAGATGGCTTCAAAAACACAAAATTACAGATGTTATTCAGAGGTCAGAATATCTTAGGATACAGACCATACGCTGATGACGTTGTTGATTATTTCGTACAGAAATCAGTATCAAATGGTATTGATATCATCAGAATCTTTGACTGCTTAAATGACCTTCGTAACTTGCAGGAAGCAGTTAACGCTACAAACAAAGTAAAAGCACAGGAAGGAAGGGGACATGCACAGGTAGCTCTTTCCTATACATTAGGTGATGCTTATACAATGGATTACTGGATGAAAATGGCTAAAAATATTGAAGAGATGGGTGCAGATTCTATCTGTATCAAAGATATGGCTGGTCTGTTAGTTCCTTACAAAGCAACTGAGTTAATCACATCTATGAAACAGGCTACAAAGCTTCCAATACAGTTACATACACACTATACTTCAGGTGTAGCCAGCATGACATACCTGAAAGCTGTTGAAGCTGGTGTTGATGTAATCGACTGTGCAATGTCACCATTTGCTATGGGTACATCACAGCCTGCTACAGAAGTAATGGTAGAGACATTCAAGGGAACAGAATATGATCCTGGATATGATCAGAAATTACTTGCTGAGATCGCTGATTACTTCAGACCATACAGAGACGAATGTCTTGCTAACGGATTATTAAATCCTAAGGTTATGGGCGTTGATATCAAGACTTTATTATACCAGGTACCAGGTGGTATGTTATCAAACATGGTTAGCCAGTTGAAAGAGCAGAATGCTGAAGATAAATATTATGATGTATTAAGAGAAATCCCGGCAGTTCGTAAAGATCTCGGTGAGCCACCACTTGTTACACCATCTTCACAGATCGTTGGTACACAGGCTGTATTTAATGTACTGATGGGTGAGAGATATAAGATGGCAACTGACCAGACAAAAGACGTATTGCGTGGAAAATATGGTCAGACTGTAAAACCTATGAACCAGGAAGTAATTGATAAGGTTATTCCAGGGGAAGAGAGAATCACATGTCGTCCAGCCGATCTGATTGAGAACGAATTAGATAAACTTGAAGGTGAGATGAAAGAATGGAAACAGCAGGATGAGGACGTATTATCATACGCATTATTCCCACAGGTTGCTACAGACTTCTTCAAATATCGTCAGGCACAGCAGGAAAAAGTTGACATGACACAGGCAGATACCAAAAACGGAGCATATCCAGTTTAATATTTGTTGTATGTTTATGCAATAAACGTACAACAGGAAGTCGCTTGTCGGCTGAAAAAAGAACTTACAAGTTTAAATGCTTGTAAGTTCTTTTTTATGGTATGATATCATTAAATAGGAGCGGTTATAAGAAACAGCCACGGCTTTCTTCAAAAGAAAACCTTATTTACTGTTTTTCTCATCCGGTGTGGCACTCTCTTCATTTTTAATCTCCCAGTGAATCAGGAAAGTAAGCAATGCTCTTAATGAGATGATACTTGCCACAATAAAAATTTCTTTAAATTCTCTGACAACGACAGTCCTCAGAATCTCACTTCCCAGCTTGAATTCCAATCCCATAGCCATACCCTTTGCCAGATTCAGACGGGTCACAGGGGAACAGTGCACATATTCCCAGATTCCCCGAAGACAGGCGATGATGATAATAATTACACCCGTGTATTCAAAGAGAAGTATGGCATATTCAATAATAATATTTAGTATCTGATTTAAAATTTCTGTCATTTGAGAGCTCCTGTTCAAGTAAAGTATTTTAATTGTTTTAATGAGAATACAATATGTTTTATATCACTTATTATGATGGAAATGTCAGATAAAAGCAAGTATATAGAAATAGAAAATAATTTACAACTATATTTTTGTAACTTATTAACATTGATAAAGTTTCCCATAGAATGATATAATATGACCAGATTATAAGGTAAATTGTGTCATAGTTTGAGTATCTAATAGGTGGACGAACACGAAAAGGAAAATGAATTGCGTAAAGTAAAGAAAAAATTTAATTATATGTAATAACTGTAAAAATACGATTACATATTTAGGTTACAAAAGACCATGCAAATGGTCTTTTTGCATATATAGGAGTTAGTGTGATAAGATATTGGTAAGGAAGGTGATATTATGAATGAAAATGATATGATCAATGAAGTAATCCGACATCTGGATGGACAAGTGCATAAGAACGTTGGCAGGATGAGCGTGAACTTTACAGATAAGGATACAGAAAAAGAGGTATCTTACAAATGCTGTCATATGTATGGACGCGCTGCTAATGAGACTGTGGGCTTACTGGATATGTATACAGATAGCTGCGTGAATCAACCGGATAATGAATATCAGAGCAAAGAAAAAATGAAACAAAACGATACAAAACAAAATAAACAAAATAAACAAAAAATGAAAAATGAAAAATGAAAAAAGAGGAATAAAGAATAAGGAATAAGGAATAAGGAATAAGGAAGTGTGATATTCCGCAAAAAAAGAGAAGTGTGAGGACAATATGAAATAAGAATGCTTGACAATTCTGTCGTAAGATATTAACATAACATATGTTATTATAGAAATGGAAACAACTTTGCAGTGAAGATTCTACAACTGATATGTAGATATCTTAGAAAGGGTATGGGACTCATATGCCAAGAAAAGAAACAATTACACGTGATATGCTAATAGAGGCAGCCTTCTCACTTTTACAAGAGGAAGGAATAGAACAGGTCACAGCCAGGAAACTTGCTGCAAAGGTAGGATGTTCTACACAGCCTATTTTTCGTTTATATAAAAGTATGGAGGAATTGCAGGTCGAACTCACAGACAGGATGATCGCTTATTTTGAAACCTATTATGAGGAATTTACGGAGCGGGATGCTACACCGTTTGTCAATCTGGGACTGGCTTATATCCATTTCGCAGAAAGTGAGAAAAATATTTTTAAAGCACTTTTTCTGTCTCAGGACAGAGGTGGGAAAAGCCTGTATGAGTTACTCAATGGCTCCAAGGGAGCAGTGATCAGAGAGATTCAAAAAGCAAAAGAAGACGGAAAGAGCAATCCCAGTGAACTGTTTATGAAAATGTGGATATTTATTCACGGAGCTGCATGCATGACCATTACAGGAGATTATGATCTGTTGGAAGGGGAGACTTTATCGTTATTGAGAGATTCCTATGCCGCTTATTGTAGAAAATAGAATCATGATCAGTGATACGACATCATGGGAAAATGGAATAATCATAGAATGCAGGAGTAGAAAATGCAATTAGAAATCTTAAAAAGACATCAGAATCATGAAAATAGGAATCCCGAAAATACGGATACTGGTATAAGGGATGCTGTGACTAAAGCATCTATGCAGGAAAATAGTTTAGAAGAGGATTTTAAAAATGGAAGTTACGGGAGAGATGACTCTGGGATAGAAAATTCCTCCAATGAAAAGGGTACGGATGAAAGCGTTGCAGATCAGGATATCCTTACCCGAATGAACGAACGATATGCCAAGATGAGCAAAAGCCATAAGATTATTGCAAGCTTTATATCAGATCATTATGAGCAGGCTGTTTTCATGACGGCGGCGAAGCTGGGGGAGACGCTGGATATCAGTGAATCAACAGTAGTCAGGTTTGCGTCGGGGATTGGATATGATGGATATCCGGAATTTCAGAAAGCATTGGAAGAGTGGGTAAAAAACAAGCTTAATTCTGTACAGAAGATCAATGTGAAATATGGTAACAGCACGCAGTCGGAGATTCTTACAGATGTGCTCACTTCTGATATGGAAAAGATCTCTGATACGATGCAGAATCTGGATCCGGCGGCATTTGAAACAGCGGTTGATATTATACTGAATGCAAAGACGATCTATATTGTAGGAATCAGAAGTTGTGAACCATTGGCTGACTTTATGAGTTTTTATCTGAACATGATTCGCGGAAATGTGCAGCTGCTTCGAACTACCAGTGTCAGTGAGATGTTCGAGCAGATGATTCGCATCAATGAACATGATGCAATCATAGGAATCAGTTTCCCAAGGTATTCCATGCGAACATTGAAAGCCATGGAATTTGCCAATGATCGCAATGCAAAAGTAATTACCATCACAGATTCCGTACATTCCCCCATGAACTTGTATTCCTCCTGCAATCTGCTGGCAAGGTCTGACATGGTTTCCATCGTGGATTCTCTTGTGGCGCCCCTGAGTGTGATCAATGCACTGGTGGTGGCATTATGCTTGAAACGCCCACAGGAGGTGAAGGATAATCTGGAGACATTGGAGCAGGTGTGGAATAATTATCAGGTATATCTCAATGACGAGATTAACTTTATTGATGAGGATACCATGTTAAATTATTCGTTGAAAAAGGAGACAGACCATGAGTAAAATAATCGTAATAGGCGGTGGCGCGGCAGGTATGATGGCGGCAATCTATGCGGCACGTGGCGGACATCAGGTGGATCTCTACGAGAAAAATGAAAAACTGGGAAAGAAGTTATTCATTACTGGAAAGGGAAGATGCAATGTTACCAATGCGTGTGATGTGGAATCTCTTTTTCAAAATGTGATCAGCAATCCTAAATTCCTGTACAGCGGTTTCTACGGATTCGACAATCAGATGACCATGCATTTTTTTGAAGAAGCAGGGTGCAAACTGAAAGTGGAAAGAGGAGATCGCGTATTTCCGGTATCAGACCATTCCTCCGATATTATTCGTGTGTTGCAGAATGAATTGAAGGATAACCGGGTATCCATTCATCTGAATACTCCCATAAAAGATCTCAAGGTGCAGGATGACTGTATACAGGGAATTGTATGCAGGGATGGCACAAGGGTCACAGCGGATAAAGTCATCATTGCCACCGGGGGAAATTCCTATCAACTGACAGGCTCCACCGGGGACGGATATGGATTTGCGCGGAGTACAGGGCATAGAGTTACCGACCTCAAGCCAGCGTTAGTTCCCTTTTCTATAGAAGAATCTTATTGCAGGGATCTGATGGGATTATCCCTGAGAAATGTCAAGGCGGCTGTATTGGACGATGGAAAAGAAATCTACAGTGGGTTTGGAGAGATGCTTTTTACCCATTATGGTGTCAGCGGTCCGCTGATCCTGAGCGCCAGCAGTTTCTATGGTAAAAAGAAAAAAGAGAATGGCAAAAAGGCAATCCTGCAACTGGATCTGAAGCCGGCACTCAGCGAAGAACAATTGGACAAGAGAGTGTTACGGGATTTTGATGAAAACCATAACAAACACTTCAAAAATGCGGTAAATGGATTATTCCCTGGCAAAATGATACCTGTTATGATACAGTTATCAGGAATCGACCCTGAGAAACCGGTGCATGAGATCAGCAGGGAAGAGCGAAAAGAGTTCGTCCACATGATCAAGAACTGGAATATGACCATTCGTGGATTACGGGACTTTGACGAGGCAATCATCACCCAGGGCGGTGTATCCACAAAGGATGTGAATCCGTCCACCATGGAATCCAGGAAAATAAAGAATCTTTATTTCGCAGGGGAGGTCATGGATCTGGATGCACTCACAGGAGGTTTCAATCTGCAGATTGCCTGGTCCACAGGATATCTGGCTGGTATAAATGTCTGAATTGATAAGGTCACAGAGTTATAGAATACACAAGGGATACAGGATATGTATATGGTATAATTGCGTGCGGAAGATACTTTGAAAGTAAGAGAAAATTCTGAAACTAAAATAAGCATTATTTCATTAAAATATAGGATGAATATAAATAGAGATACAATAAACAGATCAATAGAAAAGGTGGAATCAGTATGAGTTTTAATGTAGCAATCGATGGACCGGCAGGCGCCGGAAAAAGTACAATCGCCAAAAAAATCGCAAAGAAAATGGGATATATTTATGTGGATACGGGGGCAATGTACCGTGCCATGGCACTTTTTTTCATAGAAAATGGTATCAAAGCGGAAGAAACGGATAAAATAAATACAAAATGCAAAGATGCTGACATTACTATCACGCATGAGAACGGAGAGCAGATCGTTCTGTTAAATGGCAAAAATGTAAATGGTATGATACGCACCGAAGAAGTGGGTAACATGGCAAGTGCCTCCTCCGTAAATCGTGAAGTACGGGAGAAGCTGGTGGAGTTACAGCAAAAACTGGCAAAGAAAACGGACGTTATCATGGACGGCAGGGATATCGGAACTGTGGTGCTGCCACAGGCGGATGTGAAAATCTATCTCACCGCCAGCAGTGCAGTGCGTGCAAAGAGACGTTACGATGAACTGACCGCAAAGGGCGAACGCGTTGACTTTGATCATATTGAGCAGCGTATTATTGAAAGAGATCATCGTGATATGACCAGAGAGATTTCCCCACTGAAACAGGCGGAGGATGCCATACGGGTGGATTCCTCTGACATGGGAATCGATGAAGTGGTGGATACCATCATAAAACTATGCCAGAATAAGCAGTCTAAATAAGTAGTGTGAATAAGGAATCAGAGTAAGAGAATCATAAGAATAGATTCTCTAAGTATCAATTTACAATATTGATTGAAATCAGAGAAAAGAAAAATAATCGAACGAGGTTATCAATGGAAGTAATATTAGCAAAGTCAGCGGGCTTTTGTTTTGGCGTGAAACGAGCCGTGGAGCAGGTATATGAGCAGACAGATACCAGAAAAAATATCTATACTTACGGACCGATCATTCACAATGAAGAGGTCGTAAAAGATCTGGAGCGGAAGGGTGTTACGGTGGTTAATGATCTGGACGAACTGACAGATGTGTCATCAGGTACAGTCATTATTCGATCCCACGGTGTATCAGCCAATGTTTTTCATGCCATAGAGGAGACTGGACTGGAGTGTGTGGATGCCACCTGTCCTTTTGTGAAAAGAATTCATAAAACAGTGGAAAAAGAGAGCATGAATGGCCGCAAGATCGTCATTATAGGTAACGATGGACACCCGGAAGTAGAGGGGATCAAAGGATGGTCAAAAACGCCGGCGGTGGTAATTGAGTCGAGAGAAGAAGCAGAGAATTTTGAAAATTTAGAGAATCAAAAGCTATGTATTGTATCACAGACGACATTTAACTACAATAAATTTCAAGATTTAGTTGAAATTTTTCAGAAAAAAGGTTATGATATACTTGTTGTGAATACGATATGTAGTGCAACAGAAGAACGACAGACAGAGGCGAGAAAGATCGCTGCGACTGTCGATGCTATGATAGTAATAGGCGGTACTCACAGTTCTAATACAAGAAAACTGTATGAAATATGCAGTAAGGAATGTGAGAACACTTATTTTATACAGACACTAGATGACTTGCATTTAGATTTACCTAAATCTGTTCGACTGGTGGGTATTACGGCAGGGGCTTCTACCCCAAATAATATAATTGAGGAGGTTCAAAATTATGTCAGAATTAACTTTTGAACAAATGTTAGACGAATCATTTAAGACAATACACACAGGAGAGGTTATTGAAGGTACAATCATCGATGTCAAGCCAGACGAAGCAGTATTGAACATCGGCTATAAGTCAGACGGTATTCTTACAAAGAATGAATATACCAATGAATCAAACGTAGATTTAACAACTGTACTCACTGTTGGTGACAAGATGGAAGTAAAAGTCTTAAAAGTAAACGATGGTGAAGGACAAGTCTTATTAACTTATAAGAGACTTACAGCAGATCGTGGTAATAAGAGAATTGAAGAAGCATTCAATAATAAAGAAGTGTTGACAGCAAAAGTATCCCAGGTATTAGATGGTGGTCTTTGTGTTGTTGTGGAAGAGATCAGAATCTTCATTCCGGCAAGTCTTGTATCAGATTCCTACGAAAAAGATTTGAATAAATATGCCGGACAGGATATCAGCTTTGTAATCAGTGAATACAATCCTAAGAGAAGAAGATATATCGGAGATCGTAAGCAGCTGATCGTTGCTGAGAAAGCAGAGATGCAAAAAGAATTATTCGCAAGAATCAAAGAAGGCGATGTAGTAGAAGGTACAGTTAAAAATGTGACTGACTTTGGTGCATTCATTGATCTTGGCGGTGCTGATGGATTACTTCACATTTCAGAAATGTCATGGGGAAGAGTTGAAAATCCTAAGAAAGTATTTAAAGTTGGCGATAATGTAAATGTATTGATCAAAGAGATCCAGGGAACTAAAATTGCACTCAGCTTAAAATTTGATGATGCAAATCCATGGAAAGATGCAACAGCTAAATATGCAGTAGGAAATGTTGTAACTGGTGTAGTAGCCAGAATGACAGATTTTGGTGCGTTCGTAGAGTTAGAGCCAGGCGTTGATGCATTATTACATGTATCACAGATTTCAAAAGAACATATTGAGAAACCTTCAGATGTATTGAGGACTGGCGAAGAAGTAACAGCAAAAGTTGTTGATTTCAATGAAGTAGACAGAAAGATCAGCTTGAGTGTGAAAGCTTTATTAGCTCCTGAACCTGTTGAAGCTGCACCAGAAGAAGATGCAGATGTGGTATCGGTTGATATTGAAGCAGCTATCGCTGAAGACAATCAGTAGTATCGATATTAATAACACTATGTGGCATTGGGTTGTTTTTAATTTAGGATAAGGCTAGGTGGATAGGCATATGGCATATGATTATGAGCAATTCAAAAAAGCAATTTTTGATATGACGAAGATTGATTTGAGCGCTTACAAAGAGAAACAGATGAAGCGTAGAATTGACACTATGATATTGAAGAATAAGATTGATGGATACGAAAATTTCGTAAAAACCATTAAGACAGATAAGAAGTTGTTCGAAGAGTTTGTCACATATTTGACTATTAATGTTTCTGAGTTCTATCGTAACCCGGAACAGTGGGCATTACTTGATAAGGAAGTTTTTCCGGAACTGATTCAGAAGTTTGGAAACGGACTAAAGATATGGAGCGCAGCATGCTCTACTGGTGATGAGCCATATTCCTTAGTGATGGCATTATCCAGGTATCTACCACTGAATAAGATTAAGATTTATGCCACGGATTTGGACAAGGTGGTAATAGAGAAGGCAAAGACAGGTCTGTACAATGCCAGAAGTATTGCAGGCGTACCTGCCGATTTGAAGAAAAAGTTTTTCACTCAGATTGGTCCTTCTTATAAGATTGCTGATGAAGTGAAGGCATGTGTTCAATTCAAAGAACATAATTTATTAAAGGATACATATCCCACAAATTATGATCTCATTGTATGCCGAAATGTTTTGATCTATTTTACAGAGGAAGCAAAAGACGAAGTATTTGTTAAGTTTTTAAAATCCTTAAAATCTGGTGGTGTGCTATTTATTGGCAGCACCGAACAGATCGTAAATTATCGTGAACTGGGATATGAAAGAAAAAATTCATTCTTCTATGAGAAACCATGAAAATCGAATGAATATTGCAGTAGAATATAACGTATTGAAACCACTCAGGGTAACTTCTGAGTGGTTTTTAAATACCATAAAATAGTACATAAAATCGTATTTTTATGGTATTTATTTTGGAACATAGATATGATATTCTTATAAATAGAAATAAAATATTGGGGGTACCATGAGGAATCGAATCAGTGTGATGATTTTATTACTATTATGTTGTATATTTGTCAGTGGATCTTTGCAGGCACAGGCCAGGGAAGCTGGTGGAGCAGAGCAGATTCCCATGAGAGGTGTCTGGGTAGGTACCGTAAACCATATTGATTATCCGTCAATACCAACGAAAGATTCCAAAATCCTGAAGAGGGAAATTGACACTGTCATCAAGAATTGTAAAGCGGAGGGTTTCAATGCTATTTTTCTCCAG
This sequence comes from Lachnospiraceae bacterium, assembly GCA_028689655.1. Classification (GTDB taxonomy): domain Bacteria; phylum Bacillota; class Clostridia; order Lachnospirales; family Lachnospiraceae; genus SZUA-378. The sequence continues at coordinate 52,959 of JAQVCT010000012.1, forward strand.
GTACGTCCTGACAGTGATGCCATCTATCCCTCGGAAGTCTATCCGTGGAGTGCCTATCTGACGGGTGTCCAGGGGCTGGCACCAATCGATGGATTTGATCCGTTGGCATACTGGGTACAGCAGGCACATGCCAATGAGATGCAGCTGCATGCATGGATCAATCCCTATCGGATCACCACCAACGGTGTGGAAGAGTGGAATGCACTTTCTCAGCAGAATCCGGCGAAGCTTCACCCAGACTGGGTAATTCAGTATAGCAATCAAAACTTTTATTATAATCCAGCCTTACCGGAAGTCCGAGCGTTGATCGAGGCGGGGGTCATGGAAATTGTTCATAATTATGATGTGGATGGAATCCATATGGATGATTATTTCTATCCGGGTAAAGATTTCCCGGATCAGGCATATTATATGGCACTCAATCAGGGTCAGTTCTCTACGATAGAGGATTGGCGAAGAAACAATGTAAACATATTGATACAGGAGATCGATCAACAGGTACATGAGGTAAGAGCGGATATCCAATGGGGAATCAGCCCTTCCGGGGTATGGGAAAATCAGTCAGCAAATCCATTGGGAAGTGATACTCAGGGAGGAAATCCTTCCTATTCTAAACTTTATGCGGATACAAGATTGTGGGCACTTTCAGGGTGGATCGATTATATAGCACCCCAGATCTACTGGAATATCGGTCATGACAAGGCGGACTATACGAAGCTGGTAAATTGGTGGTCAGACACCTTAAAAGATAGTCCAACGAAGCTTTATATCGGTCTGGCAGATTATAAAGCTTATCAGGTAAAGCCGGGAAATGTATGGTATGGTGGAACAGAACTTTGCAGACAGATGAAGCTAAATCAGGACAATGAAAAGGTCGCAGGAGAGATTCATTTTAGATATCAATTGATAATGAGTGATCCAATGATAAAAAGGGTTATCTCAGATACATATACGAAAGAAAAATGAAAAAGGAGCTTGCATCAATGAAAACAGAAAATCTTATTTACACAAACGAGTCGTGTATTGGATGTAACCGTTGTATTTCTGTCTGTCCGGTATTGACAGCGAATCGCGCAATTACGGAAAATGGAAAGGACAGAATCGAGGTAAATCCAGAACAGTGCATAGCATGTGGAGCCTGTATGGATGCCTGTGAGCATAGGGCAAGAAATTATTATGATGATACGGAAAAGTTCTTCGAAGATTTGCGGACAGATAAAAAACTCTCTCTTTTGGTGGCACCGGCATTCCCGGCAAATTATCCAAAAGAATACAAGGCAATTCTGGGAGGATTAAAAAAGTGTGGCGTAAATCATATCTATAGTGTGGGATTCGGTGCAGACATTACCACCTGGGCGTATGTGAATTATATCACAAAGAATAATTTTGCAGGCGGTGTATCACAGCCCTGCCCGGCTATCGTAAATTACATAGAGCGTTATGAACCGAAGTTACTTGGTAAACTGATGCCAATACATTCTCCGCTAATGTGTGCTGCAGTTTATGTGAAGAAATATCTGAATGTAACAGACAGCCTGGCATTTATCAGTCCCTGTGTGGCAAAGAAAACAGAAATTGATGATCCCAATACCCAGGGAATGGTCCAATACAATGTTACATTTCAGAATCTTATGGAATATGTAAGGAAAAATCATATCTCAGATAATTCCTATGAAGAGGATCTGGAAGGCGGTCTGGGTGCTGTGTATCCAATGCCAGGCGGGTTGAAGGAGAATGTGTACTGGTTCTGCGGAAATGATACCTTTGTGCAGCAGGTGGAAGGAGAGCGTGAGGTATACAAATATCTGTCCAGATATCGGGAGAGAATCGAAGCAAAGAAAGAACTTCCATTCATGGTGGATGCCCTTAACTGTTCTGGCGGATGTATCTACGGAACAGGAATTGAGGAAGCAAAGACGGAAAATGAAGATATCGAATACGAGATACAGAGGATCAGAAATCGAAGTGAGAGTGCTGCGGGAAAATCTGCGTTCAATAAAAAGCTGTCCCCGGAAAAGAGACTGAAACGATTAAATCAACAGTTCAATTCCTTAAAATTAGAGGATTTTATAAGAAAATATACGGATAAATCAGAGAAGGTGAAGATCAAACGACCATCCCAGGAGGAATTAAAGGAAATATTCCAGACCATGGGTAAAAACACAAGGGAAGAACAGACCATTAACTGTGGAGCCTGTGGATATGACAGTTGTAAAGAAATGGCAACAGCCATCTTAAATGGTACCAACAATAGTCGTTCCTGTCTCCACTATATCAAAGAACTGGCAGAGCAGGAGGAACGGCAGGCAAAAGAAGCAGCAGAACAGATTAAACAGGCAAATGAAGAGGAAATGCGCAGAGTACAGGTATTACAGGAAGTTATGGCTGAAGTAAGTAAAGACTTTGAGAGCCTGAATCATTCCATTACGGAGCTGACTGCCGGAAATGCAAATAATGCGGAGGAAAGTTCTTCCATCAGCAATCATATGGGTGAGGTGAACCAGTTCTGCGAGGAGGTGCAGCAATCACTCACCTCTGTGACAGAGCTGCTTGGCAGGTTGGAGAAGAATAATAATGACATTACAAGTGTTGCAAATCAGACGAATCTCTTATCCTTAAATGCTTCCATAGAGGCTGCAAGAGCTGGAGCAGCGGGAAAAGGCTTTGCTGTGGTGGCAAGCGAGATCAAAGCGCTGTCAGATGTGAGCAAGAATACAGCCACCGACAGTAATAATAATAAGGACGCCATATCCGAGACCTTGAATCGAGTAATGCAGGAGACAGAAAGCCTGGTAAAAATCGTGAAAGAAGTGGAACAGCTGATCACAAATCTTGCTGCAAGCACGGAAGAAATTGCCGCATCCTCAGATATGATAGAGGATCTGTCCAAAGGATTAGAAGACAAGATGAAGCGATTGCTGGAAAGATAACAATTATAAATTTTCGAACAGCATTTGTAGTACATGGTTGGCGTATCTGGAGAAATCATCACGCTGCTTTTTGAATTCATCGGTGAGTTCAAAATACAACTCTTTACTGCGGTAATCTTCTTTAAAAAATGGCTGGAACAAGACATCCCACTGTGGCAAATAGGAGGATGTCTTTTTCGTATAGCAATTGGAGGCAGTTGCCTTGATGCGGTGGTCATGGTCCACAAAATGGGCAACAGACTTATGGATGGAACAATCTTCCAGGGGAAGATAATAATAATCCCTGTAATTGGCATAGAAATATTTTAATTCACCCTGAAAGATGGGAACTTTTAAGGTGCCTTCCATATCAAAACCGGTAAAATAGCAATTATTCACACCCTGTGACACCGCCACAGGAAGTGGATTTTTGAAACGCAGCTTCATCAATACTTCCTGCTTTTTATCACCGACATAATCCGTATAGTAGTTAGCCTGTACTTTTGTGACCCTCACTGTATTCAGGAATAGATCACAGTAGGACAGAACGGGCAACAGTGAGACAAGTCCCTGAATATCATCCGCATTGTGCAGCAGTAAGATCTGTAAATTGGATTCGGAAGGTGCCTTTACATATTCGTGATAAACGCTGATGAGTTCCCCGCCGTGAAAGGTGTCCTCACGATTTACATTCAGAAAGATTTCAATGGTCTTCTGCTTACAGTTTGGCAATTTCAGAAATTCTTTAAAAGGAGCGATACGGCGGTAGAGATCCAGCGCCTCAAAATGATCAAAGGTATCTGGAAGCCCATATTGTATTGCTTTCTGCTGCAGATAGGGGATATCGAAATTATTTCCATTAAAGTGAACAAGGTAGGAATAATCCTGGACAAAGCGGAAAAATTCCCTTAATACCTGGACTTCGTCATCGTAATGATCAGCGAACCATTGAATCAGATGAAAGGAATTATTTTTCTGGTAAATACAGCCGATGAGATAGAGGGAAGACCCCTTTGCTGTAAAACCGGTGGTCTCAATATCTATAAATAATGTTTTCTCTAACTCCATTGTCTCGTCCAATGGATAATTTAATTTTATATTGGATAATTCTGACTTGATTATTTTCATAGGTACTCCTTGAGATTATAATTTTTTATTTGATGGGAAATTCCTCTGAAATTTCCCATTGGCAGTACAAGAGTGTAGAAGACACTTTGTTCTTTAATAGGAAATTCCTTCGAAATTTCCTATTGGAAGCAGCTTCGATACTGCTAAACTTGTAATACTTCCAAAGGAAGTATTATCCCGTAGGGATTATGCATCTTATAGATGCATAACATTGCCCAAAGTGTCAGTAAAGTAGTGTCGACATAAGAGTGTCGAAGACACTTTGTTCTCAAATAGATACTTTGATAATAGCATAATTTTCAAATTAGCAGTAGTATTTTTTGGAGAAAAATAGTATATTTAATAGGTAATGCATGGAGGTTTTTAGTAAATCTGCTGTATTCATTGAGGTATGTTTTTCAGGACATATTTAAAATAGGGAAGGAAGAAGGTTAGAAAATGGCAAAATTTACATTTGTTGGTGGAATACATCCATATGATGGTAAAGATTTATCAAAAGATAAACCGATCAAAGAAATCCTGCCAAAGGGCGATTTATATTATCCACTTTCTCAACATATTGGTGCACCTGCCACGGCGATTGTAGCAAAAGGTGATCATGTATTGACCGGACAGAAAATTGCTGATGCGACAGGCTTTGTATCCGCACCAATTTACGCCACTGTATCGGGAACAGTAAAAGGAATCGAACCACACAGAATTGCGGTGGGAGACACCGTGAATTGTATTGTGATCCAGAATGATGGTCTCTATGAAGAAGTGAACTATGAGGCAATTGAAAATCTGTCAGACATCAGTAAGGAAGAGATCCTGAATCGAATCAGGGAGGCTGGTGTTGTAGGAATGGGTGGTGCAGGATTTCCTACCCATGTGAAATTATCTCCCAAGGAACCGGATAAAATTGAATATGTAATCGTGAACTGTGCAGAATGTGAGCCTTATCTCACATCTGATTACCGTAGAATGTTAGAGGAACCGGAGAAACTGATTCAGGGCCTGAAAGCCTCGCTGCGCCTGTTCGACAATGCCAAAGGTGTTCTGGCAGTGGAGGATAATAAGCCAGATTGTATCGCATTATTGAAAAAGCTCACAAAAGAGGAACCGGATATCAGCGTGGCAGCTTTGAAGACGAAGTATCCACAGGGATCAGAACGTCAATTGATCTATGCGGTTACGGGACGTGCCATCAATTCCACCATGCTGCCGGCAGATGCAGGCTGTGTAGTGAATAATGTAGACACGGTGGTGGCTATTTATAATGCAGTTATGTTAGGAAGACCATTGATGCAGAGAATCGTCACTGTTACAGGGGATGCCATCAATGATCCAAGAAATTTTGCAGTGCGTGTAGGTACTATTTATGAGGAATTGATTGAGGAGGCAGGGGGATTTAAGACAGAGCCGGAGAAGATCGTCTCCGGTGGTCCCATGATGGGATTTGCTCTATTTGATACGAATGTGCCGGTTACCAAGACATCCTCGGCGTTACTTTGCATGACAAAGGATGAGGTGGCAGCATATGAACCAAGTGCATGTATCAACTGCGGTATGTGTGTGGAAGCATGTCCGGGGCGTATTATCCCCAGCCGTCTGGCAGATTATGCAGAGCATGGCGATATGGAGCAGTTTGAGGCACATAACGGTATGGAGTGTTGTGAGTGCGGATGCTGTAGCTTTGTCTGTCCGGCAAAACGACAGTTAACACAGTCCATCAAATCCATGAGAAAAATGGTATTGGCTGAGAGAAAGAAAAAATAAAGGAGGAAGCAAGACTTATGAGTAATTTGATGAAAGTATCTTCAAATCCACATATTAGATCTAAAGTTACGACAAGTTCTATTATGTCAGCAGTCGTCATTGCTTTACTTCCCGCGACTTGCTTTGGTATCTATAATTTTGGATTACATGCCCTATTGCTGATTCTGGTAACGGTGGCTTCAACAGTATTGTCAGAGCTGATCTATGAAAAAGCAATGAAGCAGAAAGTGACCATAAAGGATTTGTCAGCGGTTGTGACAGGTCTGCTGCTGGCACTGAACCTGCCTCCGAAAGCACCTTTATGGATCGGCGTGATCGGTGGAGCATTTGCAATTATTGTAGTAAAAATGTTATTTGGCGGACTGGGACAGAACTTTATGAACCCGGCTCTTGGTGCCAGATGTTTCTTATTGATCTCCTTTACTTCGATTATGACGAATTTTGATTGTGACGCCTATACAGGTGCTACGCCGTTAGCGTCTATCAAGATGGGAGAAAGTGTAAATGTATTAAATATGGTGATCGGAAAGACTGCAGGTACCATCGGCGAGACATCCGTGATCGCCATCATAATCGGAGCCTGCTTCCTCATCATGGTGGGAGCCATCGATCTTCGTGTTCCAGGAAGTTATATTGTAACCTTCGTTGTATTCCTGATCTTATTTAGCGGTCATGGTCTGGATGGTTCCTACATATCCGCAGAACTTTCCGGTGGCGGATTGATGCTGGGTGCATTTTTCATGGCGACGGATTATGTGACCAGACCCATCACGAAAAATGGACAATACCTATTTGGAATCCTTCTGGGTATTCTCACCGGTATCTTTCGAATCTTTGGTGCCTCCGCAGAGGGCGTGAGCTATGCGATTATCATTGGCAACCTGTTAGTGCCATTGATTGAGAAAATTACATATCCCAAGGCATTTGGCAAAGGAGGGGAAAGAGCATGAATGAGCAGATTAAGAGCATGTTGAGAGATGCATTGATTCTTCTGGCGATTACCCTTGTAGCCGGACTTGCCCTGGGTTTTGTCTATGAAGTGACAAAAGCGCCTATTGCAAATCAGGAATTGAAGGCAAAAAATGATGCATGTGCAGAGGTATTTAAGGATGCAACATCTTTTGAGTCCTATGAATTTGACGGGGATGCTGCCAGAGCAGTGCTGGATGACGCAGGGCTGGCAGAGGAGGATATTGATGAAGTCATGACAGCCCTGGATGATGGCGGCAATCAGATCGGTTATGTACTGACAGTGACCAGTCATGAAGGCTATGGTGGAGATATCACTTTCTCCATGGGTGTAAAAAATGATGGTACCTTGAATGGAATTTCCATTTTATCCATCTCGGAGACTGCCGGACTGGGTATGAAAGCCAAGACGGATGAGTTCGGAGAGCAATGGAAAGATAAAAAAGTGGACAAATTTGAATATACAAAATCCGGTGCGACTGCGGACAATCAGATCGATGCTATCAGCGGCGCTACCATCACCACCAACGCAATGACTAATGGAGTCAATGCAGGACTTGCTTACTTTGCCAGTATAGAAGGAGGTAGCGGGAATGAATAAAGCAGGAGAACGTTTATTTAATGGTTTGATCAAGGAAAATCCAACCTTTGTGTTAATGTTGGGTATGTGTCCAACACTGGCGGTGACCACATCTGCCATCAACGGATGCGGTATGGGGCTTACCACCACAGCGGTACTTGTCATGAGCAATATGATCATTGCATTGCTTCGCAATATTATTCCGGACAAAGTTCGTATTCCGGCATTCATCGTCATCATTGCAAGTTTTGTAACAGTGCTGGAGCTTTTATTGGAGGGATTCTTACCAAGTCTGTATGATGCCCTGGGTCTTTATATCCCATTGATCGTAGTAAACTGTATCATATTAGGACGTGCGGAGGCTTACGCTTCCAAAAATCCAGTGATTCCATCTCTGTTTGATGGTCTCGGTATGGGACTTGGATTTACACTGGGACTTACCTGTATCGGTATTGTGAGAGAATTGATCGGGGCGGGACAGATCTTTGGAATACAGATCCTGCCACTGGCTGATGCCAGCAAGGGAATCGCCGGATATACACCGGTAAGTATCTTTATCCTGGCTCCTGGTGCCTTTTTCGTACTGGCATGTCTCACCGCACTTCAGAATAAGGTGAGGATGTCCGCAGCGGCAAAGGGCGATATGGATGCAGCGAAAAAGTTATCCTGTGGAACAGATTGTGCAACTTGTGGAAATACGGGATGTGGTGGAAAATTTTATGATACCAGCGCATCTGCTACGACTAAAAGATCAGAAGAATAGGAGGTAAGTACAGATGAAAGAATTATTGATCATTGCAATTGGTTCAGCACTTGTGAATAACGTCGTACTTAGCCAGTTCTTAGGATTGTGTCCATTCTTAGGTGTATCAAAGAAAGTGGAAACCGCGGCAGGTATGGGAACAGCTGTTATCTTTGTCATTACATTGGCGTCGGCAGTGACAGGCACTATTTATCAGTTCGTATTGACACCTTTGAACATTACTTATTTACAGACCATCGTATTTATCCTGGTCATTGCAGCACTGGTACAATTCGTGGAAATGTTCCTGAAAAAGTTCATGCAGCCACTCTATCAGGCACTTGGCGTGTATCTGCCATTGATCACTACCAACTGTGCAGTACTTGGCGTGGCACTTACCAATGTTCAGAAATCTTATGGTATTCTGACCGGTATCGTAAATGGATGTGCTACGGCCGTGGGCTTTACCATTTCCATCATCATATTGGCGGGCTTACGTGAGAAAATGGAATATAATGATGTACCAAAAGCATTTCAGGGAATGCCCATCGTATTAGTGACTGCCGGTCTTATGGCAATTGCTTTCTGTGGTTTCTCTGGATTATTATAGGAGCGAGGTGCGATATGAACATAACAGGTATCATAATTGCAGTTGCAGTTGTCGGAGGAATCGGTCTGTTCATCGGATTATTTCTGGGCATTGCAGCCATCAAATTTAAAGTAGAAGTAGATGAAAAAGAAGAGGCTATCGCAGGTGTCCTTCCTGGAAATAACTGCGGTGGCTGTGGGTATGCCGGATGTGCCAATCTGGCGGCAGCCATTGCCAAAGGGGAGGCTCCGGTAAATGCCTGTCCCGTAGGCGGTGACCCGGTGGGAGCAAAAGTGGCAGAGATCATGGGCGTGGATGCAGGAGAGAGCAGGAAGATGGTGGCTTTCGTGAAATGCAACGGAACCTGTGAGATGACCACCTCCCAGTATGAATACAGCGGTGTCAGGGATTGCAAGCTGGTGGGATTTGTGCCGGACGGCGGCCCGAAGAGCTGTAATTACGGCTGTCTTGGATATGGAAACTGCGTAAAAGTTTGTCCCTTCGATGCAATTCATATTGAAAATGGAATTGCTGTTGTGGATAAAGAAAAGTGTAAGGCGTGTGGAAAATGTATCGCTGAATGTCCAAAACACCTCATTGAATTAATCCCATATGATGCAAAACATGTGGTACAATGCAGCTCGGCAGACAAGGGGCCTGTCACCATGAAAGCCTGTCAGACCGGGTGTATCGGCTGCGGACTTTGTGTGAAAGCATGCCCTGTGGGAGCAGTTACCGTGGAGAATTTCCATGCCCACATCGATCAGGATAAATGTACCGGATGTGGCGCATGTAAAGAGAAGTGCCCAAAGAAAATCATAGTGTAGAACAAGGAGTCTCATATGAATCGAAATTGTATCGTTGGAATTGCTGGTGGAACAGCATCTGGAAAAACGACTATCGTCAATCGCATCAAGGAAAGTTTTGGAGAAAATATTGTGGTAATCAGCCATGATTCCTATTATAAGGCTCACAATGATATGAACTATGAGGAGCGTTCCCATCTGAATTACGATCATCCATCTTCCTTCGATACGGAGCGCATGATCGCAGATATCATGAAGTTGAAAAATAACGAAGAAGTGGATATTCCAGTGTATGATTACACCATCCATAATCGTTCCAGTGAGACGATGCATGTGATTCCGAAGCCGGTGATCATCATCGAGGGAATCCTGATTCTGGAGAATAAAGGCTTGAGGGATCTCATGGACATCAAAGTATTCGTGGATGCAGATGCGGATGAGCGGCTGATGCGCAGAATCGTACGTGACATGGCAGAGCGTGCCAGAAGTGTGGAATCCATTATTAATCAGTACAAGGACACCGTGAAGCCCATGCACGAGCAGTTCATAGAACCCTCCAAGAAATATGCGGATATCATTATTCCCCGGGGTGGAGAGAACACCACGGGAATCCATATCCTCCAGGAACACTTGAAACACATGTTGGAGACATAAACGGATATGATAGAAAAAGATGGAGACAGGAGTTTACGGCTGTGGAAACCCGGAGGAGTAATGTAATTCATAATCATCTGTGATGAACAGTGCTTCCACATGATCCAGGGACTCAATCAATTCCATGCCTTTGTCCAGACCCAGCACGAAACAGGAGGTGCTCAGTCCATCCCCCTCCACGGAGGTATGGGAGAGAATGGATACGCCCAGTAAGTGATTCTCATAGGGATACCCGGTAAAAGGATCGAGGATATGATGATACAACTTGCCGTTTTCCTCAAAGTATCGTTCATAGACACCGGAGGAGACCATGGAGGAATCCGATACGGGAACCGTCACGATAGGGGTATTACGGCTGTCAAAGGGCTTTTGGATACCGATCTGATAGGTGGAGTGGTCGGGTTTATCCCCGATGGTCAGGACATTTCCCCCCAGGTTGATGATACCGGATGTCACGCCATGTGCCAGAAGATAGGTCTTTAGCTGGTCGGCAATATACCCCTTTGCGATAAAGCCAAGATCTATGGCGGCATTGGGATTGGACAGGGTAACGGTATTGCCGGATACGGTAACGGCGTGATAATCCACATTTTTCAGACAATTCTTGACAGCGTCATCAACGGGAATATGTTTTGGTGCATCAGAAGAAAAATTCCACAAATCACTCAGTGGCGCCAGCGTAATATCAATGGCGCCATTTGTGATGTCACAATAGGAGAGTGAAGTACTGATCAAGGACGCCGTCTCGGGGGCAACGGTGACAGGATTCCCCTGACTGTGATTGATGTTCCAGATGTCACTGCCCTCCAGAGTTCGACTTAACAGGTGCTCATATCGGTCACATTCCTGGAAGGCATCATCGATGAGAGCTTCTTTTGACTGGTCATATAATGTGATGGAGATCACTGTATCAAAATAGAATCCGGTCTTTGAGACGGGGTCCTGATTTACATTGCAGCCACTTAATAATGGAAATAGAAGTAATGAGAGTATGACAGGGATTGTTATTTGTTTTTTTAAACATTTCATGATGGTTCCTCTTCTTTGATCCGGTATTTATTATAATATAATTCTTTATTATGGTAGAATTTTCGCTGGTCAGTTTTGATTCTTTTCTTTTTTTATGATACGACATAGTGTATACTTTATGAGAAAGTAAAATCTGGTTATTGTTTATGTACTTATTGATAGTACTACATTATGGATGAAAACGAAAGGTAGGATTGCAATGCGCTTAGAGGATGATTATGAAGAATATGATGATGATCAGCCTTCTGAAAGTAACAGAATGTTGAAACATCTGGCGGTAGGTGTCTTTGTGGCACTGGCGGCTGTCATTGGAATCGTGGCTGCCATAAATTATGAGAAAGGAATTCATAAAAAGATAAAAACGGAAGACAGCTCCATGCAGGCAAATACACAGGATATGGACAAGGAAGTGCAGGCACTGCATGAAAGTGTGCAGGCGCTGGTGGAGAATGATGGACTGACCTCAGATCAATTGGATTTTTGGGATATCTATAAAGATTCAGGGGAGGAACAGGATGAGAACAGTGTCAGTACCGATGATTCCTCAACGAAAAAAAGTGAGGAGGAGAGTACGACCACTGCAAGTGATGGAACCACAGATGCGGAGACGGATCATGTAAATCAGACCATGATAGAAAGTGCGGATGGCACGGAAGAGTGGGTCAATATCAGTCCTTTTATCACCAAGAATAAATATGATGTGAAAAATTTTGAGTATAAAGCTCCTGTGATGAAATATTATGATGGAGGGAAATGTATCTCCTATCTGGGTGTAGATATTTCAAAAGATACAGGGGAAGTGGATTTTCATAAGTTGAAAAAGGCAGGCGTGCAGTTCGTCATGATACGGGCGGGGGCACGGGGATATGGTACAGGTCAGTTGGAACTGGACAGTGCATTTCTGGATAATCTCCAGGGAGCCACGGAAGCAGGACTTGACATCGGTGTCACTTTTTATTCCCAGGCGATCACCAAGGATGAGGCAGTGGAGGAAGCAACGCTGGTGTATGATCATATACAGGAGTATCTGATTACCTATCCCATCGCTTTTGATATGGAAAAAGTATCCGGTGATATTGCCAGAACAGATCGTCTGACCAGGGAGGAAAAAAGTAATATTGCCTTGAATTTCCTGGATGCATTAAAGGCAGTGGGCTATAAGGGAATCATATATGGGAACAAGGAATGGCTCATCAAAGAGATCAATCTATCCACGGTGGGTTCCTATGATATCTGGCTGTCCCAGAGTGGAGATACACCGGATTATCCATACAAATTTTCCATGTGGCAATATACCCAGAGGGGTACCATTGACGGGATCAAGGGGGATGCCCACCTGAACATCTGCTTCATTAATTACAATATGAAGTAGTAGAACATTATTTTAGCTTGATGGTGTCCGGGGTCAGTGTATATAATTTAGCAGAAACAGGAAGGGTAGCATAGATCTCAGCGTATTCCAGATTGGATATGGTATCGATAAAATTCACCGCATAATTTTTATGAATTCCATTTTGACGCAGGATGTCCACCGCTTTATTGTAAGCGATGGCCGCCTGCGTTTCTTCTTTATAGACACCCACCTGGTAATAGCTGCGCACATGGATCTTCACTTTATATCGGATGCCATCCCTGGTATTGATCTGGGTGATGCCGTGGAACTGATTCATAATTACGATATTTTCATAGCGAAAATCATGAGGATTGCCGTTGGCAAAGCGGTAGTCACGATTCAGAACGGAATAGTTTTTGATTCCATAACGATTCAGAATATTGTACTGCATCCCATAATCTGACACGAAGAGATGTCCCTTGCGCTGCATGAGTTTATGGGAAGAATAATAGAAGAGATCGTCGATATCGAAGATCAGCGGCATATCAGGGGACAAATAATAATAGAAATAGTTCTGCCGGGTATAGATGGGATTGGCAAAATAGATGCCATTATCCCGGTAATTGATCAGGGACACCCACTTGTCAAAGGAGAGTAGCTGAAGTGGATGATAATCCTCGATGGAACAGTCTGTATGAAGAACAGACATCCCCTCCCGATAGGCGAGATGTGCTTTTGCCATGGTGTCAAAGCTTCCAAGACTGATATGCTTTCGATGGAAGGTGAGAGAGGAACGATAATAGATAGTCTGGTCTTTTTTCCTGGCAATGAATACGCCGGGGAGTTTTTGATCTTTATGCATGTGGTCTCCTGAATGAATTATTAGGTGCTTCGCAGCCTAGGCAAAGTTTGCCATACGCCTGCTTCGCAGCCTAGGCAAAGTATATCATTATTAAAAGTTTTTTACAATTTTGTAATGTTTTTGAAATATTTTTCCCCGTACATGTATAAAATAATAGTACGAGCTTTAAGGAGGAAAAGATATTGAAGCAAAAACATGGTATAAATCAAAAAATGTCCATCGTACAAAAATATGCATTATATATTAGTCTTTTTTATAGTATTCTGACCATAGCTACCGGAAGTGCCATAGCCATCAAGAGTACGAGATATGCCAGCAGCTCCGTGTATCAGATGCGCCTGACCAGTGAGAGTAAGACCAGGATGAACAGACAGAACAGCATTCCATTCCTGTCCTCCGGTCAAAGAAAGATCGATTATCAGCAGTTGGAGCGGAAGAGAGTCATCGATCTGTCCAAGGAAGATTATGAGAATCTGTTGAAGATCGTGGAAGCAGAGGCGGGATGTGAGGATGATGAGGGAAAACTGTTAGTGGCCAACGTGGTGATCAACCGCGTGCAGGATGAAGCGTTTCCAGATACCGTCACCGGGGTGATCTATCAACGGGAACAGGGTGTCACGCAGTTCTCACCCATCAGCAATGGCAGATTTCAGCAGGTGAAGGTATCGGAGAGCACGATAAAAGTGGTGGAACGGGCACTGTGCGGGGAGAATCACGCGGAATCGGCATTATACTTTGCGGCCAGAGATTATGCGGAACCTGACAGGATGAAGTGGTTCGATGAGAATCTCACCTTTCTTTTTTCCCATGGAGGTCATGAATTTTATAAATGATTTGTAACTATTCAGAGCCAGGCAAATTTATAAAAATATGCGAATCATGCTTAAAGAGTGAGCTGATTTTTGTAAATTTATTTGGCGAAGTAACCACATAAGCAAAAGGAAAGCTTCGAAGAATCGATTTTGCGCATGGGGTTCTGACTCGTTACAATGATTTATAGAAAAATAATACTTTATCGTCGTAAAGTATTTGATAAAGGCGGGGGAGTATGGTATACTTCTGCATTAGAAGAAGATGAAGAACAGATTGTGTCAAGTTTTCTATGAAAATTGATATGCAGGAGAGGGACAAAAGGATGGAAATCTTATATAAGAGTACGAGAAGTGACAGTAAAAAAGTAAAAGCTTCAGAAGCAATTTTAAAAGGATTAGCTGAGGATGGCGGATTATTCATGCCGGAGACCATTCCGAGTCTTGATAAGAGTCTGGAAGAACTTTCTAGTATGAGCTATCAGGGCGTGGCCTACGAAGTGATGAAATTATTCCTGACAGATTTTACGGAGGAGGAGCTAAAGGACTGCATCGGTCGTGCCTATGATTCAAAATTTGATACCACAGCAATCGCTCCTGTGACAGGGGAGAAAAGTCCTTATTTCCTGGAACTATATCATGGAGCTACCATTGCTTTTAAAGATATGGCATTATCCATACTGCCACATTTGATGATCACTTCCGCAAAGAAAAATCATGTGAAGAATGATATCGTCATATTGACTGCAACTTCCGGAGACACAGGAAAAGCGGCACTGGCTGGCTTTGCCGATGTGGAAGGCACCAGGATCATCGTATTTTATCCGAAGAACGGAGTAAGCCCAATCCAGGAAAAACAGATGGTGACACAAAAAGGGGACAATACATATGTGGTGGGCATTCACGGCAACTTTGACGATGCACAGACCGGCGTGAAGAAGCTGTTTGCTGATAAAGAGCTGGAAAAAGAGATGGCTGAAAAGGGATATCAGTTCTCCTCCGCCAACTCCATCAATATCGGCAGATTGGTGCCACAGGTGGTATATTATGTATATGCATATGTACAGTTGTTAAAAAATAAACAGATCAAAACAGGGGAAAAGATCAATTTTGTAGTGCCAACAGGCAACTTCGGCAATATTCTGGCAGGATTTCTGGCAAAGAACATGGGAATTCCAGTGAATCAGTTGATCTGTGCTTCCAATGACAATAAAGTATTATATGATTTCTTTACCACAGGAACCTATGACAGGAACAGAGAATTTATCCTGACCTCATCCCCATCTATGGATATTCTTATTTCCAGCAATCTGGAACGTCTGATCTATCATATTGCGGGAGATAATGCAGTGAAAAATGCAGCTTTTATGCAGTCTCTCACACAGAACGGTAAATATGATATCACAGAGGATATGAAGGCGCAGTTACAAGATTTCTATGGCAATTATGCCTCAGAAGCTGAGACAAGTGCTGTGATCAAAGCGTATTATGAAAAAGAAGGATATGTCATGGATACCCACACTGCAGTGGCAGCCGCTGTATATGAAAAATATCAGGCGGATACGAAAGATACCACCAGGACAGTCATCGTGTCCACTGCAAGTCCTTATAAATTTGGCAGAAGTGTCATGAATGCAATCGATACAAAATATGATGCGCTCTCTGATTTCGCACTGATTGATGAATTGGAAAAAGTATCAAAGGTGAAGATTCCAAATGCCATCGAGGAGATCAGAACAGCACCTGTACTGCATGATCATATCTGTGAGAAAGAACAAATGAAAGCAACCGTAAAAGAATTTTTACGTATGGAGGATTAAAAATGTCGGATTCATTTCCTATTTTTGATATCATTATTTTATGCGGAGGCATCTATCTGTTGTATTCTGCATTTGGGATGTATACAGAGAACAGAATACCAGGGGTATTGCTGAGCAAAGGAATGGAGATTGGAAAAGAGGCGGATGTTACCGGCTTTATACAGGCTATGAAAATCCCCACGGTGATCATGGGTCTGGTGGCGTTTAGTTCCGGTGCCGTTGGAATCGCCTGTAAGTATGTTACAGGGCTGGAGATGATTCAGTTAGGTCTGGTGATCCTTTCATTTTTCATGTTGGTGGGTTATGGCTATCTGGATGTGAGAGCACAGAAGAAATATCTGAACATTAAATAATGAACTGCCCTCAAGGTAAGGCTGTGACAGGATTCCCTAAGGTAGATATGGTGAAGAACCGAAATCTGCTTTAGGGGATTTTTTGTTTGTATTTTCAGGATATTAATATTACAATGGTATAAGATTTATAGAAAGTACGTATTTGAGAGGATAAAACATGCTGAAAGTATTTCTGGTGGAAGATGAGATCGTAGTGCGGGAAGGAATTAAAAATAATATTGACTGGGAGAAGGAAGGATTCCTGTTTGCGGGGGAGGCCAGCGACGGGGAACTTGCCCTTCCCATGATACAGGAGATAGCCCCTGATATTATCATAACAGATATTAAGATGCCCTTCATGGACGGACTGGAACTGAGCAGGATCGTCAGGAAAGAACAGCCTGCGGTGAAGATTATCGTATTGAGTGGATACAATGAATTTGATTATGCCAAACAGGCAATCAATATAGGTATCACCGAATATTTGCTGAAACCCATTTCTCCGGCGAAGCTGCTCCAGGCGGTGAAGGAAGTGGCGGAGAAGATTGAGAAGGAACGGGAACAGCAGGAATATATGAATCAGTTCAAAAGAGAGATGTTAGAGAATAAGAACATAGAAAAGCAGAAATTTTTCAGTGATCTGGTGTCCAGGGAGCAGCCTATGGCCGAGATTCTGGACAGGGCCGGTTTGCTGGATATGGATCTGGTATCCGCGGCCTTTAATGTGGTCCTGTTCAACGTGATGAGGAAGGGACAGACCAGTACATCCTACTCTGAGGAAATCGTAAAGATCACTGAGATTCTGGAAGAACTGGCGGCTGAGAATGACTTTATCTATATGTTCGACAGAGCGGGAGAAGGATGGGGATTTCTGGTGCTGGGAGATCATGCCCATGACATTACCTATCTGAAAAGCAGTTTATTTCAGCGTGTTATCCATGAAGTACAGAAATATGACAATCTGGAATATTTTGGAGGAATTGGAAAGACAGTACAGAGACTGCGGGAACTTCCAGAGTCTTTTGACCAGGCGAACAGAGCGTTTTCCTATCGGTATATGGGTAAGAAGGATCAGATCATCCATTACGAGGAGCTCGGCAGCATGAATCTGCTCATGGAGGGGGAGATAGACCTCAGTACTCTGGACATGGGTAAAATAGACAGGAGGATACTGGAGAATTTCCTGAAGAGCGGCACAGTGGATGAAGTGCGCCATTTTATCCTGGATTATTTTATCGGTCTTGGGGAGGATAACATCAATTCTCTGTTATTCAGACAGTATATCGCCATGGATATGTATTTCTGCACTGTGGCATTCGTGGAAGAGATGGGCATCAAGAGCGATGAGATCATCCAACAGATAGGGGAAGTAAAAGGGGTCGCCAACAGGCTCGGCACCGTGGACAGCACCAGGGTATATCTGGCAGATATATTGGTAAAGGCAATGAAGTTAAGAGACAGTATTACCATGAAAAAGTATGACAGCCTCATCGATGATGCCACTAAGTACATTCAGGAGAACTACAGCAATGAAGACATTTCCTTAAATTCTGTTGCAGCCAGTGTGAATCTGAGTCCCAGCTATTTCAGTACCATATTCAGTCAGGAGGTGGGGAAGACCTTTGTGGAATATCTGACTTTCGTGAGAATGGAAAAAGCCAAGGAACTCCTGATGTGTACTAATATGAAGACCTCCGAGATCGGATATGAGGTGGGATATAAGGTGCCCCATTACTTTAGTTACATATTCAAGAAAACGCAGGATTGTTCACCCAGGGAATTCCGCACCAGGAGCTAGTGCATATGAAAAAGCAGTTATCAGAGGTACTGAAAAAGAGTACCTTACGTCAGAAAATGAATTTACTGTGCTGGATGAGCATCATACCATTGGCGATTCTCATGGTCTATTCCATGATCCTTATGGCAGGTCATTTTAAGCAGTATGACCAGATCGTAAGAAATATTACAGCGGCAAATGCCTATAACTTATCCTTTAAGGAGAAACTGGATGACACCATGTACCGCATTATCATAGGGAGTGAGAACTGGAGTAACTCTGATGAGAAATTGAAGGATGATGACCCCTATGCCCAGATCCAGGAGGTACGGGGCGTATTTGAGGGACTTTACAATATTACCACCACAGAGAAAAATAAGAAAAGAATCAACGGTATCTGTAAGACCTTAAATACCCTCCAGGATCGTGTGGATGATATTCTGGAAAATGTGCAGGAATCCGGTCATTATGATGAGAATATGGATATGCTGGATATGAATATCCGAATCCTCACCAGTCTGGTCCAGACAGAGATTCAGGAATATATCTATTATGAGGCGGCGAGCCTTGAGATCATGCGGCAGCAGGTGGCAAGGGAGACCAATCTCACCATACAGTTTTCCTTTCTTTCTATTATGACCATTGTATTTGTCACGGGAACCATGTCCCAGTTTCTGGGGAAAAAGATTACAGATCCCATCGAGGAACTGTGCAGATCCACCTCGGAAGTGGCAAGGGGTAACTTTGCAGTACAGGTACATGTGGAATCGGGAGATGAGCTGGAAACACTGGCGGAGAGTTTTAACAGTATGGTGGGAGAGATCTCAGATTTGGTGGAGGACATCAAAGTGGAGCAGAACAATCTGCGGGCAACGGAGTTAAAGCTGCTGCAGGCACAGATCAATCCCCACTTTCTATATAATACCCTGGACACTATCATCTGGCTGTCGGAGGATAATCAGAAGGAACAGGTCACGTCCATGGTATCTTCCCTCTCAGACTTTTTCCGTACTACCCTGAGCAAAGGAAAAGATTACATTACCATCCAGGAGGAAGAATCCCACATTAAGAGTTATCTGGAGATTCAGCAGTTCCGTTACAGGGATATTATGTCCTATGAGATTGCTTTTGAGGAAGAGCTCCTCATGAATATGATATTGAAGCTCACATTGCAGCCCATCGTGGAGAATGCCCTTTACCATGGCATCAAGAATAAAAGAGGTCTGGGAAAGATTACAGTCACCGGGAAAAAGCAGGGTGAACTGATCCAGTTCACGGTAAAGGATGATGGAATCGGCATGAATCCACAGACCCTGGAACGATTGCGAAGAATCGTGAAGGGTGAGATCGTGGACGATATTCAGCATGGGTTTGGCATGGCAAATGTGCAGCAGCGAATCGAGCTGAATTATGGCATAGAGTATGGAATCCACATAGAAAGTACCTATGGAGAAGGAACTGTGGTCACAGTCACTATTCCCTGTATCACCAACGAAAATATCGTAACTAATTCATAAAAAAACATAATTTGTTCACAAATTGTTCAATAATCAGTAAAAAAACGCCATATAACCCAAAAGAAATTCGGTATTCAACACCCTCCTTACTATATATAATAGAACTATGTTAAAGATAAGTCATAGCTGACTTGTCCACACAGAAACTATTAACGATATTTTAAGGAGGGTTTTTAAATGAAGAGAAAGTTATTAAGCACGTTAGTATGCGCAGCTATGGTATCATCCATGTTAGTAGGATGTGGCAGTAAGCCAACAGAAGCACCAGCAGCAGATACACCTGTTGCGGAGGCATCAGCAACAGAGGAAGCTGCACCTGCAGCAGATGCAGCTGCCACAGAGACAGCTACAGAAGATGCAGCAACACCTGCAGCAGATGGTGAATTGATCAAAGTTGGTATCATCAACAACGATCCTAACGAATCGGGATACCGTACAGCTAATGATAAGGATATGAAAGATACATTCACAGAAGAGAATGGCTACGAAGCTTCTTTCGCATACAGCCTTAAAAATGATGAGCAGATCACAGCAGCTCAGAAATTTATCCAGGATGGCGTTGATTACTTACTTCTTTCTGCAGCAGATACAGCAGGATGGGATTCTGTGTTACAGGATGCAGCAGATGCCGGCACAAGAGTTATCTTATTTGACCGTACCATCGACGCTGACGAAAGTCTCTACGAAGCTTCTATCGTATCAGACATGGATAAAGAAGGACAGACCGCTGTTGAATGGTTAAAATCACAGAATCTTGACGAATACAATATAATCCATATCCAGGGTGTTATGGGTTCCGCAGCACAGAAAGGACGTTCAGGCGCTCTTACAGATGCCGGATTCAATATCGTAACACAGCAGACTGCTGAATGGAATGCTGAGAAAGCACAGCAGATCGTGCAATCCGTTATCGATGCTGGTACACCGTTCAACGTAATCTACGCTGAGAATGATGATATGGCGAAAGGCGCTGTAGCAGCTCTTGATAAAGCAAACATCTCACATGGTGTTGGCAAAGACGTAATCGTTATGGGCTTTGACTGTAATAAATGGGCATTAAAAGAATTACTGGCTCAGAACTGGAACTATGATGGACAGTGTAACCCATTCCAGGCTTCTTACATCGACAGTATTATCCAGGATCTTCAGGCTGGAAAAACCCTTGATGAAAAAGTAGTGGTTATGGATGAAAAAGGTTTCGATGCTACAACAATCACACAGGAAGATGTTGATACTTACGGTATCGGTGAATAATGGTAAAGGATTGTAACAGGAACTAATAAAAGGCGGCGCGGCGTAAATGAGATTTGTTCACCTGCGTCGCCCTTATTAAAAATAATTAAAAGCAAGGTATAAGAAAATAGGAGGCGAATCCACTGGTGAAAGATAAAGTTGTATTGGAAATGAAGAATATTCATAAAAGTTTCCCTGGGGTCCGTGCATTGCAAGGAGTGGATTTTACCCTTTGCGAAGGTGAAATTCATGCACTGATGGGAGAAAATGGAGCCGGAAAATCCACATTGATCAAGGTTTTGACTGGTGTCTATGGAAAAGATGAAGGACAGATTTTTATCAAAGGAAAGGAAGAGGCTGTATCTATCAAATCCCCTGAAGAAGCACAGAAAGCTGGAATCAGTACTGTTTACCAGGAGATCACCCTTTGTCCGAACCTTACCGTTGCTGAGAATATGTATATCGGTCGTGGCAGCAGTGTATATCAGAATTGGAAGAAAATGAATGGGGCTGCCACAAAGATCCTGCAGTCTCTGGATATTCAGGCTGACGCCACACAGGAGCTGGCAAGCTGTTCCCTGGCTGTACAGCAAATGGTGGCAATCGCCAGGGCAGTGGATATGGATTGTAAAGTATTGATTCTGGATGAACCTACTTCATCTCTGGATGAACAGGAAGTAGAAAAGTTATTTAAGTTAATGCGTGACCTGAAGGCAAGAGGCGTTGGAATTATTTTCGTAACCCACTTTTTGGATCAGGTATATGAAGTGTGTGACAAGATCACCGTATTACGTGATGGTAAACTGGTAGGAGAATATGAGATTGCTGATCTGCCCAGAGTAAAACTGGTGTCTAAGATGCTTGGCAAAGAATTGCATGAAACAACAGGAGAGAAAAAGGAACACCTTACCTACGAGAAAAAATCAGGTGTCGTTCCGGTTATTGAGACAGAAAACTTACATAGCAACACAGGTATTAAACCTTTTGACTTTAATATCTATCCGGGGGAAGTAAATGGATTTACCGGTTTGCTGGGATCTGGTAGAAGTGAATGTGTCCGTGCAATATTTGGTGCTGACAGCGTACTTGGCGGAACAGTGAAAAAGAATGGAAAGGTCGTTAAGATTTCCAAACCCATGGATGCCATGAAGAACGGTATCGGATACCTTCCGGAGGATCGTAAGGTGGATGGTATTATTGGAGATCTTTCCGTACGTGAAAATATTATCATAGCATTACAGGTGTTACGCGGTTTCTTCAGACCGTTTACAAAGGCAGAAGCCAATAAGTTTGCGGATGAATACATCAAATTGCTGGGTATCAAGACAGCTTCTGCCAACACACCCATCAAATCCCTGTCCGGTGGTAACCAGCAGAAATGTATCCTTGCCCGCTGGCTGCTGACACATCCGGATTATCTGATTCTGGATGAGCCCACACGTGGTATTGATATAGGTACCAAGACAGAGATTCAGAAATTAGTATTAAAGCTTGCGTCAGAAGGAATGGGTATTACCTTTATTTCCTCTGAAATCGATGAAATGCTGGGAACCTGTTCCAGACTGATCGTCATGAGAGATCTGAACGTGGTGGGTGAACTTTCAGGAGAAGAGTTATCTCAGAGCATGATCATGAATACCATTGCCGGAGGTGAAAAATAGAATGCAGACAAAAAAATCCAATTATACAAGTATTTCGGAAATGCTTGGAAAATTAGTAAAACAACAGATATTTATTCCCGTCGCTGCATTATTACTGCTGGCGATATTTAATCTCATCGCGGACCCTGGCTTTTACAAGATCTCATATGGTGTGAACAGCGCGGGTAGTCCTGTATTATCAGGATACTTAATGACAATTCTGGATTATGGCTCAGAGCTTGCCATACTGGCAGTGGGCATGACTTTGGTGACCGCATCCTCCGGTGGACAGGATATCAGTGTGGGTGCCGCTATTGCCATCGCAGGCAGTGTGATGCTGAAATTCATCTGCGGAATGAATACACCTGTGATCATAGCATTTTTAGCAGCCTGTGTGGTATCCATGTTCTTCGGTGCTTTTAACGGGGTACTGGTAGCACATTTCAAGATACAGCCTATGGTCGCCACCCTGATCCTGTACACGGCAGGACGCTCCATCGCAGCATGGATCAATAACAATGAACTGCCTATCGTAAGTGATCCCAAATTTGCTTACCTTGGTGGGTTCATACCTGGAATTCCCATTCCAACACCATTTTTCATCGCGGCAGCAGTGGTAATCATATCTTTGCTGGTACTGAGATTTACCAATCTGGGTCTGTATACACAGGCGGTTGGTATCAATGAGAGCTCCTCCAGATTAAATGGTCTGAATCCGGCTTTCATCAAATTTATTACATTCGTCATCTTAGGATTATGTGTTGCAGTAGTAGGATTGATCAAGGTAAGCCGTCTGTCTACCATCAACTATTCTGTCATCGCGAAAGATATCGAGATGGATGCCATCCTGGCAGTTGCACTGGGCGGTAATGCATTGGGCGGTGGTAAATTCAATCTGGCAGCCTCCATTATCGGAGCTTATGTCATCCAGTTCCTTACCACGACACTTTACAAATTCAACGTTCAGTCAGATGCACTTCCAGCTTACAAAGCTGTGGTAGTCATCTTCCTGGTCGTGATCAGTGCACCGGTAGTGAGAGATTATATCTCCAGTATCGGCAAGAAAATATCCCACAAGGAGGTAGCTTAATATGTCTTCATCGAATCAATCAAAGAGAAAAAAGATAACAGATAGCAATCTGTTATTGACCATCACGATTGTGGTATTCTTCCTTATGTATATTGGAGCTATTCTTTTTCAGGGAAAAGGATTTTTAAAACCTCAGACGTTTTTTAATATATTAAATGCCAACGCAGCGCTGCTAATCTTATCCTGTGGCATGAGCCTTGTGATGATCACCGGAGGTATTGATATTTCTGTTGGCGGTGTCACAGCACTGGTAAGTATGTGCTGTGCGGTATATCTGGACTTTCATGATGGAAATGTCCTGGGAGCGGTGGCAATTGCCCTGGCAATTGGTCTGGCATTTGGTATCGTACAGGGCTTTCTGGTGGCGTATCTGGATATCCAGCCATTCATTGTGTCCCTGGCGGGTATGTTCTTCGCCCGAGGCATGACCACCATCGTCAATACCAATCCATTCAATGTGGCAAATCCGGAATTTGTAGCAATGAAAGATACACGTATCGTGGTGCCTGGCATGGGTTCTATCAATAAGCTTGGAAAATATGTAAATGCCTACGTGGAGATCGGTGTAATAGTAGCAATCCTGGTGGTAATCGTACTATTCATCATACTGAAATGGACCAGACTTGGCCGTTACTTCTATGCGGTAGGCGGCAACAGCCAGAGTGCCTTGATGCTGGGTATCAATGTAAAAAGAACTAAATTTTTATCCCATCTGATCTGTAGTTTTCTGGCAGGCATCGGTGGTTTCGTATACTTCATGCATGTGGGATCAGGAGCTGCAAGCCATGCCATGGGTGCAGAGATGAATGCCATTGCGAGCTCCATCATCGGTGGTACGATGCTGACAGGTGGTGTGGGTAATATCATTGGTACATTTTTCGGAGTCCTCTCTCTGAGCACTATTCAGAATATCGTAAGTTCAGCAGGTCTGGATCAGGCCTGGTGGACAGGAATTACCATCGCTGCAATGCTTTGTCTGTTCCTGGTAGTACAGAGTGTCGTTATGACTCGTAAAAATAAAAAATAAAATATGTGTAAAACTCCCTTTTGGAAATAATTATATTATTGCAAAAAAGCTGTAGGAAATCTACAGCTTTTTTGCAGTTCCGTGGGGAATGTGTCTGTGGACAATGATTGACAAACTTTAAGACATCTCGATATAATGAAACTATAAGTCTGGGGGATGGAATCGTGAAAAAATCATTATTATGTTTATCGCTTGTAGCGGTATGTTTACTGGGCGTTGTCTATTTTGGAAGTGTGGTAAAAGTGGATGATGCCATTCAACTGGAGGAGGATGTGACACCGGATGGTATCGTAATCGGATTTTCCCAATTGGGCGCGGAATCGGATTGGAGAACAGCCAACACGGAGTCTATGAAAGCTGCTTTCAGTGAGGAAAACGGCTATGAATTATTCTTCGATGATGGGCAGCAGAAACAGGAAAATCAGATTATGGCAATTCGAAAGTTTATCTTGCAGGAAGTGGACTATATTCTGTTAGCACCTGTAAAAGAGACGGGATGGGAGACTGTTCTCCAGGAGGCAAAGGATGCCGGCATCCCGGTGATCATCGTGGATCGTATGGTGGATGTGGCGGATGAGAGTCTGTATGTATCCTGGGTGGGATCGGATTTTGAGCTGGAGGGAGCGAAAGCCTGTGAATGGCTGAATACCTATACCAAGGTGAAGAACATACCACCGGAGGAGATCCATATCGTGAATATCCAGGGAACCATCGGAGCGTCTGCTCAGATCGGTCGTACAGCCAGCCTGGAGACCGCAGCGCGAAAAAATGGATGGAATCTCCTGGCGATGAAATCGGGGGAATATACCCAGGCGAAGGCGCGGGAAGTGATGGGTTCTTTTCTGCGTAAATATGATAACATCAATGTGGTATATTGTGAAAATGATAACGAAGCTTTCGGGGCAATAGAAGCCATTGAATCAGCGGGCAGAAAAGTCGGATCTGATATTCAGAATGGAGAGATCATGATCCTGTCCTTTGATACCACCAAAGCAGGATTGACAGATACATTGAATGGAAAAATAGCCCTGGATACAGAATGTAATCCGTTACTGGGGCCAAGGGTGGAAAGTATGATACAGAAAATTGAAAATGGGGAAACGATAGAAAAGAAAGTATACGTAGAAGAGAATATTTTCAGTACAGATAAGAGTGTGAAAATGATTTCTATTGGAAATACGGGATATCCTGTTACCATAATTACGCAGGATATCCTGGATTCCCGTACCTATTAGACAGGAGAAATTATCGATCACCGATGGGGGTGTAGGGAAGTTCTGCCTCGTGGATTGGCTTGTATGCCGGACGAATGATCTTGCCATTATTGGAAAGCTCCTCCATACGGTGTGCGGACCATCCAACGATTCTGGCAATGGCGAAGATCGGTGTGTACAGTTCTGAGGGAAGCCCCAGCATCTTATATACAAAACCGGAATAAAAGTCCACATTGACGCTGACACCCTTGTAGATAGGTCTCTGCTCAGCGATTACTTCCGGTGCAAGTCTCTCCACCATAGAATAGAGGTTAAATTCTTTGGTCAGTCCTTTTTCCTCGGAAAGTTTTCCTACAAATGCTTTGAATACTTTGGCACGTGGATCTGATTTGGAATAGATCGCATGCCCCACACCGTAGATGAGACCGGAGTGGTCAAAAGCTTCTTTATTTAGTAACTTGTGCAGATAGCCTCGCACCTGTTCCTCGTCTTCCCAATCTGTTACAGAGTCCATCATTTCATCGAACATCTGCACCACCTTGATATTGGCTCCACCGTGACGGGGTCCTTTTAAGGAAGCCAGAGCGGCAGCCATGGTAGAGTAGGTATCTGTGAGAGAGGAGGTGATGACATGTGTGGTGAAAGTAGAGTTGTTACCACCACCA
This sequence comes from Lachnospiraceae bacterium, assembly GCA_028689655.1. Classification (GTDB taxonomy): domain Bacteria; phylum Bacillota; class Clostridia; order Lachnospirales; family Lachnospiraceae; genus SZUA-378. The sequence continues at coordinate 79,442 of JAQVCT010000012.1, forward strand.
TGTTCCATATGCAGTACGAGAGCTACATCCAGAATCTTTGCCTCCAACGGTGTGTAGGAGCTGTCCGGACGGAGAATATGTAATATATTTTCTGCTGTAGACAGTTCTGGTAAAGGTGAGTGGATAAATAAACTGTTTCCATCGTGATAGTGGCTGTAAGCCTGATATCCATAGATGGATAAGAGAGGAAATAAGCTGATAAGCTGTAAGCATTGTCTCAGTACGTTGGGAAGTGAAGTATCGTCCGCTTTATCATCGTAAGAATATAAGGTAAGTACACTTCGCGCCAGAGTATTCATCATATCCTTGCTTGGAGCCTTCATGATAATATCCCGCACAAAACTGGTGGGCAGAGTGCGATACCCGGATAATAAATTTTTAAAATCCTCTGTTTCTTTTACTGTGGGGAGTTCACCGAATAGTAAGAGATAAGCAACTTCTTCAAAACCAAATCGATTTTCAGAAGAAAAACCGTGAACCAGATCTTCTACATCGTAGCCACGATAGAATAAACGTCCGTGTGCAGGTACTGACACTCCGTCAATGACCTCTGTCGCACGTACATCGGAAATGTTTGTTAGTCCGGCAAGTACACCCTTGCCGTTTAAGTCACGTAAGCCCCTTTTGACATCATACTTTGTAAAGAGTTCAGAAGCAATCTTCCCAGAAATTCTGCTGAGCTCGGCTAAGTGGATAATCTCGGGTGTAATTTCGGAATAGTCTTTTTGTTCCATAAATTTACCACCTTTCTTGAATCAATAAAAACTGTTGCACTTTAATCATAGCATGTAAAAATAAATTCGCGCAAGAAAAAGAATATTTTTTTTACAAATATTTCATAAATTATTCATCGCAGAGATGGATTTCTGAATCGTACTGTACTATTATAAGGGGTAACGGAATATTAAAAAACGTAACTATCCAGGGAAAGACAGGTTCGACATGGAAAACAGGATTGTGAAAGAACGAATAGAAAAGCTGAGAGAGAAGATGCAGGAAAAGAATCTCCAATGGTATTTGATACCCACTGGAGACTTTCATAACTCAGAGTATGTGAATGATTATTTTAAGACCAGGGAATATTTCTCCGGATTTACAGGTTCCAACGGCTCACTGCTGGTCTCCGCTGAAATGTGTGGACTGTGGACGGATGGACGGTATTTTATTCAGGCCGAAAAGGAATTGAAGGGAACTGGCATTATCCTGTTTCGCATGATGGATGAGGGGGTTCCTACTTTACTGGAATACCTGGAACGTCAGATGAGACCAGGGGACAGAATTGGCTTTGACGGGAGAGTGGTAACAGCTTCCTACGGGGAAAAGCTTGCGAAGCTTGTGGAGAAGAGTAATACGGAATTGTGGCAGAACTACATCTCCTATGAGGAAGATCTGGCGGATGCCATATGGCATGACAGACCGGCATTGCCATGCCATGAGGTATTTCTGCTCCCTGTGGATATTACGGGGGAGACAACGGAATGCAAGATCGCAAAACTGCGGAGCAAAATGCAGGAGGCGGGAGCAGATACACATATTCTCACCAGGCTGGATGACATCATGTGGCTTTTTAATATGAGAGGCGGGGATATTACCTGCAATCCTGTGGCATTGTCCTATGGGGTAATAGGGATGGATAAAGTATGCTTATTTATCCAGCAGGATGCATTGGGGGAAGAAGTCCGTGGACAACTGGCAGCACAGCAAATCGAACTTTTGGAATATGGAGATTTTTACGGGTATCTGAAACAGAATATTTCAGATAAGAGAATCTTACTGGATGTGCGAAATGTGAATTTTACAGTGCGGGAACTGTTGCGGAAATGCAATGTGATCCTGGAGCGCAGCAATCCAACAGAGCTTTGGAAAGCCATAAAGAATACTACGGAGCTGGCAAACCTCAAAGGTGTCTATATAACGGACAGTGTGGCAGTGACCAGATTTATCTACTGGGTCAAACAGATCGTGAGGGAAAAGCATATCACGGAATACGATGCAGCGGAGTATCTGGATAATCTTCGAAGACAGATACCGGGATTCCTGGATCTATCCTTTGAGACGATCAGTGCATACATGGAAAATGCGGCTATGATGCATTACAGCGCATCAAAGGAATCTGCCAGAACATTGAGACCGGAGGGCACACTGCTGGTGGATTCCGGCGGTCAGTACATGGGGGGGACCACTGATGTGACCCGGACCATCTGCCTGGGAGATATCTCGGAGAAGGAAAGGCTGCATTTCACGTACACCTGTATCGGTATGCTGAATTTGTTAAATGCACGTTTTCTCTATGGGTGTACGGGACGCAATCTGGATATCCTGGCGCGGGAGCCCCTATGGCGGATCGACACGGATTACAAATGTGGGACGGGTCATGGCATTGGCTATATTCTCAATGTGCATGAGGGTCCGCATAGTATCCGGTGGCGTGCTTCGGCACAGGAGGAAGAGACCCCTTTTGAGGAAGGCATGCTGGTGAGCAACGAACCAGGGGTATATATTGAGGATCAATACGGAATCCGCATTGAAAATATCATGCTGTGCAGAAAAGGGAATAAGAATGGAGATGGTCAGTTCCTGTATTTTGAACCTTTGACTTATGTGCCCATTGATCGGGATGCCATGGATAAGAACTATATGACCCATACGGATATAGAGCGGTTCAATGATTATCACAGGAAAGTATATGAGATCATAAGCCCTTATCTCACAGAGGAGGAGAGAGTGTGGCTGAAAAAGGAAACAAGGCCTTTATAATCAAACATAAAGTAAATATAAAAAATATATAAACCATACACAGGATGCAACAAATTAATTGACTTTATAAAAAAAATAAGAGATAATGTATATTGTTAAAATTATTTATCGTTAATAGGTATAATCCTATCAATATTAAATGTTTAAAGAAAGGTTGGAAATGTAATGAGCAAAATTGATTTGAGTCAGTACGGAATTACGGGAGCAACAGAAATTGTATACAATCCTTCTTATGAAGAATTATACAATGAAGAAATGAAGAAAGACCTTGTAGGATATGAAAAAGGTCAGGAAAGTGAACTTGGCGCTGTTAATGTAATGACAGGTGTTTATACAGGACGTTCTCCTAAAGACAAATTTATTGTAATGGATGAAAACTCCAAAGACACAGTATGGTGGACTTCAGACGAATATAAAAATGATAATCATCCAGCTAGTGAAGAAGCTTGGGCTGCTGTTAAGAAAATCGCACAGGAAGAATTATCAGGTAAGAAATTATTTGTAGTAGATGCTTTCTGTGGAGCTAACGCTGATACAAGAATGGCTGTACGTTTTATCATGGAAGTAGCTTGGCAGGCACACTTTGTTGAAAATATGTTCATCAAACCAACTGCAGAAGAACTTGCTAACTTCGAGCCGGATTTCGTAGTTTACAATGCTTCTAAAGCAAAAGTTGAAAACTATAAAGAGTTAGGTCTTAACTCAGAGACAGCAGTAGTATTTAATATTTCAAGCCGCGAGCAGGTTATCATCAATACATGGTACGGCGGAGAAATGAAAAAAGGTATGTTCTCTATGATGAACTATTACCTTCCATTAAAGGGAATCGCTTCTATGCACTGTTCAGCTAACACAGACATGGATGGCAAAAATACAGCGATCTTCTTTGGTTTATCAGGAACAGGTAAAACAACATTATCTACAGATCCTAAGCGTCTCCTGATCGGTGATGACGAGCACGGCTGGGATGATAACGGTGTATTCAACTTTGAAGGTGGATGCTACGCTAAAGTTATCAATCTTGATAAAGATTCTGAGCCGGATATCTACAATGCAATCAGAAGAGATGCATTATTAGAGAACGTTACGATCGGTGAGAACGGAAAGATTGATTTTGATGATAAGAGTGTAACAGAGAATACACGTGTATCTTACCCAATCAATCACATTAATAATATTGTACGTCCAATTTCTTCAGCACCTGCAGCTAAAGATGTTATCTTCCTTTCAGCAGATGCATTTGGAGTACTTCCTCCAGTATCTATTCTGACACCAGAACAGACAAAATACTACTTCCTTTCAGGTTTTACAGCAAAATTAGCTGGTACAGAAAGAGGTATTACAGAGCCTACACCTACATTCTCAGCATGCTTCGGACAGGCATTCCTGGAATTACATCCTACAAAATATGCTGAAGAATTAGTTAAGAAAATGGAAAAGAGCGGAGCAAAAGCTTACCTCGTTAACACAGGATGGAACGGAACTGGAAAACGTATTTCTATCAAAGATACTCGTGGTATCATTGATGCAATCCTTGATGGTTCTATTGATACAGCTCCTACTAAGAAGATTCCTTTCTTTGATTTCGAAGTACCAACAGAACTTCCAGGCGTAGATCCTAAGATTCTTGATCCTAGAGACACTTATGCAGCAGTTTCAGAATGGGAAGAAAAAGCGAAAGATCTTTCTGCAAGATTTGTTAAGAACTTTGCAAAATATGAAGGAAATGAAGCTGGTAAAGAATTAGTTAAAGCAGGACCTAAATTCTAAATAATAGAATTTTAAATTAGCCTGAATCATTATGTTGAGTTTTGTCTGCATTTTGGTTTGGGCTAATATTTTTTATCACAATAAAAATGCGAAATGTGCTTTTATCGTATGCTAACAGGGAGAAAATGTCGCTATGCATTACTTAACAATGAAACACTTGAGACCAGACATGATATTGGCAAAATCCATTGTAGGTGATAACGGTTCTGTGTTGTTACAACAAGGTAAAAAGCTATCGGATATGGTTCTGAAAAGAATGGAATCCATGGGGTTTCAAGGTGCATATGTTTCCACAAAGGTATATGAAGATATCGAAGTGGATGATATTATTACGGAAGAATTAAGATTAAAAGCGTTTCGGGCATTACAGAATAATGATATTGACGGTACGCTCAGAGTGGCGAGCAGTATTGTCAAGGAATTAAAGTATAAGGATACCTTGAAACTGGATTTGCTGGATATCAAGAGCGACAACAATTATCTGGTCAAACATTCCATATCGGTGGCAGTGTTCGCTACGGTGCTGGGTATTGCCAATGGTATGACGGAAGATCAGTTGATAAATCTCACGGCGGCAGGATTATTGCATGATATTGGACAATTGGAGATCAACGAGAACGTTCGTCTGTCAAGGAGCAAGTTTAATACAGATGATATGGAAGAGATGAAGAAACATCCATTGATTGCTTTTGAAAAACTGAAAGATCATCCCGGTGTATCAAGTGTCAGCAGGAATGCGATCCTTTTCCATCATGAAAATCTGGACGGAAGCGGATATTATGGAGAGCCAGCCGAAAATCTGGGTGTTTTTCCCAGAATACTCCGAATTGCGGATGTGTATGATTCATTGACAGCCCTAAAAAAATACAGGGATGCCATGTCACCGGCAGATGCTATTGAATATATTATGAGCAATACGGGAAAGTTATTTGACAAGAATCTGGTCATACTGTTCCTGAAGACTTTTCCACTCTATCCGGTGGGATTCACGGTGTTATTGTCCAATGATAAAATGGCAGTGGTGGTTACCAATAAGAAGAACCCTATGAGACCGGTTATCAGACTGGCAGATGGAACTAATATTGACCTTTCCACAGACCCTTCCTATCGGAGTGTGGTCATTAAGGAAATCGTGTAAGTCCAAATTATGAAAAAAATTGAAATCTCTGAAAAACAGTTGTAAATAGATGTCACATTGGATATAATATAAGTAACCTAAAGTGTTGACAATCTTGTTGTTTTGAACCTACAGTTACTTTAAACGGGATTCCTACATTATCGTGTGGATGTCAAGCCTTCATTGTGCAGAGGAAGACAGAAGCAACGTTTGCGGTCACCCACCTAGCAGATAGCTAGGAGTCAAAAGACAAGACCAACATTTTGGGGATACAAAAGAAAAAAAGCAGCCTTTGGCTGCTTTTTTGTTCTTTATTAAGTTTGCACACTCTGAGGGGAATAGGAGCATTCTTTGGAAAAAAAATCTTTGAAAATTTTTTGGATGACTTTATTCACGGGCATTTTCATATGCATACTGTTACATATGCTGCAAAGGGAACAGGGGTTCAGATGGGCAAGGGATAAGCATAAAGCTGATACAGATCAGAAGGAAGATCTGGAGATCGTTCAAATGGATACACAGAATCAGCTGGTGCGGGTAGTGCTGAGGACTACAGGATTCACAAATCTGTATCATGAGAATGTTCGACTGGGATTGCAGGGGAATTATCAGATAGTGATAAGGGATGAGGAAGATGAGGAAAAGGCGGTAGAGAATACGAGAATAGAAGAAATAAAAGAGATAAAAGAGATAGAAGTTTCCAATTTTCAGTTGAATGAGGGGGAATCCATTGCGTTCAAGCCAATGGATCAGGATGCGTCAATCACTGTGGAGAGTATTGAACGAAATGTATCCGGGAAATATCCCACTTATGGAGGAAGCCTGGAAATCTACAAAGAGGCAGAGGGATATTTGATTGTGAATGAATTATCAATAGAGACGTATCTACAAGGGGTATTACCCAGTGAAATGCCGGGTAGTTATCCCTTGGAAGCACTGGAGGCACAGGCAATCTGTGCCCGGACTTACGCATTGAAGACCATGGAGTATCATCGGATGGAGGAATACCATGGGGATATGGATGACAGTACCTCATATCAGGTCTATCAGAACCGTGATGGTACAGAACGAACACAATCTGCAGTGGCAAATACGGCGGGAAAAGTACTGATGAAGGATCATTCCTTGATGGAAACCTGTTATTACGCCACCTCCTGTGGCGTGGGAGAGGAAGGCAGCATCACCAGACAGAACAGGCTCAAGAATAGCGGAGAGGCAAATTATAATGAAGAGATAAAGCCTGTTGAAGAGACTAGGTTCAGTGAAGAGACAAAGCCTGGTGAAGAGACTAAGTTCAGTGAAGAGATAAAGCCTGGCGAAGAGACTAGGTTCAGTGAAGAGATAAAGCCTGGCGAAGAGACTAAGTTCATTGAAGAGACAAAGCCTGTTGAAGAGACTAAGTTCAGTGAAGAGACAAAGCCTGGCGAAGAGACTAAGTGTGGTGAAGAGATAAAGCGGGATGAAGAGAAAAAGTCCAGTGAAGAGATAAATCTCAGTGAAGAAAAAAAGTTTCAGAAATATATCAGGAAGCTACATCGTGGGGATTATGAATCTGCGGAACCCTGGTATCGGTGGAATGGTACTCTGAATAAACACAAATTAGAGTCATTATCTGAATTGGGTGAGATTCAGAAGATTACTGTGACTGGCAGACTACCCAGTGGCAGAATCGAAGCGTTGCGAATCAAAGGGAAGGAAGGTACCAGAGAGATCACAGGAGAATATCAGATACGAAGTATCCTGGCGGAGGCGGTATCCTGTGTGATGACCCAGGATGGTAAGGAGCAGCCCATCTCCGGGTTACTGCCCAGCGCATATTTTTTTCTTGTGCCGAAGGGTAAGGGAGGGTATACTATATTAGGCGGAGGCTACGGTCATGGAATCGGAATGTCCCAGAACGCCGCAAAGCATATGGCGGAGGAACAGATGGATTGTGAATCGATCCTGCGTTTTTTTTATGAAGATTAAGAATAATAGGAAAATTAAGAATGTATAGACTTTTCATGGTAATCAATGATTTCTCGAAGGAATTAACAAAAAATAATATCAGTGCACTGGCATCCAGCGCGGCATACTTTATCTTTATGTCTCTGCTGCCTATTTTGATGCTGATCTGTTCCATATTGCCCTACACCTTTGTGACGGAGGCAGATATGATGAATGTGTTCACCCACGTATTGCCCAATACCATATCTCCGCTGGTGGTAAATATTATCACTGAGGTCTATGACAAGTCGCCGGCTGCCATATCTATCTCGGCGGTGATTACGCTGTGGTCCGCTGCAAAGGGAATTATGGCAATCGAAAGAGGAATCAATCTGGTCAACAGAGTGGAGGAGACGCGTAACTACATCGTACTTCGCTGTCAGGCAGCATTGTATACAGTCATGATGCTGGCCGTGGTGGTGTTCTTCCTGCTGATCATGGTGTTCGGTAATGTCATCATGGATTTGATCTTCTCCAGATTTCCAGATTTGTCCCATTTTTGGCATTTTGTGATGCATTTACGCTTTTTCTATGTATGGGTTGCTCTGACGATGATCTTTTCTCTTCTATACACCTGGCTTCCCAACAGGAAAAATGTGTTCAAGATGCAGATACCGGGGGCTTTTATCTGTAGTATTGTATGGTCTGCATTTTCATGGGCCTTTTCGATCTACGTGGAGCACTTTAATACATTCAGTATCTATGGAAGCCTTGCTACCATCATTGTGGTAATGCTGTGGCTGTATGTCTGTATGTATATCTTTTTGATCGGAGCGGAGATCAATCAATATTTCATGCCCTTTGTGAGATATTACATACAGGGTCGGAAAAATCGCAGAATGAGGAACTAGTACAAAATGAGGAACTAGTACAAAATCAGGAACTAGTACAAAATCAGGGAGGTATCATGAAAATGAAAAAAACAATATTGGAGGTTTGTGTGGATTCTATGGAGTCTGCCATAGCGGCAGCAAGGGGTGGTGCAGATCGCCTGGAATTATGCAGCAATCTGATCATTGGCGGGACGACTCCGGACATCCATCTGTACGAATGCATACGAAGAGAAATAGGGATTCCTGTTCGTGCATTGATCAGACCGAGATTTGGGGATTTCTATTATTCTGCGTATGAGTATGAGATCATGAAAGGGAATATCACAGATTTCAGGAAAGCAGGTGCGGAGGGCGTTGTAATCGGCTGTCTGGATCAGAACGGTGCGTTACACAGAGCACAGATGGAGGGGCTGATCACATGTGCAGCGGGTATGAAAGTAACGTTACATAGAGCCTTTGACGTGTGTAAGAATCCCATGGAGACATTGCGGGAGGCGGAGGCGTTAGGCATCGACACCATACTCACCTCCGGGCAGGCAAACAACTGCATGAATGGAATGACACTGTTGGAACAACTGCTAAGGGAATGTGACGAGAACCTTACCATCATGCCCGGGGCAGGCATTAACAGTGACAATATTGGTACCATCGCCAATGGATTACATGCAAGGGCGTACCATATGTCCGGGAAAAAAGTGATCCAGAGTGAGATGCAGTACCGCAGGGAAAATGTGCCCATGGGTCTGCCTGGATTTGATGAATATGAGATCTGGAGAACGGACGAGGAAGAGATTCGAAAAGCCAGGCTGCAATTAGATGCAATAGGATAAACGGATTTAAATGAATTGTTGATAATTTAAGGGTAAAGTAGAGTAAGGAATATGTCGAATATAGATAGACAAGGATGGCACTAAAATTCAATGGATTTAAATTGGGTTTTAGTGCCTTATTTTATGTGTAGGAGGGAAAAAGGAATAGTAACTGGATGGAAAAATCATGATAAATATAAACAATTCTGAAACAATCCTGCGTTATGATATGAGAAATAAAGAGAGGATTAAAAAGTATGATTCGTATATTAGTAGTGGATGATGATGCAGTATTAAATAAAACAGTGTGCTCCTTTTTAAATAATAGCGGATTTCAGGCAACGGGAGTATTAAGCGCAGAGGATGGATATGAGGCTATGTACAACAATCTCTTTGAGATGATTATCTCAGATATCATGATGCCCAAAGTCGACGGATTTGAATTTGCACAGACAGTCCGCAGGGTGAACAAGCATATTCCTATACTGTTCATGTCTGCCAAGTAAGACTGCCAATTTAGAGACAAAACTCCATCCTTTTAAGGACAGAATGTTGAAATTATATTCAAAAAATATATACTTGTAAAAAACGTAGTTGTTTTATTTTTAGAAAAGATTTAAATTACTTTAAAACAAAATTTATTGATTCTTTAGAAAAATATTCTGATTTAAACTGGAAAGTTGAAAAAAAATATTTATACACAAGTTTATTAATGAAGATATTAACAGTAATGGGTTATATGGGAGTTTTAATATTGTTAGTTTACTTAATTTTACAATCTAAAATAAGTATTGGTGTTTTTGCTGCTATTTACGCTTCCATCTGGAAAATGTATAATTTAATGAACGAATTAATTGGCAGGCACATTGGTAATATTTTTCAGAATATGAGTAGTATAAAGAATTTCATATCATTTATGGATATTGCTGAATATACGCCAACTTTAGTACAACCAAGTAAAGGCTATGCGGTTGAACTTAATAACG
>JAQVCT010000035.1:0-1581 GCA_028689655.1 Lachnospiraceae bacterium
TATATTGCGCTGGGCGCATTGATTTTTAAATTGCGGATGGTCTTGCCGTTGCCGTCAAAAGTGCCTTTAAAGGGCTTGGTTGCTTCAGCATTACCGATCACATACGTCCCAATGGGCGTCCAGCTTGGAATGCCGGACAGGTCAATGTCCGCCGTCAGCTTGTAGTGGGCGCTGATATAGTCCGCCTTGCCGTTGTTCACCGCTGCGGCGAGGTCTGCAAGCTCCTTGGCGGTGGAGATTTCATAGGGGGATGCTTCGGTGCCCTCGCCCTTGAATTCCAGCTTGATTTCCCCCATGGTCACGTCCAGCACGTCCTTGCCGTTCAGCATAATCGCCTTGCTGGGTGCATCGTTCACGGAGTCGCCAACGGCTGCACCGGCAGGGTTGGTAATACGCATACCGGTGAGGGTGATGCCGGTCCTGCCCAAAATGGCGGTTAAGCCACCCTTGGCGGTGACGCTGCCGCCGGAGATCTTCACGGCTTCTATTGCATGGATGCCGACGTTGTTTGTGGAATCGGCATTCACCGTGCCTCCAGAAATCGTGATCGTTCCATTGCTTGCGATGCTGGCGTAGTCTGTGGAAGCGGCGGTCACCGTGCCGCCGGAGATTTCAATGTCTCCATTAGAGTAAATGCCGCCGGTTCTGCCCTTCATGTCCAATGTGCCACCGGTGATAGACAGGTTCTGGACGATATTGATGCCCTTATTATTCTCCGAGGTTGTACTGAGACTGCCGTCGCCGGAAATTGTGACGGTGTGTCCGCTTGCCGTTCCGGTGCAGTAAATCCCCGCCATCTCTGCGTTGAGGGTTGTCTTGCCCTTAAGCACAATGCCCACGTCCGCATCGGGCAGGATGATGGGAATTCCTGCGGTGAGGTTCAGATTTCCGAGGGTGAGGGTGTAGCCATTTGCTGCATCGCCCTCCCAGTGGTAGCCGTTGTCCTCCACTGTGGCGGTTGCGCTCCAGCCGCCCTCGTCGGCGGTCTTGGTAAAGTCCAATGCCGTGGTGGAGATAATCAGCTTTGCATTCAGTGTTACTGTTACAGTACCGACACAATCTATACTGTTTGCACCGCCTATATATTTTGCAGTGATCGTATGTTTGCCGATTTTTAGTGCTGTGTCCTTTGTATTAACCGTAAAGGTAAGCTCTGTACCAATGGGAGCAGCTTGTGGCTCAGTCATTTGTGTTTCGCCGATAAACAGTGCTATTTGCTCCGCAGCGGGAGGTGTTAGCGCGAATGTTTGCGGTACGATTGTATCGGTTGCTGTTGGTGTTACGGTTACAGTAATGGTTTCGCCGTAGGTATATTCGGTTTTATCTGTTTTCACACCACCTGCAAATTCAGTTCCCAGCTTGTAGCCAACCATGTTGCCAGTACCTGTTAAGTTTGTGACAGCTTTATATGCCTCTAATGAACCACTTGGGACATAGATTGTTGTAAGTGCAGTGCACTCATTAAATACATATTGACCAATGTTTGGAGGAGTTGCGCTCTTAAAGGTAATGGTGGTTAAATTTTTACAGCAATTAAATGCTGCCATTCCAATTTCGGTAACACTTGCAGGGATAGTAATT
>JAQVCT010000035.1:1681-23137 GCA_028689655.1 Lachnospiraceae bacterium
GCACTCATTAAATACATATTGACCAATGTTTGGAGGAGTTGCGCTCTTAAAGGTAATGGTGGTTAAATTTTTACAGCAATTAAATGCTGCCATTCCAATTTCGGTAACACTTGCAGGGATAGTAATTGACTTTATTCCTGTTTGTTGAAATGCTCGGTCGCCAATTTTCCCAAGTTTTGTTGCCTTAGATAAATCTATGGTGGTTAAATTTTTACAGCCACTAAATGTGTCCGTTTCAATTTCGGTAACACTTGCAGGGATAGTAATTTCTGTTATGCCTGTGGATGCAAATGCGCTTCCCCCGATTTTGGTAACACTTTCAGGGATTGTAATTGATGTTATTCCTGTTTTTTGAAATGCTTGGTCGCCAATTTCTTTCAGTGCTGTTGCACTTGATAAATCTATGGTAGTTAACTTTCCACAGTCTTGAAATGCTTGTTTGTCAATTGTCCCCAGTGCTTTCGCATTAGATAAATTTACTTCCGTCAAACCTGTACAGCTACAAAATGCACTCGCATTAATTCCGGTAACATTTTCAGGAATCGTAATGGATGCTATGCCTGTTCCATAAAATGCTTGATCTTCAATCGTTTGGAGTGCTGTTGCCTTAGATAAATTTACTTCCGTTAAATTGGTACAGTTATAAAATGCTTGTGTCCTAATTGTCACTAGTTTTGTTGCCTTAGATAAATCCACTTCCTTTAAATTGGTACATTCTTCAAATGCACTTATGGCAATTTTGGTAACATCACTACCCACAAAAAGATGTGTTACTGTGTTGTTTACTATTGATTCGCCGTCTGTTTGTGTACCATCGGCATTTGCTGGGTAGACTGTGCCTGTGTTATCTTTCAGTAAGCCGTAGACTTCGCCTGTGAGGTTTACCATATCAAGCAGCACCTCCCGGAGTGCAGTGAGCTTTTGCATCCGCTCTGCCCCCAGTTGTCCGTCAAGGTCAGTTATGGTCTCGTCCGCAAGCAGTTTCTCGTATTCTGCAAACACTTCCTCAAGGGCGGCTTTTGCAGCTTCCCGATTCTCGTCGGTGATTTCATCTGCATCAGGCAGAGCATCAATCATGACTATGAGCTTCTCTACCGGGGTCTGCTCTTCCTCTGATATCTCTGTTGTCTCTGCTATCTTATAATAAGGGCATTCCTTATTCGTATGCACTCCTTCCCCGAAAACAACGGGATTACAAAGGCATTTCTGTTCCTGTGTATCACTGTCTGTGGCAGGCTGGGTAGCTTCCTCGATCGTTTCCTCCGTAGTCGCCTCGGTAGCTTCCTCAGTGGTTTTCTCGGTAGTCGCCTCGGCAGCTTCCTCAGTGGTTTCCCCGGTAGCCGCCTCAGTTTTTTCCTCTGTAGCTCCATCTGTGGCTTCCACGGCAGTCTCCCCGGCGGTTTCCCCGGCGGTATCCTGCTCTATGGCTTCCCCGGTGGTCTGCACTTGATTTTCCACCGCATAAACCGGCGTGATGCCTACTATCTGCAAGATCATGCAAATAGATAACAGTCCCGCCAGTAGCTTTCGCTTTAATTTCTGTTTCATTTTCTCATTTCCTCCATAAATTAATTCATAGTTAGTCGGTAATCAGTCTGACTAAATCTTCATTATTGCAGACCCCTTCTTCTGTCGCTTTTAATTTTTAAACTACGCTTTCTATTTTATCACCAACCTTTTGGTTTGTAACCTACCCCCAGGGATAGTCTTTGCGCAGAAAAGTGAGGTTTGCTCATTTCACTTGCAGTATCAGGAACGACATTTTTTGTTTTGTCAATACTATTTTATGAAAAAAAACATACTTTTACCAGTACCAAAAAAGATGACTTGCCCAGCATAATTCGTACTTGACAAATCGTATCTTTTGTGTATGTTTGTTATTTCTATATGCGGGTGGTGACAAAGGAAGCCATTAAAATTGCAACGGAGGATACCACAACGGAAAAAAACGGCTGCGCAGTCGCTTCTACACTGCGCAGCCGTTGAAATAAACGGGATGGGTATTACATCTGAAATTTTCCTACCACTTCTTTTAACTGTTCCACACTGTCCCCGCATCGGCTCACGTATTCACAGCCTGACTGGGACTTTTCAACTGCATCTCCTGATTTTTCTGCTATCACAGTGATTCCATCCGTGGATTGTGTCACATTCCCATTAATCTCATCCACAGCGTTGGATATCCCTGACATGTTGTCATTCAACGAAGAGATGGCACTGTTAATTTCCTTCATCTTGTCGATAAAAGAGGCTGCGTCAGCCTTGTACTGCCCTGATACCTGTTGAAACATATTATAATCTGATATCACACTGTTCCCGATAAAGTCAATGGTGGTTTCCAGGCATTGAGACATATTTCCCACTGCGAGGTTCACCTCCGCCACAATGGCATTGATATTATCCACTGCCTTAAAGGTCTGGTTCGCCAGCTGCCCGATCTCCGTTGCCACCACGGCAAAGCCACGTCCTGCATCGCCGGCTCTGGCAGCTTCTATGTTCGCATTCAGTGCCAGCAGATTGGTCTGGGATGAAATGCTCTTGATATCTCCTGTCAATTCATTGATCTTCTTAACTGCCTTGGACTGCTCTACCGCCTGTAATGATTTTGCATGAATCTCCTGATACATCGCCAGCGTTTTCTCTTCTGCCTGCTGCGTGGTATCTTTTAATTCCACAGCCCTGTCCAGTACAATCTGGGACTCTTCCTGTCCTTCCTCCGTCAGGCTGTGAATGCTCTGGGCATTCTCTTTTACCTGCCTGATGCTGCTGGTGATCATGTTGGTATTCGCCAGGGTTTCTTCCATTCCGGCGGCAAGCTCCTGCGTGGTGGCAGAGTTATCCTCCGAAATAGCACTGTTGTCTTTCAAAATAATATTCAGTTCATCCACGTTGGTGACAATTTCATGCTGGGCTTTCTCAATATTCTCCACCATTTCACGGAGCTTATCCCGCATACTGTACACCGATGCTGCCATATCCCCTGTCTCATCTTTTCGCTTACACAGCTTTCTTCCCATATCGTTCTTCTTCAAATGAAGCTCCGCCGTTTCCTGTATCATAGTCGTAAGCATCTTCAATGGATTGGAGATGCTGCTTCCCATAAATACTCCTATGAGGATCGCCACGATAATACACACCAGCACGATGACCAGGATCTGATTGCGAAGGTCGGCAGCTCCCGCGTTAATCTCCTGCTTCGGTGCTGTGAGGGCAAAACGCATGCCATTGTTCAGCTTATAATAGATCAACTGCTCCTCTTCCCCGTTCTGACTGTATTCTACCACCTGTCCCTCTTTATCATCTGACAACAGGCAATCCTCCACAGATGCCAGCTCTCCATTGTTTACCTCCGAAAGCTTTGTCCCCACTTCCAGATCCCTGTGCCTTGCAATACTTCCATCACCGTTTGTAAGGAAGGCATAGCCTGTATCATAAATGGTGGTTCCATCCACAATATCGGTGATCTGTGAAAAATCGATATCCATACCAATGATGCCCACAGACTCTCCGTCTACAAAAAGAGGTACTACATAAGAAATCATGTAGACATTTATGTTGGCATTGAGATAAGGCTCCATCCACAGAGGCTCCCCATGCTCCACCGGAAGATAGTACCAGCCCACATGCTCGTAGTCCGTCTTATCGTACATGGTAAAGTCCGTACAAGGAGTTTCCTGAAGTTCATCTGCCAGTGAATTCCTTGTATAGAAAATTCCGGAGGTTGGTGCCGCATAATCAGGATTATAACGGACATATGCCGTGATTACTCCCTCTGTATTATTGGCAAATTCCAGCACATCCCTCTGTAATGAATCGGTATATGTCTGTTCGTATGCAACATTATTCTTGAATTTGGAAAAATCAATCCTGTCCAATGCAATGGCACTTAACGTATTCACAGACTGCTCAATTCTGGAAATCAATGCATCTACCTGCTGCTTCCTGTTTTCTGTGCTAAGCTGCATGCTTTTTATGGAATCTTCCTTTGCAACCTGGGTCGAATTTGCGATACTCAGTATTCCCACAACTGCTACCATGAAAACCGTACATAAAACAATACTTGCCGTAATTTTTGCCTTAATTGACGTAATCCCGCGTGCTTTTCTCTTTTCCATGCCATTCCAACCTCTCTGTTCTCGTCTGAATTGTGTTTCCTGTCATTTCTGTCAGATAGATTATAATTCCTGTTTTCTGTAGTATATAATAACATATATTCCAAATTATTCCTATATTTTCATAATTTTTTGTTGATTTTGGCAGTATTTTTAATATGGGTTGATTGGTTTGTCAGATTCTATACGATGAAGTTCTTTATTATCTCCTTTATTTTCTGCACCTTATCACTTTCCAGTGAAATCAGGATTTCTTTCGGCTGTTCACATACCGTCGGACTCTGAAAGTCAATATCCATAGCTGCCCCGAAGTCAAGTCCTGTATCCGACAGTATCTCCAGGTCTCCCCCTGTGATGGTCTGATACAAGGTCGCTGCGATAAGGTAATCTCCATAGGGAGAGGCGTGGGCGCCATCCCGCTTCCAGTAGAGTGAAATGTCCGGATATCTCTTCTGTACCTGCTGCCAGATGGCTCCCACAGGTGCCAGCAGTGCTCCCGTTGACTGTGCCAGTCTACTATATACATCGATCATCTGCTGTTGATTTTCAGGCTTTTTCTCCTCCGCCCAGGTCATGAACAGGACTGGCTTTGTGTCAACGGATTTGCATAATTCTATGATACGGGTGCCATTCTGCAGGGTCTCCTCCTCCGGTGGAAAGGGATGTGCCGCCTGCTGGATCACGCAGTAATCGTACCCTCCATAGAGCAGGTTGAACCGCAGGGAAAAGTACTCTTTTTCATGCCATTCCAGACTCCTGCCGGAATAGGCAAGCATCACAGCCTCCACCTGTTCCCCTGTTCCTTCCTCCACCATCCGTGCGAACAACTGTGGCATATCATTAAAAAATGTATGACTGTTCCCTATAAACAATACTTTCATACTCTCGCCCTCATTTCTTCTTTTTGCTGTATCTTACTTTTCTATGTATTCGTATTTGTGTTACTTTCCTGTATCACTATCTTTTATATCATACCTTATCATGCAAAAACAAGGTGCCATTCTATCCAAACGGTACCTTGTTTTCCTTTATCTTTATCTTTATCTCTAAGCTCTATATGCTCATTCCATATTTTAGCGCAGTGAAAAATTTATTTTCACGCTTACTCTACACGATATGTCTCGTAGACTTTCCGCACCTCCTCGTAGCTTCTCATGCCTTCTGTTCCACTGGTATCCGATAAGGAGCAGGCAGCACTGGCTGTTCCCAGCTTCATGGCAGACTCTATGGACATTTCACGATATGCACCATAGAGGATACCTGCACAGTAGGCATCACCGGCACCGGTGGTTCCCTTGATATATCCCTTGGGTAAAGCCAGGCTTTTCACCTTGACGGTCTCCCCCGTGACACAGTCGAGTCCATATCCGCAGGATGGAGAGTGAATGACTACCCAACTGGATACACCGCAGGCCTTAATTGCTTTCAGGGCGGCATAGGCTTTTCCATCATCCAGTACGCCATTTTCCAGAATCCTGATCCCTGTGATCATCTCCGCTTCCAGCTCATTGATGGTACAATAGTCCGTATATTTCAGGGAGGCTTTCACGATCTCTCCGCCCTTTCCATCGGACGTGGTGACCATATCAATGGAAGTCTTCATTCCATGTGCACGGGCATCATGGAGAATCCGCGCTGCGTGGGTTCCATATTCCGGGTCAGGTTCATCTATTTTCTTCATGAGCAGCAGATATTCCAACTGGAAAATATCTGCCTGTATCCGCTCCCAGTCAATGCATTCCATATCATATTCGTCACTTCCCGCCGGAAGGTAGAAAAAGGTTCTCTGATTATTATCCATGGCATTCATTACCATGGTCATAGAGGTATCCCCTCTTTCCACGATATTGCACAGGTCAATATTGGGATACTGCGATAGTGTATTCTTCACAAATCTTCCATTCCCGCCTGTTCCCAGTATAGCGCTTACCTTTACCGGAAGCGTCTCGTCTATCTTCGCCAGATCCATGATGAGATTCCCCGTGCCACCCACCGATCTGTCCGTACCTCTGATATTGGTAAGTTTTCCCTGCTCCGGATATGTTTCAACCATATAATGTTGATCCAGTATCAGTGAACCTGCCACTGCGATTCCATTTTTCATATTATTATCCTTTTCCTGAACATCAACCCATCCTAAATTTGTCCTGTTAAGGAACTATCGTTGCTTAATCCCTTTGGGATAACCCTTCCTTCGGAAGCATTACATTAGACAAATGGGCTGACACAATCTCTACACGTTTAATGAAAAGATGTTGATTGCATTTATGATATCCTTCTTCATGGCATCCATGGCGATCAGTGGAATATCATGGAAAAAGATATTGTCCTCCGGCTTCATCTGATCCATGGCTGCCTTTACCGCACGTCCTCCGGCAAGGGTCATATACGTATAGTAATTGATCTTACGGACACCATTTCTGACTGCTGTCTGGAACTCTTCTTTGCTGAGTCCTGAGCCGCCATGCATTACAAAGGGAATGTCGATCTTATTCCTGATTGCCGTGATCCTGTCAAGATCGAGAACCGGTTTCTGAGTGTAGATACCATGGGAGGTTCCAAATGCGATTGCCAGCGCATCCACCCCTGTACGTGTGACAAAATCCTTCGCCAGATCCGGGTCCGTATACATATCGTTGACATTACAATTATCTGCGGTCTCGATCTGCCTGGGTGTCTCACCCACACCGTTGTCCGATACGAAGATATGTCCAAGCTCCGCCTCCACAGTCACTCCCACACTATGGGCAAGTCTTACCACTTCCGCTGTGGTGGCAACATTTCCTTCATAATCACTTGCTGATGCATCGATCATCACCGAGGTGAATCCCAACTGAATGGCTTTGATGCAGCTCTCAATGGATGCGCCATGATCCAGGTGTACGCAGACTGGAACCGTAGCTTTTCTCGCAAAGTCCAGCATGATGGGTGCGATGATCTCCATTGTGACCAATGGGCTGTGTACCTGGGCATAATTTAGAATAACACCTTTTCCGGTTTCCTCCGCTGCGCCTATGATCGCCATTGCCGATTCCAGGTTGCATACATTAAAAGCACCTACTGCGTACCCTTCTTTTACTGCCTGTTCCATTACTTCTTTCATTGATACTAACATACTTTTTCCTCCGTGTAATTTATTATTATTATTTTGGGTTATTCCTGTCATTTTCTCATAAAGATGCATAAAAGGTCTACCATTATGATAGACCCCTTATGTACCTTTTATCAAGTTTCAAGAGAGAATGTTGAAAGCTTTTTTACTTCTATTTATTATTTTGATTTTTTATTTCTGATATAATCGATAAATACTGCCAGGAGAATTACAACTCCTTTTACTACGTATTGCCAGAAAGAGTTCACATTCAGCAGATTCAGACCGTTGTTCAGGACTCCGATGATCAGGCCACCGATAATGGTGCCGCCGATCTTACCACTGCCGCCTGCCATACTGGTACCACCCACTACTACGGCTGCGATGGCATCCATCTCGGCTCCATCTCCTGCTGTGGGCTGTCCGGAATACATACGGGAAGCTAACACGATACCTGCGAGACCTGCCATAACACCAGAAAATGCATGTACGAAAAATTTCACTTTTGCTACGTTGATACCGGAGAATTCAGCAGCCTGCTGATTGCCTCCCACTGCATACATGTGACGTCCGATCTTCGTCTTATTCATAATGATGGCCGTGATGATCAATACCACAATTAGGATAATAACAGGTGTGGGAAATGGTCCGATGTATCCGGCTCCGATGAACTGCCATTCTTTTGTCACAACACGCACCGGTGAACCACCTGTGTATACATAGGCAAGACCTTTGGCGATATTCATGGTAGCCAGTGTGACGATGAAAGGCGGGATGGTGGTCTTACAGATCACGAATCCATTGAACATACCTACCAGCAGGCCAATGATAAGCCCCGCCAGGATAGCTACGGGCAATGGAAGATTGTAACGTGACACACAGCCGGCTGCAACGCAGCCTGACAGAGCGATGATGGAGCCAACGGATAGATCGATACCACCCAGGATGATGACCATGGTCATACCACAGGCAAGATAAAGGTTGGTGGAAATCTGTCTCAATACATTAAATAAGTTCTTGGTGGTAAAAAAAGAACTACTGGTAATGGGATTGACTGATAAGAAAATACATAATACCAAAAATGCAACTATAATACCTAAATTATCTTTAAAATATGTTTTTATCTTTTTTGTAACGGCGCTTGTCTGCATACTTGCGTTCCTCCTTATATTTTGAACATCAGTCCATCTTACCTCTGCCGGTCACAGACAGACTGACTACATCTCTATACTGCTGCCAGCTTCATGATGGTCTCCTGGGTTACCTCTGTGTGATCCAGACATCCTCTGATTTTACCATTTGCCATGACATAGATTCTATCGCTCATGTTAATGATTTCCGGCATTTCAGAAGAGATCATGATAATTGACATGCCCTGTTTTACAAGTTCATTCATAATGGAATAGATCTCTGATTTTGCACCTACATCCACACCTCTGGTAGGTTCATCCAGGATCAATACCTTAGGATTCGTTGCAAGCCAGCGTCCGATCATTACTTTTTGCTGATTGCCCCCCGACAAATTGCCGATCTCCTGCTCCAGGGAGGGAGTCTTCGTCGCCATCATATCGATGTATTTCTGTGTGATCTCATCTTCCTTCGCACCGTCCACGCGGATACCCTTTATGAACTGGTCCAGCACCTCGATAGTGGCATTAAATTCTACGCTCTGTACTTTATAGAGTCCCTCCAGTTTACGATCCTCCGGGACAAGGGCTATTCCTGCTCTCAATGCCTGTACCGGTGATGTGATCTTCACTTCTTTACCATCCAGATAGATCTTTCCGGTATAATTCTTAGTCAATCCGAAGATACACTTCATGACTTCGCTTCGTCCGGCTCCTACCAGTCCTGAGAATCCAACGATCTCTCCTTTTCGCAGTTCAAAGCTGGCTCCCTTTGCCATATTTCCGTCATCGATATCTTCACATTTCAATATCACTTCCGATGGATTCTGATAATCTCTGGTGTAATAATTTTCCAGTTCACGCCCTACCATCATGGCAATCAATCTATCTTTTGTCGTCTCTTTGACAACTTCTGTTCCAACATAAGTACCATCTCTCATCACTGTAACCCTGTCACAGATTTCCTCCAGTTCACTCATTTTATGAGAAATATATATAATTCCCACACCACTTTCCGTCAAGGTCTTCATGGTCTTGAACAGGAATGCTACCTCTTTGTCTGCGATAGAGGAGGTGGGTTCATCCATAACCAATATTTTGGAATGGAAAGAAATTGCCTTAACAATCTCCACCATCTGCTGCTGTGCGATTGTAAGATCCTTGATGAGAGAATCCGCCGGAATATGCATATCATATTCATCTAACAGGATCTGTGCCTCTTTCGTCATCTTATCGTGATTGACAAAGCCTGCCTTCTTTGGCTCTCTCCCCAGGAAAATATTCTCAGCCACTGTCATGTGCGGTACCAATACCAATTCCTGATGAATGATGGCGATACCATTCATTTGTGCTGATAATACATCATGTATCTCTACTTTCTGACCTCCGATGATAATCTCACCCTGATCCGCTTCGTAGATGCCACCCAATACTTTAATCAATGTTGACTTTCCCGCACCGTTTTCCCCTAAAAGTGCATGAACCTCGCCGGCATGTAATTCGAAATTAATATCTTTTAAGGCATATACACCAGGAAATTTTTTATGTATATTTTTCATCTGTAATAATATTTGCTCGCCCAAATTATCACCTGCTTCTTTCTTTTTCTTCTCTTTTCACTTGACTGATCCGTCACCCTGGTGGCAACGGTATTGGTTCTCTTTGATTTTCTAAAGTAGGAAAGTGCTTTACCGGACTTTTGATAAAGCACTTTCGCTATGTAGTACTATTTGGTTTGCTCTTCTCGAGTTTGGCAGAGCTCTTGCAAAACTTCGTTTCGCAAGCCGCGTTGCTCGTCGAATCTCGTCAAACACAATTATTTCTGCAAGCAGATAATTGTGTTTATCTCGCTTCTACTCTGCCCATCGCGATCATTGCCAGCCGTCTGTGCCGTAGTCTGCTACGTTATCTGCTGTGATGAGGAATGTTTCTACCGGATATCTCTCGTCGATTGTCTCACCGGACATTAATTTGTACATGATCTCCACTGATTTATCAGCGATACCTTCCGGAGACTGTGCTCCTGTACCTTCGATGAGTGACTCGCCGGATGCTAATTCAGCTTTGATATCCGGTGAACCGTCAACGCCATAGATCTTGCAGTCTGTAAGTCCTGCTGCGTTTGCTGCTGCAAGAGCGCCCAGTGCTGTAGGATCATTTCCACCAAAGATCGCTACCACATCGCCGTGAGCCTGTAATAAATCTTCTGCAATTCCCATGGATACTTCCAGGTTTCCTTTTGCATCCTGCTGTGCCACGATGTTAAATCCTTTTCCATCGATTGCGTCCAGGAATCCGTTCGTTCTGTCTACTACGGAGTTCATTGTGGGAGAATCAAGGACGATAATGTCACCACCATCCGGGCATTTCGCTACTAAATCTTCACCGCAAACCTTACCTGCATTGTAGTTATCTGATCCTGCGTAAGAAGCTACGTAAGTCAGATCAGCTACTTCTGTATCAAAGTTAATGATTGGAATACCAGCTTCTTTTAACTGATCAAGTGCAGGAAGAATACCTTCTGCTTCTGCCGGATTTAAGAAGATCGCATCGATTCCCTGAGAAATCATATCTTCGATCTGTGTGATCTGTAAGGTAACATCATTTGCCGGATCAGTTGTGATCAATGTATCGCCCTTGGCTTCTACCTGCTCTCGAATTGATTTTTCGATTGTTACGAAGAATGGGTTCGTACCATCCATACAAGTATAACCGAATGTGTAATGCTCCTGATCTCCGGCTGCCTGGGTTGCATCTGCTACTGCCTCTGTTGCTGCCTGGGTTGCTGCTGCTTCTGTTGCTGTGTCATCTGCTGCCGGTGCCGCTGTATCTGCAGGTTTGCTTCCGCATCCTGCTAACATTGCTGCTACCATGCTGACACACATTACTGCGCTCAATACTTTTCTCTTCATACTTTTCGTACCCCCATGTACTAGATTTGAATTACTTGTTACAAATACATCATACTTTGTTCATAGATTATTTACATCTGAACTTTGTAATGAAAATCATATGACATTTGTAATATTTTATAGTTTTTATTAGTACTTAGGTCATGTTTTGTGCATATTTTATCAATATTAAAAAAGTAATGACAAACATTCTAAAATTTGTCATTACTTTTTACTTCTTTTATATAAAGTTTTATATGCACATTGTCCTTTTCAAACCTATGTCAAGGATTATATCCCATCACTGTGCCAGCAGGGATGTGACATTTCTCTGTATGGTCTTTAAGGTACTTTCCACATTCTTGTCATCGCTTAGTATCTTGTCCATCTCCCCTTCTGCGTACACCATAGTCTCATGGTATTTGGGAAATCTTGGTACAATGATTCCTTTTTCTATGATCTTGTCCAGCAGGGCTGTGTCGATTACCTGCTCCCGGTCATCGGTATCCTCGCTGAGTATGGCCTCCGCCCTGGGGGAGTTGGTCACACTCCTGATTACCGATGCCCCCTGGGAATATCGAAAAATATCCATCTGGATCTCTTTGTTATAGGTGAAAAGTTTCAGAAGCTCCCAGGCAAGTTCCTTGTGCCTGCTCTCCTTACTGATGCCCATGAGCAACGTGTTCACCTCCGACAAATTGTCTCCCTGGGGACCGGAAGGCATGGTCACACATTCCCACTTAAAAGTGGTATACTTTTTGATCTTATAGGGGTAGGTCTTATAAGTCCTGTAGTTGGCAAAGGACAAGGGCATGAATACCACATTGCCCGCATCAAATTCATCCTGGCTCACGTTCTGCCCCTGGTTCAGGTCAGAAAGTTTTTTCACATATTTTACGGAATCAATGACTCTCTGATCCGTAAAATTGCTCTCGCTTCCCTCCTCATCGTACAACTGTGCACCGTTGGAATAGGCAGCTTCCTGCCAGCCAAAATTGTAGACACCGAACTGATCCAGTCTCCCATCTCCATCCTGATCCTTGGTCACACGCTTGCAGATGTCATACATGTCATCCCATGTCCAATCCGAGTCCGGCATCAAAAAGCCTTCATGGTTCAGCAATGATTTGTTCACGAACATGAGATTGGGAACAGTCTCATAAGGCATGGCATATTGCCCGTCCTTATATTTACCCGCATCCAGTGCTGTTGTATAATACTCTGACGCATCAAATTCCATGTCCTTTTGCATGAGTTCCGTGAGATTTTCCAGCACGCCCAGGGATACCAACTGGTCGAAATCATCTGACAGAATCATGGATACGTCAGGTGTCCTGCCTTTCATGACCTGCTGGGCATACCACTCGGAATAATCACTTTTCCGAATACCGCTGGTATAGTGAACCTTCACGCCGGGATGTTCCTCTTCAAATTGGGCGATCACCTTATCGATGATCACATAGCTGTTGGCATTGGCCACATCCCAGTTACTTCCCGCGAACATTCCAAGCTCCAGCTCGATGGGATTTCTGTGTTGACAGATATTATATCCGCTGAGAATGAGTGCCCACAGGAAGACCAGTACGGCAAAGAACCGTAGGATACTATGTTTTGTTATCTGCTTCATCTATGTACCTGCCTTTGTGGACTGCACTGCCCAGATCGCCAACTGCGTGCGGTCTCTCAACTGCAGTTTATTTAATATGGTGCTGAGATAATTGCGCACCGTGCCCTCAGAGAGGAACAGTTCCTCCGCGATCTCTTTGTTGGAGGATCCCTTCTCCACCTCCCGGATGATCTTCCACTCCGCTTTCGTCAGCTCCGCCACGGCATTGTCTGCCACCTTGATGGTATAGTCTCCCTGTGCCATCCGGGAAAAGAGACGTACCACCTTCGTCGCCACATCGGGATTGATCATGGCCCTGCCACTGTAGACCGTCTCGATGGCATCCACCAGTCCGTCCATTGAGACACCCTTTAACAAATATCCACTGGCCCCGTATTTCAATGCATCATAGACAAACTCATCATCGTCAAAGGTTGTCAGGATGATGATCTTGATCTCCGGATGATTCTCCTTGATGATCTTCGTGCACTGCACCCCGTCCATCTTGGGCATACGGATATCCATGAGAATAATATCCGGCGCATTTTCCCTGACGCTTCGTATCACTTCCTGCCCATTCCAGACAGCATCCGTCACCTGAAGATTCTCTTTGCTGTCCAGGACGATCTGCAAGCTCTGTCTTATTAATTCCTGATCATCTGCTATCAATACTTTAATCATATTCTTCTCCCCATCTTATCGGTATTACCGCATCTACTAAGAACCCATTATCTCCCTTGAAATTCACCGTGCCATGTAACATCTGAATCCGTTCTATCATATGCCTGGTTCCGAAGCCCTTTTTCATATCCGTGCATCCCTCCCCATTATCCTGAATCTTCAGATGCAGTTCATAATCTTCTCTGGTGATGGTCACCCATATTTTGGTGGCCTTTCCATGTCTCACCGCATTGGTGATGCTCTCCTGGATAATCCGATAGATGGTATTTTCCTCGTCCTCATCAAATTTCAGGTTCTCTGCATCGCAGGTAAATAATACCTCCGCCTTGGTCACCATGGTCATGTCATGGATCATATTCCCAACGGCAGACTCCAGGCTCAGACGATCCAGTGCATCCGGGCGAAGTTCGGTCACAGACCGTCTTACCTCCCCGATTCCATCTCTGGTCACTTTGGAGATTACCTCCAGTTGCTTTTTCGTCACCTGGGGATTACTGTCTATCATGGTGAGACATGCATCTATACCCGCTGATATTCCGGTGAGGGTATGTCCCAGGGTATCGTGAATCTCCCTTGCCAGTCTGTTTCGTTCCTTCGTCTGTCCCATCTTCTCTTTGATATCCGCATATTGTTTCAGTTCTTCGTTGGCATTCTCCAGCTCATTATTTTTCTGACTCAGCTGTGCATAGAGGGAGTTCACTTTTTCGATGATTCCCTGCTGTTCCTGTATCACATAGATACAGAACAGGATAAATATAATAATATTCAAAGACACCAGCATGTTATAGATGCCTAACAGATACTGCTGTGTATTGAAGTCGTAATACCCCATGTAATCATAGATGGAAAACAGGGAATAATTGATGGACAGAAATTCAAAATCCGTTCCCACATAGATAATGATGGATAACAGCATGAACACCATCTTTCCCTTATCATGTACGTAATAGATAATATTGGCAAATACCCAGAACAGAATGCCGTTATAATTAAAATTCAATACATACATCAGCACAAAACTGGTGATAAAATCAAAAAAAAGAGAACCATAGATGAATTGATACTGATCCGTATACAGGAATTCCCTTAAAAAGAAAGAAATGACCAGACAAGTCAACAATACTGCCGTTCCTGCAAAGATCGTTGTTGGATTTTGTGGCAATGCCGTAACCCTTCCCATAAAAGAACGGGCAATGTAATAATTGCAGATCTTTGAAGTTGTTATGTATATGAGAACTGCCGGAGTCAGATTCGCCACAATGTTGATCAGCAGCATGAGGTGCTTAATATATAAGATTCGTTTATCCCGCAAATGCCCATCCTCCTTTCACGATCTCCTGTCACTGCCAGCCTGCCATATCGTAATCCACCAGGTTCTCCTGGGTAATGAGCTTGACCGGTATGATGATATTGGATTCCACGGACTCCCCCCGCAGATACCGATAGGCGGTCTCCGCCGCTGTGTTGCCGATCTCAATGGGAAACTGTGCGCTGGTTCCTTCCAGAAATCCCTGTTTGATCATGGTCTTCCCGTCTGGTGAACCATCGATTCCATAGATCAGGATAGGATCTTCCACCCTTCGCAGCTGCAATGCCGCCAGGACACCCAGTGCAGTGGGGTCATTCCCTCCCAGCACCACATCGAACCTTATCCCGTCATCGATAATCGTCTTCGTAATCTCCATGGCAACTTCCAGCTCTGCCGTGATTTTCTCATGAACCACCACCCTGTATCGGGGATTTCCCTGTATCGTATCCAGAAATCCCTGTACCCGAAGAGATGTGGAATTAATATTTTCATGATTGATAATGGCGATCCTGGCACTGCTCCTTTTCTTCATCATATCATGAGCGATCTGAACGCCCGCATTGTAATTATCTGAAAGGATGGAGGACACCACATATTCTCTGTCATACACATAAGTATCTACGTCAAATACCGGGACACCAGCTTCCTTGCATTTGATCAGCGCGGGTTTCACTGCCTTCCAGTCTACCGGATTCAGGAAAATAGCTGCCACCCCTTCATCCAGCATCTCCTGGATCTGCTCATTCTGCTTATTCTGATCCTGTGCCGGATCCCTGGTGAGCAATACATCTCCATTTGCCACCACCACCTCCTCGATACTGTCATCCAGCGACTCAAAATAAGGATTGTTCATGGTCATATAGGTGGCGCCAAATTTTAAGGGCGTATGCTCCATATCTTCCGCGTTCTCATTTTCACTGTTATTACTGACTGTGCATCCGGTCAATGCCATAAATGCCACGAAAGCGGCGATAATCAATGCACCACATGTCCCTATGCTTCTTCTATTTACATTACTGCCTGTTACCCAATGATCATTCCCTGTGAAATGTGTCATGAAAGATTTCAATGTTTTATCCCTTTTATAGAACTTCTGCTATATGATAAGTATCTCTATTATCATAATATCATTTTAATCTTTCGTCAATGAGACAGGAACCTACACGGACTCTATCACCACACCATGGGCGATACAGGGCACTGTCTGTCCTTCATTGAAACTGGTCTTTGATAACAGTGCTCCTGTGGGGACGAATAAGATTCGTTTCCAGTTTCCCTCCTCCAGTTGTTTCAGTAAATATGCAGACAATACCGTTGCAGCACAACCGCACCCGGAACCTCCGGCGTGGGTGTCTTGACTATCCTGATCAAACATCTCGATTCCGCAGTCCATATGCTGCCTGGAGATATCTACGCCCTTTTCCTCCAGCAGATCCAGCAGTGCTGTCTGCCCCACATATCCCAGATCTCCCGTGATGATCTTGTCATAGGACTCGGGTTTTCTGGTAAAATCACAGAGATTCTGATAGATGGTATCCGCTGCTGCGGGAGCCATGCATGCCCCCATGTTCATGGAGTCTTTCAACCCGTAATCCACGATCTTTCCCGTGGTGATCCCTGTGATCTTAGCACGCACATGCTTTTTCTGTGCCTCCACATAATCTGCGCTGCTGACCACGAAGGCTCCGCTTCCCGTCACTGTCCAGGATGCGGACAAGGGTCTCTGATTGCCATACTCCAGGGGAAAGCGAAACTCCTTCTCCGCACTGGCAAAGTGGCTGCTGGTGACACACAGCACATGTGTGGCATGACCTGACGCCACTGTCATAGCACCCAGGCCCAGGGATTCTCCACAGGTGGAGCAGGCTCCATATAAGCCAAACATGGGAATCTGATAATTCATTAATCCAAAGGAGGATGCGATGGACTGTCCCAGCAGGTCCCCTGCGAAGAGATACCGAATATCCGTCGCCGCCAGGTTTGCCTTTTTCATGGCGAGGAACACTGCGTCCTTCTGTAAGCTGCTCTCCGCATCCTCCCAGTTATCTGCCCCGAAATGATCCTCCTCCCCGATCATATCAAATAATTTTCCCAGGGGGCCCTCCCCCTCTTTCGTACCTACGATGCTGGCACTTTCCAGTATATATGGTGCCTGTTCAAATGTGATGCTCTGTTTTCCCTGAATCATAAAAAAATGGAACCTCCTTATGGTAATCGATTTTGATTGATTTCCTAATTCAGTTCCTATTATCTTCATTATTCTATTATTTATTCCAGGATTGATTCAAATATTGCACGCATTCTTCCTTTGGCAGCGCTTTTGAGAAATAGTAGCCCTGGAAGAAGGTAATGCCCTTGGACTTCATCTCCTGATACTGTTCCTCCTGCTCAATTCCCTCCACAACGATCTTTTTATGTAAGGTATTCAGAATATCGAACTCCTTCTCCATGATGATCTTCGCTTCCTCTTTTTCAAAATAAGACCATACCATATTCTTATCGAACTTGATCTTATCAAAAGGAAACTGAATCAGGTAGGAAATATTCGAATAACCCGTTCCATAATCGTCCAGTGAAAATGAGATTCCCTCCCTGATCAATTCATCCATGGAATCTCTTACCATCTTGGGTGATTCCAGCATGGTGCTCTCTGTCAGTTCCATGTGAATCATCTCCACCGGTATCTCATACTTGCGGATGATCTCCATTATATGTATTTTCAGCAACGGGTACGCACATTGCAGGGAAGAGAGATTGATCTGCACACATTTTACGGTATTCTGCGGATTGGTGAGCAGACTCTCCCTGATAAATCGGCATACTTCCTCCAGCACATAAAAGCCCAGTTGGATGATCACACCTGTGGACTCTGCAATGGTAATAAATTCATCCGGTGGAATAAATCCCAGCGTATCATCCTGCAGTCTGGATAGAGCCTCCAGTGCCACGACTTTCCCACTGTTTCCATTCACGATGGGCTGGTAATATACCTGTAATCTGCCCTCGTTCAATGCCTGCTTCAAAAGTTTTTCCACGGCTTCTCTTCTTCTGCACTTATCAGTCAGGGTGCTTTCGGAGTAGAGCACATTGTGATCATGGGTATCCTTCAGACTCTGGAACATCTCTGTGCGCAAACTGATCAGTTCTGTATGACTGCCAAAGAACTGTGGATATTCACAGAGTACGATGGCGGGTTCCATCAGCGTGCTCCTGCCATCCGGGAATATCCATGGTTTCTGAAACCTTCGTGTGAGTCTATCCACCTCTGTCTGCAGACTGTCCTGCGTTCCATTCGCCACCACAGCGAACAGATCATTATGAATACGGAATACGATCTGCCTTGAAAAGATCCCCTCCAGGCACAATGCCACTTTTCGCAGAATAAAATCACCCATATCTACGCCATAAAGATTGTTAATGTAGCGAAACTTTTTCAGATTCAGAAACATCACCGTAAATGTTCTCCGCTGATTGCATTTCTGATCCATGAAGATCCTAAAAGAATATTCATTGCCGCAAAGTGTCAGCCTGTCCTGATAATCATTGGGATTTTCCAAAGTCAGGTACAGATACAGAATCGCTATGGCTACCGCGATATCAATGGTCAGAACGGAACGAAACCGATACTGAATATATACACCTGCCCCTATGGTGACTGCTACCCTTAGCGCTACCTTTATATCCTTTTTCAATAAATTTCTCACATTGAACAGTACATACGCCAGACATAAAAGCACATTGATCAGGTAAAAGAAATACCTCCATTCACTGCCATATCCCTGAATGTAACGCCCCGCTTCGTCAAAATAGAAGTAGAATTCTGTCAGTGGCGATGTGACAGACAGAATCAGGTTTACGCCATAGGCAAAGGTAATCACATAAAATCCCCACTCTTTCATGGAGAATCCTGCATTCATATAGGCAAAGGAAAAGCATGCAAGTGCATAGATCTTCGACGCCTGTAAGACAAGGAGCAGCGTACAGATCAGCACATTTACCAATACGGGCACCACTTCATACCGGACTATGAGCAGACTGAATAACAGATTTGTGATAAACTCTGCAATGCTCACATAGATGACCCACTTGAACAGCTTGGAATCAATCCTGAATATCCTCATTTTGCTCCTATAATCAAATAGAACGGTACCAATAATCAAAATAGCTGCAATCTCAAAACAGTAATTATAGTTCATCGCTTTATCCTCTGTAATAAGACTATCATATGGCAATCATTTTACCAATATTGTCTATTATCTTTTTTTTATTATAATATTTTTTTCTTTGTCACGCAATAAAACAATACTATATTTATCTGTTATCTTTAAAGCCAGCCAAAATACTTCCCAATCCAGTAGATCATTCCCAGCACCCAGCTGGTGAAGATGCCATACAGGATCACCGGACCCGCGATGGTGAAGATCTTGCAGCCCACGCCAAAGATCTGGCCCTCCTTTTTAAATTCGATGGCTGGTGCTGCCACTGAGTTGGCAAAACCGGTGATGGGTACCAGTGCCCCCGCACCGCCGAACTTGGTGATCTTAGGATAGATATTAAGACCTGTCAGTAACACCGCGGCCAATACCAGAATCAGGGAACACCAGGAGCCTGCAGTCTCCTTCTCTATTCCCAGATTCACGCAGTAATTGGTGATTCCCTGTCCGATTACGCAGATGACACCGCCCACGAGAAATGCCTTGGTCATCTCCACCGGCAGACTGTGGGTGGGTGTTACCTGTTTCACATACTTCTGGTACGCTTTCTTTTCCTGTTCTGTGACTTTTTCTTTCATATGCTCCTCCTCTTAATAACCAGATATTGTTCCATTTTAAATTTTCTGTTTATTGTCTTGTCTTTCCCTTAGATCTGTCCTTATCTCACAGGCCTCCATACAGAAAGATGCGCTGGGAAAAATAGAATAACGATCCTGCCAGTTTGCCCAGTGCGATCATGAGTATGGCAATGCCAAGTCCGTGACGAAATCCCACCCGCCGGGCAAAGATCGGGATGGTATTCAGCATCTCCGCGATGGCGATGGCAAAGCATCCCTCGAACATGCCTGCAAACAGTCCAAAGAGAATCAACAGCACTTTGGCAATGATGAGCCATGTTTGATCTGGCAGAATATGATGTCGTGATATGAAGTTCCCTAACTCACAGTATCCATGGAAGACACTGACGATGCATCCTCCGATAGCGCCCAGGCAGACCATCGTCTCATAGATGGTATAATCTGCCCCCGTGTGGGTCTTTCCTTCGAATCTTGGAATCAGCCCCACGGAGATAAAGACGGTAAAGACCCCTCCCGCCGCGATGAGTCCAAAGCTTCCTCCGCATAGGATCATAAAAATATTACGAAACATCGATGGTCTTCCCCTCCCTGTTGGCCGTTTCCACCAGAGAGGTGTTCACGTCATTCTCATAGATTCGCATCTCCACCTCCACCGGGGTAGGATCTTTGGTGATCCTTCTCTTCCCTATATGATTAAAGAATATGATAATGCCGCTGGCAAGCCCGATGGAATAGGAGATCTCTATCACTGTAAAGCCATTGGACTCCACCCCTGTCATCATATAGTAGATCCGGGTGAACATCTGATTGATTCCGATATCGTTGTGAAATGCCATGACTGTAAACGCGGTTCCCCAGAAACAGATCATGGATACAAAGATGATCTTTATCGCGATCCATGCCCCTTTTTTCTCAGGTGTCTTTACCCGCTCAATAACCGTTTCCGCTGTATTTCCCACCAATGTGATGGAGACTGGCATACTGCTCTCCAACTGCTGTATGACCTTCATGGCACTGATCACCTGCCGCTTATCCTCATGAAATTCATATACCTTCAAGGTCTTCGCTCTCGCCAGTACATGGGGGTCCTTGCAGGTAAGCTTTGCGATATCCTTGAGATATACTGTGGACTCCATGATCTCTGCATTCTGTGTCAGTTTTACATATAATGTGGTATTCTGCATTTAGTTGCCTGCTCTTTTCTTTTTTTTGATTTCTTATTTTGATTTTGTTATTTTGATTTTGTTATTTTGATTTTCCGATTTGTATTTTTGTTTAGTATCTGTCCCTTTTCATTATTTATACATGTTTTTACAGATAAAAAAGTCAGGACAATCGCGAAGATAGTAGAAATGCTGCAAAGAGCTAATAATAAGCATCAAAAAAGCAACCGTCCTTAGCCAAGGATGAGGTTGCTTTTTTGATTCAGTAATCGAAAACTAAGGTGAACTGTTTGCTTTATGATAACACCCTGTCTCAGCCTTTTTTCCATGGATGCTTCCTGTCTTCATCCCTAGATATAATATTCTGCATCTCTGTTGATTCTTCGGAAAAACTGTTTTGTGCGTTCCTCCTGAGGCTTGAGTAGAACCTCTTTGGGGTTTCCGCTCTCGATCACCTGTCCTCCATCCATGAAATACACCTTGTTCGCCACATCGAGGGCAAAGGACATCTCGTGGGTGACCACCACCATGGTCGTGCCTTCCTTTGCAAGGTTCCGCATTACTTTTAAGACCTCCTCGATCAGTTCCGGGTCCAGTGCAGAGGTGGGTTCATCAAAGAAGACCACCTCCGGATTGGTCACAATGGCACGGGCAATTCCCACGCGCTGCTGCTGCCCTCCAGAC
>JAQVCT010000036.1 GCA_028689655.1 Lachnospiraceae bacterium
TTTATCCTGGCAGTTATGGTAAGCAATATTACCAGAGGACAGCAACTGTTCAGAACCGTGTTTTTCTTCCCTATTGTAATCTCAGCAACAGCAATCGGATTATTATTCAAATTATTTTACAACTTTGATGGCGGGATGCTGAACCAGTTACTGGCAGTATTCGGTGCGGCACCTGTCAACTGGTTGAAGCCTGAACTTGCATTTATGATGGTGTGTATCCCCACTCTGTGGAGCTACGTAGGTTTCTACTTTGTAATATTGCTTACCGGGTTAAGCGATATCTCAGATGATATCTATGAGGCGGCTTCCATTGACGGATGCAATAAATTCCGACAGGTATTCTATATCACGATTCCACTGATGAGAACAGTGATCTGTACCTGTATCACACTGGCAGTTACCGGTGCGTTAAAGGTGTTCGATCTTCCCTGGGTAATGGTGCCAAATGGTGCACCACAGGGACTGACTCATTTCCTTGGAACCTATATGTATCAGATTACCTTTGGTATGAACAATTATGATTATGGATGTGCCATCGCAGTTATCATCGTGGTATTAGGCGTTGTCATAGCGAAAATTACGAACTTTCTGGTTCGGGAAAGGAATTAGGGAGAGCATATGAAAGCAAATCAAAAAGTGAAGGCGCGTAAAGGCTTTCCTATGGGTCCATGGATGATCGTGGTGTATGCCGTTCTTATTATATGGGCATTGACTACCATATTCCCCTTTGTCTGGGTCATTATGAATTCGTTCAAGTCATCGGCAGAGGTGCTCCGATCTTCCTTTTCTTTACCGGTAGAGTTTACATGGGATAACTACATCAAGGCATTTCAGAATCTGAATGTAGTTCGGGCATATAAGAACAGCCTTATTATTTCCGGAAGTGTGACCATCGGTGTTATGGTGCTTTCCTCCATGATGTCCTTTGGTATGACCAGATATCAGTTCCGTGGAAAGAAATTATTACAAAGTTTAATCGTAGCAAGCTTGATGTTCCCGGTATTCTCCACGATCATTCCTGTTTTCAGAATGATCGTAGGGATGGGAATACTAAATAAAAATATTGCGGTCATATTACCACAGATCGCAGGAAATCTCAGCTTCGCGACCATCGTCATGACGGGATTCTTACAGAGTGTTCCCATCGAGATGGAAGAAGCAGCTTATATGGAAGGTGCCAATCCGTTCCAGGTATTCGGACGAATCATTGTACCCATCTGTAAAGCATCCTTGTCCACAGTTGCTATTTTCAGTTTCCTGTGGTCATACAATGATCTGTTCGTACAGAAGATCATGATTCGTGACAACACGAAATTCCCGGTATCTACCCTGCTTGAGGAGATCAGTTCCAAGTATGGTACAGACTTTGGATTGATGGCAGCCAGCGTTACGATTATCGTAGTGCCAGTGCTGATCGTATACATATTCTTACAGAAGAACATCATAAAAGGTCTTACTGCCGGAGCAATCAAAGGATAATCAAAAATAAACGCTGCAATGATTGGAATTGAGGGGAATATATGAGATAATAAAGTCAAATTCACAAATGAGGATGGGGATAGCATGTTTAAAGTAATGATCGTGGATGACGAACCAATCATTGTAGAAGGTTTAACAAAGAGTATTAAATGGGATACATATGAATGTGAGATTGTTGCCACTGCCAGTAACGGCATTGAGGGTAAGGCACTGATCCAGGAGAAAAAGCCTGATATTATATTCACAGACATCTGTATGCCGGAGATGGATGGACTTACCATGATGGCAGGAATCAAATCGGAATTTCCGGATATGGAGCTTTGTGTACTGACAGGCTTCCGGGAATTTGATTATGCCCAGAGGGCAATCCGGCTTGGGGTAAGTCGATTCCTTTTAAAGCCTTCCAACATGAGCGAGTTGGAGGAAGCCATTGTCTACATGGTAGACAATGTGAAAAAACGGGGCAGTCAGAAGGTACAGAAAGAAAATGACAGTATAGCAGAATCCCGTGAAGAATCCATAACGGAGCAGGAGACAGCGGAATCGAAGCTCCCAGTGGAAAGTGCAGCCAGCAGTTTCATCGTAAAAAATGCACTGGCATATATGGAGGCACACTATCAGGAAAAGATACTGCTGTCGGATGTGGCAGACCAGACCTATGTGAGTCAATGGCACCTGAGCAAGCTGCTGAACCGTCATACGGGGCAGAATTTTTCGGAACTGTTGAACACGGTTCGCATTGAGAAGGCAAAAGAGATGCTAAAGGAGCCGGAGCTTCGCATCGGAGAGATCGCGGAGGCGGTGGGATTCCTGGATATGGCACATTTCTCCAGAGTTTTTAAAAAAATAACAGGGGTATCAGCAAATCATTATCGTAATACAATACTTTGCAACGAGGAAATATAATTTGTTTCCTCGTTTTTTCTTTTCCTATTTTTTGTTTTTACAAAATAAGACTAGCTTTTTTTGTCTATTTATGCGAAAATATACTAGGTTATAAGTGACTGCTTTTAACATTGTGCATTTGTTCAGTGTAAGAAGCGTCATCAATATAAGGATTTACATAATTGAAAGGAGATTTCACATGATTTATTCAAAAGAAGTGGAAGAAATGTGTAAAGTAGCACAGGGCGTTAATCACGGTTGTGCTCCTATCCCAGAAGAAGCAAAATGGGTAAAAGCAAAAGAAATTAAAGATATTTCCGGTTTGACACATGGTATTGGCTGGTGTGCACCTCAGCAGGGTGCATGTAAATTAACACTGAATGTTAAAGAGGGTCTTATTCAGGAAGCATTAGTTGAGACTATCGGATGTTCAGGAATGACTCACTCAGCAGCTATGGCAGCTGAGATCTTACCAGGAAGAACTCTTTTAGAGGCATTAAATACGGACTTGGTATGTGATGCTATTAATACAGCAATGAGAGAACTTTTCTTACAGATCGTTTACGGACGTACGCAGAGTGCTTTCTCAGAAGATGGACTTCCAATCGGTGCCGGACTTGAGGATCTTGGTAAAGGACTTCGTTCACAGGTTGGTACGATGTACGGTACTTTGAAAAAAGGACCTCGTTACCTTGAGATGGCTGAAGGCTATGTAACAGGTATCGCATTAGACGAAGAAGACAATATCATTGGATATAAATTTGTAAGTCTTGGAAAAATGACAGACTTTATCAAAAAAGGTGATGATCCTACAACAGCATACAACAAAGCTTGCGGACAGTATGGCCGTGTTGATGATGCAGTTAAGGTTATCGACCCAAGACAAGAATAGAAGAGGAGGAAAATTAAAATGGCTTTATTTGAATCATATGAAAGACGTATTAAACAAATCAATGAAGTATTAAACAGCTATGGTATTTCTTCCATCGAAGAAGCAGAGAAGATTACAAAAGACGCTGGACTTGATGTATATCATCAGGTAGAAGGTATTCAACCAATCTGTTTTGAGAACGCTAAATGGGCTTACACAGTGGGCGCAGCTATTGCTATCAAAAAAGGATGTCGTAAAGCAGCCGATGCTGCTGCAGCTTTAGGAGAAGGTCTTCAGGCTTTCTGTATCCCGGGTTCCGTTGCTGACCAACGTAAAGTAGGTCTGGGACATGGTAACCTTGGTAAAATGTTATTAGAAGAAGAGACAGATTGTTTCTGCTTCTTAGCTGGTCACGAATCATTTGCAGCTGCTGAAGGTGCAATTGGTATCGCTGAAAAAGCAAACAAAGTTCGTCAGAAACCATTAAGAGTTATCCTGAATGGTCTTGGAAAAGATGCTGCACAGGTTATCTCCAGAATTAACGGATTTACATTTGTTGAGACAGAGATGGACTACTATAAAGGCGAAGTAAAAGAAGTATTCAGAAAAGCTTACTCAACAGGACTTCGTTCTAAAGTTAACTGCTACGGCGCTAATGACGTAACAGAAGGCGTTGCAATCATGTGGAAAGAGGGCGTTGACGTATCTATCACAGGTAACTCAACAAACCCAACAAGATTCCAGCATCCAGTTGCAGGTACTTACAAAAAAGAATGTAACGAAAAAGGAAAGAAATATTTCTCAGTAGCATCAGGCGGTGGTACAGGACGTACACTTCACCCGGATAACATGGCTGCTGGTCCTGCTTCCTATGGTATGACAGATACAATGGGACGTATGCATTCAGATGCACAGTTCGCCGGATCTTCATCAGTTCCTGCTCACGTAGAGATGATGGGTCTCATCGGCGCTGGTAACAACCCAATGGTTGGTATGACAGTTGCAGTAGCAGTTTCCATTGAGGAAGCAGCTAACGAAGGTAAATTCTAAGAAATACAGCATTAAGTGGTATTGAAAATTTGTAAATTAGCTCCAAACAGTATGAAAGTGTATAGGTAATATACAAGAAATACATAAACAACAAACAAAACAGGCGGAAGCACTAGAGAAGGTGCAACCGCCTGTTTTTTATAAGATATAACTGCCTATGATTTGTCCGAGCTGAACAATGTCACAATTACCTGCAAATTCAAATTTAACAAGACCTAAACCACTAAACCATAATTCTAATTCGCTATCTAAATCAAAGGTACCAGAAGTTTCAATTGAAAAAGATTGTATTTTTGAATAAGGTAGAGAAGTAAAATCTTTTTTCTTTCCAGTAACACCTTGTACATTAACAGATATAACACGCTTGTTGGTAAAAACAACATAATCACGCATGCCTTTGTAACAACCTATCAAATCCTCACCATTAACTAGAAGCTGTTGCACATCTGCTTTGCTGGTTTCAGCTTTTTTTAGTTTGATAAAACTACCATTCTTAAAATCAATCATTGTAAAATCCTCTTTTCTTTGTTTTATTTCAAGTCATATCTGACAAGAATACTATATAAAAAACCCGTTAATAATATTGTTTTGGTAATTTACGCCATTTTTTCTTCGTTCCCTTTTACATTAGATGTAAAGCCAAGAGTTATAAGCTCTTCCCCTCTATCAATAAGTTTTTCTATCACCTAAATCCTTTTGTGTGAACTTCTTTTCCATTCTATAAAATGCAAGATTCTTAGATATGTTTTCTTTAATTCTATTATAATTCACGTAAGCAAGTTCTTTTCGAAATGATCTTCTAATAATACGGTAACATACGCAATAAACAAAATCAATACAAAATACGAGAATGCTGAAAATGCTGAAAAAGGTATTGATATTACGAGTAGCGAGTACTAAGGCGAAGTAAATAAAGAGAAGGGAGACTTTTGACAGACAGTAAAATGAAAAAAATCAATAATATGGTCGTTTCTATATTTTGTGGTACTTTATTAAGCCCGGGAGTTTGATTTTTCACATTTATTCATGTATAATCATAAGAAAAGTACGATGAGGTGATTGTGTGGCTATGGCTTCTAAAATCCGTATTTTTTGATAGAAAGAAACATAAAAATAAAGGATTTGTTGGAATTGATTGGATATAGCGGTAATAATTTAGGCAATAAATTGAGAAAAATTGTGGAGTTTTTGGATTGTGACTTTGACGTTACGTTTATTATGAGGGATATGGGAAAGATAGTATAATGGATATGATAACAGAGTGATTCTTCGTTGATGAATGTTTTGAAGCGTGATGTTAACATCGCGTTTATATAAAGAGAAAATGAGGTCGAAATACTATACGATATGAAGAAAATGTATTAAGTGAAAAGAAATTGCCAGAATTAATTAACATTCAAGAAGATTATTTTAATGATATAAAATCAAAGAATATAAAGCCTGCAAAATTATCAGAAAGTATTTCTGCATTTGCAAATTCAAGTGGTGGTGATATATATGTCGGTATAGATGAAGTTACAAGAACAGGATGTAGACAATGGAATGGATTTTCTAATGTGGAGGAAGCCAATCCAATTATACAAATGTTAGAGAGTTACACAAATGCCCCCTAAAACCCTTGAAAACCCAGCCCTCACAGTTTCCATTGAGGAAGCAGCCCGCTGGTAAATTCTAAGAAATTCAGTATTTTAGAGGGTTTCACAGGCTATGGTCTGTGAAGCCCTCTTTAAATGTTATCAGGTTATCTTTGCCAGAACATTTTGTCAGCTAAGGTGTAGGATAACAAATCAAAGTATGGAGGTTATCGTTTAGATGATAAAAAGTATTATAGCACTTGTATGTATAGGATTATTGATGGTTGGCTGCTCTTCAAATTCAAAGAATGAATCTTTTGGTAAAAAGGAATCTTCCCAGATTATGAATGTAGAAACCAGTCACTTTGATAAGTATACATCTGAACAAACGAATACTGCTTATGTGGTAAAAGGGAGAGTGAATCAAGAGAATGATGAAAATGCTGTGGTTATAATGATTCATGCAGAAGAAAACGCAACGGTAAGCATTCAAGGAACGCTAACGAAAAACAGTGGTGGTGATACAGCGTTAACATATGTATCGCCGGATGGAGAAAAGACAAAAATTGCTGATAATTCTTCCGAAATATTAGACACTACAATAAAAATATTAAAAGGAGATGGCAAAGTCATATTTATAGGTGAAAGTGCTGTCTATGATTTTGAAATACACTTTGAAATGACGGATGGCGTAAGTTTTAGTGACTTATAAAAAACTTGGTATAAATATTTTGGATGGCAAAAGGTTGTTTTGAGGGCTTCCCTCATCATCCGACGGTAGATTCACTTTCCTGTTCATACTCCGCGGATTCATCTTCATAGGTAACATTCACATCGTCCCCATCAGGGATCTGCCCCATGAGGATATCTCCGATGTACTGGATACGTTTCATGGCACGGCTGTAATTTTCATTGGCAATATCCAGAGATTCCTGATCCAGGTTCTCGGCGGTAAAGACATCGCGATACATGGATACCGCCTCATTCATATATTCCCCGGCTTCATCGGCAAGTGTCTCCACGGAACTAAATTCACTGGGTACTTCCATCTCTGCCAGGGAAGTGAATTCCGCATTTAATTGATCCAGATTATCTAACAATTCAGTGACAGCGGTATCACTTGTGGCATCTATGCCATTGATTGCAGTATCCTGTGCCTTGATCTGATCACAAAAGGTCATCATATTTTCTTTATATTGCGTTAATGCTTTATCTTCCTTACCGCATCCCGTCAGAAGTAATATCATCCAGGCAGAAAGTATAACTGTAAAGAAATGTCTATTTATAGTTCGGTTCATAACATATCCCCCATATCAATCATTGAACATCAGTTCCTGTAAAATTTTCATAAAAAACTTCACACAAACACCTATACCTTTATAAATTTACCATAAATTACGGCATCACGCAATAAAGTTCATAGAATCGAAAAAATTTTGGAAGTTTTCAAAACAAAAGATTCCAAAGATGGAATTGCCCTTATTTCTAAAAAATGCTATCATAAATAAAAATCGGATAAGATAAGCAGATAATGAGAAAAGATTTTTTTGCGTAGGAAAGGTGCAGGTAATACAATGACAAAACAGGAATTCTGGAATTTATGTGAGAAACATCCCATTTACTTAGACGGCGCCACGGGATCAAATCTAATAAAAAGAGGAATGCCGGCGGGCGTATGTCCTGAAAGCTGGATTCTTGACCATAGAGATATTATGTTACAATTACAGCGAGAATATGTGGAGGCGGGCAGTGATATTATCTATGCACCCACTTTTACCAGCAATCGAGTGAAACTACAGGAATATGGACTGGAGGATCGTATTCGGGAAATCAATGAATCGCTGGTAAGATTATCAAAGGAAGCAGCGGGGGACAAAGCCTATGTGGCTGGAGATATCACCATGACAGGCGTGCAGCTACAGCCCATCGGGCCTATGGATTTTGAAGAATTGATCATGATCTATAAGGAACAGATCGAATACCAGGTCAGTGCGGGAATCGATTTGATCGTGGTGGAGACTATGATGAGTTTACAGGAGACCAGAGCGGCAGTGATCGCAGCCAGGGAAGTCTGTGACCTCCCAGTGATCGCTACCATGACCTTCGAAGCGGATGGCAGAAGTCTCTACGGAACGGATGCCAGGACGGCAGCTGTTGTGCTATCCAGTCTGGGCGTGGCAGCCATAGGTGCCAACTGCTCCACAGGACCGGATCAAATGCTGCAGATCATAGCGGATATGGCAAGTGTCACGGATATCCCCATCATCACAAAGCCAAATGCGGGGCTTCCAAGCCTGGCGGAGGATGGCTCCACGGTATACGACATGGATGCGGAGACATTTTCCAGGGAAATGATCCCCATGATAGAGGCGGGGGCGTCCATTCTGGGAGGATGCTGTGGAACAGATCCCACCTATATCCGGAAATTAAAGGAAAAGACTTCCTTATTGAGCATTAGCCATAAGAAAAATAAGAAAGCTCGTTTTCTGGCATCGGAGCGGAGCACCCTGGAATTTTATCTGGATGATCCTTTCATGGTGGTAGGCGAACGAATCAACCCCACAGGAAAGAAAAAATTACAGGCGGAATTGCGGGAAGGCAGGTTTGACCTGGTCACAGAATATGCAGAACAGCAGGAACTTTCCGGTGCACGCATCCTGGACATTAACATGGGTATGAATGGAATAGATGAGAAGGATATGATGGCGAAGGCGATTCAGGAGGTGTGCGGCGTGACTTCTCTACCATTATCCATCGATTCCAGCCATGTGGATGTGATTGAGGAGGCACTTCGCAGATATCCCGGACGAGCTTTGATCAATTCCATTTCCCTGGAAAAGATAAAAATAGAGAAGCTGCTGCCCGTTGCCAGAAAATATGGTGCCATGTTCATCTTACTGCCATTGTCTGACGCGGGGCTGCCCAAAGATCTGGCAGAGAAAATATCCATTATCAAAGAAGTTGAGAAGCGTGCACTGGAAATGGGCATGAGAAAGGAAGATATCATCGTAGATGGTCTGGTGGCCACAGTGGGCGCCAATAAGAACGCCGCCATAGAGACACTGGAGACCATTCGTTTCTGTAAAGAAAACGGGTTGGCTACCATATGCGGACTGTCCAATATTTCTTTTGGACTTCCGGAGCGAAGCTTTGTAAATGCCGCTTTTCTAACCATGGCGATACAGGCAGGGCTAACCATGGCTATTGCAAATCCTAATCAGAATCTGCTAATGGCAAGTGCTTTTGCATCGGATCTTCTGCTGCATAAGGAAGAATCAGATATCCGTTATATCGAGTTCATGAATCAGGCAGATTTTACCATTGGTACTTTTGCTGCAATGGAAAATACACCCGGTGAGAAGTCTTCCGGCAACAGGGACAAGGGAAAATCTCATCATGAACCCCAATCCATAACAGAACGATTGCGGGAAGCTGTATTAAAGGGCAACCGTAAGCAGATCGTCACCATCACAAAAGATGCCATGGCGAATGTAGAGCCACAGATGCTGTTGAATGAGATTCTACTGCCAGCCATCAACGAAGTGGGGGATTTATTTGACAAGGGCAAATATTTCCTGCCACAGCTCATATCCAGTGCGGAGGCCATGAAGCTTTCCATCGAATATCTGGAACCATTTCTGTTGCAGAAAGATGGAAAAAAAGAGATGCCTGCCATCGTCATAGCCACCGTGCAGGGGGATATTCATGACATCGGCAAGAATCTGGTGGCACTGATGCTGAAAAATCACGGATTTAAGGTAATTGATCTGGGCAAAGATGTTTCCAGGGAAGCCATCGTGGATGCCGCCATAGAACATCATGCAAAGATCATAGCACTGTCGGCACTGATGACCACCACCATGCAGGAGATGAAGAAAGTGATCCAGTATGCCAGGGAAAAGGGAATCGATGCCAAGATCATCATCGGCGGTGCTGTTATCACACAGGGCTATGCCGATGAAATAGGTGCGGATGGCTACTCCAAAGATGCGGCGGAGGCAGTGATCCTCACCAAGAGACTTCTGGGAATCCATGAATAATCCGTAAGTATCAAGGGGCAAAACACCTTTTGACCCTTACATCATTGTATTTATTTTAATACAAAATACCAGCGATCCTATTGACAGAAGCCCTGGATGATGTGATACTAAAACGAACATACGCGATAAAGCAGGGTGTCAAAGAGTCTTGAAACGGGATACTCTGTGGAAATTCATATATAATAAAAAGATATAGGGGGCAATGAATTAAAATGAATGGTGCAGATGCAATGGTAAAATGCTTGATTAATGAAGGTGTATCCACGATTTTTGGATATCCGGGTGTTGCGATATGTCCTTTTTTTAATAGTATTTTAACCACAGATATAGAAAGTATCTTAGTAAGAACCGAGCAGAATGCCGCACATGCAGCAAATGGATATGCGAGAGTGACCGGAAAGGTTGGTGTATGTGCAGTGACCTCCGGTCCTGGTGCGACGAACCTCATTACCGGAATCGCAACCGCTTTTGCGGACAGCATTCCACTTAT
This sequence comes from Lachnospiraceae bacterium, assembly GCA_028689655.1. GTDB lineage: Bacteria > Bacillota > Clostridia > Lachnospirales > Lachnospiraceae > SZUA-378. The sequence continues at coordinate 10,390 of JAQVCT010000036.1, forward strand.
ATGCATATCTGGACAAGTGGACAGCAAACTGCTGGGCAGTGATGTGTTTCAGGAGGCAGATATTACCGGAGCAGTAGAATCCTTTGTAAAGTTCAGTTATCTTGTAAAGGATGTGGAAGAGATTCCAAGGGTATTTAAGGAAGCCTTTTATATTGCCAACAGTGGCAGAAAAGGTCCGGTACTCATTGATATTCCCTGTGATATTCAGAACAGTACCATTAAAAAATATGAATATCCCCAGGAAGTAAATCTTCGTACCTACAAACCTACGGTAAAGGGTCACGCTGTACAGATCAAAAATGTAATTAAAGAACTTGAAAAAGCCAAACGACCGATTCTATGCGTGGGCGGCGGCGTATTCTTGAGTGACGCAGTGGAAGAATTAAGAACCTTTATCACAAAATATAATATTCCGGTAGTGTCTACCCTCATGGGAATCGGAGCACTTCCCACAGAGCATCCGCTTTACTATGGCATGGTGGGAAATAACGGAAAAGGCTTTGCCAATCGTGCCATGAACGAGGCGGATCTGATCATTATGGTGGGTGCCCGTGTGGCGGACAGAGCCATCAGTCAGCCGGATCTGATCATGGAAAATAAAGTCATGGTACATATTGATGTAGATCCTGCAGAGATCGGAAAGAATGTTGGTCCTACCATTCCACTGGTAGGAGATGCCAAGCATATTTTCAATGATTTCATAAATCAGGAATGTACCTGTGAACATACCCAATGGATCGAAACCCTGAATGGCTATAAGAGCAAAATGGTAATCCGGAGAACGCCAAATCCCGAATATGTTGATCCTGCGGAATTCATCCGTATTCTTTCCATGAAGATGAAAAAGGATGGGATATATGTGGCAGATGTGGGTCAGAACCAGATGTGGTCCTGCGGATATCATATCGTGAGGGAGGGCAGATTTCTCACTTCCGGTGGTATGGGTACCATGGGATATTCCATTCCGGCGGCTATGGGTGCTAAAAAGGGAGATATGTCAAAACAGGTAATCGCGGTGTGTGGAGACGGTTCCTTCCAAATGTCCATGATGGAATTCGCTACCATACGTCAGTTCCATATTCCGGTAAAAGTCATTGTATTTACCAATAATTATCTGGGATTGGTTCGTGAATATCAATACAATACTTATGATGCTCATTATTCCTTCGTAGACCTGTCAGGTAATCCGGATCTGTCGAAAATCGCAGAGGCGTATGGCATGACCTTCACAAGAGTCATGAACATGGATGGAATTGAGGAAAAAATCGAAGCATTTTTGAAAGACGATACCACATCTCTCATGGAATGCATGATAGATCCAATGGATACTGTCAAAAATGCCTAATCTGTGAAACAGGCGTATCCATAGTCTGATGGGAACATATCGGGCGAAATACACGCAATGCATGGAGTGTATAAGGCAAATAATAGAAACAGATAGGGAGTTACGATCATGATGAAAAGAATATATTCTGTATTAGTGGAAAACCGTTCTGGTGTATTGTGCAAAGTAGCTGGTCTCTTTTCCAGAAGATGTTATAATATAGACAGTCTGGCCGTGGGGGAGACTGACGATCCGGCGGTATCCTGTATGACCATCGTATCCAGCGGAGACCAGCGTACCATCGAACAGATTGAAAAACAATTAAATAAAAAGCTGGATGTGATAAAAGTAAAGACATTTGATGAAAATCAGAGCATCAGCAGAGAATTAATGCTTATCAAGGTAAAATATAACAAAGGGAATCGCCGGGATATCCTGGAGATCTGCGATGTGATGAAGGCGGATATCGTTGATATGTCCAAGAATCTCATGGTGCTGCAGATCTGCAATGTTCCGGAAAAGATCACTTTATTCATCAATATGCTCCAGTCCATCAGTATTGTAGAGGTGGCCAGAACAGGAACGCTGGCACTTCCAAAATGTAGTGAGAACGATAACTAGAGGATATACCCATTATAACATTTGGTAATAATGCATAAAAATAACGCGATTTTTCATGCATTTTGTTGACAAATATGATAATTATTGATAAAATACAAGTCAAGCATTAGAGATACATCAGATAGGAAAAGTATTTCATGCAACACATAGACAGCGTTTACAGCTCAAATCAGAGATAGAATAGAAATAAGAAATAGCAGAATCGAGATAAAAATGTCGAGATAAAAATGTCGAGGTAGTAATATCAAAGATAGAAATATTTGGATAGTAATATCGGACAGTAATACAAAGATAGTAATATCGAAACAGAAATATAATTTGGAACAGGGGATTTACATATGCAGAAAAAAGTATTTCAGCTTTTAGTGGATAATACATCCGGTGTATTAAGCCGAATCTCCGGCTTATTCAGCCGCAGAGGTTATAATATCGAAAGTATCACAGCCGGTGTTACGGCCGACCCCCGCTATACCAGAATTACCATCGTTGCGTCGGGAGATAATGATATCCTGGATCAGATTGAGAAGCAGGTAAGTAAACTTGTGGATGTGAGAGATATCAGGGAGTTGAAGCCTGATGAAAGCGTATATCGTGAGTTATGCCTGATCAAAGTGGAGGCTGACGCAAAGGCACGGGCATCCATTCTGGCTACTACAGAGATCTTCAGAGCGAAGATCATAGATGTGGCACATGATTCGGTCATCATAGAGTTGATCGGCAACCAGAGTAAGATCGATGCATTCATCGGATTGCTGGACGGACATAACATACTGGAGCTTGCAAGAACCGGTATTGCTGGTCTCAGCAGAGGGAAAGATGACGTTATCTGGATCGATGAGGATGGAAATGTTACCCATGAGAATCATGGGTGAAGCTCATTCATTTAAACTATTATATTCCTATAGTTAGCTCGGAGGGAAACCTTTTAGTTATAGATAAGTAAAAACAAAAACGGAGGAAAAAGAAATGGCAGCAAGAATTTTTTATCAAGAAGATTGTAATCTTTCATTATTAGAAGGAAAAACCATCGCAGTTATTGGCTACGGCAGTCAAGGTCATGCACATGCATTAAATGCAAAGGAATCAGGATGCAACGTCATTATTGGTCTTTATGAAGGCTCCAAATCTTGGGCAAAAGCAGAAGCACAAGGTTTTCAAGTATATACAGCAGCAGAGGCAGCAAAAAAAGCAGATATTATCATGATTCTTATCAACGATGAGAAACAGGCAGCAATGTACAAAAAAGATATCGAGCCAAACCTTGAGGAAGGCAACATGTTAATGTTCGCACATGGTTTTGCAATCCACTTTAATCAGATCATCCCACCTAAGAATGTGGACGTTACTATGATCGCACCAAAAGGACCTGGACATACCGTAAGAAGTGAGTATCAGGCTGGCAAAGGTGTTCCTTGTCTGGTAGCAGTACAGCAGGATGCTACAGGAAAAGCATTGGACATGGCATTGGCTTATGGTCTTGCAATCGGTGGTGCAAGAGCAGGTGTTCTTGAGACAACCTTCAGAACAGAGACAGAGACTGACCTTTTCGGAGAGCAGGCTGTATTATGTGGTGGTGTATGTGCACTTATGCAGGCAGGTTTTGAGACATTGGTAGAAGCTGGATATGATCCAAGAAATGCTTACTTCGAATGTATCCATGAGATGAAACTGATCGTAGACCTGATCTATCAGTCAGGATTCGAAGGAATGAGATATTCGATCTCCAATACCGCTGAATATGGTGATTACATAACAGGACCTAAGCTGATCACAGAAGAGACTAAGAAGACCATGAAGAAGATCCTTTCCGATATCCAGGATGGTTCTTTCGCAAAAGAATTCTTATTAGATATGTCAGAAGCCGGCGGACAGGCACACTTCAAAGCAATGAAGAAAATTGCTGCAGAGCATCCTTCAGAAGCTGTTGGTAAAGAGATCCGTAAACTTTACAGCTGGAATAATGAAAGCGACAAATTAGTAAATAACTAAGTAGAAACATATGGAATTTTCCAGTATATAAAAAAGCTGACCAATTGATATTCAATGGTATGAAGTCAGTTAACAGGAGAAAAGAGAAGTTCACGTCATTCGAGGCGTTGACTTCTCTTTTCTTTCTCAGTCCTGTTTATAGAAATTGATGAACTGCGTCATAGATTGGGAGATGGACAGATTCTTAGGATATACAAATCCGATTTTCCTTGATGGAATCGTGGCGGGCAGTTTATATTTGATCAGTGTTTCATTGGCTAATTCCATAGACACGAATTCCTCGATAACACAGGCGATTCCCAGACCGGTCTTTGCAAATTCTATGAGCAGATCCATGGTGGATACCTCAATGATATTTTCAGGTTTGATATGATTTGCCCGGAAAAATTTGTCCATGTATTGTCGGGTGATATTATCTTTGTCCAATAGAATGAAAGTCCCGGACTTCATGATATCAATCTGGTCACTGTCTTCACGGATCTTGAGATTATCCAGATATTCCTGGGTGGTAACGAAGATATCGTGAATGGTACGAACGGGGTAAAAATCCAGTTCTCCCAGAAATTCAGGTTCTCCCACAAGTCCGATCTCAATATCTCCGGTCTCTATCTCTGACAACGTATGACTGGTGGACTGACAGGAAATGGATAGCTGAATATGTGGATTATCATGGATAAACTGTTTTAGATAGGGGAGCAATACGAACTTGCACAAAGTCGTGCTGACACCCAGAGATAAATGTCCCACACCCAGTTCAGCAATTCGCTTGATTTGTTTTTCGCCATGCTCAATGGAAAGAAAAGCTCCCTCCACCTGTGTGTAAAGCAATTTTCCTTCATAGGTGAGCGTCACGCCCCGAGAAGTACGATCAAACAGGGTCACATTCAGACTTTGTTCCAGCTTTGATACTGCTTTGCTCACAGCAGGCTGACTGATATATAATTCTTTTGCGGCGCTGGAAATATTCCCAGCTTTGGCTACTGCGCAAAAGATGCGGTAGGAGGATAGATTAGAGGTCATGATTCACTTCCCTTTCAATTTATATTTTCTTATTTTTAGTTTTAAGTTTTTATATTTTCTTGTTTTTAGTTTTATTTTTAATTTTTATATTTTCTTATTTTTAATTTTTATATTTTTCATTTCGATTTTTAAATTTTTATTTTTTAACCTATTTCATTTTACTGCTATGGTAATAACTTGTAGTTATAGTATACATGAAAATATTCTATTTTTCAATAAATGAAAGATATGATAGGATAGTATCAAAGCATTAGAGTATCAGAATAAGAATTCGAATAAGAATCGAATAAAAAAGCAGAAAACTGCTAAAAGTATCATATGGAGGAAAAAATAACATGGGAATGACAATGACACAGAAGATCTTAGCTGCACATGCCGGCCTTGAACAGGTGACAGCCGGTCAATTGATCGAAGCAGACCTGGATCTTGTCCTGGGTAATGATATCACCAGTCCGGTGGCAATCAAAGAAATGGATAAAATAAAATCACAAGGTGTATTTGACAAAGATAAGATTGCTTTGGTCCCGGATCATTTTGTACCAAATAAAGACATCAAGTCTGCAGAACATTGCAAATGCGTAAGAGAATTCGCATACCGCAATGAGATTACCAATTATTTCGAAGTGGGTGAGATGGGAATCGAACATGCCCTGTTACCGGAGAAAGGACTGACTGTGGCAGGAGATGTGATCATCGGTGCGGATTCCCATACCTGTACCTACGGTGCGCTGGGTGCCTTCTCAACCGGAGTGGGAAGTACGGATATGGCTGCCGGCATGGCGACAGGAAAAGCCTGGTTCAAAGTACCGTCTGCCATTCGATTCAACCTGACAGGCAAGTTAAGCCCCTGGGTGAGCGGTAAAGATGTGATCTTACATATCATCGGTATGATCGGTGTGGATGGAGCATTATATAAATCCATGGAGTTCGTGGGAGACGGTATCCGGAATCTTACCATGGATGACAGATTCACCATCGCAAATATGGCAATTGAAGCCGGCGGTAAAAATGGAATCTTCCCGGTGGATGAACTGGCAATCGCCTATATGAAGGAACATTCCACGAAAACATATACCATCTATGAAGCGGATGCAGATGCAGAATACGACGAAGAATATACCATCGATTTAGGTGCACTTCGCCCTACCATCGCATTTCCTCATTTACCGGAGAATACTAAGACCATCGATGAAGTGAATGCCATGAAAGAGCCTGTGAAGATCGATCAGGTGGTGATCGGTTCCTGTACCAACGGCAGAATAGACGATCTTCGATGTGCCGCTAAGGTACTGGAGGGCAAACATGTGGCAAAGGGCATGAGATGTATTATCTTACCTGCCACACAGCACATATATATGCAGGCAATGGATGAAGGACTGTTGAAAATCTTCATTGAGGCAGGCGCTGTGGTAAGTACTCCTACCTGCGGGCCATGTCTGGGGGGATATATGGGCATCCTCGCTGCCGGTGAGAGATGTGTATCCACCACCAATCGTAACTTCGTAGGCAGAATGGGCCATGTAGATTCCGAAGTATATCTGGCAAGTCCTGCCGTGGCTGCTGCAAGTGCCATCACCGGACAAATCTCATGCCCGGAGGAATGATTAGATAGCCAACAGCATGGCTGAATGAAAAATAGGAGAATAAGAGAATATGAAAGCAAACGGAAGTGTTTTTAAATATGGAGACAATGTAGATACTGATGTAATCATCCCTGCCAGATATCTGAATTCATCAGATCCAGCGGAGCTTGCCACACATTGTATGGAAGATATTGATAAAGCGTTCATCAAAAATGTTAAAAAAGGTGATATTATTGTGGCTACCAGGAATTTTGGCTGTGGCTCTTCCAGAGAGCATGCGCCAATCGCCATCAAAGCCGCAGGTGTGAGCTGTGTTATCGCGGAGACCTTCGCCAGAATCTTTTATCGAAATGCCATCAACATCGGGTTACCCATCATTGAATGCCCGGAGGCAGCAAAGGGAATCGATGCGGGAGATGACGTGGAGATTGATTTTGACTCCGGTGTCATCACAGATAAGACTAAGGGAACTACTTTCCAGGGACAGCCATTTCCACCATTTATGCAGAAAATTATTGCTGCAGAGGGATTGATTAATTACATTAACCAGTAGATAAGGGGGCGAAAGGGCAGATTTTACTGCAATTTCAGTTCTGAAAACTTTGATATGGAATAGCATGGCCGTCTGTTCAGTTTTGTGCTGCACAGGCGGTTTTTGTTATGGCTTTCTCTGTGACGCAATAGAGGTTAAATTTCCCGTGGAACAGCAGACCGTCTTACAACACGAGATATGGTTGCTGTGTCTCTAAAAATATTATATAATCTTATTGAAAGAAGAAACATAGAATGTTAGATATGGCTGGTTCTAATGCATGTCTATAGAGGTAAAAGATGGATATTGATGAGATCTACAAAGAGTTAGATACGCTGTTCAAAGAAAATAAAATCAACGAAGTGGAGCCTTTTCTACTGAACTATCTGGATAAGGCGAAAGAAACCGAGAACTATGGAATCTATATTTCCATCTGCAATGAATTGATGGGATTTTACAGAAGTATCTCAGAGTATCGGAAAGCCTTTGATATTTCCGAGGATGTATTGCTGCTGATGGAAGAATTACAGTTGGAAAATTCAGAGCATTTCGCTACCACCATGCTGAATGCCGCCACTGTATATAGAGCGGCCGGACAGAATGATGTGGCATATACCTATTACCAGAGAGCACTGAAAATCTATGAGAGTCTCCTGGAGCCAAACGACTACCGCTTCGCAGGCCTTTACAATAACATGAGCATCTTACTGGAAGTCCAGGATAAAAATGAGGAAGCTGCCGCCTTTCTGGAAAAAGCCATGGCAATTATCGAAGGACTGGACAAAAATTCCATGGAAATGGCCACCTCCCTTACAAATCTTGCGCTGATCTACTTTAAGCAGCATAAGATAGAAGAGGTAAAGGAAAAATTAGAGCTTGCACTGGCTATTTTCGAAAACAGGGATGCAAATACAGATGCGCATTACAGTGCCGCCTTAGCCGGAATCGGGGAAGCATATTATCACATGAAGGAATATGATAAATCATTGGCAGCGTACGAAAAATCCCTGGAGGAGATCAAAAAGCACTTCGGGATGAATGACAGTTATACCCTGGTGGCATCCAACTGCGCAGCCATTGCGGAGGAGATGGGAGACAAAGAAAAAGCTGCCTATTACCATAAGTTATCACAGAAATGATCATAGGGACACTGGAATGATACGAGATAAATTCTATTCCTCTCTATAAAAGTAAAATTTAAAAGAAAAGGGTGATTATATGAAAGGACTGGAACTTTCAGAAGAGTATTACAATTTTTATGGGAAATCAATGATTCATGAAAAATTTCCCATGTATGAGAAGCGCATTGCGGTAGGACTGGTGGGACAGGGATCAGAATGTCTTGGGTTTGATGATGATCTTTCCACGGATCATGATTTTGGACCTTCTTTCTGCATGTGGCTCAATGAAGAGGATTATAAGGAAATTGGAAGTCAGCTTGCCTTTGAATATGAGCAGCTGCCCAAAGACTTCGCAGGTGTTCAGGGAAGAGTGGAATCCACCCATGGCGGTGGCAGAGTGGGTGTTCATGATACCCACAATTTCTACTATTCGATCATCGGCAGGGACGATGCACCGAAAAATAATATGGAATGGTTATTTATTCCGGAATCCAGACTGGCAGTGGTCACCAATGGCAAGGTATTCAGGGATGATCTCGGAGAATTTACAGCCATCAGAGAACAATTGCAGGCTTACTATCCTGAGGACGTGAGAATCAAGAAGATCGTTGCCAGAGCGGCTACCATGGCACAGTCAGGTCAATACAATTACGCCCGCTGTATGCGAAGAGGCGAGACCGTTGCGGCCTATATGTCCTTATCAGAGTTTGTGAAGAACACCATCTCCATGGTATATCTGCTGAATAAGAGATATACGCCTTTCTATAAGTGGATGCACCACGGCATGAACAAACTTCCGATCCTACCGGAAGTCTCTATTTTGCTGAAGAGATTATGTGAGATGGATAACCAGAAAAAGGTCTGGGAGGAAAATGAATATGCCACTCCTTTATCTTTGAATCTTTTTGATAAAAATATAGAACTTATAGAGGAAATCTGTGTCTTGATCGTGGAGGAACTGAACCGTCAGGATCTGTCCGAAGGTACAGACCCATTCCTGGAGAATCATACCATTCGCATGATGAATAAGATCGAAGACAAACAGATCAAAGCGTTGCAAATAATGGAAGGATAGACTTGAAACATATGTTCGATTGTGGTACGATATGTCTATGAAAAATAATCTTAAAGTTTCTCATGTTACCTATATTACCTATTTGGGCATGATGATTGCTGTTGCCATGATCTTAAGCTATGTGGAGAGCCTGGTTCCCTTCTACTTTGGCGCGCCGGGTATCAAGCTGGGACTGGCTAACTTTGTCATGGTATTCATGATCTATCAGCAGAATGCAAAAGAAGCGCTCCTGATCAATTTTCTTCGTATCATATTGGTGGGATTTCTCTTTGGAAATATGTCATCTATTCTCTATAGCTTAGCGGGTGGACTACTTAGTTTTATCGTGATGTATCTAAGTAAGAAAATGCATATTTTTGGAATCTGCGGTGTCAGCATTCTGGGGGGTATCAGTCACAATATGGGACAACTGGTGGTGGCGATGTTCGTGGTGCGGACATTTGGAGTGGCTTATTATCTGCCGGTACTCCTGATAGGCGGTCTGATAACGGGATTGCTCATTGGAATTGTGACAGAAGAAATTTTAAAGAGAATTCCAAAGAGAGGAACACAATCACTATGATCGCATATGTAAAGGGCGAGATCGTATCTGTTTCAGAAGATAATCTTGTCATTGATGTAAATAATATCGGATATAATGTAAAAATCTCCAGCAATGTTGCAAATGTATTGCCTGGTATTGGGAATATTATCAAGATCTATACCTATACCATGGTAAAGGAGGATGCTTTTCAATTATATGGGTTCCTCACCAGAGATGATCTGGATATGTTCAAGAAAGTGATCACTGTAAACGGAATCGGGCCCAAGGGAGCACTGGCGATCTTATCCATCATGTCTGCGGATGATCTGCGCTTTGCCATCATAGCAGGGGATGCAAAAGCAATCTCCAAAGCACCTGGCATTGGTGCGAAGACTGCGGAACGTCTTATCTTGGATCTGCGGGATAAGGTATCTCTGGAAGATACGTTGACTCATTCGGTCAGTGCTGATATATCTCAATCTACTGATACGGATGGTGCCAAGAGCATGAAAAATGATGTGATTGAGGCACTTGTGGCACTGGGCTATTCTGCAACAGATGCCCTGCAGGCAGTGAAAAAGACGGTGATTACAGACGACATGGATACAGAACAAATACTAAGGCTTGCATTAAAGCAAATGTTTTAAATAATTGAATTGAGGATACAATGGCTGGTAGAGTGATAGAAACAAATTTAATAGAAGAGGATGTAAAGATAGAGGGAACCCTTAGACCTCAATTGCTGTCAGACTATATTGGACAGGCAAAAGCAAAAGAGAGTCTCAGTATCTATATAGAAGCGGCAAAACAGAGACACGATGCCTTGGATCATGTGTTATTCTATGGGCCTCCCGGTCTTGGGAAGACCACGCTGGCGGGAATCATCGCCAACGAGATGGGCGTACACATGAAAGTTACCAGCGGACCGGCCATTGAGAAGCCGGGTGAGATGGCAGCCATCCTGAATAATCTACAGGAGGGCGACTTGCTGTTCGTGGATGAGATTCATCGCCTGAATCGTCAGGTGGAGGAAGTTCTCTACCCGGCAATGGAGGACTTTGCCATTGATATTATGATTGGAAAAGGTGCCACGGCGCGCTCCATCCGCCTGGATCTGCCCAAATTTACACTGGTAGGTGCCACCACCAGAGCAGGTCTTCTGACAGCCCCGCTGCGTGACCGTTTTGGTGTCATTCACCATCTGGAATTTTATAATATTAATGAACTAAAGACGATCATTATGCATTCTGCGAAGATCCTGGATGTGGAAATAGAAGAAAAAGGTGCTCTGGAACTTGCCAAGCGAAGCCGTGGAACCCCAAGACTTGCCAATCGAATCTTGAAGCGTGTTCGTGATTTTGCCCAGGTTCGTTACGATGGTGTGATTACGGAGAAAGTTGCTGAGATAGCACTGGATCTGTTGGAGGTGGATAAGATGGGACTGGATCAGGTGGATCGTATTATCCTCACCACCATCATCGAAAAGTTTAACGGTGGTCCGGTGGGATTAGATACCTTATCTGCATCCATCGGTGAAGACTCCGGTACACTGGAGGATGTATATGAACCATATCTTTTGAAAAATGGTCTTTTGAACCGTACGCCCAAGGGAAGAGTGGCAACAGAATTGGCTTATCATCATTTAGGTCTTGAAATTCCCACGTAAGTTCTCTATAATAGATGTAGTGTATTTACAAATGGTGAGTACGTATATCTAGGGGTTTTGAGAAGGGGTGTGAATATGGCTTCAAAAACAGATGCAGAAGTAATAATATTTGGAAAAGTATTTACGCTGAGTGGTTATGAAAGCGAAGAATATTTGCAAAAAGTGGCATCCTATATTAACAATAAGATGTTGGAATATAGCAAGATCGATGGATTTAAGAGACAACCCTCCGAGACACAGAATGTTCTTTTGCAGCTTAATATTGCAGATGATTATTTTAAAGCCAAAAAACAGATCGAATTGCTGGAGGAAGACATCAAGTTAAAAGAAAAAGAATTATATGATTTGAAACATGAATTGATCACCTCACAGATAAAACTAGAGAATAATGAAAAATCCATGGGCGAACTACAAAAAGAACTCAATGAAAATTCTAAAAAAATTGTGCGTATGGAAACAGAATTAAATGATACAAATAGTAACAGAGCAAATAAAAATGACACAAATAAAGATTAGAAAGTAGGGGGCTGTCTATTATTTAGACAGCCTTTTTCCATAGAAAGGCATGGTACTATATGAAAAAAGTTGAACTTCTTGCACCGGCAGGAAATTACGAAAGTTTTATTGCGGCAATCAACGCTGGAGCGGATGCTGTATATCTGGCTGGAAATCGTTTTGGTGCCCGGGCTTACGCGGATAATTTCACGGAAGAGGAAGTTTGTCAGGCGATTCGATATGCACATTTATTTCATAAGAAGGTCTATCTGACGGTAAATATATTGCTGAAAGAGGAAGAACTTTCTGACCTGTACGCCTATATGGATCCTTTTTATCAATGCGGCCTGGATGGTGTCATTGTGCAGGACCTGGGTGCCTTCGTTACCATGCAGCATCATTTTCCGGAACTTGAATTGCATGCCAGCACGCAGATGACCTTGACGGGCGTGAATGGAGCAAAGCTCCTGTCCCAGATGGGAGCCACCAGAATCGTACCTGCAAGAGAGTTGTCTCTGGAAGAGATTCGGGACATCAAGAAAAATGTGAATATTGAGATAGAAGCCTTTGTCCATGGTGCCGAGTGCTATTCCTATTCCGGTGCCTGTCTGCTCAGCAGTATTATCGGCGGACGCAGTGG
>JAQVCT010000037.1 GCA_028689655.1 Lachnospiraceae bacterium
ATCTTTTGATCGTTAATATTTACAGTATACGCACCAATGTGCTGTGTAATACCACCAGCCTCACGATCCGTTACATTTGATTTTCTGATAGCATCCAGAAGAGAAGTCTTACCATGATCAACATGACCCATAACGCAGATAACAGGTGGTCTTGGAGTCAGATCTTCCTCTTTCTCCTCCTCCTCTTTCAACAATTCTTCGATTACATCGACTTTGACTTCTTTTTCACACATAATATCATATTCAATAGCAATTTCTTCTGCTGTTTCATAGGATATTTCCTGATTCACTGTAACGACCTGCCCCTGTAAGAATAATTTCTTTACAATGACAGATGGCACGATCTTCATCTTATCAGCCAGTTCTTTGATGGTGAGAGATTCTGGAAGTGTGATCACTTTGATCTGCTCTTCTACTTCTTCTTTTTTCTTCTCCGGTTTGATAAATCTACCTGGTTTTAATGCTTCTTCCTCGTAAATCTTATCTCTCTTGCTTCTGCTGTCTTTCTCCTGACCTATCTTACGTTTGGATTCATCTCTACGATCTTTTCCTGCCATAATTGGTCCATCACTTGCAAATGAATCCGGCTTTGCAAATCGATTGTCACGATTGCCCTGACCATTATTGTTATAAGGTCTCTGACCACCCTGACCATTGTTATTATAGGGTCTGCTCTGTCCGTTATTATTGTAGGGTCTCTGTCCACCCTGACCATTGTTATTATAAGGTCTGCTCTGTCCGTTATTGTTGTAGGGTCTCTGTCCACCCTGACCATTGTTACTATAAGGTCTGCTCTGTCCGTTATTATTATAGGGTCTCTGTCCGCCCTGACCATTGTTATTATAAGGTCTGCTCTGTCCACCCTGCTGACCATTATTATAATTATTGTTGTAAGGTCTGGTCTGTCCGCCCTGCTGACCGTTGTTATTATAGGGTCTGCTCTGTCCACCCTGCTGACCATTATTATAATTATTGTTGTAAGGTCTGCTCTGTCCGCCCTGCTGACCATTGTTATTATAAGGTCTGCTCTGTCCACCCTGGCCATTATTGTTATAATTATTGTTGTAAGGTCTGCTCTGTCCGCCCTGCTGACCATTGTTATTATAAGGTCTGCTCTGTCCACCCTGACCATTATTGTTATAATTATTGTTGTAAGGTCTGCTCTGCCCGCCCTGCTGACCATTATTGTTATAATTATTATTGTAGGTCCTGTTCTGTTGTGGTGCTGCAGTATGGGTTGTCGGAGCTGTGGTAGCTGCCGGCGTTGTGGGCGCTGCTGCCTTCTCTACCGTTGTGGGCGCTGCGGTAACTGGTTTCTCCGGTGCTGGAGCAGGTGCTGGTGTGGGAGTCGGAGCGGGTGTCACCGGTCTCACTACGCCTGTCGCTTTATCAAACGCTGCTCTGACATCCTGATTAGTGATTTTCTGCTCTCTTACAGACTGCTGTGGCTGTGGCGCTGGTCTGCTGTTCATCATTGGCTTCTGGTTTCCAGGCATTTTACTGTTGTGTGGGTTACTTACGAAAATAATATTTTTCTTTTTCTTGTGCTCTTCCGTCTTATGCTCCTCCGCCTTTGGTTCCGTTTTTGCTTCCGTTTTAGGTTCTGTCTTTGGCTCCGCTTTTACCTCAGGTTTTGCTTCTGACTTTAAGAAAACTTTTTTCACGCTTGCAATTTCGCTTTCTTCCAGTCCTGAAGCAGCCTTTTTACCAGCGACCCCGTTTTTTTCCAATACTTCTATCACTTCTTTATTTTCTATGTTTAATTCCTTAGCGAGCTCATGTACTCTCATTTTCGCCATTCCTATACCTCCGTGTCGTGAACATCAGTCCATCTTAATTTTGCTGCGCAAATGGACTGACGCTACATGTAAAGTTTTCTCGGAAAACTTTACATGTTGTTAATGGGTTCTTCCAGATTCTTCAGAATTGATTTTGCAAATCCGTTATCCGTAACCGCTAGTGATGCTCTTTTTTCTTTTCCCATTGCATGCCCAAGTTCTTCTTTCGTTCCAAATTCTCTAATTGGTACGTTATAAAACTCGCACATATTATGGAACATTTTTTTCGTATTATCGGATGCGTCCGTTCCGACTAACACAGCTGCCGCTTTTCCGGATTTGACTGCCTTTTCCGTTGCAAATTCACCACTTACAACATTTCTAGACTTTGTTGCCAAACCTAGTAATGAATAAATCTTATTCTGATTCAATATGTTCAAACTCCTTTTGCAGGTTCTCATATACCCCGTCTGGAATACTCATTTTAAAAGAGCGCTCAAGGCCTTTATTCCTGCGAGCCTTCATCAAGCAATCTTTGGAAACACAAAGATACGCGCCTCTTCCATTCTTTTTACCTGTTACATCTAATACAACCTCGCCTTCTGCGGTCTTCAGAACTCTCATCATTTCCTTTTTGCTCTTCATCTCACCACATCCAACGCATTGTCTCAAAGGGATTTTCTTGCTCAATTCGATCCCCCCTATTCTTCAGTTCCTTCTATTATTTCATCTGTCGGTTCTTCCACGATTGTCTCTGACACTTCCTCCGCTGGCTCTTCTATACCATCGCCATCATTGCCCTCGTAGGTCTCGTCATATTCTTCATCATACTCATCGTCCATATAATCTTCATAACGGAAGCCCGGTGCATCTTTCGCTTGTGTCTCACTCTTAATGTCGATCTTGTATCCGGTAAGTCTGGCTGCAAGTCTGGCATTCTGTCCCTCTTTACCGATTGCCAACGATAACTGATAATCCGGGACTACCACCTTTGCTGTCTTTTCATCAGGATCTGCAAATACTGCAACGATCTTCGCCGGTGATAATGCATTCTGGATCAGGTTACCAGGATTCTCATCCCAGTTCACGATATCGATTTTCTCACCACGAAGTTCCTCCACGATACTGTTGACACGGGCACCATTCATACCAACACAGGCTCCAACAGCATCCACGTTGGGATCCTTGGAGTAAACAGCGATCTTACTTCTGCTGCCCGCCTCTCTGGCTATGCTCATGATCTCAACAGTGCCATCCTTGATCTCCGTCACTTCTGATTCAAATAATCTCTTCACCAGTTCCGGATGGGTACGGCTTACCAGGATACGCGGTCCTTTCGGTGTATTTTTTACTTCCAGGATATATACTTTGATTCTTTCTGTAGGTTTGAATGCTTCACCTTTTACCTGTTCCGTCTCATTTAAGATGGCATCCGCTTTTCCCAGGTTGATGGTAATATTTTTCCCAACATATCTCTGTACCACACCTGTTACTACATCTTTTTCTTTCTCGAAATACTGACCGTAGATGACGCTTCTCTCTTCCTCGCGAATCTTTTGCAGGATTACGTTTTTCGCATTCTGTGTTGCGATACGACCGAACTCTTTGGATTTGATCTCCACATGGATCTTATCTCCAACACTTGCTTTCTTGGAGATCTGTAATGCATCGTCCAACGGGATCTGCTCCACATCATCTTCCACATCTTCCGGTGTTGCTACCACTTCTTTTTCAGCATATACCAGAAAATCGCCTGTTTCACGATTTAACTCTACGGTAATATTATCTGATTTTCCAAAGTGATTCTTGCATGCTGTAATCAAAGAATTTTCGATTGCATCAAACAGGGTTTCCTTGCTGATTTCTTTTTCTTTCTCCAGTATGTCCAGTGCTTCCATTAATTCCTTATTCATTTTCCTTTTTCCTCCTATTAAAAGTCTAAAGCTAATCTGACTAACGCAATATCCGATTTTGCAATGACCATATTCCTTGTAATACCTCCATTGGAGACATTACCTGCGGAGTGCCCCTCCAAACAGGGTTCGGATTCTGATGGCACTGCTTCTCCTGCTGATTCTATCTCGATTGTTACTGTATCTTTATCAAAAGCCTTCAAAACACCAGTAAATTCTTTCTGTTTTTCAATAGGCTTGTAAGTTTTCACTTCCACTTTTTCGCCGATACTCTTTTCAAAGTGTTTATCTTTTTTCAGTGTTCTGCCCAGTCCAGGACTACTCACCTCAAAAATATAAGCATCCGCAATATAATCTTCTCTGTCTAAGATCTCTGACATAGCACGGCTGACATGCTCACAGTCATTGATATTCACGCCTTCCGGCTTATCAATATAGGCACGCAGATACCAGTCTGCTCCCTCTTTCACATATTCCACATCATATACGCTGCATCCTATCTCTTCTGCGATAGGGGTCAGATATTCCTCTGTACGTGTCTCATAAGTCTCACGTTTTGACATGTATTCACCTGTTTCCTTCCTGTTTGATCCATACCAATACTTGTCATCAAGCTTTGATTGATGACCTGAGCACCATCAGGTGCCTCATCAGAAAAATAAGAGTGGACGACTGCCCACTCTTACCTTTAACACTTTATCTTTACTGTTCACAGTATAACACTGCTTTCTCTATTTTGCAAGCTATAATCCTCATATTTACTGCATTTTTGCAAAAACAATACGTTATTTACACCTTTTTATTCTCTTTATGTAATGTCAGAATCTGAATACCGCAAACCAGCATAGCACTCACGATCGCCAGGAGATAGAAATTGACACCCCGCACCAAGAGCATTGCCGGAATGGTGCCCGCTTCAAAGATTCTTCGGTATACGGATATAAAGCATTGCTCATTGGCTCCAACTCCGCCAGGTAACGGAAGCATATCCGCACAGATCGCCACCACGCTCTGCAGCAATACCATATGGATCAGGCTCTCTCCCTCCAATCCAAATCCCAGATAGATGGCATAGGTAGCAGCGAACATCAACAGACGCTGCAGCATATTGATCACCACCACAAGATACATCACACTTTTATGCTGCTTCATGTAGGCTGCGCTCTTGTGATATCGGGTGAGTACGGAATCGCATCGGTCTGCAAAGCTTTCCTGGCGTTTTACCAGATGTAACTTTGCCAGTAGACGAATCACTTTTTCCATCATCCAGCGAATGATTTTCTTCGAAAACAGTAAAAAACAGAACACTACTACAATTATGGTATTCACTGCCATACCAAATAAGAACCAAAATCGAATCAGTCCAAGATTCTTATAAATTGTATTATAACAAAATAACAGAATCCCGACCCCAAAGACCAGCAGCGTTCCTCTGTAAATAATCGTGATCAGTACCAGCACCAGACTGGAATTTGCCACGGACATTCCGTCCTTTTTCATATAGTAGATCTGGGCCGGTTGTCCACCGGATGCCGACGGCGTGATGGCACAGAAGAAAAATCCCCCCAGGGAATATTTCACACACTGCCAGAATTTGATCTTCTCTTTCTGTAAGGAGTTGCCCAGCAGATAAATGGAAACCGCTTCCCCATAGATTCTTGCCAGTGCCAGTACCAATGCCAACAGCAGGAAAAATGGCTGTACCTTTCGAATATTCATCAGTACCTCATCCATGTCCTGATCCTGTAATAGTATGTAAAAAGTCAAGCCCACCAATGCCAGCAGCAGAGAGATATTCAATAAATTCTTCTTATAGGACTGCATATACTACGTCTCCTTCGACTTTTGTTCCAAGGTGCCCGTCATGCTTTTCAAGCATTCCTGACGCAGATTACTATGTAATCTGGTCATATTAACGTCAGTCATTTCATGACTTCCTGACGCAGATTACTATGTAATCTGGTCATATTAACGTCAGTCATTTCATGACTTCCTGACGCAGATTACTATGTAATCTGGTCATATTAACGTCAGTCATTTCATGACTTCCTGACGCAGATTACTATGTAATCTGGTCATATTATACCTCATTTTATCATTAAGTGCAGTATCAGTTTATGGTATTGCCTTATTTTGGGGCAAAAAAAATACTTATCTACCGCATATGCAGTGAATAAGTACTCTTTCGGGTTGGGCTGTTCGCTATTAAGCAATCAGTCAATAGCGTGTACGGGAATCGAACCCGTGATTCTGCCGTGAGAGGGCAGCGTCTTAACCTCTTGACCAACACGCCACAACAAAATGAATTATATACTATGTTGCGACATATTGCAAGGTGTTTTTTTCATTTTCTTAATATTTTTTTATTTTCGTAAATTCATTCTTTGCATAACGCCCTAATCTAACTCCATTTTGAAACTGTTCCAGTAAGTATTCCTTTTTCTCATATCCTGTGAGAATCCCCTCTAACGCTTTCCCCTTTATCCCGGAAGGCTGTAGTAATTCCACTATTTCTTCCCGATCAGGTAAGCGGCTTCGTGACAAAATTCCAGGATTTTGAATATAGGATAATAATTCAATCTCTTTCTTTTTAAAGCTGTTTACCGCAATCTCACTCAGATCATTGGACAAAGGATAACAGGGGCAATCCCAGAACATACTGTTTCCCGAATCAAAAACAGGTGCCATTCTGTTTTTCCCTCCAGAGTTCGGATGCTTTTTTTGAAATTTACGTTCCTCGATGTAATCGCGTATCAGTAATCGTGCCGCCTAATCAGCCATCTTTCCATGTCTTTCTCGAATACAGCCACAAAAGGTAAATGTACCAGATCCCCTTCATACATAAATTCCAGAAAGCAGGTCTCCTCCACGAATTTCCACCTTGCTGCTATTTTTTCAGGTTCATAATATATCTTCTGTAATGCATAATAATATTTCAAAAATCTCTTTTTCCGTTCTAATTCTCTTTGACTCTTGTTACCATTATTCTCTACTATAAAGGTAACCTCTGCTCCCTTTTCATCTTTTCCGTAGCAGATATAATCTGCCTGCAATTCTCCAAAATTCTGAGCCAGTTCTTCCCTGGACTGTTTCTCCACCTTGGGATACTCTAATTCCACCAGTTCCTCCATGGTACATCCCAATGCAAGGCTTAATTTATAGATTGTCACGGCCTTCGCATTGTTAAGATCCTTATGTCCCTGCTCGTAATCCTGTAAAGAGCGAAAACTAATCCCCGTCCTCTCCGAAAGTTCCTTCCTGGACATATGCAATTTTTCCCGTCGGTCCTGCATTTTCATAGCTTTCTCTCCCTTCGTTCTATCTGCTTTCCATATACAGGTAAGGGATCACGTTGTCCGACCCTGTATTTCCTATACTATTAAAATAGAATTAACTACCGTTTACGTCTATACGCGTATGTAGTCAATTCTATTTTAATTTTCCTTATGTAAATTTTTTTATTCTAATTTTTCTTGTGCGCATTTTTATTATACATATTTTTCTTATGCATATTTTCTTATGCGCCCATCATATCAAAAAGGCTTAACTGGTTGGTCTCCGGCAAGTCTCCCAGCAGTCCCAGTTCACTCATAAGATCGATTACGGTCTGGGATGCCTTCGTCCTGTTTCTGAAATCTTCCTTGGACAGGAACGGACCTTCCTTGGCTGCTTCCACGATCTGGTCTGCCGCTTTCTCGCCCAGTCCGTCGATGCTGTTCAGGGAAGGCATCAACTTATTATCGATTACCTGGAACAGTCTGGAATCCGCACGGAAGATGTCAATTTTCATAAACTCAAAGCCACGGGCGTACATTTCCTGGACGATCTTCATGTCCTTGGCAACATCCTGCTCCTTTTTGGACAGTTCATCCGCTCTTCTCTTGTAATCCGCAATGATGCTTTCCAGGTGTTTCTGCCCCTGGCACATGATCTCGTAGGAAAATCCGTTGGCGCGGATACTGAAATAAGCCGCATAGTACGCCAGTGGATAGTTCACCTTACAGTAGGCAATACGCCATGCCATCATAACATAGGCTGCCGCATGCGCCTTGGGGAACATGTACTTGATCTTCTTACAGGACCAGATGTACCAGTCAGGCACTCCGGCATCCTTCATGGCTGTAATCCACTCATCCTTTAACCCTTTTCCCTTACGGACGCTTTCCATGATGGTAAAGGACAGACTGCTCTCCACGCCTGTCTGGATCAGGTAGATCATGATATCATCACGGGTACAGATCGCAGTGGAAATCGTAGCATTTCCCTCTTCTATGAGGGTCTGGGCATTTCCCAGCCACACGTCTGTACCATGTGACAGACCGGAGATCCTGATCAGATCAGAAAAAGTCTTTGGTTTCGTATCGATGAGCATTTGGATAACGAAATCCGTACCGAACTCCGGTATGCCCAGTGCACCCAGAGGGCAGCCATCAATCTGGTCCGGCGTGATGCCCAGTGCTTTTGTGCTGCTGAACAGGGACATGACCTGTTTGTCATCCAGCGGTATCTTGACCGGATCAAGACCCGTGAGATCCTGCAGCATACGGATCATGGTGGGATCATCGTGTCCCAGTATATCCAGTTTCAACAGGTTATGGTCAATGGAGTGATAATCAAAATGTGTGGTGATGGTATCCGTGGTCATATCGTTGGCCGGATGCTGTACCGGTGTGAAGGAGCAGATGTCCTCCCCCACAGGAAGCACCACGATACCACCGGGATGCTGACCAGTGGTTCTTCTTACACCCACGCATCCCTCCACGATACGGTTGATCTCACAGACACGTTTTCTCTGCCCGCGTTCCTCATAGTAGTTCTTCACATATCCAAACGCAGTCTTATCCGCCAGGGTACCGATGGTGCCCGCACGGAAGGTCTGTCCATATCCGAAGATGACCTCTGTGTATTTATGTGCCTTACTCTGATACTCTCCTGAGAAATTCAGATCAATATCCGGCTCCTTATCTCCCTTGAATCCCAGGAATGTCTCAAAGGGAATATCAAAGCCATCCTTTACCAGTGGTTCCCCACATACTGGGCAGATCTTATCCGGCATATCGATACCGGAACCGCCACCGTAGGCTTTGACCTCCTTAGAATCAAAATCACTATAAAAACATTTCATACAGCGGTAATGGGGTGCCAGGGAATTTACTTCCGTGATTCCTGCCGTGTAGGCTACAAAGGAAGAGCCTACTGATCCACGGGAACCTACCAGATATCCGTCCTCCACGGATTTCCACACCAGTTTCTGAGCGATAATATACATAACTGCGAATCCATTGCTGATAATGGAGTGCAGTTCCTTTTTCAATCGTTCCTCCACAATATCCGGGAGAGTCTCCCCATACAATTCATGTGCTCTGTTATAGCAGATCTCTGTCAGTGTCTTGTCGCTGTCCTCGATGATAGGCGGACACTTATCCGGACGTACCGGAGTCAGCGGTTCTATCATGTCGGCGATCCTGTTGGTGTTGGTAATGACCACTTCCTCTGCCTTATCACTTCCCAGATAAGTAAATTCTTCCAACATCTCCTCCGTGGTGCGCAGATACAGGGGTGCCTGTTCATCTGCATCCTTAAAGCCTTTTCCTGCCATAATAATACGTCTGTAGACTTCATCCTCCGGATCCAGAAAATGGACATCACAGGTGGCTACCACAGGCTTATGGAACTGCTCTCCCAAAGCCACGATTTTCTTATTGATATTGATAAGATCTTCCCTGGACTCCACATTTTCCACGCGTTCAGAGGCGATCATAAATTTATTATTTCCCAGGGGCTGTATCTCAAAATAGTCATAAAATGCTGCCAGTCTTGCAATCTCCGAATCGGCTTTTCCCTCCAGAACCGCCTGGTACAGCTCCCCCGCCTCGCAGGCACTTCCGATGATCAGACCCTCCTTGTACTTATTATAGACGCTCTTTGGAATTTTAGGCTGTTTATTAAAATAGGTAAGATGGGACTCGCTGACCAAATGGTACAGATTCGTCCTTCCCACGGTATTCTGCGCAAGAATAATCGCATGATGGGATCTAAGCTTTCGGATTGCCGTGATGCTGGAGGCCCCCGCCTCGTTGATCTGCCGGAGGGTCTCTATCTTATCTTCCCGTAACATTGGTATAAATTTCACAAATATCTCCGCTGTCGCCGCCGCATCATCCACTGCACGGTGATGATTCTCCAGTGAAATGTTCATCATCTTTGCCACGGAATCCAGGGTGTATTTTGCATGATTCGGCAGTAATAATCTGGCCAGTGCCACGGTGTCCACATAGGTATACTTCACATTCAGACCCAGTCTTTTTGCATTTTCCATGAGAAAACTCATATCAAACCCTGCATTGTGAGCCACCAGCACCGCATCTCCACAAAACTCCAGAAACTGTGGCAGGATCACATCGATCATGGGGGCATCCATCACCATACTGTCATTGATACTGGTGAGCTTTTCGATGCGGAAAGGAATGGGCACATCCGGATTCACAAAGGTAGAAAAACGATCCACGATCTCGCCCCCCGTAACTTTCACCGCACCGATCTCGATAATACGGTTCTGCACCGGTGAAAATCCCGTAGTCTCCAAGTCGAATACCACATAGGTCTCATCCAAGGTCTGATTCTTACAATTGGTCACGATCTCGATAAGATCGTCCACCAGATATGCCTCCACCCCGTAGATGATCTTGAACTTATCCCCTCTCTCCAGGGCGTGATTGGCCTCTGTAGCCGCCTGGACATTTCCATGGTCTGTGATGGCGATGGCAGACATGCCCCACTTTTTTGCACGGTTGACAATGGATTTTGCATCAGACACTCCATCCATATCGCTCATCTTGGTATGACAGTGAAGCTCCACCCTCTTCCGAACGCTGTTATCCACTCGTCCTGTGGTAAAATCTCCGATTTTCTTTACCCCCACCACAGAGGCAATGGTTAGTTCATGGTCAAATTTATCTACGATAGTAACGCCTTTTACTTTAACAAAAGCACCCACCTTGATGCCCTGACTCAGTTCTTCCACCTGGTCATTTCTGGTGAACATCTTGATGGTCATAGTATCTGTGAAGTCTGTGATATCAAAGATCAGTATCGTCTTCTCATTGCGAATCTCACGCTTATCAAAAGCACGAATCTTACCACGGATGACCACCTCGCCCATCTCACCCTGAATCTCCTCGATGGCGATGGATTCCTCGTCAAAGTCACGTCCGTAGATTACATCCGGATTATCCGACTTCTGCGGCGCACGATTAAAGCTGCTCCTGCCTTTCCATTCTTTTTTCTGGAATCCGCCGTTTGATTTCTTCGGTTCCTCTTTCGACATACCTTTAGAAGTATTTCCAGCTGCATGTTCTGCTGCTCCAGTGGCATTTTTGTTCTCTCCGTTTCCGGCAAAAGATTCTCCGCCTTCTCCATCCACGCCCTTTTGCAGACTTTCAGCCGCCTTCTCCATGATCTCAGCCACCTGCCTTCTGATCCTGATATCATCTTCCTCCCGATGAGAGGTGCTGACCGCCTCCTTATAGGCAGTATGAACCTCCATGGAAAATCCAAATCGTTCATTGAATACTTTTTCCAGAATACGAACCAGTTCCTCCGATTTTCCATGGGCAAATACTGTGTCTTCCACCGTGAGGATCATTCTGGAACGTTTGGAATCCTCCACCTGCTGAAATTCCACATCTGCCTTTTTGAACAGGTTGTAGGACACGGGACTGTTCTCCCGCAGTTCCAGCATGAGACTTTCCTTATAGATGTCCATGAGTTTTTCCGGTGTGTACTGCTCTGACAATTGATACTTTTCATAAATCTTTATGATAATGGAAATATTGGGAAATAACTGGTTCTTGATCTCCGATTCCACAGAAAAGATAATCTCCTTTTCAATCAAATGTTCACTGGATATGTAAACACGGATAAAGTCCTTACGCTTAGTAGCGGATACCCGTTCCACGAGTACCCGCTCCATAATGTCTGTATGTTCTTTTCTTAGTTTTAATTGGGGAAACACCTCAAAAAAAGCTTTTGTCATAATTCCTCCAAGCTACTGTTCCTGTTTATTTCCAGTTCAATAATTCTTCCCGCAATGTGGGGAGCAGTTCCGCTTCCGGCACTTTCTTGATAATCTCACCTTTTTTGATAATGAGACCTTCTCCGATGCCACCCGCGATTCCGATGTCCGCTTCCTTCGCTTCCCCCGGTCCGTTTACCACACATCCCATGACTGCCACTTTGATATCAAGAGGAATATCTGCCACCATATTCTCCACCTGTGTAGCAAGACCGATGAGATCGATTCTGGTTCTGCCACAGGTAGGACAGGATACCACTTCGATACCGCCCTTGCGAAGCCCCAGCGTACGAAGGATCAATTTGGCAGACTTCACCTCCTCCACAGGATCTCCCGTGAGAGATACACGTATGGTATCACCGATTCCCTGATTCAGGATGATGCCAAGTCCAATTGCAGACTTGATATTGCCACTGGTGATGGTACCCGCCTCTGTGATGCCCACATGAAGTGGATAGTTAGTCTTCTGCACCAGTAATTCGTGCGCTTTGACACACATCATCACATCCGAAGATTTGATACTGATCACCAGATTGTCATAGCCCAGATCTTGGATGATCTTCACTTTATCCAGAGCACTCTCCACGATTCCTTCCGCGGTAACACCATGATACTTCTCCACCAGATCTTTTTCCAGTGATCCGCTGTTCACGCCCACACGAATGGGGATGTTTTTCTCCTTCGCCACATCCACCACCGCTTTGACACGATCAATGCTGCCAATATTGCCCGGGTTGATCCGAATCTTATCCGCCCCGTTCTCCATGGCTGCGATTGCCATCCTGTAGTCAAAATGAATGTCCGCCACCAATGGAATGTGAATCTGCTCTTTGATCTCCCTGATGGCTTTTGCAGCTTCCTCCGTGGGCACTGTACAGCGGATGATATCACAGCCCGCTGCCTCCAGCTTCAGGATCTGTGCCACAGTCGCCTCCACATCCTCCGTGCGGGTGTTAGTCATTGACTGGATCAGTATCGGGTTACCACCACCGATGACACGATCTCCGATCTTAATCACCTTTGTATGATTTCTATCGATATTCTGTTTGTTTTCTATTTGTTCGCTCATGATTGATTCCTTTCCCATATTTGGCTCTGCTTCATCGCTAGCAGAGCCTCGAAAATCTTCGATTTCCTCGTAATCAAGTCATATTATACCACTCTCTTTCCTTCTTTGCTACCTTGGGTTGTGAGTTTTGATCTTGGTGGGTCAATCAAATGCAGGTACTCCATCCTCTTTCATTTCCCGCAAGATTGTATGCTTCACAAATATTATCGCATCATCTGACGTTCCTATATTCTTATTTTTATATTTACCGATATTTTTCGGTTATTTGGCATCATTTCATTCGGTTGCCTGGCGTTTAAAATCAGCATTAACGAGATGCAGTGCGGAGGATTTTATAATGCTGGTTTCCTGCCTGTAATAACCCATAACAACATTTTCACGATTGATATTCTTTTTCTTAATACCATAGGCTATCAATGCGCTTATCATTCCATATATAAGATAGCCCTTCCTGCACTCCCCTCCATTTGCATATATTCTGTACAACTCCACCGCTGTTATTGCCAGGGAATTAACTGTCAGTAGAAAATAAGTCATACAAGCCACTCTATAATTCCAAATATATTCCTGTTCCAATAATCTATAATTCACCAAATCTTTACGAACAGCCTTACAACTCTGATACCTTTTGTTGGGCTCTCTTTCCATGCACCTGGAAATGATCTTTTCCAGACCCATGGACAGGGTGCTGTTATATTCTCTCACCGGACGAAGCTGGCATCCCGGTGTCACAGGATTACTGCCCGTGAGCATATAGTGTAACGTGACTCCCAGACTGTAAATATCACTCCTGGCATCTCTTGTCCTCTCGGGAGGCATATATCCGTATGTCCCCAGCAAGGGGTATTGATGAATCTGATGCTCCTGTAATACGGACCCCATATCGATCAGCCGTATCTCCTCATCCTTTGTTACAATGATATTGGCAGGTTTCAGATCCCCATAGAGAAACACGGGACTCCTGGTATGCAGATACTGTAACACATCACATAGTACCATTCCCCATTGCACCACTTTCTCCTGGGACAGGGATCCTTTGGTACGAATATAATTTTCCAGATCCTCCCCTGGGATATATTCCATGATGATTCCCACACCATCCCCTACCTCTATCAGATCTACAATCATGGGCAGATTCTTATGATTCAGATTTCGCAATGCCTGTAATTCCAGTTCCGCTGCTATTTTATTTTCCTTCTTCTGATGGATTCCCTCTATCACTTTCATCGCCCACACTTTATCCACATGAAGGTCTTCCACCAGAAAGACGCGCCCCTGACCGCCGCTTCCCAGTGGTCTTATCACCCGATACCTGTTTTTGTAAATCTTATCCATTCCCTCATTTCTCCTTCTATTCTTCTGAACTTTTCTTTCCGCTTCTTATCTTTGATTCCTGACTTCCACTTTCTATCTTCACTTCCCGTCTTTTACTTCCTATCTTTCACTTCTGTCTTTCACTTCCCGTCTTTTACTCCCTATCTTTTACTTTCTGGCTTTCACTTCTTGGCTTTCACTTCCCGTCTTTTACTTCCTGGCTTTTACTTTCTATCCTTCACTCCTATCTGGTTTGCCGTCTTTATCCGGTTTGACGCAGATAGATGGCGCTCATATTGTCCGTCTCGCCTCTGTGCTTATTCCGCTTCCCAATCTCCTGAAGGCATTTGGTCAATTCCTGTTCTGTCTTTTTACGTATAGTTCCATACCCCAGTATCTCTGCAAAATTCTGTTCCGATGTATAGTGACGGTATCCGTCACTGCACAGTAAGAATCCTTCATTTTTCCTATAGGAGCCACATCTGCAATCCGGTCGGTTCCACTTTCCACTCTCCATGCACTTGGCAAGGGTATGCGCATCTGCCATATGATCCCTGGTCAGACATTTGATTCTCATGCCAATTTTGTATGACCTTGTATCCCCGATGTGGAAAATAAAATATTTCTTCCTGGTGATTACAAGGCAGGTACAGGTGCTCCCCATTCTCTGTCGGGACTCCTGACTATACTGTTTCATTTTTCGATGTATCTCATAGCTCTTGCGATAGAATGCTTTTCGGATGCGAAGATGCAATGTCCCACACTGCATCATAGGCACCACTTCCTCATAGAACCATCCCGTCAATTCCTCCACGATGTATCCACTGGCTATCTCTCCGTGGGGAAGTCCCCCCACCCCATCACAGACACATGCCATGCAGACAGGACCTTTCCTGGTAGTCACACTTTGTATGGTTATGGAATCCTGGTTATTTTCCCGGCATCCCCTGTCCCAATAATATGTAGTTAAAAAGCGCACAATTACCTCCTTCTAAAAAATAAATATTGATTTAATTTTCTGATTTGTGATTTTGACCCTGGTATCTTTTAAATTAAACTGTGGTAACTATTCAGGATCCCATGCGCAAAATCGCTTCTCCGAAGCTTTCCTTTTGCTTATGTGGTTACTTCGCCAAATAAATTCACAAAAATCAGCTCACTCATGCAAGCATGATTCGCATATTTTTATAAATTTACTTGGCTCTGAATAGTTACAAACTGTGAAATTATCTGAGAAGAACTCCCAGACTTTTATATGAAATTGCCACACAGCCAGAATGCCGTGCAGTGCAGGTGTCATGGACACCATTTAAAATAAATAACTACTAAATCCGATAGATATGCTCATTCCATAATGACCATATCTATCGAACCTTACTTTTATTTCATGACATTTATAGAACATATCTATCGAAACAGCCTCATAATATCATTGTACAGTACAAATACCATGAGAAGCATCAGCAGTACAAATCCTGCGAAGTGAACCATGCCTTCTTTTTCCGGCGGCACCGGTTTACCACGCACTACTTCTATGAATAGGAATACCAGACGCCCCCCATCGAGTGCCGGCAGAGGAAGTAGATTCAACACCCCTATATTGACACTGAGCAATATGGCTATATTGATCATGGTCAATACCACCGTTGGTAATCCCAGAGGCTTTGTCTCCTCTATGGCATCACCGATCACCTGAGCAATTCCCACAGGACCGGATAAATCATCCGCTTTTACTTTCCCCTGGAACATCATGCCGATGCTCTTAAAGGTGGAGATCAACCAGTAGCGGACTTCATAGGCACCATACTGAAATACCTGTAATCCCTTGCACTTTACATATTCTCCAGCTCCCTGGAGTCCGATGTAGTATCTTCCGGTCTGCTGGTCATATGCCGGTTTGATTTGTGTTGTGTAGGATTTTCCATCCCGCTCATATTGAATCTCCAGATTTTCCCCGCGATTGACAAAGGAAATCAAACTTACCTCACGGTACAACCGAATCCGCTCCCCATTTACGCGAAGTATGGTATCCCCCGGCTGAATACCTGCACTTTCAGCGGGATATCCTGACATCACGTCCTGAACCACCGGCTTATCCGTATACCCATATCCCACGATGATGAGAGACAGTAGAAATGCCAATATCAGATTAAAAAAGGGGCCCGCAAATACCGTGGAGATCCTTCCCCATACATTTGCATTCTGAAAACTGCCCTCTATCTGCGCTGTGACAGGCTGCCCGTTCTCATCCTTATTTTTCTCACTTACCAGACCATCCTCACCCTCGAACATACAGGCACCTCCGATGGGCAGCAGTTTCAACGTATATAAGGTGTCCTTCCCCTTTTTTTTCAATATGGTAGGACCCATTCCCACTGAAAATTCAATGACATGGATTCCATTCATCTTCGCCAGTAGAAAATGGCCCAGTTCATGGGAAATAACAACAATACTAAATATCAGTACAAAAACAATCATTGTAATAATCAATCTAATTCACCCGCTTATTTCGCAAAATGTGCATCGATAAATTCATAAACCGATGCTTCTGTCTGAAGAATCTGCTCTACATTGGGGTTGCTGATCACCTTATGCTCCTGCATGGCAGCCTCAATAATCTCAGCAATCTCCAAAAATCTAATCTTTTTATCCAGGAACATCGCCACCGCCCTCTCATTGGCAGCATTTAACACGGTTGGCATAGAACCGCCTGCTGTGGCTGCATCAAATGCCAGCTGCAGCCCGCGAAATGTCTCTTTATCCGGTTCCTCAAAGGTAATCCTGGCAAGATCGTAAAAGTTAACTCTCTTCCCCTTCATCGGTCTTCTATCTGGATAGAATAATGCGTACTGGATAGGCAGTTTCATGTCAGGTGCACCTAATTCCGCCATGATTCCACCATCTACGAATTCCACCATGGAATGAATGATGCTCTGTGGCTGAACCACTACCTGGATGCGGTCCAGATCCACGCCAAAAAGCCATTTTGCCTCCATGACTTCCAGTCCTTTATTCACCAGCGTAGCAGAATCAATGGTAATCTTCCTGCCCATGGACCAGTTGGGATGATGCAATGCATCCTCCACGGTCATATTGACCAGTTCTTCTCTTTTCTTTCCTCTGAATGGTCCGCCGGATGCCGTCAATAATATCTTGGAAATTCGCTCCGGATTTTCCCCATTTAAAGACTGGAATATGGCACTGTGTTCACTGTCCACCGGATAGATCTTTACATTTTTACGGACTGCCAGCGGCATGATAATATGCCCTGCTGTTACCAGCGTCTCCTTATTGGCAAGAGCGATGGTCTTGCCGTGCTCTATGGCTGCAATGGTTGGTCTGATACCTATCATTCCCACAATTGCCGTCACCAATACTTCCACCTCCGGCAAAACAGAAATCTCGATCAATCCCTCCATTCCAGATAATATCTGTACCTGCACATCGGATACTCTCTCTTTCAGGTCTTTGGCTGATTCCTCGGACCACATCACCGCATACCTGGGATGGAACTCCCTGATCTGTTCCTCCATCCGCGCCACATTGCTGCCCGCTGCGACTGCTATCACCTTTAAATCAGGATTTTCCCTGACAATTTCCAAAGTCTGTGTGCCTATCGATCCCGTGGAACCTAATATTACAATGTTTTTCATGTCAATCCTCCTAATGCAATTCCTTTTATAGCTGGCTGATCATAAAATATGCCAGAAAATAAATCATAGGTGCTGCGAAGATCACGCTATCAAAACGATCCATCACACCCCCATGCCCTGGTATTAATTTTCCATAATCTTTGATATCATGATTTCTCTTGATGGCAGAAGCTGCGAGATCGCCCACCTGGGATATCACTGCTCCCACTGCTCCTATCACTGCAAATACAAGGATCAATTTCTCATCCACCAATACATAACGCTCCAGATACAGACCAAATAATGCACCCACGATAGCAGAGCCAGCGATTCCGCCGATTCCACCCTCTATGGATTTTTTGGGGCTGAGTTTCGGAGCCATCTTATGTTTGCCGATCATCATCCCTACCCCATAGGCACAGGTATCGCAGATCCAGGAGCTGATAAAGATCAGCCATACCACATAAATACCATATTTTAAATTCCTGGTCATGTAGATATAGGATAACAGAACGGGTGCATATAATATGCAGAAAAAGTCTGCCATGACTTCCCCTGATCTAAATCTTGGAAAGGTAAATACATACACGAACATGACAGCCATAAATGTCAGAACCAGTGCAAATATCATTGCCGTTTCTGTTCTTATAAAATACATGGCAATGTAATATGCCGAGATTCCAAATATGCCTGCACCTTCCAGCACATTGATTTTCTTATCTCTTTCGTGTATGCCCACTGCCTTGGACAGCTCAAAAAAAGCAACATAAGACAGGAATAATAATATTGCTGCTAACAGTGGTCCTCCCGCTATTAATACTGTGACGGCAACAATAACCAGCACAATAGAACTTAAAGCTCTCTTATAAAACATTGCGATAACCTCGTCTTTCGCTAATTTTATCTGTTAAACCTCTACCTGTTCTTCTGTCTTTCCATATTTACGTGTTCTACGATTATATGCTTCCACAGCTTTAACTAATTCCTCTTTCGTAAAATCCGGCCATGCAACAGGTGTAAAATAGAGTTCTGCATATGCGATCTGCCACAATAAAAAGTTGGAGATTCTCTCCTCATTGCAGGTGCGGATCAGCAGATCCGGATCCGGAATCCCATGGGTATCCATCATTTGATTCATGGTGTCCTCCGTGATGTCCTCCGCTTTCAGGGAACCATCCTCTATTTTTGCTGCAATTTTTCTCGTGGCTCGAATCAATTCATCTCTGCCGCCATAATTGATCGCGATCTGAAAATGCAGACCGTCATTGTCCTTCGTCTCTTCCTCCAGCTCCTCAATTCGCGTACGAATATCTTCATCCAGTCTGGTCTTATCTCCGATCACGCGCACGCACATACGATTCTTAGCGGCTGTTTTCAGACAGGTCTTCATGTAATTGCGCAATAATTTCATCAGTGCATCCACTTCATCCTGGGGACGATTCCAGTTCTCCGTAGAAAATGCGTAGACCGTCAGATACTGAATACCCATTTTATAAGCTTCCTCACAGATTACCTCCACGGTCTTCGCACCCTGTACGTGACCGTAGTTGCGAGGCATTCCCTTGCTCTTCGCCCATCTTCCATTTCCATCTAATATAATCGCTACATGATTGGGAACATTCATACAGTCTCCTCCTTGAAAATATGTAGTACCCCCTCACTGACTGTTCGGTGGCAGGTCGTCGGAGACATTTATAATATGAAACTTCCTTTCATATAGCCTCCGCCTCTAAACGCGTAATGGGGACAGCACAGGATATTGTCTGCCCCCTTCTTACCTATTCTTATTTTATACGGTGAGAATCTCTTTTGATTTATCTTCAACCAGTTTATCAATATCTTTAATTGCTTTGTCTGTCATTTTCTGAAGATCGTCTTCCAACTGTTTGATCTCATCTTCTGAAATCTCAGCTTTTGCAAGTTTCTTAAATGCATCATTTCCATCACGTCTGATATTACGTGTGGCCACTTTTGCATCCTCACCCTTTTTCTTCACATCTTTTACCAGTCCTTTTCTGCGCTCCTCCGTAAGCTCCGGAAATACCAAACGAATCGTCTGACCATCGTTAGAAGGTGTAATACCGATATCAGAGGAAAGGATTGCTTTTTCGATTTCTTTGATCAGACTTTTTTCCCAAGGTGCGATCTGGATAATACGTGCTTCGGGAACAGTAATATTTCCCACCTGCTGTATTGGTGTTGGTGTTCCATAATAATCTACTTTCAGTTTATCCAATAAATGCGGATTGGCACGACCTGCTCTGATAGTCTGATAATCTGCTGCCAAATGATCGTATGCTTTATTCATTTTGTCTGAATACACTTCTAATCTCGCGTCCATTTTTATTCCTCCATTATTTTTAAATTAATTCGTAATTAAACAGTAACTTTTGTTCCGTTAAAATTTCCCTTAACGGTATTGACAATGCTATTTTCTTCATTCAATCCAAACACCCACATGGGCATTTTATTATCACGTGCCAGAATAGAGGCTGTCATATCCACTACCTGAAGATTCTTCTCTATCACTTCGTCGATACTTACCTCATCATATTTTACAGCATTTGGATTCCTTCTCGGATCATCATTATATACACCATCTACCGCTTTTGCAAGCAATATGACATCTGCCTCCACCTCAATTGCTCTCAACACCACACCTGTGTCCGTGGAAAAATATGGATGCCCTGTGCCACCTGCAAAAAAGACTACCATACCTTTTGCAAAATATTTATTTGCTCTGTCTTTAGAAAACAGTTTTGTAAAAGAACCACACTCGAAGGGGGTCAATACATTAGTCATCATACCTGTGGCACGGAAAATCTCAGATACATAGATACAGTTCATGATAGTGGCCAGCATACCGATCTGGTCTGCCTTGGTACGATCTATATTCTCGCTGGTACGGCCTCTCCAGAAGTTGCCACCACCGATTACGATTCCCACTTCGGTTCCTGCATCCACCAATTGTTTTACCTGTACTGCAACTTTGCGGACTGTCCCTTCATCGAACCCTGTTTTCTTCGGTCCCGCAAGGGCTTCACCGCTTAATTTTAATAGTATTCTCTTCATATTCTCCACCTTTTTTACTTAAATTCATCAAAAAAGTTTATTGGATTCACATCTGCATAACACTGTGAACACATGCCTTCGATTACTGCTCCATTGTTGATCTGCACTGATTTGGACTTGATATTGCCCATAACGATTGCAGAGGTATCTAATACGACTGGACCCTGTACATCGATATCACCTTTTACAGCACCTGCGATCACGGCGGAAGTTGCCTGAATATTTCCTATAATAACACTGCTTGCACCTATCTTAACGGTCCTCTTTGCATTTACCTCTCCGACGATTTTGGCTGCATCTGCAAAGATCTCCGCTGCTTTGGAATTACCCTTGATTGCTCCTGTAACATTTAATTTACCCAGCAGATCGATGTTACCCTCGATGCTTCCGATCACTTCCATAGATCCCTTGGAAGAGACATCTCCCTTAATGATCATTCCCTGTGTTACTACTGCTGTTTCATCAATTTCTTCATCTGTATATTCTTCTGGCATTGTTTTCTCCACCTTTGCATGTTTTTCTTTTATAACTTCCATTTCTTTCAGCATATCCTTCATGAGTGCTTCGGACTCATGATCCATGACGACCGCATTGACTGTTTCTTCCACTTCCTCAGGTGCTTCCGCCAGAGCTTCTGTCTTGGAGTCCTCCTCAAGAATATCTTCGTCCAATGCCTCTTTTACCTCTTCATCCAGTGTCTCTTCCACTGAATCTTCAGTAACCTCTTCTGTGGCATCCTCCGGTAATTGCTCTACAGGCATCATCTCATCCACCTGCGCTGTTTTCTCTTGCGCTGTTTTCTGTGTGGTATCATCATCCATCAGTTCTGTCACTGCCTGCGATAAGTCTTCCTTTAAATCTTGAAAAAAACCCATTTCAATTCCTCCATTATTTTCATTTGTATGATATTTCTATCATTTATTATCTATTTACGAACATGCCGTATGGGAATCGTGTCCTCCGAAATGGGGAGCAGGACGGTATCATCCATGTCCTGTATCTGCTCGATCATAATAGGAAGTGCTTCCACCGTGGTTCCCTTATCATTTGCATCATGTAGTAAAATCATCGCTTCATCGCTAAAGTCTTCAAGCTTTTTCATACAGTTATTTACGATTCTGTTCACGCCGACTTTTGAGGCATCTGTATCACCGCTGGAAATATTCCAGTCAAAATAGATGATATCATTCTCGTCCAGATAATCGATCAGCTCCCGCATATCCACATTGCTGACCTGGTTGCTGCTGCCACCTGGAAATCGAACATACCTGGGAGTAACCCCCGTGACTTCATACAGATAATCCTTCAACTTTGTCAAATCATCAATATATGCCTGTTTTGATGCGTATATTTCATTATATTTGTGGCTGTAGGAATGCATACCTAATGTATGACCTTCCTTCACGATTCTCCTGTAATTATCAATGGAGGCCTGATCCGTCTTACCAACTACAAAAAAGGTCGCTTTCACATGATATTCTTTCAGAATATCCAAGATCTCTGCCGTATTTGCACTTGGACCATCATCAAAGGTAAGATAGACCTTTCTTCTGGTGTCCTTTTCATAATCCTGCCGTTCTGTCTCACTGCCGTCCCCATGCACCTGCAATAGATTACTGCTCAGTGAAGGCTGTGAAGTCACCTTGGCTGATTCTTTTCTTTCCTGCTCCTCTTTTACGACTTTCGATTCCTGCAATTGGTGGATCTGATCTTCCAGGCTTTGAAATTTACAAAAAAGAATCACACATAAAATAATGGGAATCACAATGATAACTGCTGCCAAAATCAGAATCAGCTTTTTTAATCGCCTTACTCTGTCCGTTCGTTCACGGCTACTATTTTTGTCATTCTGATTTACTGACATTTTTAAAATTCCTCTCTGTTATAACTCCCTACATTTTAACATAGAACAGTGGATTCATACAATATGTTTTTAAAAATGATTCATATCCCTAAAAAAGGACCTCAATTGCAAAACTAAATTCCACCCTTATATGGAATTTAATCTTACAAATATTCTTCTGTCCAAAAGTGGAATTTAATCTTTCTGAATTATCTCTTATACTTAGTTTATAAACATGGTTGCCTC
>JAQVCT010000038.1 GCA_028689655.1 Lachnospiraceae bacterium
GATACTTACGAAATACCGGATTACAAGGCGGATGTGTGTGTCGCCTTTGCCAGAGGAAATCTGGGAAAAGCGAAAATTCTGGCATCCAGTGAGGACTTTGACCATATTAAGGATGAGATGATAACACTGATGAAATATATCGATGATATGGAGATCAGTGAAGTGATTGCTGCGATTAAAAAGATCGGTGAATACAAACTGGAAGTAAACGATTATCTGGATATTATTTCCATCTGGTATCGTGATGTTTTGCTGTTTAAAGCCACAAATGACGTGAATCACTTGATTTTTAAGGAGGAAATACAGTATATTAGAAAAGTAGCCGATAAGAGCGCTTATGAGGGGATTGAGATCATTATCCGGGCTTTGGAAAAAGCAAAGAGCAGACTCAACGCTAATGTTAATTTTGATCTGACATTAGAGATGCTGTTATTGACCATAAAGGAGAATTAACCATGATAAAAGTGATAGGCGTAAGATTTAGAACTGCCGGAAAAATATATTATTTTGATCCAGTGAAATTTCATATCAAAAGAGGCGCACATGTCATCGTAGAGACAGCAAGAGGTGTGGAATACGGTACTGTTGTGGGGGATATGAAGGAAGTGCCGGATGATAAAGTAGTACAGCCATTAAAACCCGTACTCCGAATCGCCAGCACCAGGGATGACGAGCAGGAAGCGGCAAACAAGACGAAGGAAAAGGAAGCTTTTAAGATCTGTCTGGAAAAAATACAGAAGCATAAACTGGAAATGAAGCTGATTGATGCGGAATATACCTTTGATAATAATAAAGTATTATTCTATTTTACCGCGGATGGAAGAATTGACTTCCGGGAACTGGTAAAAGATCTGGCAGCAGTATTTAAGACCAGAATCGAACTTCGTCAGATCGGTGTGAGAGATGAGACGAAGATCAGGGGAGGAATCGGTATCTGTGGAAGACCCTTATGCTGTCATACACATTTATCAGAGTTCGTACCTGTTTCCATCAAGATGGCGAAGGAGCAGAATCTATCCCTGAATCCCACGAAGATCTCAGGTGTCTGCGGAAGATTGATGTGCTGCCTGAAACACGAGGAAGAGACCTATGAAGATCTCAACAGAAAATTACCGCTGGTGGGAGATTTTGTGACCACAGATGACGGGCAAAAAGGCGAAGTGCAGAGTGTAAATGTACTGCGACAGTTAGTAAAAGTCATCATCAATAAGGACGATGAAAAAGAGATACAGGAATATAAAGTAGAGCAGTTGAAATTCAAGCGGAAGCAGAAAAAAGAAAAACTGGACGCTGCGGCTGAAAAGGAACTGAAAGAATTGCATGAATTGGAGAAGCTGGAGAAAAAGGAAGGAAAGTCAAAGCTTGATGACAACTAACCTGAAAGATCATGAGCGAATTGATGAATTGCAGAGAAATGGTTATAAGATCATCCAGAATCAGGAGAAATTCTGTTTTGGGATGGATGCGGTTCTGTTGTCAGGGTTCGCGAAAGTGAAAAAGGGCAGCACTGTACTGGATATGGGAACCGGAACGGGAATCATTCCCATATTACTGGAGGCTAAGACAGAGGCAAGTCATTTGACAGGACTGGAAATCCAGGAAGAAAGCGCTGATATGGCAAGAAGAAGCGTGGCATTGAATCAGTTGCAGGATAAGATCGATATTGTGGAGGGTGATATCAAAAATGCATCCCAAATATTTGGAGCGTCCTCCTATGATGTGGTCACCTGCAATCCCCCCTACATGATAGGGCAGCATGGACTACAGAACAGCGATGCACCGAAGACCATCGCAAGACATGAAGTATTGTGTACTTTTGAGGATGTGGTGCGGGAGACGGCGAAGATATTGAGACCGGGAGGAAAGTTTTTCCTGGTGCACAGACCCTTCCGGCTGGCTGAGATCATAGAGACTCTGGTTCGCTATAGGATAGAACCTAAGAGAATGCAGTTGGTGTATCCCTATATTGACAAAGAACCCAATATGGTTCTCATGGAAGCTAATAGAGGCGGTAGATCGAGACTTACGGTGGAGAAACCACTCATCGTATATAAGGAACCAAATGTGTATACAGATGAGATTTATGATATCTATGGATATTAATTATAAGATAATAGAAAGCAGGATTGCGGCATGGCAGGAAAATTATATCTGTGCGCGACACCCATTGGAAACCTTGGGGATATGACAGCCAGAGTACTGGAAACACTGCAAAGTGTGGATGTCATCGCAGCGGAAGATACGAGAAACAGTATAAAATTATTGAACCATTTTGATATAAAAGTTCCCATGACCAGCTACCATGAGTATAATAAGGTAGAGAAGGCGGAGGAACTTATCCGACAGATGGAGGCAGGGAGGAATATTGCACTGATTACTGATGCAGGCACGCCCGCCATCTCGGACCCGGGAGAAGTACTGGTGAGAAAGTGTCAGGAGTCTGGAATTGATGTGACATCATTGCCAGGTCCGGCGGCTTGTATTACCGCCTTGACATTGTCGGGATTGAGCACCCGAAGATTTTGCTTTGAAGGTTTCTTACCGTCGGACAAAAAAGAGAAAAAAGAAGTTCTGGAGGATCTCATCGATGAGTCCAGAACAATGATCGTATATGAAGCACCGCATCATCTGGTACGCACGCTCCAGGATCTGTACCAGACATTGGGAAATCGAAAGCTGACCATTTGCAGGGAATTGACCAAGAAATTTGAGACCGTATTGCCCACCACCTTCGAGGAGGCGCTGGAAAAATACGAAAAGGAAGACCCCAGAGGGGAATATGTATTAGTCATCCAGGGCAAAAGCCTTAGTGATAGAAAACAAGAAACCATAAATAGTTGGCAGGAAATGTCCATAGAACAGCACATGGAATATTATGAAAATGATCCGGCACAAGCCATGGAACACAAGGAAGCCATGAAACAGGTGGCAAAAGACAGAGGAATCTCAAAAAGAGAGGTTTACCAATATCTTTTGAAAAACAGTTGACAAAAAGTGGACAAGATAATATACTTTGAATGTCAAACTATTTAGAGTTAGAAAAAGGAGATTACACAAATGTTAGAAAAAGTAAAAGAAGTTATTGCAGAGCAGTTAAGCATTGATGCAGCTACCATCAACGAAGATACAAGATTTAAAGAAGATTTAGGGGCTGACTCTTTAGACTTATTTGAAGTAGTTATGGCTTTGGAAGATAGCTATGGAATCGAAATTCCCCAGGAAGATCTGGAGAACATCAAGAGCGTTGGCGCTGTTATTGAGTATTTAAAAGCAAAAGGAATCGAAGCATAATTTTCTAAAAAAAGAATTATTTCAGAGAAAAGAATCATATCGGACAAAGTCAGATCTTCGACTGTCTGATATGATTCATAATGAATGAAATAATTCCCTTTTTTTAATTCAATACTTTGAAATTCAAACTAATGTCCGAAGATTTAAGATCAAAATTGTTACAAGGATATAAAGAGAGACATATATAAAATAGAATTTAGAGAAAGAAAAAAGTAAAACAGGAATACAAATACATATAAAATAGATACATATAAAAACAGATACAAATGATAGATATAAATATAGACACAGAAAAAAATATAGATATAAAGAAATATAAATAGATATATATAAAGATATATAAACACATATAAGCATAGAAATGAAAGCAGTAAAGGAGAAGACAAATGGGTAAAATCGCGTTTATGTTCCCGGGACAGGGAGCACAGTATATTGGAATGGGTAAAGATTTTTATGATCAAAATGAAAAATGTAAAGAGGTATATGAGATTGCATCAAAGGCATCAGGATTAGATGTGGAAAAGCTCTGTTTTGAGGAGAATGACCAGATCAACATTACAGAATATACACAGATCGCAATGCTGGCTACAGAGGTAGCGATGTTCACGGCATTGGAGGAAAAAGGAATCAGACCGGATGTGACAGCAGGCTTGAGTCTTGGAGAATATGGTGCTTTGGTGGCAAGTCATGTATGCAGCGTTGAAGATGCTTTCAGGATTGTGAGAAAACGTGGTATGTATATGCAGGAAGCGGTACCGAACGGTGGCGCGATGGTGGCAATTATCGGAACAGACACAGCACTCATCGAGAAAGTATGTGAAGAAGTGGATGGAACTGTATCCATCGCAAATTATAACTGCCCGGGTCAGATCGTTATCACAGGGGAGGAAGCAGCCACAAAGGCAGCGGTAGAAAAACTCACAGAAGCAGGCGCAAAGAGATGTATCCCTCTTAAAGTAAGCGGACCTTTCCATTCACAGATGTTAACCGGCGCAGGGGAGAAGCTTGCAAAGGAATTAGATCAGATCACTATCCATGACATCGAGATTCCATATGTAGCAAACGTGACAGCAGATTATGTAAAAAATAAAGAGGATGTAAAACCATTATTACAACAGCAGGTATCTTCCTCTGTGAGATGGCAGCAGACCATCGAGAGACTCATCGCGGACGGTGTGACAACATTCATTGAGATCGGACCGGGAAAGACACTTTCAGGCTTTATGAGAAAGATCAATCGTGATGTGCAGACCTTAAATGTAGAAAAATATGAAGATATCGAGAAGGTAGTGGAAGCACTGGCTTAGACCATACAGGAGGATAGATAGATGTTGACAGGAAAAGTGGCACTGGTCACAGGCGCGGGCAGAGGAATTGGCAGACAGATTGCCCTCACATTGGCAGGATATGGTGCAGATGTAATCGTAAATTATAATGGATCAAAAGAAAAAGCAGAGGCAGTGGTAGAGGAGATTCAGGAAAATGGTGGGAAAGCAAAGGCAGTACAGTTCTCCGTCAGTGACTTTGCGGACACCAATGAGAAGATCGCAGCATTAGTGAGTGCATATGGACATATCGATATCCTGGTAAATAACGCAGGTATTACAAAGGATAATCTGGTGATGAGAATGTCCGAGGATGATTTCAGTGCAGTGATCGATACCAACCTCAAGGGAACATTCAACACTATAAAGATTTTGTATCGTCAGTTTCTGAAACAGAGAGCAGGCAGAATCATCAATCTGTCATCTGTAACAGGCATCATGGGAAATGGCGGACAGGCGAATTACGCAGCATCCAAAGCCGGCGTGATCGGACTGACCAAGAGCGTGGCCAGAGAACTGGCAAGCAGAAATATTACAGTAAACGCCGTAGCCCCAGGATTCATCGCCACGGATATGACCCAGGCGATGACAGACGAAGCCAAGGAGGCCACCACCAATGCAATTCCGCTGAAACGTGTGGGGGAGGCAATTGACGTGGCAGAAGCAGTGGCATTCCTCGCCAGCGACAAAGCATCCTACATCACAGGACAAGTACTCTCCATAGATGGCGGATTACACATGTGAAAACAATGAGTTTTCACAAGGATATGAGAAAAACATTACTGCCGTGAATGATACGAGTAGAATATAAAAAAGAAAGTGAGAAAATTATGAGCAGAAGAGTAGTAGTAACAGGAATGGGAGCTATCACACCAATCGGATTAAGCGTAGATGAATTCTGGAATGGTGTAAAGGAAGAAAAGGTTGGCTTTGGTCCAATTACAAAATTTGATGCAAGTGAATATAAATGTAAAATTGCAGCAGAAGTAAAAGACTTTGATGGAAAAAATTATATGGAGCCAAAGGCTGCAAAGAGAATGGAACTTTTCTCACAGTATGCAGTGGCAGCCACGAAAGAAGCCCTGGAAGATTCCGGTCTGGATATGGCAAAAGAAGATCCCTACAGAGTGGGTGTATCTGTTGGGTCCGGAATCGGTTCCCTTCAGGCGATGGAGAGAGAGCATACACGTCTCCTGGAAAAGGGACCGAACAGAGTAAATCCATTACTGGTACCAATGATGATCTGCAATATGGCAGCAGGTAATGTATCCATTCAGTTCGGCTTAAAGGGAAAAAATATCAACGTGGTCACAGCTTGTACTACAGGCGCAAACTCCATCGGTGAAGCTTATAGAACGATCCAGTACGGCGATGCGGAAGTCATGGTAGCCGGTGGTACAGAGAGCAGCATCACACCAATCGGTATCGCAGGTTTCTGTGCTCTGACAGCACTTACTTCCTCAGAAGATCCTAAGAGATGTTCTATTCCTTTTGATAAAGAGAGAAGTGGATTTGTCATGGGTGAGGGTTCTGCAGTGGTAGTACTGGAGGAGTTGGAACACGCAAAAGCTCGTGGTGCAAAAATCTATGCGGAACTGGTAGGATATGGCTGTGCAGCAGATGCATATCACATTACGTCTCCGGCAGAGGATGGAGCCGGTGCAGCCAAAGCGATGGAGTATGCCATGAAAGATGCGGGAATTACACCAGAAGATGTGGCTTACATCAATGCACATGGTACCAGCACGCACCACAATGATTTATTTGAGACCAGAGCAATCAAGCTTGCATTTGGCGATCACGCCAAGAATCTGAAGATCAATTCTACCAAATCCATGGTAGGGCATCTTCTGGGTGGAGCAGGTGCTATTGAGTTCGTTACTTGTGTAAAAGAATTACAGGAAGGCTATATTCATGCCACAGTGGGATATCAGGTTCCTGATGAAGAATGTGATCTGGACTACTGTAAAGAAGCAGTGAAAACAGACT
Organism: Lachnospiraceae bacterium; assembly: GCA_028689655.1. Classification (GTDB taxonomy): domain Bacteria; phylum Bacillota; class Clostridia; order Lachnospirales; family Lachnospiraceae; genus SZUA-378. The sequence continues at coordinate 6,606 of JAQVCT010000038.1, forward strand.
TTACGTATGCCCTGTCCAACTCATTAGGTTTTGGCGGACATAACGGAACACTTGCTGTGAAGAAATGGAGTGAATAAGGAGGTATCAGGATGTCTTTATTGAATACAAAACAAATTATGGAAATCATTCCTCACAGACAGCCATTTCTCCTGATCGATACCATCGAAGAGATGGAAGTGGGTGTACGTGCTGTTGGTAAAAAATGTGTTACATATAATGAACCATTTTTTGCAGGACATTTTCCGGGAGAACCGGTAATGCCTGGCGTACTCATCATCGAAGCCCTGGCACAGGTGGGAGCAGTGGCAATCCTGGCAAAGGACGAGAATAAGGGAAAGCTTGCTTTTTTTGCGGCAATCAATAATGCCAAATTTAAAGGGAAAGTATTACCGGGAGATGTTCTTCGTCTGGAAACGCAGATTGTGAAGGTAAAAGGACCGATTGGTGTGGGCAATGGAAAAGCATATGTAGGCGACAAGCTGGTGGCACAGGCAGAACTTACCTTTGCCATTGGTGCAGCGGATAAATAAACCGTCAGTGAGAACGGAAATATAGAAGAATATAGAGATGCAACGCACAAAGGAACAGTAAAAGCAAGAAAGCAGTAAATAATGTCAAAAGCAAGGTATTGAATACATCAATAACACAGCCATAAAAGGTACTTTGTTTTAAGAAAGAAGGGAAAGGCATGAAGAGTAGAGAATTGATAATCGGTGATTTGGTGGCACGTGTGCCAGTGGTACAGGGAGGCATGGGTGTTGCAATCAGTTTGTCCGGACTTGCAGGTGCTGTGGCAGCTGAAGGCGGTATCGGAACGATATCTACTGCTCAGATAGGCTTTAGAGATCCTGACTTTGATAGGCATCCTATAGAGACGAACCTTAAAGTAATCAAAGAGGAGATTCAAAAGGCAAGAGAGATCGCAAAGGGCGGCATCATCGCTGTGAATATTATGGTGGCGACTCAATTCTATGATCGTTATGTGAAGGCGGCCATCGATGCAGGGGTGGATATGATCGTATCCGGTGCAGGACTGCCTATGACGTTACCCAAAGTGGCAGAAAATGCAAAGACCAAGCTTGCTCCTATTGTATCTTCTGTTAAATCGGCGGATGTCATCTGTAAATACTGGCTCAAAAAATTTAACAAACTTCCAGACATGGTGGTGATAGAAGGACCTAAAGCGGGAGGGCATCTGGGCTTTTCCAGAGAACAGTTAGATCATATGGATGATCTGGATTACGATACAGAGATCAAGAATATTATCACAAAGGTAAAAGAGTACGGAAAAGTTCAGGAGAAAGAGATTCCTGTGATAGTGGCAGGAGGTATCTATACCAGAGCGGACATGGAGCATGCCATGTCTCTGGGGGCAGCAGGCGTACAGATGGCAACCAGATTTGTCACCACCAAGGAATGTGATGCCAGCGATGCATATAAACAGTCCTATATCGATGCCAAAGAGGAAGATATCATCATCGTGCAGAGTCCTGTGGGAATGCCCGGACGAGCTATTTTAAATCCTTTTATGAAAAAAGTAAAGGAACAGCGGATTCCACCTAAGAGATGCCATAATTGTATCATTAGCTGTAAACCCGCGGAAACGCCATACTGCATCACAGATGCGTTGTCCAATGCAGCAGATGGGGATGTGGATAATGGACTTTTGTTCTGCGGGACCAATGCGTACCGTGCCACGAAGATAGAGACTGTAAAAGAGATCATGGATGAATTTCGGGACTGATCACGAGCAGGAGAGGACTATCGTAAAAAGAAGTAAAAAAAAAGAAATATAAATGAGAAATATAAATGAGAAATATAAATGAGAAATATAAAAAAGAAATGTAGATAAGAAATATAAAAAAGAAGTTTAAATAAGAAGTATAAAAAAGAAATTTAAATCAGAAATAAAAATCAGAAATAAAAATCAGAAATAAAAATGAGAAATAATAGAACGAAATGCCAGTGTATCATATCATGGCAGAATGGAGACATAGATGAGAACAAGAGTGATAGGAACAGGCCGTTGCCTGCCGGAAACTGTGGTGACAAATGACGATTTATCTAAGATTATGGATACATCCGATGAATGGATCAGCAGTAGAACGGGAATCAAAGAGCGCAGGCTGGTAAAGACCGAGAACACCGCCAGTATGTCTGTTTATGCTGCACAGGAAGCCATAAAGGATGCGGGAATACAGCCTGAAGATATCGATCTTATCATTGTTGGTACTTTGACAGGGGATTATGTAACACCCAGCACGGCATGTGAAGTGCAGGCAGCCATCGGTGCGGTACATGCCATGGCATTTGATGTGAATGCAGCATGTACAGGATTTATCGTGGCATTGAATACAGCCCACATGTACATCCAGGCAGGTATTTGCAGGACGGCATTGATTATTGGGGCGGAGACCTTGTCAAAAATCATGGACTGGGACGACAGAGGAACCTGTGTACTCTTTGGAGATGGCGCAGGAGCAGCGATTGTTCAAAGTGCAGACACAGGAATCCTGGGACTGGTACAGGGTGCGGATGGCACGAAAGGGATGTCCCTTGCCTGCCAGGATAGAGATAACCATAATCCACTGGTGCAGAGTGACAGACAATTGCATTATACCAGTATGAATGGTCAGGAAGTATATAAATTTGCGGTGACTAAGGTTCCCGAATGTATTCACCAGGTGTTAGACCAGGCGAACCTCACCACAGAAGACGTCAAATATTTTATTCTTCATCAGGCAAATATCAGAATCATACAGTCTGTAGCTAAGAGATTGAAGGTATCTGAGGACAAATTCCCCATCAGCCTGGATCACTACGGAAATATCTCGGCAGCAAGTGTTCCGATCCTGCTGGATGAAGTAAATAAAAAAGGACTTCTCCAAAGAGGTGACAAGATCGTTATCTCCGGATTTGGTGGCGGACTCACCTGGGGTGCAGACGTTATCGAATGGTAAAAATATTATAACGGATATTAAAAAAGTGCCGGATAGAAAAACTATCTGGCACTTTTTTGATGTTTAATAGGAAATTCCTTCGAAATTTCCTATTGGCAGCATCATAAATGATACTGCTAAGATCCGCCCAAAGTGTCATTAAAGTAGTGGTAACATAAGAGTGTCGAAGACACTTCGTTCTCTAGTAGAGGTCGAACTGATGAATCAATTCCTTGAGATCACTGGCTTCCACTTTTAATTTCTCAGAGATACCAGTGCTTTCCGTAGCGGCGGCGGTGTTGCGGCTTACCACAGTGGCGATCTGATCCACTGCGGAGGAGAACTGTTGTAGCAAGTCACTCTGCTGTTGGGAACCCTCACTGATGGTATCCATGATCTCGGTGATATCGATGGCGACATCTGCCAGATCGTTGGAAGCCTGTGCGGTGGTGTCTGCGATGTCGGCACCTTTTTCCACAGCTTTGATGGTATTGTCGATGAGGGCGGAAGTCATCTTCACAGCTTCCACACTCTGGTTCGCAAGATTGCCGATCTCTCCGGCTACCACGGCAAAGCCCTTGCCCATCTCACCGGCACGTGCTGCCTCGATGGAGGCATTGAGAGAAAGCAAATTGGTCTGAGTAGCAATATTTTCAATGGTCTGTGTGATATGTATGATCTCGTTGGAGGATACCTTGATATCTTCCATTGCCTGTAACAGTTCCTTCATCTTATCGTTATTCTCATTGACGGTGTCACTCATGGATTCCACTTTATTGCGGGCATCTAAGGCACCTGTGGCATTATTGGATACCTGATTGGTAATTTCCTGAATGGATGCAGTGAGTTGCTCGATGGCACTGGACTGGTCCGCGGTTCCGTCTGCCAGATGAAGTGCTGACTGATACATATTGTCTGCCTCATTTGTCACCAGATCGGAGGAGGAACTGATCTTTGATAAGGTATCATTCCAGGAAGAGGAGATCTGTGACAGTCCGTCTTTTACCTTACTGAACTGACCGGTGTAGGAGCGGGAGAGATCTAACTGCATCTTGCCATCCGCCAGACGATCAAGATTATCAGTAATATCAGTGATATAAGCGTCATATCTGTTTAATTCGGAGATGGTCTTTTCAATACAGGTGAGCAACTGACCAAATTCATCTTCTGTAATGGAATCTTTTTTAATCTGTACTGACAAATTACCGTTGGCGACTTCTTCCATGATTGCCTCCACAGATTGTATTTCCTGGACGATAGATCGGGTGACAGCCACTGCATATCGATTGCCAATGATAAGTGCCAGCAGGAAAATAACAGCACTGATAATAATGCTCTGGGTAAAAATGGAGACAAGGAACTGAATAAATAGAAATACAACGGCAATGATCGCCACTGAGGCAATACGTTTACGGACGGAAACATTTTTAAGTCTTTCAATATAAGAATTCATGATAGTCCTCCTTGGTAGAAACATCGCTATGTAAATAATTATAAGTTTTAAAAGAATATCTGTAAATCATTATTTTCGGGAATCGATTCAGGCGCATAAAAATCATTCCATAAGATCAGTAGAATCGCACACAATAATGACAATATATGACATGGAACTTGTAAAAAGGATTAAATTTCTTTATAATGAAAACAAATTCTTTGTATACAGAGAGTATGATTATTCGAAATCCACATATCATATATCATAAACGTGTAGGAGTATAGATTATGATGAATATGATATGGGCAGGTATGATATTGATTGGTATCATATATGCCGCCTTGACAGGAACAATGGACGCAGTTACCAATGCAGCTATAGACTCAGCAAAGGATGCGGTATCTCTGTGTATCACCATGTTAGGTGTGACGAGTCTGTGGGTAGGACTTATGGAGATAGCGAGAAGTGCGGGACTGATCAGAGTCCTCACAAAAGTGATATCCCCGTTTATTGACATGATGTTTCCCAGGATTCCGAAAGCACATAGATCCAGAGAATACATTGCTACGAATATGGTTGCCAACCTATTGGGATTAGGGTGGGCAGCGACCCCGGCGGGTCTGGAGGCAATGAAAGCTTTGTCAGATCTGGAAGAAGAACGGGGCAGAATAACCAGAATGGAAAATAAAATACATATAGCAAGCGATGAAATGTGCACCTTTTTGGTAATTAACATCTCTTCCCTACAGTTGATTCCAGTGAACATTATTGCATACAGAAGCCAATATGGAAGCGTCAACCCTGCAGCTATCATCGCACCGGGATTGATCGCAACACTTATTAGCACATTGGCAGGAATCGTTTTTTGCAGGCAGTGTATGAAGCTATCCCATAAAAATCGAACTTGAGGTAGAATTATGAAAATAATACATAAGATAGTTACGTTTTTGAATCGTTACGAAGAAGAGAAAACTGTTCTTTATAATAATTCCACAAATGAAAATATTGAAACTAATTTATATGTGTTGCAATGGATCAGTCTGACAGCCATGGGTTTGATGTTAGTCATCTCATTTATGACGCCCTTCATATTTCAGAGCTGGAAAATCAGTGAGATATATGTGTTATTCTTGCCGGCGATGTTCCTATTTTATATTTTCGCATATGTCTGCAGGAAAAAAGATATCAAAAATTATGTACTGACGCAAAGAATGTGTATCCTTTTCTGTGTAGTCCTATATAGCTTTATTATCGTGATAGATGTCCTGATCACTCCCGGCGGACCCAGTTCATTCTTTGGACTGATCATGGTGATTATTCCTATATTATTCGTATTTCGTATGCGGGAAATATATCCGATTCAGTTGATGGCGGTGATTGTGTTCATCGTGATGGTAATGCGTAGAAAACAGGGTGTCATCGCAAGTTCGGATATATTTAATGCGATTGTTGCATTCTTATTTTCGCTGGTGACGGGTATCGTAGTCATGAGAATTCGTATAGAAGATAAAAATCTAAAATTAAAATACAAGCAATTGAGCACCATTGATGCATTGACAGGAGTCTTGAATAAGATGTCCTGTGAAAACAACATTATGGAATATCTAAAACACAGGGAAACATCTGTAGGGTGCGGATTGATCATCATGGATATTGACAATTTCAAGAAGATCAACGATGAGTTCGGACACCAGGTAGGGGATGATGTTCTGGAAAAGATGGGAATGCTGCTCACACATCATTTTCGTGCTACGGACATTATAGGACGAATTGGCGGGGATGAATTTATGGTTCTCGCGAGGAATATTGACAATTATGAGATATTGGAGAAAAAGTGCAGCCAACTGCAGGATGACATCCGGAAAGAGATGAAAAGTTTATTGCCCATACCTATGAGTATCAGTTTGGGAATCGTTATTCTGTCAAAGGATCATGTCTCTTTTGAGAAAGTATTTCAAATGGCAGATGATGCTCTCTATGAGGCGAAATCTTTTGGAAAAGGCAGATATGTCTTACAGATCATGCAGAGTAATACCTGCAGGCAGAAGGGTAAAGAGATAATGATCGTTGCAGATGACTGTGAGGCTGACAGAGAAATTCTGAGAGGGATCTTCCAGGATGAATATCATATCATAGAAGCCTGCGATGGTACGGAGACCTTGAGCGTGCTGAGTCAATACAGGGAAGAGATCGCGGTAATGATCCTGGATATCGAGATGCCGGGCATGGACGGATACCAGGTATTGAATTATGTGAAGGAAAGAAGTATTTTCAGTGAGATACCGGTGATCGTGGCAACAGCGGAGGCATCCTATGAGGAGAAGGCATTATCCATGGGTGCGAAAGATGTTATCATCAAGCCATTTGATGTGGAGATCGCGAAGCTGAGGGTAAAAAATATAGTAAAGTAGGCGATGGTCACAAGGATGAGCCTGACAAATACATACCCCTTCACGCATTGAAAAGCTTTGGTGAAGAGGTCCAATGAAAAAGTGCAGGAGATCGTGGATCGCCTGAATGCAGTACGAGAATCAATGACGACAGGAAAGGTGCAATAGACAAATGGAATATTGGGATATTTACGATGCAAACAAAGAGAAAACAGGACGTACGATGAAGAGAAATGACTGGTGCTTACAGGATGGGGAATATCACCTCACTGTACTGGGTGTGATTGCCCGAAAAGATGGGAGATTTCTCATTACTCAGCGTGTCATGACAAAGGCGTGGGCACCGGGCTGGTGGGAAGTATCCGGCGGCGGTGTAATGGCTGGCGAGGATTCCAGGGAGGCGGTTCTCCGGGAAGTCCGGGAGGAGACGGGTCTGGATGTGTCTGACTGGGAAGGCGGTTATCTGTTCTCCTATAAAAGAGAAAATCCAGGGGAAGGGGATAATTACTTTGTGGATATCTATCGATTTGTGAAAGATTTCGATGAATCAGAGTTACATCTCCAGGAGTCGGAGACATTGGGTTATAAACTGGCAACGCTGGAGGAGATCAAGGCACTGGCGGAGGAAGGGGTCTTCCTGCATTACGACAGTATCAAGGAAGTTTTTCAGATGTAATGGAATCGTCATGGATGGAAAAGCCCTATACTTGTAAAATGAGATAAGTGCCGTGGATTCGGATATGGTTGGAAGCGTCCTGAAAATTCCATGAATGATATGATTCCGGGTATCATATAGTTACATAAAAGAGTACTTATGGATATGCGATGAACCTGAATCTTTTAACAAATCTTTCCAATATTATTATTCCATTTATCATATTTTATATTGTAGCCACAGGATTGTCACAAAAAAAGAATATATACGAGGATTTTATCCGAGGTGCAGCAGATGGAGTAAAGATTGTCATCCAGATCATGCCTACGTTAATAGGACTGATGGTGGCAGTGGGAATTCTGCGTGCCTCGGGTTTTTTAGACTTTCTGGCAGGAATATTCAGCATCGTGGGAGAACCCCTCCATTTTCCATCGGAATTATTCTCCCTGGTCTTTATAAGGATGTTCTCATCCTCCGCGGCAACGGGGCTGGTGCTGGATATTTTCAAGGAATACGGTACAGATTCCAGAATCGGTCTCATCGCCTCCATCATGATGAGCTGCACGGAGACCATTTTCTACACCATGAGCGTCTACTTTATGACAGCCAAAGTGACTAAGACCCGGTGGACCTTGCCGGGGGCACTGCTCGCCACGTTGGCGGGAATCGTGGCAAGTGTGGTACTGGCGGGAATGATGTAAGAGAAGGTTATATTATTAAAAAAATAATAAGTATAAATCGATATTTATAATAATTTTGTTTAAAATATGAATTATAAAATAGAATGAATTCTATTTAAATTATTTGATTAAGTGTCAGATAACAAATTATAGTCAGGTATATTATTTACAGGCAAGAGAAAAATATAGTAACGTAGATTACATAAAGTGGAGGTAGATATATTGACAATTGAAGAACTGCTGATCATAGAAGAAAATCAGACATTTGATCGCAAAAGCATAATGATTGATCCCAAAGCGCTGGCAAAGACGCTTGTTGCATTTGCAAATGCTGACGGAGGAATGATTGCCATTGGGATATCCGACAAAACACGTAGAATAGAGGGAGTTGACTTTGAAATAGCAAAAGTGAATGAACTTTTACGCGTACCTTTTGATTTTTGTAATCCCACAATTAAGGTTAAAATTGAAAAAGTGCCATGCATTGATGAAAAGGATAGGAATAACCATGTGCTTGTAATACACGTAGATCCGAGCCCACAGGTTCACGCAAATCAATTAGATGAAGTGTTTCTTCGTGTGGGGGATAAGTCAAAACTTCAAACATTTGAAGAACGATTACAGCTTAATTATGACAAAGGAGAGCGTTATTTTGAAGATAAGGCAGTTCCGGATGCAGGTATAGATGATATTGATATTGATTTTGTAAAACGATATGCAGTAAAAATAGGTTATGGTAAAAGTCCGCTGGAATATTTGAAAGAAAATAAAGGATTTATAAAAGAGAAAAATGGGAAAGAGCAAGTCAGTTGTGCAGCAATATTACTTTTTGGAAAAAATCCACAAATTTTTTTTCCGCGTGCAAGAATACGTTTTATTCGTTATGAAGGTACCGAGGAAAAGTTTGGCACGGAAATGAATGTTATTAAGGATGTAATATTTGAAGGCACACTTCTCGATATGATAAATGATTCAATTGCATATCTGGATACGCAGGTGAAAGAGAAAACATATCTTGGAAAAGAAGGGACATTTGTCACGGAAGAGGAATATCCTAAATTTGTCAGACAAGAATTAATTGTCAATGCAGTAACACATCGTGCATACAGTATTACGGGAACGGATATTCAGATTAAGATGTTTGATGATCACATCGTTGTTGAAAGCCCAGGCAAATTACCAGGACTAGTTCGAGCAGATAATATTCGTTTTACTCATTTTTCAAGAAATCCCAAAATTGCAGAATTTTTGAAAGCGTATAACTTTGTTAAGGAATATGGCGAAGGTGTCAATCGTATGTGCAATGAACTGGAATCTGCAGGACTAAAAAATCCAGTCTATTATACAAATGCATTTATGTTACAAGCAATAATATATAATAAGAATTCTGAAAAAAGCACCAATTCATCAGAAAAGTTGTCTATTGAGAGCGAAAAGCTGACTATTGAAAAAGAAAAGTTGTCTATTGGGTTCGAGAAGGTAGCTTTTAGGAAAATAAAGCTGGCTATTGATAAGCAAAGTTACAATGAACCAACAAAGAAAAATATTATAAAAATATGTGAGCAAGTTGAAGAAAATCAGATATTTGGTGCTCCAGAGATAGCGAGCATATTAGAATGCTCAGCATCTACTGCAAAAAATATTATGAAAAAACTAAAAGATATGGAAGTTGTTGAGGAAGTGAAAGGTAGAGGAAAAGGTAAGTTTACTTTTAAAAACATGTAAATGAAAGAACGGATGATAACATATGTCAGATACGGAGCTAGTGCACTGTCTTCGAAAAATTATTCTGCATGGGTTGACTGAATCTGAACGATACAGGTTTCTAAGCAAATGTGTTTTATGTATAAAGGATCATTAGAAGATAGCCGTCGTGCTAGTGACCTGGTACAAAGACATAACGCCTAACCTATGTGAAACGAAGTGCCTGGAAAAATGAGGGAATGGAGAACTGCCAATGAAAAGAGAGGAAAATGAGAAGAACGGGAATTGGATCAAAAAAGGTGAAAAATATATCATACAGCATCTCTGGCTGCAGGTGGGGCTGATTTTTTTTATTTCATTGATGTTGATTACCATCTGCTATCAGTTTTACATCAGGAGGGAATATTCAGAGTTCCTATTTGAAAAAAATTTGCTGATGGAGACCAATGTTGTGGGGACAATGCAGAAAAATATGGAGTATGCCATGACAGAGTATATAGAGATGGGATCCCAAATTGCTGTGAACGATCAGGTGTATGATCTTGCAAAGGCATTGTTCGTAGATAAAGAGAACCTTACCTCAAATGTACTGCATTTGAAAACAGAATTTTCCACGCTGATCAGTATGTCGGGAAATGTCTTGAATTTGTCATTGGTGTCTGAGGATGGAACGGCGTATCAGTATGACCGTATGCTGCGTGGTGCTACTTCCATGTGGAGTATATCGGATCGTAAATTTTTGTCTACCATGTACAAGATGGTGTATGATACTGCAAACAAAAAACAGGTTCCAAGATATATTGTAAGTGCTTATCCAAGTATCCATCCAACTTCAGATGAGAGAGTGTATCATATATTCTACCCATTGATTGGAAGAGAGAGCAGCTTTGATAAAATGAATGCCATGCTTTGTGTTACCTATCAAATGGATATTTTAGAGCCTTTAATTGATGGATTTTCGGAGAATAATTCTTCTTATGTCACAGGATATATCACAGATAGCTTTAATAATATTATCTATCACTCTAATGTTGATTTTATAGGTAAATCAGAGAGTGAATACCTTGCCAGCGGAAATATTATGACTGTATCGGAATCGCTGGATAAGCTGGGGTGGAGGCTGCATCTTGCATTGAATAAGACAGAGATGGATCAAAATGTCTCAAATATTCTTTATCAGGGTGTCATCGTATATATTCTTTTGCTGATGGTACTGGGATTCATCTTCTTTATGATTATTAAAAGGATCAATTATCCATTGAACAAAATAAAAAAAGCCATGCTCATTACCGGTTCGGGCGAGAAGAGAAAACATGTTTCGATTCATGGGGAGCATGAGATCTGGCAGGTAGCCAAAGGTTACAATGATATGCTGGACAAACTGATTCAGCGAGAGGAAGATGCAGAGCGAAATTATCAGCTTTCCCTGGTTGCCTTAGAGCGGCAGCATCTGGCAGAACGGGAAGCATTGGAAACCCAGATTAATGCACACTTTCTTTGCAATACCCTTGGTACTATTAATTATGAGGCGATGGAGGCGGGCAATTTCAAGGTCTCGGTCTTGATTAAAAAGTTGTCCAACATTTTACGATATACATTTGATCAGAGGTGTCAGACAGTCTATATGTATCAGGAAATAGCCTGGATATACCAGTATCTGTATTTGCAGAAGTCCAGATTTGAGGATGTGTTTGATTATGATATTCAGTTTCCGGATGAATTCAATCAATGGCCTTGCTGTAAGCTAATGTTGCAGCCCTTTGTGGAAAATGCAATCATTCATGGATTTGAAGGGCGGGAAGTTGGAGGTTTACTGGAGATATCAGCTAAGAGCAACGCAGGCTTTCTGGAATTATCTGTTTCTGATAATGGATATGGAATCCCGGAAGAAAAATTGATGCGAATTCAAGACATGCTGAAGTGTGAAAATAATAAACAGATGGATGATATTGGAATTGGAATTCAGAATGTAGTTTCACGGATGAGATTGTTCTATGGATTTCAAGTGCAGATTCATGTGGAATCCCAGGTGGGGAAGGGAACAAAATTTACGTTTCTTTTGCCGTTTTCAAAGGCGGAGGATAAAGCGGAGGGAGGAATTGTATGCGATTAATTATTGTGGAAGATGAGCAGCGGGCCAGGAGAGGACTGAAAAATATAATCCAGTCCATTTCACAGGAAAATGAAATCATAGCAGAAGCTTCAAATGGACGAGATGCGCTGGAATTGATTAAAACCATGAAACCGGATGCTGTTTTTACCGATGTAAAAATGCCTTTTATGGATGGACTGACTCTGATCCAAGAAGTGCGGAAGTTGGGTATGGATACGAAATTTGTCATTATCAGTGCTTATGAGGAATTTAATTATGCCCGTCAGGCGATTACATTAGGAGTGAAACAGTATCTGGTAAAACCATTGATTATGGAAGATATAGAAGAGGCTCTCGAAGCAATAAGGGAGAAGGAAAGAACTCCGGTTTGTACGATGAAGCTGGCACAGCGGTATCCGGATGCACACCCCATTGTTCTCAAAGCATTGAAAACAATTGAAGCGGAATATAAAGAAACATTGAATCAAAAGGATTTGGCAGCGGAGCTTGGCATCAGCCCGGAGTATTTCTCCAGCCTTTTTTCAAAAAACGTGGGAGAATCTTTTGTGAAATTTTTAAGAAATTATAGAATTGCAATTGCAAAATCTCTCTATTGTCATGGGGACGTAAAGAAAGAAGAGGTTCCGTTTCTGGTAGGCTTTTCTGATGATAAATATTATAACCGGATTTTCAAAGAAGTGACAGGAATGAGTGTGGGAGAATTCATCCTTGAAAACAGATAATATCAAAATTGCACAAAATATTAATATTGCACAAAAATATTAAAAATACATCTTAAAATTAGTGCAGTATGTTAAGAATGGCAGTTACCAGGCTTTTTTATTTTGCTTATAATAAATCCATAAATTACAAGAGAAATACAAAAAAGGTATCCTGTGAATTTGAAAAGATTCACAGAGAAAAGGAGGATTTATGAAAGGAAGAATGAAAAAGTTACTGGCGGTTACTGTTGCGGGAATGATGACAGTCGGGATGCTTGCAGGATGCGGAAACAATGTATCCCAGGAAAGCAGTACCGAGGATAGTACCGAAACGAAGGGAGAGACTAAGGAAGTCAGTATCTGGCATTATTTTGAACATGAAGCTACAGCCCTTGAGAAAATTGCGGAGAAATATAATGAGCTTCAGGATGATATTCATATCACCTGCACCTATGTTTCAAGAGAAGAACTGATGAAGCAGTATACCATTGGAGCAGTTTCCGGCGAACTTCCGGATATTGGAATGGTGGATTCCCCAGATATGGCATCTTATATTTCCCTTGGTGTATTTGAAGATATTGATGATGAGATCAAGGATTGGGGAGATTTGGATCAGTTCTATTCCGGACCGCTCAGCAGTTGTATGGATTCAGAAGGAAGACTTCATGGACTTCCAAACAACTCAAACTGTCTTGCACTTCTCTGTAACATGGACATTCTCAATGCAGCAGGCATCGAGAATCCACCTACTACATGGGACGAATTTTATGAGGTTTGCCAGAAGACAACAAATGCAGCAGATTCTGTATTTGGATTTGCAATGTGTGCAATTGGAAATGAAGAAGGAACTTTCCAATATATTCCGTGGCTGTATTCTGCAGGTGCAGATGTGACAACTTTAGATTCAGCAGAAGCAGCAAATTCATTAGATTTCCTTTCAAAACTGGTAAAGGAAGGTCTCATGAGTAAAGAAGTTGTAAACTGGGGACAAGGTGATGCACTGAATGCATTTGCAGCAGGTAAAGCAGCGATGCTTGAATCGGGAACATGGCAGATTGCACAGTTTGACAGCGGTGACGTAGAATTAGACTGCAATTATAAATATGCACTTCTTCCAAAAGATAAAGCAGATGCATCTGTTATCGGCGGTGAGAACTTTGGTGTTTGTACAGGAAGTGATGCAAAGGAAGAATGTGCTGAGTTCTTAAAATATATGATGACTGCAGAGAATAATGCTGATTGGTGTGAAATCGCAGGAAAGCTTCCGGTACGTGCAGATGCAACGGAATTGAAATCATTCTGGACTGAGGATGAAAGATATGCTGTATTTAATGAAGCGATGAACTATGCAGTTGCCAGGGGACCTCACGAATCATGGCCAACGATCTCAGAAGCAATTTATACTGCTGAGCAGGCAGCTCTTCTGGGAGAGAAGACTGGAGAAGCGGCAATGAAAGATGCATCATTAGTTGTCAACCCGATTCTTGAAGAAGTACCGATTGCAACGGTTGAATAAACAGAATAACTTGTAACGGGACGAGCCAGTTGTCAAGGTAAAGTGGCAGTCCCGTTTTAAATTAAACTGTAAGGTATTTAAAAAAACGTATTTTATATATTCCCAAAAAGAAGAAAGGGGTGTATGACTTTGAAAAGTAAAATGTCAATCGTTGCCAAAAAGAGACTGGAGGGTTATGGTTTCATATTTCCAGGATTTCTATATGTAATTATTATTCTCGGATATCCATTAATATATAATATTATCTTGAGCTTTAAAGATACCAGTGTTAAGAATTTTGCAAAGGGTGGTTCAGTTTTTATCGGATTTCAGAACTATGCTGAGTTGTTTCAGGATCCAACTTTTTTACTTGTACTGAAAAATACATTTGTCTTTACTATTTCCTGTCTGGTCATTCAATTTACAATCGGTTTCCTGTTTGCCCTGTTTTTTTCACAGAAATTTACTTTCGCAGGACCAATCCGTGGACTGATTTTAATTGGATATATGATGCCAATGTCGGTTACTGCTATGCTTGGAAAAAACATGTTTGGTGTAACAGAAGGTGTCATCAATGACCTTTTAATGAAAGTCGGATTGATCAATGCGCCGGTGGAGTGGCTCGTAAGCAGCAGTACAGCAATGATTGCTGTTATCGCTGTAAACTGCTGGGTTGGGATACCTTTTAACATGCTGCTCCTGACTTCCGGTCTTACTGGTATTTCAGAGGATGTCTATGAAAGTGCATCACTGGATGGAGCGAATCAGTTTCAGCGTTTCTTTTATATTACACTGCCTTTGATGAAATCGTCAATTCTTGCAGTGCTGATGCTTGGATTTATCTACACATTTAAAGCCTTTGATTTAATGTTTATTATGACAAGCGGCGGACCGTTAAATTCTACAGATGTTCTGGGAACTTATGCTTATACATTGTCCTTTACCAAGTACGAATTTTCGAAAGGTTCAGCGGCAGCTATTGTTCTGTTCTGCTGTCTGTTTGTGATTGGATTATTCTATCTGAGACTGATTTCAAAGGAGGATGATTAATATGAATGGAAAGATTGAAACAAGCTTAAAAACAAAAGGCGGAAGAAGAAATTTCGGAAAATGTGTCCTCTCAATTCTGATTGCGTTTTGTTTCCTTTTTCCAATATATTGGCTGGTGTCCATGTCCTTTAAAACAGATGGAGAATCCTTTGGAAAACTGGTTACCTATTACCCCCATAAATTTACGGTGGATCCCTGGATTAAGAATTTTTCGGATCAGGATTTTCTGGCATCGCTGAAGAACAGTATTATGATAGCACTTTTATCTATGATTATTTCCATTGGTTTCGGGGTACCGACAGCATATGGAATGGGACGGTATAAGGTACCGGGAAGTAAGGGATTTCTACTTACATTTCTGGTGACACAGATGCTTCCTGCATCATTGATGCTGACTCCGATGTATTTGATTTTTAACCAGATCGGACTGCTTGGTACATATATCGGCCCTGCGATTGCAATTTCTTCAGGTTCCATTCCTTTTATCGTAGTTACACTGCGGCCATATTTTAAGGGAATTCCAACCTCACTGGATGATGCGGCAAGGATTGATGGATGCGGAGTGGTTCGCTCCTTTCTTTCAATTATGATTCCGGCCATTAAAACGGGTGTTATTACCGTTGTTGTTATTTCTTTCCTGAATGGATGGAATGACCTTGCTTATTCTATGACCTTCAATGTGAAACCGGAGATGCGTCCCTTGACTGCAAATATTTTTAAATTTCAGAGTAAATGGGGTACGAAATGGAACTGTATTATGGCATATGGAGCAATCCTTGTTATTCCGGTGGTCTTATTGTTCGTGTTT
>JAQVCT010000013.1 GCA_028689655.1 Lachnospiraceae bacterium
TCTGATAAGGACATTATGTAGCAGAAAAAAGAAGTGGGAGGAGTGCAGATGCACACCGCCATAATACCACAGGAGGTAATTATATAATGAAACACGGAAAAAAATATAATGAAGCTGCGAAATTAGTCGACCGCGCAGTTCAATATGAAGCAAACGATGCGATTGCATTAGTTAAAAAAGCAGCAACAGCAAAATTTGATGAGACTGTAGAACTTCACATCAGAACAGGCTGTGATTCACGTCATGCAGAACAGCAGATTCGTGGCGCTGTTGTATTACCAAACGGAACAGGTAAAACTGTTAAAGTTTTAGTTTTCGCTAAAGGGGACAAAGTTGCAGAAGCAGAAGCTGCTGGAGCAGATTTCGTAGGCGGAGACGAATTGATTCCAAAGATTCAGAATGAAGGATGGTTAGACTTCGACGTTGTCGTAGCTACTCCTGACATGATGGGCGTTGTGGGACGTCTTGGTAAAGTTTTAGGACCGAAAGGTTTAATGCCTAACCCTAAATCAGGTACAGTAACCATGGATGTTACCAAAGCAATTAACGATATCAAAGCTGGTAAGATCGAGTACAGACTTGACAAAACAAATATCATCCATGTTCCGGTTGGAAAAGCTTCTTTCACGGAAGAGCAGTTACAGCAGAATTACAATGCACTTATGGATGCAATTGCAAAAGCAAAACCAAGTTCATTAAAAGGACAGTATTTAAGAAGCATTACACTTACTTCCACAATGGGACCTGGTGTAAAGATCAGTACAGCTAAATACTAAGATTCACGTGGCAATGAGCCATGATGAGATAAAAGAAAGGAATCAGGAGTCGTGCGTGCATGAAACTCCTGATTCCTTTCCTTTTCTGTTGATCGGAAATTCCTTTGAAATTTCCGATCAACAGCATGCTCCATATTGCTATGCATGTAATAGGTCCCATAGAAGGATGGTCCCGCAGGATTACGTATCTACAGATACATAACGGACTTTTACAGATGCGTTCCAGGTTCTTACAGCACAGAACCTACTTGCCACTATGGTTCACATAAGATATAATTAGGATTATGAATAAGAGAGAATATGAGTATCAAAGAAAAAGGAAAATAGAACGGGAAAGAGCTGCACGCATAGAGAGACGCAGGAGAAAGAATAAGTTTGGATTATTTCTTTCTGTTTTTTTGTGCGTATTGATTATGGGCGGGATAGCCCTTTCCACTGTTTATGTGATTCGCATGCATGATGTGAAGAGCGGATTGAGCCAGCTGGCGACGGACAGTGAACATGTATTGGAGGAGGCATTTCCCTTTGACATGTCTGGCGGTGAGAAGACGCAGGCAGCAGAAAGTGCGGAGGAAAGCGCAGACACGGGTAAATATGCGGAATTATTGGCAGATCCACAGAGGATGAAGGAGGAGAATACCTATGCGAAGACACCTTCTGTTCCGGGGGAGGTGACCATGACGTTCACGGGGGACGTGATGTTCGATGATTCCTACTCCATCATGAGCACCTATAGAAAAGCGGGAGATGATGTGAACGGCTGTATGTCTTCGGATTTGCTGGATACCATGCGGGCATCGGATATATTGATGCTCAATAACGAGTGTACCTTTACGAACAGGGGAACCCCCACGGCAGATAAGGCCTACACCTTCCGATGCAAACCGGAGAATGTGAAAATATTGCAGGATATGGGGGCGGATATTGTCTCCCTTGCCAATAATCATGCATACGATTACGGAGAAATATCGCTGCTGGATACACTGGATACCTTGAATAATGCATCCATTCCCTATGTGGGAGCTGGTAAAAATATTGAGGAAGCATCGAAACCGGTTTACTTTATCGCGGGTGACCTGAAAGTTGCAGTGCTGTCCGCGACCCAGATCGAGAGAGTGGATAACCCGGATACCAAGGGAGCCACGGAAAATGCAGCGGGTGTATTTCGATGCAGAGACCCTGAGGCTTTGTGCGAGGCAATTACAAAGGCAAAGGAAAACTGTGATTATGTCATTGTGTATGTCCACTGGGGAACGGAAAATGAGACAGATATCGACTGGGCACAGCGGGATCAGGCACCGATGTACGCCGAGGCGGGGGCGGATCTCATCATCGGAGATCATCCCCATATCCTGCAGGGTATCACGTATATCGGGGACACACCGGTAATCTACAGTCTGGGGAATTTCTGGTTCAATTCCAGGACCATTGATACAGGTATGGTTCAGGCCACCTTTGATGCAAATGGATTGAAAAGTTTTCAGTTTATTCCATGCCTTCAATCAGGATGCAGGACGACCCAGTTGTCCGGCGGAGAAAAAGAGCGTGTGTTGCAGGAGATGAGAAATTTATCGCCGGATGTGACCATCGATGGAGATGGATATGTGCAGAAATAAACAGCATAAAAAACGAAATATTGTATTGACATTTTTGATACAATGTGGTAAGTTATACAAGGTCATTGTGACCAATGCCGAAGACAGTAGGTGTTAATGAGCCGTACAGCTTGATTAACATAATAGTATGCCTACCGAGGAGAGAAAGAGTTTATGAATTACGACTTTTAACCTTCTTGCGTGCAAGAGGGTTTTTATTTTTTAGAAAACTCCAGATCGGCAACAGAATCTATAAGGAGGTAAAGAAAGATGGCAAAAATCGAATTAAAACAACCTGTCGTTGAAGAGATCTCTGCTCAGATCAAAGATGCGCAATCTGCTGTGTTAGTGGATTACCGTGGACTTACAGTAGATCAGGATACACAGCTTCGTAAAGCACTTCGTGAGGCAGGCGTTACTTACAAAGTTTACAAAAACACATTGATGAACTTTGCATTCAAAGGAACTGATTTGGAAGCATTAACGCAGTATCTTGAAGGGCCAAGCGCAGTTGCAGTTTCCAAAGATGATGCAACAGCACCAGCCAGAATTATTTGCAACTTTGCTAAAACAGCACCAGCTCTTGAAGTAAAAGGCGGCGTTGTGGAAGGAATCGCTTATGACGCAGTAGGAATTGCAAACATTGCAACAATCCCATCAAGAGAAGAACTTCTTTCCAAATTACTTGGAAGTATGCAGTCACCTATCACAAACTTTGCGCGTGTTATTAAACAGATCGCAGAGAAAGACGGCGCAGTAGCTGAGGAAGTTCCAGCAGCAGAAGCAGCAGTTGAAGATGCTCCGGCGGCAGAAGAAGCACCAGCGAAAACTCCGGTTGAAGCATAAGTACCAGGCTGAGAAGCAGGCGTATGTCGCAAAGTCACGCAGGTGACTTAAGCTGGCAGAATATGGAAGAACAATAATATAATTGGGCACAGGATGCTCAAAATTAAATGGAGGTAAATTTAAAATGGCAAAATTATCAACTCAAGAAATCATTGACGCTGTTAAAGAGTTAACAGTATTAGAATTAAACGACTTAGTAAAAGCATGTGAAGAAGAATTCGGTGTTTCAGCAGCAGCAGGTGTTGTTGTAGCAGCAGCAGGTGCAGGCGCAGCCGCAGTAGAAGAAAAAGATGAGTTCGATGTAGAATTAACAGAAGTTGGACCAAACAAAGTTAAGGTTATCAAAGTTGTTCGTGAAGTAACCGGACTTGGATTAAAAGAAGCAAAAGACTTAGTTGATGGTGCTCCTAAAGTAATCAAAGAAGCAGCAGCTAAAGCAGAAGCAGAAGAAATCAAATCCAAACTTGAGGCAGAAGGCGCTAAATCTACACTTAAGTAGTCGCAGTTCGCCAGAACCAGTATCAAGACGAAAACCCAGTTGCTGTGCTTGCACAGGCAGCTGGGGTTTTTTCATAAAAAGTTTACCATATCTACTTAATATGAATAATTTATAAAAAACAGGAAAATATTCTTGACGAATAAAATTATTTATGCTAAAGTGGATAGTGCACTATTGTGGTGTGGTAGGCTTATTTTTATGCGCAAAATTATGCGACGCAAGCTTAAAATCATAAAGAACGGGGTGAAATGTCAATGGAAAAAAACAGAATACGACCTGTTGCTTCAGGCAAGAACATGCGTATGAGTTATTCACGACAAAAAGAGGTACTGGAGATGCCAAACCTTATTGAGGTCCAGAAGGATTCTTATAAGTGGTTTCTCGAAGAAGGCTTAAAAGAAGTTTTCGATGATATCTCTCCAATCGCGGATTATAGCGGTCATATGAGTTTAGAATTCGTAGACTTCGAGTTGTGTGAAGACGAAGTTAAGTATTCTATTGAAAAGTGTAAGGAAAGAGATGCGACATATGCAGCTCCTTTAAAGGTAAAAGTTCGTTTATATAATAAAGAAAAAGAAGAAATCAGCGAACATGAAATCTTTATGGGTGATCTCCCACTTATGACTGCAACAGGTACATTCGTAATCAACGGCGCAGAGAGAGTTATCGTCAGCCAGTTAGTTCGTTCTCCAGGCATCTACTATGCAATTGGACACGATAAGATTGGTAAGACTTTATATTCTTCCACTGTAATTCCTAATCGTGGAGCATGGCTGGAATATGAGACAGATTCCAATGATATTTTCTATGTCCGTGTAGATAGAACCAGAAAAGTACCTATTACAGTGCTGATTAGAGCATTAGGTGTAGGTACCAATGACGAAATTAGAGAGTTATTCGGTGATGAACCAAAGATTGAGGCAAGTTTTACAAAAGACGTTTCTGAGAATTATCAAGAAGGTCTTTTAGAACTGTACAAAAAAATCCGTCCAGGTGAACCACTGAGTGTTGAAAGTGCAGAAAGTCTTATCACTGCAATGTTCTTTGACCCTAGAAGATATGATTTAGCAAAAGTCGGAAGATATAAATTTAATAAGAAGTTAGCTCTCAGAAACAGAATCAGGCACCAGATCTTAGCGGAAGATGTAGTAGATCAGTATGGTGAAGTGATTGCTTCGGCTGGAGATAAAGTGACAGCAGAATTAGCTGATACCATCCAGAATGCAGCAGTTCCTTTTGTATGGGTTCAGACAGAAGAGAGAAATGTAAAAGTTCTTTCTAATATGATGGTAGACATCAAAGCTTATGTGGATTGTGAACCCCGTGAACTGGGTGTTACAGAGTCTGTATACTATCCTGTATTGCAGCAGATTCTGGAAGAATATAGAGATAATGCAGAAGAACTTGCGGATGCCATCAAGAGAAATATTCACGAATTGATTCCAAAGCATATTACAAAAGAAGATATTTTAGCTTCTATTAACTATAACATTCACCTGGAGTACGGTATCGGAAACGATGACGATATCGATCACCTTGGAAACAGACGTATCAGAGCGGTGGGTGAATTATTACAGAACCAGTACAGAATTGGTCTCTCCAGACTGGAGAGAGTCGTTCGTGAGAGAATGACAACGCATGATGCGGAAGAGATTTCCCCGCAGGTGCTGATCAATATCAAACCTGTACAGGCGGCAGTGAAAGAGTTCTTCGGTTCCTCACAGCTGTCACAGTTCATGGATCAGAACAACCCCCTTGGTGAGCTTACACATAAGAGACGTTTATCTGCATTGGGGCCTGGTGGTTTGAGCAGAGACAGAGCCGGATTCGAAGTTCGAGATGTTCACTATACACACTATGGCAGAATGTGTCCCATCGAGACTCCCGAAGGTCCTAACATCGGTCTGATCAACTCTCTTGCTACTTATGCGAGAATCAATGAATATGGTTTCGTGGAAGCTCCTTATAGAAAAGTGGACAAATCAGATCCACAGAATCCACGAGTTACAGACGAAGTTATCTACATGACAGCCGATGAAGAAGATAATTACCACGTAGCACAGGCAAGTGCTGCATTGGATACAGAAGGTCATTTCGTAAAGAACATGGTATCCGGTCGTTACAGAGAAGAGACCCAGGAATACATGAAGGGTATGTTCGATTATATGGACGTATCTCCTAAGATGGTATTCTCCGTGGCTACAGCATTGATTCCTTTCCTGGAGAACGATGACCCTACCCGTGCCCTGATGGGATCCAACATGCAGCGTCAGGCTGTTCCGCTTTTATTTACAGAAGCTCCCGTGGTAGGTACAGGTATCGAAAATAAAGCAGCAGTGGATTCAGGTGTTTGCTGTGTGGCCAAAAAAGCTGGTGTTGTGGACTATTCATCATCAAAAGAGATCCGCATTGCATATGATGACGGAGAAAAAGAAGTATTTTCACTGACAAAATTCTCCAGAAGTAACCAGAGCAACTGCTACAATCAGAAACCTATCGTATTTAAGGGCGAGAGAGTAGAAGCTGGAAGTGTTATCGCAGACGGTCCTTCCACAGCTATGGGTGAATTAGGACTTGGTAAGAACCCATTGATCGGTTTCATGACATGGGAAGGTTACAACTACGAGGATGCTGTATTACTTAGCGAAAGATTAGTACAGGAAGATGTATACACATCAATTCATATAGAGGAATACGAAGCAGAAGCACGTGATACCAAATTAGGACCGGAAGAGATTACCAGAGATGTTCCGGGCGTTGGTGACGATGCACTAAAAGATTTGGATGACAGAGGTATCATTCGTATCGGAGCGGAAGTTCGTGCCGGCGATATTCTGGTTGGTAAAGTAACGCCTAAGGGAGAGACAGAACTTACCGCAGAAGAGAGACTTCTTCGTGCGATCTTCGGCGAAAAAGCAAGAGAAGTAAGAGATACCTCTCTGAAGGTACCCCACGGTGCTTATGGCGTGGTATTGGATGCAAAAGTATTTACAAGAGAAAATGGGGATGAGTTATCACCAGGTGTGAACCAGGCAGTTGTTATCTATATCGCTCAGAAGAGAAAAATCTCTGTTGGTGATAAGATGGCTGGCCGTCACGGTAACAAGGGTGTTGTTTCCAGAGTTCTTCCAGTAGAAGATATGCCATATCTTCCAAACGGACGTCCTTTGGACATCGTATTGAACCCGCTGGGTGTACCTTCCCGTATGAATATCGGACAGGTCCTTGAAATCCATCTTTCCCTTGCTGCAAAAGCATTAGGATTTAACATCTCCACACCAGTATTTGATGGTGCAAACGAGAATGATATTATGGATACATTGGATCTTGCTAATGATTATGTAAACTATACTTGGGAAGAATTTGAAGCAAAACATAAAGATGAGTTACTTCCGGAAGTATTACAATATTTGTCAGACAACAGGGAAAACCGAGAAGTTTGGAAGGGTGTTCCGTTGTCAAGAGATGGTAAAGTAAGACTACGTGACGGCAGAACGGGTGAATTCTTTGACAGCCCTGTTACCATTGGTCATATGCATTACCTGAAACTTCACCACCTGGTAGACGATAAGATCCATGCACGTTCTACTGGTCCTTACTCCTTAGTTACCCAGCAGCCTTTGGGTGGTAAAGCACAGTTCGGTGGACAGAGATTTGGTGAGATGGAAGTTTGGGCTTTGGAGGCTTATGGCGCATCCTACACATTGCAGGAGATCCTTACAGTGAAATCCGATGATGTAATCGGACGTGTGAAGACTTACGAAGCGATTATCAAGGGCGAAAATATTCCTGAACCAGGAATTCCAGAATCCTTTAAAGTATTATTAAAAGAATTACAGTCATTAGGTCTTGATGTAAAAGTACTCCGTGATGACAACACAGAAGTTGAGATTACAGAGTCCATCGATTATAGTGAAGCAATTGATTATAGAGATGTAATTGAAGGCGATTCCAGGGGCTGTGATTACGGAAAAGATAATTTAGGCTCCATGGGATACCAGAAACAAGAATTTAATCACGAGAATGGCGAATTGGTAGCTGCTGATGAAGAGGTCGAAGACGTTGAAGAAGAAGCAGATATGGATCCGGAGTTTGAAGATTCCTTTGAAGAGTAGATTCGAGTATAAAAACGTAGTCGGAAGGAGTGCCACGAATGTCAGAAACAAATAATGAAGTATACCAACCTATGACGTTTGATGCTATCAAAATCGGATTAGCATCACCGGAGAAGATTAGAGACTGGTCAAGAGGGGAAGTTACAAAACCTGAGACCATCAATTATAGAACATTAAAACCTGAGAAAGACGGACTGTTCTGTGAGAGAATCTTTGGACCCAGCAAGGACTGGGAATGCCATTGTGGTAAGTACAAAAAGATTAGATATAAAGGTGTCGTATGTGATCGCTGTGGTGTAGAAGTGACCAAGGCTAACGTTCGTAGAGAGCGTATGGGTCATATTGAACTTGCTGCACCGGTATCCCATATCTGGTATTTCAAGGGAATCCCAAGCAGAATGGGATTGATTCTTGATCTCTCACCAAGAGTGTTAGAGAAAGTGCTCTATTTTGCTTCCTATATCGTATTGGATGCGGGGGAGACAGATCTTCAGTACAAACAAGTATTATCTGAGAAAGAATATCAGGATGCCAGAGAGACATGGGGAAATAAATTCCGTGTTGGTATGGGTGCTGAATCTATCAAAGAATTATTGCAGGCAATTAATCTGGAAAAGGATGCAGCAGAATTAAAATCTGATTTAACCGATTCCTCAGGTCAGAAACGTGCCAGAATTATTAAAAGATTAGAAGTAGTAGAATCTTTCAGAGAATCCGGAAACAAACCTGAATGGATGATCATGGATGTAGTTCCGGTCATTCCACCAGATTTACGTCCTATGGTACAGTTGGACGGTGGACGTTTTGCTACATCAGATCTGAATGATCTTTACAGAAGAATCATCAATAGAAATAATCGTCTCAAGAGACTCCTGGAATTAGGAGCTCCAGACATCATCGTTCGTAATGAGAAGAGAATGTTGCAGGAAGCAGTGGACGCGCTTATCGATAATGGCAGACGTGGTCGTCCTGTTACAGGACCTGGTAATAGAGCATTAAAGTCTCTGTCAGATATGTTAAAAGGTAAGGGTGGACGTTTCCGTCAGAACTTACTTGGCAAACGTGTTGACTATTCAGGACGTTCCGTTATCGTTGTAGGACCAGAACTTAGGATCTATCAGTGTGGTCTTCCGAAAGAGATGGCAATCGAATTATTTAAACCTTTCGTTATGAAAGAGTTAGTTGCCCGAGGAATTTCACAGAACATTAAAAATGCAAAGAAATTAGTGGAAAGATTAGATACACAGGTTTGGGATGTCCTGGAAGAAGTAATCAAAGAACATCCGGTTATGCTGAACCGTGCGCCGACACTTCACAGACTTGGTATTCAGGCTTTCGAGCCAATCCTGGTAGAAGGTAAGGCAATCAAACTGCACCCATTGGTATGTACAGCGTTCAACGCCGATTTCGATGGTGATCAGATGGCTGTCCATCTTCCACTATCACAGGAAGCACAGGCTGAGTGTAGATTCTTACTGTTATCTCCAAACAACCTGTTAAAACCATCCGATGGTGGTCCGGTAGCCGTTCCTTCACAGGATATGGTACTTGGTATCTATTATTTAACACAGGAAAGACCGGGAGCAACCGGAGAAGGCAAAGTATTCAAGAGTGTCAATGAAGCAATTCTGGCTTACGAAAATGGAGCTGTAACACTTCACACAAGAGTAACCGTACGTATGACCAAGATAATGGCAAACGACGAAGTGATCATAGGAAACGTGGAATCTACAGTAGGTCGTTTCATTTTCAATGAGATCATGCCTCAGGATCTTGGATTCGTAGATAGAACAAAGCCAGAAAATGTTTTGGCACTGGAAGTTGACTTCCACGTTGCTAAGAAGGGATTGAAACAGATCCTCGAAAAAGTAATCAATACACACGGTTCTACCAGAACAGCAGAAGTATTGGATGACATCAAAGCAATTGGTTACAAATATTCTACAAAGGCTGCCATGACAGTATCTATTTCAGACATGACGGTACCTGCTGACAAGCCAGCCATGATGGAGCGCGCACAGGATACCGTAGATAAGATCACAACAAACTTCAGACGTGGTCTCATCACAGATGAAGAGAGATACAGAGCAGTTATCGAGACTTGGAATGAGACAGATAAAGAATTGACAGATGTCCTGATTAAAGGACTTGATAAATACAATAACATCTTTATGATGGCTGACTCTGGAGCCCGTGGTTCCAATCAGCAGATCAAACAGTTGGCTGGTATGCGTGGATTGATGGCAGATACAGCAGGCCGTACCATCGAGCTTCCTATCAAATCAAGTTTCCGTGAAGGACTCGACGTGTTGGAATACTTCATGTCAGCACATGGTGCCCGTAAAGGACTTTCCGATACAGCACTTCGTACAGCCGATTCAGGATATCTGACCAGACGTCTTGTTGACGTATCCCAGGAGCTGATCATCAAAGAGATTGATTGTTCCGAGGGTAAAGAAGAGATTCCAGGAATGGTAGTAAAAGCATTCATGGAAGGGAAAGAGACCATAGAAAATCTTCAGGATCGATTGACAGGCAGATATACCTGTGAAGAGATCAAAGATAGAGATGGCAATGTGATCGTAAAGAGAAACCATATGATCACACCAAAGCGTGCATCGCAGATCATCAATGTAGGTGTTGACGCAAAGGGCGAGCCAATCGAAAAAGTAAAGATTCGTACTATCTTGACATGTCGTTCTCATGCAGGTATCTGTGCAAAATGTTACGGTGCCAACATGTCAACAGGTGAACCGGTGCAGGTCGGTGAAGCAGTTGGTATTATCGCAGCACAGTCAATCGGTGAGCCGGGTACACAGCTTACCATGCGTACATTCCATACTGGCGGTGTTGCAGGTGATGATATCACACAGGGTCTTCCCCGTGTCGAAGAATTATTTGAAGCCAGAAAACCTAAGGGTCTTGCAATCATTGCAGAATTTGGTGGTATGGCTGTAATCAAAGATACGAAAAAGAAACGTGAGATTATCGTCACCAACGATGAGACAGGTGAATCTAAGACTTACCTGATTCCTTACGGTTCCAGAATCAAGATACTAGACGGTGCACTTCTGGAGGCTGGAGATGAGTTGACAGAAGGTTCCATTAACCCTCATGACTTATTGAAGATCAAAGGTGTTCGTGCAGTACAGGATTACATGATCAGCGAAGTACAGAGAGTATATCGTCTCCAGGGTGTTGAGATCAATGATAAGCACGTTGAGATTATCGTACGTCAGATGTTGAAGAAGATCAGAATCGAAGAAAACGGAGATTCCGAATTCCTCCCAGGTTCCCTGGTTGATTTCCTTGACTTTGATGATATGAATGAACGGTTGATCAGTGAAGGCAAAGAGCCTGCAACTGGTAAGCAGGTAATGCTTGGTATCACGAAGGCATCTCTTGCCACCAACTCATTTATGTCAGCTGCATCCTTCCAGGAGACCACAAAGGTTCTGACGGAAGCTGCTATCAAGGGCAAGATCGATCCATTGGTAGGATTAAAAGAAAACGTTATTATCGGTAAATTGATTCCGGCAGGAACTGGTATGAAGAGATACCGTACAGTAACACTGGATACAGACATGAATATGCAGGATACCTTGAATTTCTCAGAAGATTTAGTAGAGGAAAATGATGAGGAACTGATTGATGTTTCAGAAGATGTACCAGTAGAAGTATAAGAGGCAGATAAGAGACAGAATTAAGAAATGACTAGATAGAGAAAGCCCTGTGATAGAGTTCACAGGGCTTTTTTTGGGCTAAGGAAGCACCTGATGGTGCGCAGGTCTACAATGGGAGATTGCAGACAATAGTTAAGTGTTTAGCCGATGGGTGAGGAATCGGCTTCAGGATCAAACAGGTTCAAGGTGGAATCATCAAAGGAAATGGTGTCCTTCGTGAGGACCTTCCAGGATGTGATGGTGTAAAAGGTATCATCCTTTCTCTTAGGATAGGAGATTGACAAATCTACATTCAGGGACTGCGTATCTGTAATGGGGAAACAAAAGGAGATGTCATGTCCTGCCTGTGCATAGTAGGCATCCTCACCAATGCCGGAGGCATACAGCTCCCGGAGGGTCTGGTCTATGCCGGCAATGGAAGACTGAGCTTCGTTACAGGCTTTATAATAGTCCGTGGTACGCTCTACCACCTTACTATTCAATTTGGCATCGGCATTGGCACTGACGATGGACAAGGCTGCGAAAGATACCAGACACAGCAAGACAAAGATCAATAAGATGGAGGAAGAACCTACATTTACACCATAGTTTTTTTGTTTCATATGACCAAACCTTTCATGATTTTACATTTTTTTTATTTCCAATATCTATCAGTTTCTTATTTCCACTTCTTATTTCCGTTTATTTCCGTTTATTACCTTCATTTCTTCATGGAGCTTTTACTCTTGATTCATATTTTCATCTTTTACTTTTTATCTTTACCTTAATTTTCCATTTCTGATATAGCTGATGATGCAACATCTCTGGCGTGCATGGGAATATGTAAGGAGACATTGAGCTCATAGATACTATCATTGGAAGGCGTTGAATCAGTAGAGAAATGATTTGTTTTACTGCCTGAGTTCGCGGTAACGTCATCCATGGGATTACGCAGGATGGTAATGTACGCTGTATTCAAACGGGCATCCGCTGTCACTTCGACGCTTGCAGCATAAACGGACTGGCTTTCAGATACGCAGTTCCAGTCTTTATCGAAATACAGGGAAAAGGAATTGGGGCTGTCTAAAGTGGCATCCAGGGTGACAGCGGTGGCATTCAGGTCTCCGTCATTGCCCAGATAGGATTCGGCGATGTTTTGGGCCCACATAACACTGCGGCTCTTATTTGTCGTATCGTTTCCCAGGATATGTGCTTTTACAAAAAGTTGAATACATACAGCACTTGCCAGGGAAAAGAAAAAGATAGCAAGAATCAATTCCATTAGAAAAAGTGCTGATTTTGAGGTGGTTCGTGTATTCATATGATTAACCATGCCTTTCAATAGATTTATGGTTGACTATGGGTGCTTACATAGAGGGTATATTGCTGATCCTTATCAATGGAAAGAGTGAACCGGTATAATTTTCCATTGATCTTTGTAAGTACAAAATCGTGAATGGGTAATATGTTTTGACCGGATTCGG
The DNA here is from genome assembly GCA_028689655.1 of Lachnospiraceae bacterium. Classification (GTDB taxonomy): domain Bacteria; phylum Bacillota; class Clostridia; order Lachnospirales; family Lachnospiraceae; genus SZUA-378. The sequence continues at coordinate 12,978 of JAQVCT010000013.1, forward strand.
GGGTGAGCGCAGCGTCAGGGGCGGCAAACAACTCTTTTAAGTAACCCTGATACATATAGATGTAGGTATTGTATACACCGGAATCTGTGGTGGTCTTTAGGATCAAGGCATTTGTATCATCCAGAGAACCGATCTCGATGGAGTCGGTCTCATCGAATTGACGAATCTTTTCTGAGATATAGGCGAGACTGGTACGGGTGTTATAGTTTTTATCCATGTTCTGCACTGTTTTACGATATACATTGGAGCCAATCAGCACCAGCATGAGAGCAGATACCGCAAATACACAGAAAAGGGCAATCACAAATAGGATGTCAACGATATGTTTGTCTTTTGAGTGAAAGTCCATGATAGTTCCTCCTTGTATGATATAGAATGCCACCGCACTTACGCTGGGCAGCGGGTCTCGGTCTCATCCTCTTCTAATGCTTTGAAAGTATGGTCACATCCGGCATAAGGTTGGAACCGATTGGTTGATAATCAATGAAAAACTGATCGGTATCATAGGTCAGACCATAGTGTTCTGCGAGATAGTCCAGGCTTGGGGGATAGGTACCCTCCACGGCATAGCACTGGACAATGCTGCGATAGACCGCGTTCTGCAAACTTTCTTTCTGTTTTTCTGTGGTGGTGGCGGAGATGCTGTTTATACCCCTGAGAAATAACACCACAAGAATGATAAATGCGATAATTGGAAGATTTATCATCTTTAGATGATGAAATATAGAGTTATTTTTACCAAATCGATTCATAGATACACTTCCCCTATCCAATACTGGACATGATTCCCATTAAAGGTAAAATGACAGATAATAAGATCAGTCCCACAATCAGTGACAAGATAATAACTAAGGTTGGTTCCAAAACGGAGATGATGGTATAGATTTTTGCGTCCGTTTCCTTCTCATAGTTTTCCGCGATTTTTTTCATGACAATATCCACATTACCGGTACGAAAACCCACGGCGATCATTCTGGAGTAGAGATTACTGAAGATCTGGGAGGAAGCCAGGGCATCTGGAAAGTTGGAGCCACTTTCTATGAGAGATTTACATTTTCCTATTTTCTCTTTCATCCCATCGTTATCTACCAGTTCTGCCACCAGATCCAGGCTGGAAAAGGTGTCCAAACCACTGCTGAGAGTCAGTGCCATGCCGCTTGCAAAACGTCCGGAAGCCATATTCTCATAGAATTCTCTTGTGACAGGAAATGCAAGTGCGAATCTTAGATAGAGATTGCGCCCTTTTTCTGATTTTGTAAAATACAAATACAGGACAATGGCAAGAATTACCAGGATCAATAATACGATGGAGGATTTGCTGATCAAATGCCCCATGGACATAAAGGAACGTGAGATGGCATTCATCTCAGTTCCCAACTGTACAAATACCTGTTCAAAAATTGGGAGTACCTTTGTCAGGAGCACAATGATGACTATGAACATCATGACGATCATTACCAGGGGATAACTGATGGCATTTTTGATGCCGCTGTGGATATTTTCTTCCCGCTCATAATAGCTGGAGAGAGAATCCATAACGTCATCCAACCTCCCGGATTCCTCGCCGATGGAGATCATATGCAGTACATAGTCGGGAAAGACCTGGGAGGCTTTTACAGCACGATAGAAGGATTCACCCTGCTGGCAGACTTCGTAAATGGATTGCAGAATTTCTCTTCCATCAGGATTCCTGTTATCCGATAATAGAATTCCCATGCCCTCCACAGGTGTGATGCCTGCCTTCAGTAACAATGCGATCTGCGCACAAAATGATGCGACTTCTGTATTCGATAGCTTTTTATTTGTTTTCATTCATGACCTCCATCAATAGATATATTTTACAATGTAATTATTTCCGTCACCGATAAATTTTTTCAATGCCTTTTCACTGGAATTTGCAGCAAAAGTAGGATCCATCAATTCCCAGTTATTTCCATCAAACTGAATAATGCCGTTTACCCATCCCACATCCTGGATATAAGTACTGATCCAGGCATGGTATGCATTTCCAGCATAACCGACTTCCAGACGAGTGGGAATCTGTTGACTTCGCAGCATGGCTGTCATCAGCGCCGCGTAATCCAGGCAAATACCCTGTTTACGTGTCAGGACCTGATCTACATTGGGAACATAACCGCTTTTCACACTGGAAGCCTGATCATGGTCATATGCAATGTTGGTGATAATATAATTGTAGACGTTGGACACCACATCCAGATCAGTATTTGCGCTTTGGGCAAGAGATTCAGCCAGAGCCACGGCATTGGAGCCGGCGTCGAACTTCACATATTGATTGGGATAGAGAAAGGGACCAAATGTGTTACTGATCGCAGCATTGACAGACTGTGACATGGCGGTGGCATATTGATTTCCGCTTACATTTTCATAGACTGCTATGGTGTAGGAACCGCTGCCGGCAGAGAGCGGAAATACATCCGATCCCCTGGAAAGATTATAGGTATAAGTGACGTTGTCGCTGCCCGTGATCTGCAGTTTTACCTTAGGCGAACTGCCGGAGTAGGAGACTACCACATATCCTTCTGTTATATTTGTGGCATCGATGGAGGCGACAGAGCAATTGTATACGGTCTTTCCACCGGCCGCTGGATTCAGCACATGTGGCGTATTATCCCGGGTTCCTTTACCGGGTGTGCCACTGCTGGCAGCCACGGGCGTGTCCGGCAGAGATATGGAGGTGACTTCGTTTGTGACATCATTGTCGGTAATTTGCTCGCTACATCCACATAGCAGAATCAGACACAAGGAGAGAATACATGGATAAAGATATGAAGTTTTATATTTATGCCAATGAAATGAAGTTGTCTTCCACATAAAATTTTCCTTAATTTTCAGGTGTTAGTATCATTTTCAGGTAATCGCCATCTCCATTTGAGACGAAGATAGTGACCTCGCCGCCGGGGTAGGGGAAGACGATCTCCCCTGTGGTATTATCATAGTAGACGGAAAGCGATTGGCTGCCATCCAGAAAGGCAATGTAGCTGTCCCCCAAATCCAGGTCGGAACCGGTCACACAGAGATAAAAACGTTCGCCCTTGATATAACCGTCAATGACCTGTATGTCGCTGTTCACCTCAGAACGAATCTCGAACTGCGGTGCAAAGTTGCAGAATGCCAAGGGTAACAACAATACAAAAAGCAAAGACAGGAAAGAAAATAATGTCATACACTGTAATGTTTTGGTATGTGCCTGCCGGCGTAATACTAATTTGTCAAAAGGGATTGTGTTGGGCGGCGTCTCACAGGATGCAAATACATTTTGCAGCGTCTGGTTAGCGGTCTCCATATCCATGATATATTTTTTTTTCTTATGAAATAATGCGTGAAACATATGCGGGAGACCTCCTATCCTTCTAATAGTTGTAATAAAGTTTTCTGTCCATTGGCCAGATATCGCTTTACGGTGCTTTTACTGATGGCTAAAGCATCGGCAATGACATCAAGTTTCAGGTTATTGTAATATTTCATGATGATTACCTGACGTTCATTCAGTGGAAGCGCGTTGATGGCTTGCAGGAGGCGGGCTGTCTCATCCGACTGCTCCAGATGTGCTTCGGGATTGGAATAGACATGTTCATCCTTGATAAATTCAAATATTTCGGGACTAACATTTCCGTAAGCCTCATTATTTTTTTTACAAATATCAAAACATACATGAAAACTAATTTGATTCATCCAGGCGATGAATAGAGTGGGTTCTTTTATTTTGTGAATATTTTTTAAAGCGGAAATATAGATTTCCTGTACTGCATCCTGAGCCAGATAAGTGTCTCGCAGGTAATGACAGGCGTAATTATATACCTTGTTATAAGTCATGGCATATATTTCTGCAAAAGCATCACTATCACCTTTTTGAGAACGCATTACCAGTCGGGCAATATAGGCATGATCAGGCTCTTTCATAAAGGCTCCCTTCTCAGCATGAATGGATATCCTTTTCCAGCAGATTGTGGCAGCAGATCGCCACAAGATCAGCAAACCTGGAAACATGTTCTTTTTGATTCAGCGCATATTCATATGCGATCTTTAGCTGATTGGTATGCAATTGATTATAGGAAGCTAATTCTTCAGAGAGCTGCTCTAAAAATTCATTCATAAGTGTATCGTTACAATGGTTGATAACGATCAGAAATTCATTACCACCGTTACGCCCCACAAATCCATAGCGGTCCCCCACACCTTCCAGCAGATCACAGAAATTCTGGATGATCGTATCGCCTTCATCGTGGCTTTTGATTTGATTCACATCCAGCAGATTGGAAATGGTCAGTACACAGCAGCCGATATCCGCGATGCTTTCCTCGGTCTTGTAGCTGTCAAAGATCAGGTCACAGCTATAACGGTTGGGAATTCCGGTAAGGTTGTCCAGATAAGCAGCTCTATTCAACTCATGACTCGCTGAGACCATATCCTTCATCCTGGAGAAGTCACACAGGAGAAAGAAAAAGCCGGATATGAGCAGAATCCATATGGTACAGCAGAGAATCAGAAGATTCTGGTTATAAAAGATGCTGTACCGCAAAGACGAATTTAACAGGAGAAGTAGAAAACAAGTAATGGTAATGAGTAACAATATTGCCAACTGAACTATTTTCAATAGTTTATATTTTTTAAAATAATTTGATTCCATATAAAGCCCCCTTCAAAAAAAATAAAGTTCCTTATGTTCATTATAGTTTTTTTTTATGATTTTGTGAACCTTTTTCAGGGTTTCTATATCTTTTGTATAAAGGGGTGTTTAATTAATGGTTTTGTTTCTTCTTTTGTTATCTCTTATTGCGACAACTGATACAGAATGATATAGTAGAAAATGGAATATTGGGTAAAATAGATAATAAGAGGATATAATAAGATGAAACTACACAAGAAAGAACGATTGGATTATCTGGATATGGTAAAGGGATTGGGAATCATTCTGGTGGTGATTGGTCATTCCACCTACGCGGGAGAGAATCTTCTCACATGGATCGCTTCCTTCCATATGCCGCTTTTTTTTATCATATCGGGAATGCTGCTGCAATTTAATCGTGAGGAAGAGAATGACATTGGGAAAACAGTGAAGAAAAAGTTGAGAACCATTCTGTTACCTTACTTTAGTTTCAGCGTTATCTATCTGATCATGGATGGTATGATGCTGTTCCTGCATCTGGGGAGTAAGGTCTGGGTGGATTTCGTATATGAATTTCTGGGAACGATTACGCTATATGGCATTTCCACACTGTGGTTTCTGCCGGCACTTTTTCTGGGCGAGATAAGTTTCCTATATATAAGGAAGAAACGAAATCATTTTCTCACAATAGGAGTTGGCATTGCCTTGGCACTGGTGGTTGGATTGACCCATCCATTGTTTGACAGCACCTATCCTCTGTTCAACGCGATCTATTATCTACTGCCGGGATATTTTCTCATCTTTTTGTACCGCAGTGCGGTGGCGTATGTGTTCATTATGATGGGATATTACACGCAACTGTTCATAAAGGAAAATATAGGGATACAGATCAGGGAAATCTTTCTTGGTGTGGCTTTGCTTGTAGCGGGGATGGCATTTGCGTTTGCGAATGGCAGGGTAGATCTTCACTCGGTTATTTTTCACAATAATATTTATTTTTATATCAGTGCTTTTGCAGGAACGATGGGAACGGTATTTCTGTGCAGAAATATCAGATATTGTGGGAAACAGCGCCTGTTGAAGCCTGTCCTGGCGGCGGGACGTAATTCTCTCATCATCATGGTGACCCACCTGGAGTTCAGGGTGATGATCACTGCCATACGAGGTGCAGGTCTGGTAAGCACCAGAATGCCGGGACTTATGCCATATATCCAGTGGATTCTCGTAGCGGTACTGGTAATTCTTATGGAATGGGTAATCGTGGTGGTGATGAACCGATATTTTTATTTTTTAATAGGGAAGAGAAAACCTTTGAATCGTAAAAAATTCACAGTGGTGAAGTGATGAAGACCTTTGAAAAATCTCTTTTTTTGCTAGATTTTTAATAAAAAGTGATTGACAAGTCCAGAGGACGACCGTATACTAATATAGCATGCACAAAATGCATGGTTTTAGTGCGTAAAAGCGCAGAACAACAGACAAATTATACCACAGGAGGTGAATCAGAATGCCAACATTTAACCAGTTAGTTAGAAAAGGAAGACAAACATCCGTAAAGAAGTCTACAGCACCAGCTCTTCAAAAAGGATACAACTCTTTGAGAAAGAAAGCTACAGATTCTTCAGCACCACAAAAAAGAGGTGTTTGTACAGCTGTTAAGACAGCTACACCTAAAAAACCTAACTCAGCTCTTAGAAAAATCGCCAGAGTTCGTCTTTCAAACGGAATCGAAGTAACATCTTACATTCCAGGAGAAGGCCACAACTTACAGGAACATAGTGTTGTTCTTATCAGAGGCGGTAGAGTTAAAGACTTACCAGGTACAAGATACCATGTTATCAGAGGTACACTTGATACTGCTGGAGTTGCTAACAGAAAACAGGCCCGTTCAAAATACGGCGCTAAGAGACCGAAAGATGCTAAGAAATAAGAAGGAGCGTTAGCAAGACTCTTGTTTCAAAGTATGTACCACAGTTAAAGTTAAGTTAGTGTTGGAGTTCTGGATGCACATCACTGTTTGATGGGTAGAGATAGAAAAACAGCGCGAAACACAGTTTTATCATTGTGAGTACCGATGATCTATTAACCGACAGCCGTTGCTGTCAAATATAATAAGGAGGGAAGAACCGTGCCACGTAAAGGACATATTCAAAAAAGAGACGTATTAGCGGATCCTTTATACAATAACAAAGTAGTTACGAAACTGATCAATAACATTATGTTAGATGGTAAAAGAGGAGTAGCTCAGAAAATTGTATACGGAGCATTCACAAAAGTTGAAGCCAAAATGGAAAAACCAGCTCTTGACATATTCGAAGAAGCTATGAATAACATCATGCCTGTTCTCGAAGTAAAAGCTAGACGTATTGGTGGAGCAACTTACCAGGTACCAATCGAAGTCAGACCTGAGAGACGTCAGGCGTTAGCGCTTCGTTGGCTCACATTGTATTCTCGTAAAAGAGGAGAAAAAACAATGGAAGAAAGATTAGCTAACGAAATTCTTGACGCTGCTAACAATACAGGAGCATCTGTTAAGAAGAAAGAAGATATGCATAAAATGGCTGAAGCTAATAAGGCTTTTGCTCACTATAGATTCTAGAAGGAGGAATTACCTTGGCTGAAAGAGAATATCCATTAGAGAGAACCAGAAACATTGGTATCATGGCTCATATTGATGCAGGTAAGACTACCTTAACAGAGCGTATCTTATACTATACCGGTGTTAACTACAAAATCGGTGATACCCACGAAGGAACTGCTACCATGGACTGGATGGAACAGGAGCAGGAAAGAGGTATCACAATCACATCAGCCGCTACAACATGTCACTGGACGTTGGAAGAGAACAGCAAACCTAAGGCGGGAGCTCTTGAACACCGTATCAACATTATTGATACACCAGGTCACGTTGACTTTACCGTAGAAGTAGAACGTTCCTTACGTGTACTTGACGGTGCAGTAGGTGTTTTCTGTGCAAAAGGTGGTGTTGAGCCACAGTCAGAAAATGTATGGCGTCAGGCTGATACTTACAACGTACCTAGAATGGCATTTATCAACAAGATGGATATCTTGGGTGCTAACTTCTACGGCGCTGTAGATCAGATCAAAAATAGATTAGGTAAAAATACCATCTGTCTTCAGTTACCAATTGGTAAAGAGGATGATTTCAAAGGAATCATTGATTTATTTGAGATGAAAGCCTACATCTACAACGATGATAAAGGTGATGATATTTCCGTCACAGATATTCCGGACGATATGAAAGACGATGCAGAACTGTATCGCAGCGAATTGATCGAGAAAATCTGTGAATTAGATGACGATTTAATGATGCAGTATCTGGAAGGTGAAGAGCCAAGTACTGAGGATTTGAAGAAAGCACTTAGAAAAGGTACATGTGAATGTACAGCCATTCCTGTTTGCTGTGGTACAGCTTACAGAAATAAAGGTATTCAGAAACTCCTTGATGCAGTTCTGGAGTTTATGCCTGCACCAACAGATATCGCTTCCATTAAGGGTGTTGACTTAGATGGCAATGAAGTAGAGAGACATTCATCAGATGAAGAACCTTTCTCAGCACTTGCATTTAAGATCATGGCAGATCCATTCGTAGGAAAATTGGCATTCTTCCGTGTTTACTCAGGATCGATGGCAGCAGGTTCTTACGTACTGAATGCTACAAAGAACAAAAAAGAGCGTGTTGGCCGTATCCTTCAGATGCATGCCAATAAGAGACAGGAACTTGAGAGAGTTTACTCAGGTGATATCGCAGCAGCGGTTGGATTTAAATTCACTACCACTGGTGATACAATCTGTGATGAACGCCATCCGGTTATTCTTGAGTCTATGGAATTCCCAGAACCAGTTATCGAATTGGCTATTGAGCCAAAGACAAAAGCTGGACAGGGTAAATTAGGTGAAGCCTTAGCAAAACTTGCTGAAGAAGATCCTACATTCCGTGCTCATACTGATCAGGAAACAGGTCAGACAATCATCGCTGGTATGGGTGAGCTTCACCTTGAGGTCATCGTTGACAGACTTCTTCGTGAATTCAAAGTAGAAGCGAATGTTGGTGCTCCACAGGTTGCTTACAAAGAAGCTATGACAAAGCCAGTTGATATTGACAGTAAATATGCAAAACAGTCCGGTGGTCGTGGACAGTACGGTCACTGTAAAGTTAAATTCCAGCCTATGGATGCCAATGGTGAAGAACTGTACAAGTTCGAATCAACCGTTGTTGGTGGTGCGATTCCTAAGGAATACATTCCATCCATCGGTGAAGGTATCGAAGAAGCTACAAAAGCTGGTATTCTTGGTGGATTCCCTGTTGTAGGTGTACATGCAAATGTATATGATGGATCTTACCATGAAGTCGATTCATCAGAAATGGCATTCCACATCGCTGGATCTATGGCATTTAAAGATGCTATGGCTAAGAGCGGGATGGTATTGCTTGAGCCTATCATGAAGGTTGAAGTTACCATGCCGGAAGAATATATGGGTGATGTGATCGGTGATATCAACTCCCGTCGTGGACGTATCGAAGGTATGGAGGATATCGGTGGAGGTAAGCTTGTAAAAGGTTATGTTCCATTGGCTGAAATGTTCGGATATTCCACAGATCTTCGTTCTAAGACACAGGGTCGTGGTAACTACTCTATGTTCTTCGAGAAATATGAGCAGGTACCTAAGAACGTACAGGAGAAGGTCTTAGCACAACACGCAAAATAAGACTGATATAATTTAAAAATATGCTTGAAAAACCTTTGGTTATTTAATATAATCAAAGGTAACCGAGCAGGTATTGAGCGCAGACTCGAACAGTGAATGATTATAATAACAATGTGAAAGAAATTATAGGAGGATTTAAAAATGTCTAAAGCTAAATTTGAGAGAAACAAACCACACTGTAACATTGGTACCATTGGACACGTTGACCATGGTAAAACAACTTTAACAGCAGCAATCACAAAAGTACTTGCTGAAAGAGTTGAAGGAAATGCAAAAGTTGATTTCGATAATATCGACAAAGCTCCAGAAGAAAGAGAAAGAGGTATCACAATCTCTACATCTCACGTTGAATACCAGACAGACAAACGTCACTATGCACACGTTGACTGCCCAGGCCATGCTGATTACGTTAAAAACATGATCACTGGTGCTGCACAGATGGATGGTGCTATCCTTGTTGTAGCTGCTACAGACGGTGTTATGGCTCAGACAAAAGAGCATATCTTACTTTCCCGTCAGGTAGGTGTTCCTTACATCGTAGTATTCATGAACAAATGTGATATGGTTGATGATGAAGAAATCCTTGAGTTAGTTGAAATGGAAATCAGAGAATTACTTTCTGAGTACGATTTCCCAGGCGATGATACACCAATCATCCAGGGTTCTGCTCTGAAAGCCCTTGAAGATCCAACAAGCGAATGGGGCGACAAGGTTATGGAATTAATGGCTGCAGTTGATTCTTATATTCCAGATCCTCAGAGAGATACAGACAAACCTTTCTTAATGCCAGTAGAAGATATCTTCTCTATCACAGGTCGTGGTACAGTTGCTACAGGTAGAGTAGAAGCTGGTGTTCTTCACGTATCTGACGAAGTTGAAATCGTTGGTATCAAAGAAGAGACTAGAAAAGTTGTTGTAACTGGTATCGAAATGTTCCGTAAACTTCTTGACGAAGCTCAGGCTGGTGATAACATCGGTGCTCTTCTTCGTGGTATTGATAGAAAAGAAATCGAAAGAGGACAGGTTTTAGCTAAACCAGGTTCAATCACATGCCATACAAAATTTACAGCTCAGGTTTACGTATTAACAAAAGATGAAGGTGGACGTCATACTCCTTTCTTCAATAACTACAGACCTCAGTTCTACTTCAGAACAACTGACGTAACAGGTGTTTGTAACTTACCAGCAGGTACAGAGATGTGTATGCCTGGTGATAACATCGAAATGACAATCGAATTGATTCACCCAATCGCTATGGATCAAGGTTTAACTTTCGCTATTCGTGAAGGTGGACGTACAGTTGGTTCAGGTCGTGTTGCTAAGATCATCGAGTAATACCGAATATATATAGTAATATCAAGGCTCCTAGGGTTTTCCCTAGGAGCCTTTTTTCACCATCCTTTAAGTTTCCTGACCTGTTCTGCTCGTTCTAATATTTTTGGAATATTATGCCGATAAAGATATATAAGAAAGTAGTTTATTTTGAAACGGATTTCACTTTACGAAAGTCAAGGAGGAGATTAAATGAACACAGATTATAGTCAGTTTTATCGAGGAACATCAAGTATAAATTCCTATGGGAATGGAGCATACAAGAAAGATACGCTTGCAAAATATGAATTTAATACTACGGATGAAGATGGTAGCAAGGTCATGGATAAAATGTCAAAAGAAGAAACTATGCAGACTATGAATCATATTGCAAGTCAGTATGGTGACAATGTAATTGTAGAGTTTTCGGGGGATGGACTTGCTGCACTTGTTGAAAGTAAAAGAGGTATTTCGGATCAGTCGGCAACAGATGAACAAGTAGAAGCAAATGGGGCAAGGCAGACGGCGTTTGAACGAGAAATTGTTCATTATGATAGAAAAGCAAATGATTTACCAGCTTATTCCGGCATTTATAATTCAGATAAAGCAATTGCAACAGCAGTGCAAAATGGAAGTAAAGAAGAACAGGGTTTTGTATATGATATTATCAGACAGAATTTTCTTGTTACGGATAGTAGTTCAATGACAGAGGAAGAACGACAGGCAAATATTTCCTTGGGAATGAAAAAAGCAGAGTATGCTGCAGAGAATTTTATTCCAGAAGAACAGAAAGAAAAATTTATGAAGGCTATGCGTGATGTTGCAAGTTTGGCTAGTGCAGGGAAACGGGACGAATTTGGTAAAATGGATTATGGATTAAATAAACCAAGTTATCTGGGACATGGCAGTAATCTTGTTTATACTACGAATGCTGAAGATGTGATGAAGCAGACTGATACCAAAGCATATGAAGAATATGAAAAGTTAAATGATACAGAAGATGAAGATAAAGTGTTTAATAGATTAAAATATCTAACAAATTGGTATGCAAATTCTGTTTCTAAAAATCAAAATCTCGTGAAAGATTATGAAGAAAAAAATGATGCATATATACAAGAAAAGAAGGAAAGTCAAAAAATTAGCACAGCATTTGAAAAAGTAGATACTACAAGTAAAAAAACGTTTTTGGAGTCTTTAAGAAAAATGCAGGAAAATAGTGGTCTTTTCTCGACACTTATACAGAAAGAAATGTCCAATGCGTTTTGGTTAAAGTAGTAAAAAGACAGTGGTGCCAAAACGGTGCCAAGAACTTCGATAAATAAAAAAACCACATATAAAATCAACGATTTTATGCGATTTTTGCGACCTTAAACCAAAGAAAAAACGTGGAAATACGGTATTCAAATACCGTGAAGGTGGACGTACAGTTGGTCCGGGCCGTGTTGCTAAGATCATCGAGTAATATCGAATATATACAGTAAAATCAAGGCTTCTAGGTTTTTCCTAGGAGCTCTTTATTTGATAGGAAATTCCTCTGAAATTTCCTATCGGCAGCATCTTCGATACTGCTAAGCTTGTAATACTTCCAAAGGAAGTATTATCCCGTAGGGATTATGCATCTATAGATGCATAACATCAAAGCAAAGTGTCTATGATGGAAGGAGAGTACTTTAGGTAAGTGAGGGATATTTTCCAAACATAGAATGCATAATAAGTGATAGAAGGATCTTCGGAAAAATAGCCTTTTATCAGGAACTTTGTTAATGTGATAGAGGAATAAAATTAGTGAAAAATAGAGGGAACTACATGAAATATAGGAAAAAATTAGCAGTGCTTTCAGTTGTATTAACAATATGCCTGCCTGGAATAACCGGATGCGGAAATGAAAAGAATTCCACGGAGATACCATCCACAACAGAAATAGATACCACAGATGAGTCGCAATCGGATACAGCGGAAGGAGATAACTCTGAAAACAATCAACAAAGTGGAACACTGTTGGATTATGATTTGGGGGAAGCGTATCTGCTGGAATCGAATGGAAGGAAAGTTCCCTATGAAGTACAGGGAGTGCTGGGAATTCCGGATGGACAGGATTGCCCTGTGGTAGTGCTGATTCATGGTGCCCATCCCATTGAGAAAGCATCTTTATCTCGCTATGATCAGGGATTTAATTACCTCACGCAGGCTTTAAGTGATGAGGGAAATCTGGTGATCGGTATGAATATTGCGATGAATTATTCCTTTGAGGATGGAGAACCCAATGGAAATGAGCGTACCAGACAGATTGTGGCAAAACAGCTGGAATTGCTGCAGCAGGCAGTGAAAGGCGATGAGTCTGTTTTCAAATATGACCTTACCAAGGTGGGAGACTTCAGTAAAGTCGTGTTGGTGGGGCATTCACGGGGAGGATTTGATGCGCTGGAATGTGCGGAAAGCCTTCCGGAAGAAATGCAGACAGTGGGCATTGCCTGTGTGGCACCTTCTGAGTATATGGAACCGGAAACAGCACTTCCCAACGTGCCTATTGGAATCATCATTCCGCAGATGGATGGGGATGTGATTATGCTGGATGGCAGCGACATATACGAGAGGTGTATAGCGGATAAGGAATATACAAGAACAGCAGAACTGATCTATCTCAAAAATGCCAATCACGGATATTTCAATACAAAGTTAACGGAGCCGGATCTGAACCACAATGAGGAAGATGTGAAGAAACTCATGCCCGCGGAACAGCAGCGTCATTTCCTCACCCAATATCTCATAGAGTTTGTGAAAAAGGCAGTGGATGAGGGGGAGACTGGATTTGCCTCCCAAGGTTCGTTGCCGTCGCAGCTCTATGGATGTGACACGGTGATCAGAGTCCATTCGGGGGAAAGCACGGAGGTATGGTCGGCAGAGGACGGAGAAGCACTCATCTGTAACGGGCCGGTGGTGGCAGAACAGCAAATCGCCAGTTATTTACCGGATAAGAATACTGTGAAATACTTTAAACTTCCAGGAGGCTCCAGCCTGAAGTCATATGGGCTTACATCTATTCGATGGAATGGGGAAGGGGCTTCTGTTACGATACCCCTGGGAGAAAGCCCGGAACCAGGTCGTTTTCTGGATATTGATATGGCAATTGACAGTACGGATGTGCATAATACTGCAGGACAGCCCATGACACTTATATTCACGGATAAAGATGGAAATGAAGAGAAATATGTGGTTGGTGAGAATGAAGCACCATTACTTTGGCAGGAAGGAGAACTGGAAGAGATCATGGGATGGGATGGTGAGAAGGACTGGGAATATTCCACCTATACACCACTGGGAACCCTGCGGATTGACTTGAACAGGCTGTCTCAGGATGATTCCGGCAAATGGAAAAGCCTTCGCATGGAGTGGAACGACTCCCCGCAGGGCAGCATCATGCTTCGCAGTATTCGCAGCATTCCCTGATCATCACATAAATAATTTTTGAAGAATTGGTAACAATAAAGATAGTGAGAAAATAAAAGAAAGGATTCAAAAATGATGAAAAGATGGTCTGATAATATCTGCTTGGACGCATTGTACAAAACGGTTGTAATTTGGCTGGTGCTTCACGTGGCATTTTGGGTGCTGGGTTATTTCTGGGGTGGCACGATGAGTATATTCGGATTTACGATGCTCTGGCCTCATATGGAAACAGGCATAGGGGGATGGATTGCCGGTATCGTGGGAGCACTGATCCTGTATGGAGCAGTCTATGCTTATGATGCGTCACACCAGAGTACGGAAGAGAGATAGGAACACGAGCGCTCCTTTGCAGAGAGAACATCAGCTGCAGGGGAGTGTTTGTGTTTATTTCGTGATATTTTAAATTATTGTTTGCCATATAGGAAAATATCTCATATACTTAGATTTGGAATAAAAGAGACTAGGATGGACGAACAATGCTGCAAAATAATAAAAAGACAAAAATAAGTGAGATGGACAGACCTTATGCTCGGATGAGCAAGACGGAACGTGTGAGGAAAAGAAAAACAGATTTTCGTAAAAAAGCAATATTTGCATTAACGGCAATTCTGATGACGATGGGATTGGGGGTAACATTATTCTGGTATTTCAGTTTCGACGATCTGGATTTGAAAGACTATGTGGCGATCTCTTATGACGGGTATGACACCCATGGAACTGCCTATCCCCGCATCAATGCTTTGGGAAAATACAGTATGTTCCTGGGGATGCTGAACTGCCAGATCAAAACATCCAGCGATATTCAGAATGGAACATTGCAGAATGGTGATAAGATTATCGTTGATGTGGAATATGATAAGGATATTGCCAATCAAATGAGGCTTCGAATCAAAAATGCAGAGCTGGAGACGGAAGTGACTGGCTTGAGCGAGGGAAAAGAGCTTACCCTGGATCAGTTGTTTGAGAATGTGAAAATCACCTGTGATGGGACTGCACCGGAACTCACAGTGGGAGTTGAAAATGAGAATACAGATGCATTTTTGAAAAGCATTCCTTTCGAAATAGTGGATGCCAGGACTTATTACGACAAGGGAGATACCGTTGTGGTGAAGGCGGATGTGACGCCGGAGGAAGTGACGAAAAATGGATATGCCATAGAAAAGGGGACAGATGGCTACTGTAAGACCTATACCATAGACAATGTGGACAGATATCTCCGTGATGTGAATGAAGTGACTGTGGATCAGATCAGAGAACTAAATCAGGCAGGGGCAAAGCTGTTTGGAGATGCAAAGGAATACGGATTACGAATATTCAGTGAGGCGAATCTTATGCCCATATGGATCAATAATAAGACAACGTTTCAGTGGTCTAATCCCAGACTGCAATCGGCATACTTCAATGTGCTGAAGGAAGAATATTTTGGGCAGACGGAAGTACATAATAATGATGTGAAGCTGGTATATCTGGTGACACTATCTCAGGCGGATGGCGTTTCCTGTGAGACCCAGGTGGTAGTCCGATTTACCGATCTGCTGCAAAAAGCGGATGGAACCATAGATCTGGCAATTGACAGTGGGAAGATTATTGCGGCGTCCTATAAAAAGTCTAATATTAAAGAACTGGTTAACGATGCCTATAATGAAAATTATGAAGCGGCACAGATTGACTTGAATTAAACAGACAATCCACTGGGAAAAGGAGAAGAACAGAATGTTTGAAAGAATTGATTATGTTGTAAGAAAGATAGATGGAGATTATGCGTATCTGGAACAGATAGAACATCCGGAGGTAGAATTAAAATGTGTAGCCCGTGCCCTTTTACCGGAAAATATAGAGGAGCATACGAAACTTTCCTATGAAATGATGCAATATCAGGTATTGAAATAATGAGGAAGGACAAAGGAAAAGAAATACTGACACGCATCTTAAAGGATGCGAAAGTCTATGGGTTGGTATTTCTTTTATTTGTGAGTTATTATTTACTGGTACGCATTCGCTTTCACGCGTTCTGTCCCCTTGTCATTGTCACTGGGTTTCCCTGTCCCGGATGTGGCATGACCAGGGCGATGCTTTGCCTACTGACGGGACAGTTCCAGAGAGCCTGGAACCTGAATCCGTCTTCTTTTCTATGGCTGGGGATTCTCATATGGTTCCTCTATGCCAGATATTGGAGGGGAAATGGCATGGGCAGATTAAGATATCTCATCATGCTCACAGTGATCACCATGGTGTGCATATATGGTTACCGCATGCTTACCGTCTTTCCTTCCTATCCACCCATGACGTATACCAGACATAACCTTATGTCTGAATCCCTCCCCTGGTACCAGGAGTATGTGGATAGGATACTGGCAAAACGTTAGCATACTTATTTGCTCCAACGTCCGGAGGCACCACAGGGAAGTATCAATCCGCTTTCTGTTACGGGAAGACCGATTTCCTCAGCCTCTACCTTACCGCCAAACGTGGGGATAATGGCAGTACTGATCATATAATTCAATACGGCAGGCTGTAATCCGGTGGTGTAGGAATTAATCAGGAAAAATGCAGCATCCTTTGATAAGATTTTCGAAGCGAGCTCCACGAAAGGATAAATGGAATCTTCTATTTTCCAGATCTCGCCCTTGGGACCCCGCCCGTAGGATGGAGGGTCCATAATGATGCCGTCGTAGGTGTTGCCACGACGAATCTCCCGCTCCACAAATTTCACACAGTCATCTACTAACCACCGAATCGGTGCATCCTGCAAACCGGAGGAAACAGCATTTTCTTTCGCCCAGTTCACCATTCCCTTGGATGCATCCACATGGGTGACGCTGGCCCCGGCTTTGGCAGCAGCCAGTGTGGCACCCCCGGTATAGGCGAAGAGATTCAGTATTTTAAGGGGACGATTGCTTTCCCGAATAAGCCTGGAGAACCAGTCCCAGTTCGTGGCCTGCTCGGGGAAGATTCCCGTATGTTTGAAACTGAAAGGTTTTAAGTTGAAAGTCAGTGCACTTTCTCCGGAACCATATTGGATCTGCCACTCCTTTGGCAAGTTGATGAATTCCCATTCTCCGCCCCCTTTGCTGCTTCTGTGGTAGTGACCATTCTTATTTTTCCAGCCCTTATGATTGTGTGAGGTGTTCCAGATGACCTGAGGGTCCGGGCGCACCAGTATATAATTTCCCCAACGCTCTAATTTCTCTCCGCTGGAGGTGTCTAATACTTCATAATCGTTCCAATTGTCTGCAATCCACATGTATTGTTCCTCTATTCTATAATAAAATTAGCATGCCGTTGAAATCAGTTATTGCCATAAGCAATCTGAAAGGCATCCCTTAGATGAAAATAAACAGCAGCTTCTCCCAGGGGATCTGCTCCATATTCCTGAAAAAATGAGATAGCCGTAACATCTGAAGACAGTATATCATATTATGGAAAAATTGTGCGATATAATCAGAAAAAGTGAAAAAAGAGCATGAAGAGTGACAGTGTAAAATACAGGAAGGTATGCTATACTAAAGTACAAAGACAGGGATATTACAGGAAAATAGAACAAATAGGGGAAGGAAAAGGAATGAATTGGTTAGAGTTTGTCATCATTTTTGGACTGGCGTTTGCATTATCAGCGTTAGTCAGCCGATATTTGAGGAAGAGAAAATAAAAGATAAATCAGATGTAATATAGATAAATAAGCAAAAAAAGGATAAACGATTCATATGGCGAAAAAAACATCAAGAAAAACGAAAAGTAAAATCGTAACAGCGGCATGGAAACTATTTTACAATCAGGGGTATGAAGATACCACTATCGAGGAGATCATAGCAGAGTCAGGAACCTCCAAAGGATCCTTTTATCACTATTTTGAGGGGAAAGATGCACTGCTTAGTTCCCTGTCCTATATGTTCGATGAGAAATATGAAGAATTGAGTGAGACACTCACAGAGGACAGGAATAGTTACGATGTGCTGCTATATCTGAATCACGAACTTTTCCAGATGATTGAGAATACAGTTGACTTTGATTTGCTATGCCGATTATTTTCTACCCAGCTTACCACCAGGGGTGAGAAACATCTTATGGACAACAACAGGGTGTATTACAAACTGCTGCGTAAGATTATTTCCAGGGGAAGAGAAAAGGGTGAACTGACCAATGACATGACTGCCAATGAGATCGTGAAATATTATGCACTGTGTGAAAGAGGTATGATGTATGACTGGTGCTTGAGTAATGGAAGCTATTCACTCATTGAATATTCCAGAAATTTTATGCCATATTTTCTGGGGAAAATAAAAGCTGATTAAGGACTGCGGGATAATAAATGCTATTATATAATAGAAGAAATGCAAAGATAAAAACAGAAAGTATAAGATTATTATCTTGTCTATACTATATAAAGTATATCTGAAAAATACAGTAATTACACACAATACAGAACATATACAGGAATAAAGTACAAACTGCATTCTAGTATATGTTCTGTATTGCGTTCTAGAACAATTCTATGGTATAAACGTTTCTATACGAAAAAAGACAGAAAAAGGAGACAAAAATGAGTAGTTCAGAGATCTGCATTACAATTGCCATAGTGATCTATTTGATCATGGTAGTAGGGATTGGCGTTAACTTTTCCAGAAAAAATAAAACCACAGATGACTTTTATCTGGGAGGGAGAAAATTAGGACCCTTTGTAACAGCTATGAGTGCAGAGGCATCTGACATGAGCAGCTGGCTTCTCATGGGACTTCCGGGTGTGGCATATCTGTCCGGTATCGCAGACGCCACATGGACGGCAATCGGACTGGCGGCAGGAACCTATATTAACTGGCTGGTGGTGGCAAAGAGATTACGCCGCTATACAGTAGTGGCAGGAAATGCCACAACGATTCCGGTTTTCTTTTCTAACCGGTACAGAGATCAGAAAAAGGTGCTGTCCGTGATTGCGGCAATTGTGATTATTATTTTCTTTGTACCATATACAGCTTCGGGATTTGCAGCATGCGGAAAATTATTTGCAAATTTATTTGGTGTGAACTATTTGACAGCCATGATTATCAGTGCAGTGGTTATTGTAGCCTATACAACTATGGGTGGATTTCTGGCAGCCAGCACGTCTGACTTTCTACAGAGTATTATCATGTCGATTGCCATTGTAGTAGTGCTGGTATATGGTTCAGCCATGGCGGGCGGTATGGGTGCAGTTATGGACAATGCGCAATCTCTTGCGGGATATCTTACATTGACAGCCATGCATGATTCAGCCGCGAATACAGCCACCCCGTATGGAATTATTACCATCGTATCCACCATGGCATGGGGACTTGGATACTTTGGAATGCCTCATATTCTCTTACGATTTATGGCAATTGAGGATGAGAAGAAGTTAACACTTTCCAGAAGAATTGCATCCATCTGGGTGGTGATCGCTATGGCGGTTGCAATCTTCATCGGTGTGGTAGGAAACGGTATGACAAAGGCTGGAGCAATTCCACGATTAGAGGATTCAGAGACCATCATCATTTCCATCGCATCTTTACTTAGTAAACATGGAATATTGGCAGCATTTTTGGCAGGTATCATTCTGGCTGGTATTTTAGCAGCGACGATGTCCACAGCAGATTCGCAGCTGCTGGCAGCATCCTCCAGTGTATCCCAGAATATTATCAAAGAGGTGATATTTCCGAAACTTTCAGAGAAAGCCTCTATGATTATTGCCAGAGTTACTGTAGTGGTGATTTCATTGATTGCTATTTTTATAGCACGGGATTCCGGCAGCTCTGTTTTTAAAATCGTATCTTTTGCCTGGGCAGGATTCGGAGCGGCATTTGGCCCTGTTATGTTATTCTCACTTTTCTGGAAACGTACCAATCTTCCGGGTGCGCTTGCGGGCATGATCAGTGGCGGTATCATGATATTTGTATGGAAGTTCGTAATCAGACCTTTGGGCGGTGTATGGAATATCTATGAACTGCTTCCGGCGTTCATCGTTTCTTCTATATTAATAGTAGTGGTAAGTTTATTGACAAAAGCACCAAGTGATGAGATAGTAAGAGAGTTCGAATCTGTAAAAACGGCACAAATTTAATTGTACAAAATTAAATACAAAGAAATATGAAATAATTTGAAAAAGAGGTTGCAAAACCTCTTTTTCTCATGTATACTAATCATTGCTGTGGCATGATAGCGTTGAAGCGTGAGGTTGCTGCCAGGATATGGCAGGTTTTCCGCGGAGCGAATGTCAAGAGTCAACTAGATTTGACTCAAGGAAACTGGCGACAAGTCACTGTACAGAGAAAAGATGTCTACTTAAATAGTAGAAACGACGTGTGAGTTAGTACTGCGTATGCATACGAACCATGACACACACGGGAGAGTGTACAGTCACCGCTTGTCGTACTTAATCAAAAAGTGCGAAAAGGAGGCGACTTTTTTTATGGCAAGTCAAGTAATGAGAATTACACTTAAGGCCTATGATCATCAATTAGTTGATGCATCTGCCAAAAAAATTATCGAAACAGTTAAGAAAAACGGATCACAAGTTAGTGGACCAGTACCTCTTCCTACTAAAAAGGAAGTTGTAACAATTTTAAGAGCGGTTCACAAATACAAAGATTCCAGAGAACAGTTCGAACAAAGAACACATAAAAGACTGATCGATATTATAATGCCTACACCAAAGACTGTTGATGCATTGCAGAGATTAGAAATGCCAGCCGGTGTATACATTGACATCAAAATGAAGAACAAATAAGACCCCTACTAGTATGATCCCAAAGGATCCGCTGTAGAACAAACAGGAGGCAAGTAATGAAGAAAGCAATTTTAGCAACAAAAGTCGGAATGACTCAAATCTTCAACGAAGACGGTACATTGATTCCGGTTACTGTACTTCAGGCAGGACCTTGTGTGGTAACACAGGTTAAAACAATGGAAAACGATGGCTATGAGGCAGTTCAGGTTGGCTTCGTAGACAAAAAAGAAAAAATTGTTAACAAAGATGCTGCTGGTAAAAAAGAAGTAATCCACAGACATGGCGTTAACAAAGCTCAAAAAGGACATTTTGCAAAAGCAGGCGTTACATCAAAAAGATTCGTAAGAGAGTTTAAATTTGAAAACGCAGCAGAATACGCAATTGCTCAGGAAATCAAAGCTGACATTTTTGCAGCTGGAGATAAAATTGATGCATCTGCTATTTCTAAAGGTAAAGGATTCCAGGGCGCAATCAAGAGACACGGTCAGTCAAGAGGACCTATGGCTCACGGTTCTAAATTCCATCGTCACCAGGGTTCCAACGGTGCTTGTTCATCACCAAGTAAGGTATTCAAAGGAAAAGGAATGCCGGGACACATGGGATGCAAGAAAGTAACTGTTCAGAATCTTGAAGTAGTTAGAGTTGACGCAGACAAGAATTTACTTTTAGTAAAAGGTGCAGTACCAGGACCTAAAAAAGCTTTAGTAACAATTAAAGAAACCACTAGAGTAGAAGCTTAATTTAGGATGAAAGGAGGACCATTCAGATGGCAAAAGTATCTGTTTATAATATGGAAGGCAAAGAAGTTGATACAATCGATTTGAGCGATGCTGTATTCGGTGTGGAAGTAAACGAACACTTAGTACACATGGCAGTTGTTCAACAGCTTGCAAACAATCGTCAGGGAACACAGAAAGCAAAGACACGTTCTGAAGTATCCGGTGGCGGAAGAAAACCTTGGAGACAAAAAGGAACAGGTCATGCAAGACAGGGTTCAACAAGAGCTCCACAGTGGACAGGAGGCGGTGTAGTATTCGCTCCGTCACCAAGAGACTACTCATTCAAGTTGAACAGAAAAGAGAAGAAACTTGCTCTGAAATCCGCTTTGACAAGCAGAGTTCAGGAAAACAAATTAATCGTTGTTGATGAACTTAAGTTTGATGAGATCAAAACAAAGAACTTTGTTGCTGTTTTAGATAATTTAAAAATTACCAGAAAAGCACTTGTTGTATTAAATGACAACGATCAGAACGTTGTATTATCAGCAAGAAATATCGCAACAGTTCAGACAGCATTAACAAATACAATCAACGTATACGATATTATGAAAGCTGGAACCGTTATCCTTACTAAGGACGCAGCTAAGACTATCGAGGAGGTGTACGCATAATGGCAGATATAAAATACTATGACGTAATCCTCAAACCAGTTGTTACTGAGAAAAGTATGGCTGGCATGGGCGAGAAAAAATATACTTTCTTAGTTCATACAGAAGCAAACAAATCACAGATCAAAGAAGCTGTTGAGAAAATGTTCGCAGGAACAAAAGTTGCAAAGGTCAACACCATGAACATGGATGGCAAGAATAAAAGACGCGGCGCTGTAACAGGCAAAACTGCTAAGACTAAAAAAGCAATTGTTCAGTTGACAGAAGACAGCAAAGATATTGAGATTTTTGCAGGATTATAAGATTATTAAGATAAGAAACAAGCATACGCAGTAAAGCGTGACAATAAACTGGCCTTGCGAGAAGAACCGCAGGACTATATCGAAAGGAGAAACAATCATGGGA
Source organism: Lachnospiraceae bacterium (assembly GCA_028689655.1). GTDB lineage: Bacteria > Bacillota > Clostridia > Lachnospirales > Lachnospiraceae > SZUA-378. The sequence goes on from JAQVCT010000013.1 coordinate 35,625, forward strand.
ATTAAGATATTTAACCCATATACACCTTCCAGAAGAAATATGACTAGTTCTGATTTCGCTGAGATTACAAAATCTACACCTGAGAAATCACTTTGCTCTTCAGTAAAGAAAAATGCTGGTCGTAACAATCAAGGTAAAATTACTGTAAGACATCATGGTGGTGGAAACAGAAGAAAATATAGAAGCATTGATTTCAAGAGATTGAAAGATGGAATCGAGGCAACTGTAATCGGAATCGAATACGATCCAAACAGAACAGCTAACATCGCACTGATCTGCTACGCAGATGGTGAGAAATCATACATCCTTGCTCCGGAAGGATTGACGGACGGAATGAAAGTAATGAACGGACCTACAGCAGAAGTTAAAGTAGGTAACTGCTTACCATTATCAGCAATTCCGGTTGGTGCTCAGGTACACAACATTGAGTTATATCCAGGAAAAGGTGGACAGATGGTTCGCTCTGCTGGAAACAGCGCACAGTTAATGGCTAAAGAAGGCAAATACGCAACACTCAGATTACCATCAGGCGAAATGAGAATGGTTCCAATTATCTGTAGAGCATCTATCGGTGCAATCGGAAACGGTGATCACAACCTTATTAATATCGGTAAAGCTGGTCGTAAACGTCACATGGGTATCAGACCTACAGTTCGTGGTTCTGTTATGAACCCTAATGACCATCCACACGGTGGTGGTGAAGGTAAAGCTCCTGTTGGACGCTCAGGACCTTGCACACCTTGGGGTAAACCTGCACTCGGCTTGAAGACACGTAAGAAGAAAAAAGCGTCTAATAAGTTGATTGTAAGAAGAAGAGACGGTAAAGCTATTAAATAATTGACAAGCGGGAAGAGAGCACTGAAGTGCTCGACGCTTCCAATTGATATTGATAATAAGGAGGAATTACAATGGCAAGATCATTAAAAAAAGGACCATTCGCAGATGCAAGCTTACTGAAAAAAGTAGATGCAATGAACGCTGCAGGTGACAAACAAGTTATCAAAACTTGGTCTCGTCGTTCTACGATTTTCCCATCATTTGTTGGACATACAATCGCAGTACATGACGGAAGAAAACACGTTCCTGTATACGTAACAGAAGATATGGTTGGACATAAACTTGGTGAGTTCGTAGCTACAAGAACTTACAGAGGACATGGAAAAGACGAAAAAAAATCAGGTGTAAGATAATCAACATTTTTGAAAGGAGGTTTCATCCATGGCAAAAGGACATAGATCCCAAATCAAAAGAGAAAGAAATGCGAACAAAGATACCAGACCATCTGCAAAATTGTCATTTGCAAGAGTATCTGTTCAGAAAGCATGTTTTGTTTTAGATGCCATCAGAGGCAAGGATGTACAGTCAGCATTAGCACTCTTAGAGTACAATCCTAGATACGCTTCTAGTTTAATAAAGAAATTACTTGAATCAGCAGTTGCAAATGCAGAGAATAACAACGGTATGAACGTTGAAAAACTGTATGTAGCAGAGTGTTATGCAGATCAAGGACCTATAATGAAAAGAGTAAGACCAAGAGCACAGGGTAGAGCTTATAGAATCGAAAAGAGAATGAGCCATATTACTGTAGTGCTTGATGAAAGATAAGGAGGAAGAAAATGGGACAGAAAGTTAATCCTCATGGCCTAAGAGTCGGTGTTATTAAAGACTGGGATTCTAAATGGTATGCAGAAGCTGATTTCGCAGATTTTTTAGTAGAAGATCACAAGATCAGAACATACCTCAAGAAGAAATTATATAGTGCAGGTGTATCTAAGATTGAAATCGAGAGAGCATCTGACAGAGTTAAAGTAATCATCTTCACTGCTAAACCAGGTGTTATCATTGGTAAAGGTGGAGCTGAGATCGAAGTTACCAAACAGGAACTTCAGAAATTGACTGATAAAAAAGTATTAGTTGACATCAAAGAGATCAAAAGACCGGATAAAGATGCTCAATTAGTTGCAGAGAACATTGCATTACAGCTTGAGAACCGTGTATCTTTCAGAAGAGCAATGAAGTCTACAATGGGCAGAACTATGAAAACAGGAGCACTTGGTATCAAAACATCCGTATCAGGACGTCTTGGCGGAGCTGATATGGCTCGTACAGAGTTCTACAGCGATGGTACTATTCCCCTTCAGACACTTAGAGCAGATATCGATTATGGATTTGCTGAAGCAGATACAACTTACGGCAAAGTTGGCGTAAAAGTTTGGATCTACAAGGGTGAAGTGCTTCCTACAAAAAATATCGAACGCAAAGTTTCAAAGGAAGGGAGCGATAAATAATGTTAATGCCAAAAAGAGTTAAACGTCGTAAACAATTCCGTGGATCAATGGCCGGTAAAGCGTTAAGAGGAAATACAATCTCTTATGGTGAATATGGTATTGTCGCTATGGAACCTTGTTGGATCAAATCAAATCAGATCGAAGCAGCCCGTGTTGCTATGACTCGTTATATCAAACGTGGTGGCCAGGTTTGGATTAAGATTTTCCCTGATAAACCTGTAACTACGAAACCAGCAGAAACACGTATGGGTTCCGGTAAAGGAACTTTAGAATACTGGGTAGCAGTTGTTAAACCAGGACGCGTAATGTTTGAAATCTCTGGAGTATCAGAAGAAATCGCAAAAGAAGCATTGCGTCTTGCTATGCATAAGCTTCCATGTAGATGTAAAATTGTTTCTAAAGCAGACTTGGAAGGCGGTGTGTCAAATGAAAATTAATCAATATGTAGAAGATTTAAAAGCTAAATCTGCTGCAGATTTAGCAGAAGAACTTGTAGATGCTAAAAAAGAACTTTTCAATTTGAGATTCCAGAATGCAACTAATCAGTTGGATAACACAAGTAGAATTAAAGAAGTTAGAAGAAATATAGCTAGAATTCAAACAGTGATCACTGAGAAAGCAAAAGTTGCAGAATAATTCTCAGAAGAAAGGAGCATAAATCGTGGAAGAAAGAAATTTAAGAAAAACACGTTCAGGTAAAGTTGTTAGCAATAAAATGGACAAAACGATTGTTGTTGCAGTAGAAGACCATGTTAAGCATCCTCTTTACAATAAAATTGTAAAAAGAACATATAAGTTAAAAGCTCATGACGAGAATAATGAATGCAACATTGGTGATACAGTTAAAGTTATGGAAACAAGACCTTTATCAAAAGATAAAAGATGGAGACTTGTTGAAATCGTAGAAAAAGTGAAATAGTTCGAGACTCTTCATTGAGTACTACTATTATTTGGAAGGAGAATTAGCATGATACAACAAGAAAGCAGACTTGCAGTAGCTGATAACACTGGCGCAAAAGAAATTCTTTGCATTAGAGTTTTAGGCGGTTCTACAAGAAGATATGCAAACATTGGCGATATTATTGTTGCTACCGTTAAAGATGCAACACCAGGTGGCGTTGTAAAAAAAGGCGATGTAGTAAAAGCCGTAGTTGTACGTACTGTAAAAGGCGCTCGTCGTAAAGACGGTTCTTATATTAAATTTGATGAAAATGCAGCTGTTATCATTAAAGATGATAAAACTCCAAAAGGAACTCGTATTTTTGGACCAGTTGCAAGAGAGCTTCGTGAAAAACAATTCATGAAAATTGTTTCCTTGGCTCCAGAAGTATTATAGGGAGGTGCCAATATGTCAACTATGAAAATTAAAAAGGGTGACACTGTTAAAGTGATCGCTGGTAAAGACAAAGATAAAGAAGGAAAAGTTATTTCCGTAGATATCAAAAATTCCAAAGTGTTAGTTGAAGGTGTTAACATGATCAGCAAACACACAAAACCATCTGCTGCAAATCAGAATGGTGGAATCGTTCAGAAGGAAGCTCCTATCGATATTTCCAATGTAATGTACAGTCACAAAGGAAAAGCAACCAGAGTTGGTTTTAAAATGGAAAACGACAAAAAAGTTCGTTTTGCAAAATCAACAGGCGATGTTATTGATTAATTCTAAGAGAGGAGGTCTAAAAGCGTGAGTAGACTTAAAGATATGTATAAAGACGAGATCGTAGAAGCCATGGTCAAAAAGTTTGGCTATAAAAATATCATGGAAGTACCTAAACTTAACAAAATCGTAATCAACATGGGTGTTGGTGAAGCAAAAGATAATGCTAAAGTTTTAGAGACAGCCGTTAAAGATATGGAAACAATCACAGGTCAGAAAGCTGTTCTTACAAAAGCTAAGAACTCAATTGCGAACTTCAAGCTCAGAGAAGGAATGCCAATCGGATGTAAAACCACACTTCGTGGTGACAAGATGTATGAATTCCTTGATCGTTTAGTAAACCTTGCTTTACCTCGTGTACGTGACTTCAGAGGCGTTAATGCAAATGCATTTGACGGAAGAGGAAACTATGCACTTGGTATTAAAGAGCAGATCATTTTCCCTGAAATTGAGTATGACAAAGTAGATAAAGTAAGAGGTATGGATATCATATTTGTTACTACTGCAAAAACAGACGAAGAGGCACGTGAATTATTAAGATTATTCAACATGCCATTTGCAAAATAAGAGGAGGTAAATTCATGGCAAAGACATCAATGAAAGTAAAACAGCAACGTCCAGCTAAATTCTCTACAAGAGAATATACACGTTGCAGAATTTGTGGTCGTCCACATGCTTACTTAAAAAAATACGGAATCTGCAGAATTTGCTTCCGTGAATTAGCATACAAAGGACAAATTCCAGGCGTTAAAAAAGCGAGCTGGTAGGACAAGAGATTATTGGAAGGAGGCAACTTAAATGACAATGAGTGATCCAATCGCAGATATGCTTACAAGAATCCGTAATGCAAATACTGCTAAACACGACACAGTAGATGTGCCATCATCTAAAATGAAACTTGCTATTGCTAGCATTCTTTTAGACGAAGGATATATTAAAAAATATGATATGATTGAAGACGGTGAATTCAAAACAATCCGTATTGCTTTAAAATATGGAGAAGACAAAAATGATAAAATCATTACAGGTCTTAAAAGAATTTCAAAACCAGGTCTTCGTGTATATGCCAACAGAGAAGAACTTCCAAAAGTTCTTGGCGGTCTTGGCGTAGCAATTATTTCTACCAATCAGGGTGTTATTACTGATAAAGAAGCTAGAAAACTTAATGTTGGTGGCGAAGTATTAGCCTTCGTATGGTAATACTAGACTAGCTTGCTTCGCAAGCGTATGTCACGGAGGTGCGTAGCACTGGAGGTTTTGACTAAACAACATTAACAATTTGACTCATAAGGAGGTACGGGCATGTCACGTATAGGAAGAATGCCAATCGCGATTCCAGCAGGCGTAACTGTTGAACTTGCAGAAAATAATAAAGTGACTGTAAAAGGTCCTAAGGGAACACTTGAGAGAGTATTACCTGCAGAAATGGAAATTAAAGTTGAAGGAGCTGAAATTATTGTCAGCAGACCTAACGACTTAAAGAAAATGAAATCTTTACACGGTTTAACAAGAACTTTGATTCATAACATGGTAGTTGGTGTAACAGATGGTTATGAGAAGAAACTTGAAGTAAACGGTGTAGGTTACAGAGCAGCAAAAGCTGGTAAAGTCCTGACATTATCATTAGGATATTCACATCCTGTTGAGATGACAGATCCAGAAGGTATCGAGACAGTTCTTGACGGACAGAACATCATTACTGTTAAGGGTATCGATAAAGAAAAAGTTGGCCAATTCGCAGCTGAAATCAGAGATAAGAGAAGACCGGAACCTTACAAAGGTAAAGGTATTAAATATGCTGATGAAGTTATCAGACGTAAAGTTGGTAAGACTGGTAAGAAATAGATAAGGAGAGTATAGAAAATGGTTAAAAAAGAATCAAGACAAGAAGTACGTGTTAAAAAACACATGAAGATCCGTAACCGTTTTAGCGGTACAACGGAAAGACCACGTTTGGCTGTATTCAGAAGCAATAATCATATGTATGCTCAAATTATTGACGATACAGTTGGAAAAACTTTAGTTGCAGCTTCCACACTTGAAAAAGATGTTAAAGCTGAACTTGAGAAAACTAACAACGTTGATGCAGCAGCATATTTAGGAACATTAATTGCAAAACGTGCAATTGAAAAAGGTATCAATACAGTAGTCTTTGATAGAGGCGGCTTTATATACCAGGGAAAAATCGCAGCATTAGCTGAGGCAGCTAGAGAAGCTGGCTTAGTATTCTAGGAAAGGGAGGAGAAAATCACATGAAACATACAATCATTGATACTACTAATTTAGAGTTGAACGACAAAGTAGTTTCCATCAAACGTGTAACTAAGGTTGTAAAGGGTGGTCGTAACTTCCGATTCACTGCTTTAGTTGTAGTAGGAGATGGCAACGGACATGTAGGCGCTGGTCTTGGAAAAGCGGCTGAGATTCCAGAAGCTATTCGTAAAGGTAAAGAAGATGCAGCCAAGAAATTGATCTGTGTTGCATTAGACGATAATGCGAGTGTTACTCACGACCAGATCGGTAAATTTGGTAGCGCAGCAGTATTATTAAAGAAAGCTCCAGATGGTACTGGTGTTATCGCTGGTGGCCCAGCTCGTAGCGTTTGTGAACTTGCTGGAATCAAGAATATTCGTACAAAATCATTAGGTTCTAACAATAAACAAAATGTTGTACTTGCTACAATCGCAGGTTTAAGCCAATTGAAAACTCCAGAAGAAGTAGCTCAGAAACGCGGTAAATCTATCGACGAGATTTTAGGCTAAGGAGGAAATAAAAATGGCAGCAAAAAAAGAAAATATGTTAAAGATTACTTTAGTGAAATCTACAATTGGTGCAGTTCCCAAGCATAAGTTAACTGTAAAAGCTTTAGGACTTAGGAAGCTTCAGCAGTCAGTTGTGTTACCGGATAATGCGGCAACAAAAGGTATGATTCAACAAGTAAATCATTTAGTAAAAGTAGAAAACGTAGAAGCTTAATATTACAGATAAGGAGGTGTCAGAATGGAATTATCAAATTTACAGCCTGCAGAAGGTTCAAAACACAGTGATAATTTTAGAAAAGGTCGTGGACACGGTTCAGGAAATGGTAAAACAGCTGGTAAAGGTCACAAAGGACAAAAAGCTCGTTCAGGAGCTCCCAGAGTTGGCTTTGAAGGTGGTCAGATGCCATTATACAGACGTATTCCTAAGAGAGGTTTTACTAACAGAAATTCAAAAGTAATCGTTGGTATTAATTTATCCGCTCTTGAAGTATTTGATAATGGTACTACAGTAAGTGTTGAAACATTGATCGAAAAAGGAATTGTGAAAAATCCTAAAGATGGTGTTAAGATTCTTGGAAATGGAGAATTAACTAAGAAGCTTTCAGTTCAGGCAAATGCATTCAGTGCATCTGCAAAAGAAAAAATTGAAGCTCTTGGTGGAACAGCAGAGGTGATTTAATGTTTCAAACATTGAAAAACGCATTTAAAATCAAAGAGATTAGAAATGGAATTCTGTTTACACTTGCAATGCTGGTTGTGATTCGTTTAGGATCACAACTCCCAGTACCTGGGGTCGATAGAGAATATTTCGCTAATTGGTTTGCGGCGCAGACAGGTGATTCATTCAGCTTTTTTAATGCTTTCACAGGCGGTTCATTTTTAAATATGTCAGTCTTAGCGTTGAACATCACGCCCTACATCACAAGCTCCATCATCATTCAGTTGTTGACGATAGCGATTCCTAAATTGGAAGAGATGCAGAAAGATGGCGAGGATGGTAGAAAGAAACTGGTTGCCATGACACGTTATGTGACAGTTGGTCTTGCTCTTTTAGAGGCAGGAGCAATGGCAATTGGATTTGGAAGACAGGGTTTATTACAGACATACGATGCTATCAATGTTATAACTACTATTGCAGCGTTAACGGCGGGTAGTACATTTTTAATGTGGATTGGTGAGAGAATTACTGAGAAAGGTGTTGGAAATGGTATTTCTATCGTCCTGATCATTAACATTATCTCACGTTTACCGGATGATCTCCATGGCTTATATGTACAGTTCATCAAAGGTAAATCTATTGCAGTTGGCGTTGTAGCTGCGCTTATTATTTTAGCAATTATCCTTGCTATGGTGGTTATTGTTATTATCTTAAATGGTGGTGTACGCAAGATTCCGGTACAGTATGCACAGAAAGTACAGGGAAGAAAGTTAGTGGGTGGACAATCAACGAGTATCCCATTAAAAATTAACACGGCTGGTGTTATTCCTATTATTTTCGCTTCCTCTATTATGCAGTTCCCAATTATTATCTGTCAGTTGATTGGATATAACGGTACTGGTGTATGGGGAGAGATCTTAAAGGGATTAAATTCAGGAAACTGGTGTAAACCTGGTTCATTGGTATATTCGATTGGATTAGTTGTTTACATTATTTTAGTTCTTTTCTTTGCGTACTTCTATACATCGATTACTTTTAATCCTTTGGAAGTGGCAAACAATATGAAGAAACAGGGTGGCTTTATTCCTGGAATTCGTCCGGGGAAACCAACCAGTGATTACTTATCAAGAATTTTAAACTACATTATTTTCATCGGTGCTGTCGGCCTTGTGATCGTGGCATGTATTCCATTCTTCTTTAACGGAGTGTTCAATGCATCCGTATCATTCGGTGGTACCAGTTTGATCATTATTGTAAGTGTTGTTCTTGAGACAATCAAACAAATTGAATCCAAGATGTTGGTTCGTAATTACAAAGGTTTTTTGAATGATTAAATAGTTTTGGGGCAGAGCAGGTTAGCGATAACAGGTTTTGTCCCAAGATATATTGTATTTATAGAGTCATTCTATCTATACAGAAGTTAAGAGATGGCTGCAGAAGCGGTCAAGGAGGCTGAAAATGAAAATTATTATGTTAGGAGCTCCAGGTGCTGGCAAAGGAACACAGGCAAAGATGATTGCTGACAAATATGGCGTTCCACACATTTCAACAGGTGATATTTTTAGAGCAAATATTAAAAATGGAACAGAACTTGGTGTAGAAGCGAAAAAATACATGGACCAGGGATTATTAGTTCCGGATGAATTAACTGTAAAACTTTTACTTGATAGAGTAGCTAATGAAGATTGTAAGAATGGATATGTATTAGATGGTTTCCCAAGGACAATCCCACAGGCAGAAGTATTAGAAAAAGCATTGAATGAGATTAATGATAAGATTGATTATGCCATTGATATAGATGTTCCAGATGAAAATATCATTAACAGAATGTCTGGCAGACGTGCATGCCTTGCATGCGGTGCTACCTATCATATTGAGCATGTTCCACCTAAAAAAGAGGGAATATGTGATAGATGCGGAAAAGAACTGGTATTAAGAGATGATGACAAACCGGAAACAGTGAAAAAACGTCTCAACGTGTACCACGAACAGACACAACCTTTAATTGACTTCTATACCAACAAAGGTATCCTGAAGACAGTTGATGGAACAGTTGATATGAAAGATGTTTTCCAAAGTGTCGTAAACATCTTAGGAGAGTAGCATGGCTGTATCAATTAAATCTGCCAAAGAAATAGAACTAATGCGTGAATCATGCAGATTGCTGGCAAAGGTTCATGAGGAGTTAGGCAAAGCTATTAAACCTGGAATGACAACAAAAGATGTTGACATCATGGGTGATAAATTGATTCGTGAGGTTGGCTGTATTCCCAATTTCCTACATTATAATGGATATCCGGCATCAATCTGTGTATCTGTGAATGATGAAGTAGTTCATGGAATCCCGAATCATCATCGAAAATTGCAGGAGGGCGATATCGTCAGCCTGGATGCAGGTCTTATCTATAAGGGATATCATTCTGACGCTGCAAGAACACATGCAGTGGGTGAGATAAGCCCAGAAGCACAAAAACTAATGGAAGTAACGCGGCAAAGCTTTTTTGAAGGCATTAAAATGGCTAAAGCCGGAAATCATTTATATGATATTTCAAATGCAATCGATGCCTATGTGACACCGTTTGGCTATGGAATCGTAAGAGATCTGGTAGGTCACGGTATCGGAACCAGTCTTCACGAAGATCCGCAGATTCCAAATTTTGCGCAGAAGAAAAAAGGACTTATTCTACGACCAGGAATGACGCTGGCAATAGAACCCATGATCAATATGGGAAGATGTGATGTAGAATGGTTGGATGATGATTGGACGGTTGTTACGGAGGATGGGTCGTTATCAGCTCATTACGAGAATACCATTCTTATTACAGAGGGAGAACCTGAGATACTTACCATATTATAAATTATGTTAAGCTTCATGAAACTTGACATATAGCGTCAGCCCATTTGCTGTAAGCAAATTAAAATGGCTGATGTTCCAAAAGGGAAGGTAATCACTATGATAGGAATGTTTGCAACTTCCAAAGCAGGACATGATAAGAATCAATTATATATCATAATAAATGAAACAGGCGAATATGTATATTTAGTTGACGGCGTATTAAAGACAATGGATAAGCCCAAAAAGAAAAGTAAAAAACATATTCAGATCATCAAATATATGATAGACAGTGAAATAGCAGAGAAACTTAAAAACAAAATGCCAATTCAAAATGAAGAGATAAAAAGAGCGATTAAAATGAAAGCTTCAAAATAGTTTTATTAGGCATAAAGATTTAGGAGGTAGAACAATGTCAAAATCCGATGTTATTGAAATCGAAGGTGTCGTTATTGAAAAATTACCAAACACAATGTTTCAAGTAGAACTTGAAAATGGACATAAAGTACTTGCTCATATCAGCGGCAAGTTAAGACAGAATTTCATCCGTATATTACCGGGTGATAAAGTAACTCTTGAATTATCCCCATATGATCTTTCTAAAGGAAGAATTATCTGGCGTGATAAATAAATGGCATAGTAAAAAAATGCCGAAAATACCTTGTAATTCGTTTTATTGTATGCTATACTGTGAAACGGTCGTTTTTGAAAGGAGGGTTTAACGTGAAAGTTAGATCATCAGTAAAACCTATTTGCGAAAAATGCAAAGTAATTAAAAGAAAAGGGAAAGTCAGAATCATCTGCGAAAACCCAAAACACAAACAAAGACAAGGATAATTCGAACATTTGATTTGAGATAAGTGCGAAGCCCTTGTCTCATTGTGATGTGCGGCTGAGTGTTGCTTTCCGTCAAAAAGTAACACAGGTGTACAAAATATAATATACCGTAGAGAACTACGTGATATTACTTTTTGATACCGAGAAGTTCGAAGTATCGGAGAAGTTGGATTGTGTCCAACCGGACGAAGATTTTCGTCCCAATCAATTAGTAACATGTTAATAAAGGAATGCATTCATTTCACTCATGCATAGCATGAGATGCATACCTGGTAACAAGAAAGTGGAGGAATATTTACATGGCTCGTATTGCTGGTGTAGACTTACCAAGAGAAAAACGTGTAGAAATCGGTTTAACTTATATCTATGGTATTGGTAGAGTAAGTGCAAACAAAATCTTAACAGAAGCAAAGGTGAATCCTGACACACGTGTTAGAGATTTAACGGATGATGAAGTTAAAAGACTGGGCGAAGTAATCGCTGAAACAACTACTGTTGAAGGTGATTTGAGAAGAGAGATCGCTCTTAACATCAAGAGATTACAGGAGATTGGATGCTATCGTGGTATCCGTCATAGAAAAGGACTTCCAGTTCGTGGTCAGAAGACTAAGACAAATGCCAGAACCAGAAAAGGTCCTAAGCGTACAGTTGCGAATAAGAAGAAATAAGAGAACAATTGAAAATTATAGTGATTAAGAAAGAAAGTAGGTTAGTTTAAATGGCTAAAGCAGTTGCAAAAAAAGTAACAAAAAAGCGCGTAAAGAAAAACGTTGAACGTGGACAGGCACATATCCAATCTTCATTTAACAATACAATTGTTACATTGACAGATACAGAAGGAAATGCTCTAAGTTGGGCAAGTGCCGGTGGTCTTGGTTTTAGAGGTTCAAGGAAATCTACTCCATATGCAGCACAGATGGCTGCAGAAACAGCTACAAAAGCTGCATTAATCCACGGATTAAAAACAGTTGACGTTTTTGTTAAAGGACCGGGTTCGGGACGTGAAGCAGCAATCAGAGCTCTTCAGGCATGCGGACTTGAGGTTACATCAATCAGAGACGTAACACCAGTTCCACATAACGGATGTCGTCCACCAAAACGTAGAAGAGTTTAATTAGGAGGAAATTACAAATGGCAGTTAATAGAGTTCCTGTTCTTAAAAGATGTAGATCACTTGACTTAGATCCTACCTTTTTAGGATATGATAAAAAATCCAATAGAAATTCTCAGAGAACAAACCGCAAGATGAGCGAGTATGGTCTTCAATTAAGAGAAAAACAAAAAGCAAAATTCATCTATGGTGTACTTGAGAAACCTTTTAGAAATTATTACAAAAGAGCTGATCGAATGAAAGGTATGTCTGGTGAAAACCTCATGATCATGCTTGAGAGCAGACTTGACAATGTAATCTTCAGAATGGGATTTGCAAGAACAAGAAGAGAAGCAAGACAGGTTGTTGGTCATAAACATGTATTAGTAAATGGAAAACAGGTTAATATTCCATCATACTTAGTAAAAGCTGGCGACGTAATCGAAATTAGAGAAAAATCTAAGAGCTTACAGAGATACAAAGATATCATGGAAATTACCGCTGGAAGATTAGTTCCAGAATGGCTTGACGTTGATAGCGAAGCATTCAAAGGAACCGTGAAAGAACTTCCTTCAAGAGAAGTGATTGACGTACCTGTTGACGAAATGCTTATCGTCGAATTATATTCTAAATAATCATTGCAAATTAGTTAAGACAAAATTGCCTTTTAGGCAGTTTTGTCTTGTAATATTCGCGAGTAATGAGTCACTTGCCAAGTATGCTTGAGGATTTGACGAATACCGCGTCAGCGAGTGGATTTATCCGCTCGATTTCGTAAAGGAGGGTATAGTCGTTGTTTGATTTTGAGAGACCCAACATTGAGGTTACAGAAATCTCTGAAGATAAGAAATATGGTAAATTTGTTGTAGAACCTTTAGAGAGAGGCTATGGTATTACATTAGGAAACTCTTTAAGAAGAATCATGCTTTCTTCTTTACCGGGAGCAGCCGTAAGCCAGGTTAAAATCGAAGGTGTTTTACATGAATTTAGTTCTATTCCAGGCGTGAAAGAGGATGTAACAGAAATTATTATGAATATCAAGAGTCTTGCTATCAAAAATAGCAGCGAAACAAATGAGCCAAAGACTGCATATATTGAGTTTGAAGGCGAAGGCGTTGTAAGAGCTTCTGACATTCAAGTGGATCAAGACATTGAAATCTTAAACCCTGACCAGGTAATCGCTACGATTAGTGGAAAAGACAGTAAATTATATATGGAACTTACCATTACAAAAGGTAGAGGTTATGTAAGCGCAGATAAGAATAAAAGTGATGACTTACCAATCGGTGTAATTGCAATTGATTCCATCTATACTCCTGTTGAAAGAGTAAATATGTCAGTTGCTAATACTCGTGTTGGCCAGATTACTGATTATGATAAACTTACATTAGATGTTTACACGAATGGAACATTGGTTGCGGACGAAGCGGTAAGCTTGGCTGCAAAAGTACTTAGTGAACATTTAAGTCTTTTCATTGATTTATCCGAAAATGCCAAAACTGCAGAAGTTATGGTAGAAAAAGAAGATGATGAAAAAGAAAAAGTTCTTGAGATGAGCATTGATGAATTAGAGTTATCTGTTCGTTCTTATAATTGCCTGAAGAGAGCTGGTATCAACACAGTTGAAGAATTAACAAACAGAACTTCAGAAGATATGATGAAAGTTCGTAACCTGGGACGTAAATCATTAGAAGAAGTTTTAGCGAAATTAAAAGAGTTAGGTTTGGAATTAAACCCAACAGAAGAGTAGGATAGATAGTAAACCCAAAGTGTGTATCTATGTGAAACTCATAAATGGAACTGTTAACAGCATTCGGTAAGTAAGTCCAAAGAGCGTGGCCGGATGTTTCCACAACATGAGGGTAAGCCTCCTGTATATGAAAGGAGCCAGTTATGGCAGCATATAGAAAATTAGGCAGAACATCTGCACAGAGAAAAGCATTATTAAGAGGTCAGGTTACAAGTCTTTTACACAAAGGCAAGATCGTGACAACAGAAGCGAAAGCAAAAGAAGTTGTTAAGATCGTTGATGGTCTTATCGCATTAGCAGTAAAAGAAAAAGACAACTTTGAGACAGTAAAAGTTACAGCTAAAGTTGCTCGTAAAGACAAAGACGGAAAAAGAGTAAAAGAAGTTGTAGATGGTAAAAAAGTAACTGTTTATGATGAAGTAGAAAAAGAAATCAAAAAAGACAATGCTTCCAGACTTCATGCCAGAAGACAGATGTTAAAAGTGTTATATCCTGTAACAGAAGTACCTACATCAAATGCAGGTAAGAAGAGAAATACAAAAGAAGTTGATTTAGTTGCTAAATTATTTGACGAAATCGCTCCTAAATATGTTGACCGTAAAGGTGGATATACCAGAATTGTTAAGATTGGTCAGCGTAAAGGTGACGCAGCAATGGAAGTACTTCTGGAGTTAGTATAATATTTGAAGTAGTGATAACGACACTATAAACTTACGACCAAAAACCCCCGCATTGAATGTGGGGGTTTTCTTCATTTAATAGGAAATTCCTTCGAAATTTCCTATTGGCAGCATCTTCGATACTGCTAATATCCGAAGCAAAGTGTCAGTAAAGTAGTGTCGACATAAGAGTGTCGAAGACACTTTGTTCTAATAAGGTAAAGATTTAAATTTACTTTGTAATACTTTTTTGGAAATGCTGGTAATCCTTTAATGATTTCCAATTACCGCCCCAGGTAAAGCCATGAGCAGTGAAGAGCTGGTAACAGAGATCATTCTTATGGATTTTATGGGGGAAAGCAGCCTCACGATTGGCGTAAGCTTCGCTTCCAGGAGGGGTTATTCTGATTTTCCCATTGGGGTATGTCACATAAGGGTTATAAAAAGGATTAATATCGATGGCTAATCCCAGGGCGTGTTTGGAGAGAGATGTACTTCCAGATACCACACGGTAATTGAAACAGGAAGTATTATCTTCCAGGCAGGAAAGATCGTCATCGGCATTATATTCATCAATGAGCTTGATCTTATCAATGGGATACTGTGCCTGATATAACTCATAGAAAATCTCTACCAGATCTTGTGCGATTGCTTTATTACAGATAAGTTCTCCGGTTTGTGACTTTCCGTTAAAATCCACATAGAGAACATTCAGATAACGCAAGTCTTCATAAGGGACAGTACAGTCCTCTTTGTATGACAGACCATTGATGCGTTGCTTTATCTCATCAGTAATGGACTCGTAGAAGAATCCGGGTTGATAAATGATACAATCATTATTTTGATTCATGGATGTAGTGGTTACCTCTATATTTGCATTTTTTGCCGGGGCAGCATTGGAGAAAAGAGGGGAAGATACCAATATTGCAGCGGCAGTTACTATACATAATATTTTCTTATTATTCAAAATAGTACCTCCCTGTAAAATAAGTTATATATAGTATAGCTTATAGCGCAATGGAAGAAAATAGAAAAGCAAGTATATTTTATAGAAAATATGAAAAATAAAGACATCCAGAAGTTGTATTCTACAAAATAATCTAGTACAATAAAGGACAGACAATAAATGTAAACCAAATTATGAAAATGGATAACAAATAGGTGCGACAATGGGAATTATAGAAGCCAGTAAATTAGCATTTGAATATATCAGACGTGATGATGAAGGAAATGTGGAAGGAATCACAAGAGCAATCGATGGTGTGGATCTGGATGTGAAACAAGGGGATTTTGTGGCGATTCTGGGACACAACGGTTCCGGAAAATCAACGCTGGCAAAGCATATGAATGCAATTCTCTACCCCACAGAGGGTTCTGTGTGGGTGGACGGAAAAGATACCCAGGATGAGAAATATCTGTGGGATATTCGACAAAATGCAGGTATGGTATTTCAGAATCCGGACAATCAGATTATAGGGCAGGTCGTGGAGGAAGATGTGGGATTTGGACCGGAGAACATGGGCATTCCTACAAAAGAGATATGGGAACGCGTGGAGGAGAGCCTGAAAGCGGTTGGTATGTATGAATACAGAAAGCATTCTCCCAATAAGCTGTCAGGTGGTCAGAAACAGAGAGTAAGCATCGCGGGAGTGATTGCCATGCATCCCAAGTGCATTATATTGGATGAACCCACTGCCATGCTGGACCCCAATGGGCGAAAAGAAGTCATACGAGCTGCCAGGGCCTTGAACCAGGTGGAAGGTGTGACTATCATCCTCATCACACACTATATGGAGGAGGCAATCTACGCGGATCAGATCATCGTTATGGATCAGGGACGCATAGAGATGCAGGGCACTCCAAAAGAAATATTCAGCAGAGTGGAGGAGTTAAAGGAACTTCGCCTGGATGTACCACAGGTCACACTGCTGGCATATGAGTTAAAAAAGAGCGGATTACCTTTGCAGGACGGCATAATCACCACCCAGGAACTGGTGGAGGAGCTGAAGCGTATCCAGAAATAGCAGCGACCAAAGATATGACAATAAAAAAGTAACAATGAAAATCATAAAAAAACAATATATAAATAATCATACGAGTAACAGCAGTAGAGCAAAATAGTAATATAGGGCAGGATAAGAGGCAGAAAATGGCAATTATAGTAGATCATGTGAGTTATATATATGAAAAGGATACCACGATGGCAGTTCATGCCCTCGAGGATGTCAATATCCAGATTCCAGACGGGCAGTTCATAGGCTTGATCGGACATACTGGATCAGGGAAATCCACTCTGGTGCAGCATTTGAATGGCTTGATCAAACCCAGTCAGGGGACTCTTTATTATAACGGAGAGGACTATTATTCCCAGGGATTTGATATGAAAAAGCTGAGAAGCAAAGTGGGGCTGGTATTTCAATATCCGGAACATCAGTTATTTGAAGCAGATGTATTTTCGGATGTGTGCTTTGGACCCAAAAATCTGGGATTATCAAAAAGTGAAGTGGAATTAAGAGCATATGCAGCCCTGAAACAGGTCGGGTTGGAAGATGAAAATTTTTATCAGTCCCCCTTTGACCTGTCAGGCGGTCAGAAAAGACGTGTTGCCATCGCAGGTGTGTTAGCCATGAAACCGGATGTGTTGATACTGGATGAACCCACCGCGGGACTGGACCCCAAGGGCAGAGATGAGATACTGGATCAGATTGCCAGGCTCCGGGAAGAGACAGGAGTCACGGTCATCCTGGTATCCCACAGTATGGAAGATGTGGCGAAATATGTAGATCGGATTATTGTCATGAATAAAGGCTGCGTCCTGTTTGACGATGCGCCGAAGCAGGTATTCAGATCTTATCAAAAATTAGAAGAGGTTGGGCTGGCAGCACCACAGGTCACCTATATCATGCATGAGATCAATGACAAGGTCTTTCCGGTGAATATGGATGTTACCACGCTGGAGGAAGCCAAAAATGAAATATTGCAGGCGATGAAAAGATAGAAAGTAAAAGATAGAAAGTAAAAGATACAAAGTAAAAAGGAAAAACCGGAAATAAGAACAAGAGGAAACAAAAATGTTAAGAGATATTACACTCGGTCAATATTACCAGACGGATTCAATCATTCACCGTTTGGATTCACGCGTAAAAATAATGGCTACCATGTTATTTATCATATCTTTATTTATGGTAAAGAATTTCATTGGATATATTGCCGCGGGTCTGTTTTTGGTGGCGATCATCAGGATTTCCCATGTCCCATTTAAATTTATGATAAAAGGAATGAAAGCTATTTTATTTCTCCTCATTATTACCGTGGGGTTTAATCTCTTTCTGACGCCGGGAGAGCCTCTGATCACTCTTTGGAAGCTGACGATTACCCGGGAAGGTGTGGTATTGGCGGTGAGCATGGCAATCAGACTGTCATTTCTTATCATCGGCTCCTCCATTATGACATTGACCACCACGCCCAATAACCTGACAGATGGAATGGAAGCTCTGCTGAATCCCCTGAAGAAAATAAAAGTGCCGGTACATGAGATCGCTATGATGATGTCCATCGCTTTGCGGTTCATTCCTATATTACTGGAAGAGACGGATAAGATCATGAAGGCGCAGATAGCCAGAGGTGCAGATTTTGAGAGTGGGAATCTCATCCGTAAAGCGAAGAATCTGGTGCCTTTGCTGGTACCACTTTTCATCTCCGCTTTTAGAAGAGCGAATGATCTCGCCATGGCAATGGAAGCCAGATGCTATCGTGGCGGTGAGAACAGGACCAAGATGAAACCTCTGAAATATTATAAGAGGGATTATCTGGCATATGTCATCACATTTGCTTATCTGGCATTTGTGATATCAGTGGGGAGAGTTTTTCTGAAAATATGAAACGTGTAAAATTAATCGTAGCCTATGATGGAACGAATTATCATGGATGGCAGATACAGCCCAATGGAATCACCATTGAGAGCGAACTGAACAGATGCCTCAAAGATTTGCTGGGCGAGGATATAAAAGTCATAGGTGCCAGCAGGACGGACGCGGGAGTCCATGCACTTTGCAATGTGGCAATCTTTGATACCCAGGCGAGAATGCCGGGAGAGAAGATCTCCTATGCATTGAATCAAAGACTTCCAGAGGACATCAGGATACAGCGATCTGAGGAAGTTCCCCTGGACTGGCACCCCAGGTATCGTCATAGTGTAAAGACTTATCAATATCATATCTATTGTGCAGAGTTCCCTTTACCCACGGTGAGACTCTATTCACATTTTACTTATTATCATCTGAACACAGAATGGATGCAGGAAGCCTGTCAATATTTCATGGGAGAGCATGACTTCAAAAGCTTCTGTTCAGCGAGATCTTCCGCGGAGACAACAGTGCGCACCATCACAGGAATCCATGTGGAGAAACAGGGAGACATGATAACCATAGAAGTCTCCGGTACAGGTTTCCTCTATAATATGGTAAGAATCATAGCGGGTACGCTGATGGAGGTGGGAAATGGCGTCTATCCACCAGCCCACGTGAAAGAGATCATAGAGGCCTGTGACAGACAACAGGCAGGCCCCGTGGCACCAGCCAGGGGATTACTGCTATATTCTTATGACTTTCTGGAAGAGTAATATGATATCCGACAGGAAGATCACAGATCGATCTTACAAATGAGAGATATAGCAGGAGTAAAATACCAAAGTGAAATTACTCCCACAGAGGAATAGGATGAAAGAATGTGGTAAAAATAAGCATTTTTAGATAAAAACAGGTTGACACACGTGGATGCGTATAATATAATAATTCAATGTGGCGATGCGTCATAGGTCGAACCAATAGCCCCGGTGAGATCATGAACAGCGTTCAGAAAATGAGTAACAATCTATGATCCCAACAGCCCCGGGATATGGAACATGAAAAGAAAAGTCGAAAGACTCTAGATTTTAATGGAGGAAACATAATGAATACTTTTATGCCTAATCAAGCTACAGTTGATAGAAAATGGTATGTAGTTGACGCTACAGGATATACATTAGGACGTTTAGCATCAGAAGTTGCTAAAGTTTTAAGAGGTAAGAACAAGCCAATCTTTACACCTCACGCAGATACAGGTGATTATGTAATCGTAATCAACGCATCTAAGATCCAGGTAACTGGTAAGAAATTAGATCAGAAAATTTACTATCACCACTCAGATTATGTTGGTGGAATGAAAGAGCAGACTTTGAGAGAAAAGTTAGATAAAAAACCAGAGCAGGTTATTGAACTTGCAGTAAAAGGTATGCTTCCAAAAGGACCTTTAGGAAGACAAATGTTTACAAAACTTCACGTATACGCAGGACCAGAGCATGATCAAGCAGCTCAGAAACCTGAAGTATTAACATTTTAGTTAAGGGAATTGGAAGGAGGAAATTATAGTGGCAAAGTCAACAGGAAAATTCTACGGAACAGGTAGAAGAAAAAAATCAATCGCAAGAGTATACTTAGTACCTGGTAAAGGTAATATTACAGTTAATAAAAGATCTATCGACGAATATTTCGGATTAGAGACATTGAAAGTTATCGTTCGTCAGCCATTAACAGAGACAGAGACAACAGACAAATTCGACGTTCTTGTAAATGTTCACGGTGGTGGATATACAGGACAGGCTGGTGCTATCAGACATGGTATCGCAAGAGCTTTATTGCAGGTAGACGGAGATTACCGTCCAGCATTAAAGAAAGCCGGTTACTTAACAAGAGATCCAAGAATGAAAGAAAGAAAGAAATACGGTCTCAAAGCAGCTCGTCGTGCACCACAGTTCTCAAAGAGATAATAAAAAGGATGCTATTGCAGGCATTGAATCCCCAAAACAGTATTGTTTTGGGGATTACTATATACTTAAAAATTGGTAACTGTTCAGGGTGGCTCATCTTCTTGAACTAAAAAGCTAACGGTCTTATAATCTCGCTTAACGACCGCTTTTATACTGATTTTCCCGCCGTCCTGAACTGTTACAAAAATTGTATAAAATGCCAGTAGACTTTTAGTGAAAAGTAAGTATAATATAAGTAAGAGGTCAAAAAGACTTCTTACTATTCTGCCGGAACTGCATATCGGCATAATAAAACGGTGCAGAAACAAATATTTCTCGCCACCCAGTTGGCGGCTAATAAATGGCTGGGATGCAAATATTTATGCCCCACTTAATAGTGGGGCATTTTTGTACATAGGAGATAGCTTGAATATAGGATACTTTTATTTTATTAAAGATAAGTATTATGAACGTTTTCCAGATTGTGGTTTGATGGGAAATAAAGATGCAGATGAAACAGGCGTACACGGAAGACCTTGTTTCTATTGTTTTGAGGCAGATGGATGTTTTTGGATGGTTCCCATATCTTCTAAAACAGATAAATATGAGAAATTGTATGAGGAAAAGAAAAAGAAGTACAAAGAATACGATGGTTTGCGGTTTGGATATGTAAATGGAAAATATAGAGCATTTTTAATTCAGAATGTTTGTCCTGTAAGTAAAGAATATGTTGATTGTCAGTATATGATTGAAAATAATACAGTTCCAGTGAAGATAAACGATAAGCTTTCAGCAGAAATCAATGGAATTATAAGAAAAGTAATCAGGCTAAATAAAAGAGGGACGAAGATTGTATTGTCTGATATAGATTATATTTTGAATGAATTGAAAGAAGCGTGAGTATTTTTGAAGCCTTTTAGGTGACTACGGATAACTGACAAACGACCCAAATCATGACCCAAAAGCTAACCCAAAACAAACCAATGATTCCACAAATGAAATTGTAGTATTGAATCAACTCAAAGCTGACCAGCATATCACACGGAATCAGAGTTACCATGTATTATGATGATCATAATCCTCCACATTTTCATGCGGAATATAATGGACATAAAGCAATTATTGAAATTGATGAAGCAAGATGTATAAAAGGTGCCTTGCCGTCGCGTCAATTGAAACTGATTTTAGCATGGTGCGTTTTACATCAGGATGAATTGATGCAAAACTGGGAATTATCAAAGGATGGAAAACCATTAAATCGTATCAATCCATTAGTTTAAAAGGGCGGTGATAGTTATGCTTCCAAAAGTAGTTCAAGTAATACCAATGCAGGATTATTCTGTATATGTATATTTTGAGGACGGTAAAATTGTTTGCTATGATATGAGTGATATGATAGAAAAAGAGGTATTCAGACCACTAAAAGATATACAGATTTTTATGGAAACCTGTACTGTTATGAATGATACACTTGCATGGGATATTTGTAGGAATCGAGATAATGCGATGTGTCTGGATATTGATCCGGATACACTATATGAACTTCCATTTGTAAATGAACAGATTGCATAGCAGCAGAGGATTAAGAAGTGTGAGAGTGCATGAAAGAATATAGATAACTAACAGGTAAGTAACAAAGTTCTTAATAAGCCCTTATATTGGGCGTTCGTAGTTCTCAACAATCAAAAACCCCGAAAAACCTCGAAGCCATTAGCGCCCCTCCAATAAGGATGTTTACAAAAATCAAGAATTGTTTAGCATGACAGCCAAACGATAACCGATGAATTGTAAATAAACTTATTGGAGGGTTTGCTATATGGCAAAGATTGAATTGGGTTATACTGAAATTGATGGATTACTTTATCCAAATATCGAAACAGGCATGGAACATATTGAAGGTGACTTGGGTAAGTACGGTATTTTACGGTTGCGGTATCTATATGAGCACAAACGAGAAATGTACCGAACATTGTTGCTCACCGGAAAGCTGGCACTGCACTGCAAGGCGGTTGACATAGCCGCCTTTGAGCAGTCAGAGCAGATACAGGCGGCTTGGTTAGATACCCATCCCATGCCACTTGAAGATACGCTGGAGCGTGTCCGGCTGCGCACGCAGGCGCAGATGATAGCTGATGAAATT
This sequence comes from Lachnospiraceae bacterium, assembly GCA_028689655.1. Taxonomy (GTDB): domain Bacteria; phylum Bacillota; class Clostridia; order Lachnospirales; family Lachnospiraceae; genus SZUA-378. The sequence goes on from JAQVCT010000013.1 coordinate 58,084, forward strand.
GTGACGGCTGAATTAGTTTATGTCTAAAAATATCGCCCTGCTGACCTTAAAATCAGCAGGGCGATATTGCTTATGCGGATTATCTTGCTACCCTTGAAAGTAGCACATTTTTGATGACACCCAGTTTAATGCTCATAATAGCTATTGAAAAACAATTAAATCAGAAATTTATATACAGGCTGCTGTTTATAAAAATCTAATATGTTCGCATTAACATTGGGTCGAATATATTGTAAATCAGCACCACTTTTCAGTAACAGCTCAAAAATCTTTGAAAGGTCATTTTTTAATGCTTCTGTTATAACTCTTTCTTTGCTGAGGATTTTGTCTTGATAATTATATTGTGGCAATATTTGACTTGCTTGCAGACAAGCTCGCCAAATACAAGAGTTTCCATAGGAATCTTTCGCATTTACATTTGCACCAAGTTGTATTATTTTCTGTAACTGTATAAATGCTTTTTCAGCATTTTCTTTTGTGCTATGTTCCTTGAAGCCAAAAGAAGTTGTATTCCATCTGCTACACATAATTGCTGCGTTGATTGCATCATGAATTACTGGCGCACGCCAATTGTTGCAACATTCTTCTGATTCGATAAAATTTACATCTGCATTCAAAGAAAGAAGGAAATCTGTTATTTCAAAATTACCGCACTTTAGCGATACTTGTAAAGGAGATTGTCCATCATCTTTTTTAGGTGGTTGCTTTGCCGTACAAGCAATTAGTTCTGGCTTTTTCTGTAATAATTGTTTCACCGTTTCGTTATCGAACTGCCTTATTGCAGTAAATAATTTTTTCATCGTTATTTCCTCCTCACCAAACTTAATATAAAATTTACTCGTCCCGCACCGACTTCTCAAATGCAGGAGGTTATTTCCTGTTTCCAGTATATCACGGGACTTACCTTCTGTACAAGGATTCTTACTCGACCCTGCCTGTAAATCCTAATTCCAAAAACCTGCACCTTAATTCTTGCCTTTTTCCACACAGGCAGATAAATATATCAGCAATTCTTCTGGACTTGGGACATCCCCATCATGAGGTATTTCAGCCCACCGCTTTTGAATAGCTGGGTCTTGATTGCTCATTCCAATCAGCATTGCCAGCTTTATTTCCTTTTTCACTTCGTCAACTGTGGTATGATTTTTTATGGCTATCTGCTGATATATCTTTTCTGCCTGTTGCTTTGTCATCTTCTTCATCTAAAATCTCCTCGCTGTTTTCTTTTTATTATACAACGTTGTGATTATACCCACAATATTTATTTCTGTCGTTTCCACATATAATTTAACCATACGGATAAAAAGGACGGTGGTTAGAATTTATGATTATAGCCCTTTGTGGCGAACGATGGAACAGCGAGGAGTAACCCAATATCAATTACTCAAGCAAGGCATTGATAATAAAACGCTGGACTCCCTGAAAAAGAATAAAAACATTACCATGATTACATTGGAGAAGCTTTGTAACATTATTGGCTGCACACCCAATGACATTGTGACCTTTACAAAATAAAGCGAACGGTTGCACAGCTGCTACCGTTCGCTTTATTTTGTATTACAGACAATTGTTATAGCTGCTCCATCCATGACTGAAATTCTCTTGCATCAATCTTGCCACTCAAATAACTTTTCCGCCGTTTCTGAGCCTGCTTAGACCATTTCAAAAACACATTCTTCGCCCTGCCGAACACGGCAGGGCTTTCCTTTTGCGCATCACGGTCAAGCTGGGCATGGTGCAGCTTATAAATCCGCTCATACTCCTGCAAGAGAGGGTCAGATGCCACCTTGCGGTCATATTCCAGCTTGTTTCCCACCTGCTTGCAAGTGCGTTTCCCTGCATAGCTTCGGTCACAAAAGAGAGTTTTGTGCCTGCTCTGCAAGACAAAATATTTTCCGCATAGCTTGCATTTGCGTATCTGTAATCCCTGTTTCAGTAGCTCCGTGAACTCGAAATACAACAGGTCTGCAAAATCGCATAGGGCGGTATAGGTGACAATCTTTGCCCTGTTGTCCTTCACATCATCTATCAAGGTAAGCTGCTCTTTGTGGTCGGTGATGTTATCCGAATTCACCTTGTCTATCATTTCAAAATCAATCTTACCGTCTTTAGTGGGTGCAATGGCTGTGCCTGTCATGAGATGGTAGCCTAAAAAATCGAGATATTTGCCTGTAAATGCAAGGAACAATCCACTTGGGCTGATACCCTCGTTCTCAAAATCTACGTCACAGCACATGGCCAGTCCGTCAGAAAAAATCTCCTGCAAAATGAGAACCTCCTCCAGCACCTTAACCGCCGTTGTGATTTTCTCTGTATCAGAAATATCCGCAGAAAACACCGTATCCAGCTTGCCCAGCAAATACATACAGGCAATAGTGTGCGGGTCATTCAGTAGCTTTGCAATTTCATAAACCTCCGTACTGAAAACGGAAAAGCAGACCGCATCCTCTGCTGAAAAATCATCGGGAATGCCTTTTGTAAGAGTATCTGTCCGCTTTTTATAACCAGATAAATCCAGCAAGGCAAAATCAATGAGCAGATTGCCAACGCTCTCTTGTGTGAGCATTGCTTTGACACTCTGATTTTTATGCACCATATAACGAACCTTATTTTTGTTGTCTATATAAACCTTAATATATGGAAATTCAAGCCTTGTTTTCATCTGCTCACCGCCTTTTCTTAATAGTATAGCATAGAGAATTGCTTTTTGCAAAATCAGAATATTTCACTTCTTCATTTCAAAGTGATTTGCAATCCGTTACTCTTTTTATCAGGGAGGACTCTCCCAAAATAAAATGGAAGGAGCGTGTAACCATGCAAAATGTAACCCTATCCTCCTCATTTTTTGAGGAAAGCCGTATCAAGGCATTGGCACTGCAAAAGGACGGCGAGACAGCTTTATTGCTTTGGGTGAAGCTATTCTTCACCGCTGTGCGTGAGGATAGTGACGGCAGGCTGATGCTATATGGCGATGTACCTCATGATGAAAAGAGCATTTCTGCTGTGTATGGTATGCCTGTGAATACGGCTAAATCGGCACTGGAATTGCTCACAAAATTCGGTTTGCTTGACCGCAGTGCTGATTGCTTTTGTATCAGTAATTACAGCGAATTGGTATCTGCTGACAAACGGGAACGCCACCGAAAAGCACAGCAAAAGTATGCCGGAAACAAGAGCGCCGGGGATGCGGGGGCGAAGGCGTAAGCCGAGCCTTCCACAGCCTTTGGCTGTGACAAGATACGTCATTGTATGACAATCTTGTCGGGAAGTATCCCGAACCCTCTATTTGGGGAAGGTTCCCCAGCCGCCGAGTGTGGCGGCTCCCCCTCTGTAAAGGAGCGATTGCCTATGAAAAAGCAGCCAAAATCAGTCATGATTTCAGCACGAATTACTGCCAAGGCAGAGGAAAAACTGAATACAGATGCAGCCACCGCAGGCTTAAACCGAAGCCGATATTTAGAGCAGCTCATCCTGCAAAACAAGGTTACGGTCATCGGCGGTCTGGACGAATTTATCCCTGCCTTAAAATCATCTGGTAAGAACCTTCACCAGATTTTAGTCCGGCTAAACACGGGGCAAATATTTGCCCCCAATGTGTTGGAGGTGCAACGGCTGTACGGAGAGATTTGCGACAGGCTGACCGAACTTGCAGGAGGTGAACCGCCATCGCAGTCATCGTCATGAAGCCACCCAAGGTGGGAAAACCAAACGGACTGTTCTTTCTCATCCAGTACATCTGCAAAGCAGAGAAAACCGAAGCCAAGCTAATTTGCGGCAAGGACTGCGACCCCGCTAATTCCTATACAGAAATGTACCTGACTAAGCAACGCTTTCACAAGCTGGATGGCAGGCAGTATTGCCACTTCATTCAATCCTTTTCACCGAAAGATGAGATAACTCCAGAGCAGGCAAACGAGATTGGCAAACGATTGATGGAGGAATTTTCGCAGTTTGACGGCTTTGAAATTGTGATGGCAACCCACAAAAACCGCAGCCATATTCACAACCATTTTGCCATCAATTCTGTCAATGCAGTAACAGGATTAAAATGGGAGCAGAAGTCACCCGACCTCTATCGGCTCAAGGAATTTTCCAATCAGCTTTGCAGGGAGCATGGCTTGGCAGAAATCCCGTTAGAGAGCAAACAGCAAAAGCAATCCTACGGCGAATGGCAGCACCGCAAGGACGGTACAAGCTGGAAAGCACAGCTTGAAGCGGATATTCGGGATTGCCTGTCATGGTGCAGAAGCCGCCCAGAGTTTTACCACGCTATCAACGAGCTGGGCTATCAGGTCACATGGACGAAGAACCGCAAGTACATTACCTTTCAAAATGCAGACGGCAAAAAATGCCGTAACAGCAAGCTGTCTGACCCGGAGGAGTTTAGCAAGGAGGCCATGCAGCAGCGTTTAGATAATAACGCCGACTGGTTTGACTTTATGGAGCATGACCCAGATTTGTTTCTGGATGGGCTTCGTGCTTTGGGGCAGATGCTCACACCGGAGCACCCCAATTCCTTTATGGACGGTTTTGTGTATCGTGATTTAGAGGGCATCCCCCTCAAGGAATTGCTGGTGATTCTCAGCAGGTTGAAAACCGAACAGGAGCTTGCCGCCTATCGCAGACAGCGTGAGCTGGAACGACAGGCAAACGGTTACTCCCCTCTTGGAGATATTGCAAATCTCACCGAGGAGCTATTGCAATTTATGGAACAGGAGGACTTGGAGTTCTAATGCTCCCACAGGCTACGAAAGAAGCGCCCTTTGGGCTTAAAAATATACAACTACATTTTATCACGAAGGTAGGATTTCTATGGAGCAATTCGGCAAATTGGTCTGTGAGCAGCAGTCCACTACCGCCGAAGGAAATCAAAAGAAGCTAAATTATTATAATATCGGCGGTGCGACCTATCTTGTGAGCAGCCACTACAAAGAAAGTGGAAACAGTACGGTCATGGATAAGGTTGCACGTTTAATTGATAAGGACACGGAAACGGCATAGGGAGTCAAATTTGTCTGGACGCTGAAACAGATTCCGAGTAAAATAGAGACATACAATTTACAAGGTGAATACCGCCCCCAGGCGGTAGAGAAAGTCCCCTGGGGGATTCGGAATTGTTTTGGCTGTACAGAGGAAAGGAGAAATTTAGATGGTACAGCAAAACGGAAAAATCACGGCTCTTTACTGTCGTTTAAGTCAAGAGGACGAGCTTGCAGGCGAGTCCGGCAGCATTCAGCATCAACGCCAAATTCTCAGCGAGTATGCAGAGAAAAACCACTTTTACAGTCCGCAGTTCTTTGTGGATGACGGTTTTTCGGGTGTCAGTTTTGACCGCCCCGGCTACAATGCCATGATGGAACAGGTGGAAGCTGGGAATGTGTCCACCATCATCGTGAAAGACCATTCCCGATTGGGCAGAAACCGCCTTGTGGTGGGCTACCTCATGGAAGAAAAGTTCCCTGACTACGGCATCCGTTATATTGCCATCAATGACGGTGTAGACACCGCCAAGGGTGTGGATGACAGTCTTGCGATAAGGGATTTGTTCAACGAGTGGCACGCCAGAGATACCAGCAAGAAAATTAAGGCAGTCATTCAGGCTGCTGCCAAGCGTGGCGAGCGTATCGGTACAAAGGCACCTTACGGCTACAAGAAAGACCCAAACAACCCCAAGCGGATTATCCCCAATGAGGACACTGCACCTGTGGTACAGCGTATTTTTTCCCTTTGTGCCAGCGGACTTGGCCCCAGCAAGATTGCGCGGATTTTGCAGGAAGAACAGGTTATTACACCGACAGTCTACGCGTATCATTCACATGGTACAAGACATATTTCCTTAAATCTTGACAAGCCATTTGCCTGGAGCGAAAACACCATTGCCACTATTTTAGAGCACGAGGAATACATTGGCACAACGGTTAACTGTCGACAGTATACACCATCCTTCAAGAGTAAAAAATCCAAGGCAAATGCCCGAGATAATTGGCTGCGATTTGAGAACACCCATGAGCCCATCATTGACCGTGAGACATGGGACATTGTGCAAAAGGTTCGTGCAGGCAAACGCCGTCCAAATAAAATGGGTGAAATGGATATACTTTCGGGACTGGTGGAGTGCGCGGATTGCGGTAAAAGCCATTATTTCTGCCGTTGCGGTTCATGGAGTGAAAATCAATATACTTATGTGTGCGGTAAATACCACAAGCACCACGAGGACTGCACCCCGCACACCATAAAGGTCATGGCGCTGCATCAAATCGTACTGGGCGAAATCCAGCGTGTCACGGAGGATGCCAGAGAGCATACAGAGCAGTTTTTGCAAAGGGCAATGGACAAGCACCAGAGCCAGCTCAAGAAGGATTTGGCTGCTAAATCCAAAGAATTGGAGCGAAGCAAGAAACGCCTTGCTGATTTGGATAAGCTGTTCCGCAAAGCGTTTGAGGAACTGACCCTTGAAAATCTTTCGGGACAGCAGTTTCAAATGCTGACACAGGGGTATGAGGCTGAAAAGAAAGAGCTTACCCCACGGGTGGAGGTACTGGAAAAAGAAATCAGCACCGAGCAAGATAAAATGCTCAGTGCTGACCGGTTTCTCGCTATTGTCGATAAGTACACCGATATTCGGGAGCTGACACCTGAAATCGTGCGGGAGTTTATTGACAGGATTGTGGTGCATGAACGCTCCGAGCCGTGGAAGAAGAAAAACTACTCGCAAGAGGTTGAGGTGTACTTTAACTTTGTAGGCAAGGTTTAAGACATAAGAAAAGCCGTAGGACTTCAAAATCCTACGGCAAATCTTAAAAACCGAAAACATCCTTATCCACAGGGGACATTTGGCTTTCGGGGTTTTTCTTTTCTGGCTTAATTTCATTTGTAAATAACCGTATTATTTGTTAAAATTGGATAAAAGTAAGGGAGGAAAGTCGAATGTATGAATTAGGAGAATTGGCGCATGCGGTTGCAGAGATTCCTTATGCGTTAATTGGTATTTTTATGGCACATTCTCTCTACAAAAGTCCCAAGAAAAAATGGCAGTGCGTCATGGCATGGACAATATCCATTATATTCTGCGGGATAGCGGGAGAGGTGTTATCGAATATATTTACAGATGTGACACAGTCACGAATTAATGGATACGTGGGATTTTGTGCAATATTTGTATATATGTATATTTTTCCTCAAATTCCCATTGCCCAGCGATTATTCTTCTATTTTATGATTGATAACAGCATGTATCTTCTTGTTCTGTTTGCGAGGACGACAACGATGCTCATAGTCGGGAAGTACGGATTCGATAGTGATACGGTTTTTATAGTGAGCTATATCATAAGTGCAATCGTCTTCTGTATGATATTTGTGCGCTGGCTGAAACCCCTGATACATCATACACTTTCTGTTTTTCAGAATAACTTACGTGGACTTACAATATTTGCCATGCTTACCTACATAGCGTCATTATTTGCCATTGATGCGTGGAAGCCCTGGCCGGCATTGACGATTCGAACATCATTGCCCTATTGGTCTGTGATCTTTGTGGTGCTGGGAGGATATATGCTTGCTTTTCGTACACTGCAGACAATGCAAAAATATGTATTGGCAGAATCGGAAGGAAAGCGTATGCAGGCGCAATTGGCGAACTCCACGAAATACTATGATGATTTGGTGCGGCATATTGAACAGATTAAGCAGATGAATCATGATTTGAAGCATCATACAAGAACAATATTGGGGCTCCTGGAATTAAATAAGACGGAGGAGCTGCATCGCTATATTGCGGATATGGATGCTGCCATTGAAAGCAATCAGTTTGAAAACTATTGTGCTATGCATGAGGCAAATGTTTTACTGGTGTATTATGCATCTATCTGTAGGGAAGAACAGATTGACTTTGTATGTAAGGCGCGGCTGCCAAAGGATACAAAGCAAAAGGCGATGCATATCTGTACAATCATAGGAAATGGATTACAGAACGCCCTTGAAGCCTGTAGGCAGGACGGAGAAATATTTACTCTGGATGTAGTACTTCAATAGAAAATGTAAATGTGAATGTGCTTCTATATGAGATGACATAAACAAAGGAAGTAAGAGACTGGAGACAAGGCAGATGAATATTGTTATATGTGATGATCAGATGGAGGAAAGACAAGAACTATACCATTATCTGGAAGTATATTTTCGACAGAAAAATATAGAGACTTCTTTTTTACAATGCCGGAATCAGGAGGAATTATTTCGAAACGTGAATTCTGATACAGATATTATTTTTCTGGATATCTTTATTGATCAGGATAATGGAATAGAGCTTGCAAGAAAGATCAGAGCAGAATACGAGCAGGTTCCCATTGTATTCGTATCAAACTCTGCTGACTTTGTATTCGAGGGTTATGATGTGGAGGCAATCGGATATCTGTTAAAGCCTGTTCAGATGGAGAAACTGGAACAGGTATTGCAGCATTTTATGCTTAAGGCTCAGAGGAAAATCAAGGATCAGGAAAAGCTCATACTGTATGATTCGGTAGGGAAAGAAAAGACAAGGATATCCTATGAAAATATAGAGTATATAGAGAGCGATTTAAAACAGATTATAGTACATACAGCAAAGCTGGAGAAGGTCGTAGCATATGGAACATTAAATGCCATAGAGCAGGCTATGAAAGACGTAAAATGCTTTCTGCGCTGCCACCAAAGTTTTCTGATAAATATGGATTATGCAAAACTGGATACTGCAAATTGCGTTTTTCTCATGCGATCCTCAGATACTGTTGCAATCCGAAGGAGGCATTTTAAGGAAATCCAAAAACAATATTTTGAATATATCATAAACGAGGAATAAACAAAAACGAAGAATAAACAAAAACGAGGAATAAACAAAAACGAAAAGAAGAAAAAAGTTAATATATTAAATGAAGATTTAACTTGAACTTTCTGTCAACTTCGCACATCTTGCCAATTCTTCCAAAAAAATGCTTATTATTGCAATTGAATGGTATTTGTGGACACAATTTGTTATGTTATAAATAGCATAAAAGTACTATGCATGCAACAAATAAAAAGCAAAAGAGACATTTTGGAAATGAAAGAATGGGATAGAAATGGAGTGTGCGAGGATGAAGAGAGAAAGTACATTTTATAAAAAAATAATTCATATAGGAAAGAAGCATCGCATATTAATTTATGGGATTATTGTTTTTCTAATTATGTGGCGTGTCAGTGAGGGTTTGTATACCCGTCTGAAAAAGCTGCCACATAATCTATATGAGAACAGAAGAAATTATGCCAGACGTATGTTCGCATTTGGACTGGCTTTGATATTAGTATGCTCTAATTTATCGGTATTATCTCTGCAAGCGAATGCGGAAGGGGATAATACCGATGTTATATTACAGGAGACAGAGGTGGCAGCACAGGAAGACACAGAACAGCCTCAGGAAGCAGCGGGCACAGAAACGGAAAATGAAACACCGGTGGAATCAACGGGAGAGCCGTCTACAGCAGAAAAGGCACCGGAACAGACAGGGGCAGAGAGCAAGCCGGATGATAGTATAGACGAAGAAAAACCAGAAGAAGTACATACGACGGAAGCGGCAAACGAAGAACCTACAACCCAGGAGCCCACAATTCAGGAACCTACAACCGAAGAACCTACAACTCAGGAACCTACAACGGAGGAAACTACAAGCGAAGAAATTACAACGGAGGAACCCACAACCGAAGAAATTACCACCGAAACTGCGGAAGAAGGAGCAGTGTCTTATGAGACAGAAGAAATAAAAAAGCTTCTGAAGGAGACTCGTACATTATCAGCATTTACCTATGAAAAGGAACTAAGGGTACCACTTCATACCGCCAGCACAGAAATTGATTTCCCCGATACTGTGGAAGGGACTGTAGTTGTTGAGAAGATCTATGAAATACAGACCATACAAAGGACCTATCAGGAAAGAAGTGAAGAGACAGATCATAATGAAGAAATAAGTACAAATGAAATATTAAATCAAGAATTAACTACTGAGAGCACGGAAACAAAAGAAACAATACTTGTAGAAGAGAAAGTGATAGAAACCAAAGAAGAAATAGAAAAATCAGAAGAAACACATACGCTGTCCGTTAGTTGGAAGGATTGTGCAGAAAGTGAGGATGGAACCAGAAGTGGAGCGTATGATGAAGAAAGTATTGGCACCTATCGATTTGTGGCAAATCTTTCACAGGAGGATTATGCCCGGCAAAAGCTGAACACTCCATATGAAGAACTTGCCAAAGAAGACATGCCATTGCTTACCGTATTGGTGGGTGAAAAGGGTCCGGTGGTACTTACCTCTGATCTGGGTGTCACGGTTACGGCGGAGAGTGAAGAGATTATACCTCAGGAAACCAAGCTGGAGGTAGAGAAGATAGAAGTTTCCCAGGACAGCTTAAAGTCCATTGCAGATAAGGAAACTGCCATAAATTATGACAATATGGTGGCTGCTCCCCTGAATATCAGTCTGGAATTGCAAAAAGAGGAAATACAGCCGGATGGTAAGGTGGAAGTATCCATAGAGATTCCCAAAGAGATTCATCCTGATACGGCAGCAGTCTACTATATCGCAGAGGATGGCAGTGTAGAAAAGGAAAACGGACATATAGAGAGCGGATGCTATATCTTTGAAACCACCCATTTATCCACCAGAGCTGTGGTAGGTGAAGGAGATAGTGAGGAGCCATCTGACTATCTCTCCATTAATATACAGAAACCCACACTGGCAGATTTAGGCAATTTTACTGCCTACAATTCTAATAATTCTAATTGTATTTTGTTTTTTACAAAGATGGAACTGGTCTCCGGATATAAGGATACCGCCATGACAATCACATTACCAAAGGAGTTTTCCTTCTACAGCTATGACACCCACACCAATCTGGAATTACAGAAATTTCTGGCAGCGGGAGATGTGGTAAAAGGGACAAATGAGGCGGGTGAGGAAACTCTGACGTATAAGCCCAGTAAGGTATCTACAGGCAATATTGCACCTATGATAGGGCTTGAAGTAAATAAATCCAAGGTAATACCGGGAGTTCAGGTAACGGTGACTGCCGCCTATGAGGCAACAAAGGCAAATGGAGATAAGGTAACGGAAGAAGAGAGCTTTACGGTAACACCCAATGCAGCAACCTTTTATACAGTTGATGCTTATAACAATGACTATAGTACGCAATATAAATTAGACCCGGTAAAGAATTTGATTGTAGAAACGTATGTATCGGGAAGTACGGACGGACCGGGTGCATCTGACTGGAAGATACAGGCAAAGCTTCCTGCTGAGGCAGCATACGCGGCAGAAGACCTTCAGTCTACATTGCCGGAGGGCGTGACACGTACCTATGATACAGCCAGTCATACCGTCACATTTACGGGGGCGTCATTAGCAGCAGGAGGCTCCACCGGGAAACTCTATTATAAGGTTGATTTTACAGGGCAGAAAGAGGAGTTGTCGAAGCTTACCAATGGCGTCACAAAGACCTATCAGCAGACGGAGAAGACCACCTTTACATGTAAAGAAATAGATGCACAGGGAGCATATACCATTGAGAAAGCTGGTAATTGCACCAGCTCCTATTACTACTATTATACACAGGCAAAGCCTGCTTCAGAATCTGATATGTATGGGTACATCTACGCCTATAGCAATGGGATCCAATCGGTGGAAGCAAATCATACTACGCAATATATGAGATATACGTGGCGTAATTATACCCTTTCCGATTATAAAGATTTTTCTTTGAAAATGAATCTTCCGAAAAATATTGGTGATGTAGCAAGGCTAAATTATTTGAGTATGTCTGATGATAATAACGAATATGAGTATGTCCTGCACTATACCACAAACCTGTCGGAATCGGAAAGAACCTTTACCTTTACCAGGCAGGAGAGAATCTTTGAACTGCCCTATAATGAGTATCTCACAGGCATGTCACTCACAAGGGAGGACTATGCCACGGATTATGATGAGACAAAACTGGGAGACTCTTACAGTAATCATGATGTAGAACTGAATTGTCATGGTTACAGTCCTATTTATAGTGATACAATGGACCTTTTGGGGCCACAGTCCTGTAAGATTTCCAGTAGTATAGCAGCCGTAGAGGTGACAGGGGGGGCAACAGGAAAGAACTTTCAGTATGAGAAAAGTGAGATTACCTTGTCTTCGGTAAATACCATGACCTATGATATTAATTCCTATTTCTGGTATTTTGAGCCGACAGAAACCTGGCCGGGTAATGTATTTAGCGGAAGACTTATCATAGAAACCCAGCAGGGTATTAATCCCATCACCTATATCATACTGCCCCAGGGAGTGAAATATATAGAAGGCAGTATCAAGGACTCTGCGCCGGAAGTTAAGGTAATTAAAAACTATGATGGAAAAGGCAGCAGTCTCTTATCCATTGAGTACTATGGAAAGACGAACGGAGGACATGCCTTTAACGAAACATCTCGCTATTTAAGTCCGAAATTTGTGGTGGATGCCTCCTGTGAAAAAGGAAAACTTATGCTGGGGGACAATGTTTACTCGGAAATCAGTGAGCGCAATATAAGCACAGATCTGCAATTAAGCCAGAATACCCGCTATCTGGTGGCGGATACTCATGATGTAAATAGAAATGGAAGTACCACAGATAAAGTATTTAAACCGGATAGATACTATGCAGGTGAATTCATTAATATCCTTATGCCTACAGGCAGCAGTGGTGTGTATAACTCTATTAATTCCACACTGGTAACGGATCTCACTGCAGATGCCGTGTATACGGTAGGACAGAGTGCGACTTATAACTTTGGTATCCGTTCCGGAGATAATATGAAGAATCTGGAAATCTATGTGCCGATACCGAAGAAGGGAAGTATGACTCTGGCGGATACGAACTACACCAATGACTGGAGTGCCAGCCTCACAGGGGCAGCCACCTATGAGGGGGATGCAGAGGATGTCACATTGTCCTATACCACGGGTACGGTCGGCAGTGCATCAGAAGCCGCAGGACTAAGCTACTCCACGGCAACCCCTTCTGACTGGAGTCAGGTTACCTGCGTGAAAGTGGAAAAAACAGCCGCAACCTCAGAAAAAGGTTTTGACTTTCATTTACCCATTTCTATTCCGAAGAACAAGACCAGCGGTACGACGTTGTCTGCGTATATGGGCGCTTATGCAGTATACCAATTAAATGAAAACACAACGAAGGAAAAGAAATATACCGATCCGTTGCAGATGGCACTGGTGGATTATACCGCATCCGGTTATGTATGGAAGGATGAGAATGCCAACGGCAAGCGGGATACCAGTGAACCGGTGGTAACAGGTCATAAGGTGACACTCTTTGACAGCTCGAATCATAAAGTGAAGGAAACAACTACGGACAGTACCGGTCTGTTTGAATTTACCATCAATACACTGAGTACCTATACCATCCTGGTGGATGAGTTACCAGATTACTTTGTTACTGCAATGGATAATGCAGGTGCCGGGGATTATAAGGATTCTGACATTGATCAGGAAACGAGAAAATATACCTTTACCATGAATGAGAGTCATACCTATGTGAATCATCTGGGCGCAGGCTTTGTACCGCCTACGAAATTCTCTCTCACAGAGGAAGAGAGCAGTCTGGTGATGCTGGAGGGCAGTACGAAGAAGCTGACCTATACGGTAATGCCGGAGGATGGCAGGACACCTGTCTTTATCAGCAGCAACCCTGCTATCGTACAGGTGACCCCCACCGGCTATATTACCTGTAAACAGGCAGGTACCGCGAATATCTCCATGGAATTATCTCAGCTGTATGGGAACGGAGCGGCTGCGAAAGCTACGATTCAGGTAACGGTAAAGGCAAGGGTAAATCTGGTCATAACCGTGAAGCAGGATACGATTACCATTCGGGAACCGGAATACAGTAGTATAATAGACAATGAGGTCAAAAAAAATTATACGGTGACTTATGGGGATTATACGGAGAAGAAAAGTGAAACTGTGACCTATATTGATGAGAAAGGAAATAGTGTTTACACCTACGATATGTATCAAAAGAGCGGCACTTACTATGGTACGATCACAGCAACGGATACCTTTGGACAGACCTCAAAGGGAAAAATAACGGTTGTTATCATATCAAAATACGCAAAAGCAGAAGGTACCGTGAAGGATGAAAATGGAAATGTGGTAGCAGGCGTAAACCTGACATGTCGTCAGGGTGCTGCGACCTATTCCATTTACTATACCACCAGTACCGGTGCTTATTATACTGCCAATCTGAAAAATGGAGACTATTCGATCATAGCAACAGTAGGAACCCAAAAATATGTATTTCCACTTACAATAGCAGAAGGAGCTGTAACCTCGGATACCGATTTGGTAATTCGCACTGAGGAGGCGGTTGCAGAAATCGCAGGAAAGGTAACCTTAAATGGAAACACCATGTATTATGCACATACGGTCTCACTGATCAATAAGGCGACGGGAACCATACTGCAGACAATACAAAACTCAGGAAACTCATATGGACAGTTCCGCTTCTATGTTGAATCGGATGACACATATACCGTCAAGGTTACCTATAATGGGAATAACTACAGCAAAACAGTGACAGTTGACGGTATGCTGAGTGGAGATGCCAATATTGATTTGAATACAGAGACCAGGATGGGCCCTTCTCTTACCGGAACAGTGTTTGGAAATGACGGGGAAGTGGCAGCAGGCATATCAGTAGTGATTAAAAAGGACGGTGAGGATCATCTCACACTCACCACGAATCAGGACGGTGTATACAATGTGGACGACCAGAAAGATGGTACTTACACCACAGAAGCTACACAGGGAGAAAAGACTAAGAAAATCACCATCACGATTAGTAATGGTGTGATTCAGGGAAGTCCTTCCATGGATATAAATCTGTCAACCAAAGTAGTCGTAGATAAGGTGACGGTGACAGGCGCAGCCCGGGTAAATATAGGAAAATCAGAGAAATATCAGGCGCAGGTAACTGGCGAAAACGATCCGTCCCAGGAGGTGACCTGGAGTATCCAGGGGGATCACCATGCAGATACCACTATGGGAACGGATGGTACTTTGCAGGTTGCCCCGGAGGAAACAGCAGATAATATCGTCATACGCGGCACATCCACGGAGGATACCACCAAGTACGGTGAGAAGACGGTTGAGATTACAAAGACTTTATATGAGGTAAGCTTTGACATGCAGGGACATGGCACACCAATTGCCAAGGTAACAAAGATTGTTCCGGACAATAAGCTTGTGGCACCCACAGAGCCTCAGGAAGCAGGCTATACATTTAACGGCTGGTTCAAAGAGCAAACCTGTGAAAATGCATGGAACTTTGAAGAAGATACCGTGGGCAGTAATATTACACTCTATGCAAAATGGACAGAGAAGATGTCGGCGTCCTTAAAGGGTAAAGTATCCTATGAGAATAAAGTACCGGTAGAAGGTGCAGCGATCACCCTTAACCATAAGACCACAGAGGAAAGCATTACCGTGGATACCAATGGTAAGTCGTTTGTAACCGATGTAAACGGAGGATATATCGTAGAGAAGCTTCCAGATGGTACCTATGACATGAAGGTCACGATTACGGTAAATACAGAGACCGGAACGGAGCAGCAGACGGCGGTCATAACCGGTATCGTATCTGAAAATGGTAAAATTACGGACTTTGGAAAGGGACAGGAAGCACAGGGAAGTACAGCTGCAAGTACCGCAGAAGCCATTGTGGTAGTAAAGCCTGACAGCGTTACCAAAGTGGAAGAAAAGCTGGAGGCTTTACCCACACCTCCGGCAGAAAATGCCACAGAGGAGGAAATTGCGGAAAAGAAAGAAGAAATTGCCCAGAAAGAAGATGAATTTTTGGATGCAAAATCTGATTACGAGAAGCTTCCGGACAGATATCAAGATCAGATCGAACCGGATTTAAAAGAGAAATTAGATAGCTTGATTAAGGTGTTCCTTGATATCAAAACGAAAGTAGAGGCATCGGAAGGCGTTAAGATAAAGGCAGGAAACCTTAATGAGCTGGCTGGTCTGCTTTTCACAAAGGATGAGATAGAGACAGATATAGGAGCAACAGAAGCAAAGAAGGCGACGGTTACTTTGCGGGTACAGGAACAAGCGGAGGCTGGTGAAGGAAATAGTGATCAATCAACACTGCAGAAGTTTGCGTCTGACAATAGTAAGAAAACAGGAATCTATCTGGACATTAGTGTGGAAAAACAGATAGAAGGTGACGAAGCGAAAAAGATATCACAAACACCGAAAAATCTGGAAATTTCCATAGAGATACCGGAATCAATCCGTGGAAACAGCAATTATCAGGTAGCCAGTGTGCACGAAGGAGGCTTGTGCATACATGATACGACACAGCACGGTGATACGCTGACATTCTACTCCAATAAATTCTCCACCTATGCAATTCTTTATAACGAAGAAGGGGGAGGAAGTGGGAATAAACCGGAAACGGGTGGCGATTCAGGAAATGACACAGGAAATACAGGAGGTGACTCGGGAAATACAGGAAATGACTCAGGGAATTCGGGAGGCGACTCGGGAAATACAGGAAATGACTCAGGTAATTCAGGAACAGATACAGGCAATGGGTCAAACAGTGGAAATGATGGAGGAAATTCTTCCCATAGCAGTTCAAACACCACGACACCTGCAGTAATACCCCTTGTAAAGCCCGCAGACGCCACAGTGGCAGTCATAGATATGCCACAGGCAGACCCAAATATCACGGGCGATGAAGGAAATACCCAGAAAAACAAGAACAACGCTGGATTAGAGGGCGAGAACATACCGAAAACAGGAGATGAAGCCCCTTATGGTATTATAATTTTACTAATCTTGGCGGTGGTATTTGTAAAAGTGATTTTGTGGGGATATTTCAGTACAGAGGATGAATGGAAGCAAAAGAAACAGAAAAATGCACAGGCAGTGTCCCGGTGCATTGCATGGGGCAAGGGAAAAGATAAGAAAAAATGTATTCTGGCAATTTCACTAATCATGCTTCACATCATGGCCTTCCGCTGTGAGTGGGAATGCTATTGCCTGGTGAAGAAAATCCTTCATAGAGAGGTAACCTATGCCATCAGATAAGAAAAAGAAAATTATCTGTGTCATACAAAAAGGGTTGACCTGTCTTATGATAATCTCTGTCTGCTATCTGCTGTGGTATCAGCAGGATAGCAGACAGAGTAAAGAAAAGTATGAGAGACTGGTTTCCATGACGGATATAGAGGATGTGAATGGGTCTGATCAGGAGGAAACATCAGGGCATATTTTGGAGAATTATCAGTCCCTGTATCAGGTCAATCAGGATATGGTGGGCTGGATAGAAATAGAAGATACAGACTTATCCTATCCGGTGGTACAGACTAAAAATAACAGTTATTATCTGGATCATGATTTTGATAAAGCCCAGGATAGACATGGGTGTATTTTTGCTGACCAAAAATGTGATGTAGATTCTGGTAATCATATCATGCTTTATGGACACCACATGAAGGATGGTTCTATGTTTGCGTCTTTGGAGGATTATAAGGAAAAGGATTACTATGAGCAGCACAGGCGGATTAAGTTTGATACTCTTTATGAGACACGAACCTATGAAGTGGTGGCGGTATTTCAGACAAAGGCATATGCCTATCCCAATATAGACAGTGAAAAGGCATTTCAAGCATATTATGACAGGATACGGGAAGCGGCATTGTATCCTGCCCAATTGTCCGTGGAATATGGAGATCAATTATTGACACTTGTGACTTGCAGTTATCAGATGGAGGAGGGAAGGTTCATAATTGTTGCCAAAAGAGTAGAATAGGGCATAGATGTCCTGTGAGAATTGTAAGTCTTTTACAAATTCTTTGACATTTCTCCAAATCTCCCGTATAGTATAATTAATAAGAGGGAGTAACCAACGCTTCCCTGCGTTTGCGATGTCGTCAGTACGGTGATGAGCCCGGTGTCGTGAGTAACTGGTGAGACTTTTATTGCGTAGAGATTATGCAATAGGGTCTTTTTTTATTCCCTTTCTTCTTTGCATAATCTCCACGAGAACGTAAACACTTATTGATTATATCAGGTTTTCTATGAAAATCAGATATGCGGAGGCAGTCCATTTGCGATGGACTGATGCTCAAGGAGGGCATAGTATGAAATCGTATTATCAGTTATCGGCAGAGGAAGTAAAGGAAAAGGTAAATGGTTATCAGGAACCTATCAGAAAAGCGGATGCGGAGCGTCATCGGGAACAGTATGGACCAAATGAGCTGGAAGAGGGCGCGCGAAAAAGCTGGATAAAGATATTTTTGGAGCAGTTCTATGATTTTCTGGTAATCATATTAATCATTTCGGCAGTGATATCAGGACTTCTGGGAGATGGAGAGAGTGCAGCAGTCATTCTGGTAGTGATCACCATGAATGCCATCCTGGGTACCGTGCAGACGCTGAAAGCGGAGCAATCCCTCAACAGTCTGAAAAAGCTTGCAGGTCAGGAAGCGAAGGTCGTCAGGAATGGGGAGACCGTGCTGTTACCGACCAGGGAGATTACCGTGGGAGATACCATACTGCTGGAGGCGGGGGATGCTGTTCCGGCGGACGGCAGACTTCTGGAGAACTACAGTCTGAAAATAGATGAGAGCGCACTGACGGGAGAAAGCCTTGGGGTGGAGAAGAACGGAGAGACCATAGCGAAGGAAGTGCCTTTGGGAGATCGTCTTAACATGGTCTATTCAGGAAGCTTCGTCACCTATGGACGTGGCTCCTATATGGTGACGGATATCGGGATGAGTACAGAGGTAGGAAAGATAGCCACTCTTCTGAAGACCACCTCGGAGAAGAAGACCCCTTTACAGATCAACCTGGATCACTTTGGTCAGAAACTGTCCATGATCATCCTACTTTTCTGCGGAGTCTTATTTGGCATCAGCATTTATCGGGGAGAAAATATAGGGAATGCCTTTATGTTCGCAGTGGCACTGGCGGTTGCGGCAATTCCGGAGGCACTGAGTTCCATCGTGACCATCGTGCTGTCCTTTGGAACACAGAAGATGGCAAAGGAGCATGCTATTATCCGTAAATTGCAGGCTGTGGAAGGTCTGGGCAGTGTATCGGTGATCTGCTCTGATAAGACCGGAACCCTGACACAGAATAAGATGACGGTAGAGCAGTATTATGTGGAAGGGACACAGATCGCTGCAAAGGATATTTCCACACAGGACAGAGCGCAGTGGCAGTTGATACTTTACAGTATCCTCTGCAATGATGCCAGCATAAAAGATGGGACGGAGATCGGTGATCCCACAGAGACAGCCCTTCTGGCAGTGGCTCTTGGAAAATGCGGAGAGGGAAATGGTGACATAGACTGTGATAAGGGAGCAGACCCGGATACACAGATCAACCCAGATACACAGATCAATATAGAAGCGTTGCGGAGACAATATCCGCGAATCAATGAGATTCCCTTTGACAGTGATCGAAAGCTTATGACCACGGTACATGAGATAGACGGAAAGACCTTGATGATCGTAAAAGGGGCTGTGGACGTACTGTCAGACCGTATGGTGAAGATACAGACCCGGCAGGGGGAAGTCACCGGTATCACAGAGCAGGATCTGTTGACGATCCAGGATCAGAATCAGCATTTTTCGGAAAATGGATTACGGGTTCTGGCGTTTGCCTATAAAGAAATAACAGAAGGTTCCAAGATTGATCTCAACGGGGAATATGACCTGACCTTTTTGGGACTCATTGCCATGATGGACCCGCCACGGGAGGAATCCAGAGATGCGGTGGCAGAATGCATCAAGGCTGGAATCAAACCAGTGATGATCACCGGAGATCATAAGGTAACAGCCGCCGCCATTGCCAAGAGAATAGGCATCCTTCATGATATGTCCGAGGCGTGCGAGGGAGCCGAGATCGACGGTTTATCCGATGAGGAGTTAGAAGATTTTGTAGAGCATATCTCCGTCTACGCCAGAGTATCGCCGGAGCACAAGATCAGAATCGTCCGCGCATGGCAGCAAAAAGGAAATATCGTATCCATGACTGGGGATGGGGTCAATGATGCTCCGGCATTAAAGCAGGCAGATATCGGAGTGGCGATGGGCATCACCGGAACAGAAGTATCCAAAGACGCCGCCGCCATGATCCTCACGGATGACAATTTCGCCACCATCGTGAAAGCGGTGGAGAACGGAAGAAATATCTATCGAAATATTAAGAACTCTATTCAGTTCCTGCTTTCAGGTAATCTGGCTGCCATATTGGCGGTACTATATGCCTCCATTGCAGGGCTGGTAGTTCCTTTTGCACCAGTACATCTGTTATTTATCAACTTACTCACAGACAGTCTGCCGGCAATTGCGCTGGGACTGGAGCCACAGACGAAGGCAGTGATGGAAGAGAAGCCAAGACCTATGAATGAATCCATTCTCACCAGAAATTTCCTCAGCAAGATAGGCACGGAGGGTATTGTGATCGCGGTCTTTACCGTGAGCGGATTTCTCATAGGACTGGAAAATGGAGGAGCCATCCTTGGCAGTACCTATGCCTTTGGTATTCTGTGTCTTTCCAGACTGGTGCATGGCTTTAATTGTAAGTCGGATAGGCCCATTCTCTTCTCACGGAAGATTTTTAACAATGGGTATCTCATAGGTGCATTTGTCCTTGGCGTAGCTTTGATCACAGCGGTACTGATGATTCCGGGATTACATGGAATCTTTAAAGTGCAGACGCTGTCCATCTCACAGCTTATGATGGTGTATGCTCTGGCACTTGCCAATCTGCCGGTGATTCAGCTCCTGAAATATGTGAGAAACAAAATGCAGCTCCAGAGGAAATAGAAGAGCGGAAGTAAAGAAGAAAAATAAAAGAAGGAAAATAAAAGAGAGGAAGTAGAAAAGAGGAAGTAAAGAGGAAAAATGATGGAACAGAATGTGATAGAATCATAAAAATATATTGAAAAAAACAGTTAATAGTGGTAAATTAAATTGTGTACAATACAAAACAAAGCAATCGATAACGACATAAAAGAAAGGCGCTTGGAGATGAGTAAATGCGAGAAGGATGATATGCTGCGCCTGAAGAGCCAGTTGTGTTTCCCACTATATGCCTGTTCCAAGGAGGTGGTACGAAGATACAAACCTTTTCTGGATGAACTTGATCTGACTTATACGCAATATATCACCATGATGGTCATGTGGGAAAAGCAGGAGATCAATGTGAAGTGTCTGGGTCAGATCCTGTATCTGGACTCTGGGACATTGACCCCTGTATTGAAAAAGCTGGAATCCAAAGGTTACCTCACCAGAAAACGATCCAAAGAAGACGAGAGAAATCTGCGCGTCACCATTACCGCAGCGGGTAATGAGCTGAAAGAGCGTGCCAAGACAGTTCCCCAGCAGGTAGGGAAATGCGTGCATCTGCAACCGGAGGAAGCGGAGGAGCTTTACCGGCTGCTCTATAAGATATTGGATGATATGGGATTGTGATACCGCATTTGTACGCAGACGGAAATGAGACGCACAGGAAAACGAGATGTGCAGGAAAATGAGACGCGCAGGAAAACGAGATGTGCAGGAAAATGATACGCGTAAGAAACGGTGAATGATTCAGAACAGCAGTATCATATAGTATAAGAAAGTATAAGAATAGAAGCACAAAGGAGATTTGTTATGACTTATGAGGAAGTATTAGAAAATGCGAGAACATGTATCGGACCCTATTGTAAGGCATGTCCTGTGTGCAATGGAAGAGCCTGCAGGAACCAGATGCCGGGACCGGGTGCCAAGGGTGTGGGGGATACCGCCATCCGCAACTATGAGAAATGGCAGGAGGTCCGCGTCCAGATGGACACCATCTGTGACAATCGCAAACCGGATACCAGACTGACGCTCTTTGGGAAAACATTTCAATATCCATTTTTTGCAGGCCCGGTAGGTGCAGTAAATCTTCATTATGGAGATAAATATGACGATCTCTCCTACAATGATGTGGTGATCAGATCATGTGCCAATGAAGGAATCGCAGCCTTTACAGGGGACGGTATGAATCCGGAAGTGATGAAGGGTGCCACCAAAGCCATCGCACAGTCTGAGGGAAAAGGAATCCCTACGGTAAAGCCATGGAATGCGAAGACCGTTCATGAGAAGATGGAGCTGGTAAAGGAATCCGGCGCATTTGCAGTGGCGATGGACATTGATGCAGCGGGACTGCCCTTTCTGAAAAATATGATGCCGCCTGCGGGAAGCAAGACGGTGGAGGAACTGCGACAGGTGATTACGGATGCAGGAAAGCCATTTATATTAAAGGGTATCATGACAGTGAAGGGGGCATTGAAAGCCATAGAAGCAGGGGCAGATGCCATCGTCGTGTCCAACCACGGCGGGCGTGTGCTGGATCAATGTCCCTCTACGGCGGAAGTCCTTCCGGAAATCGCCAGGGCAGTGAATGGCAGGATCAAGATCTTCGTGGATGGAGGATTGAGAACAGGAACAGATATCTTCAAAGCGCTGGCCATGGGAGCGGACGGCGTGCTCATATGCAGACCCTTTGTCTGTGCGGCATACGGTGCGGGGGAAGAGGGTGTTACCATGCTCATCCGTAAGCTGGCAGCAGAGCTGGAGGACACCATGTCCATGTGCGGTGCAGGAGATCTGGCATCTATTCAGCAGGACATGATCTATCTTCCAAAGTCATGATATGATATCCGTCCACAGGGACAGCAGCGGTTGAGATGGAGAGGGATCAGATCCACCCTCCGTCCAGACCGATGATCTGCCCGGTGAGATACGTATTTCCGGTTGCCAGCTGTACCGCCAGTTCTCCCACTTCCAGGGGAGTGCCCAGGCGGTCTGCGGGGATTTCCTCTATGAGAGAATCCATTTCCTCCCGGGAGAAGCAGTGATTCATGTCAGTGTCCATCACACCACAGGCGATGGCATTTACCTGGATGTTACTGGGAGCCAGTTCCTTTGCCAGAGCCTTTGTGAGACCGTTCAATCCGGCTTTTGACGCAGAATAGGCCACTTCCATGGAAGCACCCACACTGCCCCAGGCGGAAGTGATGTTGATGATCTTTCCGGATTTCTGTGGCAGCATGTAGGACAGTGCATGCTGGCTGCACAGGAAAGCCGAGGTCAGGTTCGTATCCATGATGCGGTGCCAGTGGGCGATGGACATATCTGTGAAGAGACCAATGTAGGAGATTCCCACATTATTTACCAGCACATCCAGAGAGGATATCTGGGAAAATAGACGGTCAATTTCTGACGGATCGGAGAGATCCCCCGTAAAAGTGTCACAGGATATGTGATATGTTTGCGCTAGATCAGACTTGAGCTCCAGGAGCAGAGATTCCTGACGGTGGCAGGTGAGGATAAGATGATAGCCCTCCCTGGCGAAGGCGGTTGCGATACCGGCACCGATTCCCCTGGAGGCACCAGTGATAAGTACAGTTTTTTCCATAGCGTGTAATTCCTCTTTTCTGAAAAGTAACTTGTTCATTGATATAATAGTGTTAACTTGATTATACTACAATACAAACAGAGAAAAAAGATAAAGGAGAATCAGATATGATATATGATCTTATTATAATAGGCTCCGGTCCCGCGGGACTCACAGCAGCGATCTATGCCATGCGTGCAAAACTGAACACCTTAGTAATAGAAGAAAGTGGTGCCAGTGGTGGACAGGTCCTCACCACATATGAGGTGGATAACTATCCGGCATTGCCCGGTATCGGTGGATTTGAGCTGGGTACCAAGATGCGGGAACATGCGGACAAGATGGGGGCAAGCTTTGTGGATGCCACAGTCATGGAACTGATCAATGAAGGAAAGACGAAAAAGGTAGTGACGGGCAATGAGACCTATGAGACAAGGAGCGTTATCATAGCCACTGGTGCCTCCCATGCAAAGTTAAATATTCCAGGGGAAGAGACGCTGGCTGGCATGGGCGTATCCTACTGTGCTACCTGCGATGGTGCCTTTTTCAAGAATCGTACCACGGCGGTGGTGGGCGGTGGAGATGTTGCGGTGGAGGATGCTATTTTCCTGTCAAGACTCTGTAAGAAAGTATATTTGATCCATCGGAGAGACAGCCTGCGTGCGGCACAGATCTTACAGGACAATCTGAGAGAAATCCATAATATAGAAGTGATATGGGACAGCGTGGTCACACAGATCCAGGGAGAAGAGCAGGTAGAGAAACTCATCGTCAAGAATGTGAAAAAGGAAGAAACCAGTGAACTGCCTGTGGATGGAATCTTCATTGCCGTGGGTATTCATCCCAACACAGCCCGGTTCCAACCGCTGCTGAAAACGGATAAGGCTGGATATATTACAGCGGATGAAACAGGAGTCACCAATGTGCCCGGGATCTTCGTGGCGGGGGATGCCAGAACCAAACAGCTGCGTCAGATCGTCACGGCGGTATCGGATGGAGCCAATGCCGTGACAAGTGTTCAGCAATACTTTATCTCATAAAAGGTTTATAACAGGTAGTATCCTTACAGAATCAAAAGGGGCTGTCGCATCCGGTTGAAAAATCGTGAAGCGGCAGCTTTCTTTTTACGATGGTCTGTTCATAAAAAGTTCACAATATAAACCTATGGTAAATCCTCCCAGCAGTTGACAAAGAAAATGGTACATGTTATATTATTTTACAGATGTAACAAATTTGTAACAATTGTAATACTTAATTGTAATAATTGAGTTTTGAACCATTCATAATGGGAGGACAGTTTGTGAATACCAAAATCGTAAAAATAGCAGCATGTGCAATGACAGGTGCTCTTGCACTGACAAGCTTTCAATTTAAATCAGACGCTACAGGAGTTTCATCCGTATTACCAGTAGCAGGTCTTTCTCTTGTATTAGGAGAGGGAACATTACCAACAGATATGAAATACGAAGACAGCCTTAATGTGGTATCTTTTAAAGTAAATTATCTGGCACAGGCAACAGAAGGTGTCACCGCTGATGATGTACTGACACCAGTGACCATACCGGATGTTCCACCGGAAGTAAAGGCAAAAGTGGAGGAAGAGCAGAGCACTTCGAACACCACAGAAGAGACGACGGAAGAAACCCAGGAGCCACAGACTACTGAGAATACAGAGACTACGGAAAGCGCAGACACCACTGAGAATACAGACACAGAGGAAAAATCCACAGAAAGCCCAAGTCTTGATAAGGTCATTCCGGAAGCTGACAAAGTGCCAGGCGATACAGCGCAGGACACCACCGTTTCAGAGAATGAAGTAGCTACAGTTTCAGAGAATACAGTTTCAGAAAACGCAGTGGATGCAGGATTGACAGAGGAAGAAAAAGGATTTCGTTCTTTGGTAATTGCAAAGGTCAATGATTATGTGAATGTCAGAGATCAGGCAAGTGAAGATGGTGAGATCGTTGGTAAATTATATGATAAATCCGTTGGTGAATTTATCTCAGAAAAAGACGGCTGGTATGAGATTCAATCCGGTAACTGTACTGGATTCGTAAAAGCAGAATATGTGGTTACAGGTGATGATGCAATCGAACTGGCAAAAGAGGTAGGTACGAGAATCGCTACGGTAACCACCACCACATTGAAAGTAAGACAGGATGCCAGCATGGATGCCCCGGTACTGGGTCTGGTACCCATCGAAGATGAATTGACCGTTCAGGAAGAACTTGACGGATGGGTCAAAGTATCTATCGAGGAAGGTGAAGGATATGTATCCGGTGAGTTCGTTTCACTTTCTACAGAATTTGTAAAAGCAGAGTCAAAAGCAGAAGAGGAAGCAAGATTGGCTAAGGAAGAGGCGGAGAGAGAAGCAGCAAACGCCGCAGCCAGAAAAGCAATGGAATCACAGAAAAAGGCATCTTCTGAGAAATCAAGTGACAGTAAGTCATCATCGTCATCCTCATCGGCAGCTCCCGCACCAGTTATTTCCGCAGGAAGCAGCACAGGATCATCCGTTGCAAGCTTTGCTACACAGTTCGTTGGTAATCCATATGTATATGGTGGAACAAGTCTTACCAACGGAGCAGACTGTTCAGGATTCGTTATGAGTGTCTATAATAACTATGGTGTAAGCCTTCCCCACTCATCAGGTGCACAGAGAAGTGTAGGTTCAGAGGTGGGAAGCCTTTCCAATGCACAGCCTGGCGATATCGTATGCTATTCCGGTCATGTAGGCATCTACATCGGTGGTGGACAGATCGTGCATGCAAGTACAGCAGCAACAGGTATTAAGATTTCCAATGCAAATTACAGAAATGTATTATCTGTCAGACGAGTATTCTAACAGAAAAATGAATTCATAGAAGATTGAAGAGAGCAGAACGAAAGTTTTGCTCTTTTTTTTGACACGTGGATCTGTTAGGAGTTATAATTAGGAAAATGAAAAAGACATGACAGGTTTCCGATCATGATAAAATACGAGGTGATAAAGATGATGGATAAAGCAAAAATGAAAGAGGCACATATAGACTACGAAGTGGGTGTAAAAAGATTTGCAGGAAAAGAAGCTTTATATGAGAAATATCTACTGAAATTCCTGGATGATACCCATTTTCAGCAGGCAAGTGATGCCATGGAAAAGGAAGACTATGAAGAGATTCTGAAAGCAGTGCATGCCTTGAAGGGCGTGAGCGGCACGTTAGCGATACAGGATTTATATGAAGATTGTTCCCGGGTGGTGGCAGATATCAGGGAAGACAGGATAGAGGAAGTGGCATCTCATTTTAAAACACTTTCAGAGGATTATAATCGTGCGGTAAGTTTTATAGAAGAGATGAAATAGGAAAAAGGCAGGCGAGACTCTGCTGAAACGACAAAAATATACAAGATGCACAAATATACGGTAACAGGGAAAAAAATTCACATTTACGAAAATAAAATTGGGAAAAGTTATCCACATAAAAAACCGCGAAAATATGGGAAAAACCTATTTATACACGGAGTTATGCACATTATCCACAGGCAATTCTAAAATTAATGTAAAGTTTTTATGGTAACTTTATGAACACTTGTTTTGTGAACATATCATAAAAAAGAGAAAAACGGCAAAAATACTTGACAGAAAAGAATTATGAAATAACTATAAAAAATAGTGGAACTTGTCCAAAACATTAGCAAAAGATAATGCGATGTGTTATAATAAATTACAGCATAATCATAGAGTTTCGTTATGATTGTGGGTGAATAAAGTAATAGCTTCTATTTATTTGCCAAAGTAAC
The DNA here is from genome assembly GCA_028689655.1 of Lachnospiraceae bacterium. GTDB lineage: Bacteria > Bacillota > Clostridia > Lachnospirales > Lachnospiraceae > SZUA-378. The sequence continues at coordinate 85,356 of JAQVCT010000013.1, forward strand.
CAATGGAAGGGATGAGCAGCATGAAATTTATTATTTTAGGTAAAAACATTGATGTGACAGAGGGGTTAAAAAGTGCAGTTCAAGACAAGATAGGAAAGCTTGAGAAGTATTTTACACCGGAGACAGTAGTGCATGTGACATTAAGTGTGGAGAAAGACAGACAGAAGATTGAAGTTACCATTCCAGTGAAGGGAAATATTATTCGTTCTGAGCAGGTAAGCAATGATATGTATGTATCGATTGACCTTGTAGAGGAGATTATTGAGAGACAGTTAAAGAAATACAAGAATAAGTTAGTAGATCAGAAACAGGCAAACAGCTTCTTCAAACAGGAGTACATCGACAAAGATTACATGGATGAAGAAGAGATAAGGATCATCAGGACAAAACACTTTGACATCAAACCTATGTATGCCGAGGATGCATGTATTCAGATGGAATTATTAGGACATAATTTCTTCGTGTTTATGAATGCAGAGACAGATCAGGTAAATGTAGTCTATAAGAGAAAAGGCAACACATACGGCTTGATCGAACCAGAAATCTAAAATCAAGGGAGAGCATTAAGCTCTCCCGTTTCTTTTTTATTAATTCTCGTACATATATTCTGAAAATTCCAAGCTTCATCTGCATCTCGTTCCCACATAATTTATAGAAATAATGGAATAATAAACACAAAAAATACAACATCCTGTAATAGAATGTTGTATATTAGTGTACTAACGATTATTTCTTAGAAAGTAACAGGTCTATTTGATCATGTTCAATATATATATCGGAACAAAGAATAGATACTTAACCCCTTTTTACAAATTTATTTTCAAAAAAACAGAATCTTTGTCATCCTGGTTAATACCAAGGTATCGCTTGGTAATCTGATAGGAGGAATGATTATAGATGGACATCAGCATGGCAGGCTGTACCCCTGACTTCCATGCGTGATAGCCAAAGCTCTTCCGCAGAGAATGACAGCTGATATTTTCCTCGAACTGCGTGACTTTGGCAGCTTCTTTTATGATACGAAAAGCCTGGGAGCGGCTCAGATGACTATCCCTTCCCGGAAACAGATAACAGCCGGAGGACGAAGGCGAAACCGCCTTGAGGTAATCCGTTAAGGCAGCAATTGCATTTTTATTAAGTGCAATTGCTGTCTTTTTTTGCGTCTTCTGCTCCACAAGGGATATGTGATGGAGAAATCTCTTCCCACCAAAGTCATAGACATCCTTCCATCTAAGATCCAGCAGATCGCTGATTCTCAGCGCGGAATTGATCCCCAGGCAGATTAAGGTATAGTTTCTGATATTTGGTTTTACCAGCTTGTAATAATTTTTAAATTCTTCTAATTTTACTAAACTTCTAATTGGTTCTGTTGTACTCATGTGCACCTCCGATTGAATAAATCCTCTATACAACATTCTATTACAATTTGTTGCATTTATATAGGGAGTGAAAGTGCTGTTTGATGCCATTTTACGGTCAATTGTGACACATGGAGAATCTGGAGGTGACAAAATGCTGAAGCTTACCGTTCGTGCAGGAGAATA
>JAQVCT010000039.1:0-8173 GCA_028689655.1 Lachnospiraceae bacterium
CCAATTGTTTACAAGATTTCAGATGACATCAACGCATTGAAACTATTTCAGGATGGATTAATAGAAAATGTTTCTAAAAAAGAACGAGATATCATGCTATCGTTTCCTACCGTATATATTCATAACTGGAAGAAAACAGACAAGTACGAAGTTTACATAGGCGAATCCAATAATATTATTCAAAGGACAAAGCAGCATTATGACCAGCAATCAAATGTGAACAGATGGCAACATCAGATGGTTGCTCACGATGCCAGCCTATATATTATCGGGCATGAACATTTTAACAAATCTATGACACTGGATATAGAAAATCGATTGATGCTTTATATGATGAGTGTCAATCGAGTGAACAAAATTCATAATATGAGAGAAAATCCACAGAATAAATATTATCCAGATGATGAATTGGATGATATCTTTAGGATGTTGTGGAAAAGACTTCGGAATTATGATAAGGAGCTGTTTCCTTTGGAGAGTACCATAAAAGATTCTGCCGTTTTTAAAGCATCACCACTTCATAAGTTGACACAGGAACAAGAAAAAATTAAAGAGGTAATAATAAAAAGGATTTTTGAAGATTTGAATATGGGTAAAAGGAATCAAATCATATTTATAGAAGGGGAGGCGGGAACTGGGAAGACGGTTCTTAATAGCAGTACGTTCTATGAGATATTTGCAAAAGCAGAAGATGAAGAAATGAAACCATTGAGTTGCTATATGATGGTGAATCATGATGAACAGATTACAGTATATTCACAGATTGCACAAAAGTTAGGACTTACAGAAAAGTATGGAGAGGTTGTTTGCAAACCCACAACATTTATTAATCATCATACTGCGGAAAAGCCAATTGATATAGCGTTTGTTGACGAAGCACATTTACTCTTGACACAGGGAAAACAATCTTATCAAGGAAAAAATCAATTACAGGATATCATTGATCGGGCTAAAGTTACAGTGGTAATGTTTGATGAAAATCAAATTCTCACAACGGAGCAATATTGGGAAGAACAAATTCTTCAGAGATTCAGGAATATGGCAAAAAATACGAACAATTACTTTGAACTGAAGAATCAACTTAGAATTAAAGCATCAAGAGATGCCGTGAACTGGATAGATCGGTTTACAAAGAACCAACAGGTCGATAAAATACCAAAAGACTTAGGTGGATATGAGATAAGAATATTTGATGATCCAGAGAAGATTGAAAATGCATTAAAGGAAAAAGCATCTGATGAGAAGCATCGTTTGTCGAGGCTTATTGCCACCTATGATTGGGATTATAATAGAAAATCCGATGCACGAATAGGAAAGTATTGGGAAGTTTTGATTGGGAAGTGGCATAGGCCGTGGAATCGAGAGTTGGAAAAAGATCTTTCGGATACTGAAAAACGGGAAAACAAATTATTGTCTTGGGCAGAACAGCCGCAAACACTTAATGAAGTTGGATCAACATTTACAATACAGGGATTTGATTTGAATTATGCAGGGGTAATACTGGGACCATCCGTAAAATATCGTAATGGAAAAGTAATCTTTGATCCATCCGAAAAGAACTATAAAAAGATGACACAGAATCGCACACTGTCGGATGGAACTAAAAGACAGTTCGGTGAGACCTTGATTCAACATGAAGTTCGGGTACTTATGACACGAGGTGTCGAAGGACTATACATATATGCCTGTGATAAGCAGCTTAGGGAAGCTTTACTTGATGCAACCGGGAGGAGAAAATGACGCAGGAAACAAAAAATCAAATATTAAAATTTCGTGATGATCGTGATTGGAAACAATTTCATAATCCAAAAGATTTGGCAATATCCATCTCTTTAGAAGCGGCTGAATTATTAGAAATTTTTCAATGGAGCGCACAGGATGTCAACTGTGAGAAAAAGATGGATAAGATACGAGAAGAACTGGCAGATGTTGCTATTTATTGTGTACTTATGGCAGATGCTTGTGGACTTGATCTTGATGAAATAGTGCAAGAGAAGATAAAAAGAAATAATGAAAAATATCCACTGGAAAAATCTAAGGGTAAAAGCAACAAATATACAGAACTGTAAATTTTCTTTTCTACATATCATTTGTTTTCATGAAACTTATCCACGCTGATAAAGGGTAATCCCAAATTGGAGTATTCAGGAGAAATTGAGTGGTAGTAGTTCGAAAGGTAAAATTATATGAAGGTAAAACTAGAAGATGTAATTGAGGCATTGGATTCAGCAGGACCAGAGATGGAGTTTTATTATTGTACGAAGACAGAAAAAATTCTTATGATTTTTGATGGAATGGTTAATGGCCATGATAACAAAGAGCTCATTGAAGAAGTAGAAAACGGTTGGATAGAAGATTATATACCTCTGCCAGACCAATACCAAATCCACGAATATAGTATGATGGAAGATTTTGTATATGAACATACAACTGGGAAAGCTCAGGAACAGCTGGAGCATGCCATACATGGACGAGGTGCTTTTCGAAGATTCAAAGATAAATTATTTGATTTGGATTTAGAGAAACAGTGGTACAAGTTCCGTGATGAAGCATATGAGAAAGTCGCCCATGAATGGTGTGAGAAATACAAAATTAATATTGTAGAATAGAGGTAAAGATTCCCTTCATCTCTTCCTACCTGATAATATAAGCCGCCACGATTTCCCCACAGTAAACGGTGTGATAATCTCTGTTCGCCCCGTGGAAAGAGCTGTCGACATTCTGGGGATAGAATGCGGCGTTATTTTCTGCTGTGATCGCGGCAGGGTCCTGGTCCTGTTTATAGACCACGCGGCATTCCAGAGTCAGCGGAAATTCCTTTATGCCAGGTACTGAGATCTGTTCAGGGTCCTCCAGGGTCAACCCCGATTCTTTTATCTTATCAACGGAATAGCCGGATTTTGTGCCCATAAGTCCGATGATCTTCTTATCATATTCACCAAAGGGAATATTGATGGTAAACTCAGGGTTCGTATCCAGTTGATGTTTCGTAAATCTGTTTTTTCTGATATATGCGGTGAAGATTGGCTTCGACCATTCGATGCCAAGACTTCCCCAGGAAATTGCCATGGAATTCACTTTTTTATCGGTCTTTGTGGTGAGCAGCACCCCTTTCTCAGTCGCTTTTATGATTTCTGTTGCATAGTCTAATACATTGATCTTTTCTTTCATTTCAATTGCTTCCTTTCGCTTGGTTTGCTATGATAATATCATTCTGGATAGGGAAAAGAAAGTACGCATTTTTGTGTAAGGTACTATCTAAAAGGAGTTTGTATGCAGGAAAATCTGGTAAATGCAAACCCCTTTGCATATACATTATCACTCATTAGTGGAAAATGGAAATAAAATATTTTATTTTGATAAAAACATCCCCGGGAAGCATTACACATAAAATACTCAGTAACCAGTTAAAGGAACTGGAGGCAGATCAGGAAAAGTATTTTGCGAAAGGATGATTTTTGCATCAATTCCTTATCTTGACTTTGTATCATGGTCAGAATATACTGACTTTTAGTATACGATCCATAGACGCACTATATTATATAGAAGAAATAAAGTCTATGGTAACGAACATAGGATGAAATAATAGAACATACAGTAGGAAGGAATTTGATGATATGACACTCAAAGATTTGGCGGTCGGTAAATCGGCAATTGTTCAGAAGGTTGGTGGAGAAGGTGCCCTGCGTCAGCATTTCCTGGACATGGGGCTGATTCCGGGAGCGGAAGTGACGCTGGTAAAATATGCACCCATGGGCGATCCCATAGAGTTGCTGATCCATGGATATGAACTGACCCTGCGATTGGCGGAGGCAGATCAGATAGAGATAGAGCGTTCAGATAAAAAAGCTGACAGCCCTTCAGCAGATTCCACAGATGACATGAATGTCATATATAAAGGAAAAAAGAATATTCCTCATCCGGGGCTTGGTGAGGGTGGTAAATACCATCCGAAGGGAAGTGGTCATGCGCTACCGGAGAATGAGACGCTGACTTTTGCCCTTGCCGGAAATCAGAATTGTGGAAAGACCACACTTTTTAACCGCTTGACAGGGTCTAACCAGCACGTGGGTAACTTTCCGGGGGTAACCGTAGACCGCAAGGACGGAGAGATCAAGGGACACAGCAATACCCTGATTACAGATCTTCCGGGAATCTACTCCATGTCTCCCTATAGCAGTGAGGAACTGGTCACCCGAGAGTTCATCCTTCAGGACAGACCAAAGGGTATCATTAATATTGTGGATGCTTCCAATATAGAGCGAAATCTGTATCTCACCATGCAATTATTGGAGCTGGGAGTCCCCATGGTAGTGGCGTTGAACATGATGGATGAGGTGCGGGAAAATGGGGGCACCATTCTCATCAATGAGATGGAGCAGTTGCTGGGAGTACCGGTAGTGCCAATTTCTGCGGCAAAAAATGAAGGGATTGACGAGCTTATCGACCATGCCATTCATGTGGCAAAGTATCAGGAATGTCCTGGGAGAAAAGATTTTTGCAGCGGTGATGATGACGGCAGTGCAGTACACAGATGTATTCATGGAATCATGCATTTGGTGGAAGATCATGCCAAGAGAGCACAGATTCCGGTACGTTTCGCGGCCTCCAAGCTGGCGGAGGGGGATTCGAGAATCCTGGAACAGTTGAACCTGGATGAAAATGAAAAAGAGATGCTGGAGCACATCATCTATCAGATGGAGACAGAGCGTAAGCTGGATCGGGCGGCAGCCATTGCAGACATGCGTTTTCACTTTATCCAGACCGTGTGCGAATCCACCGTGGTAAAGCCAAAAGAGAGCAGGGAGCATGCCAGAAGTCGTAGAATAGATCAGATATTGACTGGTAAGTATACAGCACTTCCGGCATTTGTGGGGATCATGGCGCTGGTATTCTGGCTGACTTTTAATGTGATAGGCGCATGGATGCAGGGATTGCTGGAGCTGGGCATCGATGCCCTGACAAGGCTCACAGACGCAGGACTCGCGGCAGCCAATGTAAATCCTGCACTACATTCGCTGATTATTGATGGTATTTTCAATGGCGTGGGAAGTGTATTGAGTTTCCTGCCCATTATTGTGACCCTGTTCTTCTTCCTGTCCATGCTGGAGGACAGTGGTTATATGGCGAGAGTTGCCTTTGTAATGGATAAGCTGCTGCGAAAGATCGGATTGTCGGGGCGGAGTATCGTCCCCATGCTCATCGGATTTGGATGTACCGTGCCTGGTGTTATGGCGAGCCGTACCCTTTCTTCGGAGCGTGACAGGAAGATGACGATCCTGCTTACCCCTTTTATGAGCTGTTCTGCCAAACTGCCTATTTATGGATTCTTTACAGCGGAATTTTTCCCCCATAATGGAGCAGTTGTCATGGTGCTGCTGTACTTTGGCGGCATATTCATGGGTATTCTCACAGCACTGCTCATGAAAAGAAGTATTTTTAAGGGGGAGGCAGTTCCCTTTGTCATGGAACTTCCTAATTATCGCATGCCTGGTGCGAAAAATGTCATGCAGTTATTATGGGAAAAGGCAAAAGACTTTTTACAGAGAGCATTTACGGTAATTTTCATTGCCACTATCGTCATCTGGTTCCTACAGACCTTCGATATTCATTTCAATATGGTGGCAGATTCACAGAACAGTATGCTGGCCAGCATTGCCGGTGTCATCGCCCCTGTTTTCGCCCCACTGGGATTCGGGGACTGGCGGGTATCCACAGCTTTGATCACGGGTCTGATGGCGAAGGAAAGTGTGGTTTCCACCTTGTCAGTACTGATACCTTCCAGCGCAGTATTGTTTGAGATCCTCACACCCATCAGCACTGTGGCATTGCTGGTATTCTGCCTCCTTTACACCCCCTGTGTGGCAGCCATCGCAGCCATAAAGAGAGAATTGGGCGGCAGGGAAGCTCTTATCGTAGTGATTGGACAGTGCATCGTCGCCTGGATCGCAGCTTTTGTGGTGCGAATGATTGGGCTGCTGTTCATGGGTATCCTTTGATATATGAGGAAACAGAGCAGTGATAAACGGAAGGAAGTGCTGCCTGGATCATTTAGAAGAAAAAGAATGGAGATAAAAGATTGAGAACGAAAAGAATTGGTATGTCTCTGGTGGGCGTTATTGTGTGTGCCATCAGTGTGGGAATATTTAAAATTGCGGCGTTGGGAGTAGATCCTTTTCAATCCCTTATGAGTGGGTTGGATAAGTTGATTCCCATTCAGTTCGGGACCTTGTATGTGATTGTGAATCTGGTACTTTTGTGCTTTGCCCTGTTGACAGACCGTCATTACATTGGGCTTGCTACCTTTATTAATCTGTTCCTGTTTGGATATATTACACAGTTTGTCTATGATTTTCTGCAGACAGTGCTCATAAATCCCTCGATGGTGACCAGGGTGATCTGTCTGCTGATCGCAATCGTGATTATTTGTTTTGCGTCTGCGCTTTATATCACCGCAGATCTGGGGGTATCCACTTACGATGCGGTGGCACTGGTCATTTCCAATACCTGGAAAATAGGAAAATTTAAATACGTGCGTGTCTGCACAGATCTGGTGTGTGTCATAGGTGGTGCTGTTATCTTTGTACTAGGTGGTGGAAGGATAGGGGAGATTCCTACGATTATCGGCGTTGGAACCATCATCACAGCATTTTTCATGGGCCCGTTGATCGAGTTCTTCAATGAAAAAGTGGCACGTCCATTCCTGAACAGATAAGAAATAAAACCCTATTACTAGTATATCGTAAATTAAATAGCTGCTACATAAACGATGTACTAGCCTTTGCAGATGTTTCCAGTAGTTTCACAGAGGTGTGGAAGACACTTTATTCCTATCTAAGTTAAATTCTTCGGGCAGGAAGCGTGGGCACACGTTCTCGGAGGTGCAGATCACGGAAGCTGCCAGTCGGGCACCGATTTCACAGGATTCCTTTAGGGATTTTCCATAGGTCTGTCCCACTGCTACGCCAGCGAAAAAGGAATCTCCAGCGCCGGAGGTATCTTTCACATGTACGTTTTTGGCGGGGCACACACCATATTCCCCGTTTTCTGTGGCATAGACGGCACCCTGACCGCCCATGGTCACGATCATTTTCCTGATCTGTGCAGGTCTGATCCTGTCAGCCAGAATCACGCACATCTCTTCCGGTGTCTTATCACAATAATCGTCGGAGAATAGAAGTCCTGCTTCCTGAATATTGCACACGAAGCAGTCGGTTGCCTTGATAAAGTCTCTTCGTTCCACAGCGATACTCATATTAGATACCAGCCCATAGACCGGTTTGTGATATTTTTCAGCCAGTTTGAAAATTTGCTTCATAATATCTTTCTCCAGGTCGATTTCCACACAGATACTGTCCGCATCCCGGAAAATCTCATCTCCCTGCTCCGCCAGAATATCCAGGATTGCATGAAGGTTAGGCCGCTTGGATATGGAAGCATACACATCCCCCTCATTGTCAAAGATGGCAAGCCAGGTACCCATACCATCCGGTACACAGCGGATATAATCCGTATTCACCTTGTGCTTTCTTAACTTTTTCAAGACCTCCTCGCCCATGCCGCTGTCATCCACCAGACTGACAAAGGTGGGACGGAGTTCCAGATTTGCGATGTCCTCCGCTACATTTCGGGAGACACCACCGTGGACATGCTCCACCTGTCCTTCATTTCTCCCATTTGGTATAAATAGATTAAATGGATTTCCTTTGATATCCACGAACACTGCCCCAAACACTACGATTCCCATACAATAAAACCTCCTGATACTTAGCCTTTAGCCCGATATCTTCCCAATCGGGCCACCAACACCTAAATTAACGCTATCTCTTAATCGGGCACTCAACACTTAATTTAATACTATTTCCAATCGGACATATCCTGTAAAAACATCCTACACATATTGTCATATTGTAGCATTCAGAGGTATCCTCGTCAAATAAAAGTATAGATTGCACAGTGACTACACAGTGATGCAGAATTGCCTGTTAAATTATGTTAGGAATTATTGTTATATCTATATCTCAGATAGGATTCCCTTCCAGCGAAAAGAATTGTATAATATGACCAGATTACATAGTAATCTGTGTCAGGAATGCTCAAAGAGCATGACGTTAATATGACCAGATTACATAGTAATCTGTGTCAGGAATGCTCAAAGAGCATGACGTTAATA
>JAQVCT010000039.1:8273-22398 GCA_028689655.1 Lachnospiraceae bacterium
GTGGAGAGATTTAGACAAGTGATTAGAGGAACGCAGGCATGAATTATGATCTTACAAAAGGAAATATCGTGGGAAAGCTTTGGAAATTTTCGCTGCCGTTGATGGTGGGGAATCTCTTACAGCAGTTATATAATATCGTGGATACCCTCATCGTAGGCAGAGTCATCGGTGCGGATGCGCTGGCGGCGGTTGGGGCATCCTATACCTTGATGGTATTTGTGACCTCCATTTTGCTGGGGTTGTGCATGGGATGCGGTGTCTTTTTCGCCATTCAATATGGAAGAAAAGATTTTGAACGCCTGAATACAGGAACTTTTATTTCCTTTGTATTGATCGGTATCCTAACGCTGGTCTTAAATGGGATCTTATATCTGCTGCTGGATAATTTGATTCAGATCCTGCAGATTCCATTGGAGCTGCAAAGGATGACAAGATCCTATTTGTGGTGTATTTTTATGGGTATTACAGCCACGTATGTGTATAACTTTTTTGCAAATCTGTTGCGGGCGGTGGGCAATTCGGTGGTGCCATTGATTTTCCTGGGTATCTCAGCGGTCTTAAATATTGTGCTGGATATCCTGTTCGTATACAGTTTCCAATGGGGCATACAGGGGGCAGCAATTGCCACAGTACTCAGTCAGTATCTATCTGCCATTGGCATCACAGCATACTATTATGTAAACTTTCCGGAACTCCGCGTGAAAAGAGCACATTGCAGATGGGATGGGGAGATTGTGAAAGAATTAGCAAATTTGTCCGTGCTCACCAGCGTTCAGCAATCCATTATGAATTTTGGAATTCTCATGGTACAGGGACTGGTAAACAGCTTTGGAACGGTGGTCATGGCAGCATTCGCTGCGGCGGTGAAGATTGATTCCCTGGCGTATATGCCGGTACAGGATTTTGGAAATGCATTCTCTACCTTTGTGGCGCAGAATCATGGCGCAGGAGAAATGGGACGAATTCGCAAAGGAATGAAGCAATCTGTAATCTGTGTCTTCCTATTCTGTCTCGTGATCAGCACAGTTGTATGTGTATTTGCCCGTCCCCTGTTGGGAATCTTTTTCCAGCAGAGTAACGAGGCAATGATCAGCGTAGGGGTGCAGTATCTTAGAATTGAGGCAGTATTTTACTTCGGAATCGGGCTGCTGTTCCTACTGTATGGCTTCTACCGTGCAGTAAATCGACCGGGAATGTCGGTGGTGCTCACGATCCTTTCCCTGGGAACCAGAGTCCTGCTGGCATACACCCTGGCGGCCATCCCACAGATCGGTGTAACGGGAATATGGATATCCATCCCCATCGGATGGTTTCTGGCGGATATGGTAGGCGTGGTTAGAATGCGGTATCTATGGAAGCAGGATACGTAGAGGAAACATTCTCTATTATGTGAGGTGGTATAGGTATAGATGTCAGGTGGGGAAATAGTAGGGCTGTAAGTATAGAAATACAGGAAATATAAGAAATATGGGGAATAGGAGATATATTAAATGAGATATAAATATATGGGAATAGTATGATAAAATCACAATAAATGAGTATGGTTCAAATGGAAAGGAAGTAGAAGAATGAGTAAGAAATTGACAGTATATTGTTATCCCAAATGTTCCACCTGTAAAAAGGCACTGGACTATCTGAATGAAAAAGGAATCACTTACGATCTACATGATATCAAGACACAGAATCCCACAGCGGAGCAGCTCAGGGAGTGGCATACCATGAGTAAACTTCCATTAAAGAAATTTTTCAATACCAGTGGAATGATTTACAAAGAACAGGGTCTGAAAGAAAAGCTTCCATCCATGTCCCAGGAGGAACAGTATGCACTCCTGGGGACGGATGGAATGCTGGTAAAGAGACCTTTGGTGATCGGTGCGGATTTTGTGCTCACAGGATTTCGTAAGGCGGAATGGGATGCAAAATTTGATCGTTAATTTTTATCATAAATTCTGCTGGAGGATACTTAGAACACGAATGATTCATTTCACAAGAGCTGGATATCCCACTCTTTTGAGATCGAACATTTATGATTGGAAGAGCCAAAGGCTGGATTCATGGTCTGGCTTCGTTGATGTTACGGATCACGTGGCAGGGGTTTCCCACCGCCACCACATTTGCGGGAATATCCTTTGCGACCACGCTGCCTGCGCCAATGACGGTTCCGGCACCAATGGTAACGCCCGGTAACACGATGACCCCGCCTCCCAGCCAGCAGCCATCACCGATGGTAATGGGAAGTGCGTAAGTCATGGTAAAAGCGGCTCCGCTTTCAGGTGTCCAGTCAGGGGTAAGCCGCTCTGCCAGTTCCACGGGATGCGTGGCAGTATAAAGCTGTACGTTGGATGCAATCATGACATTGTTGCCGATGGTGATGCGATTGCAGTCCACGAAGGTGCAGTTCATGTTGATGGATACGTTGTTACCAATATGAATATTACGCCCGTAGTCGCAGAGAAAAGGAAGCCCAACGGACACATTTGTCCCCACGCTCCCGAACAGTTCATGCAGCAGAGCAGTTTTTTCCGCTTTCTGTTCATAGGAAAAGGAATTGTACACGGCCAGTTGATCCCGGGCAGTTTTTTTAAACGCTAAGAAAATCTTATCATGGCTGTTATAGCATTCCCCAGCCAGGCATTTATCAAGTTCGTTCATGTGGAATCCTCCATTCATAGGCATTGTTTTCAATATTATAATTCTTGATAGGAAAATCCTCTGAAATTTCCTATAATAGAACAAAGTGTCAGTAAAGTAGTGGTACCACGAGAGTGCCGAAGACACTTTATTCTATTATATCCCTAAGAATGTAAAGAAACAAGAACAGAAGAGGACCAATATTTATCAGTGAAAATAGGAAAATAGTTACTGTTCACAGATAAATCTGTTCCAGTAACGCCGCCGGTCCATTTTTAAATCATCTTCGATGATGGGACTGGCTCATGGTTATATTTACTTGATTGGTGCATAGCTTGACAGCAGGTGTCAAGCTTGCGTGTGAACAGTAACGGGAAATACAAATAGTATAAAAAACATGAATAAACATGTGAGTATGGAAAGTGTGAATAAGCAGATGGAGATACAAGGTTTGAACATGCAAAACAGGAATACAAAAAGCGTGGAACATCAGAAATTGCTGGTGACAGGTGTGAGTGGTTTTCTGGGCAGCAGGATCTGTGCTTATTTTCAGTCCGGGACAGTTGGTGTGGAAAATACACAGATAAAGATGCAAATGGAGGCGCAGACAATCCCATCAGAGCGAACAAAAAATGACGGTGAGGAACGCGCTGCAGGGTCATATCATGTCCTGAGTCCGTCTCACACAGAATTGGAAATTACAGATGCAGATCAGGTAATGACATATTTTCGTGCAAATAAGCCGGATATTCTCATCCACTGCGCGGCAATCTCTGATGTGGGGAAATGCGATGAGGATGTGGAAAAGTCCTATGCAATCAATGTCACGGGAGTGGAAAACCTGGCGAAAGCCTGCAGGTCTTGTGGCACAAAGATGATATTCTGCAGTTCGGATCAGATTTATTTTTCGAAAAAATCCATGAATGAATCAGATCGGCAGGATTGGAATAGGAAGAATTGTGAGGAAGGAAAGAAAATTCCGGATGTAGCAGATATCATAGACACAGTACATGGTGACGAAAAAATTCGGAAAAATGAAAGGATAACCCTTCACAAGGAAACCGATATGATAAATCCCTGCAACACCTACGGCAGACAGAAGCTGGAGGCGGAGGAAAGAACCCTTGCCGTTTGTCCCGATGCGGTGTGTCTCAGACTCAGCTGGATGTATGACACCATGCAGCTGCTGGAGCAGGAGCATGGAAACTTCTATGGCAATGTTAAAAGTACTCTGGAACGGGGAGAAATATGCAGTTTTCCCATTCATGACGTGAGAGGCATCACGTATGTGGGAAGTGTGGTGGAACAGCTTCCAAAAGTGTTCTTACTTCCAGGGGGGGTCTATAACTATGGCGCAGAGAATGATCTGTGTACCTATGAACTGGTAAAACAACTGTTCCGCAAAGTGGGGATTTCAGAAGGCTGTATAAAGGCCAATGAGCAGGCGTTTTTGGAAAATCCAAGAAATATTTCCATGGACATCAGTAAGATTAGAGCATATGGAATCGCGTTTTCATCAACTCTGGATGAACTGTTACGGGAGTGGACATAAAAATTGTTTCTCAAAAAAGACATTTGTTTCCCCTTGACGCACACTTTGTTTATTGCTACAATATTATCCATGTTCACTCTTTTCAAGTAAAGCGTGAAAGGAGTAAAGCAAATAAAGTAAGAGATGTTCCAAGGAAAGGGAAAAATTATGAAGAAAACAATTGAGAAATGGAACAGCCTTAGCTTGATCGTCAGAATCGTGATCGGTCTGGTAATCGGTGCATTTTTAGGGGTGGTAGTTCCACAGGCAACAGAGATTTCATTTTTAGGAACCTTATTTGTAGGTGCATTGAAGGCAATCGCACCAATCTTAGTATTTGTACTTGTTATGAGTTCTCTTGCACAGGCAAATGATAAAATCGGGAAAAGATTTAGAACGGTTATTATGTTGTATATGCTCAGCACCTTTATGGCAGCAGCAATCGCAGTGGCAGCCAGCTTTTTATTCCCAATCACATTACAGTTCACAGATGCTGTCAATGAAGTGGCACCAAGTGGAATCGTGGAAGTCCTGGAGACCTTATTCACGAATATGGTATCCAATCCGGTAAGCTCTTTGATGAATGCCAATTATGTAGGTGTGCTTACCTGGGCATTGATCTTCGGTATCGCTCTTAGAAAAGCATCCGATCATACCAAAGAGGCACTGAATGATATTTCCAATGCAGTATCACAGGGTGTTCGCTGGATTATCAATCTGGCACCCTTTGGTATCCTTGGTCTGGTATTCAACGCGGTATCCACCAACGGCCTGGAGATCTTCACTACATATGGAAAATTATTAGCCGTATTGATAGGAAGTATGCTGGCAGTAGCGCTGATCGCAGATCCTTTGCTGGCAGCCATCTGTCTGAAGAGGAATCCATATCCGCTGGTATTCAGATGCCTGAAAGAGAGCGGATTGACCGCATTCTTTACACGTAGTTCTGCAGCAAATATTCCGATTAATATGACACTTTGCGAGAAATTGGGATTGGATAAGGATATGTATTCCGTATCTATTCCCCTGGGAGCTACCATTAACATGGACGGTGCTGCAATCACCATCACCATCATGGCACTGGCAGCAGCGCATACCCTGGGAATCGTTGTAGATATCCCATCTGCCATCGTCCTCAGCCTGCTGGCAACTGTTGCGGCATGTGGCGCATCCGGAGTAGCAGGAGGTTCTCTGTTGCTGATTCCGCTGGCATGTTCCTTATTCGGTATCTCCAACGATATCGCAATGCAGGTAGTGGGTGTTGGATTTATCATCGGCGTGGTACAGGATTCTCTGGAAACAGCCATTAACTCATCGGGAGATGTGCTCTTCGCAGCCACAGCAGAGTTCCGCGAGTGGATCAAAGAAGGAAAGAAATTACCATTTTAAAAACAAATAAATCCATCTTACTGTTTATAGTAAGATGGATTTTGCTTTTGTAAGACGTTCCTGAAATTCTCCGTAAAAATCATTGGTGGAATATGATGTCTTGAAAAAGGTATTCAGAAGATACAGATTCAGAGTCTTCTTTTCAGCCTCGTCCTGGGAGGTCTCCAGCAATGCCTCCATATCCACCAGAAAATAATGCCAGATGTTGACAAAATTCTCGTAGGAACGCAGATTGGAGATTCCAAGCCATTTCTGTACCTTGATCTTTGTCTTATTTTCTTTGGGGCATTCATGATTTTGCAATATGTACTGAAACGTACCGTTTACATAATATCTGCCCAGCGGGAAAAGACGACAGAATCCCGGTCGAAATGTATGAATGCTGCAACGTCCCATGTGATTCAGAAATGGACAGACTTCCACAGCCTGCATAGAATCAGCAGCGATTTCTGACCCTGCGTTTACCATGGCTTGTGCGGAAACCAATTTGATGGAGGGTAAGATGATGCCATCCACCACATGCAGTGCCAGATACCGGGATAACAGTTCTTCCAAGGGCAGATGCAGATTGGTGGTAAGCTGGTGAATATCATAGGGATCTAACACGATGGAATCCCCCATCCCCTGGCAGCAGTCGCAACAGTCCCTACAGTCACCGCAGCCCACCTTTACCATATCATTTTTCGTATACAATTTTCCGTCGGTAAATGCTTCTAAAGAAATTTCTCTTTTCATTGGTAGTACCTTTCTGTATCGTATCTGGTCAACTCTAGCAGAGCCTCGAAAATCTTCGATTTCCTCAGTCGCGTTGCTCGTCGAACCTCATTTCATCCAATTTGTCCTGCTGGCAGGCAAATTGATTCAATTCGTTTCGCCTCTGCCTTATCGCGTATATTAACGTCATGCTCTGTGAGCATTCCTGACACAGATTACTTTGTAATCTGGTCATATTATACCATCATACTGCATAAAAAAATAGCTGGTATCGGGAATCCCTTCCTGACTGATTAGAGTACAGGGAGGGATTCAGACACAGCCTGGTGGTACTACTTATTCTCATTTATCTTCTTACTTATTTTTAATTTTTCTTAATTATTGTACATATCATGTTGGCTCATGTAGTCATAAATCTGTTTTCCATGTTCCTGCTCCTCGGTCTGGATGTGATTCAGCACATCACGGACTTTTTCATCCCTGAATTCGAAGATACTGGTGTTATATACGGAGGATACGTGTTTCTCGGAAGCCAGTGTGTCTGAGCAGAGATATTTATCATGGGTCTTCGCATCTCCGGTGACGGCGGTGGTGTTGCTGCTGGGATTATATTTCATATCGATTGCGGAGGCAGAGCTGCCAGGTGTATTCTGTTTGCTTCCGGAAGAGCTGCCCAACTGTGGTATTGTCCCATTCAATAATTGCTCCACAGTGTTCAGATGCTGCTGTTCTGTGGAACCGATGCTTTTGAACAGTTGCTTTAATTTGGGATCACTGGCCTCCTCGGCACAGGCAGTGTATTTGTCTACACATAATTTTTCCTGGGATTTGATGTCTTTTAAGAGAGTGGTTTCTTTTTGATTTAGTATCATGTTAGATTCCTTTCTGAGATTCTGTTTTATAGTTTTTCTATCACTTATTTTGTTCTAAAATATTGTTCTTATGCGTCTAAAATCAATTATCCTTAAAAAAATTTATGACTCCCAACAGCACGGTGTGGTATAATATGACCAGATTACAAAGTAATCTGTGTCAGGAATGCGAAACCTTCCCAAATTCCAAAGGGGGGATTTATGTGGAAAAAAGAAAGAACAATTGTTTGAGAAAATACAGATGGATACTGTTTACTGTAGTTCTTTTGGCAGTTTCTTTTTGCATGCTTGCTTATGGGAAAAGTGCGGACAAAGGTACGGATTATGAGAGTTTGAATCCGGGCAGCATAGAGGAATCATCGGAAAAGAGTAACGTGGTGTCACATCCCCGGGTACTCTTTTTGTCGTCGTATGCCTATGATTGGGAAAGTATTCCAAAGCAATTGGCGGGGATTACCAGTGTGCTGGATGGCAAAGCAAAAGTAGATTACATTTTTATGGATACAAAGAAACTGGACTTGAAACGCATCGAGAATTCCATCTATCATCGTATATCCCATAGTATAGAGGAACGTGGGGCATATGACGTGGTAATCCTCGGGGATGATGCGGCGTTGGATTTTGCATTGAAATATCAGACGGATTTATTTGAGGGGATACCGCTGGTATTCGAGGGAATTAATACGGAGGAGAAGGCTCGGAAGGCGGCAAAAGATCCGTTGATTAGTGGCGTGATAGAGCAGTTTCCTATGGAAGATACCATACGTATGGCGAAGAATCTGTGCCCAAAGGCAACACGCATCGTAGGAATCTCGGACAATACAGAGTCCGGTATCGGTTCCGCGAAACAATTCCATGATAGTGAAAAAGCATTTCCAGAGCTGATTTTTGAGGATCTGAACACTTCCTATATGACGGAGAAAGAGATTGTAGATCAGATATCCGACTATGGAGATGACACGATTCTGCTGTTTCTATTATTCAGTAATGATAAGGAAGGTAATCGGTACTCTCTGCTGGAGGCAGTGGAACTTGTCACGGAATGTGCCAACATTCCGGTATTCAAAGCGGATGAGCTTGGTGTGGGATATGGATTACTAGGTGCCACCACGATTTCTTATGAGGAGATGGCAGGAAAAGCCGCGCAGATGGCACTTGGTATTTTACAGGGAGAGAAAATAGGTGACATGCCTGTCACAGTGACCAATATTTATCATATCTTTGATCAGAACGTACTGGATCGATTCCATATATCTAAGAGAATGCTGCCCCAGGATTCCAGGCTGATTAATCATACCCAGACGTTGTTTGAGGCACATAAAATATTGGTGAGCAGTGTAATAGCGGGATTGGTGATCCTGCTGTGCTGGATCGCACTGCTTATCTGGGAGAACAGGAAAAGGATGCTCCTGCTGAAACATGTGCGGGAAAGTGATAGAAAACTTTCTATGGTGTTCGATATTTCCCGTCTGTATTCCTGGGAATATCATATGAAGATGCGACAGGCAGTCATGGGCAAACGTGCTATGGCGGATTTTCCCTGTAGTGAAGTGCTGGAGAATTTTCCAGAGAGCTTGATTGCAGACAATTGTGTAGACAAGGACAGTATTGAGGATTTTCGTGATCTTCATGAGACATTGCGGAGTGGGGAAACAGAGTCCAAAAAAGATATCTGCTTTGTGAAAAAAGATGGGACAAAGCGTTGGCTGAGCATCACTTATTTCTGTACCCGGAATAATGAGCAGGAAAAAATTGCCATTGCCACGGCCATGGATGTGACGGAACAACATGAAATCTATGATCGGTATGAAAGTGCATTGACGCTGCATGCGGCAAGGGAAAACCATGTGGAAGCCAATATGTCCATGGATATTACGGAGGATGCGCTGATCGATTATGACTATTCTACCGCATCCACCATCTCTGTGCAGACTGGTGATACGCAGGAAGAGATCATAGAGAAGATTATTCCCAAAGTAGATGAGAAATATCGGGAAAGCTTCAGAGAACTGTTTCGCCTGGAAAATCTGCGGAGCTGCTACCACCAGGGAAATAATAAGATTTCTCTGGATTACAGGAGAAACTGGGCGGGTAAAAATATTTGGATGAACACTACTTTTAGTCTGTTGGAACATCCGGAGACTTCCCATTTGATTGCTTTTATTACCACCAAGAATATTCACTATCAGAAAATGATGTCACTGGCGTTGAATCGCGCCATAGAGGAAGGGATGGATACGGCATCCCTGGTGGAGATCACCACCAATAAAAGTATTCTTATCACGGCAAAAAAGGGTGAGAAGAATCTGCCGGATAAGGGCACCCACGATTACGAAGAAAGTATTCGGGAAAACATTCCAAAGAATATTTTTCCGGAAGATCAGGATATGTGTTTTTACGCCTTTGATATGAAGCAGATATGCAGGGCATTGGAAACAGAAAAGGAGTACACGATTCTATATCGGATGATGCCGGAGAATGGTAAAATTCTATGGAAACAGACACGTGTATTTTATCTGGATGATCGGAAAGAGGAACTGATCTTCGTCAGAGTGGACGTGACAGATGTACATGAAAAAGAACAGAAAAATCAGGAAAAACTAAAAAAGATAGCAGAAATAGCGGAAAAGGCAAATGCTGCGAAAAGCGAATTCTTATCCAATATGAGTCATGAGATCCGAACTCCGTTGAATGCCATTATCGGTATGACGAAGCTTGTGGAGGAGAAGAACAGTACAGAACAGGAGAAAGCGTATTATATCAAACAGATCGATAATTCCAGCCAGTATTTGCTGGGACTCATCAATGATATCCTGGATATGAGCAGGATCGAAAATGGTAAACTGGAATTACGCCCGGAGTGGACTACCATAGGGGATGTATTATATCCATGTATCGAGATGATGGAGTCCCTCACCAAATCCAAAGAGATCACATTCCTTCATTCTGATGTATCTGAGATCAAGGAAAATAGAGAAGCATATGTAGATATTCTGCGGGTTAGACAGATTCTGATGAATTTACTGAATAATGCCTGTAAATTCACGGATAAAGGTGGAACGATTAAATTTTCTTTTAAGACAGTGAGAGAGGATGAATCCCACTGCTTTCGAGAGTATTACGTGGAGGATAATGGATGTGGCATGAGCAGGGAGTTCCTAAAACGAATATTTGAACCTTTTGAGCAAGAACACACAGCATTCTATAATTCTACCCGCGGAACAGGGCTGGGACTTACCCTTGCGAAAAAGCTCGTGGAAAAAATGGGGGGCACCATCTCCATAGAAAGCGAACTGGGGAAGGGTACGAAGGTGACCATGCACGTGTCATATCGTTATCGTGATGCCTGTGAAAGGGAAAAAGTTCAGGAAAAACTCAGCGAGGAGGAGATGAGGAATATCCTGCATGGTAAAAACATCCTGGTGGCGGAGGACAATGCGATCAATATCGCTGTCATTGGAAACCTGCTGAAAGCCAGAGAGATAGAAGCTGATATTGCGGAAAACGGAAAGATCGCATTGGATAAATTTATCAAGGCAGAGCCGGGACACTATGACGCAATCCTGATGGATATCCGCATGGACGTGATGGATGGCATGGAGGCGACCCGCCGTATCAGAGAGTCAGGACACCTTGATGCACATGGGATTCCCATTATAGCCATGTCTGCCAATGCTTTTGGGGAAGATGTGCGGCAGGGTAGGGAAGCCGGCATGAATGAATACCTCACCAAGCCGGTCAACCCCCAAAGGCTGTTCGAGACCCTGGCATACTTTATCCACAGGGTGAGGCAGGAAATGTAAGATAATATGATTTGAATACAAAGTAATCAAGTCAGGAATGCTCGCAGAGCATGACGTCAATAGATAAAATATGAGAAATAAGGAGCAGAATCAATGTCAGTCACGATGTACACCATGGCACATAAGAAATTTAATCCACCGAAAGATAAGATGTATGTCCCCCTCCATGTGGGAAGGGCGACAGCCCAGGATCTTGGATACTTAGGTGATGATACTGGGGACAATATCTCCCATCTGAACCGCTATTACAGTGAACTTACCGGCATGTACTGGATCTGGAAAAATGATAAGACCTCCCAGTATGTGGGGGTATGTCACTATCGCAGATACCTGGTAAATGAGCAGGATCGCGCTTTTCGGGAGGAGGAACTGGAGGAGATCCTACAGCACTATGACATCATCACCACCAAACGGTTGAAACTAAACTGCACATATTACGATGGCTATGCAGCGAACCACCATAGGAAAGATCTCATTGCCACGGAAAAGGTCATTCAGGAGCTATATCCGGATTATTATGACACTTATCATAATATCATTCATGGAAATCAAACCTATTTTGGCAATATCTGTGTTATGGCAAAGCCGCTTTTTGACCAGTATGCGGCATGGCTGTTTTCCATATTTTTTAAGGTGCAGGAGCAAATTGATGTGGAGTCCTACGATGATTATCACAAAAGAGTCTTTGGATTTATCTCGGAGATCCTGCTCCTGGTATGGGTGACGAAGAATGGTCTGCGTCCCTGTGAATGTAAGGTGGGTATGCTCTGTGAGAAGATCGAGACCATGGAGATGAAACAGAAGCTTGCAGTGTATTTTCGGGAAAAAGATATCCAGGGAGCGAAGCAGTATTTTGAGGAATCCCTGAAAAACAGACCGGACGTATTGATGGAAGCCTCTGATCTCAATGGGGAGTTGAAACTGTCCATGCAGGTCATTGCCAGCAGTGACGCGGAATATGCCAGATATGGGAAAAGCGTGCTGGATTCCTGCAATGATTTCGCGGTTCTGATGCTCTATTTCCGTAGCCTTAATGACATCGTGGAGCGATATAAATATCACGGGGCGACACCGGAGGATGCACGCTATCTCACGGAACACAGGATGTCGGCATGCGCCATCAGCATCGCCGCCATGCTCTACTGCGATGAGGAGGAGACAGCTCGTGTCATAGCGGACATTGCAGAGGATTTGCGGGTTCTGGGAAATACGTCGTTGGCGGAAGAATTGGTATCGTAGCTAATAGGACAAAAATCATATACTTTTTGTCCAATCCAATTGGTTGCCTTTTATAGGAAAAACGATTATAATTTTAAGTATAAGTTAACGGTATGGCTTACATTACATGGTTCAATCAGAGTGTCTGAATTCGTACAGTTAACAAAAAGTATGTTGTTACTAACATAAAGCAATTGAAAGAGAATCAAAAAATGAATAAACTAGGAGGGTACAAAGAAGTGGAAAAACCAACATTAGTGATATTAGCAGCAGGCATGGGAAGTCGTTATGGCGGATTAAAACAAATTGATCCGGTGGATGATCAAGGCAACAAAATCATTGATTTCTCCATCTATGATGCAATGAGAGCCGGCTTTAAAAAAGTAGTATTCATCATCAAAAGAGAAAATGAGCAGGATTTTAGAACTTTAGTCGGGGATGCAGTAAGCAAATATATGGAAGTAGATTACGTATTCCAGGATTTACAGAAAGTACCGGAAGGATTCCAGATTCCAGAAGGAAGAGTGAAACCCTGGGGAACCGCTCATGCAATCCTTTGCTGCAAAGATGTTGTGAAAGAGCCTTTTGCAGTTATTAATTCAGATGATTACTATGGACAGAGTGCGTTTAAGACATTATATGATTATCTGACAACACATCAGGACGATGAGAAGCTTCGCTATGCCATGGTAGGTTATGAACTGGGTAATACCCTGACAGATAATGGATATGTATCCAGAGGCTGCTGTGTGACAGATGAGAACGGATATCTGGTGACTATCGCAGAGAGAACCCATATCGAGAAACGCGGTGAGGGAGCAGCTTTCACAGAAGACGGTGAGAACTATACAGACTTACCACTTGATATGCTGGTATCTATGAATATGTGGGGATTCATGCCAAGTATCTTAGATGAATTAGAGAGTGCGGTTCAGAGCTTCTTTGCAACAGAAGTTGAGAAGAACCCATTGAAATCAGAGTGCTTCCTGCCAATCGAAGTAGATAAATTATTGAAAGCGGACAAAGCAACGGTGGAAGTATTATCCTCCAAGGACAAATGGTTCGGTGTTACATACAAGGAAGATAAGCCATTTGTAGTAGAGTCCATTAAGAACTTGAAAAAACAGGGAGTATATCCTGAAAAGTTGTGGTAAAAGGAGAAAAAGGATGGCAATTTTAGTAGCAGGTGGAGCTGGATTTATCGGCAGCCATACAGTAATTGAATTACAGGATGCAGGCTATGAGGTAGTAGTGGTAGATAACCTTTGCAATTCCTCTGAAAAATCTCTGGAAAGAGTAAAAGCAATCACAGGAAAACCGGTGAAATTCTATAAAGCGGACGTCATTGACCGTGAAGCAATGAATAAGATCTTTGAGACAGAGAAAATCGATGCAGTTATTAACTTTGCAGGTCTGAAGGCGGTTGGCGAATCTGTGGCAAAGCCATGGGAATATTATTACAATAATATCGCAGGTACATTAGTGCTGACAGATGTGATGAGAAAGCATAATTGTAAAAATATTATTTTCTCATCCTCAGCAACTGTATATGGCGATCCTGCCATGATTCCCATCACAGAGGAATGCCCAAAAGGACAGTGTACCAATCCATATGGCTGGACCAAATCCATGCTGGAGCAGATCCTATCCGATATGCAGAAGGCAGATCCTGAATGGAATGTGATCTTACTTCGTTACTTTAACCCAATCGGTGCCCATAAGAGCGGAACCATCGGTGAGAATCCCAATGGTATTCCAAACAATCTGATGCCATACGTGACACAGGTCGCTGTAGGAAAATTAAAAGAGTTAGGTGTATTTGGCAATGACTATGATACACCGGACGGCACAGGCGTACGTGATTACATTCACGTGGTAGACCTTGCCATCGGTCATGTGAAAGCCATTAGGAAATTAGAGGAAAAAGCAGGATTGAAGATTTACAATCTTGGTACTGGAAAAGGATA
>JAQVCT010000040.1 GCA_028689655.1 Lachnospiraceae bacterium
TTTACGAAATATTTATTCGCGTATTTCACAGGTGATGGTGGAGCGCAGACAGAACAGATATACTTTTCTACCAGTAAAGATGGACTGTACTGGGATCAGATGAATGATGGGAATCCGGTATTGAAATCAACTATGGGGGATAAAGGCGTTCGAGATCCATTTATTATCAGGTCTCCGGAAGGCGATAAATTCTATCTGATTGCTACAGATCTTCGTATTGCCAGCGGTGCCGGATGGGGCGCGGCTCAGACAGCGGGCAGCCAGTATATTATGGTATGGGAGTCCACTGACTGTGTCAACTGGGGTGAACAGAGAATGTGTAAGGTGGCAATGGATACGGCAGGCTGTACCTGGGCACCGGAGGCATTTTATGATGATGAGACAGGGGAATATGTGGTGTTCTGGGCATCTAAGGTAAGTGATGATAACTACTCTACACATCAGATCTACTATGCTGCCACAAGAGATTTCTATCATTTTTCAGAGCCGAAGGTGTGGATCACATTGTATAATACCAGTGGTGATATGCTGAGCATTATTGATACCTCTGTAATTGCTGTGACAGATGATAGTGGAAAGAAGACTTATTACCGTTTCTCTAAAAATGAGAGCAGTACGCCAATTAGTTCAAGTGAGCCAAATGGTGGTAAATACACGATTATGGAAAAGAGCGATTCTCTTATGGGAGAGTGGACCAGAATGGATTCCGATTTCCTGTTAGACAGTTCCAATCAGTATAGAGAGGGTGGCACATGCTTTAAGTTCAATGGGGAGGATAAATGGTGTCTCTTATTGGACAACTTTGGCGGCGGTGGATATTATCCCTGCGTTACCACGGATCTTGGCACAGGAGAATTTACCAAACTTTCAAGTGAAGAATATTCCTTTACTATTTCTGACGGCGTTATTCGTCACGGTACGGTAATCGGTCTGACGGAAGAAGAGTACAAGGCAGTGATGACAAAGTGGAGTACGTATGTGGAGGATGAGGAGGACTCCTCCAACGTGCCGGGAGCAGATGGACTGATCGCAGATCTGAATTTTGATGATACCGAACAGGGTTTCAAAGGTGCAGGTGCTATCGGCACAGGCAGTACGAGTATTGCAGCAGGAAAAAGCGGGGTGAGTGGAGATAATGCATTATCCCTCACGGGCAGTAATTTCCTGAATGTGGTACAAAAAGATGGAACGCCGTTACTGACAGGATTAGATGAAGTGACCATATCCATGGATGCTAAATTTGATAAATCTAACGGTGCTAACTGGGCATTATATGCCGCTCCAGGTACTGCTGGACCTACCTATCAGTGGGAGAAATATCTGGGTATTCTGGATCAGAATAATACCATTACTTCCGAGAGGTATAATAACAGCGGAAGCCGTGGGGATAATGCAGTATCCATAGCAGATACCACCACTGCATGGAAAAATATCACATTGGTTATAGAGAAGAATAGTTCAAAGCTATATTTGGATGGGGAATTAAAGGCGACAAAGAGCAGTACCTATCTGCTATCGGGCATTTTAGGCAAAAACAGTATCTTACAGATCGGTAAAGCGAACTGGGGCAGTGGAGAATACGCAGTAGGACTCATCGATAATCTGAAGATTTATAACAGGGCACTGAGCGAGTCGGAAGTGAGTGATGTCTTAGGGAATACCACTACATCTGTAAAGAGTATCGTATTTTCATCAGGCTCACGGATGGTTCCACAAAATGGTACGCTGCAGCTTACAGCGAAAGTGTATCCGACCTACGCCTCCAATCAGACCTTGAACTGGAGCAGTGGGGACGAAACGATTGCCACAGTGGATGATGAAGGTGTGGTAACAGGCGTGAAAGAGGGAGAGACTACCATAACAGCTACGGCAACGGATGGCAGTGGTGTGAGTGTATCCTGCCAGATAACGGTAGGAAATTCTGTGGAGAAGATCAATCTCACCGCAGAGAAGACGACCCTGGCTGAGGGCAGTATATTGCAGATCAACGCGGAAATACTGCCGGAAGACGCCACAGATACGAGACTGGCGTGGACATCCACAGACCGTTCCATCGCCAATGTCATTGATGGTGGACTGGTAACGGGAATCTCAGCAGGAACAGCAACAATTCGTGCCACATCCATGGATGGCAGTGAGGTGTACGGTACGATTGAACTTACCGTGACGGCATCTGTGGAGGAAATCAAACTTTCAGCGGAGAAGACTTCCATAGGAGTAGCGGAAACAGTAAAGATCAACACAGAAATATTTCCGTCCGGTGCCACCAACCAGGAACTGAGCTGGAGCTCTGACAATGAGACAGTGGCGACAGTCAGTGCAGATGGTAAGGTGACCGGTAATACAATAGGTACGGCAGTTATCACAGCGACAGCCACCGATGGCAGTAATCAGTCTTCTAAGATTACCATTCGGGTATGCGTACCGGCAGAAAGTCTGTCCATCACTGCTGAAGATACAAAGCTGTCAGTTGGAACATCCACCATATTAACAGCAAAGGTACTTCCGGAGGGAGCATCGGAGGAAGTGATCTGGAAGTCGGAAAATACCAGGATAGCCACCGTTGATGAAAAAGGAAAAGTGACAGCGATTGCAGGAGGAAGTGTCTATATAAGAGCGACCTCTAAGGAAGACAGGACAATATCTGGCAGAATGCAGCTTCAGGTGGTGATTCCGGTTGAAAAGATCCAGGTCACAGCTTCAAAAAATATGATTCGTGTGGACGAGGCATTGAAGATGTCCGTAACAGTGACACCGACCACAGCAATCAACAAAAAAGTACTGTGGAGTTCAACGGATGAGGAGGTCGCGACTGTTGACAAGAGTGGTGAAGTAACAGGAATCACAGTAGGAAAGACGACAATCACAGCTACGGCAGCAGATGGAAGTGGTGTGAAAGGTATCTATGAGCTACAGGTCATCGTACCGATGAAATCTCTGAAAATCATAAATAAAGATACAAAAGTAAAAGAAAGAGAGACACTCCGGCTACAGACACAAATATTGCCGAAAAATGCAAGTGTAACACAACTGGATTGGTCCACATCTGACAGTAAGATCGCAACGGTAGATAAGAGTGGTGCGGTAACGGGTGTGAAGGAAGGAAAGGCTGTTATCACAGGAACTGCAGCAGATGGAAGCCGGGTATTTAGTAAAATAGAAGTTTCTGTATTATATAATCCTGTTTCGGATACGGATAATGATAATAATAATGGTTCTAATACAGGCTCTGACAATGATTCTAATAATACCGGTGCTGATAATAGTAGTTCTAACGACAGCTCCGATAGTAGTTCCGATAGTAGTTCCAGCGGGTCAGGAGGAAGTTCTAAAGATAAAGCTGCCACGGGAACCACTCCGCAGACGAATGCGGACAAGACTGTCAGTGCCGGAACGGATACCAGTCAGATACCGTCTGTTCCAGTGGAAAGCACAACAGCTGAACCAACAGGACAACAGCCGTCAACAGGTGGTGCGGATGGCACAAAGACTATTCCGGTAATGCCTGAGGAAGTAAAAACGGTTGCAGTAAGAATTGCAGATGACAAACAGCCATGGAAAGAAGTGGAAGAGGTTTTGGAAGAGAGTCTGTCCGATGCTTCGCAATTAACAGAAGTAATGGTAGATATGAATGGAACGACCGAGTTAGCGGGAAAGGTACTTTCCAGTATAGCAGGAAGAAACATCAAATTGGTGTTACAGCTTGCAGACGGTATTACATGGTGTGTTAATGGAAATAGCGTTACAGGAGATACCTATAATGATATTGATCTTGGAATCCACAGAAATACGGATACCATACCAGCGGACATGATTCAGCAGGCAGCTGGTGAAAATCAGTATATGCAGATGGAACTGGTTCATAATGGTGCATTTGGATTCCAGGGAACGCTCAGCATAAATGTAGAAAAAGTGAATGCAGGATATTATGCAAATCTATTTTATTATAATGAGGATACACAAAAACTGGAATTTAGGGAAAGTGTAAAAGTTAGTGAGGAAGGATATGCAGACTTTACATTCGACCATGCAAGTGCTTATGTCATTGTGTTCAGTGCAGAATCAATGAATGCAGAAATGCTGGCAAACAGCCTGACGACGGCTTCAACGCAGAAAGATTCACAGAATGAAATGCATACTGTTAATGATCAAAAATCATCATCAAATAACACAGCATGGATAATTTTTGTCATAGTGCTCATCGTAATTGCTGGTGGAATCGTCTGCTATTTCGTGAAGAAAAGAGATAACGAGATGAAAAATAATAATTAGAAAAATAACAAAACAGCAAAATCTATAAAGGAGTTGTACGTTTTATCGTACAGCTCCTTTGCTATTATATACATAGTTCAGGAAATATAATCATTACCCAAGATATATTCAGGAAATGGAGGAAAAACGCAATATGAAAAATGCAAATAACAAAGAAATTAATACCAAAGGAATCACTAACAAAGGAATCACTAACAAAGGAATTATTACAGCGATAACTACGATCACTCTGCTGCTGATAATCTGTTTCAGTATTACAGGAACTGTGAGAAGTCAGGGGAAAAATGAAAGTAAGATCGAGACACAGTACCGCAGTCAGATGGAGGACGATTATATGATGAGGATCAGAGAGCTTCTGGAGTCGGAGCACATGCGAAACAGCGGGATCACCATGACGAAGGTAATCTATGAAAATGGGCAGATTGCATATGAGATGACCATACACAATCGGGTGATAGACAGGATGTCAGATGCAGAACAGCAGAAGTTAAGGGGGCAATTGGAAAAGATTTCCTTTCCTGACACACAAAGTTCGGTATCGCATCAATTTCTGACACTGTAGAGATATAGGATCCGACTATTTGATGGGGATCTTGAGTTGGAAATATTTTACGGAAAAGAACTCATGACACAGGTACTAAACAGAAGTATTTTATGATATACTTGATAAAGTCGTAAATGTGAAATGTTACATTGCAGGGAAGCAGTCGATGCGGCAAAGTATATCATACGAGGAGACAGATCATGAGAGAAAATCCAAGACCATATGAAATATATAAGCACTTTAAAGGAAACCTGTACCAGGTTCTGACACTTGCGTCAGATTCCGAGACCTGTGACACATTGGTGGTTTATCAGGCATTATATAGTCCTTATAAAGTGTGGGTGCGTCCACTTGCCATGTTCATGAGTGAAGTGGATCATCAGAAATATCCAGAGGTGGAAGTGGCCTACCGCTTTACATTACAGGCAGATCTGCCTAATGATAAAAATAAAGCAATTCAGAAGAATTTACAGGATAAATTACAGGGTAAGGCGGCAGCACCAACAGAGAATGGAATAAAGATATCTGAAGCGGGTAAGACAGCAGATACAGAATCGACACAGGAAGATTTTGATGAGGAGATTAGCCTTGACCCGCTGGTTCTGGAATTCCTGGATTCGGACACCTATGAACAAAAATTGAATATATTGGCATCCCTTCACAGCCGTGTGACGGATGAGATGATCAATACCATGGCGATTGCCATGGATGTGGAGATTAACGAGGGCGATATTGAGCAGCGTTTTTCTGAATTGCAGGAGTGTGTGCGAACTCTGCGTAAGTATGAATGCAGCAGATTGCGATGACTTAGCCTGATATCTTTCCAAATGGGCAGTTGGTTTACCTGGTTCCGTCAGGTCTGCGTATACTTCGACTCCATATTAGGAGGACGACTCCACATGTCACCATCTCCGCTCGTCACAGTCTGCCAATGGATGCCAATACAAAAGGAGTGTTTTACATGGCATATGAATTAGAAAAGAGACTGGTAGTGGGAATATCATCAAGAGCACTTTTTGACCTGACCGTGGAAAATGAGATCTTCGAGACCCAGGGTGTGGAAGCGTATGCCGCCTATCAGAGGGAGCATGAGAGTGAGATATTAAGACCGGGACCGGGATTTGGCATTATCAGGGCACTGTTAAATATCAATAAGATATCCGGTCAGGACGGACGTGTGGAAGTGATCGTTATGTCCAGGAACAGTGCGGATACATCGCTGCGGGTATTTCATTCCATGGAGTACTATAATCTGGAGATAACCAGGGCGGTTCTGGCCAGCGGGGCAAGTCTGGCACCGTATCTGAGTGCATTCAAGACAGATCTGTTCCTGTCAGCGTATGAGGACGATGTGGAGAGTGCCATCAATTCCAATATCGCCGCAGGCATCATATGCAGTGACGGGATTCATACCTATGATTATGAAAAGGAAATTCGTCCGATACGCATCGCATTTGACGGGGATGCAGTACTTTTTTCAGACGAGTCAGAGCAGATTTATCAGGAAAAAGGCTTGGAAGCTTTTGAAGAAAATGAAAGAAAAAATGCAAAACATCCGTTGCATGCAGGACCCTTTGCAAAATTTCTAAAGACCATATCGGATCTGCAACAGGAGTTTCAGGGAGAAGAGTCCATGATACGAACAGCGCTGGTCACTTCCAGGAGTGCACCTGCCCATGAGAGAGTGATCAGGACACTGCGCGCATGGAATGTGAGGGTGGATGAGGCATTTTTCCTGGGGGGAATTGCTAAGAAAGAAATCTTAAAAGCCTTTGGGGCAAACATATTTTTTGATGACCAGGCGATTCATACGGACGCGGCATCTTCGGTAGTGCCATCTGCACGTGTGCCCTATAAGGAAAAGTAAATGCCTGGTTTCATTAATATTTATTTAAGTTTCCGAAAATGAATTGTGGAATATCCATTAGTTTGGTATAACATTGAGAGAAGACCAGAATTATTCAACTATGTATAGAGGTATTTAGCGGGAACTGTATTGACTGAATAGCGGGAGATCGATAAATACGGAAATAGATAAACAGAGTGGAGAAGTGAATGTTTGAATTAGAACATATAGTGAATCCTCTGCTAAAGTGGTTTCACGGACATGCGAGAGTACTGCCCTGGAGGGAGGAACCAACGCCCTACCGTGTGTGGATATCGGAGATTATGTTACAGCAGACCAGAGTGGAAGCGGTGAAGCCATACTTTGAGCGGTTTCTGGCAGAGCTGCCGGATGTGTCGGCATTGGCGTCAGTGGAGGAAGACAGGCTGCTAAAATTGTGGGAAGGTCTCGGGTATTATAACAGGGCACGAAATCTCAAAAAAGCGGCAGTTATCATAAGAGATCAATATCAGGGAGAACTACCCAGTGAAGTCTCTCTTCTGATGCAATTACCGGGAATCGGAAGTTACACCGCGGGGGCAATCGCTTCCATCGCATATCAGAAGCCATATCCAGCGGTGGATGGAAATGTACTGCGTGTCATATCAAGGGTCATGGAAGATCATCAGGACGTGCTGAATCAGAGTGTCAAAAAGCAATATGAAGAATCTCTGCAGGCAATCATGCCGAAAGATCAGCCCGGTGCATTCAATCAGGCACTTATGGAACTGGGTGCCATGGTCTGCGTACCCAATGGAGCACCCAGGTGTGAGGAATGTCCATGGAATACATTTTGTCTTGCAAAAAAGCGTGGATGTATCGCGGAACTTCCACATAAGGCAAAGAAAAAGCCACGAGTCATCGAAGAGAAAACAGTGCTGTTGATTCAGGATGAGAAGAAAGTCGCAATCAGAAAAAGACCAAATAAGGGATTGCTTGCGGGATTGTATGAATTTCCCATGTTGGAAGGTATCTGTACCAGAGATCAGGTGATCCATTATGTGGAACAATTGGGATTTAAACCTATTTATGTGGGGGAACTGGAACGAAGCAAACATATTTTTACCCATAAGGAATGGCATATGCTGGGATATACCGTGCGCGTGGATGAACTGGACAGACCGGGCAGTGATGTGGATCTTGGAGGATTTGAGCTGATCGAGACCCGTGAGACAGAGGCAGATTATCCCATACCGGCAGCATTTGTGGCTTATACCAGGTATCTAAATATAAAATTGGGAAATAGTAAATATCAGTAAGTATCAAAAAGAATGATAGGGGAATCACAATGAAATTATTATCAATCACAATACCATGCTATAATTCACAGGATTATATGAGAAAATGTATCGAGTCACTGATCGTGGGCGGAGATGACGTGGAAATACTGGTGGTTAATGATGGCTCGATCGATGATACACAGGCGATAGCAGAGGAATATCAGGAGAAATATCCCACCATTGTGAGGGTGATTCAGAAAGAGAATGGCGGACATGGATCGGCAGTAAATACCGGAATCGAGAATGCGACAGGTCTGTACTTTAAAGTGGTGGACAGTGATGACTGGGTAAAAGATACAGCCTATTTAAGAATACTGGAGACCTTGCGGGAACTGGTGGGCGGAACGAAAGTCTTAGATATGCTGATCAGTAACTTTGTGTACGAAAAAGCAGGGGAAGAAAAGCATAGAGTTATGTCATACCGCTATGCGCTCCCAAAGGATCGCCTGTTTACCTGGAATGACGTACATCATTTTCATAAGGGTCAGTATATCCTGATGCACTCTGTGATCTATCGTACAAAATTACTCCGTGAGTGTGGCCTGAAACTGCCAGAGCATACATTTTATGTGGACAATATTTTCGTGTTTGAACCACTTCCCTATGTGAAAAATATGTACTATCTGGATGTGAACTTCTATCGCTATTTCATAGGACGTGAGGATCAGTCTGTGAATGAACAGGTCATGATAGGAAGAATCGACCAGCAGATTCGTGTCAATAAGCTGATGATCGATTATCTTTCCAACTTTAAGAATCTGGGTAATATGAATCGTAAGCTGCGGGAATACATGATCGCCTATCTGGACATTATTACCACAATCTCCTCCATCATGCTCATTCGCTCAGAGACAGAAGAGAACCTGGAAAAGAAGAAGGAATTGTGGCGTTATCTCAAACAAAAAGATGGATATCTGTTTTTCCGTCTGCGTTTTGGAATCCTGGGGAGCTCCATGAATCTCCCGGGAAAAGGGGGACGGAAGATTTCCGTAGAAGGCTACAAACTTTGCCAACACTTCTTTAAATTCAACTAGACCCAGTGAAAATGTGATATTATGTTTACAATAGTTTAGAAGGGGACAGAGGTTTATTATGGCAGAGAAGAGTCCGGTCATTATCGTGAAGGATTTGTATAAGATATATCGCATTGGAGAGCAGCGGGTAAAGGCTTTGAATGGGATTGATCTTACGATTTACAAGGGTGAGTTCTGCGCGATTGTAGGAACTTCCGGGTCGGGAAAATCTACCTTGCTGAATATGCTGGCAGGTCTGGAGAGTCCCACGAAGGGTGAGATCATCATAGATCGGGAGCATATGGAGCGAAAAAGCGAAAATGAACTGGTGCGGTTTCGAAGGGAACACATCGGATTTATCTTTCAGTCCTTTAATCTTATGGGAACCATGAATGCCATAGAAAATGTGGCATTGCCTCTGGCATTCAGAGGAATGGATAAAAAGGAAAGACTGAAAAAAGCTAATGAAGTACTGGATCTGGTGGGGCTTTCCAAACATAAGGAGCACAGACCTACGCAGATGTCCGGTGGACAGCAGCAGAGAGTTGGTGTGGCGCGGGCACTGGTGGTCAACCCAGAGATTATTTTTGCAGACGAGCCAACAGGAAATCTGGACTCCAACACCTCACAGGAGGTTATGGAACTTATGCAGAAAGTGGTGCGGGAGCAGAATCAAACGCTGGTCATGGTAACACATGATAATCATCTGGCAGGTTATGCAGACCGTATTTTTCATATTATAGATGGAAAGATTGTGAAGATAGAGAAGCGAGATTCGTAACGGGTATTAGAGCATTAATGTTAAAAGGGAGATAGAGGGAATATGAAGAACAGGATATTACGAATGAGTATTCTTGCGGTGGGGTGTATTTGTATCGTGGGAGCATTGTCCATGACTCCGGCAGGAAATGTTCATGCAGAAAATAGTGTAAGCGGTAACAGTACAGAGAATGCTTCCAAGTCAAAAAAGGAATATTATCAGAATCAATTATTTAACTATATGGGAAATCTCTATATTGCCAATGATGTACAGAAAGAGACGAGAGATAAGATTGAAAAGCTGTATAACAGTGCAGTTAGTTATATTGCAAATACCAGTTTGAGTGAGGCGGATCTGGCATCTTATGTATCTTCCATAGAGGCACAGATGAGTGCTGTTATAGGCGCCCAGGTATCGGATAAGCCTGCAACGACGCAGGAGTTTATCGCTGTAGCTGATAATTATGCCACACAAAAGGGTAAATATGGGCAGGAATTGCAGATCGCACTCCCTGTTATTAATCTTGGCACAGAGGAGATTACCAATGTGGTGGTGACTCCAACGACTTCCAATCTGGTAAAGGAATGGCCATTTGAAATTGGTAAGACCAGCTATACACAGACGATTGATTCCTTGCCGGGCAATCCTGATAAGAATGCAGCATTGCAGAATCGCAGGGAACTGTATTATACATTTCAGGTGCGGGAGGAAGTTCTCACCGGGTATTATAAATTACCATTTGAATTGACCTATACGAGAAAGGGTGCTGTGGAGAAGTCCACATTGACCATTTACGCAGAGATGGAGGGCGCACCTGGAAGTGGGAAAATAGATGAAAGTGCGGATGAGAAGGACAAGACTTCTACCCCCAGGATTATTGTGACGGGATTTGAGACGGATCCGGTGGATGTATACGCAGGGGAGACTTTCATGCTGAGCATTCATGTGAAAAATACGTCCACCAAAACAGCAGTATCCAATGTGGAGTTCGATCTGGCAGCCGCTGTGGAAGGAAAAGACGAGAATGCGGTATATGCAGCATTTCTACCCACATCAGGCTCCAACACAGTATACATAGATAACATGCCAATGGGAGGAGATGCAGATCTGAATATTGAGATGACGGCAAAGGCGGATCTTTCCCAGAAACCCTATGCGTTAGATATCAATATGAAATATGAGGATGATGAGTACAATCCCTATGAATCCAAGGCAAGCGTGTCCATTCCGGTAAAACAGCAGTCGAAGTTCGAGACCAGTAGTCCGGAGATCATGCCGGCAGAGATTGCGGTAGGGGAAGAGACCAATGTTATGTTCAGTGTATACAACACGGGCAAGACAACGCTGTACAATGTAAAAGCAAGATTTGAGGGTGACACCATCGAGGGTGGAGATACCTTTGTGGGGAAGATCGATTCCGGTGCTACAGGCAATGTGGATACCATGCTCACGGGAATCGCCCCCACCATGGATGATGGCACTATTAAAGTGTATGTGTCCTATGAGGATGTGGCTGGTAGTGTGACAGAGAAGGAGCAGACGATCAATATTATGGTGATGGACAGTTATGAGGAACCTCCATATGATCCTTCTATGGATGAACCGGTGGAAAGCAAGTCACCGGCCACACTTTTCATCACACTGGGTGTCATCGCGGTGATCGTGATCGTCATCGTAGTTATCGTATTCCTCCGGAAACGCAAAAAAAAGATAAAAGAAGCAAAAGAACTTGAGATAGATATGGAAAATATAATAGATCCGGGAGCAGATTCAGAAGCCAAAGGCTTGGACGATAAGGTACTGGACGATGAGGAAGAGGCAGAACCGGAGACAGCGGCAGAACCGGAGACAGCGGAAAAGGATAAAGACAAAAAGAAGGGGAAAAAAGACAAGAAAGAAAAATAAAATGGCAATAAATTAGAAAACAAAAATAGGAATAAAGCAGCAGAAAATATAAGTGAGAAACAGGAGTAGGATATATGAGGTTTCTTGATTTACTGCGGATGAGCAGTAGCAGCCTGTGGAAGAGGAAGGTACGAACGTTTCTGACGGTGCTGGGGGTAGTAGTGGGAACGGCTTCCATCGTGGTCATGATCTCTCTGGGACTGGGACTGAATAAGAGTTCCATGGAACAGATAGAGAGATACGGTGGACTCACCACCATCAATGTGAGTGAGGCATCTACCAACAACTATGCAATGGCAGTGAGTTCCACGGTGAGTGAGAAGAGTAAAGCCGAAAAAAATAAAAAGAGACTGGATGATGCGGCGGTGGAGCAGATTGCAGCGATACCTCATGTAGAGATCGCGGCACCTATTTTACAGGTCAGTGTGTTGGCGAAATATGGAGTCTATGAATGCTACATGGATATCCAGGGAATGTCCCATGAGGCATTGCAGAAAAAGAACATAGATCTTGGGCAGGGCACACTTCCGGAAGTTAATTCAGGAGCCCTGCAGCTGGTCTATGGAAATATGATACTGGGTCAGTTCAGCAATACGAAAAATAACGCAAGTTATTGGACTAATGGTGTATTGCCGGATATAGATCTGATGAAAAGTCCACTGTGGATCATCTACGATACGGATGCCTATAACCAGTCAAAGGATGGCGGTAAAGATGGTAAAGTGGTAGCCCCACCTAAGAAATATATGGCGCAGGGTGCCGGAATAGTAGCGGGTGATATGGAAGATTACAATGAAAATTCATGGAATGTTTACTGTGATCTGGATGCTTTGAAGGCACAGCTGAAAAAAGCTTTTAAGAATAAGCCAATTCCCGGGCAGCCGCTTACTCCATCGGGGAAATCTTATAAAGAGTTATATTATACAGGAATCTATGTGAATGTAGATGATATGAATGAACTGGAGAATGTCCAGACACAGATCACTGCACTGGGCTATCAGGCCAACAGTAATTCAGACTGGGTCAAGTCTACCAAGGAGCAGTTCGGTTATATTCAGGCGGTGTTAGGCGGTATTGGAGCGGTGGCACTTTTTGTGGCAGCCATCGGTATTACCAATACCATGATGATGTCCATCTATGAGCGGACTAAAGAAATCGGTGTGATGAAAGTACTGGGCTGTGATTTGAAAAATATCCAGACCATGTTTCTAATGGAAGCAGGTTATATCGGTTTTATAGGAGGAACCATCGGTGTTGCGCTAAGTTATGGAATCTCCATTATCATTAATGCCATCATGAGAAATTCTGGAAGCGATATGACAAGTCTGTCATATATTCCGGTCTGGCTGTCAGGATTTGCAATTGTATTCGCAATCGTGGTGGGTATGGTGGCTGGATTCTTCCCGTCACTGCGAGCCATGAAGCTCAGCCCGCTCAGTGCCATCAGAAATGAATAGAGCATGAAATAAAGTGTAAAGATGCTAAAGTCCCTTCCGTGTGAAGGGACTTTTTTTACTTTTTATTCTAAATATGACAAGATATTCACATTTTGAACTTCATGAGGTATACTAAAAGATGTGAAAATATTTGGTAACTATTCAGAGCCAAGCAAATTCATAAAATATGCGAATCATGCTTGCATGAGTGAGCTGATTTTTGTGAATTTATTTGGCGAAGTAACCACATAAGCAAAAGGAAAGCTTCGAAGAAGCGATTTTGCGCATGGGGTTCTGAATAGTTACAATATTTGTATTAGAATAAGCAGCGAGGAGTCGGCAAATGAATACGATAAAATTATATGAGCAGGATGCCTATCAGACAACCTTCAAGGCACGGGTGTTGTCCTGTGAGGAAGTCAGACTGAACGAGAAAATCGTAAATAAGGAAATAACAAATAATGAAATAACAAATAAGAGAATAACAAATAAGGAAATAGCAAATGAAGAAATAGCAAATAAAGTATATCAAGTGGTGCTTGATCAGACGTCATTTTTCCCGGAAGAAGGGGGACAGAGTCCGGACAGAGGAACAATGAGAGAGTCAGGACAGGATGCAGGGCTTGTTCGGGTACTGAATGTGCAGATCAGGAAGGATGTGATCGTCCATACTGTGTTAGGAAAATTGGAAGTTGGACAGGAAGTCTGGGGTGATGTGGACTGGAAGCACCGTTTCTATAATATGCAGCAGCATAGCGGAGAGCATATCTTCTCAGGACTGGTGCACAGTACGTTTGGGTATGACAATGTGGGATTCCATCTCAGTGATTCCGGTGTGACCATGGATTTTAACGGTGCTATGACGGAAGAACAGATTCTGCAAATCGAAGGACAGGCAAACGAAGCAATCACGAAAAATATTGAGGTACTTGTGACTTATCCCGGTAAGGCAGAGCTCATGGAGATGGATTATCGCAGCAAGATCGCCATAGAGGGACAGACGAGAATCGTTACCATACCGGGTTACGACCGCTGTGCCTGCTGTGCACCGCATGTACAGCGCACAGGGGAAATCGGTATGTTGAAGGTAGTGAACACTCAGAATTACAAGGGCGGTGTCCGTGTGAGCATTCTATGTGGATTTCGGGCACTTGCAGATTACCAGGAAAAACTCACACAGGTGTCAAGAATATCTGCCCTGTTATCTGCCAAGCCGGAGCTCACTGCCGATGCTGTGGAAAAGATGAAGAGTGAACTCACCGCAGTGAAGCAGCAGTTGATCGGCGCAAAGCAGTCTCTCATCATACAGAAGATACAGCAGATGACGGACAGCGAAAGGAATGTATGCATGTTCGAACAGGATATGGAGGCCATGGTGATGCGCGTGGCGGTGAACACCATGATGGAAACACATGGGGGATATTGCGGCATTTTTGTGGGAAATGATGAGACAGGCTATCACTATATCGTGGGTACTAAGGATGGCGATGCCAGAGAACTGGGCAATCTATTGAGAGAGAGATTCCAGGCAAAAGGTGGCGGAAAACCGGAGATGATCCAGGGTTCCATGCAGGCATCGGAGAAAGATATCAGAGAAGTGTTCAGGAGTTTTGTGTAAATAAAGGAGAATCCCTTGCAGAGACATAGTTCACAGAAAAAAAATACAGAGGAATCTGGAAAACAGATTCGGGGAAAAAATAAGATTGCTTTTGTGAGTATCGGTATTATTTTAGTGATGATTATTATTACCACGGGAAGTCTGCTCTTTTTTAAGACGCAATTGATGCACACTGCTCAAAAGGAGATCAGTCAGGCAAAAAGAAACTATGACAATTATTATGTCATGATCAATAGTGATAATAATTCGTCATTCTGGCAGTCTGTCTTCCAGGGGGCAACTGAGCAGGCGGAGGCTACCAATACGTATGTGGAAGTGCTGGGAGAGAACCTCAGTGTGGATTATTCGGAGGCAGAGCAGATGGAGATCGCCATCGAATCCAAGGTGGATGGCATTATCGTGGAGGCAAATGAGAGTCTGCAGATGCGAAAATTGATCGATGAGGCTGTGACGGCAGGAATCCCTGTGGTGACAGCGCTGGGGGACAATACTTCCAGCACGCGGCAGAGTTATGTGGGAATCAGCAGTTATAACCTGGGACGGGAATATGGAAAACAGGTAAACTCCATAGCGGATTCTATTTATGGAGCGCAGGAACAGACCGACAACATGATGACCAATATAAATCCGCTCCAGGTATTGGTACTGATCAATGCCAATGCGGAGGACAGCAGTCAGAACATTGTGTTCTCAGGAATCCAGGAGGCTGTGGAGAATCAAAGTGATTATTCGGGAAAGATCAACCTGGAAGCGAAAGCCATCAACACGGAGGGTGCATTTGCAGCGGAGGAGTCCATACGAAATATTTTTATGACGGAGGAACAGCCACCAGATATCATCATATGCCTGAATGAATTGAATACCACCTGCGTCTATCAGGCGGTGGTAGATTATAATCAGGTGGGTCAGATCAATATTATCGGGTATTATAATTCGGAGACCATATTGAAAGCAATTGACAGAAGTGTCATTTATTCCACCATATCTGTAGATACGAAGCAAATGGGAGCCTACTGTGTGGATGCGCTGAATGAATATGGGGAATCAGGATATGTCAGCGAATATTATGCGGTGGACACCACACTGATCAATGGGGATAATGTCAGAAATTATCTTGGAGGTGATGCGGATGAAGAATAAATTCAGAAATATCACCCTGCAGACAAAGCTGATCCTTTCCTTTATCGCTACCACCATTATCATTATTGTAGTGAACCTTTTCATGTATCAGAGTATTAATCTGTTGGTGAATCGTCTGGATGCTATTTATCTCAGCAATGTACGGTTGAACGAGTTGGAAATTGCCCTTGGGGATGTGCAGAACAGTATGACAGATTACCTGAATACCAAGTCCTCTGACGCCATGGAACAGTACTACAGATCGGAGCAGGACTACTCGGAACTCATCGGGGCACTGAATCAGGACATCACGGGAAACCGCCTGCAGATGATGCAGCGTTCCATTCGAAATATGTCTGAAAATTATCTGGAAGTCACCAACCAGACGGTGGAGGCAAAGCGTGGACGGAATATCGACAAATATAAGACCAGGTATGAGAAAGCCACGGAGCTTTATAACTATATTGGTACCTATATCTACAGTCTGAATAATGAACAGTTCAAGGACAATTCCAGCAGTTATAAAAATCTGTCCCTGTCCCTGCATTATCTGGAATATGTCAGTGCTTTTATTCTTATTGGTGTAGCGATCTGTAATATTGCACTGATCACACTGCTGACCAAGAGCATCACCAATCCGCTGCGTATTCTGGCAAGGGCGGCGGACCAGGTGGCTGGCGGCAATCTGGATACAGAATTGGTGGAAGTACAGTCCATGGATGAGGTTGGAATCGTGAGCAGTGCCTTTAATAAGATGCTGGTGAATATCCGTGAGTATATAGAACGGATCAAGGAGAGCATGGAAAAAGAGCGGGAGATGAAGGAACGGGAACTGATGATGGAAACCCATCTGAAAGATGCCCAGTTGAAATATTTGCAGGCGCAGATCAATCCACATTTCCTCTTTAATACGTTAAATGCAGGGGCCCAGCTTGCCATGATGGAGAGCGCCGACAGAACTTACGAATATGTACAGAACGTTGCGCAGTTTTTCAGATACAATGTGCGTAAGAATAATGAGAGCGTCTCACTTCGGGATGAGATCGAACTGGTGGACAATTACATTTATATTTTGAATGTCCGGTTTTCAGGAGAAATCCATTTTGAGAAAAAGATAGATGAATCTCTGACTTCCATACAGGTGCCCAGTATGCTGTTACAGCCTATCGTGGAGAACAGTGTGAATTACGGAATCCGCAATATAGACTGGCAGGGATTGATCCAGTTATCTGTATACAGACAGGACGATATGGTATGTATCAGCATCAGGGATAACGGTGTGGGAATCACCGGAGAAAAGATAGATAAGATCCTTCACAATGCGATCCGTACCTCCGATGTGGGAACAGATTCCAATGGAGTAGGTCTTGATAATGTGATCAGACGTCTGAAATTATTTTTTGGAAATGACGATGTGTTCGATATTATCAGTGAAGGCGAAAATAAGGGAACAGAAGTGCTGATCTGTCTGCCTTACGATGAAGAGAGGTATGATGATGTATAGAATAATGCTTGCAGATGATGAAGGTATCGTGATTGATTCCCTTCGATTTATTATAGAGAAGGAGTTCGGTGATACCTGTATGATAGAGTCGGCAAAAACAGGAAGAAGTGTCATAGAACTTGCAGAAAATTTTCGCCCGGACATTGCCTTTATGGATATCCAGATGCCCGGTATTAACGGCATCGATGCCATGCGGGAGATCAAGGAAAATAATAAGAACATTATTTTCATCGTGATGAGTGCCTATGACAAATTCGATTATGCCAAGGAAGCCATCAATCTGGGCGTGCTGGAGTATCTGAATAAACCGGTGGAACGGACAAAGATCATACAGGTACTGCAGAGAGCCATGGGCGTGATCGACGGAGAGCGGGAGAAGAGAAGCAATGAGTTACTGGTGAAGGAAAAGCTGGAAACTGTTGTTCCTATCATCGAAAATGGATTGATCTACAATATCTTATTTCAGGAACACTTTGAGGAAGATATTGACAATTTCAGAACATTGCTGGGCATCACCCAGAATTATGGTTATATGGGTGTGCTGGTGTGCGGTGACAGTCTGGAAGGTAATCATATGACCAACGCGGTGGGAGCCAGTGTGCGTGTGCAGAATTCTTACATGGAAGTGCGGGAGATCGTGAGAGGTTTTTTCCCTAACATCATCATGGGTGCGTTGATGGCTAATAAGATTGCACTTTTCATTCCATCGGAGACCAATCAAATGGATTACAATGACCGTATTGAGATCATTGAGAAGTCACGTGAACTTGTGAGAAAGCTGAAAAAGAGGGTCGATGTAGCTTTTCGAGTGGGAATAGGATCTATCAGACCCTTGATGGATTCTAATATTTCTTATAATGAGGCGTTGAATTCCCTGGTGGATACCACGGGATTCGTGGCACATGTGGATGATCTTCCTCTGCGCTGTGAATACGAGGATAATTATCCCATTGATCTGGAGAACCGCTTATTTGATATGGTAGAGAAAGGAGATCTGAACGAATCCATCGCCACAGGAAATACCTTTTTTGACTGGATGGAAGAGAATTATTCGGATCATCCCATTGATATTAAGCTGAAAGTATTGGAATTTGTCTTATGGTCCGAGCATCTGGTATATCTCAATGGTGGTATGACCTACCATTTCTTATCGAGGTCGGACTATATCCCTACATTGATGGAGGGGAACACCCTCGGTGAGATCAGGACCTGGTTTACAGACCGCATTGCCAATGCGTGCAGAAATGTAGTGATCAAAAAGGAGGAGCAGTCTGTCAGCGTGATCAGCAGGGCGAAAACATATATCGACTCCCATTACATGAAGGACATCTCCCTGGATGATGTCTCCAGAGAGGTCAACATCAGTCCTTATTATTTCAGTAAGATCTTCAAGGACGAGACAGGCGAGAACTTTATCGAGTACGTGACCAATATCCGCATGGACAAGGCGAAGGAACTATTGACCCAGTCAGATCGGAGTATGAAGGAAATCTGCAGTATGGTGGGATACTCAGATCCCAATTATTTCAGCCG
Source organism: Lachnospiraceae bacterium (assembly GCA_028689655.1). GTDB lineage: Bacteria > Bacillota > Clostridia > Lachnospirales > Lachnospiraceae > SZUA-378. The sequence goes on from JAQVCT010000040.1 coordinate 18,870, forward strand.
TTCTTTCAAGAAAAATACAGGTTATACACCCACGGAATACAAAGAAAAGGCATAGAAGAACAATAATCGACATTTGACATAGCACTTACGGAGTATACAGAAAAATTCACGAAATGATCAAAAACCCCTGACCCTTTTGAGCGTCCATATCGGTCTTTATAAGTATAGATATAGATAGAACAACAGTGTGAACAGTTGAAAGAAAGGCAAGGGGAAAATATGAAGAAAAGAATAAAAAGGATAGGTGCAGTTTTCCTGGCAATGGCGCTATGCCTCACAGCAATGGGAAACAATGCTTTTACAATCAGTGCACATGCAGAGGAGACTCAGGCCGGCGGGGCTTCTGATTCTGGTGATTCCGATACAACAGATACGAATACAAATAATACCAGTACAGGAGATACAAGTTCCGTTGAAACGTCAAATGGGGAGACAATAGTAACACCTGAGAGTGGAAGCGTAACGGATACCACCACAACCGATGCAGCAGATGACACCGCCGCAACCGATCCGGCAGGTGACACTAACACAACAGCTACAGATGACACCACCGCAACCAATCCGGCAGGTGACACTAACACAACAGCTGCAGATGACACCGCCGCAACCAATCCGGCAGATGACACTAACACAACAGCTACAGATGACACTGCCGCAACCAATCCGGCAGGTGATATTCCTACAACAGATACTACAGTTACTACAGAAGAAATGATAACAGCAACACAGGAGACTTTGCTGACGGTGAATGACCTGGAAGATGTGACAGCGGTGGCAGCATATGCGGATGCACTGGCAACAGAATCACTTGGAGTTGGCATTCAGGCAGCAGAAATTACTGGAATTGATGGATTTAAGAAAGTAAATGATGCAGATGGAAATGCGGTAACAGATGCAGATGGAAGACAGCTTTATGAGACAAGTGTTCCTGGGATCAGATGCTACCTTGATACAGACTTTGCGAAAGACAGTAACCTTGATTATACGTTTGACAAACGTGGATGTATTACAGGCGTAACCGTTCATTTTGTGATCAGTGCAGATGTGGACGGAGATCAGATGCTGCCAATCAGCGAGGCTGTATTAGCGGCAATGAATCTGTATGCGGTAGATCCTGGAAATGGAATGGCAAGTTACCCACAATTGCCAGGAGATGCGATCCAGTTCAAGTTTGAGATAACCGCAGCAGATGGAATGAAACACACCTATCAATATAAAGATGGCAGTTTCTCACTGACGACACCGGATCAGCCGGAAGGTGAGGTAACAGATGCCACAGGCTTTGATGGTAATAAATTAGCCTATGATTATGTGGGTGCATTGGCAAAGTCAACCCCCATTCAAAAGCTTTTGGGTGTTAACTCCGGTAGTAGAATTACGATTGATAAGATACTGACGTTATATGATAGATTAGAGGAAAAAGGATTTACAGGAGAAAATGCGTTAACAGATTACATGTTATCTTATTATAATAACTTATATGGCAGCCACTATGCTTCTTTTGAAGAACTGACAAATGAGAAGCCGTCTGCAGTGGTCAATATGCAGGGCGGATTGGCAAATGCACAATATGACCTGAATGCTGCCAAGCTTGCACAGTTGAAGGAAACCTATGCAGAGGAATTTGCGAAAGGGTATATCAAAGAGATACAGAACAGTAATGGAACTTATACATTGCAGTTAAAATGGCCGGAGACAGCGCTTCAGTCGGCAAGCTATGATTTATTTTATAAAGATCTCTTCCTGTTTACATATGGAACAGAGTATACTTACAAAGAGTTTAGTACACATTTGAACGGCGAGAATGGGATGGACTTAGGTATCGGTGATTATATGGCGCTGGATTCCAAACTGTGGGAACAGGCAAATAATTATTTTAATTCCTTGTCCAAACTTGGATTTACCACAGATGCAGCAGGCAGTATTGCATTTCAGATGATGCTGGGACTTAACGGACCCGGCACAAATAATGCATATCAGTTATACAACTATAGTTTTAAAAACGGGATTACCCTGGAGCAGGTGGATGGCGGTATCTCTGTAGATAAAGTGGATACAGACGGTAACAAGATCACATCAGGCGAAGCAGGTTTCAACCTTTACTATGTGACAGTAGAGAACAAAAATAATGTGACTTACTATTACAAAGCAGACGGAACTTTCACAACGAATAAAAATGAAGCAGCAGTGTTAATGACAGTAGATGGTAATCTGAATGTGCAGTACTTATTACCCAACACCTATTACCTGTCAGAAGTACTTGCACCGGACGGATATACGATTAATGCAGACGTATTAGAGATATTAGTAGAAAAAGGAACGATTACTGCAGCAACATTTACAGATGCAGCAATCGGTAAGCCAGGACCGGATCCTACACCGGATCCAGGGCCAACTACTGAGGAAACAACAGATGGTGGCAGCGGTGGCGGTGGAACCGGCACTATTGTCACACCAGTGGAAACTCCTGTTCCAGCGGTATTAGGTGCTGCCAGAGCGATTCCTGACGAAGACACACCACTTGCAGATACGGTACCTGTTTCAGAACCGGGTGTGCTGGGAGCCAGAAGGGGCGTTCAGACTTCTGATGATTCTTATATGGCAGCAGTAGTATGCTTCGTATTATCAGCGGGATGTTTCTTATTTACTAGAAAAAAGGAACGCTTTGAGTAGTTTTGTATGGATTTGTGGGTAAGTATGGGAAAGTCTTCGCAGTCGTGAAAAGCTGCGGGGACTTTTTTTGAATTTACTCGGGCAATGAGGAGAGTATCGTGCTTGCACGAATATTCGACGAAAGCTGCGATAACTTGAGAAACTCGCGCAGCGTGTTTCTCATAGTTGTCACAGAGACCTTATGGTAAAATAAGGATACATTTGATATAATAGAAAATGATTTTGAAAGCAATTTGGTAAATAGTCAAGAAGTATTTTGATTTGTTTTTCATACAGAAGGGTAACTTTAATAGACCTACGGCTTTCAATACAAAAATCGTAGATTAGAAATGTGATATGGATTACCTACTCT
>JAQVCT010000063.1 GCA_028689655.1 Lachnospiraceae bacterium
ATATTTTTCATTGGAACTTTTTTGATACACCACCATAAGATATAGCATAATCAATATATTTCATTGGAGGAAATAAATGAGCGAATTATCAGCTTCTCAATGCGGATGTAACGAAAGACCATGTCATGATGACTGTGGATGCAATAACAATAGTGGATGTGGAAGTATCCTTTGGATCATCATCTTATTATGCATGTGTAACGGTAACGGAAATGGAATCGGTGGTTCCTGTGGTGGTGGTTGTGACTGCAACAATAATAACAATGGCTGTGATAGTATCATCTTTATCTTACTTATCTTATGCTGCTGTGGTGGCGGATCCTTCTGCTAATTCTCTGAACCTGACAAAACATGTAGTCCTCTCTCATGTACCAATCTCAAAAGGCAAGCAGTTCACCCTGCCTGCCTTTTTCTTTTGATTTGTTCTAAAACATCTGGCAAAATCGAATAATCATGTGAGATGAAGCATAGGATTATTAATAAATAATGGAAGGAAATATAAATTGTCCGAAAAAGATGTAGATCATGTACTTGCTTTTGACACCTTATATACTACCAATCACATACAGATGATGAAAATACTCCTTCCACATCTACCGAAAGACCAGAAAAATCAATTTGCTGTCATGATAAAATATATGGAGCTCCAATATGCCATTGCCTACGCTGAGAAAACAAAGCACCAGATCAATATCTGTACCGCATCCCATCCGGAACCCATAGATTTTTCCACACTCTTTGATGAATTGCAGCCCTATTGCACAGAGGCAGAAAAGAAGAATTTTTCCCATATGAAAGAGACTTTCCAGACCTTACATATGTTCCAGGATCTTCAGAAATATAAAGATCTGTTCTCCTCCATGTCGGGATCCTCCACGGATAATAACGGAGACTCCAATGGGGATTCTAATATGGATTTCAGTCAAATGCTGAAAGGTATGCTCTCACCGGAGCAGCAGGCGATGTTTGACATGTTCCAAAGTCAATCCACTGACGAAGGTTCATGATACAAAGAACAAAGTGTCTTCGACACTGTGGAATTTCCTATCAAATTAAAATCAAAATAATAGCTTTATCAAATAAAATGTGAAAAGAGGTTCTATTTATGTCAACCACAAACTGGATGTTAGATTCCACCATACAGGACATTGATTCCAAAAAAATTCAATTCTTACAAATGCTTTTTTTCGAAGGGAACAATCTTTCGGAAAAGGAACGCCTTCCCTTCTTCCTTTCCATCGCCACCCGTGCCAGGAAAGACCATATCTCCTTCACTGAGGATGAAGTGGAACGTATCGTTGAAGTGCTGAAGAAAAGCAGTAATCCCCAGGAACTGCAAAAGATCAACCAGATACTCCAAATGTTCAAAAATAAATCCGCTTCCACAAAAAAATAAGAACGAATCAACATATGGAAAACAAAATAAGGAAAAGAAAGCTATCTCGAACTTTCTTTTCCTTATTTTTCTGCTTCTTTATTATCATACTAAAATGATTTATTTCATCACGATATTAATGATTCTGCCTGGAACATAGATCTCTTTTACCACATTTCCGGTTAATTTGTCAGCGATGGCTTCCTTGCCTGCGGCGATGGCTGCGTCCTTATCAATATCAGCCGCTAATCTGACCACTGCCTTTGTCTTGCCATTGATCTGAACAGCAACTTCTTTTTCTGTCTCTACCATTGCATTCTCGTCAGCTTCCGGCCATCCTGCTGCAAATACAGTATTGTCATGACCAAGCTCTCTCCAAAGTTCTTCACTGACATGTGGAATAAACGGTGCCAGTAACACGACCATCGTTTCCAGTGTCTCTTTGTCGATACCTTCTTTTTTCGCCATATCAATAAATTTATTATTATATTCCATGAAGCCGGACACTACCGTATTCAGGCTGAAATTATTGAGACGCTGTGTAATATCATATACCATCTTATGACGAAGTCTGACCATCTCCGCTGTGGCAGCGACACTCTTATCTTTGTTATCCATGACCAGATTCCAGAAACGATTGATAAAGCGATATACACCGTCGATTCCTCTGTCATCCCACTCAGAATCCAACTCTGGCGGTCCTACGAACAGTTCATATAACCGCAGAGAATCGCATCCATAATCTCTTACCAGATCATCAGGAGATACCACGTTTCCTTTGGACTTACTCATCTTAATACCATTCTTACCGGTAATCATACCCTGGTTAAATAATTTTTTGAAAGGTTCATCAAAGTCGATCACACCGATATCATTCAGGAACTTGGTATAGAATCTGGAATATAATAAGTGAAGGACGGCATGTTCTACACCACCGATATACATATCTACCGGCAATAATTTATCTGCCACTTCTCTGTTTACAAGTTCTTTCTCATTGTGGCTGTCCACATAGCGTAAGAAGTACCAGGAAGAGCCCGCCCACTGAGGCATGGTGTTTGTCTCACGTTTTGCAGGTGCTCCACAGCACGGACATGTAGTATTTACCCACTCTGTAATATCTGCAAGTGGTGACTCTCCTGTACCGGTGGGCTGATATTTCTCTACCTCCGGCAACAGTAATGGAAGCTGATCTTCCGGAACTGGTACACATCCACATTTTGGGCAATGTACAATAGGGATAGGTTCACCCCAGTAACGTTGTCTGGAGAATACCCAGTCACGCAGTTTATAATTGGTGGTCTCTCGTCCAAAGCCCATTTTCTCGATCATCTTAGGTGCTTCTTTTTTCAGTACGGAAGATTCCATACCAGTCCATTCACCGGAATTGATCATGATACCGGAAGCGGCTGTGTATGCCTCCGTCATATTCTCGATCTCTTCGCCATCTTTTGCAATGACCTGAATGATGGGAATGTTGAATTTTGTAGCGAACTCAAAGTCTCTGTCATCATGGGCAGGTACACACATGATAGCACCCGTGCCGTAATCAGCAAGTACATAGTCTGATAACCAGATAGGCACTTTCGCACCATTCAGGGGATTGATTGCGTAGGTTCCTGTAAATACACCAGTCTTCTCTTTTCCCTGTAATCTGTCTACGTTGGATTTCATGGAGGAATCAAAGATATATTTGTCTACCGCTTCCTTCGTCTCGGAGGTGGCAAGACTTGCTGCCAATGCATGCTCCGGAGCTAATACCATAAAGGTAGCGCCGTGTAAGGTGTCAGGTCTGGTGGTATAGACTGTAATCTTTTCCTCGCGATTTTCCACTGCAAAGTCAACCTCTGCACCATGGGATTTTCCGATCCAGTCTGTCTGCATCTTCTTAACCTTTTCGGGCCAGTCTAATTTATCAAGATCCGCTAAGAGACGATCTGCATATTCGGTAATACGAAGCATCCATTGTTTCAGATTCTTCTTCGTCACCTCAGAACCGCAGCGCTCACATTTGCCATCTACGACTTCCTCGTTGGCAAGTCCTGTCTTACAGCTTGGACACCAGTTGATTGGCATCTCTTTCTCGTATGCAAGGCCAGCTTTGAACATTTTCACGAAGATCCACTGTGTCCATTTATAGAAGTTGGGGTCTGTGGTATTTACTTCTCTGTCCCAATCGTACAGAGCTGCGATCTCATTGATCTGTCTCTTGATATTCGTCACATTCTGTGCCGTAGAGATAGCAGGGTGAACCCCCATCTTAATGGCATAGTTCTCTGCAGGGAGACCAAAGGCATCCCATCCCATGGGATGAATGATATAGTATCCGTTCAATAATTTATAGCGGCTCCACACATCAGAGATGACATATCCTCTCCAGTGTCCTACATGAAGTCCGTTTCCTGATGGATATGGGAACATATCCAGGCAGTAATATTTTTCTTTCTTTCCGTCATCCACATTAACAGGATTCTTCTCCCATTCTGCGCGCCATTTTTGCTCGATCTCTCTGTGATTGTATGGTATAGCCATAACTAAATTCCTCCATTTAACTTTATTTATTCGTTACTCTTAGCAGTGTTGAAAATATGAACCATAGGAAATCTTATGGAAATTTTCTATTCATCAAAAAACGCGGATGCAATCATCCCTCATATTTTAAAATACAAGAGACGAATACAATCCGCGTTACCACTCTTATTTATAGAAGAGACACTGTCTAAACCGTTTCTCTCTATACACTCATGATCCTGTAACGGGAACACCCGCCTTTCTATACTGATATCCTGTTATATAACGCTCTTACGGCTCATCTGCCAACGTTATATCTGCTTACAGAATACGTTCCATCAAGGTACTCCAAGGTGAGTTGGGAGTTTGGCAAGCTGTCTCGCACCCACCGACAGTTCTCTGCATTGTTACGCTCTTACTATTCCTCTTCTTCGTATCTAACATTACTGATTTTACTCATCTTTCTCTATTTTGTCAAGGTATGTGTCCTATTTAAAACAAAAACGGTAACTACTCCTCAATTGCAAAACTAAATTCCACCCTTATATGGAATTTAATCTTACAAATATTCTTCTGTCCAAAAGTGGAATTTAATCTTTCTGAATTATCTCTTATACTTAGTTTATAAACATGGTTGCCT
>JAQVCT010000003.1 GCA_028689655.1 Lachnospiraceae bacterium
ATTCATCTTATATACCTCTCGTATTTTGGATTTTTACCAACTGGCTGGTCAGTAACAATCTAAATTTACTTGAGGTATTTTTTTGTGTCAATCAATTGATCTATTTAAAGTATACAGGAAGCTTTATATTCATTCATATAGCAATCGAAATTATATTCTTTTTTATCTATTTTAATTATACGTCTCAATTCTGGATATTCTATTGGATTAAAATATTCTTCTGCTTTCCACAGACGAAAAATCTTTTCATAATCTAATTCTTGCATACACTTCTTTAACATACATTTTCCCCTTACTATTCATTTCCTTTTGTCTCCTTTGAAATTAAAAATCAAAGTGTTACAATTTTCCTTAATTAGGGCAAATCATAAAGAGTAATATTTTTCAGTAGTAACTAACTTAGAATTAATATATTGCTCCCAAAAAGTATTATTATCTTCATTACTTAAACAACTATTCAAAATCTCCCTACTTGCCCCCGTCAATTTCATAATTACACTATCATTTACTCCACTTTGAATTAATTGCGTAATCCCAAACTTAATTAGACCTGTTACATTCGTTTGACCAATGGCTGTATTAAGAAAATTAGGAATTCCAGAATCACTTGTTGCGTCTCCCCACTGCTCTCCATCAATATTTACAAACAAATAATCACTTGTTAAAAAAAGTTCTCTATATTTCTTATAACCTTGAAATTGCACAGATAATTTTAGAGGAAGTCTAATACGAAAATCATTTATGAATATTGTGTTATTATCAGAATTTAAATCCCTATACAATATTTTTCTAGTCTCTCTATATGTTACACCTGTCAATAAAATTAATTTCATACCCAATGCTGCATTTACACGTTTAAAATTTGTATTTGTCATTCTATTTGTAAAATCTGCTTTATTTAAAATTTCATCGCACCAATTAATCAAATCATCAATAAGATGTGTATCAAATTTGTCCAAAGTCTCTTTAGGCTGTAATTTATTGTAATCAGAAACAAAATCCGCTGTTTTTCTACTATATGAATTTTCCCTTGATGATGGATTTGCAAGTTCCTGAAAAAAATTTTCATTTTTATATTTCGAGTTATTTAAAATGTATTCAAAGAACTGACCAATAGATACAAAATATTTTCTAGCGGGTTCTTGCTTTTTTATCTGACCTTTATCAACAAAATATTTTAGACTTTGTATTACTTGCTCGGTTGACATCCCACTAACAAAAAAATCTTCTTGCTCTTGAATATTCAACTTTCTTATTTTCTGAATATAATTCAAAAAGTTATTAACATCATTTGTATAATCTGGTTTATCAATTATGAATTGATCTCGTAGTTCTAAGAAATTCATTCCACACCTCTTAAATAAAATTTATGATTTATTCTGTTTTCTACAATATAATTTACTAACAGTTTAATACTATGCCAAATTATATTCAATACAATTTGACTTTATTTTTGTTTTACACCCCTTTATAAATGTTTAGATCTCCTCTTAGGAAATCAAAGCGGTAAACTATCCCTCACACACAACGCTCCCCATCCCGTCATGGCATTGGGACTCTCCATTCCCGGCAGCTGCCTTGCCCCACGGATCAGATACGCCTTCACTTTTTCCCCATACAGAAATGGATCATTCCCCCTGACGATTCCCCACTCCAGCAATAATGCTGCACTTCCTGTCACAAAAGGGGTGGCAAAGGAGGTGCCTGTCACACTGGTATATCCCCCGTCTCTGCTGGTGGTGGTAATGTTCACGCCAGGGGCCACGATATCCGGCTTCACAGAATCACCACTGGTATCCAGCACGGCATAACGATTCTCCACATAGCCTCTCCCTGAGAAATCCGCGTAGGCATCGAACACTGTATTGTAGGCTCCCACAGTGATCACCTTCTCTGCCGTAGATGGGATCGTCAGGGTCACCTCCGGCGTTGGCTGGTAGAATCTGGTGGTGACATTCAATATATTTTCCGATGGCAGGTAATAATAATACTCCCCTGTTACGATTCGTTCCGGCGTCATGATAAATGTCCACACACCATTGTCAATATACTGATTTACAGGGATGAAGTCTATGTAGATCTCCTGGTTGGTGGAGTAGGGCGTAGGCTCTCCCACATAGATCAGCAGTTGTGTATTCATGATCTGCATTGTCTGTTTTCCCATGCGATCCAATGGTACCAGTACCCTGCTATTATCCGGTGCCTGTATAGTAAGGGAGAACCGGTCATTATAATGTTTCCACAGCTGTACATTAAGCCCCCGCTCGTAATTCGCCACGGCAAGTTCTACGCGCTGTTCTTTCCCAGACTGTGTGGCGGTACCTCCTCCCGTCACAGTTCCGACACCTGTGGCGGTACCTCCCCTGGAAGAATATCCGCTCTCTCCATACCCCAGAAGGCTCCCTGCCACATGTCCCCCCGCTGCCCCTTCATTTCCGCTTCCCACACTAATCACGGTGCGCCCTATCTCCGCCACGTTATCCATAAATCGTTCCAAAAGGGAAGTGCCATCGTGAGCTCCGTAAGTATTGCCAAAGCTTACATTCACGGATACCGGTCTTCCATAGTGAATACTGCGATTTACCACATAGGTCAGTGCACGCATGAGCTCCGTAGTTCTGGGAAATCCATCCGTCCTGCCAGTTCCAAGCTTTACAATCATAAGTTCGCTTTCTGGAGCTACCCCCTGATACCGTCCATTCTGCATAGTTCCATTTCCCGCTGCGATTCCCGCCACCTGTGTTCCATGACCGGATTGGTCAATGCTGGGAACAAGCTGGAGCATTTCTGTTCTGACCGGCTGTGCCAGAGCAGCATTGATCTGTTGTCTGTTAAATACGGTTCCCTGTGCAAATCCCTCCGGGGGATTAAAATTTCTCTGAGGGTCCGGTGGGATACTTTGATCCCACAATTCCAATATCCTGCTGGTACCGTCTGCATTCCTGAAATCCATGTGCTCATAGGCAATCCCGGAATCAATCACGGCCACAATAACACCTCTGCCGGTAAGATTCGGTTCCTGTATGGTCACAGGCAAAATACAAGAGGCTATCTTTCCCTGATACACCTGGAAAAATAACCTCTTTGGTTTTTCTATATATTCAATTTCCTCCAGATTGGCAAAGCTTTCCACCAGACTCTCCGGCAATGTCACAATGGCATATCCATTGATCAAAAGCTCCACCTGGATCAGTTCATTGGCAAGTCCTGTGATATCCCCATGATATTTTACGATTAACTCCCAGGTTCTGTCTATGGCATCATACCCCACATCCAGTTCCAATGATTTCTCTCTCTCCTGTGGCGTAGCCTCCAGTGAAAGATTTAATTGATTTTCAATTTTCTGATTTGCCATGGAAACAACGCTTTCTATCTGCGTCCTTTCTATATCCTATGCATAATCACCTCATATATGCTTTGGTTTCTGTCCTGCAGCTTCCCTAGAGACCTGTATTTTATAATATTTTGCAGATCAAATTCCATGTGACATGAGATAATCTACCCATAAATTGTAATATCTTGCCTTCAGGTGCACATCATCGAAGGTATACTCTGCATCCAGGTCTCCGTTCTCATCGCACACGGCATCGTTCATCTCCAGATAAAAGACATCATGATGATTGTCTACTGTGGCAAGAAGTGCATTGCGCATATTGATATTAACGTTATTGTAGATGGGGTCGGTGGTGGATTTTGCCGCGGTGACACGCATCATTCCCTGCACGAACAGAATGGCATCGGGTTGTAATTCCCGAATACGCGTGAGCACCCGCAGATACTCCGCACCGAATCTCTGGGGGGAGCCGGTGCCCAGCTCATTGATGCCGAACATAATGTAGATCTTCGCGAACTGCTTTTGCTGCATCACTTCCTCTAATGTAAGCTTCTCCGTCTCTCCCTCCACAGGGATAAATCGTTTCGTAAAAAAATCATAAATAGTCAGAGAATTTTTCGCATAGAAGGTGGCGTTATCAAGTCCTGAATATTTGGCGAGTCCGTCTGTCCTGGAATCTCCGATGAAAACTGCATCATCAAAATACGCTCTTCCCACCTGGCGATACTCATATCGCTCCAGAGCCATATTCTCACTGACACTTTCCTCCGGCTCCAGTTCATTCATACTGAGCGTCCCATCGTCATTCACTGTGATTTTATCATCATCTGTATCCTCTCCCACAGGAGCACTTACCTTTGTACTGTCTGACACCAGATACCGTTCCAGATGGAAAGGCAGCACGCCCTCTGACAATTCCTGCAATACCACAGTCAGCAGAGGTTCCTTCACCATATTCAGTTCTTTCTTCCGTCCCTCCTCTGCCATTTCAAATCCTGACACGACTGTCAGAATCACAAAGCTGATCAATATAAGCCACAGCAAGGGAGCTTTTCTGAATTTTTTCAACTGCACGCTCCTTAAAATCTAAAATATAAAAATGGATTATTGCTGGCACTTGCCAGATAATAGATGGATACCCAAAAAAGTATTGCCAATACGATTACTGAGACTATTCTTTTCTGATTCATGCGATACCATTTTTTCGGTAGAGTGCTGCAAAAGAATATGCCCAGCAAGAAAAAGAAGCCATATTGTTCCAAATACGTTATATAATCATTTCCTATGATGCACGCTTCGGCACTGACTCCGAAAAAGGGGAACATTCTGCTAAAATAAACCGCCAGATCAGAGATACTGGTAATGGCAAAGCAAATCCATGTAATGGGAATGAGTAGGATCATATAGATTCTAGAACCAATCCTTGTACGATCCAACCACTTTTTGAGCCCTGCTTTTTCCAGGCACATGATCAGGAATGTCAGCATGCCCCACAGGATAAAATTCCATTCTGCTCCATGCCACAGACCTGTAAACGCCCAGACGATGAACATGTTACGGACGGTCTTCCATCGTCCTTCCCGATTACCTCCCAGGGGAATATACACATAATCCCGAAACCACTGAGCCAATGTCATATGCCACCGCTGCCAGAATTCTGTGATGGAGTGTGAGAGGTACGGTTCATCAAAGTTCTTCGGCAGTTCAAATCCAATCATTTTTCCAAGGCCGATCGCCATGAGGGAATATCCGTGGAAGTCAAAATAAATCTGTAAGGTGTAGGCAAATGCTCCCAGCCATGCAAGAGGTGTGGAAATACTCTCAAATCCAATCGTCTGAATATCTCTCCACAGTCCGCCGACGCGGTTGGCGATCAACACCTTCGCCGCAAGCCCCATCACAAAGATACGCAATCCTCTCTCAAAGTTCCGAAGGGAATATCTGCGATACTGTAGCTGATCCTTTACTGAGTTGTAGGTCACGATAGGCCCCGCGATCAATTGGGGAAACATGCAAAGATAAGTTCCCAGATTGATGATGGATTCCTCCGCCTCCACTTTTCCCCGATACACATCTACCACATAAGATACGATCTGAAAAGTATAAAAGCTGATTCCAAGCGGCAGCAGGATCTTTATCTCCGGCACTGTCAAAAGTTCCTCCCCGCTGATCCTGCTTACAACTCTGATCACACGGTTCAGATTCTCCTCCAGGAAAAAGGAATACTTGAAGAACAACAGCAACCCGAAGTCATAGACAAGGGCAATGCTAAGCCAGCCCTTTCCGGCTCTGCTTTGTCTATTTATTTCAATATACGCTCTCTTTTGACCTATTTTTCTGCCGCATATGTAATTGACCAAAATAGAAAGGAGAATCAGTATCACATATACCGGTTCTCCAAATGCATAGAAGCATACACTTCCCAGGAAAAGTGTCATATTCCTATACCGAGCAGGTGTCATATAATAAATCAGCAAAAATATTGGTAAAAATCGAAAGATAAATATAAGGCTGCTAAAGACCATTTCTTATCCCACTCATTTCTTTAATATCATAAATTCTTTTTCAGCATACTCTTTTTCGACATCTTTTTCAACAGAAACTCTATGAAATTATTCAAACAATTCACGGATCCTGTCGTTGAGATCTGTGATTTCATTCTGAGGTCTGGCAAAATAATATCCCTGTGCATAATCAGTTCCCATATCTATCAGTTCTTTCAATTCTTCTCTTCGTTCTATCCCCTCCGCAATGACCAGAATCTGCTTCTCATGACAGTAATCGATCATTCCTTTTACCAGCCGCTGTCTTGCCGGAAGCATATGAATATCCCGTATGATGGTCATATCCAGCTTTACAAAATCAAGTTTGCTGGATACCAGAACATCATTATTATTATATCCGGAGCCATAATCATCCAGTGCCACCATGATGTGATGCTTTTTGCACCATGCGTATTTTTCCTGCTCCTGTTTTACATCTGTTTTGGCAATCTCCGTTACCTCCATTACGATATGGGATAACAATTCTCCATAATTTTCTTCCAGATAGGTGAACTCTTCCTCCTGCAAGCACTGACCCGGTGTAGAGTTGATAAATAATTTGATGTCCTTGGAACAGGCATTGTCACTGATCTGTTCCCCATAGGTTCTTATGGCATGCATCCAGGTCATGACTTCAATCTGCCGAAGCTTGGATTGCGATTCTGCCAGTCTGATGAATTCCTGGGGACCCTTTAACAGTTCTGACTGTGGACGCATTAAAGCTTCGTAGGCATATACCTGTTTTGTCCGCACATCTACGATTGGCTGGAACACATATCGGATACTTTCTTCATTGAGAATGCGTGTCAATTCTCCAACACCCTGTACCAGAATATAATCTTTCAGATAGTGATCCCTGTCAAATGATCTAATCGCACCTTTCTCATTATTCTTCACTTCATACATGGCAAAATCCGCATACTTCAGCAAATCTTTATAATTTGCTCCATCGTGAGGATAGATTGCCATACCTGCAGAGGCACTCACTGAGATTTTACTGCCATCCGGCAGTTGGATCTTTTCATTTAAGAACGCCCTGTGTATATCCCGCATGATCTCACAGCTTTTTGCAATATTCTCATCATAGACGAATATGAGGAACTCATCCCCTGACATACGGCACATCAGCATATTAGGGCGCTCTGCACTCCGAAACACCTGTGCAAGCAGCGCAATGTACCGATCTCCCATATCATGACCGTAGGTATCATTCATATACTTTAAGTTATCCAGATCCCAGATAGACATAACGCCTGTTGTATCCGGCTTTTTTGTCAGTATGTTCGCCACTTCTCTTCGAAATGCCCGACGGTTGTAAAGATCGGTGAGAATGTCATAATCCCTGTCATGTTTTATCTTCTGTTTCTCATTCATCTCATCTGTCATGTCCATGATAATGCACAGATAATGCTTCGGCGTTCCTACCATTTTAATACGGACCCATTTCTTATCATGATTACTTGTCTCATAATAATATACTTCTTTTTCCTCTGTTTCCAGGGTGAGCCTGTTTCTTATCTTTTCAATTCCAGCCTTCATTTCTTCCCGATCAAAATAATTATTCCGCCAGGAAGTATTTTCTCTATCGATCTCAAAAAATTCCAGAACCTTCTCCGTACAGAAATTGTGTTCTGTAAATTCATCATACTCAAATACACCCAGTGGCAAATTTGTCATTTTTATGATATTTGCCATTTTGTTGGTACTCTCCCAGATCGCTTTATTTCTCTTTTCTATCTCCGCTCCCAACTCATTAAATTCCCTTAGATTTGTTCTGGGCAGATGTGCATTTGCATCATTCATATCACTGATTCCCCGCATCAGTTTGTAGATGGGTTCTGTGGTCCTAAATGCAAATACCAGCGCAAAAATAATACTGATACATAATACGATAACGGATGATATGAGCAATCGGAATATCAGATTAGTGGAAGTCTTTTTCAGTGCCCAATCATGAGCAATTCCCACCATGGACCACTCTTCATTCTCAAAAGGTGTATTGCTGTTATAGACATGTAACGTATATTTGCTGGCTGTGTGTCTGTCCTTATCAAAAAGTGTTGCCCTAAAAAGTCCGTTTTTAGAATCCTGTATAGAAAACTCTGTTCCTGTTGGAAGAAATGACTGATATTGCGCTCCGGATACCATCCATGCCTTGTAACGTTCCTGGTTTTCTTCCCTGTCACTGGTCACCAGCATCATTCCAGCGTTATCATCGACAATAATCTCTTTGCTGTCCACCATTTCTTCCAGGTAATCCAGACCTAACTCGATTCCAACAACACCGTAAACCTTTCCCTCCTCTGTTATGAGGGGTACAGAATAGGTAATGATCTCATGATCGCCGGGATTCATACGGAATGTAGTGGACCAATATCCCAGATCATTGGCATCAATGGTATCTCCATATGCTAACGCTGCCTCATATGGCTTGTAGTAAAAATCACTGTTTTCATTGAGTGACAGACAAGTCTTCCATGAAAAATCCAACGCATAACCGGAATTTACCAGATATTCCCCCGGTCCCGCCTCCACGAGAATATCTCTGTCATCCTTGGAATATACGTTTGGGTCTAAATCTCTAAAATATATGCTGTACTTTTCAGTACTATTCTTTTTTCCATCCAGGATCACAAAGCTTCCTGTGGTGCCCGACACCCGTAACAGTTTCATTATTGTGGCGGTATAATTCTGTAATAGCTTTGTTTCCTGTTTGGGGTCTTCCATCAGAGTCTCTATATCTGTCCCGTTATCCAGACAGTAAGTCTCACTGATCTCATTGATCCGTGCCAGAATTTGGGACATCTCAGACCAACTCCCCATCTTCTCTTCCAGTTTTTCGCCCTGGGTCTCTACCGTATCTTTCAAGCTTTGCTCTGCATTGGCATCCAATTGATCAGTGGTTCCAAATAAAATGATGGCTCCGGTAATAATGCCTAACTGCAAAATAGCAATGCTGATGAGTATTCGAATAATGCTGGTGCGCAATGTATGTATTTTTTTATTTTTCGCCAATTTCTTTCCCTCTCGCACGAGCCGTTCTTATTCTTCTGTCAGTACGGCATCCAATCGATGTTGCAGATTTTTCATCCAATCTTCAAAGTATGCTTTCGTCTCATAGGGTTCCGATCCTGTGTCCCGGTCCATTCCTTCTATCATTTTCTCCTGAATCTTGTCATAGTCCATCTTTGCCTGATCGATCATTGCATTCTCTATGATCGTTCGCACCTCATAGGACTTGTCGAACTCCACTGTAGTGCATAAATGACTGGTGGACAATTCCTCCACCGCATTTAATAATACCTCCTGACCTACTTTCCCCAGATTGGTGTCCGTCATCTCCAACTGTTTTTGGATGGCCTCCCTGGTATTCGCCGCTTTCCTGACTGGCAGATAATCTGTCTGCACAGCAAACTGCAGATTGCGCTCCGCTTCCGTAAACCACTTCAAGAATACCACGCTGGCATATTCTTCCCGCTCCGTACCTTTCAGCACTGCCATATCTGCACCCTGCTGTGTGATATAGGGCTCCGTTCCTCTGAAATTAGGAACTGGCAATACGATGCAGCCTATTTTGGAGGGCACACCCTCATCATAGGATACCTCCGTAGGAAAATAAGCCGCCCCCGCAGTTGAATTTACGGATGCGATGATCTTTCCAAGCTTGATATCATCCGTCCGGTAATTACCTACATGAACATAATATCCTCTGATGTATGGAATATAATAATTCACCCATAACTTATAGATAGTCTCACGATCCAGCTGTACACTGGCCGTGCCGTCTTCGTTCTTCGTAAAAATCGGATGTCCCAGCTGCTCACTGCCCACCAGCATGTAATTGGCAAATGCATCTCTCCCAAAAAATGCATCGCCGCCACTCCACTCATAGTAGGCTTCCGCTGTGGATGCCACCCCCTCCCAGGTAGACAGATCATCAAGTTCAACTCCTGTCCCTGCCGAAAACGCATCCCATTTCTGTTTATTTATCATCATCACTTCTGTGCTTTTCGCAACGGGAAACAGCTTCCATTCTCTCTCTTTTCCCAATTTCCCGTCTTCTATATAGGTGTCTACAAAAGTGGCTTTTTCTTCCTCGCTCACATAATCATCCAAATCCACCAGTAGTTCTTCGTTGTCCAATCCTGTTGCCATATCTTTGTAGCATTGCACGATATTGGGCAGCTTTTTCGCACCGACCTTCCTGTTCTGTGACGCATTGATGGCATCTTTGAGATCATCAATACTGCCAGTACTCTCATCCGTTACCACGATTCCCTTTTCTCTTCCAACGGTACTGTTAAATTCTTCTATCATATTGTCAAATGCCACCGCCTGGGCACCATTGTAATAATTCCATATCATAATATTCTGGGGATCCTTCGCGGACAATCCATGATCCCCGCCGAACTTCCCACATCCTGTCATGAAAGCACTCATACCGATTATGGCAAAAGATACTGTCAAAAGCTTTTTTCCCATATGCATATCGTCTCTCCTCCTGCTAAAAGATTGGTGATTCACGTTCCATTATGCGATAATTCATACTATTTGTAGTATAACAAATTAACGTAAAAAATGCCACCCCAACACTGAGGTGGCCCCTAGCCCGACATCTTCCCAGTCGGGCATCTAGCCCGATATTTTTTCAATCGGGCCTTAATTTAAATTTAATTACTTCGTAATCGGAACTAGTTAACCTTCGGCACCTTGTGCCTACGTGTACTTAGCCCGATATCTTCCCAATCGGGCCTTCTTTCCTGAACTAGTTCCTGCTATCCTTTTTATTCAGGAGGTCAAATACCACTGCGAATAACAGTACCAGACCTTTTACGACCTTCTGGTAGTTGGCATCAATACCCATAACGCTCATACCCAGGTTGATAACACCGATGAGTGTAGCACCGATGACCATACCGAACACGGTACCGGCTCCACCGTAGGCAGATACTCCACCTACAACACAGGCACTGATGGCATCCATTTCGAAGTTGGTACCAGCTGTTGGTGTCGCACTTGTGTTACGTGCCATTGTCATCATAGCAGCAACAGTGGATAAGAAAGCCATATTTACATATGCCAGGAAATAAATCTTCTTTGTATCAATACCAGATAATCTGGTAGCTGCTTCATTACCACCGATGGTGTAGAAATATCTACCAATGGTCGTCTTAGAAGTAATAAAGTTATAGATCAGACAGATCACAGCCACCCAGATCAATGCAAATGGAATACCATTTTTCTGTGCCATCTTCACTGCAAATAACATGATTACCGCACATGTCAATACTATTTTTACGATCATGCTGACCATGGACTCGATCTCATAACCTTTCTTGATCCTGTCTGCTCTGTTCTTGACCTGTAACAGAATGACAATGATACATACGATGAATCCTACTATCACACAGGTGAGATTCAAAGCTGCATTTCCGAATAAATCCGGAACGGATCCATTGAACATCTTAACGAAACCTTCTGGAAGTGGTGAGATCGTAAGACCTTTCATAATGGCAACACCCCATCCACGAAGGGCAAGCATACCGGCAAGGGTTGCGATCCAGGGTGGAATATTCAGATATGCGATGAGGTAGCCTAACACAATACCATAAATCAATCCTACTACTACCATCAGTAATATAGAAAGTGGAACCGGCCATCCTTTGGTGACCATCATGGTGGCACCTACGGAACCGATGAAACATACAACGGAACCAACGGATAAGTCGATGTTACCACCGGTTAACATACACATTAACATACCAGTTGCAAGAACAAATACATATGCATTTTGTGAAATCAATGCTGTAAAGTTTGCTGCCGATACCATCTGTCCTTTTGTCATTGCGGCAAAGAAGAGAACCACTAGCACTAAGACAATCAGCATCGTATTTTTTCTAATAATATCTACTGCTTTTTTCATTCTAGTCTCCTCCTATTTACTATTTTCTTTCTTTGACAATACATCAAAGATTACCGCAAACAACAGTACCAGGCCCTTTACGACCTTCTGATAGTTGGCATCTACACCCATGATGGACATACCTAAGTTGATAACACCCATCAGTGTTGCACCTACCACAACTCCAGATACTGTACCCACTCCACCGTATGCAGATGCACCACCGATGAAACAGGAACCAATGGCATCCATCTCATAACTCTGTCCATAAGTTGGCTGTGAAGAAGTCATACGAGCGATGGTAAGGATACCGGCAAGTCCAGCAAGCATTCCCATGTTCGCATATGCGATAAAGTAAACACGCTCTGTGTTAATACCCGATAACTTTGTTGCTTTTTCATTGCCACCGATTGCATATAAGTAACGACCGATTCTGGTCTTAGTGGTAACATAACCATAGAATAATACCACCAGCATGATCCAGATAAGTGCTGTGGGAATACCTTTATTCATGGCTAATTTGTAACTGAATACCAGAATGACAATGCAGATCAGAACTGCTTTGATGACCATGGAACCCATTGGCTCTGATACATACCCTTTTTTGATACAATCCATACGGCTTCTTGCCTGTACGATTATGTAAATAAGACATGCCACTACACCCACTGCCATACAGGTAAGGTTGATACCTGTGCCACCCAGAAAATCTGGAACATAGCAGTTAGAACCGCCGCCGAATACATCGATAAAGGTCTGATTGGTAATAGAGACTGTCATACCATCTAACACTACATTGGATAATCCTCTGAATGCCAGCATACCTGCCAGTGTGGCGATAAATGGAGGTACCTTCTGATATGCGATCCAGTAACCCTGGAATGCACCGATGATCAGACCAACGATCAACATTGCAAGTACAGAAACCCATACGTTGAATCCCTTGTCTAACATCTTGGCTCCCACTGCACCTACGAAGCATACTACAGAACCAACAGATAAATCGATGTTACCACCAGTGAGGATACATAATAACATACCGGTTGCAAGGACATATACATATGCATTCTGTGCAATCAGGTTCGTTACATTCATAGGAAGTAAGATCTTACCGCCCGTACGCCAAGCAAAGAATATGGTAATGACAACGAGGGCAATAATCATCGTATATTTTTTTATTCCTGCGATTAATTTTGCGTTATTCATTTTTATTCTCCTTTACTTGATTTTAAGATACTGGCCATGATCTTTTCCTGTGTTGCTTCTTCTCTGGATAATTCTCCTACCATCTTGCCTTCGTTCATAACATAGATACGATCACTCATACCCAGTACTTCCGGCAATTCAGAGGAAATCATGATAACAGATTTTCCAGCCGCTACAAGGTCATTGATAATGCAGTAAATCTCATATTTTGCGCCTACATCAATACCACGGGTAGGCTCATCCAGAATCAGAATGTCCGGATCTGCAAACATCCATTTTGCAAGCAGGACTTTCTGCTGGTTACCACCACTCAGGTTACCAACATTTTGTTCTACAGAAGGGCATTTTGTTTTCAATTTCTCTCTGTATTCATCAGCTACCTGATATTCTTTATCTTTGTCAATTACCATTTTACTACTGATACTGTCCAGATTTGCCAACGTCGTATTGGTCTTGATAGGATTGCTAAGTACCAGTCCATTTCCTTTACGATCTTCTGTTACATAAGCAAGTTTGTGATTAATAGCTTCACGAACTGTCCTAAGACTCACTTCTTTACCATTGATCTTTAAGGTACCTGTGATATTCGCACCATAGGATTTACCAAAAATACTCATGGCAAGCTCTGTTCTGCCGGCTCCCATCAGACCTGAGATGCCTACTACTTCACCTTTTCTGACATTGAAAGATACATTGTCAACTACTTTTTTGTCAGCGTAAAGTGGATGATCTACATTCCAGTTGGCAACTTCCATACTGTAGTCACCGATCTTCACACCATGACGCTTCGGGAAACGGTCTGATAACTCACGACCAACCATTCCCTGGATGATCCTATCTTCTGATATATCATCCTTTTCTTTATCTAAGGTCTCAATTGTAGCACCATCACGAATAACTGTAATCTTATCCGCAACATAGGATACTTCATTCAATTTATGAGAAATAATTATCGAAGTCATTCCCTCATTCTTGAATTTTAATAATAAGTCTAATAACGCTTTTGAGTCAGATTCGTTCAATGAGGATGTTGGCTCATCAAGAATAAGTAATTTTGCTTTTTTGGCTAACGCTTTTGCAATTTCTACCATCTGCTGCTTACCAACACTAATATCTTTTACAAGTGTTCTTGAAGATTCTGTAAGACCTACAGTCTTCAAATATTTATCTGCTTCACCATAGGTAACGTTCCAGTCAATGGCTGCTGCCTTTCCTCTTTCATTACCAAGGAACATATTCTCACCAATGGACATATACGGAACCAATGCCAATTCCTGGTGAATAATTACAATACCTTTTTCTTCACTATCTTTAATCTTATTAAATTTACATATATCACCATTATAAATGATATCGCCCTCGTAAGAACCATAGGGATAAATACCACTTAATACGTTCATCAGTGTGGATTTACCCGCACCATTTTCTCCAACCAGAGCGTGAATTTCGCCCTCTTCAACTTTTAAATTTACGTTGTCAAGTGCTTTGACGCCAGGGAAAGTTTTGGTAATATTTTTCATTTCCAGCAATGTCTTTGCCAAAGTAATCCCTCCTTTTTATATCTCTTATACTTAGAATAGCAGGCGAGTTAAAACCCGCCTGCCTTAACTTTTCTGTTACTTCATTTTCCTATTTAAGGTCATCTTCTGTGTAGTATCCTGAATCAATCAATAACTCTTTGTAGTTATCTTTGTCAGCGAATACCGGCTCGCAAAGGTATGAAGGAATAACGCCTGTACCATTGTCGTATGTTTTTGTATCATTTACAGGTGCTTCTCCACCTTTCATGATAGCGTCTACCATTGATACAACCTGTGTAGCTAATTCACGTGTATCTTTGAAGATTGACATGGACTGTTTTCCAGCGATCATGTTCTTAACGTTAGCAACGTCACAATCCTGACCGGTAACGACTGGGTAATCACCTGTGTAGGAAGCTGCAAGAGCATTCTCAACACCAAGTGCTGTAGAGTCATTTGAGCAAAGAACTACGTCTAATTTGGTTCCATCTGCATAGTAGGAAGCTAAGATGTTTTCCATTCTGGACTGTGCTGTAGCTGTATCCCAGTTAGCTGTTGCAACTGTTGCGAAATCAACCTGACCAGATTTAACTACTAATTTTCCTTCGTCGATGTATTTCTGAAGAACATCCATAGCACCGCCGTAGAAGAAGTTTGCATTGTTGTCACCAGGATCACCTGTGAAGATTTCCATGTTGAAAGGTCCTGCTGCATTGTCAAGATCTAATGTATCAACGATGTACTGTCCTTGTTTTGTACCAACCATGTAGTTATCAAATGTTGCGTAATAGGAAACTGCATCTGAGTTCATGATCAAACGGTCATAAGCGATAACTGGGATTCCAGCTTCTTTTGCCTGTGCCATTACATCACCTAATGAACTACCATCGATAGAAGCAACAACCAGTAACTGATCTCCGTTGTTGATCATGTTCTCGATCTGTGAAACCTGTGTCTGTACATCATTTGATGCGTACTGTAAATCTACTTCATAGCCAGCTTCTTTCAGCTGAGCTTCCATGTTGGAACCATCCTGATTCCATCTCTGTAAATCCTTTGTAGGCATTGCAACACCGATTTTTCCGCCGGCTGCTGCTGTTGCGTCTGCTGCTGGAGCTGCTTCTGTTGTAGCTGCCTCTGTGGTATCAGCTGCTGCTTCTGTTGTAGCTGGTGCTTCTGCTGCTGTGTCTGCTGTTTTGCTTCCGCAGCCTACTAACATAGTTGCTACCATAGCTACACTTAAAACTGTACTAAGTAATTTTCTTTTCATTCTTGTAAATCCTCCCTTGAATTTTTTTGAAACGTTGTCGTTTCTTTGTTACAAGTAGATAATATCACATCTTAAATAGTACATGTTTGCGACCTTCTTCACATTTTCAACATTTTGCGTTCACAATTTATTCAAATTTGTAGCACTCCCCACAATAAATTGCTAACCATCACAAAAAAATGCTGTTCTATTAAAACACCCTTTGCATACAAGCTTCTGTCTATTCCAGCACCAATCCTTATTAGTGAAAAGACAGGGCAATTCATAAATGGTTCTATGTTATGACATCATTATAAACTTCAAGCGCTTTATATCGAACAGGCTGCAATCGCAGCTTATAAATAAAAACAGATGACGACGGGTTCCCTGCTAAGATAATTCACGTTCTATGTGTAGAAAAAGTTAATGACAGACAAAAGAAATCTCAGTATCCAGCAATGCCCACGCACGGATGCGGGGGCAAGCCCGTCTGAAGCCACGATGGCTTCTAAAGGGCGGTTGCGTACGTTTTCAGAATCTACTGATTTCTTTTATCTGTCATTTAGTTTTTCACACATAGGTTGTGTTTCTTAGCAGGGTACCTGCCGTCATCTGTTTTCTTCACATCCTACAGTTGCAGCCTTCCGTGATAAACCGGGATTAGTCTTTTTTGGTGCGTTTAAATTTCCCTTTGAGGGAGAATTTCCTGTTTTCCACGATCTTGCCTTCTGCGATGAGTTTCTTACGCAGTTTCTTTTCCTTGCTCTTATTATGAACAATCATATAGAAGGTGGGGAGCAGGATCAATGTCAGTATGGTGGATGCGGTAAGACCACCGATAATAACCAGTGACATACCCTGCATCATCGCTGCATTGTCGCCCCATCCGATCGCCATAGGGATCATGGAGAGGATGGTGGTCAGGGTAGTCATGAGGATGGGTCTCAGACGAGACTTA
Organism: Lachnospiraceae bacterium; assembly: GCA_028689655.1. Lineage (GTDB taxonomy): Bacteria > Bacillota > Clostridia > Lachnospirales > Lachnospiraceae > SZUA-378. Next base: position 16,713 of record JAQVCT010000003.1, read on the forward strand.
CCTGCATCGATGAGGGCATCCTCTGTGCGCATGGTCTTACGATTCAGGTTGGTGGTATCCACATAGAGAATACCATTGTTTACCACGATACCTACTAACATCAGGAATCCCATAAGGGATGTCATACTGATCTTGCCTCCTGATATTAACAGCAGGAAGATGGAACCGATCAAACTGAATGGGATACAGAACATGACCAGCAAGGAATAGCGGATAGACTCGAACTGAATCGCCATGACCATGAAGATCAGGAAAATAGCGGTAATAATCGCTGACCCCAGAGCGCCGAATTCCTCTGCCATCATCTCATCCATAGAGTTGGTACCCAGTTCCACGGATTCCGGAAATTGCAGTGCAGCGGCTTTCTTTTGAATCTCATCTCCCGCTGTATACTGTGTCGCTTTTGTCAATGTAGCGGTAACGCTGGCCTGGAATTGTCCATCCTCTCGCATGATGGTCTGAGGGGTGTCAGTAAATACAATCTCACCGATCTCGGACAATGGAACTGCCACTCCGTTGGAGTTGGTAAAAGTCATACCGCTCACATCATTCATGTTCTGATAACGGTCTGACGGATACTCTACGGTAACTGTATAATCACGGTCATCTATGGACACATCCATGGCATCGGTACCTGTCATATTGGTATAGAGCAATCCTGCCACCTGCTGTGCCGTGAATCCTTTGGCTCTTGCCTTGATGGGATCGATCACCACGTCAGCCTTGGAACTGGTATCTGACAGATCTGCGTCAATATTCAGCACCCCGGGCACATCTTTCATGGAATCTTCCACCTGCTTGGATGCAGCTTTCAGTTCATTCAGATCCGTACCACGTACGACGATTTCCTTCGTGACACCTCCACCCATGCCACTCATGCCCATGGAGGAGGCAGAACTTACATTGATGGTACAGTTATTATCAAATCCTGCCAGTTCCTGATTCCACTGATCAACGATATCCGCTGTGCTTAATTTACTGTCATCCTTCACATAAGCACTAATATTGGACTTGGAACCACTTCCCATCATGGAGGAGCTGGACTGTGTTACCGTGGTGCTATAGTTCTCTATTTCAGGACTCTCTGCCACAAATGCTTCTACTTTTCTGGCAATTTCATCCATGTTCTCAAGTCTTAATCCAGGACGATAGGAGATTTCCACGGACACCTGACCTTCATCGGTGCTGGCCATCAGCTCCGTTCTCACGAACTGTGCCATATAAACAGCTAATACAAAGAGGAGTACTGCGAAAAGGGATACCAGTTTCTTCTTATGTAATACTTTCTCCAGTAAACGTCCATATTTCTCCGCAACAGCATTCACACATTTTGTCACTGGTGAATTTTTCTTTTCCAGGGGCTTATAAATAGAGAAACACAATGGAATCAAAGTCATGGCAGATACCAGGGATGCCACCAGGGCAAACACGATGGTATAACCCAACTGTCCGAACATCTGACCGGAAATACCTTCCATACCGGCCATGGGCAGATATACCACCACGGAGGTGACAGTGGATGCAACGATGGAGTTGGTAACCACTTTGGTTCCCTCATACGCCGCCTGTTTAAAGTCCAGACCTTCATCGTGTTTTCTAAAACACATCTCTATTACAACGATGGCATTATCTACCATCATACCGATACCGATGACCAGCGCTCCCATGGTTACCATGTTCAGTGAGAATCCCAGGAAGTTCATGAGGATAAAGGTCAGCAGCACCGAGATCGGCATGGAACTGCCGACAATCAGGCTGGCCTTCATGTCTCCAAAGAACAGGAACAATACCAGCATGGACAGGACAATTGCCATGACCAGTGTCTCTGCAATAGATTTCAGAGAACTTAATATGGTTTCACTTGCATCGTATACCACCTTAATATTCAGATCCGGGTATTTCTCCTGTAACGTGGTAATGGTCTTCTGTATCTTATTGGATAAGGTCACTGCACTGGAACTCTGCTTTTTGGAAATACCAATGCTTACATTATTATTGCCGTTATATCTGCTAAGACTTGTGGCTTCCTTGGTGGCATAATGCACATTTGCCACATCACTCAGGTGAATGACCTGACCGGATCCTGTGGTAATCGGCACCTGTTCCAACTGATTCACATCTTCATAGCGTACTTCTGAGCTCAGGTTCAGGGACTGATTGCCGTAATCAGCACTGCCTGCAGGCATGGTAAAGTTTACGGAAGTGATGGCGTTTGCAATGGAGGAAATGTCCAGTCCGTATTGTGATACATACTCTGGATATAGCTGAACGGAAATATATTTTTCATCTCCGCCTGATGTGGTAATGTCAGCCACATCACTTACCTTTTTCAATTCCGGTTCTATATTATTCTTTACCTCATTTAACAGATCCACGTCTGCATCACTGTCAATGGATATGGTCATGGAATCCGATGCATTCATATCCAGCTCCATAATGGTGGGGGACTGGGCATCATCCGGCAGATCAGACTTTACTCTATCGATGGCCTCCTGCATATCTGTGTAGGTGGAATCCATGTTGGTACCATAATCGAACTGAAAGATTACGATGGACATATTATCCTGGGACTGGGACTGGGTGGTGTCAAGTCCGGATACCGTAGCACATGCATCCTCGATCTTCTCCGTCACCAGTTTCTCCACATCCTCAGGCCCAGCCTGTGGATATACGGTAAAGACAATCATCATTGGCATATTCATATCCGGTATTAACTGTAAAGACATACCTGTCACAGAAGTAAGACCGAATATAATCAACGCAACGACACATACAATGGCCGCAATAGGTCGATTTAATACTGTTTTTGTAAGCTTACTCATTTACTGTCTCCTCTTGGTTCGTTGCCTCTTCTGTAGCTGTTTCTGTAGTCACTTCTGTAGTTGCTTCTGTAGTTGCTTCTGTGGTATCCGTTTCGGTTTCTGTTTCTGCAACTGTTTCCGGAGCATCCTGTTCTGTCATATCTTCAGCATCCAATGATTTTAAATATTCGGTTTTCACATAGGCATCGCTGCCTTCATATACGATCTTGCTCCAGCCGTCAGCAGCTTCTTCCAGTCTGGTGTATTTCTGCCCTGTCACAGCCATGCCTACTTTCTCTGAGTCTGTGCTGGCTGCTGCTCTGATGTTTACGTTGTCTGTGGTCTCCACCTGTTCTCCCTGTGCTGCATTGGCATCTTCTGTCTGAGCTTCGGTGGTACTCTCCTCCGTGGATGTCTCTGTAACTGCTTCCTCTGTTGTATCCTGTACCTTCACTGCTTCTTCAATCACCGCGCCGTCTTTCAACTGAGAACCCCAACTGGTGATTACCTTATCTCCTGGTGTAAGTCCGGATACTACTTCCACATTATTCTCATCTGCGATGCCTGTTGTGATATCTGTTCGTACTGCCACTCCATCTTTTGCACAATAGACATAAGCCTGTTCACTTTCATAGTAAACAGCATCGATAGGAACTGTCATGACATCGATTGCCTGCTGTGTTGCCGTGGTAAGCTTTACAGAAGTTCCTGTGATAAAACTGTCTGCACCGGAGCCTGTCAATGTTACCTCCACTTTGAACAGACCTTTTTGTGCATCCACTGTACTTTCTATATTAGAAATAGATGCATCATATGTAGTGCCTTCCTTTTCGATGGTAACGCTCTGTCCCATGCTCATATTCTTCATGGCATTCTCCGCTACATAAAAAGTTACTTTCTTACTGTCTGTACTGGATATTACATATGCTACTGACTGATTGGAAGCCATCTCATACTGCTGTACATTGATCTGTTGGATAACACCACTTACCGGTGAAGTAACTTTGGTATAATCCAACTGCAGGTTTGCTGATGCCAGCTGTGCGTTGGCACTTGTAAGATTTGCATTGGCTGTTGTAACAGAGTTGGCTGAACTGATGACCTGTGCATCTCCTCCTACGATCTGTGCATTGGCATTTGCAGTGATGGTGTTTTTCGTAAAATTCTCATAATCCTCTTTATATTTTTCTGCCAGAGCCTGTGCCTCCTCAGCACTTTTCAGAGAATCTGCTGATGTCTGTGTGCTGATAGCCGCCTGGATCTGTGCGACAAGAGCAGAACTGTAGGAGCCTTCCAGAGACTTGTCCGTAGATTTTGCTCCCTCGTAAGCATTTCTTGCGGAGGACACTACCACTGCCAGTTCCTCCCCGGAACTATAATTGGAATTAAGACTGAGATAGTAATTTGCAACCTCTGTTTTCTCCGTGAAACCTGACAGCTCTGAATCACTGATTCCATGACTCTTTGCTTCCTCCTTCGCTGCATCTATATCTGATGCCTGTGAAATATTATTATATCTCTTCTGAAGTTCCGTCAGACTCTCCAGATATTCCTCTGTATAACCGATATTATCTTCTGCGCTCTCTTTATTATCCTTCACATTATCGGCTTGTTTCTGCGCATTGACAAAGGACTCATTTGCCAATCCTTTGCTTCCCTTTGCAGCTCCCACGTTTCTCTTTGCACTGTTTACACTATTCTCCAACTGCTGCTCTGTGGTGGACATGGTTCCCAGTGTCTCACTTACAGAAGCTTTGGTGGCACCATTGCTCGCCTGCTGTGCGATCAATCCGGCTTCTGCCGTATTCAGATTTGCCTGAGCCATCTGTACACTTGCCTCTGCACTGGTTCTGGATATCTGAAGTGCCGTATCATCGATAGTGAATAATAAATCCCCTGCATTTACATAATCACCCACCTCAAAATTCTTCGATGTGACCTCCCCCGCAATCTTGGGGATGATAGAAGTCTCCTCACTGCCCTCCACGGTACCGATGAAATCGCTCATTACCTGAATTGTATTCGTGGAAGGAGCCGCCGTCTCTACCTGGATTGCCTTTACAGTTTCCTCTTCTGTAACATCTGCTTCCTGACTGCCGCACCCTGCTAATGCCACGCTGGACATGAGTACCGTCATTGCCAATAACCCGCAGCTGGTTCTTTTCCAATTTACAGCAGATTTTTTTTCTTTGTTGCTTTCTCTCTGTCTCGTCATAAATCTCTTCATCCTTTACAATTCTCCTATTTAGCTCCTCATTATTGTTTCTATTGTCAATTCTATGATCAAACACCTGTTGGAAATCCATCACTTGTTGATTTCCAACTCAAGGTGCATTATAATTATTTAAGTATTAAATAGCAATATGCAATTTTTCAAAGTTTGTTCATTTTTGAACACTTTTCTATTTTCTGTTGGAATGAATTTTTTACTTCTAAAAAAACTGTAAACACACTATAAAATCTCTCTGTTTTTTCTATATAATATATCTAAAATATGGAAAAACGGAACTATAAAACTTTCATACAAAGGAGAAACCTATGGAACCCAAAAATGTGCTTCGCTCTAAAAAATTATTAAAGGAAGCAGTCCAAACGCTCATGGTATCTAAAAATGCCTCTGACATCAAAGTGACAGAGATCACTGCCCTTGCTGAAGTGAACCGCGGAACTTTCTACGCCCATTACAACACGGTATATGATGTGATCGGTGAGATAGAAGATGACCTCATCGATGACTTCCTAGGGCCTCTGGAAGGTACCCTCAGCAACGTGGAAGATTACTTTTTCTATGTAAAAAAGACGCTTGCCACTTTCTATGAGCGTTCTACCAACCACCTTGTATCAGAGACTTTCAAACAGAATCTGTCTCCCCGTGGGATAACGAAATTAAAGGAACGCATCTGTAAAATTATTGAAACTCATCTTCCTGTGGAATACACACCGGAAAAACAACTGGAATATCGAATCCGTGTATCCTTTCTCCTGTCCGGCTATATGGGGCTTCTGGAAGACTGGAGTAATGGCAGTCTTGGGGATATTTCCTCGGATACCATGTATGACTATATTCATGAGTTCGCATTGAAAATCGTACATTCTCCCGAGGATGCCCCCTACTGACAGGAACAAAAAAGAAAACCGCCTGCAATAATTCCTACTGCAAACGGTTCATTTTGTTTATCTTATTTGTTCTTTCCACAACATTTTTTGTATTTTTTCCCTGAACCACATGGACATGGATCATTTGGATATACTTTTTCTTCTTTTACAACGGTTGTAGATAATTTCTGTTCCTTGTAAAGAGTCCTGCGTGTGTCTTCATCTAAGACATCATTCCACTCTTCCAGGTCATATAACCAGTCTGCGCCGGCTCCAACCATATTCTTATAAAGTAACTCGATATCAAATCCAAGACTTACCTTGGTATCTTCCTCCATCTCTTCGATTGGATTCGGTTTCTTTAAACTGTCATTGATACCATCCAGAAATCCTGTCATTGTCATAAGATCAACGTCAAATTTCTCTGCTAATTCCTTTACGGTACCTTTCACTGCTTTCTTAGGCGTCTTTAACAGTTCCTGATAGATGCTCTTCTCTGTCTGAAAATACGCAGCCCACAGTCTCTGTAAATCACCTTTATTGGCTGTCTCTGAATAAGCCATATCACGCCATTGTTGTAATAATGCCATTGTTTCTTCCATCCTTTTTCTTTCAAAATATTAGTATTCCGTAACTACTTCCTACAGTATACCAAATTTTAAGGATAATTTCAAAATTTTTTTTAACAAGCTTTCGCATGGACGTGTAACTGCTTGTATCCTCTGTGTCTTGCCGGGGTGTAGATCAATGCTCCCACCTTATTGTAGACCCAGTATCCCACCACGCCCGGATACTTCTTCAGCAGATTATTCTTCTGATATTTTTCCAGTAATGATCCGTCCGCCAGGATCTGTGCCTTCTCTCTAAACAGTTTGATAAGGTCATTATTATTATGAATTTCTTTATCAAATTTCGTAAATGCCGAACCGATGACACTCATAAAATGCGCGTCAGATCCTGCAATACCAGGCTTTTTATATTTATTTGCCAGTGCCTTTGCCCTCACATTATCAATAATATGATTGCAGGCATTGAACGTCTCTATAAAATCAAATTTGTGTGCCATCTCTCTATTCTGTTTCCCGAACTTTGTGTTCATCAGAGCGAAGAAACCTGTTCCATAAGGATGCGCCGGTCCGAAGATCCCTCCCAGCTCATGAACGATCCTCTCCAGCTTCTCCACGGTCATGCCACGTGCTTCCAACAGTTTGCAGTGAACCTCATCAGGCAATACCACCAGCATATGTCCTGCATCTCTGGTATCGTATTCGATTCCTTTTAATACCACAAATGGTTTGGCAAGTGTCTGATTGATCTGGCTGGCAATTTCTTTCCATTTACGATAGCCATCGTAAGAATTGTGATCCGTCACCAGCATCCCATCAAATCCCTGGGATATGAGTTTCTTAACGTAAGATTCAATATCTACTCTCGCATCAATAGATCCTTCTTTTGTATGACAATGCATGTCAAACTTCATGTGTACCCTCCTGTTTTAGCCTTTCCGTGTATGGTTTCCCCTTTATTTCGATACTTCCTTCGATACTTCTATTCTATTCATCGCTTCATTTATCTACTATTTTTTCTCACAAGATATAGTATACATCTTTTTTCACTTCTATTTGTGAACTTTATGTTAACTTTTAGTACATTTTTAGTACATTTTTCCTATAGGAACCATTTTCCAGTATTTCTATATAATGTAGTATTAGAAAAAAAGGAGTTTTTTATGAAAAAGAAAACAATATCCATAGTAAGTCTCACATTACTTCTGATCTCACTGACAGCCCTGGCAGGCTGCGGCGTCCGTACCTCTCTCAATGATAAAAATCTGGAAAAAGTCACATTGAACGAAGTGGCACATTCCATATTCTATGCACCCATGTATGTGGCCATTGAAAATGGTTATTTTAAGGAGGAAGGAATCGAACTGAACCTGGTCACAGGATTTGGTGCTGACAAGACCATGACCGCCGTATTATCCGGGGATGCCGATGTTGGTTTCATGGGAAGTGAAGCGTCCATCTACACCTATCTGGGTGGCACCGAGGACTATGTGGTAAATTTTGCACAGTTGACCCAGCGTGCCGGAAACTTCTTAGTGGCAAGGGAACCTGTCTCCGATTTTAACTGGAAGGATCTGGAAGGTAAAAAAGTCCTGGGTGGTAGAAAAGGCGGTATGCCGCAAATGGTATTCGAATACATCTTAAAGAAAAATGGCATGAATCCTGCTACTGATCTCGCCATCGATCAAAGTATTGACTTCGGCTCCACCGCTGCCGCTTTCTCAGGCGGACAGGGTGACTTTACCGTAGAGTTCGAACCTGCAGCCACCAGTCTGGAATCCGAGGGCAAAGGATATGTGGTGGCTTCTCTGGGTGAAGATTCCGGCTACGTTCCCTACACCGCCTACTGTGCAAAGAACAGTTATCTGGAGAAACATCCCGAGACCGTACAGGGCTTTGTCAATGCTCTGCAAAAAGGCATGCTCTATGTAGATACCCATACTCCGGAGGAAATCGCTACCGTGATCCATCCACAATTCAAGGAAAACGATATCGAAACTGTGACTGCCATCGTATCCCGCTATTATGACCAGGAGACCTGGAAAGATAATCTGATCTTCGAGGAAGACAGCTTTACTCTGCTGCAAGATATATTAGAAGAAGCCGGCGAATTAAGTGAACGCGTCCCATACGAGACTCTCGTGACCACAAAATATGCCGACTCCGCTATGCAAAATATAAAATAATCATAACTATTCAGAACACCCCATGCGCAAAATCGCTTCTTCGAAGCTTTCCTTTTGCTTATGTGGTTACTTCGCCAAATAAATTCACAAAAATCAGCTCACTCATGCAAGCATGATTCGCATATTTTTATGAATTTGCCTGGCTCTGAATAGTTACAAATAATCTTAGATTCTATTCAATATTGCGACTGCATCTGCAATCCTTTTCTCATCGGGTACCAGGGTGATATATTCGTTGAAACTTTCTATCCCTGCGTGTACTTCCATGTTACGATGAATCATCCTGCTCTCCCGCTGAACGATTCCTGAGATTCGGAACGCAGTCGCTCCTGTGTGCTCATAGACCTTCCAAATGGCATTTCCATCGATTCCACAATTGACCATGACCCGCACTTTTCCTTTACCTGCCTCCATTAACCGGGTAAGCATATCGATTCCATTCAGGCAGCTTGCCCTCTGACCGCTGGTAATAACCCTTTTGATTCCAAGCTCCCCCGCTTCCTTTATGGTCTGTAAGGGATCACTGCAGACATCCATCACACGGTTCAAGGTCACACTCATCCTCCCTGCCGTGAGAATCATTCGCTGCATCTGTGGGTAATCCAAGCTTCCATTCGGTTGTAAGGCTCCAATGACAATTCCGTCCGCGCCCTCTTTTTTGAACAGCTTGATCTGTGCAAGCATCAATGCGAACTCTGTGGCATTATAGAGATAATCACCACTTCTGGGCCTTATCACCACATCAATCTTCGTGTCGCACCGCTTCCTGATTTCCTGGAAGAGTGCAAGGGTAGGTGTCGTCCCTCCAATGATCATATTGCTGCAAAGCTCTATCCGATCTACGCCCAATTCCACAGCCCGCACTGCGGAATCAATATTGTCCATCACCGCCGTCAGCAGGAAATTTTCACGATTACTCTTTTTCTGTTTCTGTGTTTCCACCCCTGGGGGAAGTCTCATCAAAAGGTACTCCGCCATTCTGCGGTCCGTCACCATCATATGTAGAAAACTCCATTGCTGCATGGCTTCCTTGATTCGCCGTAACCCCGTCAGTGGATTCATTTTCAGGGCATGGAAATCAATCTCCTGCACCTTCCGCACGCCATCCTGGTGTTCCTTTCTATGCTGCTCCAGCTCCGGATAGTCCATCTGCTGCATCATACTTTCTTCTTCATAAAAATGATACGCCACATAATCGCGCAATCCACATACGATCTTTAATAGTTGTTCATCCGTCACACCAATACATTTTGTAGTGATCAACTGCTCTATTTCTCTGCCAATTGCGAAGAACTGTTTATGCTGATAATCCAATATCTCAATATGCATCTCCAATTCCCTATGCCAATCAAAGCTAAAATCGAACACTTTATCACCCGCTTTCGGATTCCATAATCGCTTCCCGCGATTTTATTTGCGGGAATAATCTTTCTTATGAATGAGAATGAACAGAAGTCCTACAAAGACCGCTCCACCGATGATATTTCCAATGGTAACGGGAATAAAATTGCTGAGGCTGTTCAGTGCATTCACAGATGCACACTGTTCACTGGTAATTCCATAGAGTTCCTCCGCTTTTGCCACATAGGCAGGGTTGGATGCTGCCAGGATACCTGCCGGAATATAATACATATTGGCTACGCAGTGCTCGAAGCCGCCGATTACAAATGCACAAATGGGGAAAAAGATCGCCCATACTTTTCCCGCGATATCTCTGGCTGAAAGTGCCATCAGAATGGCGATACATACCAGAATATTACATAAGATACCTGAGGCAACACCCGCCAACGGCGTGATCGATACCTTTGCCAGTGCCACTTTGATGGTGTAGGCTCCAAGGGCACCGGAAGTATAATCCAGTTCTCCGCTATAGAAGATCAAAAAGTCGATAATCAGTGCACCTACCAGGTTGCTGAAATATACCACTACAAGGTTGCGAACCATCTGTAATAACGTCACTTTTTTCTGGGATACTGCCATGGAGATCATACAGTTCCCTGTAAAAAGTTCTCCACCCACGAATACGATCATCATAAGACCCACCGGGAAAATCACACCTGCCACAGTTCTTGCCAGTCCCACATCGGATATGGTGTGCACTGCCACATTGCTGGTAGCAGCTCCCAGGGCGATGAACCCACCTGCCATGATGCCTAATAAAATCATCTTTAATAGGGGTAAATTTGCTTTTGTAACGCCACACTCAATATTTGCATCCACAATTTCTGCCGGGGTGTTAAAATTATTTGTCATGTTACTTTCTCCATTTCTGTCTCTCATTCTATCTGTTTCTCTATCATTTCCTATTGTCTGTAAGTATTGCGAATTGACACATTGTATACAAACATTACATAACAAAAGTATACCACATTTGCTTATTTTTTCAACAATATTTACAATTCTCCTGCCTTGGAAAAGCATGGCAAAAGTAAAGAGCCTAAAATGCTTTAAAACAAACATTCATAGGCTCTTTGCAGGTAGCAGAGGAAGAGGGGATCGAACCCCCGTTAACGGTTTTGGAGACCGCCGCACTACCGCTGTACTATTCCTCTATTTCGGTGGTACTCTTACCACCGAGTTGTATTATAGCATATCCTCATATCATAAGGCAAGGACATTTTTAATTTTAATAGGATTTTTTGATGTAAAATGGAATCACCATTGCCAGTCTAAATCAGATCTATGGCTTCCCGGACGCTTCGCACGCCGATGATCTTAATGCCCTTGATATCCCGGGCAGCTTCCAGATTGGAGCAGGGTACGATGCAGGTAGTGAAGCCCAGTTTCTTCACTTCCTGTATCCGTTGCTCAGACATATTCACAGCACGCACCTCTCCGCTGAGACCCACCTCGCCAAATGCCACGGTCTGGTCATCGATGGGGCGATTCTTATAGCTGGAGACGATTGCCATGACAATGCTGAGGTCCACGGCGGGTTCCAGTATCTTCATACCGCCTGCGATATTCACATAGGCGTCACAGGAAGATAATTGCAGTCCCACGCGCTTTTCCAGCACCGCCATGAGCAGATTCACTCTGTTAAAGTCTGTTCCTGTTGCCTGGCGTCTGGGAAATCCAAAGTTGCTCTGACACACCAGTGCCTGAATCTCTATTAAGATGGGGCGGGTGCCTTCCATGGAACAAGATACCACAGATCCGCTGGCGCCCTCCGGCTTTCCATTCAGCATAAATTCCGAAGGGTTCTTCACTTCCACCAGTCCCACGCGCTGCATCTCGAACACACCGATCTCATTGGTGGAACCGAAACGGTTCTTTACACCCCGGAGGATTCGATAGGATGCATGTCTGTCCCCCTCAAAATACAGTACGGTATCCACCATGTGCTCCAGCACTCTGGGACCTGCCACTGCTCCTTCCTTAGTCACGTGCCCTACGATGAAAATGGAGACACCCATGCCCTTGGCAATTTTCAGAAGAACGCCTGTGGATTCTCGCACCTGGGAAACACTTCCGGGAGATGCGGATACCGTTTCGCTGTACATGGTCTGTATGGAGTCAATGATGACCACCTCCGGCTTTGTCCCCTCTATGATCTGGGTGATCATATCAAGGTTGGTCTCACAGAGCAGTTGCAGGGACTCGTGGAATTCGCCGATTCGGTTGGCGCGTATCTTGATCTGTTTCAGGGATTCCTCCCCGGAAATATACAGGACTTTACGATCATCATCCGACAGATATTTACACACCTGGAGCAGGAGCGTGGATTTCCCGATGCCCGGATCACCGCCCACCAGCGTGAGGGAACCAGGCACGATACCGCCTCCCAGCACGCGGTCCATCTCGCCGATATGCGTACTGAGCCGCTCCTCCGCCTGGAGTGTGATCTCCGACAGGGTCTTAGGCACCGCCAGATCACTGTGGGTAAGTCCTGGATTTCCCTTTCCCTTTGCAGTTACTTTTACCGGTTCCTCCACAAATGTATTCCACTCTTTACATCCGGGGCATTGCCCCATCCATTTTGCGGATTCATGTCCACAGTTCTGACAGTAAAATATTGTCTTTGATTTTGCCATAGTGCTCCTTTTGTTTCATATATCCGCCCCGCATTTGCTGTACGTTCCTGATATAATCACTGATACAGAATGCCTTTCCGATAATCTGGAAAGGCATCTCATTCATTGTATTGTTACTATCTGATTCTTTTGATTCTTATAATTCTTTTTCTTTGATTCTTAATTCTTAATTTCTATGCTTTTTTGATTTCTACCTTTACTTCATCCGCTTCTGCAAGTTCTACACTCACATTTAATTTGCCGCCAAGATTCGTGCTCATCTTTCCTGCACTCTCTCCATCTACGAACACCTCATATTCTGTGTCCTCTTCCACTCCCACTGTAATCTGGGCATCTGCATCGCCTTCCACCGTAAATGACACACCGTCCTGTGTCTCATTGAAACCTATGACACTTGTTCCTGGAACAGATTCATATACAAACATCCCGTTCTTCTCTAGTTTTGTCATTTTCTGATAAGTTTTGACTTTATACAAATCACCAGCATGTTCAAAGTTATCCAGCTTTGCCTTCTCTGCTAATCTATGGTTACCAAAACTGATTGTGCCATCATTCTCGGAACGAAGTAACTGTTCTACTACTGCCATCTTAAGTATCCTCCTATAAATACGTTTTACGTATTCTCTTTTCATGTCTCTAGTATAAATGATTTCTATTTTTTTTACCACAAATAATCTTATTTTTTTACTGTGAAAGTGATTTTTTTATTTTTCAGTCCTACGGTGACTCTGTCACCGGATTTGATCTTACCTGTGAGAATTTCCTCCGCCATGGCATCCTCAATGGTGGTCTGGATGGCACGTTTCAAAGGTCTCGCTCCCATCTTCAGATCTGAGTATTTGTCTACGATATATTCCTTCGCAGCAGGTGATATGGTAAGTTCCATATCCATCTGTTCCTTACATCTGTTGCATAGATTCCTGGATAACAGTGTTATGATCTGTTTCATGTCTTCCTTAGTCAGCGGATGGAATACCATGATCTCGTCAATACGGTTAATAAATTCCGGCTTGAAAAGTCTCTTCACTTCCTCCATGACACCGGCCTTCATTTTCTTATAATCCTGATTTGCGTCGCTGACGTCTGCAAAGCCAAGGTTCTTAGGTTCCACGATGCGCTGTGCGCCCGCATTGCTGGTCATGATGAGGATGGTATTCTTAAAGCTTACTTTCCTGCCCTTGGAGTCTGTGATATGACCATCATCCAGTACCTGTAACAATACATTGAACACATCCGGATGTGCCTTTTCCACCTCGTCAAAGAGAATCACGGAATAGGGGTTACGTCTCACTTTCTCGCTGAGTTGACCGCCCTCCTCGAATCCCACGTATCCCGGAGGTGAACCGATGAGCTTTGCCACCGAATGCTGTTCCATATACTCTGACATATCCACGCGGATCAGGGCATCTTTGGAACCGAACATGGCTTCCGCCAGGGCTTTACTCAGCTCTGTCTTACCCACGCCTGTAGGTCCCAGGAACAGGAATGAGCCGATGGGTCTGTTGGGGTCCTGTAATCCCACACGTCCGCGGCGCATTGCCCGCGCCACTGCTTCCACCGCTTCATTCTGTCCGATGACACGCCTGTGGAGAATCGATTCCAGTTTCAGCAATCGCTCGCTTTCCTTTTCTGCCAGCTTTTTCACAGGAATCTTCGTCCATAGGGAAACCACAGATGCCACATCATTTTCCCCTACTTCGTACTTTTTCTCCTGCTGGTTTTTCTCATAGCGTGCCTTCATTCGATTATACTTTTTGACACACTCATCCTCTTCCCTTTTCAGTTCTCCTGCCTGGGAAAAAGATTCAAATTTGATGGCACGCTCGATCTGGAGATCCAACTGCTTGATCTTCCCTGCCAGCTCCTTCATGCCATCCGGCATATGCATATTTTTCAGACGGATCGCTGCGGATGCCTCGTCAATGAGGTCAATGGCCTTATCCGGCAGATTACGATCATTGATATAACGTTTGGAAAGTTTTACTGCGGCTGTGATTGCCTCGGGTAATATGGTAACCTTGTGGTGTTCCTCATATTTGTAAGCAATGCCCTGTAAGATATCAATCGCCTGTGCCTCTGTAGGCTCTTCCACGGTAACCGGCTGGAATCTGCGCTCCAATGCGGCATCTTTCTCGATATATTTGCGATATTCCTCCAAAGTCGTGGCACCGATGAGCTGTATCTCTCCTCTTGCAAGAGATGGTTTTAAGATGTTGGAGGCATCGATCGCACCTTCTGCTCCGCCAGCTCCGATGATGGTATGAAGTTCATCCAGAAAGAGGATAATATTTCCATCCTCGATCACTTCTTTGATTACTTTTTTGATGCGCTCCTCAAATTCACCGCGGTACTTACTGCCCGCTACCATACCGGACAGATCCAGTGTTACCACACGCTTATTCTTCACAGTCTCCGGTACTTCTCCCTCTGTGATGCGCTGTGCAAGCCCTTCCGCGATGGCAGTCTTACCCACACCGGGTTCTCCCACCAGACAGGGATTATTCTTACTGCGTCTGCTGAGAATCTGGATCACTCTCTGGATCTCTTCCGCTCTTCCTATAACAGGATCCAGCTTTCCTTCCCTTGCCAGCACCGTCAGGTCACGGCTATATTGATCCAAGGTCTGTGTACTGCCCTTTTTCTTTGCCTGTCTCATTCCGAGATCTTCCTTATACAATGCTCCATCTTCTCCCATAGCCACCAATACATCGCTATATACCTTCGGGATGGAGACACCCAGCGTATTCAACAGGCGGACTGCCACGTTCTCGCCCTCCTTCAGTATAGCCAATAGAATATGTTCTGTTCCCACCAATTCTGAATGGAAACGGTTCGCCTGCTTTTCACTCTCCTCCAGCACACGCATGGATCTGGGAGAATATCCATCTTTATCCACCACTGCCACTGCATTTCCAGGAGCGATCAAGTCCCTGATCATCTCCAGCAGTTGTGCTTCATTTACACCATTGTCCAATAACACTTTCGCAGCAACACCGGTATTTTCCTTTAACAGGCCCAGCAGGATATGCTCGGTTCCAATGTAATTCTGCTTCAGACTTCTCGCCATTTTCGTAGCCAGATGTAATGCCGTTTTTGCCTTGTCTGTGTATCCTGTCTGCATTATTCAAGTCCTCCATAATCTTCATATATTTCATCAATGAGAGCATGTACTTCTTCCTTGGAAATATCCGTACAGCTTCCCTTTGCCAACACTACCTGCAGTTCTTTCTTGATCTCTTCCAGCGCTCGCAGCCGATCGATATCCACCGCAATAATCGCACCTTTTCTGCGGTCCACCTTCACAAAGCCTTCCTGCTTCAATACCGTATACGCCTTATTCACCGTATGCATATTGATTCCAATCGTATCCGCCAGCTGGCGCACAGAAGGTAACGCTTCCCCTTCATGGAAGCTCCTGGTAGCAATACCGATCACGATCTGATTGCGAAGCTGAACATAGAGCGCTTCATCGCTGTTAAAATCAATCTCTATCACCATACTTACACCTTCTCCTCGCTTCTCTTCTGTTATATAAAATATAACACAACTAGCATATAAATCAATTCCTTTTCTGTTTCTTTATGGAAATTTAATAAGCAGCCACCCATTCTTCTGCGGGTAGCTGCTTATCCTTCCGTTCATCATAGAACTATTCCTATGTATTACAAATATATTATGAGCGTATCATAAACACCTCTTATAAATGCGTCCTCAAACTATAACAAACATATAATCATATATCATAACGTAAGAGTCAAAAGGTGTTTTGCCCCTTGATACTTACCGATTAGTCCAGATCATCGCCGTCCAGGTTGATAAATACAAATGTATCCTCATCTTCCGGATCAAGGTCATCTGAGACTGGTCTTACTTCCGGTTTTCGCACTTTTTTCTTTACAGGTCTTACCACTTCTTCCTCATCTGTTTCCATAAAATTGCGAGGTTTTGCTGTATGTGGTCTTTCCACTGGTGCTGTGTGCTTTACCGGCTGCGGCTGTTTTCCAGGTGCAGCCGGTCTCACTGGAGTTGACTGTCTCGCGGGAGTTGACTGTCTCGCGGGTGCAGTCTGTCTCGCGGGTGCAGCCTGTCTCACCGGAGCTTGCTGTCTCGATGATGCCGGTTTTTTCTTTGGAGTCGGACGAACAGGTTCTTCCTCGAAGTCCACTTCATCTTCATCCTCATCATCCTCCGGATCATAATCGTCATCGTCCCATTCCAGTTCTGCACGATAATCATTTAACTTGATGGTAAGGATCGTGATGATCACTAAGAGAATCACCAGTATAACCGCCATAACGATGACTACAGGCTTTAAGATGCCCGAGGAATCACTCTTGCTGTCTGCTCCTGCATCCTCTATGTTCGTCATAAAATATCTCTGATAATTGGCTGCCACAGAATCGTACATATAGTACCCTTCTGCACCGTCCGAGCCCTGACCATAGAAAATATAGAAATCTCCATTTTTCCATGCTCTTACATCGGTACCATTTAATGTAACTGCGACTTCCTGAAATCCTGCCGGAAGCTG
This sequence comes from Lachnospiraceae bacterium, assembly GCA_028689655.1. Classification (GTDB taxonomy): domain Bacteria; phylum Bacillota; class Clostridia; order Lachnospirales; family Lachnospiraceae; genus SZUA-378. Next base: position 33,927 of record JAQVCT010000003.1, read on the forward strand.
TGGTGTCTCTTCCGTATTCATAACAGTGACATCCCCTGTATTGGTAGAATCTGACTGCTGTTCTTCCGTGGCTGGCTGCTCTGCCTCCGTGGAATCCTCTGTGGTCTGCTCCTCTGTGGACCCTTCGGTTCCTTCCTCTGCGGAGGCTGATTCATCAGTACCCTTCGTATCTGAACCGGTATCTGAATCACCCTTTGTCCCACTCACCTCTGTGACGGCTGCGCTTCCAGCGGACACCAGATCTGCACGGATGAACCCTGTTACAGAACTTCCATTATTGGTAAACGTAATCTGATACCAGTCTTTTCCGTCATTTCCCGTTGCCTGGCCTGTGATGGTGACCGCTGCACCTTTTTTCACTGATGCCACCACGGAACCCGTAGTACCTGCCGTACTTCTCACATTGGCACTTTCCGTTGATACGGTAGCCGCCTGGCTGTCCACTATGGATACACTGGCACTGTCAGAACTGCTGGTAGATGAACTGTTACTGTCGGAAGAACCTGACTTTTTCACCAGATCCGATCTGATATATCCAGTAGTACTTCCGTCTACCTGTACTTTATACCAGGTGCTGCCATCGCTGCCGGTAGTCTCCTCCATGATACTCACTGTCTTCCCGGCTGAAGTACTTCCTACCGCATCACTGCTGGTGCTTGCCTCCGCACGAATCTTTGCCGTTGCCGGTATCACAGTTCCTGTTGACTCTGCATGGATTTTCATAGGTGCAGCCATCAGCAGTGCAGCCATACATGCCACTGTCAATACTTTCATTTGTCTCTTCACATTCATTATCATTTCTCTCACATTTTACCCCTTTTATCATAGTTCTTCGCGACGAAATCTCTTCTCTCCGGTAGCTTCCACGTTGGTATTCTTGCCAAATCCTTTTCCAATGTTCAGCGCGTGCTGCCGTCTCTGCTCTTCCTCCAGCTGTCTGTGGTAGGTTGTCTCACACTTGCTGCAGAATCTGCCCGAACGTATATCACCGCCACATATTTCACATTTCATAAAGCTTTTGGAACCTTCTGATATCTCAATCTTGGAGTCCCGCAGCATCTGTCTGATGGCTCTCTGACTAACGCCGATCTCATGTTCTATCTCTGCTGCTGTGGCACCTCTGTTCTTCTCTATATAATTGCGGACCTTACCATAATCATCATATTCCATATTTTTACAATCTTCACACTGGTATTCTCCGACTCCCTTGAATATCATGATCCCACCACATTTGCTGCATGTGACAGGACGGTTATAAAGATTCACATCAAAAACTGGCATAAGCTACACCTCGTCAATTGCTTTCCCGATATCATGACGCATATACTTATTTTCAAATGTAATCCATTCGGTTGCCTTGTAAGCATTTTCTCTGGCTTCTTTTAAGGTAGCACCCTTAGCTGTTACTCCCAGGACTCTTCCACCATTTGTCACGATACCTTTTTCTGTCTGTTTTGTTCCGGCATGGAACACATAATATCCTTCTTTATCCTGAAATGTATCCAGACCGTTGATCACATAGCCCTTTTCATAGGACACCGGATAACCGTCAGATGCCAATACCACACACACCGCCGCATTGTCTTCGAACTGCAGGTCGATCTGATCCAATGTGCCGTCGATACATGCTTCCATCACGTCGATAATATCATTTTTCATACGCGGCAGTACTACCTGCGCCTCCGGGTCTCCGAAACGGGCATTGTACTCCAGTACCTTGGGTCCATCCGCTGTGAGCATCAATCCAAAGAAAATGATTCCCTTGAAGGCACGCCCCTCGGATGCCATGGCGTCCACAGTTGCCTGATATACGTACTTATTACAGAAATCATCCACCTCAGCCGTATAGAACGGACTTGGGGAAAAGGTTCCCATGCCGCCGGTATTCAATCCCTGATCTCCATCCTTGGCACGTTTATGATCCTGTGCAGAAGTCATGGTCTTGATGGTCTTGCCATCCACATAGGACAGTACAGATACTTCCCTGCCTGTCATGAACTCTTCCACTACCAGTGTATTCCCTGCTGAGCCAAATTTCTTATCTGTCATGATCTCCCGGACGCCTTCTCTTGCTTCCTCCAGTGTATTACAGATCAGCACACCTTTTCCCAGCGCCAGTCCATCTGCTTTTAACACGATGGGATAGTTTGCTGTCTCCAGATAAGTGAGTGCTTCCTCCGCCGATTGGAAATTCTCATAGGCTGCTGTGGGAATATGGTATTTCTTCATAAGATCCTTTGAAAATGCCTTACTTCCCTCCAGAATTGCAGCATTTTTACGTGGTCCAAAGGCACGCAGCCCCGCCTTCTCCAGTTCATCTACCAGACCGCCCACTAAAGGATCATCCATTCCCACGATGGTAAGGTCTATTTCTTTTTCCTTTGCAAAGGCTACGATCTTCTCAAACTCCATTGCTGTGATGGGAACGCATTCTGCCAACTGTGCAATCCCGGCATTGCCCGGTGCACAATATATCTTCGATACCCTGCTGCTCTTTGCCACATTGACAGCAATCGCATGTTCTCTTCCGCCGCTCCCTACTATAAGTACTTTCATATCATTTGCTCCTCTTTTCTGTGATACATCGTTTTTCAGATGTATTATCCACGCACATGACCTGCACGAAGTGCACTTTCATATCATTTGCTCCTCTTCTCTGTGGCGATCATGTCGATTGCCTCCGGTAAGATTACCCACTCTGCCTGCTCCATGACTCTCTGCTGGAGAATCTTTGGTGTGTCCCCCGGTAATACTTCCACCGGCTTCTGCAGGATAATGGGACCTGTATCAGTTCCTTCGTCCACGTAATGTACTGTGGCTCCCGTATACTTCACCCCTCTGGCGAGTGCTGCCTCATGTACTTTAAGTCCATAGTATCCCACGCCGCAGAAAGACGGGATCAGGGATGGATGGATATTGATGATCTTCTTCGGGTACGCTGCGATCATGGCAGGTGGTATCGCCACCAGAAATCCGGCCAGCACAATGAGATCCGGCTCCGCTTCCTTCACTGCCTCCAGCAATGCCGCATTAAAATCTGCACGTTCTGCATAGTCCCTGGGGGATACACAGACAGCGTCAATCTTATGTTCCGCCGCTCTCTCCAGAGCATAGGCATTCTTATTGTTACTGATGACTCTCACGATCTGCGTATTATGAATGGCACCGCTCTCTACCCCATCTATGACTGCCTGAAGGTTCGTACCGCCTCCGGACACACACACTACGACTCTTAACATAATGTGATGCCTTTCTCGCCCGCTTTCACAGAACCTACTATGTAAGAAGTCTCTCCTACCGCTTTGAGGGCTTCCATTGTCTTATCCACATTTGCAGGGTCCACTGCCAGGATCATGCCGATCCCCATATTATAGGTATTGTACATCATCTTTTCTTCCAGATTTCCGGTCTTCTGCATGAAAGTAAAGATTGGAGGAATCGGATAGCTGTTCTTCTCCACCACCGCATGCATGCCTTCGGGAAGCATTCTTGGAATATTCTCATAGAATCCACCACCTGTAATATGGCTGCAGGCCTTGATCTTCACGCCGGCATCCTTTACACTTTTCAGGGCTTTCACGTAGATCCTGGTGGGTGCTAACAGGGCTTCTCCTAAAGTCTTGCCCAATTCATCATAATAGGTATTCAGACTTTCCCTGGTCATATCGAACACCTTACGAACCAGAGAAAATCCATTGCTATGTACACCGGAACTTGCAATACCGATGAGTACATCTCCGTCAGCAACCTCTTTTCCTGTGATCAGATCTTTTTCATCTACCACACCAACTGCAAATCCTGCAAGGTCATACTCCTCTACCGGATAAAAACCAGGCATCTCTGCTGTCTCTCCACCGATGAGGGCAGCATTGCTCTGTTTACATCCCTCTGCCACTCCTTTTACGATGGTAGCGATCTTTTCAGGTTCATTCTTACCGCAGGCAATATAATCCAGGAAAAATAATGGTTCTCCGCCGGCACATGCGATATCATTCACACACATCGCCACACAGTCGATGCCGATGGTATCGTGTTTGTCCATAAGAAATGCCAGTTTCAATTTTGTTCCCACACCATCTGTTCCAGATACAAGCGTAGGTTTTTCCATATTTTTAAAGCTTTCCATAGAAAAAGCACCTGAAAAACCGCCGATTCCTCCTAATACTTCCGGTCTCATGGTCTCCTTCACATGTTTCTTCATAAGTTCTACTGATTTATAACCTGCCTCAATATCAACACCTGCGTTTTTGTAATCCATTTTTATTTTCCTTTCATTTGTGAAGTTATATTTTACCTGTAACTATTCAGAGCCAGGCAAATTCATAAAAATATGCGAATCATGCTTGCATGAGTGAGCTGATTTTTGTGAATTTATTTGGCGAAGTAACCACATAAGCAAAAGGAAAGCTTCGAAGAAGCGATTTTGCGCATGGGGTTCTGAATAGTTACTTTTACCTTATAAATAAACCAAAGTTATTTACTGTAGTTCTTGTATCCTACTTCCTGTAATTTTGCGTCCTTTTTCTGAACACTTTCCTTCAATGTCTCTGTGTAATTTTTTAATCTGCCCAGGAGATCTACATCACTCGTAGCCAGAATCTTCGCTGCCAGCAGACCTGCATTGGCACCGCCGTTGATTGCAACCGTTGCTACAGGGATTCCTGAAGGCATCTGTACGATGGAATATAAGGAATCTTTTCCACCTAAGGATGTGGTATGCATAGGAATACCAATGACAGGCATAGGGAATATTGCCGCACACATACCCGGAAGATGTGCCGCCATACCTGCACCGGCTATAATCACTTTAAATCCCCTGGACTCTGCTGATTTCGCATATTCAAAAAATACATCCGGTTCTCTGTGGGCTGATATAATCGTCATCTCATATGAGATTCCCAGTTCTTCCAAAATATCAGCGGCCTTTGCCATAATTGGCATATCTGAATCACTACCCATTACTATTCCTACCTGTGCCATTGCGTATCTCCTCTTTTCTTTCCATTCTTTTACCATATCAAAGACTGCCTCGCACTACGTGTTACCGCAATCCCAAAACATTTAGAAATTGACTCTATTATTTAAATAATAAGATAATTCATTTTCTCCGTCAACCCAATCTTACGAATTCATGGATTTTTCACTGTCAAAAGGTATATTTAATGCCTCGCAGCCCGGCAGTACGAATCGCCCTCCCTGAATGATGGGAATCACTGTGCCGTCCCTTCTCACCGCCTGAATAAGTTCCAATTCATCATAGGGAATGGTGATATCCGTGTGGCAGTTAAAATATGCCCTGCTCCTGTCTGTTTTTCGCAATAAAGAGACTTCGTTGTCCCTTGCCACGATCTCTTTGCCATCCGGATTATACACTGCCACGTCCTCGCTGTGGGAATAGCAGGTATCCCCCACTGCAAAATGGGGGCCCATTTTCTCGGCGATCAAGATGGGCATTTTGTCTGCAATACCATATTTTGCCGCCACCACATAGGCTGTGGTGTTGGTGCCGATGGCGAACTCCCCAATGGGAAGACTTTCATGATGGAACAGCACGTTCTCTTTGATATACCGCTTGTTCTCTTCCTCCGTGGCAAAGTTCCTGCAGTCATAGGAAGTAATCATGCCATCCCGGAAGTGAATCTCCAGATCCCGATACTCCAGTTCATTTAAGAATACACGGCTCACATGAAGGGTTCCGTCTGTATGTTTAAGCTGGGGTGAGGTAAATACTTCTCCCACAGGAATATTCACATCCGCCACACAGTTCTCAAAATTCGTCTCTCTGTCCGGATTCTTCAGTTCCTGTAAAAATACAGAAATGTCCGTTCGATTCCCATTGCCACCCAATATCCGCACATAACATGCCTGATTCAGTGCCTCGATAATCTTCTGCTGTATCGATTCATATAATTGATAATCCAGCGTATTGATCCGCACCACCTCATCGAAGATCTGCTCATAATCCGGTCCGATCTCCGGTATGGGAAACGCGATGATGGTAAAGCTGCGCTCATCACCTCTGATGTATTCGTTCACAATACTTCCTGACCTGGATGCATATTCTACCGACAATTTCTGCTGTTCCTCAGACATACGGCAGGCTGTTTTCTTATTTACCGGCTGGAAGATCTCTTCGCCAAATACTTCCATGCAGGCTGGTCCTGCATGAACATCTGCCCATTCTTTTTCCTTTTCATAGGCTTCCCGCAGTATCTCCAGCTTACGGTTCATCAATAATTTATCATAGAATAGTGCCAGGTCTTCTTTGTGATCATATTCATACTGTTTATTGATACACGCGCCATAATATCCGATCTTATAGACTCCCCGCCTGTGAAATATGGAGTAGCCTGCGCGATAGATGGTTGGTTGTAATCCCATCTTCCGGAAATTCAGAATCGCCTGTCGGATGACCCGCTCAAAGCCCACGCAAAAACGAATATTGACCACTTTCTTTTTAGAGAGGTCCTTATTTCCATTGACGAAGCCCATTCGGTATCCTTCCGTATAGGTATCGGCAATCTTCTGAATCTCCTCCGTACTCAATTCGTTCAGATGTCTTGCGGTCCCTATCTCGTTTTCCGTGATGTATTCCCCATAGCGATACAGATATCTCAGATCCCTCAGATCAGACTCCATGATGATATCTCCTGCAAAGCAGTGAGACGGGTCTAACTGCTCGCCAATGCGCTGTTCCATCTCTGGCTCAGAATAATCACTCACATACCAGTACATGATGTCCCTGATGCGCTCCCTGTCAGGTGCCATACTGTTTTCCTGAAAGGCATCACAAAAAGCCCCATAGATTTCCAGAAACAGTTCCATGCGAATCACATATTCAAAGATCTCCTGTTCATAGGCATAGCCTATCATAGCTCTCATCTCTGTATACAAAAAGGAGAGTAACGCACCGTAAGGTTCACCCAGTCTGCTCACGGCATAGTCCGGATTGGCATAACTCTCCTCATAGGATGGGGCAGCAATATCCTCATAGAGTGCCGCATTCCGCTTCTGCAATTCTTCCATGGACTCTTTCTCCAGACAGCCTTTGGTGATATCCACGTAAAGTCTGTCCATCTCCAGCAGAAATCCGGCAACTTTTCGAAAATAATCCAGAAATGGCTGCTGTAGGATTTCTTCCACTGTGACCTCTTTGATTCTGTCTATGCTCAACTGATATCTTTCTTCCATCATAATCCATACGCTCCTGCATAAAGTATAAAACTAATGGCAGCCAGTGCCACGAAATTAAAAGTAATTCCAAGATAGGTAAAAAGATAGAACTTATCTTTCTCCATGCGGGACGCCACACCCAGTCCCATCCCTACCCCTGCAAAAAGTAAGGTCAGCAAGGCTGCACTCCCATATCGGAACTCTGCCTGACCATGATTCTGATAGGTCAGATAAACTGCCAGACAGATAGATCCTATGGATATCATTCCCAATATCGTGGACATGATTCCCTTATTTGAATAATCCTTGTTGGTAAACATAAAATTGGATTTATGAAACATGCCGATGTACAACCTTTCTTATTCGTATGCCTTGTGTATGCCTGATGTAACCCTGGCAAATGAACCTATGTCACTGCATCTGTTTCGCCCGATACGTTCCCCATGGGGGTCATACGCTTACCGGGCAAAGCCAGGCATAGATCAGAATATAATCTTGGATTTGTGAATGAGCAGCTTTGCCCCGCTGATTAACAGCAGGATACCGCTCACCAGTCCCACCACGATTGCTATTACGCCTACCGCAATATTCAGTGCACCTGCTCCATTCATGGTCTTATATACTTTTTCTTCCATGGCTCTACCTCTTTCCTAAAATAACTGTTGACTATGCGCCGTACTGCTCATAATAAGCATCGATTGCTGCCTTTATGGTATCATCGATATATACTTTGCCCTTGTATGGCTTATTATACAGATGTTCTACCACTTCACCCATAGTGACGATGGCTGTGGTGGGGAATCCGTAAGTCTCGGATATCTCAGTAAGGGCACTCTTCGTTCCCTGTCCACGTTCCATGCGATCCACACTGACCACTAATCCACACACGGACACGTCGCCCTGTGCTTTTATAATAGGAAGTGTCTCCCCGATGGAGGTACCTGCTGTGGTAACATCCTCGATGAGCAGCACCTTATCTCCGTCTGCAATGGGACTTCCCAGAAGGATTCCCTTATCTCCATGATCCTTTACTTCCTTGCGGTTGGAACAGTACTTGATATCCGTATTATACAGATCACTGATCGCCATGGTGGCAGCTACAGTCAGTGGAATTCCCTTATATGCAGGTCCAAAGAGTACATCGAACTCAAATCCAAATTTGTCATGAATTGCTTTTGCATAATATTCGCCCAATCTTTTCAGTTGTCCACCCGTTCTGTAAAAACCTGTGTTCACAAAAAAAGGAGTTTTTCTACCACTCTTGGTCATGAAATCTCCAAATTTTAATACATTACAATCTACCATAAATTCTATAAATTCTGACTTATATTGTTCCATCTTCCTTATTTCCTCCTATCAAATATAATACGACCTCAATAACGCTTTTAGTCTACCATGAAATATTAAAATTATCAATCCGTTTCCGATTGCTTGTTTGCCATAACCTGTGCCCTATGGTACTTGCAAAGAGGAAAGTCCATGCATTTGTATCATTGCGGACGCATGGACTCTCCATTCCTGTTTTCCTATTATAAATGTTTTTCAAACTCTGGTAAGAGTGCTATGATATAACGTATTAATGCGGTGCCTTCCTCCCAGGTTTTCATAGCACTATGATTCCCTGTAACGTTCATCTGCAAAGATTTCCTTCAAGCAGTCATAGGTATGCTCAATTAAGCCTATCTCTTTATGGATTGCTTCCAGATTCTTCTCTCTGATATGAACACAGAGATCCTGGGATATCTGATATGCCTTGGAAAGCCCCAGCGTACCTGTCAGTGCTTTCAGGTTATACCCATGATTTAAGGCTGCTTCATATTCATTTCCGCGAATACATTCATGTAGCTTCACGATTTCATTTTCTTTGATAAAGTTCTTCATGATCTCTATATAATAACTCTTATCCCCCAGGAAAATAGGGAGCACCTTATCGATTGTCACACCATTCCTGTTCAATATTTGAAATATTTCTTCTTCATTATCCATAATTGCCCCTTGCTACCTTAATTGTATAGAAAATTATCATTTTTCCAATTATATATATTTTACCATTGCTCAAAATATTGGTCAATAGCTTAATAATGAATACAATTGTCTCATATTGAAAATTATATAATAAGTAATATCAATCCCGTTGGAGGTAGGACTACTTGAGCAAAGAAATCGCTTTTAAAAATAGGGATCGTTTTATAGAACTCGGTCTTACAATCGCAGCATTGCGAAAAATGCAAGGTATGTCCCAGGAACAGTTAGCAGAGAAAGCACAAATCAGCCGTTCTCACTTAAGTTCCATCGAAGCTCCTAATATTGTGCGTCCTTTTTCTCTGGAAGTTCTGTATAATATTGCAGATGCTCTGAACATCAGTCCTGGTGATTTAATAAACTTTACATTACCACCAATCAGAAAATAAATACAGGTATGTATCTAAAAAAACGATCCCTTTCATCGCAAAAAAGCATGTGTCTCCACATGCTTTTTTCTTTTTCACAACTTATCGTAATTATCTCTCTATTATTTTCCCAGCGCCTGCGCAATGTCAGCGATCATGTCCTCCACCGCTTTTCTGGAAGCATCCCCATAGTTCTCTGCTCCGAAGGAAGCATAATTCTCATTCTGATATGCAGCGATGATTCCTCTGGAAGAATTTACAATTGCTCCAAGTCCATCCTCATTAAAGAAGTGAACCAGATCTGCCCCTTTACCACCCTGTGCGCCATATCCGGGCACTAGAATATAGGCTTTTGGCATTAATTTGCGAAGTACTTTTCCCATCTCGGGATAAGTAGCTCCCACAACAGCTCCCACATAACTGTAGGAATCCCCCATACAGGTGCTGCCCCATTTTGCCACCTGTTCTCCCACGATCTCGTACAGCGGTCTTTCTGTTCCATCCTCCAGGCATACATGGCGATCCTGGAACTCCCCACTGCTGGGATTGGAGGTCTTCACCAATACGAAGATTCCCTTTTTCTCTTCCTTACACACATCTATAAAAGGATTCACGCCGTCCGATCCAAGATAAGGGTTCACCGTGGCAAAGTCTTCGTCAAATCCATAATAAGACCTGGAACCCACCTGTACTTTTCCAAGATGTCCCACTGCATAGGCTGATGAGGTAGAACCAATATCCCCGCGCTTGATATCTCCGATGACCACCAGATCTTTTGACTTGCAGTAGTCAACGGTCTTCTTAAATGCCATAAGTCCCGGGATACCGAACTGCTCATACATGGCGATCTGTGGCTTTACTGCCGGGATCAGATCATACGTCGCATCCACGATTCCTTTATTAAACTGCCAGATTGCTTCCGCTGCACCCTCCAGGGTCTCTCCAAATTCTCCATATGCCTTCGCCTGTATCTGCTCCGGAATATATTTTAACATAGGGTCTAAGCCTACTACGATAGGCGCGTTGGTCTTCTGAATCTTCTGTACTAATTGATTGATCATGTTATTCTACCTTTCTGTATGAGATAAATTTATTATTTCGCGACTTGGGCATATTAACACATAGTCTCACGTGCAAGCACTTCGATTATCATTCCACCCACCTGACTCTGCTTTATCCCGTACATTATCCCATAATTAGTCCTGGGTTTCAACCGATTTTTCACGTTCTGCTACCCATTTTGCGATATGTTCCATCCTGATGGAGAGTTTTCCGCCATAGAGTTTCAGGGGAACTTCACCTTCCAATCCGTAAATGGTCGGCATCAGATCCTCCTCGAAGAAGTAGGCTAACAGCTTTTTCTTATCCGGATCTACGATCCAGTACTCCTTTACACCGGCATTCTCATACTTGTCCAGCTTTTTCAGGCAATCTTTCCTGCGGGTGGATGGAGATAGCACTTCCATGACGAACTCCGGTGCACCGTAAATATTCTTGTTATTCATCTTATCCCTGTCGCACAGAATGATCACATCCGGCTGTACCATGGTCTTCTCATCACAGTCCAGCTGTACATCAATGGGTGAGATAAATGGGATACAGTCCCCGCCCTCATCCAGAATGAAGTTGGCAATCTGACGATGTACTTCTCCAGCAATGAGTTGATGCAGGGGAACCGGTGCCGTCATATCATAAAAATATCCATCGATCAGTTCCACCCTCTGCTCATCGGGTATCTGATAGTAATCTTCTATGGTATAGCTGCCCTGGCGATCTACATCGTAGGCATAAGCTGCCTCCCTGACCTGGTCGGGCTCCATAAATATGTCTTCCAGTGCTTTTAACGTATCATACCGGGGACTTTCCGTCTCCCCATTGAATATTTTCTGTATCGTCCCAAGAGGAACCCCGGAAAGTTCCGACATCTTTACATACGTATAGCCTTTCTCTTTTTTACAACGCTTCATCTCTTCCAGATTCATACTCTGCCCTCCACTATAATAGTATTATTCTATGGTTCCTGCCACTCCTGATGCTTATTTATAGTATAGTGCATGCACGCCTCAGTGTCAACCGTTTTTCCACCGTTTTGTAACCGTTTTATTTCCATTTAAATTCTTTTCCAATCATTTTATGTCCGTTTTATTTCCTCTAGCTGACCGTACCGAATACTGTATGTAAGTCCGAGACGATGGAGCCGTCGATAAATCCGTTCTCTACCATGTCGTGCAATATGTTCATGCTGGCCTCATGGGACATCCCTTCTTTGTAGGGACGGTCTTCTGTCAACGCCTGATAGATGTCAATGCATGCCATAAGACGCTCCATATGACCAAGCTCCGACGCCGTTTTTCCAAAGGGATAACCCTTGCCATTAAGCTTTTCATGATGCAGAGACGCCCATGAGGTAATGTCCTCCAGACCATGTACCTTTCTCAGAATATCATAGGTATAAAATGCATGATTCTGGATATGTTTGAATTCCTCCTCCGTGAGCTTCGCAGGCTTTTCCAACACATCTCTGTCCACCACCAGTTTCCCGATATCATGCATTGCCCCCGCAAAATACAGCTTAATACAGATCTGTGGATCATACCCATAGAAATGACCCATCTGCTCCGCTTTTGCCGCGATTCCAAGAGAATGATGCATGGTAAAATTGGATTTATAATCGATGATTCTGGCAAATACCGTTGCGAAAGCTTTGATCTGCGCATCTGTATATTCCCGCTCATCAAAGGGAATCTGTTCCGCCAGCAGCACATCGATCTTCGCTCCCTCCATATCCTGCATCATCTGCAGTGATGCGATCTTCCGGAAGCTTTCCACACAAGGCCTGGAAAACAGCACATCCTCATTTTCTCTCACAAATCGTAATAATTTTTCGTATTTTTTCTGATCCACAAAGCTCAGATCCAGATACGCATCGATATGATCTGCCATATGAATCAGCTGTGCCATCATGGGCGTATCCACTGCCATCTTCCCGAATGCCCCTGTGCCGTCCGCATTCTCATGATGGTACAGTACCACATTTTCTACGTTGGTGTGAAATGGAATGTCCTTTACATTCCGTTCACCCAGAGAACAATGTTGTCCCTTTGTATCCAACTCTTCATTATCATGTACATCAATTCCCTTCTGATACTCCTCCTGTACGAACTCTGTTAATGCATTATCATGCAATACCGCACATGCTGCCAGATCCACCAGTTCCATATCACTCATACCCATCTCTTTACCCAATAGTACCGACAGATACGCCACCCTTTTGGAGTGATAGGTCGTAACGCCCAGTAAATCATGCTCCACACAATCCAATGCATAAGAAATCGAACCCAATAAATCACTAAAACTTAATTTCATCCCCTGCCTCCAAGCTGCTACATTCTGCTATTTATTTTGACTCGTAATTTTATCTCACAATATCATATCTTTTTCTCTGTTGTATCCGATTCTGCTTTTCAACGTTCCGCCTGATCTCTTCCATGCGCAGATCCAGTTTCGCGCTGTCATCTGCACATTGTTTTAACTGCCTAGACAGCTCTTCCACATCATCCCCAAGATTCTTCTTATACTTCAACTTGTGTTCCAGACTTGCCCAGAAATCCATGGCTATGGTACGGAACTGCACTTCCACCTTCATCATTCTCTTCTCATGTGCCAGGAAAATCGGTATCTCTATGATGAGATGCAGACTTCGATATCCGCTTTCTTTGGGATTCTGAATATAATCCTTCCGCTGGATCAGTATGATATCATCCTGACGTAGAAAATAATCTGCTATCTCATAGATATCCTCCGGAAACCCACAGATCACTCTTACTCCTGCCACATCAAAAATATTCTGTTCTATGGCGTCTATGGAAAAAGGGATTTCCTTCCGATTCAGCTTTTCGATAATACTCAGCGGGCTCTTTAACCTGGTCTTTATGGTCTCTATGGGATTCTTATCGTATTGCAGAGAAAATTCATTGTTCAGTACCTTGAACTTGGTCTCCACCTCCATGATCGCACATTGATAATATGCCATGAGCCTTTGAAACGGTGCACCCTGTTTCTCCACCATCTGCATGGCTTCACTCTGGGTAAATTCCCTCATGATCTTATCTTTGATCACCTGTGGAATAACCATATTTTCCGATATTTTTTTATTTTTGCTCTTTCTCAATTTTTGTAACATTTTTCTTACTTCATGATTCATTTTATATCCTTCTTTATTCCTGTTTATCCTTCATCATCTCACACATATTCGTGCTATCTTTATCCATTCTATTATAGTTTTGCAACATTCTATGTTTTTTTAAACCATTCTTAGTTTACCAAACATTCCCTCTTTATACAATGAACGGAACATTAAAAAAGTGTGAAATAACCCACCACAAAGTTATTTCACACTTTTCCTGCTGATTACATTCAGATACTAATTTTCCAGTAAATGCAACCTTACCCTTGTCCCTTCCAATTCTCCAGGGATAATTGATACAAATACGCAACTTTACTACTCATATCTGTAATGCTCTCTTTCATATTCACGATATCTTCTCTCGTTTCCTGTAATCTTTTATGGTCAACTTCCTGTATCTGTTTCATATTTTTCAATGTTGAAAGTATTTCCAGAGTTAATTTTCCATTAAGTTCTGCCTGTTCCATAATGCTACCTCTTTCTAAATGCCTTCTCCTGACATGAATTAAGCATAGCAAATCTATTACTGAAAAACAATTGGACAATTTTACCGAAAATTACAATCGTTCCTTTATCCAGACACACATCTCACCCTCACCCCGGTTATTCCAGTAAGGATAGGGAATCAGCTTTAATTCCGTGTCTGTGAGGGTCACAGGCTTTGTTCCGTAGAGTTCGGACTCTGACCATTGGGACTGTTCCACCCGTTTTCCATGGGCTTTGATGGTGACGACGCCACCGAAAAGCTCCGGTTCATAAGTCTCCGTGAGCGGCTGTTTCGTATCCACATAGAGGGCTTCCAAATTAGCTCCGTTATCCACCTCCTCCAGAGCATACACCAATGGTCCTCTCATCACGCAGACCCTTCCTGCATCTGCACGGACATTGGGATTGGCCCTCACGAAAGTGGCTGGTGCATCAAATGTAATCTGCAAAGTCTTGCCTGCCACATCTTCCAGAATATGTGCGTAGCCCTTCTCTATGCTGCAGGCTACTCTTCTCCCCAAAATCTGCGCATCTTTCCCTGACTTCTGTCCCTCCCCGATCACTTCCTCGGTACAGACGATCTGATAATTCTTACCATAGGATGGCACACGAATCCATAATCCAGGCAATGCTGTTTCCCCTGTCACCTGCAAGATAAAAGAGTGCTCCTGTGGGAATCTTGACTTGATTCGCATGAGATAAATCTCTCCGCCCAGACGAAGCTCACAGTCATTTTCGATGAAAAGGTTCACACAAACGCCCTCTTCATTTACTGCATAGATATACTGACCCAGAGATGCCAGTGTTCTGGCAATATTGGGTGGACAGCACGCCACACCGAACCATTTCTGGCGAATGGACTTTACATGTTCCCTGGAAGTCTTTTCCAGACAGTTATCCGGCCATACCTCCAGCGGATTCACATAGAAGAAACTCTTCCCATCCAATGCGATACCTGCCAGCATTGTATTATAAAGTGCCCGTTCCACCACATCCACATACTTGGCATCACGGGTGATCTGTGCCATACGCATGCCAAATAATGCCAGTCCGATGGAAGCACAGGTCTCAGAATAATTGCAGTCATTGGGCAGATCGTAATCCGTGGTAAAGCGCTCCAGCAATCCCGAGGAACCTATACTGCCTGTAACATACATTCGCTTCTGCACTATATTATTCCACAAATCCTCACAGGCACTGAACAATCCCTGTGCCTTATATTCATATGCCAGATCTGCCATGGCACAGTAGAGATAGACTGCACGCACTGCATGTCCCTCCGCTGTTTTCTGCTCCCGAACGGGCAGGTGCGACTGGGAATACAGTGGCAGATATCCTTCAAATTCAGGGAAAATCTTCTTATATCCCGGTTGTTTTCGTTCCTCCAGAAAATAATTAGGCTCTCCACCCCGCATATCCACAAAGTATTTGGCAGTTTCCAGATAGCTTTTCCTGCCTGTGACATAATATAGCCGAATCAATGCCAGCTCGATTTCCGGATGTCCCGGATACCCCTGTAGCTTCTTATCTTTTCCAAAGGTATCGCAGATCAGATCTGCGAACCGACTCATGATCTCCACGAATTTGCGTTTTCCTGTTCCATAATAATAGGCAACTGCCGCCTCCATGAGATGTCCAGCCGTGTACAGTTCATGCCCTTCCGTGAGATTGCTCCATCTGCCCTCCGGCTCCCGGATGGTAAAATAAGTATTAATATAGCCATCCGGCTGCTGTGCCCTGCCGATCAGATTGATCACTTCGTCCGCTGTTCTCTCCAGTTCCTTATCCGGGTGCCCGGCAAGACTGCACCCCACTGCCTCAAGCCACTTTGCCACATCCGTATCCTGAAATACCGCACCATAGAAATCACCCTTGGAATCCCCCGCAGCAATTTTGAAATTCTCAATACAGTGACTGGATTCCGCATCCGGAATATTGTCATTCATAGCATCCCATTGGTAAGGAATAATGGCATGCTCCACAAGATCAATATGCTTTTTCCAAAATTTGTCACCGATCCTGATGAAATTCAAAGGTACTGAATTCATTCTCTTTTTCAACATCTGATCACCTTCCCCCATAGCTCCTCCTTCTATTTCCAGTGTACGTCAATTCCTTCATTGATATTATCATACTAAATACTGCTGTGAAATTCTATAACAAGGGTTCCCCATCCGTCGACAGGGAACCCTTGCTATCATCTCTTATATAAATGCTATTTACTATATCTCATTTTTGCCTTCACTTGTGGCTGTGGGGACCGCGAAGTCCGGATGTTCACCCAGCCACAGATTCTGCGGCATACAGGTAAGTATCCACATATCTTCCTCTGAGATATCAAATCCGAACACATCCTGGTTCTGTTTCATTCGCTCCATGGTGGATGCCTTCGGCAGAGGAATAATCCCTTTTTGTATCAGGAACCGCAGGCATAACTGTGCCACACTGACATGATATTTCTCCGCCAGCGACATCATATACGGATTTGTCAGCAATGCACTTCTGCCGATAGGACTCCATGCCTGTACCTGAATATTATTTGCTTTGCAGTAAGCGACTGCTGCCTCCTGGGAATATCCCGGGTGGATTTCCAATTGATCTACCACGGGCTTAATCTTAGCGTTGTGCATCAGCACTTCTATATGATGTGGCAGGAAATTGCTGAGTCCTAATCCTCTTACTTTTCCTGTATCGTAGAGCTCTTCCATGGCAAGCCATGTCATGGTAAGCCGCTTTTTCCACTCTGTATCATCCTCCGATTTTCTGGGCCAGTGAATGAGATACAGATCCAGATAATCCATCTGCAATCGCTCCAGGGATGCTGCAAAGGCTTTCTTTACTTCCTCATACCCCATCTCATCAATCCAGACCTTGGATACAATGAAAAATTCTTCTCTTGGAATACCACTTTCCCTGATGGCAGCACCGAGATCACGCTCTGTTCCATAGAGGGACGCCGTATCAAAATACCGATAGCCTGCTTTTATGGCAGTTCCGATAATTTCTCTGTTATCCCCATCCTTTGCGTTATATGTACCAAATCCCATACACGGAATCTGAAGTCCATTATTTAATTGATAACAATCTTTATAATTTATCATTTTCATAGATTTCCACTCCTTTTTCTCTCATATACTACTTCATCACAGCTGCTATCATAAAAGGCGATGCCGCCTTTTCCATTATTTTTCACCTTGTACATCGCTGCATCTGCGGAAGCGACCAGTTGAGATACCGTCTCACCATCCTGTGGATGCATGGAAAGTCCAATACTGCTATGCATAAAATACTTTTCCTTTTCTAATATATAGGGCTTTTTAAAGGAAAACTGGATCTCTTTCGCATAAGCCTCCACTACATCCGGATTCTTCGAATCGATGATGGCTGTGAATTCATCCCCTGCCAGACGGTATGCCTGAAAGTTCTCATCATTCAGACACTTCAGTCTGCTGGCAAGCTCTTTCAATACCACGTCGCCGTTATTGTGTCCCAGGGAATCATTAATGTTTTTAAAATTATCCAGATCCATCAGGAGGATTCCAAATTCTTCATGATTTTTAATTCGCTTCTCCGCTTCCTCCATGAATACACGACGGTTGAACAGGCTTGTCATCACGTCATAACGTGATGCCTCCTCCAATGTCTCCTTGATTTTCTCCAACGCTCCATTTAATTTGCGACGACGGATATTATCGAAGATCATAATGCACAGTAATGCACCTAATACTACAATGACCCAAAATACGATTTTGACGACCTTACTGTTTCGTGTCAAAAAGTTCTCCTCCATATTTACGATCTCTATATTGGATGGAAGATTCTTTTTAGTAATTTCGTATTTTTTCATCTGTATCTCATCAAAGCAAAAATACTTTGGTGTGTTTTTCAACATGGCAATGGAATCTGTCTCTGCGCCCTGTAATATCTGCTCTGCCATTTTACCTGCCTGGTAGCCCATCTTCCTATGGGATACCAGTTCTCCACCCAGTATTCCATGCCCTACACCATTGGAAACGATACTAAAAATCGGAATCGCTGCTACATCCGTTATCATCTCTACAGAACTCGTACTGCTGTAAACATTGCCCTCTCCATCCTCCGTACACATAATGTACAGCAGTATACTGGATTCATCCAATGAGGATACCCGCTGGATCAGTTCCTCCTGGGTACATGTAGACGCATTGACCTCCTGGAACTCCAGGGCAGGAAACTTTTTAGCTGTCTCATAATATTCTTTCCGCGATGCTTCCCCCGTAATGGTATCATCCAAAATCGCCACCAGCTTCGTTGCCTTAGGATACAGTTTCTGAGCCAGTGCAATGGTGTTCTGATAGGAAAGATTTTCAACAACGCCTGTCACATTTTCATGATGCTCCACTTCCAATGCTTTTTCTGCATCATTCACACCCTCGAACACAATGGGAATATCTGGAAATAGTTCCTCCTGATACGTCATGGCAAAGTTAAATGCATCATCATCCCCTACAATGACCACATCGTAATCCGCTGTGGCACGGAGATATTCTTTTATACTCTCATAAAACAGTTCTCTGGTCTCCGGTGTATTTGCATTCTTTACATCCATGAACTTATAATCCAGGATTACCTTATCCGGTAATGCCTCCTTGATTCCTTCCATTTGTTCCGGAACAGTCTCCCATGCATACGAATAAGAGCTAATAAATAACACTCTGCCCGCTATCTGCTGATCCTCTTCTGGACTTTCTGCAAATACAGTGCTGCTAAGTATGATACACAGCCCAAAAACGCATAAGAACATATTCGCTATTTTTTCTGCTCTTCTACGCACCATTTTTTCAACGCCTTTCAAACATAATCTATTAAAAATAATAGCATATTATGTTCAATTTGTATCACATATTTTACATTTTTCTGTATTTTTGTGCAAACATTTATATATTTCATTCATTTATATCCTATTTATCTGTGTATCCCTTCAATCTCTGATAAATATCTGCGACTTCCTGTCGAGTCGCAAGGTTTTCGGAAAACGCACTTGCACTTCCTGCTGACACGCCCTGATAAAATGCCTCCTGATAATCTCCCTTTTCAAGCCAGGATGCCAGAAATCCTGCCACCATGGAATCTCCTGCACCAACCGCATTTATGACCTGCCCTTCCGGTGCTTCCACATCGTAGACGATTCCATTCTCAGCTATGAGTACTGCACCTTTGCCACCCATGGATACCAATACATTTCGCGCTCCCATGGTCTGCAATTTCTTTCCATAGGGGACTACGTCATCTCTGGTCTTTATTGTAATCTCTGTCACGTCAAAAAGGGCGAGCAGCTCATCTTGATTGGGTTTAATCAGAAATGGATGATAGGGAAGTACTTTCTTCAGAAGTTCTCCCGTAGCATCCACAATCGTTCGTATCTCTTTTTCCTTTAACCGCTGCAAGATCGACTCATAGATGGAATCCGGCATCGTGGGAGGAATACTCCCTGCCAGCACCAGACAATCGCCTGTGTCCAACTGATCCAGCTTTGCCAGCAACTGTTCCACTGCCTCCATGGGAATGTCGGGGCCCTGCCCATTGATCTCCGTTCCCTCACAGGATCGCAGCTTTATATTAATCCTGGATATACCTGACTGTAACGGGATGAAGTCCGTCCCACAGCCCATATCCTTCATACGTCTCCTGATCTCCTCGCCCACAAATCCGGCTACAAATCCATAGGCAGTACTTTCACAGCCAAGATTCACCAGCACCATGGATACATTGAGTCCTTTACCCCCAGGCAGTATCTTCTCTTTTTCAGTTCTGTTGGTCTTTCCTAACTGAAACTCTTTCACATCTACAATATAATCCAGGGACGGATTCAGGGTCACTGTATAGATCATAGGAATCAAAGACCTCCTTATATTCAGCTCTCTATTTTATCTAAAATACAATTTTCCACGGAAGTAATATCCATATCCAATGCCATGGCAAGTTCTCCGTATAATTCTGTGGTGGCGATACGAAGATATTTTTCATCGGATACATTCATATTCTTGCCCTCAGCCTGACGCTCTTTTTTCCTGTTCTGCAATGTCTTTACCACCTTCAGCGTCTCCATGCAGTTTCCTGACTGCAATGCACCTCTGTAAACAGCCTCGCTCTTCCTCTGATCTACACTGGGAAATGTGGAAAGCTCAGGGATACTGTTCAGAAGTCCCTTCGCCTCATCTTTGCTCATAACGGAACGCATCCGTACCTTGTCACTGTCCACAGGAGTAAACACTTTTCCTCCATGAGCACAATGAATTGTCAATGTATAATAAAGACGCTCTTTTGTAACGCCCGGCATCTTAATAGGTCCAACTGACTCTACCTGACATACACCATTGTTTCCATATACTACATAATCGCCTACTTCAAACATCTACCTGACCATACCTTTCACATCATCCGCTATAGAGAACACGGACACAAATTGCAACCAAAACTTTACTAAAATGCGCATCGAAATGCAGCATTCTTCGCTTTACTCCTTTTCAAAAGATCGCTTCCAACGTATGAATATTCTACGTGGAAGCGGTCTTTACGCTTCTATAGTATAGCATACTTTGTAGGGTTTGTCAGATATTTCTCGTTTCCCGCACCTTACGCAGCTTTCCTTTGATGGTCTTCCCCTGCAGGGCATCCAGTACTTTTTTCCCTTTTCCATTGAGAATTTCCACATAAGTGAGACTGTCCCGCACGTCAATGGCACCGATATCCTCCGGTGTCATATCAGGTATGCTGCAGATACTGCCCACGATATCTACTGCACGCATCTTGCTCTTTTTGCCACCTCCGATGGACAGCCTGGTAATGGTGCGCTGAAAGCCTGCACCCTTTCTCTCCTTTAATACCGGACGGTCTGTCTGACGTTTCCAAAAAGCTTCATTTCTCTCCCATGTATTCCAGTATTTTCCTGTATCTTCACGATTTTCTTCCGGTGTCATTACAGGAAGTTCATATCCCACATACCGTTCGATCATCTCCTTCATGTGCTGATCTTCCTCTGTAAAAAGACTGATGGCAGTTCCCGATTTACCATTTCTGCCGGTACGTCCGATCCGATGCACATAGGTCTCCCTTCCTGTGGGAAAATCATAATTGAACACCAGGGAGAGATCCTGGAAATCGATGCCTCTCGCCACCACATCCGTGGCGATCAGATAAGGAAATCTGCCCTCCCGGAACCCTTCCACCGTTCGAATGCGATCCTGCTGATCGATCTCTCCATGGATCATGCCACATTTCACACCATCCCTCCGCAGCTTCCGGCACAGGACATTCACCATCTCCCGGGTACCGCAGAAGATCATACAACTGTCTGGATCTTCCCGTTCCAGCAATTTCAGGAAAAGCTCATACTTTTCTTCATTGGAAGTGTGATAAAGTTCCTGACGGATATCCGCACGTGCCTCCTGTGATTCATCGATCTCTATGACGATGGGTTCCCGCAAATATTCCTGGATCAGTCGGTGGAGTTCTTCCCCTAACGTGGCTGAAAATAACAGTAATACACGCTCCCTTGGAATATGGCTCAGAATCTCCCGCACCTCCTCCAGAAATCCCATATCCAGCATCAGATCCGCTTCGTCAATGACCACGCGTTTGATCTTGGACAGATCCAGGCTGCCTCTCCGCACATGATCCATCACTCTTCCCGGTGTTCCCACCACGATATGTGACTTTTGCTTTAAAGTCTGGATCTGCTTATCTATGGGGAATCCACCAAATACATCCGGTATCTTCAATCTTTTTTTCCGTCCGATATGATACAGCTCTTCTTTGACCTGTACCGTCAATTCTCTGGTAGGCTCCAGCACTATTGCCTGAGGTTTATTCTCACTCCAGTCTGCCAATTGGCAAAGGGGGATTCCGAATGCTGCGGTCTTGCCACTCCCCGTCTGTGATCTTCCTACCACATCCCTTCCTGACAGCACTGCCGGTATGACGCTCTGCTGTATCCTGGTAGGTTCCATGTAGCCCAGAATCTGCAGGGATTCCAGGATGTCTGACGTAAGCCCGTAGTCGGTAAATGCCGCTGTTTGATCTTCCATTTCACATGTTTGATCTATTTGACTCCTATGATTTATCTGATGTGATTCTTTTCCCATGTAATACTTACCCTTCTTTATCTTATTTTGTCTGATTTTATCTGTCTTTTGTCTTATTTCCATCTGATTTTTATCTGTTCTTCTGTTCTTTATTTAATCTTTCTTTATTTAATCTTTCTTTATTTAATCTTTCTTTATTTAATCTTTCTTTATTTAATCTTTCTCTGCTTTCTGTCTTTTCTGCTTTCTACCATCTCTGCTTTGTATAACAGTGTAACATATTTTGACCTTCTGTGATATAGGCGTGCACTGGTATGCTTATAATAACAAAAACTGGCTATTTTTTTACAGCCAGTTTTTGTTATACTAAACTCCATATACTATGGTGTAAGGGTCAAAAGGTGTTTTGCCCCTTGATACTTACGGATTATTTCGCACTTCGTGCTTTCATAATCCTAAAAACATTCGAAATCCGCCCTGATCGGGCTACTTTCTCATGTTTTAAGGGTCCCAAATTCATCCTTTTTCGTGCGAGCACGAAACGCATGAACTTTTGACCCTGGTATCATAACATTCTATGAAGAAAGAGGCTTTTCTATGTCCCATAACAATCAGAAAAAAATAGCACTTATCAATGATATGTCCGGCTTTGGACGTTGTTCCATCGCGGTCGCTCTTCCCATCATCAGTGTGATGAAAGTACAGTGCTGCGCACTTCCTACTTCCATATTCTCCAATCATACTGGTTTTGAGAATTATTTTATGGAAGATTTTACAGAGCAGATGATTCCCTATATTGAGAACTGGGAAAAACTGGATCTTCGATTCAATGGCATCTGTACCGGTTTCCTTGGCTCCGAAAAACAGATTCAGATTGTCAGCGACTTTATCCGCACTTTTAAGAAAAAAGAAACGCTGGTACTGGTAGACCCTGTCATGGGGGATTATGGAAAACCCTATTCCACCTATACACCAAAGATGTGTCAGCGCATGAAGGAGCTTGTAAAATATGCGGATATCCTCACCCCCAATATTACAGAGGCCTGCATCCTGACGGATACGCCTTATAAGGAAAAGTGGAAGATCAAAGAAATAGAAGAAATGGCTGAAAAACTGTCCGAACAGGGTCCCTCCAGAATCGTGATCACAGGGATTCCCCAGAAGAGTTATGTAGCAAATCTATGCTATGAAGTGAATCACGCACCCAGCGTTATCAAAGTGCATCGTGTGGGCACCGAGCGTTCCGGCACAGGGGATATCTTCGCTTCCATCGTGGCTGCGGATGCTGTGAACGGCGTGAATTTCCAGCTTTCCGTGAAAAAAGCATCCCGCTTCATCAAAAAGTGTATCCTGCGCTCCATGGAACTGGATATTCCCACTACAGATGGGGTATGCTTTGAAGAATTGCTGGGAAGTCTGCGATAATTCTAATTCGTAATTTCCTATCACATGAAATATATGCCATCTCTCATGTGATAGACGCTGCCAGTATATGGTAACTTAAATAGCTGCTACATATACGAAGGATTAATTTTCGAAGACAGTGCACTAACACAATAAACGAAATGAGGTATGAACTATGCATAAATCTATGACGATCTTATATGAAGTACATGATAATCTCTATGTAAATCTCACCAACAAATGTCCCTGTTCCTGTACCTTCTGTCTGCGACAGACCAGGGATCATATGGAACAGTCCGACTCTCTGTGGCTGGAGCATGAGCCTGACTTTGACGAAGTGATCGCTGCTTTTCAGGCAATTGGCCCTGCAAAATTAGCCCAATATCAGGAACTGGTCTTCTGTGGCTTCGGAGAACCTACCGAACGTCTGGATCTGCTCCTGAAAGTAGCCGCTTACGTGAAGGAACATTATGCTATGTCTATCCGCATCAACACCAACGGACTTGGTGACCTGATTCATCACAAAGATATCACCCCATCACTGAAAGGACTCATCGATACTCTGTCCATCAGCCTGAACACGCCAAATCAGCAGAAATATCACAACCTTGTCCGCAGTAAATTTGGTGACATTTCCTTCCAGGCAATGCTGGACTTTGCAAAGAACAGTAAGCGATATGTCCCACAGGTAATCCTTACCACGGTGTCCACCACCCTCACCTCTGAGGAGGAATCACAGTGTCAGAGAATCTGTGACGACCTTTGCGTCACCTACCGGATTCGTCCCTGGGAGGACTAAAATAGAATGAGGTGCATACCGCAATGCTATGCACCTATTTTCTCTCTCAGTTCATTCATGATTTTCTGAATATTCTGATATTCTTCCTCCAGATTATCATACTCTTTTCTCCTGAGCGGTTCCACGATCTCAACAATCACATTGAGCAAGGGTAATAATCCAAGATTTCCAGCTACACCCTTTAGTGTATGGCTGGCATCAAAGGCTGCGGAATAATCTTTTGCTCTCAATGCCGTCTCCAATACCTGCATATTTCCATCCTGCATAAAGTCCTGTAAGCACTCCATGTAAAACTCTTCGTCATTGAGAAAGCGTTCCATCGTCTCCTGTATGGGTACGCCCCACTGCTCCAACACCTGCATTACTTCTTTTTGATCTTTCATCTCTTGTCTCCATTCTTTTGCAAAATACTTCCCTGTTCTAAGCTTTCACTGCCCATCTCATTTTCGTGGATCGGGCTCGTCCATTTTGTAGGCACTCTTCCTTAGATGGGCGGATCACATCTGTAGATATCTCCCGGTAAACGCCCTCTCTCTGAAATCGCTTAAATGACTTCTTCACCAATCTGTCTTCCCCCGAGTGAAAGGTCAATATCGCAACTCTTCCACCTGACGCCAATACCTCTGGCAGTTTTTCCAAAAAGGTTTCCAGCACTTCGAATTCACTGTTCACATCAATGCGAATTGCCTGAAATGTTCTCTGACAGGACTTTTTTATGGTTTCCTTCTGTTTCTCCAGACTCAGTTTCTTAATCTCCGGAATCTCTGATAATGTATGTTCTATGATCTCCCGCAGGCTTGTGGTACTCGCCAGCTTATTGCCCCGTCGTATCTGGGTCATCACTGCCCTTGCAATCTCTGACGCATAGGGTTCGTCCGCATTTTCCCAGAGCATCCCTTCCAGTTCTTCCTCCGTCACATGATGCAGACGTTCCGAGGCGGATTCCCCTTTTTCCGGATTCAGGCGCAGATCCAGAGGACCTTCCACTTTATAAGAAAATCCACGGTTTGGATTATCGATCTGCATGGAGGATACCCCGAGATCTGCCAGCATGAAGTCAAAGGGACCATGTGTCTTTGCCACTTCATCGATATTGGCGAAGTTCAGTAGCTTGATGGTAAGGATTCCTTCCCCGAAGCCCTGATTTTCCAACCGCTCTTTCGTCTTCCCACTTTCGATGGGGTCAATATCCAGTGCCACCATATGCCCCCTGCCTTCCAGACATTGCAGCATTGCTTTGGTATGCCCTCCATACCCCAATGTGGCATCCAGTCCCTTTTGTCCCGGCTGTATCTGTAGAAAATCCAATATTTCCTTTACCATAATGGAGATATGGGTTCCCGCCGGTGTACTGCCCTTCCTGATGACTTTGGCAACAGTATCTGCATATTTTTCCGGCTGCAGTTCCTTATATTTTTCTTCAAATTTTCTGGGATGTGTACCTTTATATCGGACACGTCTCTTGTGACCCGTTGAATGTCCTTCCGGTGGATTCTGATTTTCCATTTTACACCGTGTCCCCTCTCCTGTACGTTGTTCACATGTTGACTTTATCTATTTATATCGTCTATATAGTATCATAAATTATCCGAAGAAAAAAGACCATTTTCCATGTTTGCATACATGTAGATGGCCTTTATTCTTGTTATCCATTATTTCTATATTTCACATATACGTCACATATTACGGATTGATTGTTTTCCAGATAACCTCTCCTACACCCAGATCGTATGTCTCACGGACTCCTGCGCCATCATAGACAGTGGTGGTGCGTGGCTTATCCGAATTATTCACGATTGCATACTGACCCGCTGCTGGATATGCATGTACTTCACAGTAAATATCATCCGCATACCATTTTTTATAATTGCTCTCCTGGTGAGCTGCATAATACATGCTTCGCATCAGGAGTCTGGTATTCTCAAAGCTGTAGGGAAGTCCCGCGATATAGACGCCGCGTCCCTTGCCATAATCATTGGAAGACACGTGAATCTCCCCGTTGGAGTACTCTAAAATCTCTGTATCACCAGACAGGGCGTACACATTTTTCATGCTCTCACCAAAGTCATATGCCATGGATTTGGAGTCAGAAGTATCCCCCGCATGATCCTCCGTGATGAAGTGCTTCTCCGAAACTGTTGTAAAATATTTATCCGTGGAGAGGGTGTATCCCATCTCTTTATCAATTCCCAGCACATCATATAATTGGAAGTAATGACCATTCTGCAAATATGCGCTTGGCTCTCCCACACCTACGAAGCCGCCACCCTCATAGATCCACTGGCGAATCATGGTGACAATCTCCTCATCTGCCCAATAGGTATCTCCGGAGAATGCAGTTCCGCCGTCTCCCGCATTGATAATCACATCAATATCTTTCGGGATTCCATGCTCTTTGATATCATCAAAGCTGATAAATTCCACATCCACGCTGGCACCACTCAGGGATTCCAGAATGCCTAGATAAGAGTAGATCTGTTTGTACCACAGGGCATGCGCCACCATAAAGCACTGCCAGGAACGTAGTTTTCCCCATGCATTTAAGATCGCTACTTTGAGTCCCGCATAAGGCTTTCCAGCCTTCACGTTATCATAGAGCATACGGTATTCATCCGCCACTTCCTCGATATAATCCACGAATTTCGGGAATTTATATGCCAGGCTCAGGTAACCGCCATAGCCAATTCTGTCCACAGGGCTTCTGAACAGAGCACGTCTGGCACTGATCCAGTTCTCCCTTGCTTCGATACAGGGATCATTTCCCTCATAAAAGGTGTCCGGGAAAAAGTATGGCAGGAATCTGCCCTCCGTATATTTTACATGAGGAATGTCCGATATCAGTCGTAAGGTAGCACCGCCGCCGACACTTCCTACCACTGCGTCCAGTCCTATCTCATTGAAATATTTTCCGTAGGGCTCTGTACCGATCCAGTTATCCCCCAGGAACATCATGGCTTCCTTGCCTGCCGCATGTACCATATCCACCAGTTCTTTGGCTTTCATCGCCACAAAACGCTGGATAAAGTCCATATAATCCCGGTATTCCCTGGATGGTACTTTAAAGGTACTGTTGTAATACCCCTGATTGATCAAGTGCTCCGGACGGAGACGATATCCTTTTTCCTTTTTAAAGGCGAGAAGGGCATCTGCGGACACACTGGCACCATAACCGAACCAGTCCACGAATTTTTCCTTCGCCTGGTCGTTGAACACTAACGTAAAGTGATAGAAAAATGTGGTGAAACGTACCACGTCCGTGTCCGGATTCTCTTTCAGCCATTGCTCCAGGTATTCTCTGGCAAAAGTGCCGGAGGCAGTTCCTCTGATATCGAAAGGAATGTCATGGGGTTTGTCTCCCCAGTTGTTGGTAATATGATTGTACATCTGGGTGGGGTCCCAGATAGCATATGCCAGAAAAGATACCGTATAGGCATGGAAAGGCTTCGCATCCTTTATAGTCACAATGTTATTTTCCCCATCCAATTCCCATTTCTCCGGTGAAATGATCTCATCTACTGTACGATCCATCACTTCCCACCACTCCTTGGGATCGTGACGAAGATCAGGCATGATCTGTTCCTTATAATATCCATCCATATAGGAGATTGATATGGTATCTCCATGGGCTGTGCAGTATCTGGACAGGAGGTACAGCTGCTGGCACTCATCCATATGTTTCTCAGCGTGCTCATTATGCCCTCTGGATACAAAATATGTAGTATAGATCTTTGCGTCCAGCTGCTTGATATCCTCTGATAACTTTGTTCCGTCACTGTCCCTGATGGCATCCGCCCCCCAGCGATCCATGATTTCCTGTGTCTCTTTCAAAAAATTTGTTTCACTTGGCAGTGTTACTCTTCCTTTTGTTTTTCCCATATTCATACCTTCCTTATACTTGAACATCAGCCTGTTTTACATTTGTCCTGTTGCGTTGTATTGATTTCTTACACTGTTTCCTGTGTTAATCTTCTGCATTGATTCTATATGTTGAGTATAATTCTATCCTTCCTGTTGGACAATGGATTTATTGCTTTGCATTTTATATATCTTGCTTTTATATGCGCAACATGATAATGTTATTGGAAATGAAATAATGATGAAAATCATTACGACAGGACATCTTCCCCAACAACATATCATTGATCATAGGATAAGGAGCAGCTATATGGGAAATCGAAGATATGACGCAGAAGTACCCTCTCAGCCTGAGGAGGCACTACATTTTCTCTACATCTCCACCTCCAAATATGAGGGGGATTGGCAGAGCATCCGACATACCCACCCTTTCAGTGAGCTTTTCTACGTGGTGGGCGGAAAGGGTTCCTTTGAAGTGAGCGATACGCATTTCATGATCGAACCTGATGATCTGATCATTGTGAATCCGCAGATAACCCACACGGAGCGTTCCTATCACCAGGAGCCTCTGGAATATATCGTCCTTGGCATCCAGGGACTTTCCTTCTCGGAGGATTACGCCCATTACAGTTACCATGGGAAAAATAAAGAAATATTCTTTCTCATCAGGCAGATCCTGGAAGAGACTCTGAAAAAGCAGGAGCACTACAGTGATGTCTGTGAAAAATTGCTGGAGGTACTGCTGATTCATATTATGCGCCGTCAACACCTGACCATCAATAATGCTATCGATATCCAACTGTCAAAAGAATGTCTGCAGATCCAGCATTATCTGGATTCCAACTACGCAGATCCCATCACATTGGATACACTTGCCAAAACAGCTCATATGAACAAATACTATCTGGCACATGTCTTCACCCGTTACACTGGCATATCCCCTATCCGTTATCTCATACAAAAACGTGTATCTGAGGCAAAGACACTGCTGCTCACCACGGATTATTCCATCTCCCAGATTGCGCTCTCTGTGGGATTTTCCTCCCAGTCCTATTTTGCCCAGGTCTTTCGCAGGGAAACCGGCATGTCCCCTGTTGCCTATCGAAAGCAGACCTCCTTGTAGAGGAATCACGATGCCGGGATTTATTCATTTTCTGTGTTTATCTTTGCATTTTTATATATTTGCATGTTTCTATGATTGTATGCTTCTACGATTCCATGTTTCTATGATTCCATGTTTCTATGTTTCTATGTTTGCATGTTTCTATAATTCCATGTTTCTATGTTTGCATGTTTCTATGTTTCCCTAAGTTTACCATCAGCATTATATTACCCGTAGCTAAATGTTAACCAATGTATTTTATTAGTTGACATTTTCTGCTCATATGATAGGATATTTTATAATTAATTAAACATGCGGATAAAGTAAATCTGTACCATTGGTATATATTGCAGAACATTGCAGAAAGGAAATCATTATCATGACTAACATGACTAACATCGATACATTAAAAGAAAAAGTACTTCGGGATGAATGGATCACAAAGGAGGAGGCAATAGCGTTATCCACTGAGGATCTGTCTGCACTCACAGCCGCTGCAAATGAGATCCGCCAGTTGAAATGTGGCGATGGCTTCGATCTGTGTACCATCGTGAATGGCAAATGTGGCAGGTGCTCCGAGGACTGCAAATACTGTGCCCAAAGTGTCCACTACCAGAGCGATGATCTGGAGTCCTATCCTCTGCTTTCCACCGAGGAACTGGTGGCAGGTGCAGCGCAAAATGCCAAAAGAGGCGTTCTCCGTTACTCCATCGTCACTTCCGGAAAACGATTATCAGATACAGAAGTAGATGCGCTCTGTGAAAGCATCCGCGCCATCAAATCGGAAGTCTCCATAGAGGTCTGTATCTCCCTGGGACTGCTGGATGAAGCACAGTTCCGTAAGTTAAAAGCCGCTGGTGCCTCCCGGGTACACTGCAATCTGGAATCCTCACAACGCTATTTTCCAGAGGTCTGTACCACACATACCTATGAGGAAAAGATCGCGACCTTGAAAGCGGCTAAGAATGCCGGACTTTCCATCTGCTCCGGTGGTATTCTGGGATTGGGCGAGACCATGGAGGACCGTATCGATATGGTGCTCACTGCAAGGGAACTGGGCGTAAAATCCATCCCAGTAAACCTTCTGAATCCTATTCCCGGCACGCCTTACGAACATCATAAACCTCTGACTCGCGAGGAAGCCTGCCGCTGTGTAGCCCTTTTCCGCTTTCTCATACCGGATGGTGCTATCCGCCTGGCTGGTGGACGTGGACTTGTGGGGGACAAAGGAGAATCCTGCTTCACCAGCGGCGCCAATGCTGCCATCTCCGGGGACATGCTCACCACCGCAGGTATCACCATTGAGACGGACATCCAGTTACTCCATGACCTGGGATTTCAGATAAAATTATCCAATGATTAAATTCTGTTTCTCTTTCTACTATTTTGTGCTATACTATACGCAACAAAGCAGCGTCACGTAAATGGAATGATAATCGAAGTTTTTCCAGACTCTGCCAGGGTTAATATATGGTTACATAGTAATCTGTGTCTTAAGTACTGAAAAAGCATAACGTTATATGTTGTATATTTGAGAATCAAATGTACAACACGCAGTAATAAAGTTCCTAAGGTTAATATGACTTAATTACAGTTCGTCCAGATTATATAAATAGTGCAAGGTCAAACATACAGATCCTTATGATTGTATACTTGACCTTGTATTTCATATGTATATTTCATATGTGTATTTTGTATATTTATCCCGTCATCAAAGGAATAATCCGATACATAGGGAGTAGAAAGGAACGTCACAATGAATAAAA
The DNA here is from genome assembly GCA_028689655.1 of Lachnospiraceae bacterium. Classification (GTDB taxonomy): domain Bacteria; phylum Bacillota; class Clostridia; order Lachnospirales; family Lachnospiraceae; genus SZUA-378. The sequence continues at coordinate 65,151 of JAQVCT010000003.1, forward strand.
ATGAATCCGCTGAAAATTACTTAGAAACTATTCTAATATTGAGCAAAAAATTGCCTGTTGTCCGCTCTGTGGATATTTCCGTGGAGCTGGGTTTTAAAAAATCAAGTATCAGTATCGCTATGAAACACCTGCGTGAAAAAAATCAGATCACCGTCACTGATTCAGGCTTTATCTATCTGACCGATGAAGGGCGCGAAATTGCAGAAATGATCTATGAGCGCCACCAGATCCTCACCCGCTGTCTCACACATCTGGGTGTGCCGGAGGAAATCGCCGGGGAAGATGCCTGCAAGATCGAGCATGTCATCAGTAAGGAAAGCTTCAATGCCATCAAAAGCCACGCCGGTAAGATTCTTACCGAACTATAATCCGCTTCATGATCTGTGCAAAATCAATCACAAGTTCGCATTCGAAGATACGCACTGGTATCTGATCCTCCAGACCATAAATCGTTAAAAGGGAATCCTCGTTTTTCAGATCATATACGAGGATTCTTTCTTTTTCCAAATCTATCATCCAATATTCCCGCACTCCCGCATTTACATATTTCGTCAATTTGAGCGTCATATCTTTTTTCCTGGTAGATTTTGATAACACCTCCACGATAAAATCAGGAGCACCCACAATGCAGGGCCCTGTAATCTTGCTCCTGTCACATACCACCAGCACATCCGGCTGTATCATCGTGTACTCATCGCAGTCCAGCTGTACATCCGTGGGTGCTGCAAATGGAACACATTCCCCATTTTTAGATGTGATAAAGATACTAAGTGCCATACACACTTCCATTGTAATCGTCTGGTGAGAAGTCCTGGGAGCCGTCATCTCGAAAAATACCCCATCTATCAGCTCCACCCGCATCTCCTCCGGCAGCGCATAATAATCCTCCAATGTGTGCAGTTCTTTCTGTTTACGAGCCTCTGAAGTAGCATTATAAAAATGCTGTTCTCTCACCACATCCATCGGCTGACTCTTCTCCTGCTCTTCCATGTAATTCCCTTTTTCCTCAGGAATCAAAACCTTTTCCAACGCCTGAATCGTCTCATATCTTGGTGTCTTTGTGATACCGCCGAATATTTTCTGGACCGTACTTAATGGTACCCCTGAAAGTTCCGCAAGCTTCCCATAGGAATAGCCGTTTTTCTTTCGATAGTACTGTAATTGTGATAACGTCATAATATCCTCCCCCCAAATCAATATGATACAATATGGTTCTATATAATCATAATATCCATATTATATCCATTTGTCAATTTGTATCTTATGACATCTAATCATGATTCAATCATGATCATTCTGTTATTTTCTCTCTCATACAGCCGATGGGAAATGGATATCACGGTTCTTCCGGACGCTGCGCGTTCCAAAGCCTCCAGCACTTTCTGCTCTGTGACGGAATCCAGATTCGCGGTGATCTCATCCAGCAGCATGATCTGCGGATCTGCCACCACGGCTCTTGCTATGGACAGGAGTTGAAACTGCCCCTGGGAGAATAGCTCACGCTTGCATTGACTCTGGTACCCTTCAGGCAATTGCAGAATCTGTTGGTGCAATCCCACAAGCTTCGCCGCTGCCTGAATCTGTTCCATGGTAATGGCATCGTCATGAAGAGAGATCTGATCTGCCACAGTTCCAGCTATCATGTGGAAGGACTGTTCCACATAGCCAAATATCTTTCGCTTCTCCTGATCCGGAATCTCATGTGCCCTTCTGCCCATGACGTAGATGGAGCCTTTTTGGGGCGCATAGAGACCTAAGAGCAATCGAAAAATTGTACTTTTCCCAGCCCCTGTCCTGCCTGCCAGTGTAACATGCTCTCCCAGTGCAATGGAGAGTGACAGTTCCTCCAGAATGGTCTGTTCCCCGTCATAACTGAATGTCACCTGGGAAAATGCCACACCGCTTGTCCGCGGTTCATCTGTCTGCGTCGTCCTCTGCATCTGTTCCTTCCATTTATTATCTCTTTTCGCCTCAGTAGGCATCTGTACTCGTTTTCTTAATTCTTCATTTTCATCTATCCATCTTTCCTTTTGTACCTCATCAGCCATCTGTGGCTTTTCCCGTTCCTCCAGCAGCTCATTGATACGCTTCACACCTGCCACTGCGGACTGGATGTTCTGTATCTCCATGCCGATGCTCTCGATGGGGGCGAATACTTTGCCCACATAGGCGATGATGGCGACGGCTGTTCCCACAGACATGCCAAAGAACTGCTGTGCCTGCCCATTCATGACGGACAATACCATCAATGTGCCCACCAATACTGCTCTGATGAGCATGACGATAGGGGAATACAGGGAATCATAGATATTGGCTCTGTTCACTGCATGATAACTCTCCTGAATGCTTTCATCATAGCGATCCTCCATATATTTTTCCTTCACCAGACAATGAATGGTGCGGATATTGGCGATGGTCTCCGGTATGAATTTGGTGACCTTCCCTATGGCAACACGATTTTTCATCTGGGCCGTGAGCATCTTTCGCTGAAAGATACGGGTGATGAGAAACAGGATGGGTGCTGTGATTAGCAGCAATACGCCCAGTCCCCTGCTCTTGGTAAATATGACGACGATAATACTCAGCACTTTGCATACATCCACGCCCATACCAATGATACCCTGGGTAAATAACTGCTCCACAGTGTCCACGTCATTGACCATTCTGGAGGTAGTCTTCCCCGACTCCTGTTGGATAAAATAGGAGGCATGGATATGGGACAGTTTATGACACATCTCACTTCGCAGACCGTGGGTGATCTTCTGCCCGAAAATAGTGATCAGCATCTCCTTCACCGCATCCAGCAGCCCTGAGATAACCAACGTTCCAAAATACAGAAATGCAAGCTGTAAGGTGACAGATGCACCCACTGTAAGTCCATCCACGACCCGTTCCAATACCAGGGGTGGAATCAATGTGAACACCACAGAGCCCATCATACAGAAAAGTAATAGCATGGAAAACCATTTAGACCGAAGGATCACGCCCATGATCACCCTTTGCAGACCATGATACTTCTTTTTGTGATTTTCTATATCATTCCTCCTATGCTTCATCCAAGTCACCTCCTGCCTGCTGTGCATGGAAGATCTTTGCATAATTTTCATGATCTCTTATGAGATCCTGGTGGGTTCCCACATAGCATCTGCCCTTCTCCATCCATATGATCTGTTCAAATGTGGGAAATAAAGTCACCCTGTGGGAAATCAATAACAGAATACTATCCTGATTCATCTGCCTCAGATGTGCCATGATCCTCTGCTCCGTCTTCTGATCCACCGCCGAGAACGGATCATCCAGTACCAATACCCTGCGCTTGTGGTATAAAGTCCTGGCAAGTGCCACTCTCGCCTGCTGTCCCCCGGAGAAGCGCGTGCCACTGCTGCCCATATGGGTGAGACTGCCCTCCGGCATCTCATCCACCTCCTGTTCCAGGCACACTGCCTGTAAATAGGAGGTAACACTTTCCTTACCACCCATGGCAATATTTTCCTGCAGGGTATCACTCATCAGTTCCGGCTGATGACCCATATAAGAGATATACTGATTCCGCTCATAGTCGCTGAAGGTACGAAGTTCTCTATCCCCTATCAGGATATTTCCCTGGTACGCTTCCTCCCCCAGAAATAATTTTCCCAAAGTAGACTTTCCGCATGCCACCTCTCCTGTGATCCCGATCACCTCTCCCGGCTCTGCATGAAAAGACAGATCACGGATAATCGTTTTCCCAGGCTCATAAGAAAATGTTATGTGATCCATCGTAAGTGTGATCCTCTGTCCAAAAACTTTCTCCGTCTGCTCATCCACTTTCACATACGCTTTCATCAATGGCTTGATCCGTTTCCAGGACACCTGTGCTTTCTGTACCGCATTGAAAAGCTTCGCCGCTCTTGAGGATTTCTGTGCCATCTTGGTAAAGCAGGAAAGGAACGTGGTAAATGCCGCAATATCCCACGTCGTCCATCCTGTACCCATGACATTTCCGGCACCAAAATAGATAATACTCACTACTCCGGTCATGGATAGAATGTAATAAATAGGACGTAAGGTATTTTCCCAGATATTTGCCATCACCGCCTTTTTCTCGTAGTCCGTAAGACTCTTTTCATATTCCAGATCCCTGGCATTTTCCTGCCCGAAAACACGATAGGTAATGGCATTTTCCACCCGATCCATGGTGGCATCCTCCAGATTTTCTGCGGATTTTTTGTAAGCGGTATGATAGCGATATACCACTGTTTTCATCTTCTCGGCGATGACATATGCCACCAGGGTGAACATCGATGACAGCAATGCCAGTCTCCAGTCATATAGAAACAGCATGACCAGATAAGACACCAACGCAACTCCCGTATCGAACACCTCCGTGGTAAATTTACGCATGCCCTCCACACAGGCGTCTACATCTGCCACCGCTTTGGTCATAAGGGTGCCCACCGTATCCTCATTCAATTCCTTTTTACTGCTGTGCACCAGTTGATTGTAGAGCATATGGCGCATATTGCGGCTGGTATTATTGGCAAATTTTCTCACGTAATACCGTTTCAGTGCACGGGCCCCCTGGACGAACAGGATAATGACTATATAGAGGGTCGCCAAAAAAAACATCGTTCCTATGGTCTTTTCCCCTTTGATGATGTCGTATAATCGCTGTACCAACTGCCCTTCAAAAAAGGGCGTAGCCGTGAGTCCTATATTGTAGATCATTCCTGTGAGAAACACGATAAAAAGAGGAACCAGCTCCCTCCTGAAATAGGAAAGCAACTGGTCCGGTCTCTTGATCTCCATGGTCTCCATGGAATCCGCTTTCTGTCTATGCATTGTCATAAGCCTTAGATCCTTTTTAATATCCCAGTTCTTCTCCTACCAGGATTACTTTGATACGATTTGGCACACCGGAGCGCCTGGTCACCACAAATTGACTGCAGATGCAGTCCGGTGAAAAACAATCTCCACATTTACCCGTCACTGAGCACGGTGTCTTCTTATTCAGGCGGACAGTGTTTGGCGGTGCTGCCATATTGCGTGCACGGGATAAGCCTGCTTCCACATCCGTCACGACTTTATTCATCCCTGCAAATACGATGACATTCTGAGGTCCGAAGCAAAGAAAAGCAACTCTGTTTCCCCGACCGTCAATATTGATCAATTCTCCATCCACAGTGATGGCATTGGTACTCATGAGGAAAAAATCACTGCAGCAGATCTCTCCATAAAGTTTCCTCTGCTCCTCCGGTGTACTGGCGGTTTCTCTGTCGATGATCTCATAGTCACTGTTTCTGATGGCGTCCATGAGTCCTGTCTCTGTCAGGGTCAGGGAGCCGCCCCATCCAATGCTGGAACCCTCCGGCATTAATTCCAGTGCAAGCTTCACTGCACTTTCACGATCCGGACAGTAATACCCTTCCATCTGGCGTTTCTCCAGCCCTTTGATAATGCTCTTTGAGATATTCTCATAATACTGTTTTTTTGGTTTCATTATTCTTCTCCTTGATCATAGATTCTATGGTGCTATATAAGGTTCTTACCTGGATTGGTTTCGATAGATGCGCATTCATGCCTGCTGCTCTGGTGTTCTCCATATCCTCCGTATATGCATTGGCTGTCATGGCGATAATGGGCACTGTCACAGCATCCGGACGATCCAGACCGCGAATCGTCTTCGTCGCCGCGAGGCCATCCATCACCGGCATTCTGATATCCATGAGAATCACATCATATGTATCATATGCCGATTCCCGGAATCGTTCCACCGCTATTTTCCCATTCTCTGCAAGGGTGATCTCACATCCCTCTTTTTCCAGAAGTTTCTGGGCGATCTGGGCATTCATGGGGTGATCCTCACAGAGTAAGATCCTGACACCCTTCAGGCTTTTCCTCTGTTCCTGTCCCTGATCCCGTTCTTTCTCTTCCACATATGTGTCCTCACTGACTACATGAAAGTTCAACTCTACCGTAAAGATAGTTCCATGATCCACCTCACTCTGTACACTAATGGTACCGCCCATCAGTGCCACCAGACTCTTGGTGATGGATAGCCCAAGTCCGGAACCGGCGTAGTTATCTGTCATGTTATTGTGCTCCTGGGAAAATGGCTCATACAGAGATTTCTTCACGTAGTCTTCACTCATTCCCACCCCTGTATCCACTACCCTGAACTGGAAATTTACCATATCTTTGCTTCTTTCCACACATTCTGCCGTAAAGCTTATATTTCCCCCTGTGGGTGTATATTTGATGGCATTGGTCAGCAGATTCACAAAGATCTGTTTGAAACGAACCGGATCCATTAAGACCCGCTCGTCTTTTTCAATATTTATATTATTTTTCTCAAAAGTAATATGATGCTGCGCCGCTGACTCTGCTATCATATCCGTAATGTTTTCCAGAATGTGACTGTACTTCACCTGTTCCATATGCAGAGTCATCTTCCCACTGCTGATACGGCTCACATCCAATGTATCATTAATCAGATGAAGGAGGTATTCACTGGATTCCCCTATCTTTTCAAAATACCGATGAAGCACCGTCACATCCTCCTCCGACTCTGCCAGATTCACCATGCCCATAATACCATTCATGGGAGTCCGCATATCATGACTCATACGGGAATAGAAATCAAAATATAATTTAGCTTTCTCCACCTCCGTATATTTGAAATAAAGAAATAAGAACAACCCAATCAGCGCAAAACAGGTGACAAAAAACATTTCCATGAGAACCACGATCATACTGTGAACATCCTGCTGATATTTATCCGGATCCATATCGATGCCCAGCAAGCCCACGAAATTGCCCTCCGCCGTATAGATTGGCGTATAACCGGTGATGAAGGTTCCCCAGGCATCCGTGGTGAACTCCCCAAAGGATTCCTGTTCCTTCATGGCGATGCGCTCTTCCTCCGTGAGGTGGGTATAGCGATAGATATCCTCTCTCTGCGCTGCCTGGAACTTCCCATTTTCATCAATCTTACCATTCAGGAGCCAGATGCCATCCAATGGTGTATTTATATCATATCCAAAAAATGCAGCATTGGATTCATCCGTATGATACTTGACCTCATCCTCTGAGAGTGGTGCCAGCAGATAGATATTGCTGATAGCCACATGGAGTTTCGCATCGTTTCCAATATCCATAAGACGCATGTTAATGGCATCCACCTCCATCTCATTGAAGGTCAGAGACTTCATATACTGCACTTCCTCATCCGTAATTCGGAAATTATTCTTCACGATCTCGGCAATATCCACCGCACTGTTCTTATTGGATTCCCGAAGCTTTAGGTCAATATACCTGGTGCAGAACGTCAGACCCACCACCGTGATCAACAGAAAGATGGTGACTAGAAAAATAATCATTCTTTTCAAATTTTCTTTTTTCATTTTCATTGACTCTGCCTCCGCTTCCTTAAAATGCTTAAAATATTGTAACTATCCAGAACCCCATGCGCAAAATCGCTTCTTCGAAGCTTTCCTTTTGCTTATGTGGTTACTTCGCCAAATAAATTCACAAAAATCAGCTCACTCATGCAAGCATGATTCGCATATTTTTATGAATTTGCTTGACTCTGAATAGTTACAAAATATTTATGGTAAGTGACCATGAACAGCACAATTGCCAGTGTGACTGACAGATAATCGGTGACCGGCTGTGCCAGTGCCAGCGTTCTCTCTGTTCTGAATACCTCATTGAAGGTGAATAATATGGGGATATACAGGATTCCCTGACGGCTGATGGACAGGATCAACGACGGAAATGCCGCTCCCGCCGCCTGTATGGCATTGATCAGCACAAACAGGATGCCCATAACAGGCCCTGAATAAATATAGATCCTGGCAAATGACATCCCATAGGTATAGGCTGATTCGTCTTCCAGAAAAGCATGTACCAGCGGGCCTGCACCGCAATAGCAGATCACTGTCATGATCAGACTCAGTCCAAATGCCAGTGCCAGTGAGAATTTCAGAACCTCCACATAACGCTTTTTATTGCCTGCCCCGTAACAGTATCCCAGTAAGGGCTGTATTCCGGTTCCCAGTCCGATCAGCAGCATGATCACGATCATGTTTACTTTCATAGCTACGCCCAGTCCTGCTACAGCCATATCTCCATATGCCACCATGAGATTATTGATCACTATGTTGGAAGTGCTCAGCAGGATACTGTTGAGGGATGCCGGAATTCCTATGGCGAACACGCCGCTGGCGATACCTCCCCTGATCTGATAATCCCTGGGGTTGATGGACAGCATCGTTCTCCTGGATAAGAGGTGGCTGATATAAAATCCCGCTGATAATATATTACCGATGACAGTGGCAATTGCCGCACCTGCCACATTCCAGTGCAATCCCAGGATCATAATGGGATCGAGAATGATGTTTGCAAGATTTCCTATGATCATACCCATCATGGCGATCTTTGCGTTTCCCTCCGAGCGGATAATGTTGCTAAAGGAATTGGACAGGATCAAAAACGGAATCCCCACCGCTACGATATTCAGGTATTGTGATGCATATTCCATGGTGTCACTGCTGGCACCTACCATCTGACAGATGGGCTTTACGAAGATCCAGATCAGTATCATGGCCAGCACGCCGATGGTAATTCCTGTCCAGAAGCAGAACGCGGAAGTATGCTTTGCTTTCTCCTGTTTCCCCTCCCCTAACATACGGGATATCAGGGATGTCCCACCGATACCGAAGAGCATTCCCACCGCCATAAAAAATAAAAATGCCGGAGTGGCAACGGATACTGCCGCCACCATGTAGGCATCTTTTGTCTGTCCGATAAAAAATGTATCTGCAAGGTTGTAGAGCAATACCATGATCATGCTCACGATGGATGGAATTACATTACTGATGACCGCCTTTGGTACGGGGGCATTTTTAAATATTTCTGTTGTATTACTTGCTGCGTTTTTCATGACTGTTTCACATTCCTTTTTCTTATGTTTTTTATTGTACGCCCTTTTTCTTGCAGATGTCTGCCAGGCAGCAGCGTTCACAGTAGGGCGCCGTTCTGGCTGTGCAGACCTCCCGCCCGTGGTAGACCAGACGGTGGCACAGTTCATTTCCCTCCTCCGGCGGCACGATCTTCCACAATGCCATCTCCACTCTTTTGGGGTCCTTCTCGTTGTCCACCAGACCGATTCGATTGCTGAGGCGGATACAGTGGGTATCCGTGACGATGGCCGGCTTCCCGAACACATCTCCCATGATAAGGTTGGCACTCTTTCTGCCCACTCCCGGGAGTGTCATCAGCTCGTCAAAAGTCTTCGGTACCTGATCATGATAAGTCTCATGCAGCAGCTTCATGCAGGCACTGATATCTCTCGCCTTGCTGTTTCCAAGACCGCATGGACGCACGATCCTCTCAATGTCCTCCACCGGTGCTGCTGCCAGAGCCTCTACATCGGGATACTTCTCATACAGTCCTTCCACCACCACATTGACTCTTGCGTCGGTACACTGGGCTGCCAGTCTGACGCTCACCAATAATTTCCATGCCTGGTCATAATCCAGCGTGCATCCCGCATCTGGATATTCTTTTTTTAATCGCTCTATTACTTCCTGTACTAATTGTTTTTTTGTCATCTGTGCGCTCTCGCCTCTTCCATCATTCTATGTTGTAATATCTTATATTTATTCTATCACAACTCCCATTACATTGCCAGAAGCAGCCCAACGTGTCTTCGACACACAAAGGACGTATCCTTTTACGGATTACGCCCTCATCGTTTGCTTTCATTCTTCCTATTTTCCAAATACAGACTTCCTTGATTTCACACTGTATACATGCCGATTTTCCACCTATTCCTCAGTGTGGCATCACGATACTGACTGCACAGAGTGCCAGTGAAACTGCCATGACGCGATCCACCGCTTTTCTGTGATCTGAAAACAGCTTCTGTAAAGATGCACCTGCGTAGAGCCATACCAGATTGGCGACAGGGCCCGTGAAAGGCAGAAATAATCCTGCTGCCAGCAGTGCAAAGAAAGACGTGTTATAAGGCAGTACGAAGGAAGCCAGTGCCGTGACACAGGAGACCATCACCTTCACATTGGTCATCTGTACCAGCATTCCCGTGCGGAAACAGGGTAAATCTGCACCGTCCTGCGTCTCTATATTGGAAGATCTTAAAATGTGCCATGCAAGCCATAAGATATAGGCTGCCCCCACCCAGGACAATACCCTCACATACCGATTCAGCACAGAGCCCAGAAAATAGGTTGCTAAGACGGAGAGCAGGGAAATGGTAGAAAACCCTACGAATAATCCACGCCATTGACGCAGGGCAATCTTTTTCCCATACCTGATTCCCGCTGACAGAGAACATAGATTGGCCGGTCCCGGTGTGATTCCCGTGATATAACAATATGCGATAAATGATGGTATGATGGTAACTGGCATATGTAGCTCTCCTCGTTTTCCTTTTCCTTTTCCACTGTCATTACTCGCGGGCAGGATTCTTATCGTCTGACAAATGTAATACTTTACATACTTATTTTACGTATTTTATCATACAAAACTTCTGTTGTCTTCCTTATTTTTTTACAAATTATTATCCCATTCCATTGTTTTTCCATGCATTTTGTTATTGACATATGTTAATAATGTTTTATAATGAAACTATCACAGACCATATTCCATAGCGTGAACTGTTCCATCTGTCTGGATATGGTATCTGCTATAAAATAAGAACAATTATCTGAAAGAGGCGCGCATATGGCTAGACCGAACAAATCAAGATTCGTATGTCGGGGACCTTCCCACACGGAATTTCATACTGTGCCGGAACACTCTTCCATCAAGATTCTGTTATCTGTGGAAGAATATGAGGTGCTCCGTCTCATCGATTATTCAAATCGAAGCCAGCAGGAAACTGCCTGTCAAATGGGGGTATCCCGCACTACCATTCAGGCACTCTACTCATCTGCCCGGAAAAAGCTTTCCCGATTTCTGGTGGAAGGCACATCTTTACAGATTCAGGGTGGCAATTACACCCTGTGTGGACAGAGCAAATCATGTCACGCATTAAAAAAAGAAGGAGAAAATAATATGAAAATCGCAGTCACTTATGAAAATGGACAGGTGTTCCAGCATTTCGGACACACAGAACAATTTAAAGTATATGAAGCAGAAAATGGTTCTATCAAATCTTCGAAAATTGTAGATACCAATGGACAGGGGCACGGTGCTCTGGCTGGTTTCCTCCAGAGCGAAGAAATAACAGTCCTGATCTGTGGCGGTATCGGTGGCGGCGCCCGCAACGCATTGCAGGAAGCCGGCATAGAACTCTATCCAGGTGCCTCCGGAGATGCTGACGCACAGGTCACCTCGTTCCTCCAGGGAAAACTCCAATATGATCCCGACACCATGTGCCATCACCACGACCATGATCATGACCACGGAGAAGGTCACACCTGCGGTGAGCACGGCTGCCACTAAACTGTGCTCATAATATGTATGGCGGCTGCATTTGCAGGTCTTGAAACAAAACAGCGGATGACTGCAGCCGTCTCCGGTTTACTGGCGGATGTTGAGGTAGACGTCTTCTTTCAGGTGATATCCGCTGTTGATAATGACGTTGTCGATGTTTTCCCTGGTGACAGCGATGGGTTTCAGGAATACATAGGGAATCTGCTTCCCTTCATCATCCATGGTATGTGCATCGGAAATGGTATCTCCATTGGCAAGTTTGATGGCATACTCTGCGGCTGCCTGTGCCAGCTTCTCCACGGGTTTGTACACAGTCATGAGCTGTGTACCTTCCACGATTCTCTGGCATGCTTCCAGGTCTGCATCCTGACCCACCACGATCATTTTACCAGCCATGCGCTTTTCTGCCAGGGCACGAATCGCCTGGGTCGCTATGCTGTCATTTCCACACATGATGCCATCCACACTTTTTACCCTATCCATATGATCATAGATATAGCTTCCCGCCAGTTCTGCCTTCCATCCATCTGCATTCATGGAATCCACGATTTCCACATTGTTCACATCCATGACTTTTCGGAATCCTGTATCCACGTACTTTACATTATTATCCGTGGTTGGTCCACACAGCATCAGCACTTTCCCATTTTCCAGTCCTGCATCCACCAGTGCCTGTGCCATCATGGTACCTACCATTTCATTGTCAAAAGAGATGTACAGGTCAACGCCTGCACCATTGATCATTCTGTCGTAGGCAATGACCTTGATTCCCGCGTTCTTCGCTTTCTGCACTACGTCCTTTAACAGATTAGAGTCGATGCTGATGATCACGATAACATCCATTTTCTTTTCAATAAAATACTCGATCTGTGAGATCTGCTCTTCCGGATCACCATTGGCATTCTGAACATTCACATCCGCACCTAATTCTTTTGCCGTGGACACAAAGACATCCCTGTCTCTCTGCCAGCGTTCAATGACAAAAGAGTCAAAACTCATACCGATCTGTATCTTATCCATATCTGATTCTTTGGTAACTACTTCATTTGTTATGTTCTGTCCACACCCTGTAAGCAGCATTGCCATACATAGTAGCAAACAACATATTCTACGATACTTTCTCATCTTCTTCCCCCATTTTCTGTATCAGATCACTGTATTTCAAATCGTTCTTTCTCAATTGCCTGCACCAGAAATCTATTCTGACCATCTGTCCCTGAACAGGTGGACAAAGTCAGCAGCCGATGTACTCCATAATCCGGCATTTTCCCATGCGGTTCCATATTACCTGCCATAACTTCCTCCGTATAGGCAGCATATTCTTCCTCCGTATTGATATCCCGATACAGATTACTGTCTCTGTGAATCAACTGATAGGCAAAAATCTCGTACTGAATGACTTCGTCCTCCCTGTAAATATAAATATAGGGATTTTCTGCACAGGGAAATTCCTCCGGGGAACGATACAGATTCTTCAAGTTTCCGAACATGGTCCCATTTCTCATGTTATGGCCAAAGATAAAGTTGCTCATACTGGTAAAGTCATTTTTATTATAGGCATCCAGGAAGGTACATCCTGCCCTGTTGCTCTGCTTTCCAAAAGACTGATACAGATACACTTCATCGTCCACGCCCTGTACCACCGGGTAACTGATATCCAATAATGGGATATAAATCCACGCCACAAAATCCTGATTCATGGAGGTCAGCGCATCATAATCCAATATCCTCACAGGATATGGCGTCTCCTCCTCTGTCTCTTCCTGTTCTTCCTCTGACTCCACAGGTTCCTCCACCCGTTCCTCCAGTGCCTTATATTCTTCCATGGAGGCACGATATTCTGCATCGCGAATACCACTGGCTATTAAAAATCCCATGAGCAGCAGAAGTGTAGCAGCTTCCAAATATTTTGTCTTCAATGTGATTTTCTCCTATCTTATTTCCCTCGTATTATAAGTTTATAGACCTCAATCAAAGAGGCTATAGACTTATTTTTTTATGATATAGGTATTGGATGAATTGTTGGTCATCCTAGCGTACCTACATAGTTAATAAGTTACTTTATAGTCATGGTCCCAGATGTTACAATTACGTTCATAAGAACTGTAGCTGTGGTTACTGCTTTTATTTTCCTGCAAAACATTTTGTTATTGCCAAGAAAGCCTGCAGCCCTAATGCTACGCTAAAACTTATCACACAAATGCTGCATCCCGGTATCTAGCCACCAGCAGGGTATTTCTTACCGGAAAATGCTAATAACGCGAGGGTTAGGCTGGCGTAGTGCTCTGGGATAAGCCATGATTACATTCTTTTTATTCTGCTATGAAAGGTGGTGACTATCCATGAAAGAAAAAATCGATTACCTCTCAACGCTTTTTGTTGGGATTGATATTGCATCCCGTATTCATGTTATTTCTGCACTTGATTTTAATCAGGAATTCTTTATAAAGATGAAACCTGTTCCAAATACTCAGGAAGGTGCAGTTCTTCTTGAAAGTATGATTGTTGATGTTCTGAAAGAGAACCATCAGTTTAAATACGTTGTCATCAGTATGGAATCAACTGGATTTTATGGTGTCCATCTGGCTAATTACCTCTCTGCCAGTGACCTGTTAGCTCCATTCTCTGTGAGGGTTTACTGTCTCAATCCAAATGAAGTAAAGAATTATAAAAAGTCCTTTAACGATATTGGAAAAAATGACGGTATTGATTCCTTTGTAATTGCTGATTTTGCACGTGTTGGACGCATTAGCATCAAGCCTTGGCGTGGTTCCCAATACCTCGCCTTACAGCGTCTTACCAGACACCGTATGCACATCACTGAATGTATTGCCAGAGAGAAAACATATATGTTGAATAACATCTTTCTCAAATTCAGTGAATACGCATTACTTCGTAATGGAGAACATCCATTTTCTAACAAGTATGGTGCTACAGCAGAAGCGATTCTTACTGAATTCTCAACGAATGAGGACATTGTAAACTCATCCATTGAAGACCTTGTTGAATTCATCAATTCAAAAAGCAAAGGTCGCATTGCTGATCCGGAAGAAACAGCTACCATAGTACAGGCTGCAGCTCGTAATTCATATAGACTTGATAAATGTCTGTATGAGCCACTTACGATTTCAATTGCCTCATCCTTTAACTGCATCAGTTCTTTTGAGAAGGAATTAAAAGCAATTGATAAAGCAATCCTTCAAACAGTTCAAGGGTTAAACCCTGAGGAATATATAGTGCTGAATTCCATCCCTGGAATTGGTAAGGTTTACTCTGCCGGAATTCTTGCTGAAATCGGTTCTGTGAAAGCTTTTCAAAATGCTGACTCTCTCGCAAAATACTGCGGTATCGTTTGGAACGATAATGATTCAGGTGATTTTGAGGCCGAAGACAAGCGAATGAGTAAAGCCGGCAATCGTTACCTTCGTTATTACATTATAGAAGCTACCGGAAGTGTTATAAGACACTGCCCTGAATATGAACGCTTCTATCATAAAAAATATGCTGAAACCAGAAATCATCAGCATAAAAGAGCACTCGCGTTGACTTCCCGTAAATTTATACGTCTGCTCTATGGTCTGCTGGACAAGAGCCAACTCTACTCTCTGGACAAGAGTAGGTAATCCATATCACATTTCTAATCTACGATTTTTGTATTGAAAGCCGTAGGTCTATTAAAGTTACCCTTCTGTATGAAAAACAAATCAAAATACTTCTTGACTATTTACCAAATTGCTTTATTTGGATATTCTTTACTCTGACATAGCTCCGTATTATTTCAATGTAAATATGGAGTTTCACATCCAGATAGTGCGCCATACTTTCTCAACAATATAGCAGTATAATAACCACTTTGACCGTTTAGTCGGCTAAACCCTGGATAAATCAGATTCCCACCCACTTGGTTACACACCCTTAGCCGGGCACACAACTGGAATTTACATACAGGTTGCTAAATTCAATTTATCAAATTGAAATCCACCAACACACCCCAAATTTATCAATAATAGTCGCACAACATTTACTCCATGGAAGCTCATGAATAGGTTCTATTATCACTCCACCATCACTTAAAATATGAAATGCATTATAAACTGCTTCCTCACTTCCCATCTCGAACACATTAAATGTCATAGTTTCCCATTTGTACTTATGTACAACGTCTATATCACATGGATTTTTTGCTTCTGCCAATGCCAAAAATCCTTCCTTGTCAACCGACAATTCACAATGCTCATAAAATGTGCTGCTCTCGTTTTTAAACTCACGTGTAATCTCTGCGCCAAACGCCTTACAATACATTTCTGCTGCTTCTAAACTATTTTTCACATAAACCTGAGTATAATTTTTCATTATTCTCCTCCACAAATTCAAGATCTATCGTTCTATAACAACTGTTAAAATAACAAGGTCATCTTCGCCAGTATTTATAATGCTGTGTTCCTGTCCTTTTTTACAAACGTGGCATACTCCAGCAACTAAATCTTCTTCTTGACCATCACAAATTGCTTTACCTTTTCCGGAAATAATGTAGTTAATATCATCACTCGTTTCATGTTTATGCGTTCCAATAGAACCACCCCTATGAATCGTACAAGGAATGATTTTACCTTGTTCATCCATAAACATTTTGGCAGACATCTCACCTGTTCCATGATTCATTCCTGGCATAATACGCTCTTGCATTTCATTAAAATTTATAATCATCAGTTCTCTTGCCTCCATAACTTCAAGTTCAAATTTTCTTACGTTTCATTCTATCATATACAATCACTATATTCTATGAAGACTCTTCAACCCGATTGCGTTCCGATTACGTTTCATACATTGGAACAACGTTTCCACAAATCTCACTTAAATTCACCACATATAAAGTGCCCGACACTAACCATCAAATTTAATATCGGACACTTCATTCATCTCTTATTCTATTCTACAGCTCGCATTCTGACTAGCCATATATTCCCTAGTTCCCGTTCATCTGACTTAATTTCGCTGCCTGGTCGGCTGCGATAAGGCTGTCGATGATCTCCTGGATATCTCCGTTCATGATCTTATCCAGTTTATACAAAGTCAGGTTGATCCTATGATCTGTGACACGCCCCTGTGGGAAATTATAGGTTCTGATCTTCTCAGAGCGGTCTCCGGTACCTACCTGGCTTCTGCGAAGCTCTGCTTCTGCATCCTGTTTTTTCTGTAATTCCAGATCATACAGCTTGGTGCGCAGCAGGGCAAATGCCTTTGCTTTATTCTGAATCTGTGATTTCTCTGTCTGGCTGTAGATCACGATGCCTGTTGGCATATGAGTCAGTCGCACGGCAGAGTCTGTGGTGTTGACACACTGTCCGCCTGCTCCTGAGGAACGGCATACATCGATTCTGATATCAATGTCATTGATCTCCACGTCCACATCCTCAGCCTCCGGCATTACGGCTACCGTGATGGTGGAGGTATGGATACGTCCACCGGATTCCGTCTCCGGCACACGCTGCACACGGTGTACCCCTGATTCATATTTCATAACAGAGTAAGCACCCTGTCCGTTGATCATGAAGCTGACAGATTTCATACCACCGATACCGATCTCTTCACATTCTACCACTTCCACTTTCCAGCGTCTTTCCTCTGCATAGTGTGCATACATGCGATAGATTTCCGCTGCGAAAAGTGCTGCCTCATCCCCGCCTGCACCTGCACGGATCTCTATGACAACATTCTTATCATCGTTGGGGTCTTTTGGCAACAGCAGAATCTTTAATTCATTCTCTAATTCTTCGATACGTTTCTTTGCTGTGGACAATTCCTCTTTCAGCATATCACGCATCTCTTCGTCAGATTCGCTCTCCAGTAGTGACACACTGTCTTCCACGTCCTGGTTACATTTTTTATATTCTTTATACGCCTCCACGATGGGAGTTAGATCACTCTGCTCCTTCATCAACGCTCTGAAACGCTCCTGATTACCGGTGACCGTGGGCTCATTTAATTCGCTCAGGATCTCCTCAAATCGAATCAATAGATCTTCTAATTTATCAAACATATTTATTCCCTTTCCTTACTGCTGTGTTCCTGTCATTGACTGTAATATCTGCCTAAATGTGTACTCTGCCTATGACTCCTGCTCCTGTCATAAAATATACTGCATTTTCTTAATGTCCATATGAGCATCTCTATGGCGATCCATCCATGTCAGGACTCGCTACAGACCATGGAATGTTCCGGCTACCACCCTGTCAAGTCCTGCCAGATCCTGCAGTACCTGCACTTCTATGAATTGATTGTCTTCCATCAACTTTTTTACCTGTGCTCCCTGATCATATCCGATCTCGAAGAGCACATCTGCGCCACGATTTAGATAATCACCGCACTGGCTAATGATCTTTTCATAAAAGTAAAGTCCATCTTCCCTTCCATCCAGCGCCATCAACGGCTCATGTTCCCGTACTTCCGGCATGAGACCCCTGATCACCTGTGTCTGTATATAAGGGGGATTGGATACCAGTACATCATATTTTCCCCTTACTTCCGTAAATAAATCGCTTTGTAAAAAGGATACTTCGCTTCGAAGTTCCCCCTTTTCACGAAGTCGCGCAGCATTCTCTCTGGCAACTGCAAGGGCATCCCAAGACAAATCCACACCTGTACCTGTGCAGTCATTGGAATAATGCAGCAGGCTTAACAGGATACAGCCGGAACCCGTGCACATATCCAGGATCTGCATCCCATCATGTACCCGCTTCATTGCTTCCTCCACCAGCGTCTCCGTATCCTGACGGGGGATCAGCACATGTTCATTGACCTTGAACTCCAGTCCCATGAATTCCTGAACCCCGGTGAGGTGCTGTAACGGTATGTGACTGCTCCGCTTTTCAATGAGTGCCAGATATGCCGTTCTCTGTTCTTCTGTTACTTCCCGATCTCCATGTGCCAGTAAATCATTGCGCTCACTGTGGCAGATATGTTCCAGAAGCAGCCTGGCATCCAGGGATGCCTCCTCTATCTGTGATGCTTCCAGTTGTTTCTGACCTTCTGTATATAATGCTCTATAATTCATATATTCTTCTATCCATAACGATTCCGATATTCTATGCCTTGACTGTTTGTCTGCTGATATCTGTATGTGAATTTCTATCCTTATCTGTCTCTAAAGCTCTGTCTCTTAATCCCTGTCTCTTATTCTCTGTCTCTCACTGTCTGCTTCTCTTCTTCCATCCAGCTCTCATCCACATCATATCCAAAAGTCTCTTTCAGATAAGCTTTCCAGTCAAATACAGCCTCCACCGATGCGATGGCAACCTCCACCATATCTTCATCCGGCTCTCTGGTGGTCAATCTCTGTAACCACATTCCCGGTGCCGATATGATACGGACCAGAATGTTATTACTTCTGCCCGCCAGTTTTATGATTTCATAAGAAATTCCTGCAATAACCGGGATTAGTAAGATTCGTAACCCTACACGCAGCAATGGATTCTGCACACGAATGAAAAAGAACAATACGATACTCACGAACATTACAAATAACATAAAGCTCGTTCCACAGCGTTTGTGCTGTTTTGAACTTCTCATCACATTATGCACGGTGAGTGGTCTTCCTTTTTCGATACAGTTAATACACTTATGCTCCGCCCCATGATACTGATACACTCTGCGGATGTCCTTCATGACTGAGATCGCCACCACATATAACACAAAGATCAAAATACGAATGACACCTTCTATAATTGCCAGAAGAGACATATTTCGCACAAATTTATTTAACAGTGAGGACAGATAATAGGGCAGGATCATGAAAATTGCCACTGCCATCAAAATGGAAAATGTGATGGTCAGACCCATAAGAACTTTTTCCGCTTTATCTTTAAAAAGCTTGTTCATGGCTTTGTCGGTCTTTGTCTCTTCCCCTTCTTCCTCATAAAAGGAGGAAGAAAAAGTCAATGCCTTCATACCCAGCACTAAGGAATCTATAAAGTTAAATGTTCCTCTGATAAATGGAATCTGTTTCAGCTTGCTTCCCGGCATGATACCGGTATACTCCTCAGTGGTGACTTCGATCTCCCCGTCCGGTTTGCGTACTGCCACTGCATAAGTATCTTTATTCTTCATCATAACGCCCTCAAGAACAGCCTGACCGCCAATTCCGGAAGAACGATTTTTTTTATTTTTTTTCATATAATTACTCCCGCCTTATGTACATCTTATGTACAAGGCTCATGATTCGTATAGTTTCTGTAACTATTCAGAGCCAGGCAAATTCATAAAAATATGCGAATCATGCTTGCATGAGTGAGCTGATTTTTGTGGATTTATTTGGCGAAGTAACCACATAAGCAAAAGGAAAGCTTCGAAGAAGCGATTTTGCCCATGGGGTCCTGAATAGTTACTAGTTTTTAATAAGAACGAAAAAGAAGGTTGAGATAATCAAACCTCAACCTTTTCTGCACTAACCTATTTGCTTTGAACACCATATTTCTTATTAAACTTATCAATACGTCCATCAGCTCTAGCAGATTTCTGTTGACCTGTGTAGAATGTATGGCATTTAGAACAAACCTCTACGTGGATCTCTGGTTTTGTAGAACCTGTTACGAATGTGTTACCACAGTTACATGTTACAGTTGCCTGATAATATTCAGGATGAATTCCTTCTCTCATTGCTTTCACCTCTCTATAAAAATCATATAATTTGTTTCGTTCTCATCTCATAAACAGCTTGTTTATTGTAGCATAGAAAGTATGCATACGCAAGTACTATTTAGATAAATTTAATCTTTTTTACAGTGCTCACGAACTCTGCATTGTTCTTTGTCTTAGCGAACATATCCAGGATCTTATCCACCGCTTCCTCGGACTTCATACCATTCAACGCCTTACGCATCACATTGATTGCTTCCAATTCCTCAGGTGTCAACAGC
The DNA here is from genome assembly GCA_028689655.1 of Lachnospiraceae bacterium. Classification (GTDB taxonomy): domain Bacteria; phylum Bacillota; class Clostridia; order Lachnospirales; family Lachnospiraceae; genus SZUA-378. The sequence continues at coordinate 85,505 of JAQVCT010000003.1, forward strand.
AGATCTTCCCGTCTGGTACCGGATTTTGGAATATCGATGGCTGGGAAAACACGTCTCTCGGAAAGTTTTCTATCCAGAACCATTTCCATGTTACCGGTTCCCTTAAATTCCTCATAGACCACATCATCCATCTTGCTGCCTGTCTCCACCAGCGCCGTTGCCAGAATGGTAAGACTGCCGCCCTCACGCATATTTCTGGCTGCACCGAAGAACCGTTTCGGCATATGCAGTGCTGCGGGATCAAGACCGCCTGATAAGGTACGTCCACTTGGTGGAACGGTGAGGTTATAGGCCCTTGTGAGACGTGTGATGCTGTCCAACAGGATCATAACGTCTTTTTTATGCTCTACGAGACGCTTTGCTCTCTCGATTACCATTTCAGATACACGTTTGTGATGCTCCGGCAATTCATCGAATGTGGAATAGATCACTTCCACGTTAGGCCCTTCGATTGCTTCTCTGATGTCTGTTACTTCCTCCGGTCGTTCATCGATGAGCAGGATGATCAGATGCATATCCGGACTGTTCTGCTTCACAGATTTTGCAACTTCCTTTAATAAGGTAGTCTTACCTGCCTTAGGTGGAGATACGATCATACCTCTCTGTCCCTTGCCCACAGGACTCATGAGATCCATAATTCTCATGGATACGGTAGCTCCCTGTGTCTCCAGACGGAGTCTTTCATTGGGGAATATAGGGGTCATATCCTCAAAATTTGTTCTTCTGCCAGCCACTTCCGGTGGCAGCCCGTTGATCTTCTTCACGAAAAGCAGCGCGCTGAATTTCTCACTCTGTGTCTTGACTCTGGTATTGCCCTCCACGATATCTCCCGTCTTCATATTAAAGCGGCGGATCTGGCTGGGTGCCACATATACATCATTCTCCCCCGGAAGATAATTGGCACAGCGGATAAATCCATAACCGTCCGGCATCACTTCCAGAATACCATGGGCAGATATGCCACTGTCCAGGTCTGTTGGGTACTTTTCTTCCTCTTCCTTCTTACTGTCTTTGCTCTCGCCCGGTCTGGTCAGCACCATCTTGGGCTCCACTTCTTTGCCCTGTGCCTTGTCTTTCTCATCTGCCTTCAGCATCACATCGATCAGATCTGCTTTTTTCATCGCTGAAGTTCCTTTGATGCCCCGGGTCTTTGCAATTTCACGCAAATCTGCCAAAGCGAGGGATTCATATTTTTCTCTCATTCTTAAAACCATGCCTTTCACTCTTTATATTTATTACTGTTTATAACTTTCATTGTTTTCCTATTAATCTATTAAAATAATTATTGGGATTGTTATTTCTTGATCATGTATTCTGATTCAGAATAGAATAGAAATGTCTTTTGAACTTGCACTTCATTTATAATACACCATAATCTCATAAAATGGAAGTCATTTTCGAAATTCCGCTTGAAAGAAAAATATAAATACTATATGATTGTTCATAAAGGTCATTGACCATGAAAATATAATGAAAAAGCGAGGTAAAGCACATGACGATCAATGAAAAAGCTTTAAAACTCCACGAAGAATGGAATGGAAAACTTGAAATAGTATCAAAGACTCCTGTAAAATCCAGAGAAGACCTTTCCCTGGCGTACACTCCTGGCGTAGCAGAGCCTTGTAAAGTAATCGCGGCCGATAGAGAGGCTGTCTATAAATATACCATGAAAGCGAACACCGTTGCCGTTGTCTCCGATGGAAGTGCCGTTCTGGGATTGGGAAATATCGGACCTCACGCTGCCATGCCTGTCATGGAAGGCAAAGCGGTACTGTTCAAGGAATTCGGTGGTGTCAATGCCATTCCCATCTGCCTGGACACACAGGATACCGAGGAAATCATCAAGGCTGTCACCTATCTGGCTCCTGGTTTCGGCGGCATCAATCTGGAGGATATCAGTGCACCCCGTTGCTTTGAAATAGAAGAAAGACTGAAAAAAATACTGGATATCCCCGTATTCCATGATGATCAGCACGGTACTGCCATCGTGGTACTGGCTGGTATCATCAACGGTCTGAAAGTAGTCAAAAAGCAAAAAGAAAATTGTAAAGTCGTAGTAAACGGTGCCGGAAGTGCCGGTGTTGCCATCACAAAGCTTCTCTTAACATACGGATTCAAAAACGTGATCATGTGCGACAAGGTGGGGATAGTATCCAAATCTACCGAGGGCCTGAACTGGATGCAGTTACAGATGACCGAGATCACCAACCCCAATAACGAGGCAGGTACGCTTGCCGATGCATTAAAGAATGCCGACATCTTCGTAGGAGTATCCGCTCCCAATATCGTAACTCCTGAGATGGTATCCTCCATGAATAAAGATGCTATTCTCTTCGCCATGGCAAATCCTGTTCCAGAGATCATGCCGGATGTTGCAAAAGCTGCCGGAGCAAAAGTAGTAGGAACCGGACGGTCTGATTTCCCGAACCAGGTGAATAACGTAGTGGCTTTCCCTGGCATTTTCAAAGGTGCATTGGAGGGACGTGCCACACAGATCACCGAGGAGATGAAGCTGGCTGCCGCTCTCGCCATCGCAGGTCTCGTACCAGAGGATCAGTTAAATGAGGACAACATCATGCCGGAAGCGTTTGATCCCCAGGTGGCTGACGTGGTGGCAAACGCAGTGAAATCCCATATCAAAAGATAAAGTACGGCATCCGTTGCTTAGAACAAAGCGTCTTCGACACTCTTATGTTACCACTACTTTACAGACACTTTGCTTCGATGTTATGCATCTATAGATGCATAATCCCTACGGGATAATACTTCCTTTGGAAGTATTACAAGCTTAGCAGTATCATTTATGATGCTGCCAATAGGAAATTTCGAAGGAATTTCCTATTAAATAAAAAGACAGATGATAGAGTCACAGCTTCATAAACAGACTCCACAGGTAAGCCATAAAAGGGTGATTGACATAGATTGTGAAAGAAATCATGAAATGAACAGTGATAAAAATATTGATAGAAATGTTGAAAAAAATGGTTTTCCGCACTCTGAACATTGGTACGGGAAACCATATTTCTCTCTGGATGCGTATTGTAAGAATACCTTGGGAGAGAAAGTATATAAAATAGCGTTAGATGCAGGCATGACTTGTCCCAACCGGGATGGCAGTATTGATACTCGTGGCTGCATCTTTTGCAGTGCCGGAGGCAGCGGAGAATTTGCTGTTGCTCCCTCTGACAGAAAAACTGATGGAAAACCTGACAAAAACAGCATCCGTGCCTCCGTTCAGGAACAGATCATAACCGGGACGAGACTATTTGAAGGACGCCAGACCACTCATGGCAAGCTGTCCAGGAAACACACCGGGCATCGCTTCATCGCCTATTTTCAATCCTATACCAACACTTACGCACCTGTTGCATATCTGAAGGTATTATACGATGCTGCCCTCAGTGAGCCTTGCATTTCCGGTATCTCCATCGCCACCAGACCTGACTGCGTCTCACTGGAGATCTGTGATATGCTGGATCAGCTTCGTCAGAAATACCCTGACAAATTCATCTGGATCGAGCTTGGCTTACAGACCATACACGAATCCACCGCGGTCTATATCAGGCGTGGCTATCCCCTCTCACGATTCGATCGCTGTATGCAATTGCTCCACGAACATCATATCCCTGCCATTATCCATGTGATCCTGGGATTGCCCGGGGAGACCGCGGACATGATCATGGAAACCATCCAATATCTGAATCACTGCAATATACAGGGCATCAAACTGCAATTACTCCATGTACTGAAGGGCACGGATCTTTGTACCGATTATGAACTTGGTAAATTTCATGTGTTATCCATGGATACCTATCTTGATCTGGTCATGGAGTGCCTGTCCATCCTGTCTCCTGATATGGTGATACACCGACTTACCGGAGATGGATCGAAGAGTCTGTTAGTGGCACCTCTGTGGAGCTCCAATAAGCGGCTGGTGCTAAATACTCTTCACAAAGAAATGAAACAACGAAATATCACACAGGGCTGTGCCTACAGACCCTGACGTAACTATCACATAACACCGCAGACTCTTCACCAAAAGATGTATATAATCAAGGTACGGTCTGAACTCCCCTGGGATTATACATCTATTCATGCATAATCCCTACAAAGAACGTAACTATATATTATGAAAGGAATCCATATATTATGAATCAGGACGCAATCACAATTTATAAATTAATTGTTTTATATATGCTGAATCGAGTAGACTTTAACCTCACCAAGACACAGGTGGATGATTTCATCCTGGCGAAAGAATACACCACCTACCTTACACTGCAGCAGGTCATTGCGGAGCTCATCGATGCCAATCTCATCGTGGCGAAGACCATTCGCAACCGCACACACCTCTCTATCACCGAGGAAGGGAAAAATACCCTTTCCTTTTTCAGCAATCGTGTGAACACCGCCATCAAAAATGATGTGGATAATTATCTGAAAGAAAATGAACTGGAGCTTCGCAATGAAGTATCCATTCTCAGCGATTATTACAAATCCACCAGCGGTGAATATGAGGCTCATCTGGTAGCAAAAGACAAGGATATCACCCTGGTGGATCTGAAATTATCTGTTCCTATTGAGGAAATGGCTTCCGCGATCTGTGAGAACTGGACGAAAAAGAACCAGGAAATCTACAAATATCTCACAGAGAAGCTATTTTAAAGACTTGAAATAGCTTCATATTTTTATTGTATTTGAAGTACCGGGAATGGACGTTCCTACCCCATCCGGGAATCGCACATACCTGTTCTTATAGTAACGCTATGAGCTGTTCCACGTCTTCCCTCTTTGTCGCCCAACTGGTAGCGAATCTCACTACTGTATAGGCTTCGTCCTGTTTTTCCCAGAAACTGAACTTCACAGACTGTTCCAACCGCTCCATATTATAGTTCTCCAGGATGATGAACTGTTGATTCGTAGGGGAATCGATATAGAACTGATATCCTTTCTCCCGGAATCCCTTTTTCAGTAATTCCGCCATCTCTATGGCGTGGCGGCTGATCTTCCTGTAAAGATTGTCTGTAAAAAGGGTGTCGAACTGAATCCCTGTAAGTCTGCCCTTTGCCAGCAATGCACCGTGCTGTTTCACCATGGTAACGAACTGTTTCGGGGTATTGCCGTGAGTGAACACCACCGCCTCTCCGCACAGTGCTCCCACCTTCGTGCCCCCTATGTAGAAGACATCACAAAGCTCTGCAATCATGGGAAGTGTCACATCCGTCCCATAACTCTCCAGTCCATACCCCAGTCTGGCACCATCCAGGAAAAGAGGAATCTCATATGCTCTGCATACATGGGCGATACTGGTCAATTCTTCTTTGCTGTATAATGTGCCATATTCTGTAGGGTGGGAAATATACACCATGCCTGGAAATACCATGTGATCGTGATTGCCGTCTCCATAAAAATCCTTCAAATATTGCTCTAGCTCTCCTGCATCTATCTTTCCATCCTGTGGTGGAAGTTCCAGCACCTTGTGTCCTGTATATTCGACTGCACCCGCTTCGTGTACGCTTACATGTCCCGTTGTAGCTGCCACAACCCCTTCATATTTAGCCAGCATGGTATCAATGACCACTGCGTTGGTCTGGGTTCCCCCCACCAGGAAATGAACCTCCGCTTCCGGGCATTCACAGGCTTTCCTGATCTTTTCTCTGGCACTCTCTGTATAATGATCATTGCCATAGCCTGATAGCTGCTCCAGGTTCGTCTCTACCAGTCGCTGTAATACCTTCTCGTGGGCTCCCTCTGTGTAATCGCTCTCAAATGATAACATGATAAATCCTCCTGCATTTTGTAATCTATATTCTGTATCTTATATTCTTTTCTGTCTGGCCATGTATCCTATGGACTTATTTCATCTAATCTCTCTTTCCTTTACATCCTTGCCTATTTTTATATTTTACCAAAGGATCTCCTGTATGACCTTGCCGTCCACTTTGCCCAGGTCAAATCCTAACAGTTCTGCCAGGGTAACACCCACATCACATAGATTCATCTGTGGGATTCGCACCTGTTCCCTGATACCGGCACCGATGGCCATGAAAAAAGTCTTGTAGGAATTATCCATTGGAAAATACCCATGTGTTGCTCTCTTTTTCCCTGTTTTCGCATCATCGACCGGCTCAGTCAAAGTATCGATTCCATCTAAAAAGTAATATCCGTCCCTCGCCTCCACCATGGCGATGCATCTGGGGTCTGCACCCAGCATACCAGCCTCTTTTCCTGTGTAAATATGGGCACATCCGTAGATATCATCTGTGTCAATCAATGCTAACACTTCTGTCATTTTCTCATCGATCTCATGATTAACCTCTGTGTCATTTTTGTAACGGGCATTTTTATAGAGGTAACAGGAGCCACCACAGTTTTTCGCGATCACTTTGAACTCTTTGATGACACCATCCTTTATGGTAATAAGACCCTGCTGCCACAGCAGATAATTCAGATATACGATCATGGTGGTATCCTTCTGATAATGATCCCCCATGACTACGATTGTGGTCTGTTCAATATTTCCTGTCTTCTCCAGATGCTCCAGCAATGCTCCGATCCGCTTGTCATGTCTGCGCAGTGCATCCTCCACCTTCGGATGATGCACGCCATACAGATGACGGTTACTGTCCACGTCTGTATAGTGAATCAACATCATATCCGGCTGATATTCACCTATGGTGTAGAGGGCAGAAGCCTGTACAAAGTCATCCAGTTCCGGTTGATGGATACCGTCTCGCAGCCTTCCGAACCGACTGTTCAGATCCAGTTCATATCCCAGTGTCCCATTCATGGCAGACACCATGATCTGATTCTGCCATGGGCGATTGGCAAATATCTCCGGCAGATTGTATTGTATCTTACTTTTCGCTGTGACGGGCCACAAAAGAGATGCCACTTTCCAACCCTCTTTTATAGCTTCATCATATAACGTGGTACCGCGCACATATTTTCTCTGCCACATCCAATCTGGATTTCTTCGTTTCGGCTGTAATAAGGTATTATCCACTATCCCATGATTCTTCGGCAGTCTCCCTGTGACGATAGAGGTATGCGCCGGATAGGTCAGAGATGGATAGACCGATGTAACATTGGCACATAGAGCCGCCTGACGTATAAAACGGCTAAAGTTTGGAAGGGTACTCATCAATGGAAGATCCTTACTTCCCACCGCATCCAGAGATATGATAATAAGACGCCTGTGCGTTTGTTGATTTTTTTTAAATTTCATGCCCGCTTCTCCTCCCCTGTTGCTTTACCAAAATACATTAGTTCCCATGTTTTTTTGCATTTTCTTTCAGCATCTTCATGTGCTCCTGAATCTTCCTCTCATATCCGTTTCCACTGGGCGCATAGAATTCTTCCCCTTTCAATTCATAGGGAAGATACTGCTGTTCCACATAGTGATTCGGATAATCATGTGCATATTTATAGCCGGTTCCGTGTCCCAATTTTGCTGCTCCTTTATAATGTGCGTCCTGAAGATGGGTTGGTATCTTCAAGTTGCCTGTGTGCTTTACCACTTCCATGGCTTTCTGGATTCCCATGCATGCCGCGTTGCTCTTGGGTGCACACGCCACATAGGATACCGCCTGTGAAAGAATGATCTGGGATTCCGGCATACCGATTCGCTCCACAGCCTGTGCTGCGGATACTGCCACATGGAGTGCCATAGGGTCTGCATTTCCCACATCCTCCGAGGCACAGATCATGATTCGTCTGGCGATGAAGGTAACGCTCTCCCCGGCGTACAGCATCTTTGCCAGATAATACAGTGCTGCATCCGGGTCTGATCCACGCATACTCTTGATAAAAGCGGAGATGGTATCATAGTGATTGTCCCCGGTCTTGTCATAGCGAACCACACGTTTCTGTATACATTCACTGGCGACCTCCGTGGTGATATGAATCTTGCCGTCCCCGCTGCGCTCTGTGGTCATGATACCAAGCTCCACCGCATTCAGTGCATGTCTGGCATCCCCGCCGGACAGATCTGCCAGAAATTCCATGGCATCCTCATCAATCATGGCATCATAGGCACCCATGCCCTTTTCCTTATCGTAGACAGCACGCCTGATGAGCTGCTTGATATCGTCCTTTTCCAAGGGTCTCAATTCAAATACAATAGAGCGGGATATCAAAGCACCATTCACTTCAAAATAAGGATTCTCTGTGGTAGCACCGACGAGTACCAGCGTCCCATCCTCCACAAAGGGTAATAGATAGTCCTGCTGGCCTTTGTTAAAACGGTGAATCTCATCGATGAACAGGATGGTCTTTTTCCCATACATGCCCTGGAGATTCTTCGCTTCCTCCACCACAGATTCCATATCCTTTTTCCCTGACACGGTGGCATTGATCTGTTTAAATTCTGCGCTGGTGGTATTGGCAATGACTTTCGCCAGGGTGGTCTTCCCCGTTCCGGGAGGCCCATAGAATATAATAGAACTGACCTTGTCCGCCTTGATTGCCCGATACAGTAATTTATCTTTCCCAATAATATGCTGTTGTCCCACCACTTCCTCTAAGGTAGTGGGGCGGAGTCTCGCTGCCAGTGGTGACTCCTTTTCCATATGATTGCTTCTCATATATTCAAATAAATCCATGTGTGTACTCCTTAACTTCGTGTTGTAGCTTTGCCCCAATAGCGCTTCAAATATACAATACAGTATATCATATCCGAAGCTCGAAAAACAGGGCGGATCTTAACAGTATCGAAGATGCTGCCCATAGGAAATTTCCATCAAAAAGACCCGCTCCGAAAACAGGATATGTCCGGAGCGGGTTGATTCTGGCATTTTTCTATTGTATTCACAGATCTTTTCTGTACCCTGATCCGTGACCACGACCACGAATCAGCAATTCTTATTCTCTTTTTAATTTGAATTGTTTAACCAAATGATCCAGAGATTCTGCCTGTGCGGAGAGCTCCTCGCTGGTAGCGGAGGATTCCTCGGCTGTGGCGGAGTTCGCCTGAATTACTTCTGAAATCTGGTTCACACCGGCTTCTGCCTGCTTCATGGCATCTGCCTGTTCTTTTGCCTGCTGGCTGCTGTCCTTGGCTGACTCGGCAACCTTATTCATACCATCTACCACTTCATTGATATCCGATGCTGTGCCGATGGCTGTCTGTGTTCCTCTCTCAATCTCTTCCAAAGAACTCATGATCAGCTCTCTGGTACTCACTGCAGACTGTGCACTGTCTGCTGCCAGCTTACCGATCTGGTTTGCTACCACTGCAAAGCCTTTTCCTGCCTCTCCTGCTCTTGCTGCCTCTATGGAAGCATTCAGGGAAAGTAGATTCGTCTGGGAAGCGATTGCCTCAATGTCAGAAATGATTCCCTCTATCTTCTTGGAAGTCTCGCTGATGAGTCCCATAGTATCCACCATTTCCGTCATCTTTGTCTGACTCTCATTTGCCTTATGGGCATATTCCTGTGACATCTGATAGGATTCTTCTGCATTTTCTGCTGTTTTTTCTATATTTTCTGTAAGGTTCGATATGGTCGCCAGCAATTCTTCCACAGCGCCTGCCTGCTCTGTGGCACCCTCTGCCAGGCTTTGCGCTGCCTCTGCCATATTGGTGGAACCTGCTGATACCTGTTCCGCTGCCTCCTCAATCTGATGCAGGGTAACATTACTCTTTTCATTTACATCATGAATGGATGTATGCAGGGTACTGAAATCACCCACATATTTTTCCGGCATTTTGGACTCTGCTGTGTAGTCACCCTTCGCCATCTCCTCCAGACGATATTTGGCATCTGCAATAATATCTGCCAGATTTTCCGCCATCTCCTTGGCAATACGCACCATATCTGCCACTTCATCTTTGGAATCCGTCTCAGGGAATGGCCCTGATAATTCGCCCTCGGCAAAAGTCTTCAGTCTGTCCGCCAGACTGTTCAGTGGATCTGCGATGCCCTTTGCAATATTTTTCCCCAATAAGGTGGAGAATACCATTGCCAGTACAATGACAGCCACGATAACAATCAAGAGCACTACCCTCAACGTGCCCAGAGTACTTTCCAGTTCATTTCCTATCGTTACATTGGTAGCCATCAGTTCTTCCAGATGTGCATATACCTCGTCATATACGGGAGACAACTCATCGTACAGCCTTTGCTGCGCATTTTTACTGGCCGCTTCATCTGTGGTATTTCCTTCTTCCATGATTTCCTCATCCAGTGCCCAATACTTTTCCATGTCACTCATGGCACCTTCGTAAGCTTCCTCTTCCGCCGGTGAAGTCAGTGTCTTTCCCACGGCTGTCATATATTCTTTACAGGCTTTCACCTTTTCTGCATGGGTCTCTACCAGCCCTGCGATAATGTCCGCGTCCGTATACCCTACAATGGCACGTGTGGCACTTCGCGCATCCGCAAAAGTAACCAGCACTTTACCGATGTCACCCTGTGAAAATCCATAGTTCGTCAGCGCATAACTATACCTGGATGCAATATAATTCATGGCAACACACCCCACCACACCTGATATGCTGGCTATTATCGCAATCGTAATAAACGCCCTGACCAGTCGTTCCTTAATCCTTAAATTTTTCAATTTGTTCGTCATAACTTTCCTCCGTCTGCTCATTATTTTCTTACCATTGTCCTCATCATTGGTAGACTTTCACTCACACCTCTGTCGTGATGTTATGATCCCTCATTTATATAGTAGACTCTTTCATGAAACGCTGTCAAGTAAAAAAGATAATTACTTTTGTCATCTTTTCTCATAAATCAGTCAAACAAAATCTCCTCCACCGTCACAAAGGTATATCCTTTCTTCTGTAACTCATCGATCACGCGAAAAGCCGCCTCCAGTGTTGACGGATATTGGTCATGCATCAGGATAATGGAGTTCTCCTTTACCTTCGCAATAATGTTCCGCGTGATGCAGTCCGCATCATCACTGCACCAGTCCAGAGGGTCTACATTCCACAACACCGGAATCATATTTAATTCTGTTTCCAGGCTCTTATCCCATGCCCCATAAGGCGGACGTACAAATGATGTATCGCAGCCTGTAATTCCCTTAATGATCTGATTGGTCTTCTGGAGTTCTTCCTTGAATTGACGGCGATTCCCCTTGGTGAGCTGCAGATGACTGTAGGTGTGATTGCCAATAACGTGTCCCTCCTCCTGTTCTCTCTTCACCAGTTCCGGATAAGCCTCTGCACTTTTTCCCGTAACAAAAAACGTGGCATGTACACCACGTTTTTTTAATCCATCCAAAAGCTTTTCCGTATAGACGGGATGAGGACCATCATCAAATGTGATTGCGATCTTCACAACATCCTGCACATTCTTCTCCTCTTTTCCGGTACTGTTCCCGTCCTGACCATCCCCTGTCCCCAATACCATTACCGGCACACTTGGTGCCCCATAGCGATGTTCTGGCAAAGCAGGATCATTTGACTGATCTGCCCTGCTTTGCCCAACCCTGAAAACAGCACCCAGCAACACCATATCTATGATACATAATATCAGGATTGCATATTTCATCAAACTATACTTTCTTATCAAATATCTCATTCCACTCACATGTCTCATTCCACACGCTGCCGTCTCATGGATCTTACTTCAAATATATGCACGATTCCAACGAAAAGAAGTCTTCCTGACGAATCCTCATCAATCCCAATGTCAAATTATGAAAAATCCATTGCCTTAATATACTTCTCCTCAAATGTTTTCTGTGTTGCCAGATTGATGGTCTCAATATGGGCTAACATACCAGTCACTTCCTCTGGGGGGGCTATCTCATCTGATTTCTGGACTTTTCCATACAGGTAGGCACCTAGTAAAGAGGTATTTCCCACGGCGGCAGTTCTACTGCGTAAGCCCCTCGGCAGAAGTCCGATTCGATCTGCTTTCCCTACATCCAGAAAATAGCCGAACCCACCTGCCAGGTATACATGCTCCACCTTGTCTACTGTCACCTGCATGTTCTCCATAAGAATCTCAATTCCTGCATGAATTGCAGCTTTTGCCATTTGCAGTGCACGAATATCCTCCTGGGTCACTTTCACCCCCTGTATCTCATAGCCATTGGTAAAATAAGGTTCCTGCAATAGCCCTGTCTCGTCCACGAGCCCTGCATCCAGTAGATCTGCCACGATAGAGATCAGATCACTGCCCGTCCATCTTCCCATGGATCTTCCCTCGAATGCTGGTCCCGCCGCTGTGGCCGTGGTCAGCATTCGATATGTATTTCCCATAACGATTTCCCCATTGGTTCCAAGGTCTAACAATATATTTACTTTTTCCTGTTCTGTTTTCTGACATCTGTGATACATTTGAAGGGCATAGATTCCTGCCGTGATGTCCGCCCCCACAAAAGCACTGATTCCAGGCATTAATGTCGCTTTATATTTCCCGATTGTCATAGTAGCCTGTTGTAATGTCACTGGTTGAAAGGGATATACTGACAAGGATGTCATGTCCAATCCCAGCAGGATATGGAGCATGACAGTATTTCCCGCAATTATGACATTAATGTCATGATTCTCTTTTTTATCTTCATGTAGCTCATCAGAAAATCCTTCTCTGTTCTGAATATCCCCCTGCAGCATTTCATCTATGGCATTTTCTATTGCCCCTATGGTCATCTCATGTAACTCTTCCCTTTTTCCATGGATACTGGCATCCATACGCGAGATGACATCTGCCCCCCACGCCCTCTGTGGATTCATAATTCTTTTTTCACACAGTACTTGATCATTTCCGGTATGAATTCTCTGCAAGGCAATGGTGGTGGTTCCAAGATCCACGGCGATGATCTGACTGATTCTGTCAGGAGCTTTGCGGTTCCATTGATCAATATTATAGACCGCCACGATATTCCGTGCGTTCTCTTCTTCTAATTTATTTTTTTCCAATTTACTTTCTTCTATATAAACAGGAACAATCTCACAATCTGTCTTTGGATATGCCAGACATGCCAGGCGCATCCCATTCCGCAGCTCTTCCGGAGTGAAGAATTTCCTTTCCTCCGCCTTCGGTATCGGCGCCGGAGTGAGATACTGAATCCTGCACAGGCCACACATTCCTTTTCCACCACAAAAGGACAGGGGAATATACGCCTGTCTCATAAGTGCCTCAAATATGCTTTCCCCATCACGCAGAATTACACTTTTCTCCAAGAGCGTGCGCTTTCTCTGTTGACTTGATTTTATGGTCACGCATACGTCCATTCCTGCACCTCTACCTCTTATACGAACTGATTCGTCTCTTCCTTGTAATGATAATCAATGTCTGCTAACTTCTCTGTCAATTCCTGTTCTGACAGTTCCAGGTCATCACACAATCCTGTGAGAGAACTGTAATTGTCTCTGAGTTTCAAATTGATAAAGCTTAACAGCATCACCGGGTCCTTTGGTATCATCTTGTCTGTTCTCCTATTCGTTTCTATATCTCACTCTTTTATTCTACTTCTACTCTATTTTACTTCATTTTTCCTGATAATTCTATCATGATTACTATTTTCTGTTTGTATTAAATAAGCCTGCATTCATTATACCTTATGCTCTATAACATAGATTACTTCGCGACCCAGGCGCGCTATAGTATAATGCCTATCGGTTTTATAATTTCTACGTATTTTACATATCATTCATTTCCATATATGATAAGCAGGAACAAAACGAAATACAAAATACATGTAGAGAAGAAAGGCATGGGATATTCAATGAAAACAAAAGTAAGCAGGAAAACAATGTTATGGCAGTTATTTAAGGCAACTTTCGTCTTAAGTGCTTTCACCTTTGGAGGTGGATTCGTAATCGTATCTTTGATGAAGAAAAAATTCGTGGAAGAATTAGAATGGTTCGATGAAGACGAGATGTTAGATATCACCGCGATTGCACAGTCCTCACCGGGACCAATTCCCATCAACGCCTCTGTGATCATCGGCTACCGCATGTCCGGTGTCCTTGGATCTTTCATTGCCGTACTGGGGACCTCCATTCCACCCATGGTCATCATCTCCATTATCTCTGTATTCTATGAGCAGTTCCGATCAAATACCATCATCGCAACAGCACTCCAGGTCATGCGTGCCGGCGTCGCTGCAGTTATCTTCGATGTGGTCATGAACCTTGCCATCAATGTGTGCAAAACAAAGAGATTTCTTTACATTTCCTGTATGATTATCGCATTCTTTGCCACTTTTGTGATGAATGTAAGCGCAATGCTGGTGATCCTCACCTGTCTTGCAATCGGTATCCTGGATCTGTTACACGATTTATATGGGAACAAGAAAACCACCGTTTCTCTTCCCCAGGAAAAGCTTACGGAATAGATCAGCGTCTGACATACTTTCCAACACACTTTTATTTTTGATATTTTTCATAGAAAAGGAGTATCGTATCATGAGTCTAGTATTAAAATTATTTTTCAGCTTTATCCAGGTAGGATTATTCAGCGTCGGTGGCGGCTATGCAGCGATTCCATTGATTCAGGCACAGATTGTGGATGTATATCACCTCATGACCATGAGTGAATACACTGATCTCATTACCATCGCGGAGATGACTCCGGGTCCTATCTCCATTAACTCTGCGACCTTCGTAGGCACCAGACTCGCCGGTGTTCCAGGTGCCATCATCTGCACCGTTGGCTGCATCATCCCGGCTTTTATCATCTGCCTTACCCTGGCACACTTTTATTATAAATATCGAAACTTTGCCGGTGTACAGACCGTACTGTCCGCACTCCGGCCAGCAGTGGTCGCACTGATCGCATCTGCTGGTATGTCCATTCTGTTACTGGGACTTTTCAAGGCAGACAAGACAAGTCTCCTGCTCTCTGATTTCAGAATCGTAGAATTTCTATTATTCATCGGTGCCTTCTTCATCCTCCGGAAATTCAAGGTCAGTGCTATTAAGATTATCTTTGGAACCGGGGTAGTGGGCACTCTGATCTACACCTTTTTACCCGTTATTTAAAATAATTTCTATTATCCGAAATGAAGAAATGGAGGACTTAATTGTTCGATATATTCCGGCTTTTTTTCACTACCGCCGCATGTTTTGATTCCTGATTCGACGGAATTTAATCTTCATGATTTTACCTCACTTTAACTCATCCTTACTGATCCGGGTAAACGCCTTCATAACATTGGACAGATATTTATTCTTGTGATAGATCAGATGAATCGTCCTCTTTACCTTAGTATCCCGAACAGGAACCATACGAAGTTCTCCGGCCCGTACCTCTTTTTCCACCATGAGCCTGGAGAGGATTGCGACTCCCCTTCCATCGATCACCGCATTCTTAATGGCCTCCGTATTGGTACTGCTCCATTTATTGTGCATGATGATTCCTCTGGTGACCAGCAATTGCTCGAACTGATTGCGAACCATACTGCCATCTTCCCTGGCGATTATATCTGCATCCTGAAGGTCTTCCAACCTGATTTCCTTTTGGTCGAAAAACGGATGACCCTTGCCCGCTACCACTACCAATTCGTCTTCACACAGGGGAATCTGCTCCATATCCCCACTGGTAACGGTTCCTTCCACGATGCCCACATCCAGTTCACTGCTCCCCAACTGCTTCTCGATAGTGGTAGTGTTATTAATAACCACATGGATATCCAGTGCGGGGTGTTCTGTCTCCAGTCGATTCAATACTTTACTGATGAGACAGGTTCCCACCGACACACTGCACCCGATATGAATCTGTGGATGTTCTCCTGCATTTTTCATGGCGAGATCCATCTCCTCATAGGAATCTACGATATGCCGGGCATAGGAGAGTAATCGTTGCCCATTCTCTGTGATGTACAGCCTCTGGGATAATCGTTCAAAGAGCTGTATGCCATATTCCCGCTCCAGTTCCCGAATTGCCTGACTCACTGACGGCTGGGAAATATATAATTTCTTCGCCGCCAGATTCATCTTGCCACAATCCGCCACGGTGATAAATATTTTCAAATGTCGTATGGTCACCCTGCTTATCCAACCTTTCCTGTCTATGCTCCAAAGTATATCATTTCATTATCCCAGATACGATTTTTATACCCTTGCGACAAGTTCCTCATTTTCCACATCGATGGTAATGACGTCCTTCTCCTGCACTTTATCCTGCAGGATGAGTTTTGCCACGCTGGTCTCCACATATTTCTGAATATAACGTTTCAGGGGTCTTGCTCCATACACAGGGTCATAGGCATTCTCAACAATATAATCTGCTGCCTTAGGAGATAACTGTATGGTGAGTTCCTTATCCCGCAGTCTCCTGTTCAGATCCTCAATGATCAATGTAATAATACCACCGATATTGTCTTTCGTCAGCGGTTTAAAAAGTATCGTCTCATCCAGTCTGTTGAGAAACTCCGGTCTGAAATGGCTGCGAAGGTCATTCATGACCATGGACTCCGCCTCGGGCTTGATGCTGCCATTCTCCTGGATACCTTCTAACAGATAGTTGGCTCCGATATTGGAAGTCATGATTAGTATGGTGTTCTTAAAGTCTACGGTTCTGCCCTGGGAATCCGTGACACGTCCGTCATCTAATACCTGTAACAGTACATTGAATACATCCGGATGTGCCTTCTCGATCTCATCAAACAGTACCACGGAATATGGTTTCCTGCGAACTGCCTCCGTGAGCTGACCGCCCTCCTCATATCCCACATATCCCGGAGGTGCTCCGATCAGTCTGGATACCGAATATTTCTCCATGTATTCGCTCATATCGATACGCACCAGATTATTCTCATCATCGAAAAGACTGGCTGCCAATGTCTTCGCAAGCTCCGTCTTACCCACACCGGTAGGTCCCAGGAACAGGAAGGAACCGATTGGCTTGGTAGGATCTTTGATCCCTGCTTTGGAACGCATGATGGCCTCTGCGACCTTTGTGACACCTTCCTCCTGCCCAATGACTCTCTTATGAAGCTCTTCATCCAAATGTAATGTCTTATTTCGTTCACTTTCCGTCAGTTTGGCGATAGGAATACCCGTCCAGCGGGATATGATTCTGGCAATCTCCTCCTCCGACACACTTTCATGTACCAGGGATAAATCTTTCTCTTTTACCTGCTGTTCTTCGATTTCCAACTGTTGCTTCAAAGCCGGGAGTTTGCCATAGCTCAGTTCTGCTGCCTTTTCCAGATTACCTTCACGCTGCGCGATCTGTATCTGGTTATTCATATTCTCTATTTCTTCCCTGATCCTGGACAGTTTCTCCACGCTGGCTTTCTCATTATCCCACTGTGCCTTGCGGTTATTCAATTCTGCTTTCTGCTCTGCCAGTTCCTTCTGTAAGCTTGCCAGACGTTCTTGACTCAGGCGGTCATTCTCTTTTTTCAGGGCTGCCACCTCAATCTCCATCTGCATGACTCTACGGTTCAGTTCATCCAGTTCCGTAGGCATGGAATCCAGTTCTGTCTTGATGAGGGCACATGCCTCATCCACCAGGTCAATTGCCTTATCCGGCAGGAATCGGTCTGATATATATCGATTGGACAGCACTGCTGCACTGACCAACGCGTTATCCATAATCTTTACCCCATGATACACTTCGTAACGTTCCTTCAGTCCACGCAGGATGGAAATGGTATCCTCCACCGTGGGTTCTGCCACCATGACAGGCTGGAAACGCCGTTCCAGGGCGGCATCTTTTTCTATATACTGGCGATACTCATCCAGTGTGGTGGCCCCGATACAGTGCAGCTCGCCCCTTGCCAGCATTGGTTTCAGCATATTGCCTGCATCTAATGCACCATCGGTCTTGCCTGCACCCACGATAGTATGAAGTTCATCGATAAACAGGATGATCTGTCCATCACTGTTCTTCACATCCTCCAGCACGGCTTTCAGACGTTCCTCAAACTCGCCACGATACTTGGCACCTGCCACCAGTGAGCCCATATCCAGTGCAAATATTTTCTTATCTTTCAATCCCTGTGGTACATCGCCCCGCACGATACGCTGTGCCAGCCCTTCTACTACAGCAGTTTTCCCCACACCAGGTTCACCGATGAGTACCGGATTATTCTTGGTCTTACGGGATAAGATTCTGATAATGTTACGAATCTCATTATCACGTCCAATGACTGGATCTAATTTCTGGTTTTTCGCTTTCTCCACCAGATCCTGCCCATATTTCTCCAGGGTATCATAGGTCGCTTCCGGATTATCACTGGTCACTTTCTGATTGCCCCTTACTGTAGACAATGCCTGTAAGAAACGTTCTCTGGTGATACCATACTCTTTAAAAATCTCTTTCAAAGCTTTGTTCGGATGTTTTAGCAGGGATAGAAACAAGTGTTCTACTGATACATATTCATCCCCCATCTGTTTCGCTTCGTCCTCGGCTGTGATCAATGCTTTGTTCAGATCTGCACCCACGTAGACCTGACCTCCCTGTACTTTTGTCCTTGCCTCCACGGAACTCCTTACTCTGTTCAGGAAATGTTCCTTCTGAATCTCCATCTTTTCCACCAATTTTAAGATCAAACTATCTTCTATGGTAAGAAGGCTGTACAGCAAGTGCTCCTGTTCAATTTCCTGATTGCCAAATTCGTATGCCAGTTTTTCGCAATCGTTTACTGCCTGTATTGATTTTTGTGTAAATTTTGAAATATTCATAACCTGCCTCCTCTCATGTGCCACATGTGCACCTGTATGTCTTTCTTTTACTTTGTATTTTGTTCTATTTATTCTGTTTCACTTGTTCTATTACCAATATAACACCGTTTCTATATTTGTCAACATAGTTTATACTTTTTTTAGATTAGAAATCAGAATTAAATTGTCTGAAATATCTGTTTCTTGCGTCAAATAGTATATGCGATTATAATTATTATATTAGAGGACAATTTTAATCATGTTTCAATCACATTTCCAATGAACTGTAGAAAAGGAGGCATACCCATGGAAGGATACAAGAAAATTGCATCGAAAAATTATCCCAATATTATATTACGTGTCATACCTGGACATTTTGTAACTGCAAATTCCCACATTAACTATTACATCGATCTGTCTATGATGAAATCCAGGCAAAATGAGGCGGATGCCATCGCTGAAGCACTGTCAGAGCGCTATCTGTCATCCACAATAGTGGATACCATCGTATGCATGGATGGCTGTGAGGTCATCGGAGCATATCTTGCGAACCATCTGACAAAAGTGGGTACCATTTCCATGAATGCCCATAAAACCATCTACATCACCACTCCGGAATATAATACAAACGGTCAGTTGATCTTCCGTGAGAATATCCAGCCTATGGTTCGTGATAAACATGTGCTTCTGCTGCTGGCTTCCGCTTCCACAGGAAAGACTGTTTCACAGGCAATCGACATGATTCAGTACTACGGTGGTATTGTCACCGGAGTCTCTGCCATCTTCAGTGCCGCCACAAAAGTATATGACCATTCCATCAACGCCTTGTTCACCACCGCTGACCTGCCGGATTACCAGACCTATGCACCGAATAATTGTGCTCTCTGCAAATCTGGCAAAGCAATCGATGCCATCGCAAATGGATTTGGTTATTCAAGACTATAAAAATATACCTTAAAAGAACCTGGATGCAAAAACTGCGCCCAGGTTCTTTTACATTCCTTTTTAAGTTCTATTTCTGAAATTTTATCAGATTTTTATCGCACTACTATACAAATTCTAATCAAACTATTATATAATCTGACTAGACTGCATAACAGGTGAATGTGATTCATATGACCAGTTTATCAATTTACTTAAAAGAGGTGTCTAGAATTGTTACATAATCAAACAGAGAATCTTCTAACTGAAAGCAATCTATTGGCAGCACAGACTTGTGCTACTCTATTTCGCCTGCTCTCCCATGAACTTCGCAATCCAATTTCCAACATGATTACCTCCAGCAATTTCTATCTGGAGGAAGGTGCAGAACTTACAGATGACTATAAAACTACCCTGATGCAAAGTATTTCTGCGGACGCATCTCAACTGCTGTCCCAGGTGGAAAATATATTCTCCTTAAGCCGTCTCGCTCCGGGACCATTGCAATTATCCGAAGATGAGATTGATGCAGTCATATCAAATGCTGTAAGACGAACCCGTTCCCAATATCCTTCCCTGGAAATCATCATTTCCTCAAACCTTGATTCTCTCTTGTTTCCCATGGATTCTGCCCTGTTCGAATGTGCCATCATGCTCATCCTGAAAATGATACACGAACAGATTCCGGATGCTATTTCGATTCAGTGTACAGAAACACGCCATGCCGACAAGGTTCTCTTAACATTTCGTACGACCTGTGACAGTGCCGTTTCCCCTGATACTTTACCCAGGGAGAAGTCTTTCGATTTAGATACCTGCCAACTCATCATTCAGGCACACCAGGGCTGCCTTCGTGTTACTCCAATAGACAATGCTCTGGTATATGAGATCGAACTACCTGTTAAGGAGGAGAACTAGATGAATCACAAGATGTCCGTACTTATCGTTGAGGACGATAAGACAACGAATGACGTATTATATCATATGGCGGCTGGGGAAGGGTGTATTGTAAAGCAATGCTTTTCCGGGTTTGACGGACTGAGACTGTTGGAGTCCTGGAAGCCTGGTCTGATCCTGTTAGATCTGCGTCTGCCGGATCTTGACGGGATGGAGATCATACGGCGCATTCGCGCTTTTTCTGCAATTCCCATCATCGTGATCTCTGCCATAAGTAATGAAACAAGTAAGGTGGAAGCTCTGGATCTGGGTGCAGACGATTATATCTGCAAGCCTTTCGGTCATTCTGAACTTCTGGCACGGATGCGTACTGCTTTTCGTCACAGCATGCGCCGCCAACAGGGTCTTGCTCCCTCCTCCACTTACCGGGTCGGTGATTTATTCATTGATTTTGAACACCATGAAATATACAAAGGGGATAAACCGCTAAGGCTTACCCCCATAGAATTTAAACTGATCACATTGCTTGCCCACAATTCCGGGAAAGTGTTGACGAATGCTGCCATCATGACCAACATCTGGGGACCATATGTCACGCCTGACAATGGTATTATCAGAGTCAATATTGCAAATATCCGCAGAAAAATAGAGACAAATCCAGCCGACCCTCAATATATCTTTACTGAGATCGGTATCGGCTATCGCATGGTGGAAGAATGATCCATCACTTTTTTCAGCGTACTATATAACACTTCCGTATCGATGGGCTTGGAGATATGGTCATTCATACCGGCATTTAATGCTGCACTCACGTCCTCCGTAAAGGCGTTGGCTGTCATGGCAAAGATCGGTATAGTCCTGGCATCCGGACGTTCTAACTTTCTGATGGTTCTGGTGGCCTCATAGCCATCCATGATGGGCATCTGCACATCCATCAGGATTGCCTCATAAGTACCTTCCTCTGATTCCGCAAATAAGCGCACTGCCTCCTGACCGTTTTCCGCACGATCTACTTTCATATTCACAATATCTAACAGTTCTATGGCCACTTCCGCATTGAACTCTGTATCCTCTGCAAGCAGCACTTTCCTGCCTCCAAAATCATAATTCTCCTGCTCCGCTGTCTGACATACATACTGTCCCCCTGACAATTTCATCAACAGATTGAATACCGTTGACTGAAACAGCGGCTTGGTCACGAACAGGTCTGCACCCGCACTGACAGCATCTCCCTGGATCTCCGCCGTATCATAGGCAGACACAATAATGACAAGTGTGTCCTTGTGATACAGGTTCCTGATCTCTCTCGTCACGTCAATTCCATTCATTCCCGGCATCTTCCAGTCGATAAAGCAGATATCATATAAGTGACCCTTTTCATTGGACCTTTTCAATTTTTCCAATGCATCTGCTCCGTCCTTTGCCATGTCATAGGGAACACCAATGCGCTCCAGAATAATGGCTGTATACTCTCTTGTCTCCTTATCATCATCCACGATCAGTGCCTTAATCTCTTTCAGGTCTGCACGCTCTGCTTCTTCCTTTGACTCCTGGATCGCATTTCTGTCCACAGTAAATGGAATGGATACGGTAAACGTAGTTCCCTTTCCTTTTTCCGACACAAAAGAAATAGAACCATGCATCAGCTCCACCAGGTTCTTGGCAATGGATAATCCCAATCCACTTCCCCCGTGTTTCTGCGCTGTATCTGTTGTCTCCTGTTCAAAAGGTTTGAACAGTCTATGCTGCATCTCCGCCGACATTCCTTCCCCTGTATCGGAAACTTTGAACTCAAAGTAGACCTTTCCATCATTTTCAGACTGTTCCCTGACCGTAATGCTGATTTTTCCACCTCTGGGCGTAAATTTGAACGCATTGCTCATAAGGTTCAACAGAATTTGGTTCACACGCAGCCCGTCCCCAATGAGTTTCTCGTGATTGATCTGTGACGTATCCATCTCAAAGTCCACATCTTTTTGACGGCATTGTGAATAATAGATGGTGATAATTCCCGTCAGTATTCCCTTCAAATCAAAGGGTGCCTCTCCAATTCTGATCTTATTGCTCTCTATTGCCGACATATCCAGTACATCATTGATAATATTCAGAAGGACTTTTGATGCGGTCTCGATCTTCCCCAGATATTCCTCCACCTTGTCCGGATTTTCTTTATAATGCTTTGCGATGGCAGTGATCCCTACGATGGCATTCATGGGCGTCCTGATCTCATGGCTCATACGTGCCAGGAAGGAACTTTTGGCCCGATTGGCATTGTCCGCCTGTGCCACTGCCTCCGCCAACTGTTTATTCTTGATCTCCAGCTTACCAAAGCTTTCTCTGCGATATAGGATGAACGCAATCAATATGGTAAAACAGATCACCAATAGAATAGCCAGTGCCAGAAATGGTATTCGGAACTTGTAGACCATATCCCCCATGCTTGGCTTATAGCTGTTGGCAACGGTATGATTTACTGTGATCTGGGATAATTCCTTGTCACTGATGGTCGTAATACACTTATTCAGGATACCCATCAGTACCCAGTTCTGTTCCGTATTATTGCACACGATCCCCATGGACTCTTCCATGAAAAATGTAGGCAATACCGTCAGTTTCTCATAGTGTGGATTGGCCAGCAGCGGTCTGATCACATTAACATTCTGAGCCATAAAGTCAGCCTGATCCTCCAGAACCATCTTCATGCAATCCGTGGTGCTCTGCCCCTCTATGATGTCGAACTGCGGATAGTGATTCTGTATATATGCCCTTAGAGCCATATAGCTTCTGGGAATAGCAAGCTTGTAGGTCGCCTCCGGTGCATCCAGTGAATAATTCATTCCCGATTTGCACACCAGTCCCACATCATCTTTATTATAAACATCTGATATGAGATACATGTCCTTCTGAAATGCCGGATTATTTGTCATAACTCCTGCTGTCAGGCTCTCTGGATTTTCCTGCAAATATTCCACAGGGGTCTGCCCGATTCCCATCATTTCATATTCGAACTGTAATCCGCTTCTTTCTTCGATCAAACGCAAAATATCCGGACTGATTCCCTGAATGGATCCGTCTGCATTTTGGGCCGAATATGGTGCTCGATTCTGAATAAGGGAGACCTTTACCGGTCCCAGTTGCTGCACGAACTCTCTTTCTTCTCTGGTGAGGAGTACCTCTGCGGATACACCGTCCTGACCATAATATTCTTTATACAGATCTGCCTCAAAATAAGGGTTTGCAGTCCTTATCTCTCCCAGCGCGTCATCCAATGCGTTCATCAACTGTTCATTCTGCTTTCCTGACATAAAATAGAAAGGATCCGATCCCACTCTGGATACCACCTTGTATCCATTCCGCAATCCAAGGCTACCCATCTCAACTGCATCCACTTCCCCTTTATCCAGTGCTGCAAAACAGTCATCTACCACAGAATACGATACCTGAGTGTAGGTAAATCCTTTTTCTTTCGCATACTTTTCAAACTCAGCATTTTGAAAGCTGTCTCCCAACACTGCGATCTTCATCCCGTTAAAACTGGTAAAATCATTATAGTAATAGCGTTGATCGTCGCTCAGCACATACAGGACACTGGATTCCATGCCTACCGAATATTTGGAAAAGAGATATTCCTTCTGACGTTCCTCCGTCATCTGCGCATGACAGACGAAATCGATTTCTCCATCCCGCAGCTTCTTCAACTGATTTTCCCAGGTATCATAGCTAAATTCATAGTTCCATCCTGTATATTTCCCGATCTCGTCCAGGTAATCTTTCCCATAACCGGTAAATGTGCCGTCTGCTCCCTCCTCCAGAAAACCCGCATAATCAATATAGCCAATACGTACTGTTTTCTGTGGTGTTTCACTTGCCATCACCTGCTTCGATGGAATGATACATCCCAATACGATCAGAATCAATAGTGCAAATGACAATATTCTATTTTTCATTCTGTTCACATGATTCCTGTTCACTCCGTACTCTATCATCATCTCTTTTGCAGCCTCCCGGATGTTTTCTCTCCATGTAATCTCTAAATGATTTTTATATAACCTCTATAATGAACTCTATCAATAATCTCTATGATAATCTTTATAATAACCTCTATCAATAACCCCTATGATAATCTCTATAATAATCTCTATAAAGTGTGATTCTGTGTAATCATCCTCTTTTATCCAAGGCATTCTACATATAGTATAATTTAATTGATTGTAAAATACAACAAAGCAGATAAAATAATCTGTCATTTCATCTGCTTCATAATTATATTTGATCTATCTAATTCATAACTACATATTCCTGGTATTTCTGAAAATCTGCTGTCTTACAATTCAGGTGGATTCTGGTTCCTTCCGCCTCATACTCTGTGCCGGATATATCAGCCGACTCTGTGAGAATAGCTAACACCCCTCCCTTTGTATAGGGAATCAGCATATCGCACTCCACATAATCCCGGAACAGGACGGTTTCCATCACTTGCAGGAGTTCCTCCAGACCCACCTTGTGCTTTGCCGACATAAATATCTTGTGATCCTTCACGCTGGGGATCGTGACTTCCACCAGATCTGCCTTATTGAAGACATAGACGATGGGAACCTTCTCCGCCCCGATCTCCTTTAAAGTCTCCTCCGTCACCTTCATGTGATCCTTATAATTAGGATCAGAGAAATCAATGACTTCCAACAGCAAATCCGCATATTTGGCTTCCTCCAGGGTAGAACGGAATGCCTTGACCAGATTATGGGGCAGTTGATTAATGAATCCCACTGTATCAGACAGTAAAAAAGGCTTGTGGTTTTTGGGTGTGATCTTTCTCACGGTGGTGTCCAGTGTGGCAAAGAGCATATCCTTCTCCAATACCTTTTTGGTATCGTCTCCCACATACTCGTCGATGAGCACATTCAGCAGGGTAGATTTTCCTGCATTGGTATATCCCACCAGTGCCACCCTGGGAATACCGGACTGCATCCTCTGTTTTCTCTGGGTATCACGCTCCACGGACACTGTTTCCAATGCCTTTCTCAGTTCGCTCATACGCTGTTCGATACGGCGCCTGTCCAGTTCCAGCTTCTTCTCACCAGAACCTTTATTACTGAGACCACTGCCGCCGCCCTGTCTGCCCAGAGAGGTGCGAAGACCCACCAGTCGTGGCAGCATGTACTGCAATCTGGCAATCTCCACCTGCATCTTCGCTTCGCTGGTCTGGGCACGCTCCGAAAAAATGTCCAGGATCAATGCTGTCCTGTCAATGACCTCCGCTCCCAGTTCCTGCTGGAGATTGCGAAGCTGCATAGGCGAAAGTGCATTGTCAAAAATCACAATATCCACACCCAGTTCCCCGATGACTTCCTTTACTTCCTCCACTTTACCGGTTCCAATGTAGAGTCCTTTATTGATGTTGGGAAGATTCTGAACCACCTGACCTGCCACTTCCATATAACAGGCTTCTGCCAGACTGCCCAGTTCCTCCATGGACTGCTTAAAATCTGTGCCATCATCCAGATTAACGCCCACTAATAATGCTTTTCTTGCTTCCATTTAATTCCTCTTATATTCTATTTTGCAATTACTTTTCTAAAGTTCTTCTTTCCTTTTTTCACCACAAGACCGTCTACAAAAGCAGTATCTGCAAAAGCAGCTTTTATATCCGTTACTTTCTCATTCTCAACTACCACGCCACCCTGCTCTATTGCTCTTCTTGCCTCTGATTTCGATGTGACAAGTTCTGCCTTCAATAATAAAGTCAATATATCGATCTGTCCCTCTGTAAAATCTTCCCTGGAGAGTTCTGTGGTAGGCATGTTCGCTGCCACACCGGTAGAAAATAATGCTTTTGCAGCTTCCTCCGCCTTCTGTGCTTCCTCTTCCCCATGTACTAACTTGGTCAGTTCAAATGCCAGGATTTCTTTCGCCTTATTCAATTGACTACCTTCCCAGCTATCCATCTCATCGATCTGCTCCAATGGCAGGAATGTCAGCATACGGATGCATTTTAACACATCGGCATCTCCCACGTTTCTCCAGTACTGGTAGAACTCAAACGGAGATGTTTTCTCAGGGTCCAGCCAAACAGCACCAGACTGGGTCTTACCCATTTTCTTGCCCTCTGAGTTCAGTAACAGTGTGATGGTCATGGCACATGCATTCTTCCCAAGCTTACGACGGATCAACTCGGTACCGCCCAGCATATTGCTCCACTGGTCATCTCCACCAAACTGCATATTACATCCGTATTTCTGGAATAATTCATAGAAATCATAGCTCTGCATGATCATGTAGTTAAATTCCAGGAAGCTCAGTCCCTTTTCCATTCTCTGTTTGTAACACTCTGCCGTGAGCATACGGTTCACGCTGAAATGTGATCCCACTTCTCTCAATAGTTCCACATAATTCAAGTCCATCAGCCAGTCCGCATTGTTGACCATCAGTGCTTTTCCCTCAGAAAAATCGATGAATTTGCTCATCTGCTCCTTGAAGCAGTCACAGTTATGCTGAATGGTCTCCGGTGTCATCATCTGTCTCATATCCGAACGTCCGGATGGATCACCGATCATACCTGTGCCGCCACCCAGCAGAGCAATGGGCTTATTTCCGGCCATCTGCAGTCTCTTCATAAGACATAACGCCATGAAATGTCCTACATGCAGGCTGTCCGCTGTGGGGTCAAAGCCAATATAGAAAGTTGCTTTTCCATTATTAATCAAATTCTTGATCTCATCCTCATCTGTTACCTGGGCAACCAGACCTCTTGCCACTAACTCGTCATAAATCTTCATTTTCTTTCTCCTTTTCCATCTAAAAAGACCCCGTCCTTATAAAAAGGACGAGGTCATTACTCGTGTTACCACCTTTGTTCATAAGCAATTCACATCACTTATCTTCATAAGTACAGCCACCCTGAAAAAACATAATCAATTCTGCTCCTTCTCCTGTTGGCGATACTCTCGCACGTTAACGTGTGCCGGAATTACTTCCTCCCCGTCGTATCCTACACAGGAATCTATCTCACGATTCCCTTCGGTACGCAGCTCCAAGATGTATTCGTCATCAGCTTCCCACGCGCCTCTCATCGACCGGCCGCTTTCTGTCTGCTCCACTTATGACTACTTCTTCTTTTCCTAGCCTTTTCTACTATAACTGCAGTATATGAAATAGAATAACAGATTTCTAATTTTTGTCAAGGACTTATCCCATCCCTTCATACTATTAAAATTTACTTAATTTCCAAAAACATTTCTAACTTTTGCTTTTCCCGGATATAATTTATGGTATAATATGACCAGATTACAAAGTAATCTGTGTCAGGAATGCTCGAAGAGCATGACGTAAATATGCGTGATGAAGCAGAGTCAAGTGACTGAATGATAGCCGTCATGCTTGCATGTAAGGCTATCGATTCTGGCATTTGAGGAGCAACGCGAACGAGAAAATCGCAGATTTTCGAGTCTCTGCTGGCGTTAATTGCGTGACGGAGGAAAACATACGCGATAAAGTGGTGTCAATCAACTGCTATATATGATATATGAAAGGACTTATCTATTATGAAAAATTTAATAAAGAGTAGAATACGAAAGGTCATCTATACCTTATTGGTATTTTCTCTCTTCTCGACATTGCTGCTGTTTCCAAAGATCTCACTCCACGCAGCAAATGATTTTAATGTTACTGATATGAGTGCCACCGCAACCGTGGACGGTTCTACCCTGAATGTGCGAAGCGGACCGGGTAAAGACTATGATGCTATTGGAAAAGTATCTCCCGGTGAAACGCTTACCGTCACCGGACAGACTGATAATGAGTGGTACCGCATCGACTATTCCGGTAAAGAAGGTTATGTTTCCAGCAACTATGTGACCATCGGTTCTGGCGAAGCCAGTACTGCCGTTGCAAATGATCCCAATGACTTTACCAATTATGAAGAGGGTGCTCCCCAGACAGACAGTCTCCTGACTGCCTCTCCCAGAATGCTTATCCTGTTAGGGATTATCATTGTGGTGGTAGTAATCATGATCGTCACTATCATCATGATCAAAAAAAGTGATGACGATGAATATGATGAGTATGAGGATGACGAATACGATGATGATTACTATGAAGATGATGACGACGACGAAATAGAGGACGAAGACGAGTACGAGGATGATGACGAGGATAATTCCTACTATGAGCCTGTTCGCCGTAAGAAAAGCAAACCCCAATCCCTAAGCACAAAGCGCACCGGAAGTGCAGAACGTCCCACAAATACGAAGCATCCTGAGACTAAAAACTACAGGGAGACCACAAAACATTCCGGAAGCACAAAATATCCTGCAAATCAGAATCCCCCACAGCACATAAAATCTGTTCCACCAGTTTCAGCAACTGCTCCGGACATGATTACGGAGGCTGACTACACTTTGCAGATCGATCCTCGTATCTTTGATGATGAAAAACTCACAAGTTCTCCTATTGAGGAACCTGTGGCAGAAGCAGAAGATATCCATAAAGAAAAAGAAATTGCAGCTGCTATCTCTAAGCTGGAAGAATTGCAGCAGGAAATTGAACGATTGAAAAACAACAATTAAGCAAAATAAAAATGCATCAGTTTCTATCTTGAACTGATGCATTTTTATTTTTGTTTTATTCTATACCAACGATTTTTTCATACTATACATAATGTCTTCCACCGTATCCTGTTTTACGATTTGTTCCAGCAATTCTCCATTCTCTACAAGCTTAAAAATATCATTCAACATATTCAAATGTTTTTCCTGATCTTCTGCTGCAAGCACAAATATAATTTCTGCAAAATGATTATTGGAAAATTCCACCGGATTTTTAAAAACAGTCATCTGAATTCCCATATGTAACACACCATCCTCCGGTTTCGCATGGGCAAGCATCACCTTTTCATTCAAGAACATATACGTGCCGTAATAGCTTGTTTGAGAAATAATGGTATCCAGATACTTATTTGTTATATACTTTTTTTGTACTAATTCTTTTCCAGCATAACGAATACTGTCCTGCCAAAGAAACTTTTCTTCCGTGATATAAATCATTGCAAAATCCAATTGATCCAAAAGACCATTACGCATCCATAGCGTCCGGCTCTCATCTGCCAGATTACCACGTAAACAATGGGTAATTTCTGCCTTTACCCTTTCCTGCTCTGCATCAGGTACATAGCGCCTTACAATATCAAAAAGCGATTTTTCCACATCTATTTTATTGTGGTTAAGAATCAGGCTATGTTTCAAGATGTGATTCCTGTCTTCCTCCGTCAAAACAGAATGTACCACAATTACAGGCACCAGACATGGAATGGGAATTGCTGAGATAATCAGATCACATATATCCTGGACATTTACCAAATCCATGGCTGCCGCCACACCCACAATTTGTACATTGGGAAGCAGGTTCTGCACTTCCCGTTTCAGCATATTTCCGATGGAAACGCCGTTGGCACAGACGATAAGCACTCTCAGGTCTTCATCTTTCTTATTCACGACTTTAAGGTGCGCACCAAAATGCATTGCCAAAAATGCGACCTCGCTATCCAGCATTGGGATTCCGATCATCCTTTCCAGATATTTGCATACGATTCTCGTGGTCTGGAAAACATGTGGGTATTCTCTCATGATATCCTGACACAGAGGATTTCCCACTTGAATTCCATATTGATATCGATACATGGATGAGCTTATGTGTACAAAGAGATCTCTTTCCAGTTGTTCCCTGTCTTCAAAATTAACGCAGGAAATTTTTTCGAATTCCGTTACCAGAGATTTTGTAATCCCATAGACGGATTCATCGATTGAATTTTCAAAGATATCCTCCGATGAAGTGGTGGTTCTTGCTCCCAGCAAATGCAGTGTCAGGTATATCTTTTCATTTTCTTCTAATCCTGTGTAATATTTTTCTACAATATGGTACTCTGCAGTCTGTTCAATTTCATTCTTTCGCAATCCCGGAAAATATAATTTACCGGAATTGCGCGATATGATGGGCATCATAACTGCAATTCCCAGAAGACAGCCATCCACATAATGCATCCGCAGTTCCTTCTCTATTACCTCCAGCCGCCCAAGATGTTCCTCAATTATCTCCTTGGGCAAAAACGTGAGAATATCCTTCTCGTATAAACGTCTGAGTTCTGAAAATAATAGAAAGAAAACAGCCCTGGCTCTTACCGCGTCTCCACCTATCCGATATCCTTTTTTGCTCTCATATTCCAGTTCCAGATCATATTCATGAAGTGTGTTCACCACAACACGAAGATCACCAAATATGGTGTTTCTGCTTACCTGGCAGCATTCCAATAATTGATCTATATAAACAGGTACCCTACTATAGAAAATAAACATAATGATAATCTTTACTCTCTCACTGGGCTGAAAATAGTAATCACTATCGGGTTCTTCCTGGAGGAGGAGCTGTTTTATTTTCTTTTTATCTTCTGTGGGAATCAGAATCCCTTTCCCACGCTCAATGGTAATTTCTGTGATGGATTTTTGATCAAGCCATTCATTGATCCTGCAGATATCATAGTATATACTTCGCTTGGAAACTTTGATCTCATCTACCAGATACTGTAGTGAAATATAATCTGTTTCCCATAGTAACGCATTTAAAATATGATTACATCTGTCATTCAATGCTCCCATTCAAATCCCCCTCATCCTGTTACCATTATAGGTACCATCAGTTGTTTCCATAACGAAATGGCTGCTGCACGTTTCTTTCTGCAACAACCATTTCTCCATTATTTAACGCTCTTTTTTATAGACCAAATGCTTCTTTCAGTTTGCTTTCCATCTCTGGCATAGAAACCATATTGTTGAGTCCAATGGCTTTTCCAGCCTTTTCAGCATTTGCTAACAGATCTGCTCCACACACAAACAGATCAGCTGCACCGGGCATTACATCGTCAATTGTTGAATGTTCCACTTCCACATCATTAATTCCAAGATTTACCAGAGCCTTTTTTACATTCATCTCCATAAGAAAAGAAGTTCCCAGACCTGACCCGCAAAAGCATAATATTTTTTTAATTTCCATGATATATTTCTTCCTCCAT
The DNA here is from genome assembly GCA_028689655.1 of Lachnospiraceae bacterium. Taxonomy (GTDB): domain Bacteria; phylum Bacillota; class Clostridia; order Lachnospirales; family Lachnospiraceae; genus SZUA-378. Next base: position 116,959 of record JAQVCT010000003.1, read on the forward strand.
TTACATTTTTTATAATTAATCGTTCTTTTTTCTACCTAATGTGTAATTGTATAAAACCGGTAACATAAACAGTACCACAATAACAAGGAATAATGATGTTGAACTCATTATTTTTGCAAGATTTCCAAATAAAATTCCTACAATGGTAAAATCTGCATCAGAAAATGTAGTATTTGCAAATCCGAATGATCCTAATACCGGCAAAAGACCTGCTGCAAGGAATGTAACTGCAATTCCGTGTACAAAAGCACCCGCCACACAGCCTTTTAATCCGCCAGTTGCATTGCCGCAAACACCAGCACTTGCTCCGCAAAAGAAGTGAACCACTGCCCCTGGAAGAATAATTGCAACAGCAATACCCGCATGGCCCATCAGTGCTAATACACCAAGTGCCACAATACCTCCTACAAAGGAGCAGAAAAATCCAATCAATACTGCATTTGGTGCATAGGGAAATAAAATCGGGCAATCCAATGCCGGTTTTGCATTTGGTACTAATTTCTCTGATATTCCCTTGAATGCAGGAATAATCTCTGCAATCAGCATACGAACACCTGCTAATACAATATAGATACCCGCTGAAAATGTAATTGCATTGATGACAGATACAAGAATCCAGTTATCTTCACCGATAATAGTTGTGGTCCCAACCGGATCCTGGAATACTGCGACCCCTGCTACAATAATATAACAGCAAAACATGGCAATGGCGATAGATATTGTATTATCCCGTAAAAAAGATAATCCTTTTGGAAATTTTACATCCTCTGTGGTACATGTATTTTCATTTTTACCAAATAATTTTCCAATCTGTGCACTGATCCAGTAACAACTGCTGCCAAAATGTCCCAGTGCAAGGGAATCATCACCAGTCACTTTACGAATGGTAGGCTGCATGAGTGCCGGGAATAATGTCATTACAAATCCCAATAATAGTGCACCGCCTGCGATCAACATCCAGCCATCTAATCCTGCAATATTTAAAATAATAGCGATTAGACATGACATATACAATGCATGATGTCCCGTGAGGAAAATGTATTTCCATTTTGAAAACCTTGCCAATACGATGTTCGCGCACATTCCAAGTGCAAAAATGGATGCAGTCTGAACCGCATATTCTGTAAGACCTAATGATGTGATTGCTTCATTATTAGGTACTACACCATGAACTCCAAACGCAAGCTGAAATAAATCGCCAAATGGAATAATCGCCTGCTGAACCACCGCTGCACCTGCATTTAATACGATAAATCCTAAAATTGTCTTAATCGTTCCCTTGATCATTGTCTGTGCATCTTTTTTCTGTAATGCCAGACCTAATAATGCAAGTAATCCTACAAAAATTGCCGGTGTGGATAACACCTGTTGTATAAAATTCAAAATTACCATTTTCTTATCCCCTATTCTGATACAAAATATTCATATAGTTCTTCTTCATTCTCTGCATTTAATATTTTCTGTACTATTCTCTCATCCTGTAAAAGCTCTGAGATTACCACCAATGCCTCCAAATGGCGATTGTTATCTGCTGCGGCTAATACGATGAAAAGTCTTACCGGGTTATCCTTATTCTCAAATTCTATGGCATCTTTAAATAATGTCACCGCAATTTGGCTTTTTATTACCCCTTGTTCCGGTCGTGCATGTGGCAGTGCAATATAAGGAGCTATTACAATGTAAGATCCCATTTTTTCAACATTGGATATAATTTCCTCTTTATAGCGAGGTTCTACATATCCGCCATTCTCCAACGGCATGACTGATTTACGGATTGCATCCTTCCAATCTTCCGCACGATTCAGGATCTGCACATTTTCCTTTTTCAATAAATCCATTCTCATTCCTCCTTTCCATCTATTTTGCAATGTCCCTTGCTTTTGATATGCTTAGCATAGCATTACGACTATTTAAAATGAAGTCCAAAGTGGAGCACATGATCGTGCAACTGATTGTACGATGCTGCTATTAAAACAAAAAGACCATATTTTACAACGAATAGTCATAAAATATAGTCTGCAATTTTTCAACAACGATACCCAAATACTTTATTATTTTCACATTCTGCTTTTCATGTGCCATGTAGCGCACAGCAATTTCTATGATTTCCACCTTTATGTCAAATGGTTCTTCAATAAATCCCCTGACTTGCTCCAGCCCTTCCTGTAAACGCACTTTTGTATCACTTACATGATTCTCCCTTCCTATGATCTTTCTCTCCAAATATTCTTTGATATCCATACGTCATAGGATGCGCCATGCAATGCTGATCGATGCTGCCATTTGCGCTCCTGTTACTCTTGCCCTTATGGTTTTCGATGCTGTGATTCTCAATACTGTGATTTTGTGTACTGTGATTCATTATACTGTGGTGGTCTATACCTTGGTTTTCTGTACTGTGATTCGCTATACTGCGGTTCTCTATACTATAATTTTGTATGTTACGGTTCTCGCAGTTCACGTTAGGGCATTTGGCACAGATATCTCCACAGACTGACATGTCATTTTCCGGTTTTTCACTCTGTACTCTGGCTATATAAACACTGCTCTTCCCAGGGGATAACATACATGCCTTGTTACAGCTAATGAGATTCACATTCTCCAGGATTTCCTTCATGCATTCTATGGGATAGTTATCTCCCATAAATTCCAGTGAGGTCTGCCATAGACGAAACCGATGGTTCAGTTCGTTTTCCACCTGACTGTATGCTTTTCTTAGCAATTGCAATCCGATACAATCCAGCATATACGCCTCCGCGATACAGCCTGCATCCTCATATGCATCTATGACACCGTCGATTCCACCGCCAAGTGTCACTGCTATCACCACATAATTGTTTTCCTCTACAAATATATATCCCGGATTATGCTGAATCACATACTGTGCATCAATGACAGGCTCTATGGCATAGTAGAGATGGGTGAGCATGGCAAGATCCTCCACCTCATAATGATACCACTTCAGCATTTCCTGTAATTCCTGCTCTGAAAGCATTAATTCCAATTTAAATGTAGTTTTCTTTTCCTGATTCTCCATAGACTATATTTCCCCGTATATCTCTTCCAACTTTTACGAACTTCACTTCCAGTATCTTATGGTGACATATCAGCACTCCTGAATCAAACAGAATCTCCCATCAGTCTTTTTTGTCTGCGGTACGTGCATAGATATTCGCTAATACTGCTCCTGAGATATTATGCCATACAGAGAATACCGCACCAGGAATCGTGGCAAGTGGATACTGTGCAAAATGTGTTGCAGCCAGTGATGTGGCAAGTCCCGAATTTTGCATACCGACTTCGATGGAGATTGCACGGCATTTTGTCATATCAAGCTTCAATGCCTTACCGATTCCAAAACCAACTGTGTAACCCAGCAGATTATGTAATATTACCACCAATACGATGGTAAATCCACAGGTAAGGATCTTTGCTGAATTAGCAGATACCACAGCCGCAATAATAGCCAGGATGGAAACTGTGGAAATCAAAGGTAATACTCTCACCAGTGCTTCTGCAAATTTTGCCAATAATTTATTTACGATAAATCCAAGTGCAATGGGAACGATTACGACTTTGATGATGGATAAGAACATATTCATCATATTGACATCTACTTTTGCACCGGCATAGAGATAGGTCAGCGCAGGTGTCAAAAATGGCGCAAGGATTGTAGACACTGCTGTCATACCTACTGACAGGGCTACATCTCCTTTTGACAGGTATGTCATAACATTGGAAGACGTACCGCCTGGGCAGGTACCTACCAGAATAACGCCCACTGCCAATTCCACCGGCAGCTGGAATACTTTTGTCAATATAAACGCTAAGAGTGGCATCACGGTAAACTGTGCAATACATCCTATAATAACATCCTTTGGTCTGCTGAAGACGACTTTAAAATCTTCTAATTTGATGGTCAATCCCATACCGAACATAACGATACCTAACAACGTATTTACATAACTTGTCTTAATGAAAGATACTGAACCGGGTACGAATAATGCCAGTGCTGCCACTGCTATAGCAAAAAACGCCATATACTTTCCTACAAAATCACTTACTTTTCCTAAAAATTTCATTTTAAAAGCCTACTCTTTCTACAGGTGTCCCTGTGTTATATTATGAAATAATACGATAAAAAAACCTTTGTCTCTTTACATTTCTGTAAGAGACAAAGGTTTAAAATCCTCTGCGGTACCACTCTTATTGCCAGCATTTTCGATCTAATAGGATGGAATGCTGACCACTTAGCTCATATCTCCGACTCATGTCTTTTAATATGGAACAGTTTAACGGCTGTTACTCGTCTAGGCTTACACGGAATATCTGACTTTTCATTAAAATCCTAAGATACATCTTTCAGCTTCGAAGCTCAGAGGCGATTTTCTAAAGAGTTCTGATACTGTCTCACACCTGCCGACAGCTCTCTGTGTTCATCCGTCTTTTTACTTTTCCTCTTCATCGCGAATTATTTCATTGCAGTTATCATAATCCCATTTCTTACATGTGTCAACCTGCTTTTTCTAATACTTTCTTACTATTTTTCATTGGAAATTTTTCATTTACTATTCTATTTTGCTGTTATTTGCTATCATTTGTTATTTTTTATTATCATTAAAAACACTATGGATTTTTTACGAATATTTAAGATACTATCAATTCTTTTCTTGCTATTTTCAATAATTTCAGTACAATAGAAACATATAAAAAACTGAAACATAAAGGGAGGTCACTATGACGGGAATATCAAGCTGTGACAGTTGCAGTAATTATGTCTATGACGAAGATTATGAATATTATGTATGTGATATCAATCTGGATGAGGATGAGATGCAGCGATTCCTATCCGGCTCTATGCAAAGCTGTCCCTATTATCAACTGGACAATGAATATGCCATCGTGCGAAAACAAAATTAGAAATTTCTAATATTTCTAGTGGTGTTAGGCCCGATTGGAGTGATATCGGGCTAAGTGTACAATTTTGGAAATATTTCTGGTTGTGTTAGGCCCGATTGGAGTGATATCGGGCTAAGTGTACAATTTTGGAAATATTTCTGGTTGTGTTAGGCCCGATTGGAGTGATATCGGGCTAAGTGGTATGGCTATTTTTTCTTGTATTGGCTATTTTAATGATGCCACTTTTCTTTATACTGTAACACATAAGTCAGCGAACAGATATCTGGTTGACTTTTGAGACAACATATAGAAATGAATAAGGAAAAGAGGAGTTAGTGTGAAAGAAAGTAAATTAAGCCAAAAACGTGGTACAGACACAAAAAGAAGGCTCATATAGTGAACCATTTTAAGAGTATTCCCACCTTGGTAAAACGAGGCGCACCTGCACATCAATAGCAAACGGGTGGGTGCATCTGATAGTGATGCCGGGATGCCTTAGAATTAATTGTATTGTAACACGAAAATTTGAAAGTGTGAACCACTTTCATTACTATTTGTGCCGCCGCGAAGCGGCGGAATGGAGATTATTATGAAAAATGAAAAATTATTAAAGCTGGTCACTACAGGATTGATGGCAGCATTATCCTACGTGGTATTTACTTTCCTGCAAATCAAGATCACGCTTCCGGGAGGGGACGCTACTTCTATCCATCTTGGAAATGCTGTCTGTGTGCTGGGTGCCTTATTATTAGGCGGTGTCTATGGCGGTCTGGGTGGTGCTATTGGTATGACCATCGGCGATCTGTTTGATCCTGTATATGTGATCTATGCACCAAAGACCTTTATCCTAAAGTTCTGCATCGGTTTGATTACAGGTGTTATTGCTCATAAATTGGGTAAGATTTCCACTTCCAACGATCAGAAACACATTTTATTGTGGACAATTTTCGCAACGGTGGCTGGTCTGCTCTTCAATGTGATCTTTGATCCATTGCTTGGCTACTATTACAAACTGTTGATTCTGGGCAAGCCTGCCGCAGAGCTGACCCTTGCATGGAACATCGCATCCACTTCCATCAATGCTATCACATCAGCGATCGTATCCGTCATGATATATATGCCACTGAGCAAAGGTCTGAAAAAAGCCGGCCTATTCTTCACCATCAAATAAATGAAAATAATCTAACCCCTTTAAAAGGCGGCTGTATCTGCATGATCATGGTATTGACCCGCGTATACAGCCGTCCTTTTATATTTCCTTTACATTCTAGACTTCCTTTAAATATTTCATCAGTTTATCCATATCACGGTTCATCACATCGTATCCATGCTGATAGAATGCAACTAGCTTTTCGCTGTTCATTTCCACCTTGGATACCACTTTCACTTCCGGTCTGATGACAAATACTTTTCCCTTTTCTTCCAACTCATCAATATAATCCATCTGTTTATTGTACATCAATGATCTGTTCAGTATCGTCTTCGTCAACTCCGGATATTCCCTAAAATAGCGCTGATACAGTTTTCTGGTCTTTGACGATAGCTTTTTGCGGTACTTGGCATTTCTCGTGAGGATCACAACATTTTTCTCATTTCCCATGTGAATGCTGCGGGCAATGGGTATGGAATCCGACAGCCCACCGTCCAGATAGGGCACATTATGTAACATGACCATGGGACTTACCAGAGGCAAACTGCTGGATGCCCTGCAAATGTTCATCAACATGGCACGTTCCTGTTCCTCATGCATATATTCCGCTTTTCCCGTGAGACAATTAGTGGTGACGATCTCGCATCTCATAGGGGATGCAAAATAAGCTTTAAAGTCAAAGGGATATATTTCATCCGGATATTCCACGAATACCTTGTCCATATCGTACAGGGCTTTCCCCTTAAACAGGTTCCAGGGAGACAGATAGCGTTCTTCCTTATCCTTGGGAATGAAACAATCTCTGGTTCTCCCAATCTGTCCCGACACATAATCCACTGCATTGCAGCTTCCCGCTGACACTCCTATCACATAATGAAATGCAACCTTCTGTTCCATCAGATAATCTAATACGCCTGCTGTAAAGACGCCCCGTAAGGCGCCACCTTCAAGGACTAATCCTGCGTTTATCATACTTTCTAACCTCATAGCAATTATTAAATCGAAATTGAATATTTCGTTTTAAATGTTCCATTTACCTCTAATGAATTTTCCCATTCACGTTCTGCAAGATTTCCTTCAAAATCTTCTGCATCACATCTTCCATACCAGGGTTCGATACAGATGAATGGCGCATTCTTATGTGGCGGTGACCAGATACCGAAAAGAGGGGCATCAAAGGATACCGTCAAATATGGCATTTCATTTTCATCCAGAAAAGCGACCTTCTGTGTCTGGTTATGTTCGATGACTAATGCATCATGTTCAAATAAGTCCTCTGTCACAGATAATGCGCCATCCTGGAGAGGATAAACGATTTTTTCTGTGGTCATCAACCCAGATTCCCCTATCATAGAGGAAGTGATCTCATCTGTCCCAAAGTAAATCTCATAATCTGTCTGTTTCTTATCGGGATCAATGGGGCACAGGAATGCAGGATGTCCACCAATAGCAAAATACATCTTCTTCTGATCCTTATTATTCACCTGCCAGGAAACGATTACTTTTCTTCCCTTCAGCTCATACCCTAATATTAACTGAAATGCAAATGGATATTTTTGCAAAGTCTCTTCGTCAGATTCCAGCGCGAATAACAGCTTGGAAGCCGTCTGTTCTATCAGTTGAAACTCCATATCTCTTGCAAATCCATGCTGTGACATAGGATAAGTCTTTCCCTCATAAGAATATTCCTTATTTTTTAATCCACCTACAAAGGGGAATAAAATAGGAGAAGTTCTCTTCCAATATGTCGGATCTGCACTCCACATATACTCTCTTTTTGTGTTCACATCCTGCAGAGATGTGAGTTCTGCACCAAAGCTGTTTACTTTGATACAGATTTCTTCGTTTTGAATGGTATACATTCCCATAGCTTTACCTTGCCTTTCTCATTTTTTCCTTTTGTTTTGTATATATTCTTTCAAATGATAAATACCCAGACCAATGATCACACCCATCATATTTAGTAATATGTCGTCCACATCAAATTCACCAAATCTTGTTACCAGTTGAAATAGTTCGATATCCGTAATAAAGCACAGCGAAAACAGTGCCACCCACAGGGTCTTCTTTTTGCTGGTCATGATATGAGGCAGCAGGAATCCAAAGGGAATAAATACCAAAATATTTCCAAAAAGATTCTCAAAGCTGTTCAGTCGGGCATAATAACGAATATACATCTTTATGGTCTTGAACAGTTCAAAATTGGCAGAATGAACCCCTGCGTAAATAGAACCGGAATCCCAATGATTCATGATGGAAAGTATCCGATCCAGCGGATACTTAAATATAATAAGACGAACAATGACGATCATATATAGAATCGTCAGGATATTCCATACTTTTTTATTATTATTTTTCAATATTCAACATTCATAAGTGTCAGTCCTTTTGCAGGTGCCAGTGCCCCCGCACGTTCCCTGAGTCCCGCCTCCAGGATCACCGGGATGTCCCTCTCACTTTTCTCTCCCATTCCAACTTCTAATAAAGTTCCTGTTATAATTCGAACCATATGATACAGGAATCCATTTCCTATGTAGGTGAACTGCAGCTCATCTCCCACTTTTTCTATCTGTAACTTCTCAATCGTCCGGACTGTGGATTTCCTGCTCTTTTTGGTGGATGTGAAGGCCTTAAAATCATGGGTTCCCACCAAATGATCCGCTGCCCGCTGCATATTTGCTATCTGCATGCCATCCATGACCTTCTCCAATTGATACACATATCTTCTCTCAAAGATATGCGGAATGGTACTGTTTAAGACACGATAGCAATAGGTCTTTCTCCTGGCATTCAGTCTGCTGTGAAATCTTTCCGAAACAATCTCTATGGAAATGACTGCCACATCCTCCGGCAGATACTGATTCAGATATGCCATGATCTCTTCTGGTGACTTCTCCGTCTCTATATGGAAATTCATCACCTGTCCCAGTGCGTGGACCCCTGCATCGGTTCTGCCCGAAGCCTGTATTTCCACTTTTTTATCACACATTTTGGTGAGAATTGCTTCTATCTTACCCTGTAGGGTGTTCTCCGTACTGTCCTGGCGCTGCCATCCCTGGTACCGTGTTCCCTCATATTGTACGACGCATTTGTAATTCATTATCTACCTCTTATTTCATGTAAAAATCTCTGCACTGCTTGTTGGTAATTGCCACTTCCCTGGTTCTGTTTCATGGCGTATCTTAAATCTTATTCTTGTGGTCTGTATCATCCTTGCTGCTCTCCAGATAATCCATATCATCCTTATCATATTTTCGAAAATCATTGATACTTTTCACAAATAGCAGAAGACTGGTCCTCGTGGTATCGAAAATTCCTGCCTCATGCATATTATAGATGATAATCCCGATTGGAACAGCAATAATCATGCCAATAACACCTGCTACTTTATATCCAATATATAGTAAGAACAGAGTGGGAATCGCTGACATACCGATGGAATCTCCCACAATCTTTGGCTGTATGACCTGGCGAACCAGTTGACTGATCCCCCAGATGATTAGAAGACCGATCGCCATCTTATAATCTGCACTGAGGAATTTCACGATTGCCCAGGGCAGCATCACCAGACCCGTTCCGAAGAAAGGGAGAATATCAAGGATCGCCACACCCAATGCAATCAATGCTGCATATTTCAGGTTCAATATCATCAATCCGATAAACAGCAGGAGATAGATCCATATTTCGATCTTGAACTGTGCTTTGATATACCCCCCAACGGCGGTCTTCAAACTGCGGTATAAGATGTCCCATTTTTCCATCAATGATCTGGGTATGAATCTACGGCATTGAATCGTGACATAATCTTTTTCCGCTGTAAAAAAGTAGGCTGACAAAATACACATCACAATGCCGATCACAATGGAGGGCACATTTTTGGCAAATGTACCAACTGCTACTACTGTAGGGGTGCCAAAATTTCCCATTAAATCCTTTCCCAGATTGGAAAGACTGTCTCCTATTAACAGCAAATTATTCTGCATGTTTTCTGGCATTTTATCATAAATACCATTCAATTTCTGCATGATTACCGTCATATCCCCTTCCAGACTTTTCACCAGATTGGGTAGATCATTGATAAATCCAACGGATTCCGTCACAAGCTTGGCAATAATCAAATACCCTGCTCCAATTACACCTGCAATGACCAGGATGATCACCAGCACAGAAACTGCTTTTCTTCTTATCTTTAACTTCTCTTCCAGAAACTTCACCAATGGATTGGCAATGAGTGCGATGATCCAGCCGATAATAAAGGGCATAAAGAACACGATTATCCTGGGTACTACCAAGATAACAACTGCCAGTACAATCATCGCCCATACGAGATTTACCGCTATTTTCATATATCTTTTTCTCTCTTTGTTCATTTTCGCGCCTTTCCATTATTTCTCTAAACGTTTTGAAAACGTCATTCTACGCTTTTCTTTGGCCCTACCTGGTTTCACTCGAGTCAGTTTCAATTAGAGAGTCTATGAGTTCATAGATCTCTTCGCGTCCCTGTTTGCTGGTGGCAGAAAATGGAATGACAATGGTCTCTGCCTCCACCTGTAAGCCTTGTTTGATCGCTTTTACCTGTTTCTGTATCTGGCTGCGATTGATCTTATCTAATTTAGTGGCAATGATAATGGGATGATATCCATTATGTAAGATCCATTCATACATATCTTTGTCATTTGCAGATGGATCATGGCGAATATCGATCAGCAGGAACACTGCACGCAGCTGTTTGGATTTGTGAAGATAATTTTCGATCATCCTACCCCACTTTTCCTTCACAGACTTGGTAACGCTGGCATAACCATAGCCCGGGAGATCCACAAAATACAATTCCTCATTGATATTGTAATAGTTGATCGTCTGTGTCTTTCCTGGCTGTGCACTGGTCCTTGCATAGGATTTCCGATTCATCAGGGCATTGATCAGTGATGATTTTCCCACATTACTCTTTCCTGCAAATGCGATTTCCGGATGTATATTCTCCGGCAGGGTGCTGGTAATTCCACAGACTGTCTCCAAATTAACACTTTTTATTACCATTTGATTCCTCTACTTTCTTTCCTTTTTTGTAGTTTTTCCAGATTTTCCTGTTTTTATCATTCCATCCTGAAATGCATAGGGGATCGCATCCCTCATATTCTCGATAAATATAAAGTTAATTCCTGATTTGATTTCCTGTGGAATCTCTTCCATATCCTTTTCATTCTCTACCGGAATCAATAAGGTCTGAATCCCTGCGGTCTTCGCCGCCAGGATCTTTTCCTTCAAGCCGCCGATGGGTAACACTCTGCCTCGCAGGGTAATCTCTCCGGTCATTGCCACACTGGCTTTTACCGGGGTCTCCGTGATGGCGGACAATAGGGCGATCGCCATGGTAATCCCCGCTGAGGGACCATCCTTTGGCACAGCTCCCTCCGGAATATGAATATGAATATCATTCTCCTGGTAAAAACTACCCGGGATTCCATACTGTTCACTGATGGAACGGATAAAGCTAAGTCCCGCGATGGCGGATTCCTTCATCACATCCCCCAACTGTCCCGTGAGTTCCAGGTCACCCTTTCCAGGCATCACATTCACTTCGATCTGCAATGTCTCGCCACCCACGGAAGTCCAGGCAAGTCCGCGAACGATACCGATCTGATCTTCCGTATTTGCCTTATCCAGCAGATATTTTTTGATCCCCAGATATTTTTCCAGATTTCCCGAAGTCACTTTGATACCATCCACCTTCTCCTGCAAAATACGTCTGGCGGATTTCCTGCATATTTCGTCAATTTTACGTTCTAATTCACGGACACCGGCTTCTCTTGTATAATACTGAATGATACTTTTCAACGCGTTATCACTGATGGTCACATTCTTATCTGCCAGACCATTCTTCTTCATTTCCTTTTTTACCAGAAACTGTTTGGCAATGTGGAACTTTTCGTTGGCTGTGTAACTATTGATCTCGATCAGCTCCATACGATCCAAAAGGGGTCTCGGTATCGTCTCGGTACTGTTCGCCGTGGCGATAAAAAGTACCTGAGATAAATCAACGGGAATCTCCACATAATGATCCCGAAACCTGCTGTTCTGCTCTGAGTCCAGCACTTCCAATAATGCAGATGCGGTATCTCCTTTATAATCACTACTCATCTTGTCGATTTCATCCAGTAGGAACAGTGGATTCTTCACCCCTGCGCTTCGGAGACCATTCACGATTCTTCCCGGCATAGCTCCCACATAGGTCTTTCTATGTCCGCGAATCTCCGCCTCATCTCTGACACCGCCCAGACTTACTCGCACATATTTCTTATTCAATGCGTTTGCCACAGAATGGGCGATGGATGTCTTTCCTGTTCCAGGAGGTCCCACCAGACACAGAATCGGGCTCTCTCCATCACTGGTCAGACTGCGTACTGCCAGAAAATCCAATATGCGCTCCTTCACTTTGTCCAACCCATAATGATCCTCATTCAGGATCTGTTCCGCTCTGGTAATATCCATCTTATCACTGGAAGTCTTATCCCAGGGCAGTTCCAATAAAGTCTCTAAAAAGCCACGCTGCATACTGCTTTCTGAGCTGTTTCCACCTATGGATTTGAATCTTGATATCTCTTTTCTGATCTTTTCCTTCACTTCTTTTGATGCTTTGAGCTTTTTCAGGTCTTCCTGGAACTGTTCTGCATCGGAAAAAGAATGATCATCCCCCAGCTCTTCCCGAATATATCCCAACTGTTCTCTTAATATGTATTCTTTTTGATTCTTCTCTACTTTTGCCTTAATATTCTCTGCAAGATTTGTTTTGATCTTCGCAATCTCTATTTCATTATACAGTACTCCTGCAAAATAGTCATACCTTTGTGAAATATCTACTAACTCCAGCACATTCTGTTTCACTGTATAATTTAAGGGCAGATTTGCTGCAAGATTATCTATAAGTTTTGCAAGATTTCCTGCATTTTCAAACTGTTGATGAAGGGATTTGGCAATCTTTGGATGGAATCGGATATAGGATTCCAGGAGTTCCTGTAACTCTCGTATCTGTGCCACGATCTCAACATCTTCTGATCCGTCCATTGTCACGATGGCATGATCTGTTACTTCTGCCGTCTCCTCCAAAGTTTCTACCGTTGCACAGACATAGGATGTGATTTCCTCATCAATCTCATTTAATATGGCCCTTTTCTCACCCTCCACCAACACTCTCACGATCTGATTGGGCAGTTTGGTGACCTGCTTTACCACAGCAAGGGTTCCTATATGATATAGCTGATCTATGTTTGGATCTTCCGCATCCGAATCCTTCTGGGTAATCAAAAAGATTCTCTGACTCTCCATCATAGACTGTTCCACAGCCTCTATGGACTTTCTCCTGCTGAGATCAAAGTGTATGATGGTATCCGGTAATATTGTCAATCCACGTAATGCCACAGCTGGTATATGCAGCGTTGTATTGCGGTTATTTTCCATGTTCATTCTCCTAATGCTCTATAAACTATGATGCTTCCTTAAAAGACAAACGCCACCCATTTATGTGGGCAGCGTTCTGATTTAAGGATGTAGCTAAACTTATTAATTTGCATTTTTTAATTTCTTCTCACGATATACAATCAACGGTTCACTTGTTCCCTCTACTGCACCTTTCGTAATCGTACAACTTTCAATGGTATCATCGGAAGGGATTCGATACATCAGATCCATCATGACATCTTCCATGATAGAACGTAATCCTCTGGCGCCCGTCTTTCTTTCCATTGCTTTTTTCGCGATTAACTCTATAGCATCCTTCTCAAAACGAAGTTCTACACCGTCGTATTCAAATAACTTCTGATACTGTTTGATCAACGCACTCCTCGGCTCTTTCATAATGCGAACCAAAGCTGCTTCGTCCAGTCCTTCCAAGGATACATTGATAGGAACACGTCCTACAAATTCTGGAATCAGACCATACTTCACAAGATCCTGCGGTGTTACATGATTCAGTAACTCCCCAATCTCTTTCTCACTTTTATCTGCAACTTCTGCATTGAAACCGATGGAATTGCGGTCAAGTCTCGCTTCCACGATCTTTTCCAATCCGTCGAAGGCACCACCACAGATAAATAAAATATTGCTGGTATCTACCTGAATCAATTCCTGATGAGGATGTTTTCTGCCACCCTGTGGTGGAACAGATGCTACAGTACCTTCCACGATCTTTAGAAGTGCCTGCTGTACGCCTTCACCTGAAACGTCTCTTGTAATGGATACATTTTCACTTTTTTTGGTAATCTTATCAATCTCATCAATATAGATAATACCATATTGAGCACGTTCCACTTCATAATCAGCCGCCTGAACTAATTTCAGAAGAATATTCTCAACATCCTCACCTACATAACCTGCCTCTGTCAATGTGGTCGCATCTGCAATGGCAAATGGTACATTGATAATCTTAGCAAGGGTCTGAGCTAATAATGTTTTTCCTGAACCAGTTGGTCCTACCATGATAATATTACTTTTTTGCAATTCTACATCTGTATTTTTCTCAGCTGTGACTCTCTTATAATGATTATAGACTGCTACAGAAAGAACCTTTTTGGCTTCCTCCTGACCAATTACAAAATCATCCAGAAATTCTTTAATCTCTACCGGTTTCAGAAGGTTGATCTCAAAGGAATCTTTTTCTTCTGTCTCCTCATCGTCAAATTCATCCTCCAAAATATCGGCACAGATTTCAATACACTCGTCACAAATATATACACCCTCAGGACCAGCGATCAATTTCTTCACCTGGTCCTGAGTCTTATTACAAAAAGAACATCTTACGTCAGAATTCTTTCCTGCCATTTTAAACTCCCTAATATTATTTATTATCTCCAGTTTCGGCACCATGTTTTGTAAAGATCTTATCGATCAATCCATACTCTAACGCTTCTTCTGCTGTCTTCCAATTGTCTCTCTCGGTATCAGCTGCGATGACCTCATAAGGTTTCCCTGTATTTGCTGCAAGAATCCTATTTAACTTTGCTTTCGTCTGTAAGATATGCTTTGCAGTGATTTCGATCTCCGTTGCCTGTCCCTGTGCACCGCCTGATGGCTGGTGAATCATGACCTCAGCATTGGGAAGTGCGTATCTCTTTCCCTTTGTGCCGCCTGCCAGCAGGAATGCTCCCATGCTGGCTGCCATGCCGAGACAATTGGTAGATACATCGCATTTGATGAACTGCATGGTATCATAGATAGCCATACCTGCTGTCACGGAACCGCCTGGACTGTTAATATACAAATGAATGTCTTTCTCCGGATCTTCTGCTTCCAGGAAAAGGAGCTGCGCAATAATCACACTTGCTGACACATCTGTCACTTCTTCCCCCAAAAATATAATTCTTTCTTTTAAAAGTCTTGAGTAGATATCATAGGATCTCTCTCCTCTGCTCGTCTGCTCAATGACATAAGGTACTAAACTCATTATGATTCCTCCTCACTGCTATTTCCTCTAAAATGCATAATTCACCCGGTACTCCAGGTGAACTTCTGCTGTTAAAGAATTCTTATTCATCATAACGCAAACCTATTTTCTTTACAATGTACTGCATTGCAAATTCATAGATTTTTAATAATCTCATATAAATCTCGACTTTTTTTATCTATTTTTAATACTTATTTCTCTTTTGCGGAGCTTACTACGAACTCAACTGCTTTCTGAATAGCGATGTCTTCTTTGATCTGTTTGGTCTCATATTCTCCAACCATCTCTTTGATCTTATCTATTTCCATCTTGTACTGTTCAGCCATTTTCTCTAATTCTGCATTAAATTCATCATCAGAAACTTCGATTTTCTCTGCTGCAACGATTGCTTCCAGAACTAATCGGGATTTGATTCTTCTCTCAGCCTGTGGCTTTGTCTGCTCCATGAATGTCTCTGGTGTTAAGCCTGTGAACTGGAAGTACTGCTCAATGCTCAATCCCTGCTGCTGGATTCTCTGTGCAAAGTCTTCTACCATCTGTCTCTGCTGTGTTGCCAGCATTGGATCCGGAATATCTATTTTAGCATCTTCAATGATTGCTGTGATAACTGCATCTTCTTTTGCGTTCTTTGCATCAGCTTCCTTTTTCTCTGCTAATTTTTTCTTTACGTCTTCTTTGTACTCTGCAAGTGTCTCAAATTCAGAAACTTCTCCTGCAAATTCATCATTTAACTCTGGAAGCTCTTTCTCTTTGATCTCATGTACCGTACATTTGAATACTACTGCTTTGCCCTTTAAATCTTCTGCCTGATAATCTTCTGGAAAAGTCACATTTACTTCTACTTCTTTACCGATCTCAGCGCCTACCAACTGCTCTTCGAATCCCGGAATAAATGAGCCTGAACCAATTGTTAATGGGTAGTTCTCACCTTTTCCACCTTCGAATGCGACTCCGTCATCGAAGCCTTCGAAATCGATCACAGTCATATCGCCATCTTTTACAGCTCTGTCTTCTACTGTAATGGTTCTGGCATTGTTTTCTCTTTCTTTCTGGATCTCGGCATCTACATCTTCATCGGTAACAGCGGTATCGATCTTGTCGATCTTAACTGCTTTATATTTTCCAAGGGATACTTCCGGTTTCAGAGCAACCTCTGCTGTGAAGATGAAAGGTTTCCCAGCTTCCAGCTGTGTCACATCGATTTTAGGCTGTGAAACGATATCAAGATCATTTCCTTCTAATTCTTTTGCATATGCATCAGGAATCAAAGCATTTGCTGCATCTTCATAAAATACTTCTTTTCCATACATTTTCTCGATCATTGCTCTTGGAGCTTTTCCTTTACGAAAACCAGGAAGACTGATTTTTCCTTTATTTTTCTGATAAGCACCTTGAATTGCTTTTTCTAATTCTTCAGCTGGCACTTCAATTGTAAGCTTTGCCATGTTTTTTTCTAATTTTTCTACTTGTAAACTCATCTGATTTACTTCCTCCTTCAATTACCGCTGCACGCACATACCCACAGTCATTGAACGATTATATCATAAGAATCCCGAAAATACCAGCTTTTCTTTTATATTTTATGAGATTTTGTCCTGTTCCTGTCAAGTGTTTATGGGGCATACATTGTACCTATTTCCGCTTTCATTTCCCTGGCTTCCTCTATTTTGTGAGTAGTCATTACGATGGTGCGATTTCTCTGATACTTATGAATCATGTCTATAACGATTCTCCTGTTTTCCTCGTCCAGTCCGTTAAAAGGCTCGTCCATCAGTAACAGTTCCCGGTCTGACAGCAGACAGCGCAGTATCTCCACTCTTCGCACCATACCACCGGAGAACTGTCCCATTGTCTTTCTCCCGATTTCGGAGAGTCCTACCTCCCGAAGCAGCCGTTCCCATTCTTTCTCCTCTTTTGGACCGCATATGAGTTCCATATTTCCCAGGGCATCTAAGCTCTGAATGCAGGTGTTCTCCTGAAAAATCATCCCGACCTTTTGGGGAAGCCCTGTGATACTGCCCGAGTCAAAGGATTCCAGACCTGCAAGAATCCTTAGAAGTGTGGTTTTTCCTGTGCCGGAGGGATTCATAAAGGCATAGATCTTCCCGGATTCCAGTGTGAAATTTTCTCCCTGCAGGACTAGATTAGAGCCGTAGGATTTGGTGAGATTTTCTATTATTATGTCCCTGTTCTTTATATTCTGATGTTCACTTCCAATTCTGCTCTTATATTCGTTCTCTGCTTCATTTCCAATTCTGTTCTTATATTCGCTCTGTGCTCTATTTCCTATTCTGCTCCTATCTTCGTCCTGCGTTTCACTCTCCCACCCGGTTCTCTGTCCTCTGTTCCACATGGGAATCCGGAAGGTCAGTCCTCTCGCCAGCATAGAGAGGAATATTTTCTCTACCAAAAAGGACAGGATAATGCAGACCACCGTCCAGGACAGAACCCCTGCTGTGTCCAGATAGATCTTGGACATGTAGATCCGCTCTCCCACTGACTGCGCCGGCAAACCAATGATCTCTGCCGCCACGCCGGATTTCCATGCCATGCCCACCGATACCTTGCAGCCGCTCATGAGAAAGGGGCGGAGTGCCGGGCGATAGATGTACCAGGCTCTGTTCCATGCGCTGACGCCATAGACCTTCCCCATCTCCAACAGTTTCCGGTCTGTGGCATGTAAGCCCTCCAGCACCTGAAAATACAGATTGGGCAGGACGATCAGAAAGGCGACCCATATGGACAGCCTTTCTGCGCCAAACCAGATCAGCAGGATCACTACAAAGGACGCCACGGGAACGGATTTCACCGCACTCATAAGCGGCTCCAATAACTCCTGCAGCAGAGAGTAGCGATACGCCAGAATGCCAAACAGACTCCCCAGGGCAAATGCCCCCAGGAAGCCTGTTATGATTCGAAACAGGGAATGGATTACCGTATTCCAAAAGGGTACTGTCATACCATCGGAAATAAGGCGCAAAAACACTTCCACCGGCCCCACCAGTAGAATCTCATTTTCCATGATGATCGCTGCTAATTGCCATACGATCAGCCAAAAAAGTAATATTCCAGCTTTCCTCGCTTTTGTTTTTATCCTCAACTACGATCTCCTGTCTGCTGTTATTGTATACAATATACATTATTCGTAACATTTTCTGCTGCCCATCTATGTGCGCTCCTGTTTCTGACCTTTACTTTCTCTCCTACTTTGTTGTAGAAGGATCGAAATAGAAATCGTCTGCTGGCATTTTTCCACCTACGGAAGCAGGATCCTGATCAAAGAGTACCTGTAAATATCCGGAAAGTGCCTGTTGCATCTGTGCCCCATCTATATAGGTAATATTACAGTTTGGAATGGCCTTTTTCGCGATCGCTTCCTTGGCAATAATGCCCTGTTCCTCCGTCCAGGCTGCCACTTGATCCACATCTTCACCCACATAGGCTGCCGATGCTTTATGTTCTTCCATAAAAGCTTTCACTGCCTCAGGTGCTTCCTCCGCAAATGCTTTTCTTACCACGGTGACACCTGTTACCAGCGCACTGCCTGATTCTCCCTGGATATTTTTCCATTCCTTTGTCATATCGAAGATAACCTGTAATGCCTCATTCTGTGTACATGCTGCTGTCACGAAAGGCTGTGGAAGTAATCCCACTGCGTTGGTATCCTCTGCCAGAACTGCTGCCACTTCTGTAGCCTCCGACTTATATTCCAGCGTAACGTCTGTCTCTGTCAATCCATTTTCTGATAAAATATAGTGCAGTACATAATCCGGTGTGGTACCTTTGCCGGTAAGGTAGATCGTCTTGCCCTTTAAGTCCCCGATGGTACTCATGGAGGTATCTCCTGACACCATATAAAGTACCCCCAGTGTATTAATGTCAATGACCTCTATACCACCCTTGGTCTTATTGTAGAGTACAGATGCCACGTTCGCCGGAACCAGTGCAATATCCAGATCTCCTGATACCATCTTTGGAAGCAGTTCATCTGCCGCCGTTGCCATGGTAAATTCATATTGATTTTTGGTATTTTCATTTTTCGCACCATCCATGAGTTTCAATAAACCGATAGAAGTTGCTCCTTTTAGGGAACCCACGCGTACCGTCTCACCTGTGGTTTCCACTGCTGATTCACTTCCCTGCTCTTCTGTCTCGGACTGTGTTGCTTCCGCTGTATCTTCTGTGGAAGTATTCTCCACCTCTGCGACTGTCTCCTGCTGTGTGGAAGGTGCTTCCTCCGTGGTCTTACTTCCGCAGCCCACAAGCATCGTGGCTGTCAAAAGCGTACTCATCAATAGTGCCAGATATCTCTTTTTCATAATCTTCTCCTCTTTTCTTGAATATCAACCAACTTTAAATAAAGCTCCAGATCGTTCTGTTGTGTTGCTTTCCATGAAGAGTATATCACTGATTCCATTTTTTCTCAATGTGAAAACTTTCACATACACAGATCTAAAAAAAGGGACACCGAATTCGGCATCCCTTTTCCAATAAGCTTTCCTTATTTCATCTGCTCTTCCTGACGAGCGATCATTCTTCTAACCATTTCTCCACCGATAGAACCAGCTTCTTTTGAAGTTAAGTCTCCGTTGTAACCTTCTTTTAAGTTTACACCAAGTTCTGATGCTACCTCTGTTTTGAAACGATCCATAGCTGCTTTTGCTTCTGGAACTTCTACTCTATTTGCTCTGCTTCCACTATTACTTGACATAAGATTCACCTCCGTTATTTGTTGTTGGTTTCAGTTCGACACTGTGTCATTTCTATTTTTAAGATAGGTGAGGATCAATTATCATCTGTATGCCTTCGCTCACCTATCTTTTGATTCTGCTGAATCTCCTGATCTGTGTTCTCCCATCTGAAAGATGTTCGTTTATATCAGCGATATATTGTTCATCACTTATCTTGTTGTTAGTATGAACGGATGTGAAGTTTTTATGTTGGTAATTTTTTCATATGAAAAAGCTTTTATATTTTCAAATTTTCAAAGATTTGATTCCACGAACAGGAATTCTTCTATATGATGGATGCTTTCCTCGTAGCTCATATGCGCAATACTTACCACTGGCTTCTCACACTCCTTGATAGGTACCGTTGTGATGATGAAGTCATATTTACTGTTCATGCACATAGGCAGCAGATAGGAGGTGCACACATCTATAATCTCTATCTGATGAAGATTATCCTGCAAATATTCCTTTAATTTATTTTGGATAAGAATACTGAAATTGGACACCAGGAGTACTCTCCTCCTGGTGGTGATGCG
The DNA here is from genome assembly GCA_028689655.1 of Lachnospiraceae bacterium. Classification (GTDB taxonomy): domain Bacteria; phylum Bacillota; class Clostridia; order Lachnospirales; family Lachnospiraceae; genus SZUA-378. The sequence goes on from JAQVCT010000003.1 coordinate 137,713, forward strand.
TTCCAGTGAAAATACAAAATGGAGCGTGACGCTAAGCAATTCCCCCAAGTCTGCTTCCACCCCGCCATACTTTATAAATAGATCCGAATGTTTCTGCACACAGGTATAGATTTCCTGCTTAGTATCTGACAACTTTGGGAAATTATGCTGTCCTGCACCTGCGCCTTCTTTTAATAAATACAGTGAGCTTTTAAAATGATAGACCAGTCCGAAGAACAACATCTTGTCATTGGAAAAACCACCGCCGACATCTCCGTCCACAGCTTCTATGAGACGCAGTGCCAACATCTCGATATTTTCGGGGACGCTCCGCTTTCCAACTTCCTGTTCCTGAAACGCATTGTAACCCATCAAATGAATACAGATATAGAGGCACTCCGATCTGGGAAATTTAATATCAAAACTTTTTTCCAGCTTTTTTGCAATGAAGACCGCTGTGCTCATCTCCAGTTGTGGGAAATCATCCTCCGGCGGCAGAAATTCTCTCTCAATCTTACAGTCATTTTTTAAGCGGAATACACTGATGGTAATATGGGTAGCCAAACTGGAGAAAAATTCGCTCCCCATATAGAAGTCAAACTCTTTCTCCGCCTCCTCTATGATACTGCAGACCTTGAGAATATTCTCCTCCGGATATACTTCCTCCAGCTTCTTCAGTCGATCTCTGGTCATTCCTCTGGCATATGAGACTGGTTCCTCGCTGGCAGGCATGGATGTTGTCTTCTGCTCTCGCAGGTCAAAAAATCCCATAATGGCAGAGCGTCTCGCCACCTCGTCCCCGATGATTCCTATGCCGCGTCCCTGAGTCTTAAAAAGCCGCAATTTATAGTGGGACAGCCAGTTCTCCACCCATTCAAGATCCGATAGAATCACAAATCTGCTCACATAGAAATAATCTGCCAGGAACTGAATCGTCAGTTCATCTTTAGAAAATACCAACAGGCGCAAAATCTCCATACGACGATCCATACTTCCCTCACTCAGTGTAAAATATACACTGCTCAGCAGACTTTCCAGCTTATTTCTTCTACCACTGTCAATGACCAGTCTAATCCCATAGCCCTGCTTTTTCAGTATTTTCACATCGCCCATATCATGACCCGCAAACCATGCATCTGCTCTGTTCAGATAATTCTGTACAGAACGCTTGGATATATCCAATTTTCGAGATAGTTCTCCCAGCGTCACAAAATTATTGTTCTCCAACAGTGCAGATAATATTTTTCTCACATTTTCATCGGAATTCCGCATAATCTCGTATTCCTTTCCTGTTGAAAACTAATTTTCCTGCACGGAAAAATATAATACTTTTCCCCATTCTGTTTCCTTGATTTTCTGTTTTGCAAGAGCTGCTGCCTTTGCAGTACTGTCACCCTGAACATCGAATTCCAGACCAATTCCCTTTTTCCCTGCAAAGGTAAAGGTTATGCCATCTTTCTCATATCCATCTAATATATGTTTGATTTCCTCATTTTTCAGAGGCGTCTGTATCGTTATTTTCATCTACTATTTTCCTTCCCGTCAATTGTAACACTTTTTATGCATGTGTCGAATCCTGTTCGACATTCTCCATTGGTGAATATGGTAAGACAGCAGATCACAAATGGAAATCCCTGGAACAGATAGATAGACAGCATCTTTACAGCACTTCGTACACAGAGAAGTACCCGATGAACCAAGGGATTGCGGTTTTCATTCTTTGGCACGGTCTGTAATCCAAATATTCTTTTGCCAATGGTAGCTCCCGATAATAAGAGCTGTGTGCACACCTCATAGAGAAATGCAATCAGTAGTGTAAGTGCAAAGGCATGATTGAACTCAGTGAATACAGCTCTTGTCAATTCCTGATCCTGTCCACCCGCAAGCTCTGCCTCCTTCATCACAGACTGCACCTTAAAAAAATCCGGTTTCCCTGTGAGATTATATATGATAAATACAAGAACAAGAACAATTGCACTGTCAATCAGAAATGCCACGAACCGTTTTCCACGCATTCCCGCTGGTGCACGCTCCGATTCTATTCCTAAAAAGCTCATTTCGCACCTTCCTCTCCTATTACCAATCTAGGGGGAATTCATCATTCCCCCTAGAATATTCAGCATCTATGATTGTATGCTATGCTGCTTTTTCAGCCAGTTGTTCCTGCTCATAATTTTTCTTATCCCATGCACGTATGAATGGAAGCCATATGAAGAATGCTACCACAAAAGAAATGAGCTGGGCCACTACGCCCATAAAGCTGCCTGTCATGAGAAATCCGCTGATAAATACCGGTGTTGTCCACGGTACCATATAGTTGCAAAGCGGAAACAGTCCGATGGCTGTTCCGAAATACTGAATTGTCATGACTACAACAGGTGTTACGATAAATGGAATCATGAGCATCGGGTTCAGTACGATAGGAAGACCAAAGGTCACAGGCTCATTGATGTTAAATAAGCCAGGTCCAATTCCGATCTTTCCTACTTGTTTTAATAACTTTGACTTTGCAAATACAAGCATATACACAACTACTGGTAACGTACATCCTGAACCACCGATCCACACACCGTTCTCATAGAATGGCTGTGTCACAATATTGTGTGCACCGTTGGCTATATTCTCCTGCAGATTCATAATCCACATAGGCTCGAAGATTGGGAAAATAACAATGGAGGAACCATGCAGACCAAGGGACCACAGAATATGCTCCACGATACTTCCTAACATGGTACCAATATAGGAAGTACCTGCTGTCTTCAAAGGTGCAGCGATCACGGCTGCAACAAATGCAGGGAAGCTCTCCCAAGGCGTGATGCCGAACAGAAAACGTACGATTAAAAAGAATAAAATAATGACTACGCCAGGCAATAATGCACTGAACTGTCTGGATACAGATGGTGGTACAGATGCCGGAAGCTTGATGGTAAAATTCTTCTGTATCAGTAAGCGGTATATTTCTCCTGCAATCAATGCCACGATCAATGCTGTGAACAGGTACTCCGATGAGAATGTTCCTGTCAGCCATGCTTCTGCTGTGCCATCTGCTGTCTGCACTTCTGAAACAATATTAATGGTAAAAAATGCAGATAAAGAAATAATACCTGCCGGTGTACCATCAATGCCATACCCGTTTACCAGTGAACTGCACACGCCAAAGCATGCTACCAGTGCCACGATATTATATGTAGCATTCATAATAACGCCCTCGAATGCCAGCCAGTTTTCTCCGAATATCTTAGCCATAAAATCCAGATAAGGCTGAAATGGGAATTCCGCAATGATCATTGCAAACGCACCCAGAATCAACAGTGGCATAACCATTACGATACCATCACGTAACGCCAACAAATGACGTTCATTTCCAATTCTAGCTGCAATTGGTAAAAATTTTTCCTCAATAAAATTCGATTTTTCTCCCGATTTTTGCATATCGTTCTCCTTCTCTACTATTTTTCCTGATATTTAGACATCGCTTCGTCCAATATCTTCGCTGCATTTAAAAGTGCATAATCAGACATATTCATCGCTTCAATCACCTTGACCCTATCACCATACTGTGTCTTGAATTTGGCTAACAAATATCGTACCTGTGGTCCTAACAGCAGAATATCTGTACTGTCTGCGTATAGATCCATCTTGTCATAGGCGATTGCTTCGATATCCATCGTAAGATTTCTCTTTCCTGCCTCTTCTTTCAGCTTTTCCACCAGCAGACTTGTGGACATACCCATGCTGCATGCAAGTATCATCTTCATATTAACACTCTCCTTTCTTACTCATCACTTCATATAAATGTACGAATTCTTCTGCCAGGTCACGCATCATCAGTGCGCCGTTCAAATGATCCTGTGCATGAACCATCAGTAGTGTGACCTCATGTGGATTCCCTGTCATCTCGTCTCTGATCAACTGTGTCTGTATCTCATGTGTAGACTGTAATCCATCGGAAGCTCTCTGAATTGCTGACTTTGCCTCCTGGAATTTTCCTTCCTTTGCCAGCATGATTGCCTCCATGGAATCGCTTTTGGCATCTCCTGCACCTGCAATCAGGGACATGGACAACTCCAGCATATTTGCATTTTCCATAGTACTCACCTCTCTCCGAATTTTTCTGCAAATAATTTTTCCAAAGCCTCTGCTCCTGTGTCCTCGTCTGCTCCTTCTACTTCAACAGTCAATACATCTCCCTGCTTTGCATTCGTCATAATGACACCCGTCACAGTTTTTAAGTCATATTTCTGTCCTTCTTTTACCACATGGAAGGAACTTTCATATGCTCCCAGACTACGGTTGATTCTACATGCTACGCGGGCATGCAGTCCTAACTCATTCAGGACCTCCAGTTCTTTTACTACCATTTACTCACTTCCTCCCTGATAACGTCTTCTACTTCTCTATCAGTTTCTAACTGAATCACCTGATCCAGTAATTGCTGGCAACTCTTCGGATTACAATGGCTGATCATCCTTCTCACTTTTGGAATGGATGGAACACTCACACTCAGATTATCAATTCCCATTCCAACCCATATAGGGATCAGTTCTTCTACTTCCCCAGCCTGACCACAGATGTCCACTTCTATATGATGCTTGTGAGCACTCTCCACAACGTATCGCATCATCCTCAGCAATGCCGGATTATAATAAGAATTCAAATATGCCACATTGGCATTATTCCGGTCGGCTGCATATAAGTATTGAGTCAGATCATTGGTTCCTATACTGAAAAAGTCCACATGCTCTGCCATCTTATCCGCCATGATGGCTGCCGCCGGTGTCTCTATCATGATTCCCACCTGGACATCCCTTACATCTCGATGTTCCGCAATCAGTGCTTCCTTTACCTTCCCTATAAATTCTTTTGCATGTTCCACCTCCGATAAAGTCGATATCATAGGCAACATAATCTGTACGTTTCCGCAGGTGCTGGCTCTCAGTATGGCTGCTATCTGTTTTCTATATAATTCCTCATGATCCAGACAATAACGGATGGCTCTGTAGCCTAAAAATGGATTCTCTTCCTCCGGAATGTGAAGATACGGAATCTTTTTATCTCCGCCCACATCCAGGGTACGTATAATCACGGGTCTGTTGCCCAGGGTTCTCACGATTTCTGCATACACTGCGAACTGACTGTCTTCATCTGGTTCCTGAGGGTTCTCCATATAAAGGATCTCTGTTCGAAAGAGACCGATGCCCTCACCACCCTGTTTTAGTAATTCTTCTATCTCCAGCCTGGATGATATATTGCCATAGACTTTCATGGATTTTCCATCCTGAGTCCGGGTAAACTCTTTTCTATAGTTTTCTAACTGGATATCTTCCTCTTCTTTTTTCTTCCGATATGTCTCATACGCTTCAATCGCTGTATGATCCGGTGACAGGCAAATCTCTCCCTGTACTGCATCCAGATATACCAAGGTATCCTCTGATACCTTTTCTGCCGCTTCCTTCAGGATTCCCTCCACTCCTATCATGCAGGGAATATCCATGGAACGTGCCAGTATGACACAGTGGGAAGATAATCCTCCTTTTTCCAGGATAATACCTCTCAAATTCTGCTTTCCATACTCTGCCACCTGGGAGGGCGTTAAATCCTCCGCGATGACAATGGACGGCTCAGACATGAACTGCTTGTCTGTATCTTCCTCCAGACTTCCAAGTAATCTTTGCTCCAGATCGTAGATATCTCCCACTCTTTCATTCAGATAGGCGTTATCCAATGCAGCTAACTCCTGTCTGTAGCACTCAGAGCTTTCACTTATGGCATATTCACAATTCACATGATCCTGTTTTATCATTCTCTGAATCTTTCCCATGTAGTTATGATCTTCCAAAAGTAACAATTGAAAGTCAAGAATCTCAGCGCTCTGTGCATCCGTGCTATTCTGAAGCTGCTCAATCAATCGTTCCAGGGACGCCTGACACTTTTTCTTACGCACTTCCAATTTCTGAAGCTCCTCTTCCACACAGTCAACCTGTTGCTTTTGCGTTTGATATCTTTGTTTTTTTATAAGATAAGCCTTTGCCAATACTTTACCGCTTACTGCAACTGTTCCCTTCATTCCAATCCCCCATCTGTAATTTTTACAAAATAATTCGTTTTTTAAATTGAATTTAGTATAACATAACTGTTTTTTTACATAAACGGTGCGAAAATTCATTTATTTACCATATCAATGTGGAAATATGGTATTTTTTTTATTTATTTACAACTTACATTTTACATACACTTCCAATATCTCATTCTGTTTTTCTCACATAAGGGTTTTCATTCCCTCTCACATCCTGTATGATGAATGTGATTTTTTAAGGAGGCACTTTACATGATAAAAGCAGTTTTTTTTGATGTGGACGGAACACTGCTGTCCCACAGAACACACGGCGTACCCGAGAGCACGCGCCTGGCACTCTCACTTTTACAGCAACGGAATATTAAGATTGTTCTGGCAACAGGCCGGCATTTTCAGGAGCTTGTGAACCTGTCCCTCGCCCATATTCCTTTTGATTTCTATGTATTATTGAATGGGCAGTTATGCCTGGATAAGGCCAGGAATTTTGTATACGGAAAAGAAATTTCTGATATGGATGCAATCCTTCCCTTCTTCCGGGAGAGAACGATTCCCATACAGCTGTTAGAATTAGATCGGGTATATATTAACTGCGTAAATGAATATGTGCGCAGTGCCCTCCACGATGTATCCACATCTGTTCCCGCCATAGAGGATTACACTGGCAGCAAAGTTTATCAGGCAATCGCCTATGTGGATGAAAAAGGTGCGATGACACTGCGGGATCAACTGCCCCATTGCCGCATCACGCGGTGGAACGATAAGGCAATCGATATCATTGCTCTCTCCGAGGGAAAGGTGGGAGGTATCAAAGAATATTTAAACAGAACCGGACTAAGACCCGATGAAATCATGGCTTTCGGTGATGGGGAAAATGATATGGAAATGTTAAAATTTGCCGGAATCGGCGTTGCTATGGGAAATGCTGTGGCACACGCCAGGGAATGCGCGGATTATGTCACCAGCGATATCGATGCAGACGGTATCATGACAGCGTTGAGACATTATCATATTCTGTAACGTTACACATTTTAGCATATGCAAAAATATTGCAGCATCAGGATTGACGCTGCAATATTTAAATACTTATATTCTATTTTTCATAACTGCTTTTACTTCATCTTTTATCTTTTATCTTTCATCTTTCATCTTTCATCTTTCATCTTTCATTTCTATATTCTATACTCGAACTTTTCCTACTACCTTTTTCACTGTGTCCGGTGTATCTACACACATTCCGGGACGATGGGCATCCTGGGGATAGAAGACCCCATATCCCCCCGCTGTAAAGGTCATGGTTGCCGCCTGCGAAATTACCTCATAGAACGCAATATCTTTCTGTGGATCGTAGGGAACCTTCACTGTGAGATCTCCAAGTGATGCTGTCTGCATGCGTTCCTGCCCGCTCACAATATACTGAATATCCACATAATTTTGGTGTGCCTCATAGCAGGTCTCCTCCGGTTGTTTCGTTTGGAAAGTCTGCACCATATAGAAAAAATTATCATCTACAATGTATTTTCCATCCGGAATTTTCTCAAGATCCAGTTTTTGAATATAGGCGATGGCTGCATCCACCCGCTTCACTAATTGATCCGGCATATGTTTCTCCTCTCCGCCTTATCCTTTCACGGCACCCATTGTAATTCCCTGGGTAAAGTATTTTTGGAAAATCAGGAACACGATAATGATGGGAACAGCTGCCAGCGTTGCTCCAGCCATAATAAGACCAAAGTCTGTGGCATTCTCCGCCTGAAGTTTCGCAATACCAAGGGAAATAGTAAGCTTATTGGTGCTGCTCAACATAATTAACTGCATGAAGTAATCGTTCCAGCTGTTAATAAATGTAAAGATTGCCAGAGCTCCAACACCCGGTTTTACCATTGGGAAAATAATATTCGTAAAGGTCTTCCACTCACTTGCTCCATCAATTCTGGCTGCCTCCATCATTTCATCGGGAACCCCCTCTGAGAATTGTTTCATCAGGAAAACGCCGAAGGGCCAGCCCACAGTGGGCAATATTACTGCCCAGATGGTATTGTAGAAAGACAATGCGGACATTTCTCGCAGCAATGGGATGAGAATTACCTGCTTCGGGAGTGCCATTGCACATACGATCAATGTGAATAACAAATGTTTACCAGGAAAACGCTTTTTAGCAAGCACATATCCCGCCATGGCTGCTGTGATGCAGGTGAGTACCATTGACGTTACCGACATGAATACCGTGTTCAGGAGCCAGCGTATTGCCGCCGGAACCTTAGGTCCTGCTGAGAACGTGATGAGTGCTCCATCCTTGCTGAAATGATCACTGAAAGGAACTGCAAATTCCCACAGTGGAGCCATCTGACGGCTGAACAGTTTCTGATAGTTGGTCAGTACCCATTCTTTGGGCCACCAGTCCGGTGTAATGGAATTGATGGACAATCCTGTTTTAAATGATCCGGTTACGATCCAATATAATGGAAACGCGAAAAGAAATGCGAGGATCATCAGGATGATGATAGATACAATTTTATATGGACTATATTTCTGAGATTTTGATTTCATCCTTATTCCTCCTTATTTTTCTTTTGCCAGCATAAATTGTACTGCGGATAGCACTGCGATGAAGATGGCTAATACAACACCCATTGCGTTTCCGTATCCGTAACGGTACAGCTTAAATGCAGAATAATAAATGTAATACATAACAGTGTCAGTGCTGTGATTGGGACCACCGGAGGTCAGCAGCTGAATCAATGCAAAACACTGGAAACTGTTGATGGTGGTGATGACCAGAATATACAGTGTGGTTGGCATGATCATTTTCCATTTAATTTTCCAGAACAGCTGGAACTGAGTTGCTCCGTCCACCTCTGCTGCTTCCACCAGGGAGTGATCCACGTTGCCCAGGGCGGAGATGTATAATACGATTGGCTGTCCTACCGATGTGGTAAAAAGTATTAGAATAATACACCATAGTGCATATCTTTCATCTCCAAGCCAGTTAATATTCTCATTCAATATTTTGCTCTGTGTTCCTACATAGTTGAAGATTCCATAATAGTTATTGAACATCCATTTTCAAACTACGGTTACTGCCACGGAACCCGTTACCACTGGAAGATAGAATATACATCGAAATGCGGATAATGCTTTTCCTTTGATGTTATAGATGACCGAAGACACCCACAGGGAAAATACGCATACCGTCGGAACCGATACCACCACGATAATGATTGTATTTTTCAAAGATCGTAAAAAAATCGAATCCTTCCATAATTCCTTGTAGTTATCAAATCCGACGAAGACATCCACTGTGTCTTTTCCCATGGTGGAATCAAAGAAACTCGTCCCTACACACAGGATCATTGGTACAATAACAAACCCTACAAAGAATAATAAACATGGAAGTAAGAATAAATATGCTGATGTGGCTTCACGCCTTGCCAGCGCTCTGCTTCTTTTTGTGGGACCTACTTTATTTTTCAAAACTTTCAACCCCTCTCCTTCTTAATTTGATTGTTCTTTCAATATTTATAAATTTTTAGAAAGGGAAAAAACCCTTTAAAATATGCCCCTTCCCTGAAGAAAGGGGCATGCTCTTTGTTCTAACGCTACCTGTTTAATTACTGTGCCATACCTGCATTTGCGTTGGTGGTGAAGGTGTCACATTCCGTCTGAACATCTCCGCCTGTTCCAATTCTCTGTAACATATTCCACCATTCGGTACGTGCATTTGTCCAGCCTGCTGCTACATTGTAGTAATCACCCATAGAAGGCATAAAGTATGTATTGAACATCTCCATGGTTTCAACGGTTGGCTCACCAGCGTATGCATCTTTTATAGATGGACGAACCGGGAAGAATCCTGATGCTTTTACTGCTTTCTCTGTTTCTATTCCATCATTATCATTACAGATAAAATCGATAAATTTCTTGGAAGCATCGATCTTTGCTGCGTCTCCATTGTCAAATATACCAAAGCCCCAGATACCGCCACAAAGTTCGGTCTTGCCATCATCAGATGGGAATAACATTGGAATGATCTCGGATCCATTATTGGTCTTGCCTGCTTCGTTTCCTGCGTCTACGTTATTCTGCTGAGATGCGTTCCAGCAGAAAGACATTGCGAGCTGCTCCTGACGGAACAACTGAATCTCATCTCCGCCTGCTAAGGATGCATCAAAGTTCAAGCCATCCTGTGCTACAATTGCTTCCAAAGCTTTTACATTCTCTTCGCTGTTTGCTGTATATTCTGTGTGATCTGCGTTGGTGAAAGTGCCACTGTAAAGGTTATTGATCAGTGCTCTTGTACCCTGATCTCCCCCCTGACTTGTACAATAAACTGCTCCAACATTTTTCTGTCCGCTGTCATATACTGCCTGAACTGCCTTAAAGAAATCATCTGTCGTCCATGTATGATTCTCAAGATCCATATACTGAAGTGCATCTGCTTTCTCAAACACTGTCTTATTGATTGCCATACAATGTGCTACCATACAAAGTGGATACTCATAATATTCACCATTATCTGCCTGGCAGGCTGCTCTGACTGTTTCATAGATCTCACTGCCCTCTGTAGTCTCAAAAAATTCTGACAGATCAACCATCAGTCCCTTTGCACCCCAGTTTGCAACTAATCTTTCTGGTCCTTCCAATACCATATCAGGAGCCTGTCCGCCTTCGATTGCAGTGTTGATCTGATCATCTCCGTTGGTATAATCCAGGTATTCTACAGTTACTTTGATATTGGGATTCTTTACATTAAAGTCCGCGATCAGGGAATCAACCGTTGCGGAATCACCCCAGTTTCCTACAGGATATGTCCATAATGTAACGGATACTTCCTCAGCGGATGCATCGCCTTCCTCTGCTGCCGGTGCCTCTGTCTGTGTTTGTTTCTCATCTTCTGCTACTGTAGTCTTTTCACTTGTGCCCGAATTTCCGCAGGCTACCAGTGACATGCCCATTACCAGTACCAGTCCCAGTGCTAATAACCTTTTCTTCATATTGTTACCCTCCTATTTTGTTGAACATCATATAGTTTCTATTTGATCAGGCTCTACTCAACCTGAAAAAATCATAGTTCCCCTCATCTTTCAGGAAAAGATATGGGACTCCTTCGCCTGCAATGCCCGAAGTGTATCATCATATACGCCCCGTTTTGTGTATCGCTGGCTGTTTACATAATTAATATAAATAATATCAAGCATCACCAGTATGGGATACTGTGGCGATATTACATTGCCAAGATTCAAGTGCTTTCTGGACGCCACGAGCACCACTTCCGTGCAGTATTCCGCAAATTCTGCTTTGTCATTCGCCGTGAAAAGAATCGTCTTGGCACCCCTTTTGTAAGATTCCCGCAGAAGATATAATACTTCCTGAGTCTCTCCGCTGATGGAGATACCACACACTAAGCTTTTATTATTTTGGAACACAGTCTGCATTCTCATACGGTCTGAATCGGTGAGAGAATCAATATCCACACCGATCCTGGTAAAACGGTTCTCCATCTCACTTGCTGCAAGTCCTGAACTTCCCTTTCCGCAGGCAACTACGCGATCCGAATCATAAATATAATTTACAACCCGTGCAATTTTTGCCTCGTCCATGAGACTGTAGGTCTTATTCAGAAGTTCCTGATAGGTATCCAGTACCAGCTTTGTCTCATTTGCCACATACTCGCTTCGCTCCACAAAGCCTTCCTCATACTGATATACAAATTCCCGATATCCGTGAAATCCACATTTTTTGGCAAATCTGGATAAGGACGCCTCCGACACGAAAATCTCCTGTGAAACTGTCCTGGCAGAAAAATCCATCTTCTTCTGATTCTTTAAAAAGAAATTGGCAATATTCTTCTCCACGTTGGTGAAACTGTTATATTTTGCTTCTATAATTGGTACAATTGATTTCTCATAATTCTCGTATTTATCCATACGAACCTCTTTACTTCATTTACAGATATCTCAATTTTGCTTCCCGGATCATCGCTGCTGCGGTTTCTACAATAGGAAGATCTTCCGGAACCAGTGCTGCCAATGGCTTGCGTACACCACCGATATCCAGCTTTTCATTTATTCTAAGGATCTCCTTGATCACTGCATACAGATTGCCATGCGCCTCACATATTTTATAGATAATGGCATTCACATCGTTTTGAATGTGATAAGCTTCTTTCATCTTTCCTGCTTTTATCAGTTCGTCCAGTTCCAGGAACAGTTCCGGCATGGCACCGTAGGTTCCACCGATTCCAGCATCTGCCCCGATAACACGTCCACTGATGAACTGCTCGTCCGGACCATTGAAGATGATGTAGTCTTCTCCTGCTGCCTGCTTGAATAACTGAATATCCTGTACCGCCATGGAGGAGTTCTTCACACCGATTACCTTTGGATTCTCACACATCTTTTTGAACAGACTCTGTGTCAGGGCAACTCCTGCCAGTTGTGGGATATTGTAGATTACAAAATCCGTATTGGGAGCCGCTGCGCTGATATCGTTCCAGTATTCTGCGATGGCATATTCCGGTAAGTGGAAATAAATTGGAGGAATAGAAGCTATTGCATCTACACCCAGGCTCTCTGCGTTTGCCGCCAGTTCTCTGCTGTCCTTTGTATTGTTGCATGCCACATGTGCGATAACGGTAAGTTTCCCTTTTGCTACTTTCATTACATTTTCCAAAACAATTTTTCGGTCTTCTACGCTTTGGTAGATACATTCTCCGGAAGAACCATTTACATATACCCCTTTGACACCTTTGTCTACATAATATTGTGTCAACGCCTGTACTCTTTCGGGACTGATCTCCCCATTTTCGTCATAGCATGCATAAAATGCCGGGATGACGCCTTTATACTTTTCCAAATCTCTCATGTTCGTTTCTCCTTTATGCTAGTTCCTCCAGCGCTTCCGCAAATTTCTTTGTGATAATCTGTGGTCTTGTGATGATGGATCCTACCACCACCGCATAAGCTCCAAGTTCGATAACTCGTTTGCATTTTTCCGGTGTATCAATGTTTCCCTCGGCAATCACATGATTCTTCACCTTTGCCAGAACAGTTCGAAGAATCTCAAAGTCATTTGCCTCAATCCGCATATCTTTGCTCTGCTCCGTGTACCCCACCATGGTGGTTCCAATAAAGTCAAAGCCAAGTTCATCGGCATGAAGTGCTTCCTCCACTGTTGAACAGTCTGCCATGAATAATTGATCCGGATACTTTGCCTTCACTTCCTTGAAAAATGTATCCAGTGAAACTCCCCCTGGACGTTTTCTCTCTGTCGCATCCAGTGCGATGATTTCCGGCCCTATTTCCATCAACTCCTCCACCTCTTTCATGGTAGTGGTGATGTATACGTCGCATTGATTATAATCACGTTTGACAATTCCAATAATGGGCAGATCCACCTGAGACTTTATCTCAGCGATATCTTCTTTGCTATTTGCACGGATTCCCAACGCTCCGCCTTCCTTGGCTGCTTTCGCCATACGTCCCATGATAAAAGACGAATGCAAAGGCTCATCGGGAAGTGCCTGACAGGATACGATCAGTTTACCTTTTAATTTCTCTACTTTTTGATTCATAGCTTTTGTCCTCCTGTTGAAATCATTATAACAAATAAGGTTTTATTTTCAACAAGTTGTGAGCATTCTGAAAGTTCTTTCATCATTTTTAGTGCATTTTCACCAATAATAGACTTTAAAATCAAGCACATGTGACATATTATGCTAATATTTTTAAAAAAAATGCAGGAACACCATAAAATATGATTTTACAACCATATTTTATGGTGTTCCTGCTTCTAATCATGTAAACAGCTGCAATATGACTCCTGCCTTTCTATCACTATGTTTACCTCTATGTCTATCTCTTGTCTATCTCTTGTCTATCTCTGTGTCTATTTTTTACGCCATTATCCTTTTCGCATTCTCCGCTGCGCCAAGCATTCCCGCTTTATTTCCAAGCTTTGCCTGAACGATACGGACATTATGAAAGCTGGGCATGGTCTGTCCCCTGACTCCCTTTTTCACACCCTCCAATATCATAGACTGCTCCATGATACCTCCTCCAAGCACGATCAGGGAAGGATTGAAAATGTGAATCAGTGTGGCTAATCCGTATGTGATCTCCAGAATCCATTGATCCAGTATGGCACGAATCTCCGGTTCTCCGATTCTGGCAAAGAGATCTCTTCCATTCCCTATTTCCGGGAACTGCTCCTGTGCCCTGCGGACAAGGGCTGTGGTGGACGCATAGCGCTCGTAACAGCCGCTGAACATATCCTTTTCCGGTTCGCGTGCCTCAGGATGTACGACAATTCCCCCAAATTCTGCCGCCGAGAAATCTGCCCCGCAATACACTTTATGATCCATGATAATGGCACCGCCCACACCGGTTCCATAGGTCAGACACAGGAAATCCTTATCGCCTGCACCCGCGCCATGAACCGCTTCCCCCAGCGCTGCACAGTTCACATCATTATCAACTGCCACAGGCACATGAAATCTGGCTTCGATAGCATCCCTGATGCGTATCCCCGTGTATCCCGGAATATTATCATTGGCATAAATGATAGCGCCTTCCTTTGCATTCACCTGTCCCGCTGTACTGATTCCCACCGCCTGAAAATCTGAATACTGCTCCAATATCTCCAGCATCCGCCCCAGTACATGCGCGCCTCCGCTCTTTGCCTGCGTATCCCACTCTCTGCATTCCACCAGTTCTCCATCCTGGAAAATACCTGATTTCATATTCGTTCCGCCTACATCAATTACAGCAATCCTCATCTTCTCTGTCCCTCTTTTCTGCGTATTCATCCTATTAACTCTCATGGAATATTCTCCATTCACTCACAGACTGTACACAATTCTTCAATATTCCTATGTTATCTCCAAGATAAAAGTTCTACACAGAAAAGTCAATATGAACCTGATTCATGATTGTACTTTCAAAAAAAATGATATCATTTTCATTTCAGAAATGATATCATAACGATTAATTAAAAATGTTATTTGAAAATTCCAAAAACAGGAGGGCTTATTCTATGTCTGATATTGTAAAATCTATTGTATGTTTTGGTGATTCCAATACCCACGGTTATAATTCCAAAACAGGTGGCCGGTTCACCCGGCAGGAACGCTGGCCCGGAATCTTAAGCACTCTTCTCGGTGCCGGTTATGATGTACATGAGGAAGGGTTGTCAGGAAGAACCACCTGTTTTGAAGATCCATTATTCGAAGGGCTGAACGGGTATTCCTACCTCATGCCCTGTCTGCTCTCCCACGAACCGGTAGACAAACTGATCATCATGCTGGGCACCAATGACTCCAAGATCCGGTTTGGTGCTTCGCCTGAGAACATCGCAAGAGGAATGGAACGACTGGTACAGAAGGCAATCCACACTCCGGAAGCCTGGCGCAATGGAGCGGATATTTTAATTATTGCGCCCCCACCAATCGAGAGTGAATACCTCACCACCTCGGTTGCCGGCGAAATGGGGCCTGACTGTGACCGGAAAACACGCGCTCTTTCACCTCTCTACCAGGCGGTAGCCCAGCAGAACAAGTGCGGGTTTCTAGATGCCGGAAGTATCCCCGGCATGGGAATGTATCCTTATGACTACATGCATCTGAGTCCGGAGTCCCATCAGCTCTTGGCAAAAACACTTGCCGACATCATTCGGAATCAATAAGGTGAGTACCTGACATTATTTATTGTATTTCGTGTTCCATGCGGTGTAATTCATTTAGAATCCGATTCACATTGTAGATTCCTGTATCCACCTGCTTTTTCGCCTGACTGATCTTGGATTGCACGAACCAGTCCGCTATAAGTCCATCAAAGAAGAAATCCGCAAATGTAAGGAAACCACCAATGTCGACTTGAAAGTCCTGTAACGTACTTACATCTCGCAGCTCCCGTTGAAATACACCGATCTGATTTTTGGCAAGTTCAATCTCTCTTCTGGCATTGTCGATCTTCATGTGCTTCCCAAATCCTCCTATAAAATCAAACCCCAGCATGTCTGCAATGCCAAAACTGGAGGCTGAACTTAACTCCTTTTTGGCATTGTTCAGATATACCAGTGCCTGATTCCCGGCATTGATTGCTTCCCGTAATTCTCTTAACTGTTCTTCCCTATTCATATGGATTCACCTTTCTGTGAACTATTATTATTCCTGTATCTGATCATTTAAGCATATAATGTCATGCTATACGAGCATTCCTGACTCGATTACTTCATAATCAAGTCATATTATACCAGCTATTCCCTTTGGGATTCATTAACATTTTATTATTTTTTTGTAAATCAAAAAGCAAATCGCTATAATATCATTGTTTAGCAGCAATTTGCCTTATTTTTTAACTATTTATTTACTGGAGAGCAACAACTGTTTTTAAATAGTCTATATCCTGCCGATCATCTCCGCCACGGAATCCACCAGGTGTTCTGCGTGGGCTTTCACTTCCTCCACCGCATCGTGAAAGGTATAGGAATGCTGCACTGCTTTCAGCATCTCCATATCATTGTAGGAATCTCCTATGGCAAAGCAATTCTCCTTTGGAATGTGCAGATAATCTCTCAATTCTTCAATGCCTGTCCCCTTGGAGCATCCTGCTGCCACCATATCAACATCATTTTTATTCTGATACCCCGTGATGGAAGTGATCCGCTGCTGTTCAAGCCAGGCTACGAACTCGCCGGCTTCCTCCACCGTCTCAAAGTGTGCGGATACGCCGAAGATATCCTCCTGCACTTCACTGAGATCCTTCACCGGAACCATCGCTAACGCATACGCCGGATTGGGTTTCATAGAATATACCTGATGCAGGGTCTGGAATACGATTCTCGAAGAATCCTCCATCTGATCCAGCAGATTCTGAATGTGTTCCTTCTCCATGGGGTGGCTTACTATCACATCATATGCCTCTGCTTCATGGGCCTTATCATTGGCTTCTGAGATACCTTGCTGTATTTCTCCGCCAGATCGTCTCTTCCCTATGATCAATGCACCTGTGCTGGCGATGAGGTAATCCCAGTCAATGTGATTCTCCAGAGGTTTGGTGAGCCAGCTCACAGTTCTTCCGGAATTCACCACCAGGAGATTTCCCTTATTTTGAAACTCTCTGATTGCCCCAATGTCACTTTCCCGAAATACACGTTCCTTTCCCTCCGTAAATAATAATGTTCCATCCAGATCTGATATCAAAAGCTTACATGTTGTGTTTGGCATATCCTGTCATCCTTTATTTACTAATATTTGTATCCACTGCACTGTCAGCCAATACAATGGATTCATAGGGACGCAGCACCAGTGCCTGATCTTCCTCTGTTGCTCTCTGCCAATCCTGGTAGTTTCCTATGAGATAAGAAAATTTACTGTCCAGCTCCTGCGTCTTCAACCTTACTTCCTGGTCTGTCAGGTTATTATATACCAAAAGTCTCTGCTTTCCAAGTGTTCTTCGATATGCCAGTACTGATAAATCTTCCTGATGCATAAATGCGATCTCTCCGTCAGCGATGATTTTCTTTTCTTTTCGAAGCTGTATTAATCTTTTGTAATATACAAGGATAGAATCCTGTTCCTTCCCTTCCTTCTCCACATTGATGTAGGTATGATTTTCCGGTACTTTCAGCCAGGAAATACCCTCCGTAAATCCTGCCTCCTGTTCCCCCGTCCACTGCATGGGGGTACGCCCGTTATCTCTGGAACGCCTGGATAAAATCTCCAGTGCCTCCCCTGCGCTCTTTCCATTCTGAAGCATAATCTCGTAATAGTTGGTGCTCTCCACATCGCGATAATCCTCAATGGTGTCATAGCAGGCATTGGTCATTCCGATTTCTTCTCCCTGAAACAGATAGGGTGTTCCTCTCATGAGATGGATGCAGGTCGCCAGCATTTTTGCCGATTCTTTCCAGTACTTTCTATCATCCCCTAATCTGGACACGATGCGGGGCTGGTCATGGTTGCACCAGAATACGGCTTCCCATCCATTTTTCTCCTGCATCGCCAGCTGCCAGGTAGTGAACAGATTCTTCAATTCGCCATAATCCGGGGCTTTCAGTTCCCATTTATTGCCATCCTTATAATCCACTTTCAGGTGCTGGAAGTGAAATACCATGGACAATTCCTTTTTCTCCAGATCAGGGTTCGTATAGCGGATGCAGTTATCCAGGGTGGTGGAGGACATCTCCCCCACAGTGACCATATCCTGGATACCCGTATCTCTCACCAGCTCCTGGAGGTATTCATGGACATGGGGACCATCTGTATAGAACCGTCTGCCGTCTCCTGTGGTGTCATTCTCCAAGATCTCCGGTTTCGAGATGAGATTCACCACATCAAAGCGAAATCCCCTGATTCCTTTTTCTTTCCAGAAGCGGATGACCTTTTTCAGTTCTTCCCGCACCTCCGGATTATCCCAGTTGAGATCCGCCTGGGTCACGTCGAACAGATGGAGATACCATTTGTGTAAATGTGGCACATATTCCCATGCATTTCCACCGAATTTTGACTCCCAGTTGGTGGGCGGTGTGTCCGGCTCACCATCCCTGAAAATATAATAGTTCATGTATTTCTCATCCCCCTGCAAAGCGCGCTGGAACCATGCATGTGCGGTGGATGTGTGGTTGAATACCATATCGAACATCAGTCCGATCCCATGTGTCTTCGCCTCACGGATCAGTGCCTCCACATCCTCCATCGTGCCGAATACAGGGTCGATGGCTGTATAATCCGCCACATCATAGCCGTTGTCATTCATGGGAGAGGTAAAAAAGGGAGTCAGCCATAAATAGTCCACGCCCAGATCTGCCAGATAATCCAATTTTTGCCGAACCCCGTTAATATCTCCCAGCCCATCTCCGTTGGAATCCTTAAAAGATTTTGTATAAATCTGATAAATCGTACTATTTTTAAAATTCTGCTTTTCCATTTTATCCTCTCTTTTCTCTATTCACCATTTTTTTATTTACTATTTTTTGTTATTTACCATCTATTTTCAGAAATACCACAATCCCATAACGATCTGCCCTCATGAAGAGATAGAACTTTGCAATCTCTCACAAAGTTCTGTCTTCTTCATTATAATTTCATCCTTTATAAACTGCGATGTTGTCCACCCTGGCGGATACCTCTTTTCCAATCAGGAAATCAGGTACCTCTGTATTGCCCAGTTCTGTGATTGCCAGAATGACCATATCAGAATGACCGCTTTTCTTTATTTTCTCTCTGTCAAAGGTGATCAGTCTGTCTCCTGTCTTCACCCGCTGTCCCATTTTTACAAAAGATTGGAATCCGTCGCCTTTCATTCCCACGGTATCTAATCCGATATGAAGCAGGATCTCTGCTCCGTTATCCAGTTTCAGACCACAGGCATGATTACTGTCCTCCATGACCACTGCCACTTCTCCATCTGCCGGTGCATACAGCACGGAATCCCTTGGGAGGATCGCCAACCCTTCCCCCATCATTTTGGAGGAAAATACTTCATCCGGCACTTCTTCGATTCCAATGACGGTTCCTGATACACAGGCTTTCAGTTCCTTCACTTCACTGCCCTGATATGCGTCCACCACCATTTTCGGTACATTCACGTCTGCTGCCATTTCCTCATTGCTCTCACCAATATGCTTTTTCTTACCCACTGCCAGGGTAATACCAAGTGGCACTACGATAGCGATCAGCATGGCGATGGCAAAGATAAACATATATTTCGGCTGGATGGATAAGATCCCAGGAAGTCCGCCCACGCCTATGGCATTTGCCATGACACCGCTGGAAACAGATAACACTGCTGCAATGGAGGAACCGATCATCGCTGCCACGAACGGAAATACATATTTGATATTAACACCGAACATTGCCGGTTCTGTAACGCCCAGGTAACAGGAAATACATGCCGGAATAGATACTTCTTTTGCTCTTGCATCTTTTTTCTGTAAAAGGATCATGCCTAATACAGCGGATCCCTGTGCGATATTGGATAATGCGATCATTGGCCACAGCGTGGTGCCACCAAAATCGGCAATCAACTGTAAATCAATGGCATTGCTCATATGATGTAATCCCGTGATGACAAGTGGTGCGTAGAAGAAACCAAATACTGCCGCAAAAAGACCCTTAAAGCTGGAGGTCAATCCTGCATTTACCATGTCTGAGATCCAGGAACCGATGGTCCAGCCGATGGGTCCCAGGATGCCATGTGCCACGATGACAGATAATACCAGAGCTAAAAATGGTACGACGATCATGGAGATCACTGCCGGGCAGACTTTACGGAAGAATCGCTCCAGATACACCAATGTAAATCCAGCCAGGATAGCCGGTAATACCTGTGCCTGATAACCGATCATATCCATCTGGAAAAATCCGAAGTCCCACTTCGGAATATCCGCCGCCGCTGTGGTAGCCACGCCGTAGGCATTCAAAAGCTGCGGTGATACCAGCGTAATACCAAGTACAATACCAAGTGCCTGTGTGGTGCCCATCTTCTTCGTGATGGACCACACGATAGCCACCGGCAGGAAATGGAATACCGCCTCACCGATCAGCCACAGAAAACTGTGAATCCCTGCCCAGAACTGTGATACCTGTACCAGTGTCTGTGTGCCCTCATTGAAAAATGCAATCTCCCCGATAATGTTTCGAAATCCCAGGATAAGACCACCTACGATGATAGCCGGAATCAAGGGAGCGAAGATCTCTGCCAGATTGGTCATGACTCTCTGTATCACATTCTGATTATTCTTTGCGGCACTCTTTACCGCATCCTTGCTGACACCTTCAATCCCCGCCACAGCGATAAAATCATTGTAATAAGTACTTACCTCATTCCCGATAATGACCTGGAACTGTCCCGCCTGGGTAAAGGTACCTTTTACTGTTTTCAAGCCCTCGATTTTCTTCACATCCGCCTTCTTTGGATCTGTCAGCACGAACCGCATGCGCGTGACACAGTGTGATACAGCAGAGATGTTTTCTTTTCCCCCAACATACTGCAATAATTCTTTTACTTCCTCTGTGAATTTTGCCACAATGCTACCTCCTATCATTCCTCTTCATTATTTACGTTTTTCTCAGTTTCATCAAGTCTTTCAACTTGTTTAAACATGTTTTCTATTTTTACTATATCTTGTTTAAACAAGTTTGTCAATATTATTTTGTATTTTAATCAATACTTTTACAAAAAGCAAAAAATGGCTGCATGTTCACATTTCGAACATACAGCCATCCCTATGAAAGCTCCGTTTATTATGATTTAATTCTCTGTGCCTGATCATAGAATGTGAAAGAGTCGGGGCGATGCCTTGACTGGGTGTACTCGAACATGATTCCATCGGCATTGTAAGTCATACTGCTGATGACAGCCAGACAGTTATACCCTTTGAGATCCATGTATTTTGCATCAATTTCTGTCATTCGCTCCACTGTCACTTTTCTCTTGGTGGTGACGATACTCTCGCCCAATATCCCCTCCAGGTACTCATAGACCGACTTCTCCGCTATCTCCGGAGTCAGATCCCTTACCACAGATTTCAGAAAATAGTTATGATCGATAATCAATGCCTGTCCCTCAATATAGCGGACTCTCTGCAAATAATAGATTTCCGCTCCCAGGGGAAATGAGGTGCGCGCCTGTATCTTCTCATCCACCGTTAATTCTGCAAAGCATACCACTTTCGTGGTGTAGGATTTCTTATTTCTTGCCACAGCTTCTTTCAGACTCTCGATGCCGCTGAGCATAAATTCCGACTGTTCATAGGGTTGGTAAATAATACGGACGCCCTTTCCGTGAATGCTCTGCACATACCCGTCATCTGCCAGCTGTTTAATGGCACGGCGCACTGTGTTCCTGGAACAGTCAAACTGCTCAATTAAGATATGCTCCGACGGCATAAGACTCTGATATTCATATTCTTTCTGTTCGATTCTCTCCCTCAATGTACGGTAGATCTGATCATATTTTGCTCCCGGCATTTTACTGTCTCCCTGGTTGTTTATACAACTAGTTATACAATATTCTCCTGCGAAATGCAACGTAACGATTAAATGAACTCTATCCTTTAGGACGAAACCATACTTTGTTCTTTGAATAATACGATTCTTTAATTCATACGTTCATACCATCTTGCCATGTCCTCAGAAGACTCCTTTGTTCCAGCTTCCACCCAATGCTTTAGCAGATTCCAAAGTCCTGCCCCACTGTAATAGATAGAATATTCCATTTCTTTCTCGTCCTTGAATTCCATCTTTAAAAATTTATTTGGCACAAATATTCTATTTATATCCGGCAGCTTTTCCTCATATTTCTCCAGAATCAAGTGAAAAAGCTTATGCTTCTGTAAAAGTTCTATAAAGCTTTTATATTGCTTCCAAAATTCAAAATATACAAATGCCATATGGTAAGTTGTTGTCTGCCCTGTCTCCTTCGCCTTTTCTATGAATACCAGATACAACTCATCAATGTAGCTATTGATAACATCATCTTTCGAAGAATAATTGTTATAAAATGTTGCCCTGGCCAACTCAGCCTCATCCATGATCTGACTGATTGTAATCTTATAGTAATCATCACTTTTCATAATCTCAAGTAATGAATTTACAATCATTATCTGCGTCGTTGATAGATTCTTACATTCTCTTTTTCTGATTTTCATCCGCTTCTCTCCCTTTATGTAAATTGACAAATAAACCAATCTGTCCATATTTCATCAGATTCATTGACTTGTCTGATTCTTCTCATTATAATCTAAAGCAGTTCAATAAACAAATGTAAATATTTAAACATCTGTAAAGGAGGATTCACCATGACTTTATCAGCACTAATCAGCGGAATTTGCTGGACCGTAACATACTTTTGTTTGGTATACAGGGGTTTTAAGGATAAATCCTACGGCATGCCAATGGTCGCACTTGCACTTAATTTTGCTTGGGAAGTAACATTCTCGTTTATCTTCCCTCCAAGCAACTCAGGAATCGCGTTAACAATTATCAATATAATATGGTGCCTATTGGATATGGGTATCGTTATTACACTTTTGAAAAATGGATATCAATATTTTAAAGAGGAATATACATTCTCCCAAAATATCTTTTATATATTTTTCGCTTTAGCCTTATTACTATCTTTTGGAATCATGATTACCGGTGCAACATTCTTTGCTCCATTTGATTATTTCCTTGGTGACACCTTCGAAAGTGCCAAATTCATTGCTATGATTCAGAACGCTGTAATGAGTATCCTTTTTGTGAGAATGTTCTACGCAAGGAAAAAGAATGGTCACCCTATTGAAGGACAGTCATTCTATGTGGCACTCACAAAAATGATTGGTACTTCATTCACGGTAGGACTTACCTCTATTACTGATCATCCTGACAATTGGAAATTCATAGCAGTAGTCGAAGTTACATGCATCATTTTTGATATTTGGTATACCATTGTAATTTGGCGAGAACTGAAATCAAATCATATTAATCCACTGAAACGGCTTTAAATCAGAAGGGCACACCATTCTTTACTTTATTGACGAATAAAAGATACTTTTAAAACAAAAACACCGTCTTCCGTATTTTCACGAAAAGACGATGTTCTCTATTTGATTTCTATACACTGAGCTTCATATCTCCATCCACGATCCATTTTTTCTTTCTCATGAATTCTGCTATTCCCCATGACAGAATCGCTGGTAAGATAAAATGTAACACTGCCATCTCCATGAGCACCAGTGCCGGACTCTGGAACTCTGTCATGGTCTGATAGGTGGTGATCTGTCCCACAAGACCCGCGGTGCCCATACCGGATCCGGTGGCATTGTTGGTCATGCCCACCACCATGGTAGATACAGGTCCCAGAATGGCGGATGTGATAATCGCCGGCAGCCAGATGATGGGTTTCTTCACGATATTACCAATCTGCAGCATACTGGTACCAAGTCCCTGTGCCAGGAGTCCGTTCACTTTGTTATCACGATAGCTTGCCACTGCAAAGCCCACCATGTTCGCACAGCATCCAACGGTAGCTGCACCCGCAGCGATTCCCGACAGATTCAGGATGATGCCAAGTGCCGCGGAGCTGATGGGCAGTGTCAGTATGATACCCATGAGCACAGATACCACGATTCCCATCAAAAATGGTGCCTGTATGGTTCCCCAGTTGATGATGGCTCCCAGCCCCGTCATGAAGGCTGAAATCGGCGGTCCCAGGATCAATCCAACCGCTCCGCCTGTCACGATACATACCAGGGGTGTGATCAGTATATCCACCTTTGTCTTGCCGGAGACCATATGTCCGATGAAGATTCCTGTCAGTGCTGCAATGAACGCACCCAGAGGTTCCCCGGGACCTGCAAACTGCATCACCCCATCCACCAGGACAGTTCCCGCTATGATCTTGCTGGCAAATGCACCTGTCATACCAGTCACTGCGGAGGATACAATCACCAGTGGAGATTCCCCAAATCTCACTGCCACCCCCATACCGATTCCTGCTCCTGTGACAGCCGCTGCCATTTTGCCTAACATCACGATGTAGGTTCCCACACTGCCCGGGATCAGATTACCGATCTGCTGGATAATCGTTCCTATGATCAGTGTGGCGAACAGCCCTGATGCCATGCCGCTCAATCCGTCGATAAAAATCTTGTTCAATACTTTTTTTACTTTTGTCATCTCATTCCTTGCCCTTCTTTTCTTGCCAATGCCTGACTGTATATACACGTGTATTGTCAG
This sequence comes from Lachnospiraceae bacterium, assembly GCA_028689655.1. Taxonomy (GTDB): domain Bacteria; phylum Bacillota; class Clostridia; order Lachnospirales; family Lachnospiraceae; genus SZUA-378. The sequence continues at coordinate 162,486 of JAQVCT010000003.1, forward strand.
CAAGTATTAAGATAACATATTTTTTCTATTTTATCAAGTATCCTTTTCTGTCCAAAGCAATCTCTATGGCATCCAGTATAGACTGACTGGGTGCTGTCACAGTGTGAAAATGAACGCCCTCGGTGAGATCCGTCAATGGTTTTGTCCTATATTCCTTCACCTGTTCCACGAAATTCTCCGCGTCCAATCTACTGTTAATGATGAGATCCACCATGATCTGACCATAGATTGGATGCTCCACCACCACATCCAGGACACTTCCTCCCAGATCGACGATGGTAAATAATTCATTGAGAATCTTATCTTCCCTGTGATATACCTTAAAAGTTCTCTTATATTTTTCATTCTCTTTATCTCCAACGAACAGAACATATCCTTTATTGGTAGAAAGAATATTCTTATCGTTGGCGCGCAGCAATGCAATGTCCTGTACAATGATCTGCCGCGTCACACCAAATTTTTTCGCAAGCTCCGTCCCTGATATGGGCTGAGTCCCCGCCTGAAGCAGCTTCACGATTTCCTTTTTTCTGCTATCCCCGTCCATGATACTCTCCTCCTGTTTTATGACTGTTGATATACGATCTTTTTACCCAGGGCTTCTGCCGTCTCTTTTCCCAGGAACCGCTCCACGATGGCAAGCCCGAAAGGAATGGCACATCCCATCCCTCTGGCGGTGATGATAAAGTCCGATACCTCCACTTCACTTCCTGTTACATCTGCACCCTCCAGGTGACTTTCGAACTCTGGGAAAGAACAGGCAGTCCTGCCCTTTAACATTCCGCGATGTCCCAGTATGCTTGGTGCTGCACAGATAGCACTGATATATTTTCCTGCCTGGTAAAAAGCCTCCACCTGCCTCATCAAAGGTTCACATGCCTCCAGATGCTTCGTTCCCGGCATCCCCCCCGGTAATACGATCATATCCAGCCCCTGGAAATCCACCTCTTCCAGAAGTGCATCACATGTGACCTGCACCTTGTGGGAACTGGTGACCTGAATCTCCCCTGTGATGGATACCATGGAAATGGAAATGCCTGCCCGTCTCAGCAGATCTACCACGGTCAATGCCTCTATTTCCTCAAATCCTGTTGCCATAAAAATTGCCACTTTACTCATTTGAAAACCTCCTTTCTGTAATCTGGTCATATTGTATCATTTACTATCCGTATCTGTAAATGACGTTTTCCACCTGCTGCTTTTTTCATTTTCTCTTTTCCACATAATATGATACTATTAGGTGGAAGCACCTGATGGTGCGTGGGTCTACAATCGGAGATTGCAGACAATCATTGGGGTAGTGACTGTTTTGAAGATAAGTTTAGAAGATAAGTTTAGAATGAACTGATATTCAGGAAGAGGAGAATCATCTATGGAAATCGAAAGAAAATTCACCATTAAGGAATTACCGAAAAATATTGATCACTATGGTTTTCACCTGATCCAGCAAGGGTATCTTTGCACCAATCCCGTGGTGCGCGTGCGTCGCCAGGATGAGGAATATTATCTCACCTACAAAGGCAGCGGCATGATGTCCCGGGAAGAATACAATCTGCCCCTTACCCGGGAATCCTATGAGCATCTTCTGGAAAAGGTGGACGGAAATATCATCTCCAAAAAGAGGTATCTGATTCCCGTGAAGGAGTACCTCCCGGATTCCACCCTCACCATCGAACTGGATGTCTTTGATGCACCTTTTGAGGAGCTCATTATCGCCGAGGTGGAGTTCTCCAGCGAGGAGGAAGCCAATGAATTCCTGCCGCCTGACTGGTTCCAGGAGGATGTCACTTACAACAGTGCCTACCATAACTCCAACCTCAGCCGGAAAATGCTATAACACAAGGCAGAGCGCCCCACGACTATAGCAGTTCTCTGGTGGATTCTCCCTTGATGAGTTCCGCGGGAACCACCTGGTGCTTATGCTCTGCATTGTCGGATAGCACCTTAAATAACACTTTTACTGTGGCTCTCGCCATTTCTTCCACGGGCTGTTTAATGGTGGTGAGGGACGGGTTATAATACTTTCCTAATTCGATTCCATCAAAGCCTGCCACGGAATAATCCTCCGGTATGCGCTTTCCACTTTCCAGGATTGCCTTACAGGCACCGATGGCAAGCATGTCCGAGATGGCATATAGCGCCGTGAACTTTATGTTAGATTCCAGGAGCTGTTTCGTCACCATGTATCCGTTTGACATGGAATACTGCTCCATGTCTGTTCTCATGGGAGCGATCAAAGATTCATCCAATGGAATGTGATTCTCCTGCAATGCACGCTTGTACCCCAAAAGTCTTAATTTACCAATACTCTCATCCATGGAAATAGCCGACAGGATTGCGATCCTTTTATGTCCCAATTTGATAAGATAATCTACCATTTTAAAACTCTCCGCCTCATCGTCCACCGCGATGGAGGAAAAATCCTTCCAGTCAAGGTTGTCCGGTGGTCCGCTGACCGTACTTAAGACATAAGGCACCTGAAGTTTCTCAAGCTTTTCTTTATGGAGAAAATAGCCGCCCAGAAAGATGATTCCTGCCAGACGCTTCTCCTTAACCAACTGCAATGCCACATCAATTTCATCCTCATTAAATTCCACGTGATGAAGCACCAGTGTATATTTTTTCTTTTTGATTTCTTCTTCCATTACCTTGATCATTGTGGAGAAAAATAAGTTGGACATACCCTTTACCAGCACCGCGATGGACTTTGCTTCTGTTCTTTTCAGATTACGCGCACTGTTATTGGGGATATAGCCATTTTCTTCTATGGCATTCATAATCATCGCTTTTGTCTCCGGATTAATATCGGGATGGTTATTGATTGCCCTGGAAACTGTGCTGACACCTACACCACATAACTTTGCGATATCCTTAATCGTCATCTCTTCCATGTCTGCTCCTCTTTCTCCTGCCTTTTATTTTACGTCATGCTCTACGAGCATTCCTGACACAGATCACTTCGTAATCTGGTCATATTTTACGTCATGCTCTACGAGCATTCCTGACACAGATCACTTCGTAATCTGGTCATATTTTACGTCATGCTCTACGAGCATTCCTGACACAGATCACTTCGTAATCTGGTCATATTGTATCATTTCTACCTTACACGATCTGTAAGGCTCACTTTTCTATATTATACAATTTGTCGACCCTTGTCGTAATCAGGGTGTTCTTGACGCTCTAATTAGTATAGTAAAAGAGGCCCCCAAATGCAAGCATTTGATGCCCCTTTTATGATATCAACTCATATCGTTACCTGATCTGTCTGCATTTTAAATTCGTAACTATTCAGTCTGCCAAAAGTTTTTGTTAATTTCCAGATCTTATTTGCAAGCTTTGAATCCATATCCTGTACCTGCATTCTCCACTTCCAGTTATCTCCCAGGGTGGAAGGTGTGTTCATACGCGCCTCATCCCCCAGTTCCAGGTAATCCTGCATGGGAATGACTGCTGTACTGCTCACACTGGACAGTGCTGCCCTGATGAACACCCACACTGCCTCTTTGGCTGTCATGTCATCACTGATATTCATATAATATTTTGCAAATTTCTTATCATGGGCATCCAGTGAATCGAACCAGCCCACGGTGGTCTGATTGTCATGGGTTCCTGTATATACGATGCTGTTTGGAATATAGTTATGGGGCAGATAATCACTTTCCTCTCTGGAATCAAAGGCGAACTGGAGTATCTTCATGCCTGGATATCCGGTCCCACGAACCAGTTCGATGACTGAGTCAGTCAAATATCCCAGATCCTCTGCGATGACTTTTTTCTCGCCCAGTACTTCCTTCATGGTCCTGAAAATGTCATATCCCGGTCCTGTCTTCCACGCTCCATGCTCCGCTGTGGGATGTCCGAAGGGAATGGCATAATACTCGTCAAATCCCCGGAAATGGTCAATTCTCACAATATCGTACAGCTCGTAGCAATAGGCAATGCGTTTCATCCACCATGCATATCCGGTCTGCTTGTGATACTCCCATTTATATAGCGGATTGCCCCATAACTGACCGGTTGCTGAAAATGCATCCGGAGGACATCCTGCTACACCGACCGGTGTACAGTCCTCATCGAACTGAAACAAATCCGGATTCGCCCAGGTGTCTGCACTGTCAAATGCAACGTAGATCGGAATATCTCCAATGATCTCTATGTGTCTGTCATTCGCATATTTTTTCAACCGGCTCCACTGTTTTGCGAACTCATATTGCTGGAACTGATAGAACTCAATCTCTGTGGCAAATTTCTCTCTATATGCTTCCAGCACCTCCGGGACACGTTTCTTGATATCCTCATCCCACTCCGCATAGCTCTTGCCATCAAATGATTTCTTCACAGCCATGTACAGGGCATAATCCTCTAACCAGTAGGCATTCTTACGGATGAACTCCTGAAATTCTGTCTGACCGGCGATTCTGCTGTTCTCATATGCTTTGTACAGCACCTGAAATCTGGACAGATAGATCTTTTCATAATCGACGGCTGTCTCCGTCGTTCCGAAATCATAGGCTTCACAGTCTTCTGTGGTCAGAAGTCCCTCTTCCACTAAAGTCTCCAAATCTATGAAGTATGGATTTCCCGCAAAAGTGGAGAAAGATTGATAAGGACTGTCCCCGTATCCCGTAGGACCTAAGGGTAATATCTGCCAATAACTCTGCCCTGCCTCTTCCAGAAAATCAACGAACCTGTATGCTTCTTTTGAAAAACTTCCAATTCCATATTTTGAAGGTAAACTGGATACCGGTAATAATATACCACTTTTTCTCATCTATTTTAATTTCCTTTCAATCACGAGGATATTAATGTCAGCCATAAAATGGCTTATCCTAACATTAGTCATAAATGGCCTATCCTTTCACGGCTCCTGCTACGACACCTTCGATAATGTATTTCTGGCATGCGAGATAGAATATTACGATTGGGATGATCGCCAGTACCAGCAGTGCCATCATAGCGCCCATATCTTTTGCACCGTAAGAACCCACCAGATACTGTACCACCACCGGGATCGTCTTATATTTTGTGCTGACACCGATGACCAGGTATGGAAGAAGGTAATCGTTCCAGATCCACATTGCATTTAAGATAGCTACTGTAATGGCTGTTGGCTTCAGGATAGGCATCACCACACCGAAAAATGTCTGTAATGGGGTGCATCCATCGATCATGGCTGCCTCCTCGATCTCCAATGGAATGGATTTTACAAATCCACTGAACATGAATACCGACAGTCCTGCTCCGAAACCTAAGTAAAGTAATACCATTCCCCATGGATTATTCAGATGCAGGGAGTTTGCCAGCTTAGACATGGTAAACATCACCATCTGAAATGGAACGATCATGGAAAAAGCGAACATGTAGTAGATTGCTGTTGTGAGCTTTGATTTTACTCTTGTGATATAATATGCTGTCATGGATGTGAATAATATAATCGCAATCACTGAAAATACTGTGATAAATAAGGACCATCCAAAGGCACTGAAAAAGTTCGTCTTCTCAATACCATTTGTGTAGTTCACAAACCTTGCAAAGGTTTCTGCCGTTGGCAATGCAAATGGATTGTCGCTGATGTAAAGTTTTCCCTTGAAGGAATTCATGATAATGAAGAGAATAGGCACCATGAACAATACCACAAGGGCACACAGAACAATAAAAGTAATGGTGTCAGAAACTCTTGTACTTTTTGATTTTCTCATTATTGCTCTACCTCCCGACTTCTAGTGGCAACCAACTGTGTTATGGCGATCACTGCAACGATGATAAAGAAAACGACTGCTTTTGCCTGACCTACTCCCTCAAAACCACTTCTGTTGTAGAAGGTGGTATAGATATCCAATGCCATCATCGCTGTTTTCTTGGATGGTGCGCCGTTGGTCAGTGCCAGGTTCTGATCAAAGAGTTTGAAGCAGTTGGATAATGTGAGGAACAGACAGATGGAAATGGATGACATGACCATGGGAATCTTTATTTTCACTAAAGTCTGCCAATGACTGGCCCCATCGATCTCTGCCGCTTCTATTAAGTCTGTAGGAACATTCTGCAATCCTGCAATATAGATTATCATCATATAACCGATGAGCTGCCAGTTCATCAGCACGACCAGACCCCAGTAGCCAAATGTTGCGTTGGCAACAAGTGTGGTCTCATATTTTACCAAAATAGCATTGATCATTGACTGCCATATATATCCTAAGATAATACCACCGATTAAGTTCGGCATGAAAAATACCGTTCTGAAAAGGTTTGTACCTTTTATTTTCCTGGTTAGTAATAAAGATAATGCGAATGCAAATACGTTAATCGTAACAATCGCAACCACTGCAAATTTTACTGTAAATAACATGGAGTTCAAAAAATCCGGTGTAGAAAAAGCTTTTATATAATTACTGAATCCAACAAATTTCGCATTTGTAACTGTTGTGAACTTACAGAATGATAAGTATACGCCCATTACAAAAGGGACAATAAATGCCAGACTAAACGCCAATAATGTTGGTAATGTAAAAACCGCAAAATATTTTTTCAATGTTTTTTGCATATGTTTTCTCCTCTTGCTTTATCACCAATCCTCGATTGATGAGTTCATTGCACTACTTTTAGGTAAAAAGTAAGGGTGAGAAGAGGTTGCCCTGTCCTCACCCTTACTTGATATCTTATTTATTTTTTATCCTGACTATTAACTCTGCCGGATCGCAATTACTCTTTGATTGCTACTGCTTTTTCTGCTGCCCATCTTTCAACTACCAATGCTTTCACGTCATCCCATGTCATGCTGCCTGCGGTGTACTCCAGTAAAGCTGCACCGAAGTCATCTTTGAACTGCTGGCTTGGGAATGAAGTAAAGTTCCAGGCTACACTTGTCTTAGAAGTATCTGCCATATATTTGATAACTTCCTGAGCTAATGGGTCCTGTGGCTTCTCTGCATCCGTAAATGTGCTGAATGGAGCGATGAATCCAAGATCATTTGTCACGGCTGCTTTTCCTTCGTCTGAGTTGAATAACCATTCAACGAATGCGATAGATGCTGCCTGATCTTCTGCACTTGCCTGGCTGTTGATGCTGAAGAAGTTCTCTGTACCAGTACATAATCCCTGATTTTCTTCCCCTTTCACACCTGTGTAGATAGGCATGAATTTGATGTTGTCCTCTGTTACTGTATTGCCTTCAACGCCTGAGATCTGTCCCCACGCCCAGTTACCGTTCTGTACCATTGCGCATTTTCCTAATGCAAACTCTGCCATGGAATCATCCACTGATTTGCTTCCTAAAAGTCCGGGAGCTGTGCAGGAGTTATTTACGTATAAGTCAAAAATGTTCTTGTAGTTGTCACTGTATGTGAATTCAAGATTGTCTGTATCTGAGATACCTTTGTCTTTGTATTCATAGAATACAGGAATGTTTGCAAGGTGTGTCTGCCATCTCCAGTCTTCACCAGGTGTGAGAGATGTAGATGCGAATACACCGTCAATACCAAGATCAGCGGCTTTTGCCTGCATGTCTTCCACTACTTCTTTTAATTTGGCATAGCTGTTGATCTCGTCAACGGATTTTGCTTTTGCGCCGTCCATTGCAAAATATTTATCCATGATGGCGTTGTTATAGATGATACCATATCCTTCTACTACATATGGGATTCCGTATACGCCTCCGTCTTCCCCTTCCACTGCAAGACTCTTATCCAGTAACCAGCTGTAAAGCTCTGTATCTTTCAGATCTGCACAGTAATCTTTCCAGTTCTGATATCCTACAGGTCCGTTGATCTGGAATAATGTAGGTGCATTTGCATTAGCGATCTCTGATTTTAATGTCTGCTCATAAGTTCCGCTTGCTGCTGTTACCACTTTCACCGGAACACCTGTTTCTTCTGTATATTTAGCTGCAAGATCCTGCCATACCTGATCAACTTCCGGTTTGAAGTTCATGTAGTATACCTGACCTGCGCCAGTTGACTCTGTTCCTGCTGCCTGCGTTGCTGTCTCTGCTGATTCCGTTCCTGCTGCCTCCGTTGCGTCTGCTGCCGGAGTTTCTGCTTTGCTTCCACAGCCTACTAATAAAGTAGATACCATAGCAACACTAAGCAATGCACTGATTAATTTCTTTTTCATACTTAATACCTCTCTCTTTCTCTTTTCATAACTTTTGTTATCCCTGTCTTATCCATACTGCTAAAAACGTACTCACAATAAGTATACACAGCGGTAAGACAACTTATTCATGAATCACTGGTAACGCTCTCGGTACCGTTATCGGTATCGATGTCGGTAACGTTTCCAATAACCTTAAATAAAGAATAGCACACTGCACTTTCAAATGCAATATGCTATTCGTAACTTTGTCTAAAATATGCAATTTGGTCTGTGCGTTTTTGTGCACTTTTGTAAAATACACTGGCTATGTCCGAACTCTGCGATCCTTTTTCTCATAATACTGGCGTTTTTGTTCCAGCATTTCCTCGTCCGCCTCCCGGATGATGCGGTTCAGACCTATTTCATTCTCCCTGTATTTTATCCCCACCGCCACGTGATAATCTTTTTTCTCAATCATCATAACGATTCTTTTCACCTTTTCCCGGCACTCCACCTCTGTGAATCGCTGACTAATCACTAGAAATTCATCTCCACCAATACGGTAAATTTCCTGATATTCGAACTCTTCCTTGATGCTGTTGGCAATGATACGCAGCATCTGGTCTCCCACATCATGTCCATAACGATTATTGATTTCATGAAGTCCATTGGCATCCATATAGATACATACAATCGTATCAAAGGTGTGATCCATCCATTCCTTTACCTGCCTGTCATATCGATTGCGATTTTGGAGCTCTGTGGTCTGATCCTCGCTTCCCATTTTCTCAATCTGTTTCAGTTGGAGATTTTTCTCTTTGAGATTACCGCGAACATACTGAATGATACATCCAATATAGAAGAACAGGATCAATGTATCCCAGAGTGTCATCAGATAAAGAAACTTCGTAATGGAACGGGTTTTTTCAAAAGCCACATCCTCCGAGACCGTAAGCATGACACTCCAATTGTTAATTCCTACCGCATTTGAATGAAGATACAGTGGCTGTCCAATGGTCTTGGAGATAAATGCCATGTTTGCACTGGTTCCATTTTCAAGATTCTGCAATTCCGTTTCTCTGTCATATCCCGGCAGCATCTTCCTGCCCGTGAGATCCTTGATATTTCCCAGGGATTTGTGCCAGGTATCCAACAGGAAGTCTCCTGTGTTTCCATCTATCAGATATACATACGCATCTCCGTCAAAGGCTGTGCTAACATATCGCTCTGCCATATCCCGCAGAGAAACTATCCCATACAGCATGGCAATCGTCTCTCCATTGTGGATAACGGGAACTGCATTTCTGATCACCGGTTCATTTGGCTCGAAAAATTCTTTCTCTTTATCTGAAATGTACTTTCCCTTTTTCGCTTCCTTGTCAAAGTCGATCATCTTAGAGGCATTCATCGTCGCTCCATCCTGGCGAAGGATATGATTATCCGGCCATAATATCTCCACATAGCTGACATAGGATGCCGATGTATTGTATACATTTACAATTTTCAGAATCTCCTGATCGCCTTCCTCCACTTTATCTGCCACCATAGCCGCCATTGCCTGCAATGCGATATCATCCATTTGAATAGAGTCCTTCAAGGTCTTCGCCAGTGCTTCACATTCATCGTTAAGGTCTTGAAAGCAATACTGTGTCATCTTCTCCGTCTCATATCGAATATTAACAATAGCGGAGCCAGCTAACAGTAACACTACTATAAAGGAAATGATAAACAAGTAATGAATTTGTTTTTTCTTCATTGGTAACCCCACCTTACAGTGCTTTGATGCGCTTGATAGCCTCCACTGTATTTTCATAGCTGCCAAAGGCTGTGAGACGGAAATAGGTCTCTCCGCTTGGTCCAAATCCTGATCCAGGGGTACCTACCACATTGGCTTTCTCCAATAAGTAATCGAAGAATTCCCAGCTGGTCATGTTATTTGGTGCTTTCAGCCAGATATATGGCGCATTGACACCACCGGATACGGTGTAGCCTGCTTCCTTTAATCCATCATAAATGTATTTTGCGTTATTCATGTAATAGGCGACCTGCTTTTTCAACTGCTCTTTTCCATCCGGTGAGTACACTGCCTCCCCAGCTTTCTGAACAATGTAAGGTGCTCCATTGTATTTGGTTCCATGACGTCTTGCCCAGAGAGAATGCAACATCACATCTCCGGCCTTCAAATCCTTTGGAATAACTGTATATCCCAGACGGACACCGGTAAATCCTGCATTTTTAGAGAAAGAATGTAATTCGATGGCACAGGTTCTGGCACCCTCACACTCATAGATGGAGTGTGGCACATTATCCTCTGAAATATAGGCTTCATATGCTGCGTCATAGATGATCACTGCGCCGACTTTATTGGCATAATCCACCCACTCCTGCAGCTGATCTTTGGTGATGGTAGATCCCGTTGGGTTATTGGGGAAGCACAGATAGATGATATCCGGTGTTTCCTTTGGTAACTCCGGTGCAAAGTTCGTCTCTGCGGTACACGGCATATAGATAACGTCGCTCCAGGTCTCTTTTACGGTATCATAAGTGCCTGTTCTGCCAGCCATTACATTGGTATCTACATACACGGGATAGACCGGATCACACACAGCAATCTTATTATCAAGACTGAAGATTTCCTGGATATTGCCGGAGTCACATTTTGCACCATCCGACACGAAAATCTCATCTGCTCCGATATCACAGCCCCTTGCCTTGTAATCATTTTCTGCAATTGCATTTCTTAAGAATTCATAGCCAAGATCAGGTGCATAGCCATGGAAAGTCTCCGCCACGCCCATCTCATCCACTGCCCCATGGAGTGCGCTGATAATCGCTGGTGCCAATGGCTGTGTTACATCTCCAATACCGAGACGTATGATCTTTTTATCCGGGTTCGCTGCTGCATATGCATTCACTTTCTTTCCTATGGTAGAGAATAGGTAACTCCCCGGTAATTTCAAATAGTTGTCATTTACTTTAAACATAATACTCTCCTCTCAGTGCTTTATTTTTCATCTTTGATTTTTAATTTTTGATTTCTCATTTCTCATTTCTCATTTCTCATTTCTCACTTCTTTTTTCTAACTTCTGATTTCTTTTTTGCTTTGTTTCGATTCTTTCCACAGTAACAGGCTGTATTCTCAGACCTCTATCTCACCATCAAATACAGTGGTGGCAGGTCCTGTCATGTATATCAGGTTCTGTTCTCTATCCCACTGAATCGTTAATCTGCCACCTAACAGTTTAACAGTAACTTCCGAATCCGTCAAACCATTTAAGATGCAGGCTGCCACCGTGGCACAGCATCCTGTTCCACATGCCAGCGTTTCCCCCGTTCCTCTTTCCCAGACACGCATCTCCACATTTTTGCGGTCAATGATCTTCACGAACTCTACGTTGACTCTCTTTGGAAAACAGGGATGATGCTCAAATAACGGTCCGATCTTCTCCAGTTCAAAGTTCGCCACATCATCCACGAAGATGACAGCGTGGGGATTTCCCATGGATACCGCTGTCATACGATATTCCTTTCCTGCTACTGTAATCGGCACGTTGAGCACAGTCTGCTCTGTATCCGATTGGTTTACTTTTCCCGATTCTTCTATTTCATTCATATCAGAATTGATCACTGTCACGGTCTCTGCTTCATCGCCTGCCGCGATCTTAGTAAGATCCACCGGAATATATGCCGCTCTCAGTTCCGGACTTCCCATGTTCACCTTCACCATGGTGACTTTTCCATCCGCCACCGTGAGATCGATATATTTGATCTTCCCAAAGCTTTCTATGCTGAGTGTCTTCTTATCCGTAAGTCCTTTGTCATAGACATACTTCGCCACACAGCGTATCCCGTTGCCACACATCTCTGCTCTGGTACCGTCCGCATTGTACATCTCCATCTCAAAATCCGCGTTGTCCGATGGATTGATAAAAATAGCTCCATCCCCGCCGATTCCAAAATGTCGGTCACTGACTTTCACTGCCACTTCGCTTCTATTGGATACCTGCTCTTCAAATCCATTGATATATACATAATCATTTCCACATCCGTGCATTTTCGTAAATTTCATATTCCATCCTGCCTTTCTGTTTAGCCCGATTTCCAATCGGGCTCTTTCATAAGTTTATATAATGTGCATAGACCGTATACTGCTTGGCTCGATTTTCAATCGGGCTAAGTCATACACTTGATAATGTGCATAGACTGTATCTGCCTGGCCCGATTGGAAATCGGGCTAAGCCATCGTAGTCATATGTCATAGTTTACCACAACATGATATTCTATATAGTACTTTTATGCCCTCTTTCTTGCAAATACTGCGAATTATGCCTTGAAAAAGGAGCTCCACACTGTAAATGATATGCCAGTGTAAAAGCTCCTTCCATTTTTCCTTTAAATAATTGTTACTTTTCTTAAAACTGAAATTTCTCCAGCAGTGCTTTCAGTTCTGTTGATTGAGAGGATAATTCCTCGCTGGATGCAGCGCTTTCCTCCGCTGTAGCTGAGTTCGTCTCTATTACAGTGGCAATCTGATTGATGCCTTCTGTAATCTGTGACGCTGCCTCCGCCTGCACATTGGATGCCGCTGCGATATTGGCAACTGAGATTTGTACCTCTCCCGCCTGCTCCACCACAGTATTCATGGATTCCGCTGTGATATCGGTGAGTTTCTTACCATCCTCCACTGCTTTGATGGCATTTTCGATGAGTGCTGTGGTATCCTTCGCTGCAGATGCACTTTGCTCTGCCAATTGCCGCACCTGATCTGCCACTACGGAGAATCCTTTTCCTGCCTCTCCTGCCCGTGCTGCCTCAATAGCTGCATTCAGGGACAGCAGGTTCGTCTGGCTGGCGATATCCTCGATACTCATGATAATATTAGCAATCTCATTGGATGCTTCCTTGATATGATCCATAGCCTGCGCTGTTTCTGTCATATGCCCATTGCTGTTTTGGATTTCCTGATTCATCTGCTCCACAATATTTTTCGCCGTATTTGCATTTTCTGCATTCTCTGATATTTTCTCGCTGATATCCGTAACCGTGGCTGTTAATTCTTCAATGGCACTTGCCTGGTCCGTTGCGCCCTCCGCCAATGCCTGAGATGCTTTTGACAGATCGTCTGCCCCTAATGACACATGTTCCGCATTGTTATCGATTTCCTTCATGGCAGCATTCAGGGAGCTGACAATTGCTCTGAAAGAATCCGTAATCTCGCTGAAATCTCCCACATAATTTTGCTGTAACTGCAAGGTAAAGTTACCATTTGACAGTTCTTCCAGATTTTTACTGATGTCTTCTATGATCTCTTTCAGCCTCCTGATGGTCTGATATAGATTTTCCGTCAGAATCTCTGTTTCATCCTGTGTTTTCACGCGCTCCACCTCTGTGTGAAGATCCCCTGTTGCCAGCAATTTTAAACGCTCTACAGCACGAGTGATTGGTGTTGCAATCTCTTTACCCTTCTTGAACCCTACTCTCACTCCTATGATCGTACATCCCACTACTATAATCACAGTGATGATCAGGGATAAATAGAATTTTCCCAGGAACTGATTTCGCACGGCTACAACACCCACGCTCCATCCGTCAGACTCCGGTACAGGTGCGTAGGCAACGATCTTCGTCTTCCCATTGTATTTGAAGCTTCCTGTTCCATTTTCTCCCTTTGCCATCTTTTCGACAATTTTTCCAAATTTAGCCAGTTTCCGGTCTTCTTTTCCCTCCTGGATTCCATTTTCCACACCCACGAGAGAGGAGTTTACATCTCCGATAGTCGTACCATTGGCATCTACCATAAATGCAGTTCCCTGGCTTCCCACCTGGATACCTCTGATAATATCATTGATAAATTCCCCATCCGGTACATACACGACAGCCCCCACCGGTGTGGTATGGGGTATGCCATCCTGCCACAGCGGAGCCGCCACAGTCATGACTACCGCGCCCAGAATCTCGCTATAGGCTGGTGTTCCAATATAAGTCTCCCCCTTCATACAGGCCTGGAAATATTCTTTATCAGAAAGGTCCTCTCCTGTAAATACATTCTTACCATTCTGATCGAGCAGAATACCATCTTCAAAATTATGATCTTCCACACGCTGTTGTATGATGGCTTTTTTGTCCTCTACCGACCGCTCCGGATCTGCCAGGCGGGCAATACTTCCTGTCTCATAGGCAATAGCAGTGTATTCTCTTATAGATGCCGTTATCAGATCTCCTGCTACAACAGAGGTCTCATCTATGGTCTCCTCTACTGCACTTATTGATGATGTGTAGCTGAGATAAGACACAATTGTGCCTAACAGCAAATTACAGCATATGACCACCGCCGCAAATGAATATGCGATTTTCTTCTCAATTCCAACAAATTCCTCTTTCGTCCGTTTCCTGCTCTTCATCTGTACTCCCTTCTGCAGGATTCAATTTCCTGCATACGTCCAGTCTCCCTGTCTGATTGCCGTAATACCGGCTCTGCTGCCTGCGCCATTTGGTGACATACGCCGGCTTCGCGATCTAATTATATTGAAAACAGCTAATAACTTTCGTTATCTGACATTTCACTATTTTCCTCTATATTTTTAACTATTAGATATACAAATTATATCATTATAAGGCAACTATTGGCAATATTAAGAAGTCACAAAATTCATGCCTGAAATTTATTTTTAGATTTTGATCACAAAAAAAGAAGCAGTAAACAATTTCCACGTTTTCTGCTCCTATACCTGCATCAGTGACAATACCATCTGTGCTGTTTCCACCATATTAGTGCTACTGTCCATGCTGCATTTCTGTATGTATCTGTGGGCTTCCTCCTCGGTCATGTTGTTACGTTCCATGAGGAGGCGTTTTGCCTGTATGATCAAGTCCTCTTCTTCGCTGTTGCGGACCTTTGGTTTCGCCTTCCTCTTCTTGCGCCGACGCTCCATGGTCTGCACCATCATATCCACCGTGCTCAGAAGATCATGCACCTTCAGGGGCATGGCAAGAGATACGATGTCCTCCTGCACTCTGCCGGTGAGCAGGTGCTGGGATGCCATGAGCAGCATCTCAAAGCCCGGTGGCAGGCAGTCATGCAGCTCATCATAGAGCATATCCGGCAGTTTGTATCCGCACAGTACCACAGCATCATTCAAACCGTCCGTAATAGCGATGGTCTGCGCCCCGGTGGTACATACGCCCACCACGGTATATCCATTTCGAACCAAAAGATTCCTAATACTTTTTGCCTCTTCTACTTTGGGAAGAGCCACTATGATTCCAGTCACACGCTCACCTCCTTCATGCCCGAGATCCCACTTAAAACTGTTGGATCTTCACGATTCTGTCAATTATCTATGTCTCTGTAAGGCTTTGCTGTCACAAATCGCTTCCATGCAGCATAAAGCATGCGTCTAGATTCTGTATAAATATTGCTCAATTTCCCATGGCGTAACCTGTTCTGTGTATTCCTGCCATTCTTTTTTCTTGGCTTCCACATATTTCTCCATGACGTGTCTGCCCAGTGTCTGCCTTAGTAGATCATCCTGTTCCAATGCCAGCACTGCTTCCCGCAAGGTCAATGGAAGGGTATCGATTCCTTTTTCCTGACGTTCACTGTCAGTCATATCATATACATTGCCGTCCACACATGCCGGTGGCACGATCTTATTTTTCATACCATCTAACCCTGCTCTCAGACAAACTGCCAGTGTGAGGTATGGATTGGCCGATGCATCAGGGCTTCGAAGCTCTATCCTGCAGTTTTCTTCCTTCGCCGCCGGAATACGGATCAATGGCCCTCTGTTCCGTGCACTCCATGCGATGTAGACCGGTGCTTCATACCCAGGTACCAGCCTCTTGTAGGAGTTGATCAATGGATTGCTGATAGCGGTCATTCCCTTCAGGTGTTTCATGATTCCACCGATAAAGTAGTATGCCTCCTGACTGAGATGATAGGAATCCTTCTCATCCCAAAAAATATTCTTTCCATTCTTTGACAAAGACATATTGATGTGCATACCGGAGCCATTCACCCCATATTTGGGCTTTGGCATAAAGGTAGCATGAAGTCCGTGTCTCTTGGCAATGGTCTTCACTGCCAGCTTGAACGTCATGACGTTATCCGCTGTTTTCAGTGCATCATCATAACGGAAATCAATCTCATGCTGTGCCGGTGCCATCTCATGGTGGGAAGCCTCCACTTCGAATCCCATGTCCTCCAACGTGAGTACAATGTCACGTCTTGCATTCTCTCCAAAGTCAATCGGTCCCAGGTCGAAATAGCCTGCCTGCTCATGGGTCATGGTGGTAGGCAGCGTATTCTCATCTGTATCGAACAGGAAGAACTCGCATTCCGGACCTACGTTAAAGGTATATCCCAGTTCCTCCGCTTCCCTCACTGCCATTTTCAGAATATGTCTTGGATCTCCCTCAAAGGGTTCCCCGTTAAAGCGATGTACATCGCAGATCAGTCGCGCCACCTTCCCCTGCTGTGGGCGCCATGGGAAAATAGCCAGTGAATCCAGATCCGGATAGAGATACATATCAGATTCCTCGATTCCTGCAAATCCTTCAATTGCAGAACCATCGAACATACACCCATTGTTCAGCGCTTTTTCCAGTTGGCTGGAAGTGATTGCCACATTTTTCATATTTCCAAAAATATCTGTAAACTGCAACCGAATAAATTCTACATCTTCCTCTTCCACAAGCTTGATGATATCCTCTTTGCTGTATTTACTCATTTTTTCATTTCCTTTCTTTTCATCCATGATCCCTTTATCTGTTAAGATCTTTTATCCCGGAATCGCTTATATTCCCATTCATTCTAGTCTCTCAACTGTAACTTTTCAAGTAACTTGCCAGGTGGTTCCCATTGTAAATTATCAAAAATACAAAAAAGACATTCCTACCCCTGTAAGAACGCCTTTGTTCTGTATTATAGTAACAGCTATTCTGTGCGTTTGTCAATACGAATTCCGTCTATTTTCCCTGTTTTTATCCATTGTAACTATTCAGAACCTCATGCGCAAAATCGCTTCTTCGAAGCTTTCCTTTTGCTTATGTGGTTACTTCGCCAAGTAAATTCATAAAAATCAGCTCATGCAAGCATGATTCGCATATTTTTATGAATTTACTTGGCTCTGAATAGTTACCATTTTGTAATATATTCCCATATTGATTCATAATATTAGTAAAAACATGTTATGAGGCTTGCTATGAGTTCAAAAACGAAGATTGTCGTACTTCATATGAAGGAATTAGTCTATACAGGTATCTTTGCATTGCTTGGCATCCTGTTCATCGTACTGATTATTATCATGTTCTTACCCGGAAGCAAGGATGCAAAAGAAACTGCCTCCACCAGTATCTATCAGCCTGGTGTGTATTCCACCACGCTCACCCTGGGGGGAAATTCCATCGATATTGAAGTGGTGGTAGATGAAAATAATATTAATTCCATCCGATTAGTCAATCTGGACGAAGCAGTTGCCACCATGTATCCTCTGATAGAATCCTCTTTTCAGGATCTGGTCAATCAGATCTGTGAGAGCCAGTCCCTGGATGGCATTACATATTCCGATGACAACAAATACACCACCCTGGTTCTCCTGGACGCCATCTCCACCTCTCTGGATAAAGCCCGCACCTCAGACGCCACTGAATAACCGAAGTTAGTCTCGGCTGTGTCCCACAGAAAAAGGCTCCACACCCCTATGCAAGCAACAGCATACTGTGGTGAATTTCTAAGTGTTAAACAGAAGAACTTTCATTATTTTCTAAGGTTCACGATGACCGGCTGACACAAATCATCCATGATTTGAGGTCAGCCTAGCGAATACGTCCTGTATTCGCTTCATCTGTCAACGAAGTTCTTCTGTTCATCACTAAGTAATTCTACCACAGTATCTGAATTAGCTTTGCATAGGGGTGTGAAGCCTTTTTCTGTGATCTACATCAACGACTACAAATAGAACCATTGCAAATCTTAAAGTGTAAATATATGTTGTCAGCATCTATCAATCAGGCTGCAATCGTAAACTATGAATAAAAACAGATGACGGCAGGCTTCCTGCATGGATAATTCATAACTCATGTTCCAAAAATGTTAATGCCAGGCAGAAGAAATATGGATAAACAGCAATTCCCTCACAGGGATGTGAAGGAAAGCCCTTTAGAAGCCACGATGGCTTCTAAAGGGCGGTTGCGTACGTTATCAATACCTGACTATTTCTTCTGTCTGACATTTACTTTTTAACATGAGTTTTGTTTCCATGCAGGAAGCCTGCCGCCATCTGTTTTTCAAAGTCTGCAGTTGCAGCCTCACCAATCTGGATCTGATTCTTACTCTGTTAATTTCCAGATATCGCGGTTGTACTCTGCGATGGTTCTGTCGGATGAGAAAAATCCTGCTTTTGCGATGTTCACTAACATCATTCTCTTCCATTTCTCCTGATTCTCATAGTCCTTGAACATTCTGTCCTTGGTGGCAATATAGTCCTCCAGATCCAGTAATGTCATGAACCAGTCTTTATTTAACAGCTCTTTATATAATCTTTCCAGATTCTCTTTATGTCCGGCTTTCAGTGCCTGGGGTCCTACGATGAAGTCTACCGCTTCTTTGATCACTGGAGATTTTGCATAGTAATCTTTTGATACATAATCCGATTTATCATAATGGGCAATGACCTGCTCGCTCTTCTCACCGAATATATAGATGTTGTCATCTCCCACCAGATCATCGATCTCCACATTGGCACCGTCCGAGGTGCCAAGGGTAACTGCACCGTTCAGCATGAATTTCATATTGCCTGTTCCGGAAGCTTCCTTGGAGGCAAGGGAGATCTGTTCTGAAATATCACATGCCGGGATGAGTTTCTCCGCTTTGCTTACATTGTAATTCTCCACCATAAGAACTTTCATGTATGGATTTACATCGGGATCATTATTCACGATCTCCTGTAATACCAGCAATAGGTGAATGATGTCCTGAGCGATCACATAAGCCGGAGCTGCCTTTGCACCAAATACAAAAGTCATTGGTGTGGTAGGTTTCCTGCCAGATTTGATCTCCAGATACTTGTGGATGATATAAAGGGCGTTCATCTGCTGACGTTTGTACTCATGTAATCTCTTGATCTGAATATCAAAGATGGAGTCTGGATTTAATTCTACCCCCTGGGTCTCTTTGATGAAGTCCACCAACTGCTGTTTCTTCTCTTTTTTGATGGATACCAGAGAATTCAGTACTGCTTCATCATCCTTGAATTCCAGCAGTTTTTCCAGTCTGCAGGCGTCCTTCTTATAGCTGTCACCGATGGTCTCCGTGAGGAAGGCTGCCAATTCACGGTTGCAGGATAATAACCATCTGCGGAAGGTAATGCCGTTGGTCTTGTTATTGAATTTTTCAGGATAGATATCATAAAAATGTTTTAATTCTGTACCTTTAAGAATCTCTGTGTGGATGGCAGCGACACCGTTTACGCTGAAGCCGTAATGAATGTCAATGTGTGCCATGTGTACACGATTTTGTTTGTCAATGATCTGTACCTTTGGATCTTTGTATTTGGCTGCCACACGTTTGTCTAATTCCTTGATAATGGGCACTAACTGTGGTACCACTTTCTCCAGATATGCCAGGGGCCATTTCTCCAGTGCTTCTGCCAGGATGGTGTGATTCGTGTAAGCACAGGTCTTGCTCACCACGTCGATTGCCTCGTCCAAGGTAAATGCCTTTTCGTCCATGAGGATTCTGATAAGTTCCGGAATGACCATGGTTGGGTGAGTATCATTGATCTGAATCACCGCATGTTTGTGCATCTGACGAAGATCATACTGTTTTTCCCTCATCTCTTTTAAGATGAGCTGTGCCGCATTGCTTACCATAAAATACTGCTGATAGATACGAAGGAGCTGTCCTGCCTCATCGGAATCGTCCGGATAGAGGAATAAGGTAAGGTTCTTCTCGATATCCTCCTTATCAAAGTCAATTCCTTTTTTCACAATGCTCTCGTCTACGGTTTCGATATCGAACAGTCTTAACTTGTTCATGCCGTTGTTATATCCCACCACATCAATATCGTATAATCTGGAAGTCACTTTCTTATCTCCAAAGTTCACATCAAAAGTAACCTCTGTCTTGTTCAGCCAGGACTGCGCCTGAATCCAGTCATTTTTCTCTGCGCACTGCAATTTATCTTTAAATACCTGTTTGAACAGACCGAAATGATAATTCAATCCAATGCCCTCTCCCGGTAATCCCAATGTTGCGATGGAATCCAGGAAACATGCTGCAAGTCTTCCAAGTCCGCCATTTCCAAGGGATGGCTCCGGCTCTACTTCCTCGATTGCGCTTAATGATTTTCCATTTTCTGTGAGAATTTCATCCAATTTATCATAGACTCCAAGGTTGATCAAATTGTTGGATAACAATTTACCGATGAGGAACTCTGCTGAGATATAGTATATTTTCTTGTCCCCTGAAATAGGTGTTGTAATGTCTGCCAGACCTTTTGCCAGTCTTAAAATTGCAAAATATAATTCTTCATTGTCACATGCTTTTATGTCTTTTTGATACATTTCCTGTGTAAATATCTGTAATTGCTTTTCTAAGTTCATTATCATAACCTCTCTTTGCATTTTTAATTCTAATGTCATTTCCTGTGCCATCTTCTGATCCTCCTTATGGTAATGCCCTCTCACATGTGTTCACGTTCGACGGCAGGTCGCCGGAACCATCTCAATATGATACTGGGTATCATGGGTTCCTCCTCAGTACCGACTCTGATATACGACTCGTCACCTGCGAATCTGTTTTTCCTGTACACTTGTCTTATCGTTTACAATCTAACATAGGAAAACGTTTTCCGCAAGCCTTTATTTTTATTTTTCGCAATATTTACATTTTATAGACTCTTCTGATGTGGATCATGGAGCACTTTATACACCTGTCAGCATATAATATCCAGATACTGCATCCGCACCATCTCGTAGTCCAGCACTATGTTTTTGCCCTCGTTTTCCTCCATGAGACTGTACAGTTCACGCACTGCCTCCCCTGATATCCTGGCGAAATTCTGTCTCACGGTATTCATCTGTTTGCCCACATATCCCATGAGCATGATACCGTCAAATCCACATACGGGACGGAATATGTCCATCTCTGTCAATGCTTTCATGGCACCGATTGCCATGAGATCCGAGGCACATACTACTATATCTTTATGCTGTCCGTATTGAAAAGTTAATTTTCTCGCTTCCAGTTCACTGAAATTGCCATAGCGCACCAGCATGGTGAGCTTGAGCTCCTGCACCAGTTGATTCATTCCCTTTAGCCGTTCATCTGTCACATATCCATTTTTCTTTCCCGCAATATAGAGGACACGCTTTGCGTTATTTTCCAGTATGGTCTTTTTGGCAATATCATATTGTGCCCTTTTATGATCGATCCATACAGAACTGGTGGTGGCATTCACGATGGGGGCATCCACGATGACGATCTTGAATCTCTCTGCCTGTATCAATTCGTGCAACACGTAATCATCCTTTGACAGCCCGCATATGATGATTCCTGCAATATTCTGGGACAGGAAATACCGGGTGATCTCCTCATAAGTCATGTCCTGAATCATGGAAAAAAATACAGTGACAAGATCCAGATTATATTCCTTTGCCTGGCGGATGGCACCTGCCATATACTGCATCCCGATCTCATCAATTGCCTGGGTCTGGGCATTGAGGTTGATGAGCAGCGCGATTCTGCCGGACTTTTTGGATGATAAGGCCGCTGCGATGGCATTGGGCACAAAACCCAGTTCCGCAATGGCTCTATTCACTTTTTCCTTCGTGGCAACACTCACGTTTGGGTAGTTATTTAACACTTTGGATACGGTGGAGATTGCCACCCCTGCCTGCCTTGCCACATCTTTGATGGATACCATAACTACATTACTCCTTTATTTAGGGTGCTTCCTCTTGACTCTGCTTAGATAAGCAGACTCGAAAGCTTCGCTTTCTCGTTCGCGTTGCTCGTCAATTCTCAATCTGATAGTGCTTTGATGCAAGCATCAGCACTACATCTTTCGATTTGACTCTGCTTATCGCGGAAATCGTTTTCCGGTAGTTTATATTGTGTATCTTAGCAGATGTTTTCTCATAATACAAGTTCTATCATTTCATTTGAAATGATTACTCAAAAAAGCGATCGCATCACAGCAGCTAAACTATGACGCAATCGCTTTCTATTCTCTTGCTTTGTTTCCTTTACTCTGTCTTCCCTTACTCTGTTTTCTTTTACTCTGTTTTCTTTTACTCTGTTTCCTCTTACTCTGTTTCTCCCGCCCTGCTTCTCAGGCTTTGGAATATTATCGGGAACCGCCGCCGCTGCCGCCTCCGATGGAACCACCACCGCCACCAAAGGACGCGCTTCCACCGCTTCCTGCACTTCGTTTTGCCTGTTCCTCTGCCTCTTCTCTGCGTCTCATGGCCTGATAGGTCAAGAGGTAATACTGATTTGCATAATAAATATTCTGTTCATATACATCCAACTCCTGGCGAATCTGCGGACAAAGATTTTTCAACTGTTTCATTACCTGATCTGCAATTCCGTAAAGTGTCGCATAGACCATATAATCCTGCCAGATGATGGTTTCCTGTATATTTCGTTCCCCGATGAGGGAGAAGTCAAGGAGATATTCCTTTAATCCCAGCAGTTCACCCAGTTCCTTTTCTCCACTTGGGGTGAGGGCACTGAGGCGATTGGAGATGCCTCCCTTAAAGCAGGCATGAGTCCGCAGATATGATTCCCCCTCTGATTCGCTTTTGCTGATAAAGCTGCGTAACGTCTTTGGCTTTTCATTAAAATACGCACTAAGCTCCTGTTTCTGTAGGACACCGTCCGCCCCGGCAGCACATTCCAGCACCGTATAGAGGTATTCTTCATAAGCATCTGCCGACTGCCCTGGTTCTTTCACCAGCCGCAGGCTGACTTCTTCCTTTTTCGTTCCCTGTGTCTTCACAGGTTCCAGACAGCCATCGGATACCAGCCGCAGCATGGTGGTGGCCAATATGGCGCCATCTTCACATACCTGGAACTCTTTTCCCAGACGATAGGTAGCATTGATATTTCCGTCATTGGGAATGTCTCTGAAATAGTTTTGCTTTTTTGCAAACTTTTTGATCTTGCCATCATACATTTTCTTCCGTATTCGGTTTACCAGCACGACGATACCTATCACCACAGCAGCGATCAGTATCAGAACGATCCCCACTGCCACATCAGACACATCTTCATCCGAACTGTCATAGTCGCTTCCTTCAAAGGCAGCTTCCTTGACCGCTTCGAAGCTTCCCTCCTCCTGTCTTGCCGGATTTAATATGCCCTTCTGAAATGCAAACATTATGGTCATATGATTGTCCTTTTCCAGGGCTTTCTCTGTATAAGCATAGATACTGTCATCATCAAATGCCACCTGTCCGTCATAACCAAATGCCCAGATATCGCAGATATCATCGGTGATGGGTGTCCCATCCCACAGGGTGATCCGCACATCCGCATTCGTAGGGGTGGTGTTCATCTGATCATTGATAAAGCGGAAATTTACTCCATCTGCATCCTCGTAGCTTCCTACCACATGATCCACTGTGTAGGAGATTCTATAAACACGATGTCCATACTGACTGATGCCAAAGCACAGTTCGTATCCATCCTCTGTAGGCAGGATACCACAGGTATAGGACTTGTCATCAAAGGAGGCATCCACATCCCATGCATCCAGCACAGCATATTCCTACTCCTCGTCAGAGACCTGCAGGTCATGAATCGTTATACCGGATAATGCTTTGATGGGGATATAATTCTCCGTTCCCTCATCGAAATCGCCCTCCCAGTACTGTACCACATCCATGGACCCATCCTGCTGTATCGTAGCTTCCACTTGTATCATATTTATATGATTTGCTGCATTTACCGGCATTCCACATAGTAAAACAGCCATACATAAAATACCAAAAAGTAAAAATTTCTTACCTGTCTGTTTCATTTTTATGCCCTTCTACTTGAACGTCAGCCCATCTTAAATTTGTCCTGTTAAGGAACTATCGTTGCTTAATCCCTTTGGGATAATCCTTCCTTCGGAAGTATTACATTGGACAAATGGGCTGACGCTGCATATCAAGTTTTCCCGGAAAACTTGACACAATCCTTGAACATCAGTTCATTATAATTTTCTCAGATTCCTAACAATTGTCTCTTCTTTTCCTGGAATTCCTCCTGGGAGATAATGCCCTCCTCCATGAGGGATTTGTACTTCTTAATATCCTCAATGGTATCACCAGCCTGCTGTGGCTGCTGTACCTGCTGTACAAATCCTCCAAGTCCCGGAGCCCCTACACTCTGCTCCACTGCCTGTGGGAATGCCACTGTTTTCAGTGCATTCACCAGTTTTTCAATCTCTTCGATATCATTCTGGTAATCCCGGATATAATCGTTCACATCCGGACGGTCATTGGAAAACGTGGGGCCATTCATATCACAGGTAACCACTTTCCAGTAAGGGTGATTCAGATGAATCTCCACCTGAAAGCTGTGAAAAGGTTCTGAGATATCAATGGACGGAATATACGTTCTGTGATAATCCTCATCCTCCCGCTCCATCCTTCGTTCCATTGACTCCTCCATCCTCTTATTCATAATATACTGAACAAGCTGAGGTTCCATGGCTCTCACACGTTCCGGCACTGTACTGGTATATCGTTTCAATGCCTTTGCATCCCCTTCATACAGTGGCGTGGTATCCTCTTTGATGGTAAAGCTTACCAGCTCTGCCCCCTGAAAAATCGTCTTGTCCGGCTGTTTGCTCATACAGAACAGATGATTCTCGTAATCGAAGATCAGTTTCGTATCCCACCAGCCAAAGTCCACTTTTTCTGAAATCTGGAACTGCTCCTGGAGTCTTTTATTCTCCTCGTAGTACACCATATACTCCCGCAAGCCCTGCATCGTCAATCCATCTCGGAGATCCCTTTGCATGTCTATCTTTGCATCACAGTTACTACAGATATACTCGCCATCTATCTTTGTGGGTAATAAAAATCCTACCTTTCCGCCACAGATCGCACAGGGCGGTTTCTTTCCAAGTAAACCCATATCATCACTTCCTATTCCAATTTTAATTTTTTATTTCATACTCGGCATATCCATCTTTTCTTCCTTGGTCTCCAGATAATCTCTTTGTGAAAATCCTAACATTCCTGCTATCATGGATACCGGAAATATACGAATGGTTCTGTTCAGCTTCGTCACACTGTCATTATAGATCAGACGGCTGGTGCGCACCATGTTCTCATACTGCTTTACTGCATCCATGGTCTTTGCATAGTTCTCATTCGCTTTCAATTCCGGATATTGCTCACTTACCATGGCGATTCTCCCCATAGCCTCCGCAATAATTCCCTCCTGCTGCGCCACATCATCCACTGTGGACTTAGCCGTGATCACAGACCTTCTGGACTTTATAGTCTCGATCAGCGTCTCGCTCTCATGCTGTGCATATCCTTTCGTAAGATCCAGGAGTGCTGTCAATGCATCGAATCGTGAGGACAACTGAACCCCTATCTGACTCATGGCATTGTTAATATTCTCATCTAACACTACCAGTGTCCTCTGTGTGGACATGAACCACAGACCCAGTATGACGACTAACACCACTAATACAATTACTATCATCATTTTTGTAACCACCTTTCCCAATGTTATCAGATACCTATTTTTAGAAACTATATAGAAAAACACCAGTCATCCGGCGTGAAGCATGCAGAACATCTCTATCCGCTTTGCTGTGCATTTCCCAATGTACTGGTGTTTTCTATTTTCATCTACAGATACAGGTCCATGAATATTCCATGCAAGCCTGTGTCTGCCACTATACGATTATTGAAGTTCTTCTGCAAGTGCTACCATTGCATCTGTAACGCTGGCTGCATCTGTCTGTACCAGACCGAAAGTAAGCTGTGTTGAATCTACTGTGAAGTAAAGCTCTGATCCATCTTCTGCCATATCCCAGCTTAAAGTATCCAGTGCTTCACCATTCTCATCAAACAGATAGATACTGTCATAATCGATGGACCATGTACCCTGATGCTCTTCGGTATTACCCTCTGCATCCATGATACCCATGTAATACTGGCCATCTTTCAATGAGAATGCCATTGCCATAGTAGAGTCTTCATCAAGGCCTGCCCATACTGTGCTGTCCAGGAATTCTCCTACACTTGCTGCTGTTGCCTGCTGCTCCATTGCTGCAGCTGCTGATTCGATATCACCCTCTACCTGAGCCATTACTGCTGTATCATTTAATACCATCACATCATTTTCTTCATCATAGCTCCATGCAATCTCACCAATCTGGCTGGTACACTCTGCATCTTCGTATATGTAAAGTGCATCTGTTCCGATATTCCAATATCCTTCTACGCCTTCATCACCCTCTACATTTGAATAAAGAGCCACCTGGCCATCACCAAATCCCAGTGCATAGCAGGTATAATCCTCTGCGTCCATACCTACCCAGCATGTGCCATCCAGTGCTGCTGCCAGCTCATCAAGTGCTGCCTGTAAATCTTCCTCTCCTGATGCAGCTTCTTCCGTGGCAGCTTCTGTTGTCCCTGCTGTCTCTGCTGTCTCCGGTGCTGCTGTTTCCGCTGTGGTCACTGCCTCTGTGGTTGCTGCCGGTGCTGCTGCTTCTTCCTTTTTTGCACCACATGCGGTAACTGATAATATCATTGCCGCTGATAATAATACTGCTAATACTTTTCTCTTCATAACTCTTTCCTCCTGTGTTTTGGACATCCGTCCATTTTGTTTGCTTGAACAGGATCTTCTTTCCTGTTGCACCAACTATACCATTCCTTATCCTGTTATGTGATTGTCCTGCATGAATCGACCCTTTTTTGAACGAAATCGACATGAACTGTAAAACATTAGAGGAAAAGGAAAATATTTATACGGAAATGCGCAATACGAACCGGCGGTCTTCCTCCGAGAAGGAACAGATTCCCCGATAACGCTCCACAATGGTACGGATACTGTAGGTTCCCACGCCATGCCCCGGTTTGTCCGTTATGGGCATACCTTTGTAGAAGCGTATTCCCTCCCTGCAGCTGTTGATGATTTGTAGAAATATCTTTCCTGTCTCATCCTTAGAATAGCCGTGTACAGAAATAAATCTATCTCCTCCGCTATCAGATAATGCCTCACATTCATGCAGTGCATTTTCCAGTGCATTGGATAACAGTACCCCCATATCCTCATCTGCAATGAGTAGAAATTTCCCCAGAGATACCTGAATATCCATGGCTATGTGCTCCTGCTTCGCCTTGTCCGCATAGGTGCTCAATACCAGGTTGGTCGCTTCATTTTCACAATACTGCACCACCTTTGCAGCCTCCATCTGATGGCAGATTCCCTGAATATATTCCTTTGCCTGTTCCAGCTTCTGCTGATCGATACATCCGAAAAGGTAT
This sequence comes from Lachnospiraceae bacterium, assembly GCA_028689655.1. Lineage (GTDB taxonomy): Bacteria > Bacillota > Clostridia > Lachnospirales > Lachnospiraceae > SZUA-378. The sequence continues at coordinate 190,063 of JAQVCT010000003.1, forward strand.
TGCAGGTGATGCCTCAGATCATGACGATAAATCGCTGCCTGTTCATGGCTCTCCCGCAATACTTCCATTTCCTTTACTGCCTGTTTTATCTGCATATCCAGACCGCGTCGATTATATTCCAGTGCCTGATATTCCCTGTTTTTCATGGAGATCTGTGCCATAAAGAGCAGATATGATAACGAACATACAAAGGGCATAAATTCCACCACCACCATGGTACCGTTATAGAGGGTCTCTGAATAGACTGTTGCAAAATAATCAAAAAGATAATACAGTGCAGGAATGATGCCAATGCGGAGTATGTGTGCTGTCTTCTCCTGTGCCAGCTCCTGTATTGGCCGCGCGGCGAACAACAGTATCAGAATGAAGATGAGCGGCGTAAGGATCAGTTCGATTCCCTGTAAGGCATTCTCATCCATTTTCAATAGTGCTCCCACGAAAAGTGCCGCCCAAGCCCGCAGCTGGCAACAGGAATATGCGGTGAGCACTGCCACCACGGACCACAGTAAACGCTTTTGCAGATACCACAGCACCAGGATCAGGGGTAAGTGTGTCACCAGCGGATACACACTCCTTATTGCCTGTAGACCGAAGTATCGGTTTATGATTCCCTGCATGAGAAGTATCATAGCGGTGGTAGCTGTCAATATTATAATTTCTCTTTTTCTTCCTGGTATCTTACAGAATACGGCAGACAGCACACAGCCAAATATTGCTACTGCCACATAATTGAAAAATGATATTGTCAGTGTCATATATCCCTCCATTATTTGTAACTTAAGAACATCAGCCCATCTTCTCGTTCGCCAGATATTCCAAATACATATCTTTCATCTTCGTGAATTTTCCATGGGGAATGGGAATCTCTGCAAGACAGCTCATGACGATGCCACGACTGGTAATACTCTGTATATATTCCATATTCACCAGATACGATCGGTGGGGAAATAGAAAATTTCCCTTTTCACAGAGTTTATCATACAGTTCTTCCAGCCTGCCCCTGGTCTCCAGTTCCTTTCCGCTTAACAGATGAATATAGATTCTGTGATTAATCACTTCACAATACTCCAACTGTGCCACCTGTATTCTGGTGATTCCACTTTTACATTTCAACAGAAAACTGCTGTCCTGCTCCCTTATCTGTTCCGCGAACAGGCGATTCATCAATTTTATAAAGGTATCCTTCTGTATGGGTTTCAGCTGATAGTCATACGCCCGTACCTCATAAGATTTTAATGCAAATTCCGGAGATGAAGTCAGGAATATGATCCTGACATTGTTATCATACTGCCGTAACTCCCTGGCTGTATCCATGCCGTTCATTCCATTCATGATAATATCCAGGAACAGCACATCGTATCGTTCTCCTCTTTCCACTTCCATCAGCAGTTCGATAGGCGTTTGATAGGAAACAAATGATATTTCCTGACCATTTGCATCCCCATAGCTTTTTATCATTGCCTCCAACTCCTCCAAAATGAACAGATCGTCGTCACATCCTGCAATTCTCAGCATCTCTCCATTTCTCCTTTCAAAAGTTGCTCCATATTACCTTTATCATATAGGATTGTATTTTCTTTTTCCGCATTTTTTCCTGAAATGTCACATTTTTCCCCTGAAATGTATAAAAAAGTCCCTCCATGAAAAAGGAAGGATTGCTATGTCACGTCCGCATATGCTAGTATAGGGAATATAACGCATCTGCAAGATTCAAACAGATACGTGTTGCTATGAACAGTCATAAATATAGAAGACAGAAGGTATCACACCATGCTCCAAATTGCTATCTGCGATGATAATTTTGAAGAAACAACACATATTACTCATATTCTGGAACAGTATCAGCTCCAGAGAAAGGCTCCCCACACAGAAGTTTTCTTTTCCTGTGATATTTTTCACAATGCCGCCGATCTTCTGACCTCCATGAGCCGGAAATCCTATCAAATTCTATTTCTGGATATTCTAATGCCCGGATTAAACGGCATGGATGCCGCCCACAGGATCCGTTCCTTTGATCAGCATCTGGAGATCATCTTTATATCTTCCTCCCCTGAATATGCGCTGGAGGGTTATTCCGTACATGCACGGCATTATCTCATAAAGCCAGTCACCCCGAAATGTCTATATCCCCTGTTAGATGATATTCTTCGGGAACAGCAGCGTATGGAAGATGCTCTGACGCTTCAAACCGGAACCGAAATCGTGCATATTCCTTACCACCGTATTGAATACATTGAGGTCTATAATAAGAAGCTGATGTTCCAACTGTCAAATGATGAACGCACAATATTACCCGGCACCCTTGCCAGATGTGAAGAACAATTATTGAACCGCCCGGAATTCATAAAGGTGCATCGATCCTATCTGGTCAATATGTCTTGTATTCACTCACTGGATTCCAAAGAGATCCTCACAGCCTCCTATCATCGGATTCCAGTCTCCCGACTTCTCTATGCCGCTGTCCGAGAATCTTATATGCAATATTTATTTCAAGAAAAAGGAGTCAGGCCACGCCCCTAGCCGCATCAGCCACTCTACTCTTTCTCCCAGGATTACACCCCATCCAGAAAAGAAGAACTGCCAAAGCATATCATACGCTTTGGCAGTTCTCTTTCTTCTATAACTATTCTATAACTATTTTATAAATAATTTGCTTATTCCTGTTCAAGAGCAAGTGTTCTTGTGGTGATGTCACAAACTTCAGCAGGTCCGTAGTACTGAATAGCACCTGGATATGTGAAGCATGTATCAGCAGCCCACTCTTCTCTGTGTGCTTCAAAATATTTGAATGGTTTTCCATCAAGCTCAACAAGTGCTTTTCTGATAACCGGTTTGTCTTCGCCATGTCTTCTCTCGATGTTCATCATCTTGGTAATGGGCATACCGCCTGCAACCCATTCGCTTGCAGGTGCTGAAAGATTGGATACTTTCGATAAGTAGCCATTGTAGCCATACTGAATCAGCATAGTTGCATTATATCCCAATGAGTAGCAGTAATCTGAATCGAAGTTCGATGGGAATGCACATCTTCCTTCATAGCCAAAGAAGTGATGAAGGGCACTGAATTTACCATTGTATGTGCCTTTTTTCTTACGATCAGCTAATTTATCTGCAACGAGTGCTGAGAATAATTTCTCTGACTCGATGAGAGATACCTGTACATTGCCGTGTGGATCTCTTTCCAGGAATAACTGCTGCTGGATTCCCTGTGGAAGAATGGCAAATACTGACATGGATTCTTTTGAAAGACCCTGCTCAATAAATGCATATTTCTCTGCCCATGTTGGGAGTGCATTGAAAGTTTCCGCCTTGCTGCCAGCTAAAAGTTCGTTGATCTCTCCGATTAATGCTGAGAATTCTGGAACGAATTCAACAACACCTTCCGGAATAACAGCAACACCAAAGTTCATGCCCTTTGCTGCTCTCTTTTCAACGGAATCAGCGATGTAGTCTGCGATCTGTGAAAGTGACATTTTCTTAGCTGCTACTTCCTCGGAAACGAGACAGATGTTTGGCTGTGTCTCAAGTGCACATTCCAGTGCTACGTGGGAAGCGGAACGACCCATAACTTTGATAAAGTGCCAGTATTTCTTAGCGGAGTTGGCATCCCTCTCGATGTTACCGATCAATTCACTGTAAGTCTTTGTGGCTGTATCGAAACCGAATGAGCATTCGATGTCTTCATTTTTAAGGTCACCATCGATTGTCTTAGGGCATCCGATTACCTGAATACCTGTATCGTGAGCTGCAAAGTACTCAGCCAGAACTGCTGCATTTGTGTTGGAATCGTCACCACCGATGATAACGATTGCTGTAATGCCATGCTTTTTACAAACTTCTACGGAAATTGCGAACTGCTCATCTGTCTCCAGCTTTGTTCTGCCGGAACCAATGATATCAAATCCACCTGTATTTCTGAACTCATTGATGTAAGCATCATCAAAGATCAGATAATCATCATCCACAAGTCCGCTTGGGCCATTTTTGAAACCATAAAGAACGTTTTCTTTGTTGGTAGCTTTTAATGCATCATACAGACCACATACAACATTGTGTCCGCCGGGTGCCTGTCCACCGGAAAGGATAACACCTACCACCTGTTTCTTTGCAGCAGATGTATTCTGACCTTTTTCAAATGTAATTTCTTTCTTGCCATATGTGTTAGGGAAGAGAGCTTTGATCTTATCCTGATCAGCTACGCTCTGTGTTTCGCTGCCCTCTTTAACGCCGATTTCTGCGATACCATGTCTGAGCATTCCCGGAAGTTTTGGAGTATACTCGTATCTGGCTTTTTGTAATGGTGAATAATTCATAATTTATCTCCTTTGCAGTATTAAATTTAGATTTACAACTTAGATTTTAAGGCATTCCATGAAAAATGTAAACTATAAAAAACTATTTCATCCATATTTTGTCCGTTCTTATGGGAAAACATGGTGTGAAGTCTGTACTTTCAGATCAAAAAGAGAAACTGACAGTTCCTGCAATACCGGATACAGATGGCTTTCCATGCTACTGCAACAGATATACAAAATAGGCGGCATAGCTTACCAGCATGACAATACCGCTCATTTTACGAAGCTGCATATGCTTTGCTACACAGACAAAGAGCATGACTGCTGCCAGCGTCGCGATGATACTGTCAATGATGAAATTAGATGCGAATGCCACTGGGGTGATCAGTGCCGCGGTGCCTACCACGAACAGGATGTTGAAAATATTGCTTCCCACGATATTTCCAATGGCAATATCTGCTTTTCCTTTGATACCCGCTGTCACGGAAGTGATCAATTCCGGAAGAGAAGTTCCAAATGCCACAATGGTAAGTCCGATTAGGCGTTCACTCATATGGAAGAAGTGTGCAATTTCTGTGGCACTGTCCACGGTAATATCACTGCCCCACACGATCAGCACCATACCGCCGATGGTACACACCAACAGTTTCCACAGGGGGTCCTGCTTTGCATCCTCGGGTATCTCCTCCACCATATCCGCCTCTCCCGTCTTCGCCATACGAAACAGATAGACCAGGAACAGGATCATGAACAGCCATAATATCCCGCCATCCATACGACTCACCGTACCACCTGCCACGCCCAGACCTAACAGTAACAGTGTCACTACCGCCACGAAGGGAATCTCATAGCGGAAGGTGTTTTTCTTGATGGCCAGTGGTGTGATCAACGCTGTGATTCCCAGGATCAATAGAATATTCAGAATATTACTTCCCACCACATTTCCGATGGTAAGTGCGGCATTTCCACGAAGTGCGGCGCTGATACTGATCGCCGCCTCCGGTGCGCTGGTGCCGAAGGCACAGATGGTAAGTCCGATAACGATCTGTGGAATGCCAAAGCGATCTGCGATACCAGCCGCTCCTTCCACAAACCAGTCCGCTCCCTTTACCAGCATGAAAAACCCTACCGCCAGTAATACGACCTGAGTCAAAATCAATAAATTCTGCATTAAAAACATCTCATGTCCTCCTTCTTCTGTACGCAAAAAAAACGAGTCCTTCTGGTACACAAATAAAAGTGTACCAAAAGTCTCGTTCCCATAAATCACATCTATTTCTGATATTTACAGGGATATAGCCACCGCTTATATGCGGGCGATTGTTGGCTATATCTGATAACTACTCCCTCTTGGGTTAGTAGCAATATATCACAGTTCCACCTGACTAGTCAATTCTTTTCTGTTATCTTTTTTGCTCTCTCTTTTTGGCTCTGTCTCTTTTGTCTTTTCTACCGTGAGGTTCACGGCTGTCTTCGTCCCTGTCCTCACCAACTGGAGCAGGATCTCCCACACAAAGCTCCGGGTGTCCTCATCCAGTTCCTTCATGGTATCCAGAATCTGTCTCACGCTCTCCTTCCAGTCCTGGGAAAATATGGAAAGTGGCGTGATCTGTTCGTTGGACAACACCTGAAACAGCAGATCAATGAGCCGTTTCCGTTCCTCCACCGTCATATCCATGATCCACTCATACAGCGTCTTTCCCATAATCTGAGCCTTGGTATCCAGCTTTTCCAGATAGAGGAACGATCCCTTCTCCACCACCCAGGAAAAGGGATCATGCTGTAAGATACCCTCCTGACTGCTCCTGATGACCTGATAATCCACCTGATTTTCCAGCATCATCCCGATGATGGAGGACTGGGGAATCATCTTTCTGATCTTCCCGGATACATAGCGATACCGACCTTCCTTCCCCATGTCTCTTCCAAAGCCCGGTCCATCCAGATTATAGATCTGCTCTATCGCCCTCTGAACTTTGGTATCCGCATGGGTGGCGGCGTAGACTGCCAGGTTACCTCCCTTGGAATGACCTCCCATGAGAAAGACCGATTCCCGCATCAGAATAGGCGCCACCTTTTGCAGATAGGAACGTGCCCGCTCCTGGGCTGGCACCGGGCTCATATATGCCATATTAAAGTCTTCTCTCCATCCAGCCAGCGTCTCATCCGTCCCTCGGAACGCCACGAAGGGCATCCAACCCTTCAATATAAATACCATGGCCGAGAACTGGGTCTCCTGCTCCGGTTCCACCAGATTCTCATAGTAAGAGACTTCTGTTCCACCAAAGCGTGTACTGCTGCCGGCGAGGCGCAGCAGCTCAGCATTTGCTTTCTTATCCATAATCCCCTGAAACAACTGTTGTAATGCCTGTTCCTCCAGCCCTGCTATCTCTCCCAGCGTGATATGATTCTGCACTTCCTCTATGGAAGACGCGCAGTGATCATACTTTAGATAGGACAATTCCGACAGCACCAGACTGTCCACCGGGCAGAAAGGTCGTTGTCGGAATGTGTATGTTCCATATTCTTTTACATAAGTAATGATATTTTCCTGTGCTGCATTGCTTTCCATGGGCGTTCCTCTTACTGGTCATTCTTAGTAAGAGTATGCGCTAATGCCGCCCATCTATGCATCCCCGTCACTGATTCTACTGAACTTCCTCCGTGATAAGAGCCGACCTGACATTGTCCCTAATTTGGCATCTGTGGGATTCCGTCAAATCCTTTTTGCAGATCAGCATCTGTGGGGATATAATCTGACATTTCTCCATTATTGTATTTCTCATAGGCTGTCATGTCAAAATATCCGGTTCCTGTGAGACCGAACACGATGGTCTTCGCCTCCCCTGTCTCCTTACATTTCAGGGCTTCGTCAATGGCAACGCGGATGGCATGACTGCTCTCCGGTGCCGGGAGAATGCCTTCCACTCTGGCGAACTGTTCCGCTGCCTCAAAGACAGATGTCTGCTCCACACTGCGGGCTTCCATCAATCCCTGGTCGTACAGCTCTGATAGAATAGAACTCATGCCATGGTAGCGAAGTCCTCCTGCATGGTTGGCAGATGGGATAAATCCACTGCCCAGAGTGTACATCTTCGCCAGGGGGCAGACCATTCCTGTATCGCAGAAGTCATATGCATATTTTCCTCTGGTAAGGCTTGGGCAGGACGCCGGTTCCACCGCGATAAAACGGTAGTTCTTCTCCCCGCGCAGTACTTCTCCCATGAATGGTGACAGCAAGCCGCCCAGATTGGAGCCACCGCCTGCACAGCCAATGATGATATCCGGTGTAATATCGTATTTCTCCAGTGCCTTCTTCGTCTCCAGTCCGATGACCGTCTGATGTAATAATACCTGGGACAACACACTGCCCAGCACATAGCGGTATCCCTCCATACCGGTGGCTGCCTCCACTGCCTCGGAGATGGCACAGCCAAGACTTCCCGTGGTACCGGGATGTGCCTCCAGGATCTTCTTTCCCACATTGGTGGTCTCAGATGGCGATGGCGTCACGCTGGCTCCATAGGTGCGCATCACTTCACGTCGGAAAGGCTTCTGCTCGTAGGATACCTTTACCATGTATACCTTGCAATCCAGATCAAAATAAGAACATGCCATGGATAAGGCTGTTCCCCACTGTCCGGCTCCCGTCTCCGTGGTGACCCCTTTTAATCCCTGCTGTTTTGCATAGTATGCCTGTGCAATAGCGGAGTTCAGTTTATGACTTCCGCTGGTGTTATTGCCCTCGAATTTATAATAGATCTTTGCCGGAGTGCCAAGCTTTTTCTCCAGACAATAGGCTCTTACCAATGGTGAGGGGCGATACATCTTATAAAAATCCTGTATCTCCTGCGGAATATCCATGTATGGAGTAGTGTCATCTAACTCCTGTTTTACCAGTTCATCGCAGAATACATGACCCAGTTCCTCCGGTGTCATGGGCTGCAGTGTGCCCGGGTTCAATAATGGGGCAGGCTTTTTCTTCATATCTGCGCGCACATTGTACCATTGTGTGGGCATCTCATTCTCTTCTAGATAGATTTTGTAAGGGATTTCCCTGTTACTCATAATCGTTCTCCTTCCTGCTGGCTCTCTGCCAGACCACTCACTGTGATGCATGGTTTCCCAATGCATTGCCTGCATACACGGTCTGCACGAAGTGCACCTTAGATACCATGTATGCTTTACCGGATAGGAGTTCTGATTAATAGATAAATATTAAAAAGACTCCCATCCCAACATAAAGTTACTGCTGGGACAAGAGTTCTGATTCTCTTGCGGTGCCACCCTGCTTGATACATATCCATGTATCCTCTCAACGCATACTACCATATGCTGATCTTGTTAACGGAGGATCTTCTCCGGCTCCACTACTCATCCACAGCCCTTATTGCTTTTCCATAAACTGTGCTCTTTCCCTTCGCCCTCAGGAGTCCATTCATCACTGCCTTTTCATGCTGCAATTCCACCATCTGCAGCTCTCTCTTATGCCAGTATCAGTAACTACTTACTCTCCCTCATCGGTTTGTGTATTTATTTTAGTACAATAAAGTAATTGTGTCAAGAGCGAGTTTGAATTCTATGATCCCTGTTAATAGGCAACCACCATGATCCTCTTCTCATTGATGGGAATGCTGATATTTCCATTGTCGGCAATCACAGTCTGATATGCAGGAACTATATTCCCTGACGCATCCGCTGCGTACACCACTGCCGTCTGTCCCGGTGTGCCATCCTGGAGATGTACATGGAACTGCACCTCTGTACCAATGGGTTCTGTACGGTCAAATGCGATATTCAGATAGCGCATACTATCCTTTTTCCAGCTCTCCTTGGTATGCTTAAAGTCCACTCCTTTATAAGCGGTATGATCTGTTCCACTGTGGAATGTCACCGCATCTCCCTGTCCCAGCAACACATGCAGTGCTGTGCCTTTGGTCTGATCCAGTGCACGAATCGCGGTGGCATCTATCTTCTGTGCACTGTTACCAAGATTCACGATGAGTACCGTCCCCTGTCCCTGTGCATTGGTAAGCTGTGATGGGTTGATACTGGTGATTGCCTTTGCGATACTTTCCCAGTCACGAAGGCTCTGTCCCTTATAATTCACAGTCCGTATGGAGGAATCAGCCGATGGGGTAACTGTGGCAGAACCGGAGTTACTTCCCCCACTGGAGCTGCTGCCACCACGACCGGAATGACTGTTATCACCATCACTGTCTGGCTTGGTATCATTACCCGGCTTGGTATCCTCCCCTGGCTTGGTATCCTCCCCCGGAGTTGTCTGTTCCTTCTTAAATTCCAGATATTTATAGGTAGAGAGATGTGCTGGATCATAGGTCTCTGTCTCTGTTCCATCTGCATTCACAGCCGCAATTGCTACCTTATTGCCCTCTGCGATAGTGAAAACAGCAAGATCCCCTTTACTTTCTATTGCTCCTGCGCTTCCCTTGAGGATTGCAGATTTTCCATCCGGGATATTCTTCACATCCACCTTGCCCTTGGTAACGATGGCGTAACCAGTCTGACCTTCCACCCTTCCACCGGAGATGGTCACCGTTCCATTTTCTCCGTTCTCAATCACGGATGCAACTCCCGTTACAGTTCCCCCTGTAATATTGGTCTCTCCCCCATTCACATTATTAATTGTATTGCCATGCGTATTCTCTGAGACCTCCACCGTTCCACCGGATATATTTAAGACTCCCCCATCATTTCGAATGGCAAAACCGTCTTGACCAGCCGTCAAACTTCCACCGGATATATTGGTCGTTCCATTAGTCTGATCTATCAAATTGCGACCCACAGCATTGGACGTCACCGTTCCACCAGATATCTTTAAGGTTCCCCCATTATTTGCAATGGCATTGTCTTGCAAACTAGTCACTTCTCCACTGGAAATCTCCACATTTGACCCAGTATCATTATAGATTGCCCGACCACTGTTATCACTATTCTTCACGGTTCCCCCTGTGATATTGGTCTTTCCTTTCTTACTATTATAAATCGAATTTGTATTCGAACCACCTGTGGACTCCATCGTTCCACCGGATATATTTAAGGTTCCTCCCGCATTCACTACTACATGACCGTTATTTCCTTTGGCCATCTCCAGCTTTCCACCTGAGATATTGGTCGTTCCACTATCCTGATTTATCACATAGGCACCGTATGCATTACTATCATTGCATAAAGTACCGTTCTTCACATTTATCGTACCATTACTACTATTCTGAATCGCAGCAGTATAAGCAGTCCCACCGCTGTATATCACCTTGACATCTTGACTGTCAATGTTGAGTGTCCCCCCACCCGTATTCATGATTGCGGGTGCTCCAGTACCCTTAATCTCACCACTGCCACAAATAGTCACTGTCTTGCTACTACTGTTATCAATTACTTTAGTACCCGAAGAACTTGTAAGATTTCCGTCCAACTTAATGGTAATATTATACTTTGTATCCCTTGAAATAGTAAGACCTCCGGATAAATCCAAAGCTTGAGTTGTATGAATTGTTACATCTCCTGTAGCATTATTAATCGCATCTCTTAATTCTTCGAAAGTGGCGACCTTTACCTCTCCACTTGTTTCGGACAGCAGCAGAGGTGCTGCCTCTGTTCCCAGGCATACCTGTGACAGGTCAGCGCCCTCTGCACTGCACAGGGGACAGTCCTCATCGATGTATGCCTCTGCAGCGTCTTCCTCCGCTGGGACACAACGCACCTTACAGGTGCAGACTGCCTCCTCTTCCACTGGCTCTTCTATCGATTCTGCTATGGGTTCTACCACCGGCTCTGTCTGTGGGGTGCTGCACAGATCACAGGTATGGGTACAGGCAGAACCTTCCACTGCCTCTGCATAGCCACAGTCATCTGTATGATCACAGACATAGCTGTCATTCCCTGTATCTGCCTCATTGTCGCTTACGGTAGGTGCGCAGCTATATGTTCCATCCTCCATCAGATGAGAACATGCCTTTCCCTCCACCGCTTCTACGTAGTTGCAGGTCTCATCATGCACCGCGTGATTCTCACAAGTGGTGGAAAGCTTTGCCTTACCATTTGTATCACCCGCCGTATTTTCCACTGCCAGTGCGCTCGTTGGCATCATGACCGTAGTCACGCACAGTGCGAGACCGATACCATAGATCCTCTTTTTGAATTCTTTTCCATTACACATCATTGATTTCCTCCTTATCATACACATATCATTTTTATGCTGCTGATCTTAAATCTTTAAATTTTAAATCTGAGTCATATTAACGTCATGCTCCCTGATACTTACGGATTATTTCGCACTTCGTGCTTTCATAATCCTAAAAACATTCGAACTCCGCCCTAATCGGGCTACTTTCTCATGTTTTACGGGTCCCAAATTCATGCTATTTCGTGCGAGCACGAAACGCATGACCTTTTGACCCTGGTATCGTCATATTATATCATTCCATATTCTGTTATCCGATTCTCCTTATAAATCGACCCATTTTTTTACTAAATCGTCCTGAGATGTGAAAAAATGTAGAAGTACTGTCTGCATATTTTATACCATATGTGGATATACTAACGAGTAAGAACAGTCAGGGATATCCATACAGGGTAATGAACGGAATCCAGGTCTGGTGAAAAGGAGAGATAAGATGAGTATCCTAAATGATGAAGCAATTCCTATGGGATTTGGTATGGCACTGTCACAGAATCTCAGTGCATTGAATCGCTTTTCTGCCATGAGTGAATCAGAAAAGGAAGAACTATTGAATCGTGCAAGAGATGCAAGGAGTAAGAGTGATATGAGTGCTCTGGTAGATGAACTGTCCCACTATGAAGGTCTGATGTGACCTTGGGTATTCTAAACCTAATGAGCCCAACGCAAAAGAGCTAACCACCTAAGTGATTAGCTCTTTTGCGTTGGGCATTGTACAGGTAATCCCTCCTCTGGAAGAATTACAGGTAATGCGGATAACAGGAATCGAACCTGCACGGTCTCCCACTAGATCCTAAGTCTAGCGCGTCTGCCAGTTCCGCCATATCCGCTTACCGTGGCTAACCGCGTCAGCCACGAATGATATTATAACCTTTCTTCAATATCCTTGTCAAGTATCTGGAATGCAGAATTCACTTCCAAATAAAGTCCCAATAAGGTCACCGGAATACTATTTATCGAAAATACGCTGTCCATTTTTTGTCATTTCATCGATCTTCTTATTCGTCTCACCCAGGATGCCAAGCAACTGTTCTGACAGCGCGATGGCTTCGTCATAAAGCTCCCGTGCGCCCTGTTCATCATTCTGTTTCACTTTTTCTAATACAGACTGTCCCAGGGTGTGGAATGTATTATGCAGGGTTCCTATTTTCTGCCAGTTCTCTTTCAATTCCTTATTTTCTATCTTCAATGCGTTGTAGAAATGTCCAAAAGTACACTTTTTAGGATTGAACTGCAGCGGATAATTCTTCATCTCCGTCACCATTTTCTCCAGTACCTTCAGCCATTGTCCATGGGCCTCCACTGCCTTATGTACCACCTGAGATACCTCTTCGTTGGTAATTGCCCTATTGCCTGAACGAAGTCCGGCGAACATGGCCTCTGTGATCTTGGATAACTGATCATCCATGGTTGCAATCTGTTTTGCATAACTTACGCTCTCATCTGCAGCACTGCTCACATTCTGTGTCATCTCCGCAAGACGCTGTGCATCTACACTGGTATTTTCCATTGCCTGATTCACTTCATTGGTAGAGAATTTGATCTGATCCATGGATTTGTTGATGGAACCTACCTCTGTCACGATATTACGCAGCTTCTCAATATTGGAATTCACGCTGGCTGATACTGCCTCTATCTTCTCGCCCATCATGCCTGTAGATACCACAGAACGATCCAGACTCTCCTTGCCTTCCTCCGCTGCCTTGCTGATATCTGATACAAAGTCTCTCATACCGGTGAGGTTTTCCTTGGTATTATCTGCCAGAACACGCACTTCCTCCGCAACCACTGCAAATCCTTTTCCATGTTCTCCTGCTCTGGCTGCCTCTATGGATGCATTCAATGCCAGAAGATTGGTCTGGGAAGCGATTGCCTGAACGCTCTCCACGATCTTCTCCACCTCTGATGCAAGCTTCACCAACTGGCTGATCTTCTCTCCCATAATATTCGTGTCATCCAGAACATGTCCTTTTAATGTCTGCACTTCATCCAGAATTTTCTTGCTGTCATCATTTTGCTCCACCAGACTCTCCGCATCACCGTTCAAGCGATCCAGTACCTCTGCTGTGGACTCCACCGTATGATTTACTTCATTCATACTGGCCGTGGTCTCCTCAATGATCGCGAGGTTGGATTCGCTTAATCCTCCCAGTTCCCGGGCAAAGCTCATCAATTCATCTGAGATATAGGACATGCCCACATCAAAGCTGCTGATTCCACTGGTGACTGTCATGAGTTTTTTGGCAGCGTTGGACATACGGATCTCATTGGATACCAGCTTTTCCATCTGCTCCATCACTTTATTATGTACCGGGTGGCAGCTTCCTTTGCATGATTCACATGCCTCGCCCTTTATCTTCTTCTCTACCTGCTCCAGGTATGATTCCATTTCACCACAATTTCTCTTTTTAAAAAACATGATATCGTTCCCCCTTTTAGTAAAACCTATCTATTACATTCATCTTATATCCACTTTGTAATCTGGTCATATAACGTCATGCTCTTCGAGCATTCCTGACACAGATTACTTTGTAATCTGGTCATATTGTACCATATTTTAGATATTACTACTATATGGATGGAGATAATTCTTACATATTTATATAATTATCGGTATGAAGCAGGAAGTATTACAAGCTATTGGACAAAAATAGCGGAGAGCCTTGATATTTACAGGCTTCTCCGCTATTATACTATAGTGAGACATCGGGGATTCGAACCCCGGACAACTTGATTAAAAGTCAAGTGCTCTACCAACTGAGCTAATATCCCATGGTCTGTCATAATTTCTTCTATACTATCCGCTGCTATCACGCAGCTAGCAGGGCTAGCAAGATTCGAACTTGCGAATGCAGCAGTCAAAGTGCTGTGCCTTACCGCTTGGCGATAGCCCTATGTTTGTAAGGAACAAAGTGTGCTCGACACACTTATGCTGCCAATAACAAATTAAAATTTCTTATTAAACAAGGTGGGTACAGGGATTCGAACCCTGGACCTTCGGAACCACAATCCGACGCGATAACCAACTACGCTATACCCACCATAGGTCACACAACTTAATAACTAAATCGATGACTTGGATATACGGTTTCTCTCAATATGGGCTATTACTTGACCCGATATAATTCCAATCGAGCATATTGTAAAACGAGTAACAGTATAAATGTGCTTGAAGGGATTCGAACCCCCGACCCACGCCTTAGAAGGGCGTTGCTCTATCCAGCTGAGCTACAAACACATAAGCGGGTGATGGGAATCGAACCCACGTATCTAGCTTGGAAGGCTAGTGTTCTACCATTGAACTACACCCGCATATCTGTTCTGTCTTAGCAGAACGATACTTTCGAATAAAAAGGATAAAAAATCGGGGTGACAGGATTCGAACCTGCGACCTCCTGGTCCCAAACCAGGCGCTCTAGCCAAGCTGAGCCACACCCCGTTATAACGCTTCACCACACGCTTTCAGCAATTATTTAACTGCTCGTGTTTGTCACAACGCAAGAGTTATTGTATAATAAAGCCAGAACATTGTCAACACTTTTTTTAAGTTTTTTTACAAAAATTTTATCTGAAATTCAGCCTTGCCATTATCCTTTATTTCCATGACAATATAGGATGGTCTCTTCCCATCCTGTCTCGGATATGTCAAACTGCCGGGGTTTATGGCTATCATGTCATCTTCAATATCTACCACCGGTCTATGGGTATGCCCATAGATGACCAGATCCACACCTCTGCTCCGCGCTTCCTCTTTTATGGTCTCATTTCCCATGGAAACATAATAATTGTGCCCATGGGTCAGCCAGGTCTTGTAGGAACCTATGGTAAATTCTTTCTCTCTGTCCAGTTCAGAGAAAAAATCGTTGTTACCAAGCACGATATGTACCGGACATCCCGCAGCCTCCTGAATCAAATACTCGCTGCCCTCCGCGTCCCCACAATGAATCAGCAGATCAATGGGTTTCTCTCTCTCAACAATTGTTAGATAATTATCATTTCGTCTATGTGTGTCACTTACTATTAGAATCTTCATATCTGTCCAGCTCCCGTTTCATCTCTCGCAGTGCTTTTCCCCTGTGACTTTCCAGATTTTTCTGTTCCGACGTCAGTTCTGCCGTCGTACATTTATATTTTGGTAAATAGAAGATTGGATCATATCCAAACCCGTTTTCACCATGTTCTTCATAGGCGATGAGACCCTCCATGATTCCTCTGGTGGTGACGATCCTTCCCTCCGGGAAAAACGCCGCAATCGCACAGACGAATCTTGCCGTTCTCTGCTCTTCCGGAACTCCCTTCAGCCGTTCAATAATATTCGCATTTTTAATATGGTAGGACGTATCTTCTCCCATATAACGTGCCGAGTAGATACCCGGCTCCTTATTGAGATAGTCCACCTCTAATCCTGAATCGTCAGCAATTACCACCGCATCGCATTCAGATGCCACTGTGCTTGCTTTGATGATAGCGTTTTCCTCAAAAGTCTTTCCATCCTCCACGATGTCAATATCGATCCCCGCTTCCTTCAGGGATTGAATTTCCACATTCAGATCCGCCAGGATCATACGGATCTCTTTCATTTTTCCTTCATTTCCAGTCGCAAAAATTATTTTCCTGATCTTCTTCTCTTTCATCAATTACTGCTTCCCTTTTCTCTATATGTATAGGCATCGCGGATTCCCAGACAAATACCATCTGCAATCTGTTCCAGATATGCGTCATCCTCCAGACGTGATCTGTCTGCCTTGTTGCTTATATTTCCCACCTGAATCACGGTGGCAGGAACCATGGCATCTCTCACAATCGTGTCCTGTTCCCCAAACTCCAGCAGTCCCTTGGCGTCCGTGCCTGTTCTCTTACAGATATCACGCTCCATGATATCCGATAAGCTGATGCTGTCCAGATCCGGAATGAAAAATGTGGGATTATAAACCGCCCAAATGCCATTTTTCTCTGAATCTTCCTCATCATATACCTGGACACTGATCAGCATGTCTGCCTTCACCTGATTCGCCAATGCCACACATTTTTCCGATGACGGTCTGGTACGATCAATTCCCGTACAGTAAACTTTCGTATCTGCCTGTGTTAATTTCGACCGTACTCTTTTTACAATATCCGATGTGATATCCACATTGTTATTTCCGGCATCTACTACAATGATCTTCTCATAGCTTTCACGTGGTTTCTTAAATTCCAGATAAAGCATATTATTTTTACAAAATGCATTGTGCTCATACACACCATTCAGCTGCAATAAGAGTTGTGTCGTTCCCTCCTTGTAATTCCAGAGGATCTTGTCTATGACTTTGGCATTTCCCGCTATTCTGTTCTTACTGTAGAACTCCTTATCCTGCTCCCTGATCGTGATAGAGAGCTGCTGTTCCACATAATCAGCCTCCACAGATAATTTGTCATCTGTGGTGGTGCCCGCCAGCGGTATGCACAAATATATCTCCTGACTGCTCCCCTGATCAATAGGAAGTTCCTTTGCCATAGTACTCGTGGACAGTTGTGCATCTGTCTGCTGGGAAATGCTCCCCGGTGTTTCCTCTATTACAATGGGTTTATTTATAGCGGCATAGAGCATGACGGTCATCGCAGCGATTGCAAAAACAGTACTGATAACAGCAGTATGTCTCATTAATTTATCATACATAGCTTATCCTGTTTCTATCCTCTTTTCGGTGGCTTCGGTCCCATGAACTGGTAGTAGTATGTCTTCATCATGCCATTATATATTTTACGGTTCTTTGTGGCTTTCAGTCCCATATCCGCCTCCGCATTCTCATAGGCGGTGATCAGATACATGGACCATGCATCCAGCGCTTTATATCGTTCCCCGATCATACGGTACAATGCCGGCAGATTTTCCTTTTCCTCCAGGCGTTCCCCATAGGGCGGGTTTGTGATGATAAATCCGTACTTTTTGGGATGACTGAGCTGTTCCAGAGGTCTCTGCTGAAAATGAATCAGACGCTCCACCCCTGCGAGCTTGGCATTTTCCCTGGCGATATAGACCATCTCCGGATCAATATCGTATCCCTGTATATCCGTCTCCACACTGAGATCTACCATGTCATTGGCCTCATCAATGCAGTCATACCAGTTCTTCTTCTCCACGATATGATCCCAGTTCTCCGCTGTGAAGGATCGATTCATGCCCGGTGCCATATTGGCAGCCATCATAGCTGCTTCGATGGGAAACGTACCGCTTCCACAGAAAGGGTCCACGAGAATCCGTTCCCTATTCCATGGTGTCAGCATGATTAGAGATGCTGCAAGATTCTCCGCGATAGGTGCCTTGGCTGTGAGCTTGCGGTAGCCTCTCTTGTGCAGAGATTCCCCTGTGGTGTCAAGCCCTACCGTCACCTCATCCTTCATCAGGAATACACGAATCGGAAAAGATTCCCCGTCCTCCTGGAACCAGGACATGTGATAGATTCCCTTTAATCGTTCCACCATGGCTTTTTTCATGATGGACTGTATATCGGAGGGACTGAATAATTTACTTTTCACGCTGGCCGCTTTTGCCACCCAGAATTTCCCATCTTTCGGAATGTATGACTCCCATGGAAGCTCCTTTGTTCCCTCAAAGAGTTCATCATAAGTCGTAGCCTTAAATGAGCCTATCTTTATAAGGATGCGCTCCGCAGACCTTAAAGATACATTTGCCCTGCATACCGCTTCCTCATCTCCGTAAAATGTAATTCTGCCATCCTCCACAGACAAGATGTCATATCCCAAATCAATTATTTCTCTTTTTAATACGGCTTCCAGACCAAAGTGGCAGGGAGCTATTATTTCATATTTTCTCATATTTCTATATTATATGCGTCACGGTTTACTGTCAATCTTATTTGTATTCCGTGAAAGGATTTTTTTATGGCAGGAATCCCTATTAAAATAAAAGAGCAGCAGATCTTCATCTGCCGCCCTTCTCTCACTCTTTAGTATCCGCTGTTCTTGGAACTATTTTTATTGTTGTCGCTGTAGTTGTCACGACAATTGTTGGATTTGTTCTTGTCCTGATTTTTATCGTTGCTGTTCTGGCTGTTGTTCAACTGACTGTTGGACTTGTTGTTGGACTTATTGCTGTCTTTGTTCTGGTTTTGCTCCATAGAATCATACTCATTTCTTGACATAATAGATACCTCCTAAAAATTTTTAGTTACAAAAAATATTATCTCTTCTTTTAGGAATTATATACAAATATGTCTTAGTACTTTTGTACTATTTTGTAGCTTTTGCGAATTGAATCAGAAAACAATTTTTCGTATAATGAAGCAGTAAAAAGATTGTATTCTTTCTTTTTACATCCCTTATTTATAAGTTATCATACTCCCCTCGAAAAAGGTCATCATAAGATGACCTTTTTCCTTTATCACCGCCACAGGGTTCGTATCAGTCTCGCTGCCGCAATGATCAATATAATGGGTAACAGATAGGGAAGTACTGCTGCCATAACTGTGGTCAGCAGTGTAAAGAACACCATCACGATGAGGAATATTACAATGCCTGCCAGCCATAAGGGAAGTCTGAATGTCCTGTTGCCACCACGAAAGCCTCGGTTCGTTTCCGCCTGGGCATCGTCATACGCTTCCTCTTCATAGGCACTCTGGCTGGTGCCGGCAATCTTATTGGTCTCGATAATGGTCTTGGCGATCAGACGCGGATTTCCCAGTTCCTGTAGAACCTCATACTCCGTCCTGCCCTTTCGAACCTCCATATCAATATAATCTTCATAGTATCGCACATTATCTTCTATAATAATATGATTCACAGATCCCGACAAAGCAATCCGTAACTGCCTGATAAATTCATCTCTGTCCATAATGTCTCCTAATAGAAATTATTTATGTCTGCTATGCAGCTTAGACATATATCATACCCTATCAGTTTTCATTTTCCAATAGATTACACACTTATTTTACGATTCTTTAATAAATAGTTCACAGAACTGTCTGATAATTTACATCAATGGTGCCAACAGTCGGTACACGCGGCCCATCGCCCTGCTGATTCCAGGAATCTTCTTATAATCCTCCACCGTGATCTTCTGACATTTTTCCAAAGTCTGTTCATAATCTTTTTCAATATCAGCGATCACCGGATTCCGGTACATGTAGGTAGCACATTCAAAATGATGATACAGACTTCGATAGTCCAGATTAATGCTCCCCACCACCGCTTTCTCATCATCCGACACAAAGCATTTGGCATGAACAAAGCCCGGTGTATATTCATATAGTTTCACGCCCTGTTCCAATAATTCCATATAGAAACTTCTGGCAATGGCAAAGGGAACCTTCTTATCGGGGATATGTGGCAGGATGATCTTCACATCCACCCCTCGCTTCGCCGCAAAGCAAAGTGCTGTTACCATATTATAATCCAGGATCAGGTAGGGCGTCATTATATGTACATACTGTTTCGCCGTATTGAGGATATCCATGTACACTGTCTCCCCCAGCTGCTCTCCGTCTGTGGGCACATCCCCGTAGGGGATGACATAGCCATCGTCTCCTGTCCTGGTCTTGTCTATGTCAGCCTTGTCTATCTTAGTCTTCTCTATCTCGGTCTTCTCTATCTCGGTCTTCTCTACCTCAGTCTTGTCTATGTCAGTCTTGTCTATCTTAGTCTTCTCTATCTCGGTGTTCTCTATCTTAGTATTGCCTATCTCAGTCTTGTCTATCTTAGTCTTCTCTATCTCGGTGTTCTCTATCTTAGTATTGTCTATCTCAGTCTTGTCTATCTTAGTCTTCTCTGCATCCTGCGTGCTGTTCTGGGGGATACATAGATAACCCTGTACTTCCTCAGGGCTATCCGATCCATTCCACATCTGTAAAAAGAGGGAGGTAAATCCCTGCACTGCGTCCCCTTCCAGCTTGATTGCGATATCTTTCCAGTGACCGTAGACCTGCTTTTGATTGATGTATTCATCCGCCAGATTTACGCCGCCGTTGTATGCCACTCTCCCATCGATGACCAGTATCTTCCGGTGGTCCCGGTTATTCTGGTGTGTGGACAGCAATGGTTTGATAGGGGATACCGCCTTTGCTTTTATCCCCAATGCCTTCAGTTTCTCAGGATACGAATAGGGTAACAGCAGAAGGGAACACATGCCATCATACATGACGCGGACATCCACCCCGTCCTTTACCTTTCGTTCCAGTATCTCCAGTATGGTATCCCACATAATCCCACGCTCTATGATAAAGTATTCCAGAAAGATAAATTTCTCTGCCTTTTCCAATTCCTGTAACAGATCTCGAAACTTGTCTTCCCCCAACGGAAAATAGGTGACTTTCGTATTGCCGTAGGCAGGACAGCCAGAAATCTTATAGATATAATGGGACATCTGTTGGATGGAGAAATCCCCTTTCATCCGTTCCTGTACTTCCGGAGATGTTTGCATATAGGGTCTCGTGATCTGCATCCCTCTGGCAACTGCCTTTTTCAGACCCCAGCCACCCACATTCGTCATCACGAACACATACAGCAACGCTCCGAAAACCGGGAAGAAGCAGATAGGAAGTATCCACACCATGCGCATCTCAGGAATCTCATTTTTATTAATAATATAGACCAGAAGAAAGATGGACAATACGGAAAATCCACCCAGGATATAGGTCATATATTGTCTAAAAAACTGAAAAACGCTAACTAGATATCCGATCTGTATCAACAGCAATAATACTGTAATCATAGTCCTGCTGAACACGATTCTAAAAAACACATGCAAGGTCTTCTTCATCTTCTGTACGTTCCTTTCTCTACCTCTCGATTATAACCGTATCCACCTGCATTGTAAATGCACCCATTTCACACAAATGGACAACTGCATTCACAGTTGTCCATTATTCCTGACCTTTTATCGTTAAATGAAACTTACTTTATAACTGAATCTCTACGAAGATGGCATAGATTGCCTTGATGGCTGCCTCGAAGTCCTCGTTGCGCACACCGATGATGATGTTCAGCTCCGAAGAACCCTGGTCGAT
Source organism: Lachnospiraceae bacterium (assembly GCA_028689655.1). GTDB lineage: Bacteria > Bacillota > Clostridia > Lachnospirales > Lachnospiraceae > SZUA-378. The sequence continues at coordinate 211,563 of JAQVCT010000003.1, forward strand.
CATCTTCACATTGACATTGGCGTGAGCCAGTGCGGAGAAGATCCTGCCTGCTGTACCTCTCGTGGCTTTCATGCCACGTCCCACTACTGCTACCAGCGCCAGATCCGCCTCCAACTCGATGGAGTCAGGGTTGACTGCCTTGTGAATCCCAGCCAGTACGCTCTGTTCCTTTTCTGAGAATTCTGACTGGTGGACAAATACGGTCATGGTATCAATTCCGGAAGGGGTATGCTCAAAGGAGATTCCATTTTCCTCGAATACCTGTAATACTTTTCTGCCAAAACCAATTTCCGAGTTCATCATATCTTTATCGATATTGATGGAACAGAATCCTTTCTTTCCTGCAATACCGGTGATGACATATTTCGGTCTCTGACAGGTGCTTTCCACGATCCAGGAACCGTTATCCTCCGGTGCGTTGGTGTTCTTAATATTAATGGGAATGCCAACCTTACGAACCGGGAAAATGGCATCCTCATGGAGAACACTGGCACCCATATAACTCAGCTCTCTTAACTCGCGGTAAGTGATGGTGTCAATTCCCTTTGGATTGCTGATGATCCTGGGGTCCGCAACGAGGAAGCCCGATACGTCCGTCCAGTTCTCATAGACATCTGCATGCACTGCCTTTGCCACGATGGAACCTGTGATATCGGAGCCTCCTCTGGAGAATGTATGCACGGTTCCGTCAAGCTTTGCCCCATAGAATCCCGGGATAACTGCATACTCGACTTTTTTCAGTCGTTTGGAGAGCACTTCATCTGTCTTGTCGGCAATAAAGTTTCCTTCTTCATCGAAAAAGACTACTTCCGCTGCATCGATAAATTCAAAGCCAAGATAGTTCGCCATGATGATACCGTTCAGATATTCTCCACGGCTGGCTGCATAATTTGATCCTGCTTTTTTCTTAAAATTGTCCTCTATCTTTTCAAACTCTTTATCAAGAGATAACTTTAACTGTAACCCGTCTATGATCTCCTGATATCTCCCCTGAATATCCTTTAATTCTTTGGAGAAATCCTCATCCTCCTCCGCCAAAGCGTAGGTAGTATAGAGCATATCCGTCACTTTTGTGTCTTTGCTGTGTCTCTTACCCGGTGCTGACGGCACCACATATTTTCTATTGGCATCCGCTCTGATGATATCTCCAACCTTTTCGAACTGCGCTGCACTTGCTAAAGAACTTCCGCCAAACTTAACTACTTTTTTCATTCTGATTACTCCTCATATTGAACATCAGCCCATTTTAAATTTGTCCTGTGAAGGAACTACGGTTCCTTGATCCCTTTGGGATAACCCTTCCTCCGAAAGCATTACATTGGACAAATGTGCTGACACTGTATGTCACAGGTCTGTCTCGACCTTGATGGTATCTGTGTCGAACAGCTTATCCAGGATCTCATGTCCTCTTGCCACGAAATTGCCGCTGGCACTGGCTTCCTCTTCATTATAGTTCCAGGTATGACTTTCCAGCTTTGTACTATCGTATAATAAATAGGGAACATTATCCGATGTATGGGTACGTACGCGCACTGGCGTAGGGTGATCCGGCAAGACCAGTAACCTGAAGTCGACGCCTTTATTCTCCAGATCCGCTGTCAGTGGTCCGATGATTCTCTGATCCAGGTATTGTATCGCCTGGACTTTCCGCTCCACGCTTCCCTGATGTCCCATCTCGTCCGGTGCCTCCACATGGATGTATGCGAAATCATAGCCATCCTCCGTGAGTGCCTTCACAGCGGCATCCTTTTTTCCTTCATAATTGGTGTGAAGTCCGCCGTTGGCTCCCTCCACTTCGACTACGCCCATGCCTGCTCCCACTGCGATTCCTTTCAGTAAATCCACAGCGGATATCATGACTCCCTTTTTCCCTGTCTTTTCTGTAAAGTCTGACAGTAAGGGTTTGGTGCCTGCCCCCCAGAACCAGCAGCAGTTGGCCGGGTTCAGCCCTGCTTTCCTGCGGGCTATATTCAGTGGATGATTCACTAAGATCTCGTAGCTCTTTTCCATCATCTCACACAGTGCCTGATTTTCCGGTAAATATTGTCCGATCACCTGGGTGAGCACGTCGTGGGGCGGTGTCAGTTCCACCACTTCCCCTTTATCCCAGATGAGACAGTGGCGGTAACTGGTACCAAGATAGAATCTGTAGGTATCTGTCTCCAACTCCTTACGTACTGCATCCAGCAGAATTTCGCAGTCTTCCGTACTGATCTCGCTGGAACTGTGATCGATAATGGTCTTTTCCTCAAAGGGTACATCGTCCTCAGATATGGTGACAATATTGCACCGAATGGCGATATCGGTGTCTTTCATGGGTACTCCGATGCTGAGTGCCTCCAATGGAGAACGACCGGAATAGTAAACCCCGGGGTCATATCCCATGACCGACAGATTCGCGGTATCAGAACCCGGCTTCATGCCGTCGGGTATGGTATGCACCATCCCCACTTCTCCCATCTTACTAAGCTTGTCCATTGCAGGTGTCTCGGCATATGCAAGTGGTGTCTTATTCCCTATTGCCGCAATGGGCTCATCAGCCATTCCATCCCCAAGTACTACTACGTATTTCATTTCATTATGCCTCCACACGAATTCTGCTGATCATATTGCATTTTGCTGACGCTTCATTAAATGCCTTTTCGCTCATGGCCTCCGTCACACCGCCCACTTCTCCTGCCACATCTGCTTCCACAAACTGCATTTTCCCGAAGGCTTTCTCCGCATCCTCTCTGGTACCCTTCACACGGACGAAAAACGGTCTCACATCCTCTTCCATACTGGAAATCTCCAGATTATCTTCCTCCCAGAAGCAGAAGATCGTCTTGCCGATATGCTTTGCACAGTCGATTACATCAGATACAACAGCACTTGCCGTTGGCAGCTTCCCAGCACCTTTTCCATAGTACATGGTACTTCCCAACGTATTGCCGTGTACCATCACTGCGTTAAAGACATCGTTCACACCATACAGTGGATTTTCACTGTTGATCATGCAGGGAGATACAAATGCAAAATATTTCTCGTCCACACATTTGCTCTTCGCAATGAGTTTAATGGTATATCCTAATTTCTTCGCATACTTAAAATCGTTTGTGGTGATCTTGGTAATACCCTCTGTATAAATATGTTCAAAATCTACATTCTTACCATATACCAATGAAGAAAGAATGGCAATCTTACGGCATGCATCATAGCCTTCCACATCTGCTTCCGGATTTTTCTCCGCATATCCTTTTGCCTGTGCTTCCTTCAACACTTCATCAAAGTCAGAACCTTCCCGCTCCATCTTGGTGAGAATATAATTGGTGGTACCATTTAAGATACCGGATACAGAGTCAATCTTCTCCGGTGTCAGAGATGCATTGATAGGACGGATAATGGGGATACCGCCGCCCACACTGGCCTCGAATAAATAATTACAATTGTGTTCTCTCGCCATACGAATCAGTTCCGGTCCATGTTTTGCTACCAATTCCTTATTGGAAGTACACACACTTTTTCCCTGGAGCAATGCTTTTTTGCTGAAGGTATATGCCGGCTCTATTCCGCCCATCGCCTCGCAGACCACTGCGACCTCCGGATCATTTAAAATGGTATCCACATCGTGTACCACTAAATTTTCATAAGGATCTCCCGGGAAATCTCTCAGATCCAGGATGTATTTCACGTCCACTTCATCCCCCGCTTTTTTATTGACCATGTCCTGATTGGTCTTGATGACTTCTACGATTCCGCTTCCCACTGTGCCGTATCCTAATACTGCTACCTTTACCATAATAATCTCCTCGTTTCGTTTGTCTTTTATTTCTGTTTTTATTCTTGTCTTTTATTCCTGGTTTTTATTCCTGTCCTTTATTCCTGCTTTTATTTCTGGTTTTTATCTCTGTCTTTATTCCTGTCCTATTCTGTCTGTATTACTCTTTCTTTCCATTCGTTACACTTTTCACACACCATCTAAGGTTTCCCTTATTCCTTGGCTATGATCTTCACATAGTGTACACCCGGCTGCTTCTCCATGGAATCCACCATCTCAGAGATATCCCCCGTGTCAGACAGGATCTGTACACTGATGCTCAGGGATGCCACCCCATTGATGGGAATACTCTGATGAATCGTCAGGATATTCGCCCTGTATTCCGCCACTATTTTCAATATATCTGACAGCAGTCCCGGTTCATCATCCATCTGGAAGGTCAGTGTGATGGTCGTTCCTGCTGCCGTATCATGAAATGGAAAGATATCTTCCTTATATTTATAGAAAGAACTTCTGCTGATTCCCACCTTGTCCACGGCTTCCTGAACAGACAGCACCTTGCCAGACTCTATCAGTCTCTTGGCTTCCACTACCTTGAGCAATACCTCCGGCAGTGCTTTTTTCCTAACTACAAAATATCCTGTAGCCTCTCCCATACCAATCTCCTTGTCTCTTACACAAACACATTTGTTTTTCAACGTTTCTGCATCGCGGACACCTGTGTGCCGTCGAGAGATATTGTAGCATAATACATAAAACCATGCAAGCACTTTTGTACATTATTTCATATCCTGGATTTACTGTAATTTTGCAGACCTATTGCAACGGCTTAGCTGTAATTACTTTGGCAAAAGGAAAGGTTGCATTTAATCTTAAAAAAATAAGCCCTGGCATACCAAGACTTATTTTTACCTTAGAACATTATATGCTTATTTATTGTAATTCCCATAACATCGTTCTCCATTCTTCTACAGGATAGTGTTTAATATTCCCAGTAACAAGTTTGGATTTTGTCCGTTTAGCTGCCCAGTAGAATTTTTTGTCAGTTTCATCTCTCGTATCCATATAAGGAATGGGCTCATTACTGTCTAACTCTACCAGTATTGCATTGTCACGAAACCATTCCATTACAAATTTGATCGTTTCTCTGTCTAGTCGAAACTTTGGACTTTTCATTTTTCTTTCATATTCTTCTAAAATTTCATTTGTCACAATAACATCATAAATATCATCAAACACATTGTTCATAAATTTTCTTGCGACACCGTTTTGAGATATCAAGGATGAAATAATAATGTTAGTATCAATCACTATTTGCATTTCCTAATCCTCTTCGTGAATGATTTTATCTATTTCTTCCATTGTCATATTTCTATCCGTATATTTTTTGCATTCTGTTTCAAATTGTTGTCTCGCAGTTGTTTTTTTATTTCTGCTTTTAACCATACTTCTTGCCAGACTAATTACTACTACCTGTTCTTCTGGCATTAATGAACTTAACAAATCCATTTCTTTTGTAGCAAACATAATATCGCCTCCCACTAAAATCATTCTTCTTTCCTTGCTTGATATTTATAATTTCAACAGGGAAAGCTATTTTGCTTATCCCTGATAATTTTTAGAGATAAGCCCTTCTTAAAATTAAAGCAGATATTTCCATTTTGATTTATCTGCCCATTCACTGTTTCTTATGTTTTCTGGCTCAATCATTTACTGAGCAACGTTTCTAAATCTTGCATTTATATTATAATTACATTTCTTAATTATATTCTATCGTATTTTATGTGATTGTCAAATGAATTTATTCCTAATTAAGTGCATTGAAAATTTTGCTCTGTTTTTTAAAGACTGCAGTGCAGTCCTCCGTATTTACACCATGGTTCAGTCGATTGTTTTTTCCACATTGGTGTAGTCAATGTCTGTAGCAAACTTTTTATTGATAATGAGCAGTACGACTCCCAGCAGTATGAGGGTGAAGGCAATGGCAATAAAATCATTGCTCACAATACCCATGATAATGTAGCCCACTGCACAGCATGATGCCGCCACACCTGCATACACCACCTGGGTGGATACATGGTCGATATGATTGCAGGCTGCTCCTGTGGAGGAGAGGATCGTGGTATCCGAGATGGGGGATACATGATCTCCAAATACTGCACCCGCCAGGATAGATCCCAGTACAGGCATTATCAGATGTGCGGTTGCTGCCGGCGAACAGATGGCTGCACCGATAGGAATGAGCAATGCCATGGTTCCCCAGGATGTTCCTGTTGCGAAGCCTAAAAATGCTGCAACTGCAAAGGTAACTGCCGGGAGGATGAATGTGGGGAAGCTGCTGTTATTTACCATGTTACCCACAAAGCCGCCTGTGTTCAGATAATCCATACTGCAGATACCACCGATGGTCCATGCCAGGATCAGAATGGCAAATGCAGGCACCATGGATTTGATTCCTTCTGTGATACCATCCATGAACTCTGAAAATGAGATCACCCTGCGTGGGACAAACAGGAAGAACGCCACAACAAGTGCAATAAAGCTTCCTATTACCAAGGATAAGGAAGAATCACAATTACCAAAAGAAGACAGGAAGGTATATCCTCCGCCAAATGCGCCACCCGTGTAAGCCATTGCCATGACAGTTGCCACGATCAGTACCAGAATAGGGATGACCAGATCATACACTTTACCTTTGTCAGATACTTTTTGCTGATTTACTTCGTCTGTCCTGATAGAACCCTGACTGGAGAAAAGATCACCATTTTCAATAGCGTTTTTCTCAAATCTGCCCATGGGTCCAAAATTCAGATTGGTCAGGCATACGATGGCCACCATCACGATGGTGGTGATGGCATATAAATTATAAGGAATTAATCTTACGAAGGTAGACATCCCATTACCCACACCTGCTTCCTCTATGTAGGTTGCCACGGAAGCACCCCAGCTGGACACAGGCGCGATAATACAGATAGGTGCCGCTGTGGCATCCAGTAAATATGCCAGTTTTGCTCTGGAGATCCTGTGCTTGTCCGTAACCGGACGCATGACCGTACCAACAGATAAACAGTTAAAATAATCATCAATAAAGATCAAACATCCCAGTGCGCTGGTTGCAAGAGATGCACCTCTTCTGGTCTTGATCTTATGTACAGCCCAATTGCCGTAAGCCGCTGATCCGCCTGCTTTCGTCACTACTACTACAAGTGCTCCTAATAATCCTAAAAAGATCAGGATATTTACATTTCCGCTCATTCTCTCTCCCATAACACTAAATGTGGTCGAAATCATCGCGATGGGATTTCCATAACTATAGATCAATGCGCCTGATAAGATACCTATTACCAAAGATGAGATTACTTCTTTTGTAATCAGGGCAAGTACAATCGCAATAATCGGTGGCAGTAAGGAAAACCATCCATAATTAAATACTTGTAATGCTTCCATATTCCCTCTCATTCTGTCGCTTTACGACTTTATCCATTTTCTCGCTACAATGCTTTAATCTGGCATTACAGCACTGTTTTATTATAATAAAATAGAACCTGCATTGCAAGTTCTATCTGTTATTCCATATATAGTCATATCTATTCACTTCCAATATGCTCTAATCCAGTTTTTCCGTGGATACAAAAGTAATCAGCATCCCAAAAGCTGCCATTGTAACGCTGATCAGCAGCAATGCTTTTACGCCGAATGCATCCAATACCATACCACCGATCAAGCTTCCTCCAATACTTCCCAGTGTGTTGGTCATAGTCATGAATGCCTGCCCCTTCACACGATCCTTTGGCTTCATTAACGAGTTTACATAATATACTGACGATGGAACCTGCAGCGCAAATCCCAGAAACTGTGTGAGCTGGGCAACATAGACCCCATACACATTAGGCGCCAGAAAGGTGAGCAGTGCCTTGACCATGAAAAATGTTACGGACACCTTGAGCAGCGTACTGCTCTGGAACTTACGAATCAGTAATGAGAAGCACAGCATGGTGGGCAACTCAATGGTCGCCGCAATGGCAAGGGCTGTTCCCATCTCACCGCTGCCGCCTCCATGATATTCCATCACCTGGAACATATAATTGTTCAGCAGATTATGACTGATAAAGGAGAAGGTCACCGCCACCAGCAACAGGAAGAATCTCTTATAGTGAGTGAAAAAATTACCCTTGTCCAGTGTAATCACTTTTTCGATGTGATTATTTTCTATATGCTCACTTTCTATATACTTACTTTCTATGTGCCCACTTTCTATGTTCTTATTTTCTATTTGCTTATTTTCTATATTCTTATTTTCTGCGCATTCATTATTCGCCGGCTCATCACGGAAGTAAAATGTCAGACTTGTCACAATCAATAACAGGTAGAAAAAGATAATCATCATGGGTATGACATTCGTGTCATATTCTGCCACTAATTTTCCTGCAATATAGGACACCGCCGCATAGGTAACGGAACCAATGCCTCTTGCCAGCCCAAAATTCACCGGGATTCCATGATTGATGCATTCCATACCAATAGCGTTCACCAGGGGTGTTAAGATCTGCAGTCCCGCAACAGCCACGCCGTAGAATACTCCGATCAGCAGGAAATTCATATGAGGAATCAATAACGCTGCCGCAACCATGATAATGACAGCCGACCAGAAGGATATCATATAGCGAAGTGTCCCTCTTCTGCAACGATCTGCAAAGTCAGCTACCACCGGCTGTAACAGTGCCGATATGATACCCGCCACTGCGATCACAAGCCCGATCTGAGAATTGCTGTAGCCCTTTGATAGGAGATAGACACTGGCGTAGGCGAATATAATACAAAAAGTTGCCCAAAAGCTTCCCTGTAATGCTGCATATCTTGGGGTTGGGGCTATCTGTTTTTCTTGATTGGTCATACTGGTATTCCTTCCTAATCAGGCTGCTTTACGCCTCTTTGCGATTTATATCTTTATATCCACTCATAATCTCCGCCTGTCACCGCAAGACTCAGGAGGACATCCATTTTCTCCACGTTCTCACCTCTTATGATATCCAACAGCTTCGCTGTTTCCTTTACCGTGGGCATCTCATCATCCGGTCCGATTTCCATCTCCACCATCTCTCCACAGTAAGGGCACACCATCGTGGGTCCCATCTGCAGTGACAGAAAACGCTGTCCACATTCACTGCATTCATAATATCCACAGAGCTCTGTTCCATCCGGTACATAATACATAGTAATATCTCCATTCTGTCATTTAACTTTTATTTGTTATCTGTTGCCATCTATCTGTTTTCTTTTAACTGTTATCATCTATCTGTTGTCTTTTATCTGTTTTCTTTTAACTGTTATCATCTATCTGTTATATTTTATCTGCTGCCTTTTATCTATTGGCTTTTATCTGTTGGCTTTATTTTCCCTTACCTGGAAAATCCTCACTTTGCTGCCAAAACACATCGATTTATTATAGCTCTTCCTTCGCTCTTTCACAAGCCCAAGTGAAAGCAAAAAAGCAAGACCCTGTTATATCCGGTCCTGCTTTTTGTGTGCATGTATAAATGTATAACTATCCATAACTATTCTTATAATTCAATTACTTCCAAATCCTCTGGAACCAAAATATTACCCTTGTAGTATTCCTTACCTTCCTCTGTGTAAAGACGCTTGCGGTCAGCCAGATTGCGGTCTTCCGTGTGATACAGGATCAGATTCTCTGCCCCCAGCATGGTGGCATATTCACATGCCTCTTTTACTGTGGTATGGAACTTTTCGTATGGTTTGTAGAGATCTCTGTCCCGATACAGACAGAACGCCTCGTGCAACAGCCAGTCTGCACCCAGGGCGTATTCGTACTCACATTCCCTGTAAGGCTCATCTCCCAGGAAGGAAAACTTCTTTCCATTATCTAAAGTAGTGACAAAGCCAAACTGTTTTGCCTTTTCTGAACCGATATCAAAAAAGGTCAGTGTATGACCAAAGATTTCTTTCTGCTCTCCGTCTGCCACACTGTTCAGGAAGATACGTTCTCCGATCATGCGGAAGAACTTGGGCTGAACCGTCAATTTTGCAATGGTCATGATGGTATCCAGCAGTTCCTCATGGCAGTAAATCTGCAGATTACCTTCATATTTATCTTTTTTCATCTGTGTGGCGATCATGCGGATCAGCCATACGATCCCCAGCAAATGGTCTGTATGCTCATGGCTGATAAAGATCTCATGAATGCGGTTCAGTGGAATCTCTGCCTTCTCCAGTTGTGTCAGGATGCCATTTCCACCGCCTGTGTCTACGAGAAAATAGTCTTCTCCTCTTTGAATCGCATAGCATGTGTTATAACATTTCGTCACTGTGGCATTGCCGGTTCCCAGCATAATTAATTTTTCCATGTGTCGTACCTTTCTGCTTTTGTCTTATGTTTTTATTTCTTATTTCATAACTATTCAGAGCCAGGCAAATTCATAAAAATATGCGAATCATGCTTGCATGAGTGAGCTGATTTTTGTGAATTTATTTGGCGAAGTAACCACATAAGCAAAAGGAAAGCTTCGAAGAAGCGATTTTGCGCATGGGGTTCTGAATCAATGTCACTTAGTTAAGCTTATTTGGTTAAGTTACGGTTTGACCTCTAACCAAAATTAATTTCAAATAATAGTTGACACTTCGACGAAAATGTGCGGCCGCTCTCGTTACTGATGTATTTTAGACG
>JAQVCT010000014.1 GCA_028689655.1 Lachnospiraceae bacterium
ACTCATTTTTAGCTATTCAGTACAGGATACGATGACTGTTCATCACTATTAGCTCTGTTTATAGAGGTAACTATTTAAAGAAAAGCCCGAAAAAGCAATACTTTAGGGCTTGACAATATAGGAAGGGAAAGGTGAAACCCATGAAACTTAGTTTTAATATGTCAGCAATCATGGCAAATAATGAATTAAATTTCAGTGATGCAAAGTTATCAGAATCACTGGAGAAATTATCATCCGGATATAAAATCAATCATGCCAAGGATAATCCTGCGGGAATATCCATCTCCAGAAAAATGAGAGCGCAGATCCAAGGATTGTCCACAGCAGCGGATATAGCCACCAATGGTACCAGCGTAATCGCCACAGCGGAGGGAACCTTGACAGAGATCCAGGCTATGGTACAGAGAATGAAGGAATTGTCTGTCCAGGCAAGTAATGGTACCTGTACGACATCGGATCGAAATGCCATTCAGGAAGAAGTGATACAGTTGTCAGGAGAGATCCAGCGTTTGGCGCAGGAGACAGATTTTAATGGAAACATACTTCTGGATGGCAGCAATGATCTGAAAGGGTATACCAGCAATGCCAATGTAAAAGTGGACTATTATTCTGATCAGACCTATGCAAAGGATTACAGTATCAATATAACCAAAACAGGTGACACGGTAACGGCGGATGTGGTGACTACCGGCGTTAATGATTTCCCGTTAGATGCAGTGACAAAGGTGGAAACGAACAAAGACGGATCGAGTACAGTTACCGTCACAGCAGGCGGCGGATTTGAGATCTCTCTGAAAGTGGAAAAAAATTATGTGACAAGTGCCGAGCCCATCAATCTGGATATCACAGGTCTGGGTGCCATGACATTTCAGATCGGCGCAAATGAAGGACAGACCCTGGATGTGCGTATTCCTGAGGTTTCCCTGGAGAAAATGAATATCGATGAAATAGATATGAGGACGGAAAAGGGTGCAAAAGAGTCAATGAGCCGTGTGGATGACGGCATTGCTTATATCTCAGCAGTACGTTCCAGACTGGGTGCCTATCAGAACAGGCTGGAAAGTACCATCAGTACGCTGGAAGCTACAGAGGAAAATATGACGAACGCTGATTCCCGTATCATGGACACCGACATGGCAGAAGAGATGACGAAATACACCAAATATCAGACCCTTTCCCAGGCAGGTATCGCCATGTTATCTCAGGCAAATGAGAGACCGGAAAAAGTACTTCAGTTATTACAGTAAGGGAATACCGAGAGATCGAGGAAAGATAGCATATGACAAGTGAAGCAATACAAAAATATAAACTTCGTATCACAGAGGCCAATAAAACAGAGCTGATTGTCATTCTATATGAAATGTCCATGGACTATGCGAAAGATGCCATCAGGGCGCATGGGGAAAATGACAGAGCACTTTTTCGAAAAGAAATTAAAAGAGTTCGGGGATGTCTGCTGGAGCTCATGGATTCCCTTCATCTGGAACATGAGCTTGCCAAAAATTACTTGAAGATATATTCCTACATAAACCGGGAATTAGCCATGGCAGATGGAGGGAATACGGCAGAGCCACTGGAAGAGATCATCGGTATCATCTCACAGCTCCATGAGGCATACCGTGAGGTGAGCAAACAGGATTCATCGCTCCCTGTGATGGCTAACACCCAGTCCGTTTATGCGGGTCTTACCTATGGAAAAAATAATTTAAATGAAAATCTAATGGACCATACTACCAACAGAGGCTTTTTGGTATAGGTCATTATCAGGCAGCAAATTCAATTTTGCTGCCTGTTCTATTAGATACTTATATCTTTTCAGAATGGCATTTACCTGATAGATATAGCTGTCTATCAGATCTGGTTCGGTGACATAATCAAAGCCGGAGTAAGCAATTTCCAGTGCACAAGTCGTCTTAGAAATATCGTCCAAAAGGTTGTTCTTTTCCATGTCGGTGTAAGGAGACTGGCTAAAATATGTTTTCATAGAATCCTCCAAATTATATTTATCGTTATAGAAAGTATAGTCAGAAATCCAAAACTTATTCCAAATCTTGTTAAATAAATGGGAATAATAAGAAATCTTCCACATATACTTTCATAGAAAGCGTGGAAAAGCCTGGAGCAGAACGGAACTAGAGGGCGACTGGCGGACAATGAGGACAATATGGATCGTATAACAGACAATTTGACAGGGTTTATCATCATCATTGTAGTGTGTGTACTGGTGTTATTCATCGGCGTCGTAAAAAAGAAGTCAGAACTTTTCATGAACGTCATATTGCGAACGGTGCTGGGACTTATCAGCATTTATTTTATGAATGAGGTGCTGGATTGGCAGCAGATTGATGTGGCTGTGGGATTGAATCCACTGACGGCTTTGACAAGCGGAATCCTAGGTTTTCCGGGGGTTCTACTGCTGTATGGAATCCAGTTTTACAAATTTTTGTAGAAAAGTACCAAAATATATAAATTTGGAAAAATACTATAGACAGAAGGGAAAAGTCATATTATAATTCTCACTACAACACAAGAGAAAGGACAGGTGGTGAGATGACATTATCCTTTTAATTAGTATCCTGTTGGTTGCAACAGTTATGGACATCCATACGGGACGCATCCAAAATCAATTTCTTCTGATAAGTCTCATAGCAGGGCTTATTCATCAGATTCTAAGGTCTGGACTTCAGACAATTCCAACATCCCTTATGGGACTGATCCTATCAATTCTTATATTATTTCCCTTATTTATGATAAAAGGCTTAGGTGCAGGAGATGTAAAGTTATTTGGCATCATTGGGTTCTTCTTATCAAGTAATCAGTATCGTGAGCTGTTCACGCTCATGTTTGCAGCACTTATCATAGGTGTGATTCAAGCAGTGATCTTAACCTGTGTCAAACGCAGGTATCAAAAGAAAATTCATTTTACGATTCCCATATTACTAAGTACAATACTATATACAGGAGGTTTTTATTGAGCAAAAAAATAATGGCCATCTGTGACAGAGAGACAGATTATGCCAATCGATTTCAGGAATACGTAAATCGAAAAGTTGCATTTTCCTTTCAGGTGCAGATGTTCTCAACCCCGGAACAATTATTACAATTTAGCAAGTCCAATAAAATCGAGATTACTATTCTCTCAGAAAATGCCTACACAGAAGCAATCAATGAACTGGACACCAGCCATATCGTACTCTTATCTGAAACGGGTACTGTCATAAATGAAGCACTGTTTATGATATCCAAGTACCAATCCTCTGAAAAGATCATTCATGAAATCCTATATGTTTACGGAAAGTCAGACAGTCATCAGAAGCAAAAGAAAGGACTGTCAAAAAATGTAAAAATGCTTGGCATCTATACGCCCATTGGAAGATGTCTGCAGACCTCCTTTGCATTACTGCTGGGACAATTTTTGGGGAGAAAGAATCGAGTCCTGTATCTGAATTTTGAACCATTTTCCGGATTTGGGAAGTTCATGAAGCGGGAATATCAGACAGATATTATCGATATGATGTACCTCATGAATCAGATGCAGGATAAATTTTCCGCTAAAATGCATAGCATGATAGAGAATGTCAATGGGCTGGACTACATTCCCCCTGCTTTTTCCTTTATGGACTTGTCCTCCATATCGGGAGAGAAATGGGTTCAATTTCTGGAGTATATGGAGAGGGAGGGGAATTATGATTACATCATTTTAGATCTTTCTGATAATGTCCAGGGACTGCTGTCCATCCTTCAGAAATGCTATAAGGTCTATACCCTCACCAGAGAAGATGGTATGTCCATGGCGAAGATCGATCAGTATGAGCGATTATTACAGACCCTGGAATATCAGGATATTTTACAGAAGACCAAACAGTTCGCCTTTCCACAGATGAAGAATATTCCCATGGAGGTGGAGCAGCTTCCCTACTGTGACCTGGCGCGCTTCGTAAAGGCAATCATGAAAGAGGATCTCAATGAAGAGTTATCAGGAACTTAAACAACTGTTAAAAAAGGAAATTCTGGATCAGATTGATCTGAGCCGCGTCCTGGAGGATGAAGAAATCCGCCAGTTGATCGACACGGGTATTATGGAAAAGGGAAAGGCCACATACATACCCCTTAAAGACAAAGAGAAACTCAGCAAAGAACTGTTCTATGCCATTCGTAAATTAGATATTCTTCAGGAATTGATCGAAGACCCCACCGTCACAGAGATTATGATCAATGGCGTAGATCATATTTTTATCGAAAAGGAGGGAAAATTAAGGAAGTGGAACAGTACCTTCGATTCCAGGGAAAAACTGGAGGATGTGATACAGCAGATCGTAGCCAGTTGTAACAGGGTGGTCAATGAATCCACCCCCATCGTGGATGCCAGGTTACAAAATGGCTCTCGTGTCAACGTGGTATTACCTCCGGTGGCGCTGAATGGTCCCATACTCACCATCCGCAGATTTCCGGAAAAAGCCATCAACATGGAGGATCTGATGGGATTCGGCTCCATCACAGAGGAAGCCTGTGGGTTCCTGGAAAAGCTGGTGAAAGCAAAATACAATATTCTGATCAGTGGCGGAACCGGTTCCGGTAAGACCACCTTCTTAAATGCTCTGTCCAATTATATCCCCAAAGATGAAAGAATCATAACCATAGAGGACAGTGCGGAGCTGCAGATACAGGGAATTGAAAATCTCGTGCGTCTGGAGACCAGAAATGCCAATGTGGAGGACTGCAAGGAGATCAATATCAGAGATCTCATCAAATCATCCCTGCGAATGCGCCCGGACAGAGTCATCGTGGGGGAAGTCCGGGGAGGAGAAGCCATCGACATGCTCCAATGTCTCAATACCGGTCATGACGGTTCTCTGTCCACCGGACATGCCAATAGTGGCCGTGATCTGTTATCCCGTCTGGAGACCATGGTACTTATGGGAATCGATCTGCCCATATCCGCCATTCAAAGGCAGATCGCAGCAGGAGTGGATATCATAGTCCATCTGGGCAGATTGCGGGACAAGAGTCGAAAGGTCCTGGAGATCATAGAGATCCTGGACTACAGCGATGGGGAGATCAGGATACATCCACTCTATGAATATGTGGAAACAGGAGAGGAAGGAGGTCGCATTGCGGGAAACTTATGCAAAAAGGAAGCACTATATCACACAGAAAAATGGAAGGCGGCGGGAATCCGGTA
Source organism: Lachnospiraceae bacterium (assembly GCA_028689655.1). Classification (GTDB taxonomy): domain Bacteria; phylum Bacillota; class Clostridia; order Lachnospirales; family Lachnospiraceae; genus SZUA-378. The sequence goes on from JAQVCT010000014.1 coordinate 5,183, forward strand.
AATCAGATAAGCAGAATGGAAGAGATCAATAAAATAAAGGGGAGAAATGGAATAGAAGAAAGAAAATGGACAAAGGGAGTGGAGGAAAGAAAATGGACAAATGGGGTAGAAGAGAGAAATGGAACATATGAGAGGAAAGGGGTGGAGGAAAATAAACGAAATGATTACAGAACCTATCATTTTCAGGTAAAAGAGAAGCTGTTCTATGGAATCACGGGTATGGGAATCGTGAGCGTACTGGGGAGTGTGTTCTATCATTCATGGATGGGAGTGCTGCTGCTATTATGGATACTGCCGCTTTACATGAAGCAAAAGGGAAAAGAACTGTGTGAGAAAAGGAAGAACCACATAAGTCAGCAATTCAAGGAAGCGATTATGACCGTCGCAGTAAATCTCAGAGCGGGTTACTCCATAGAAAATGCATTTCGGGAAAGCTATCAGGACAGTGTCCTCCTATTTGGCAAAGAAAGCGATATCTGCCAGGAGCTTGCCGTTATCATAAAAGGACTGCATAATAATGTAAATCTGGAGGCTCTGCTCTATGACTTTGGCAGGCGCAGTGACGTGGATACCATCAAAGATTTTGCAGAAATATTCCAGATAGCCAAGAGAATGGGCGGTGATCTCAATCGCATCATACAGGATACCGTTACCGTGATCTGTGAGAAAATCCAGGTCAACAACGAAATCATGACACTACTGTCAGCTAAAAAGTATGAGCAGAAAATTATGAATCTAATCCCCATCTTTATCGTGCTGTATATCAGAACCACATCCCCGGGATTTTTTGATCCACTCTATCACAATCCGCTGGGAGTCATCGTCATGAGCATCTGCCTCGGACTGTACGGAGTCGCTTATTATCTGGCACAGAAAATCACAGATATTAAAATATAGTAACTATTCAGAGCCAGGCAAATTCATAAAAATATGCGAATCATGCTTGCATGAATGAGCTGGTTTTTATGAATTTATTTGGCGAAGTAACCATATAAGCAAAAGGAAAGCTTCGAAGAAGCGATTTTGCGCATGGGGTCCTGAATAGTTATAGAATATAAGGAAATAAAAGAATAAAGAGATAGGAAAAAGGAATAGAAAGGAATAGATATGAAAGGATCGACAAATGAGAAATCAAAGAGCTGGATGAATCAGGTCTCGGAAAAGATTTATCAGCGGATGATGGAATACCGCTCAAATCATCAGGGAAATACAGACAGGATCAGAAAAAGAAATGAAGAATTGCAATGTCTGGACCCTGCCAACCGCAAGGAAATGATCGAAAAAGCATACATGATACAGAAGATCAACCTTATCCTGCTCATAGCTGTTGCAGGAATCTTTATCATCCTGTGCAGTCTGTTAAGTGTATGGTCATCAGGGGTGCTGGTAAATGGCAATGTGATAGAGCGCAAATCCTATGGAGGTGGTGATCTAAACACCACATTAATTGCAAAAGTGGTGGATGAAAGTGTACGGAAAGAAAATATAGAAGTGTTGGTACATGAACGACGGTATACAGATGAAGAAATAGAATCCCTGTATCAGCAGTTCCTACAGGAGTTGGAGAGCGTATTGCCCGGTGAGAATACCGCCTTAGGTGATGTGAGACTTGATATGAAGCTGCCCACGTATTTGGCAGAATATCCGTTTCGCATTATGTGGGAGACCAGCGATTATACCTTATTGAATCCGGATGGAACGCTGGGCGAGCGGGTGGCGAATGTGGATGGCGAGCGGGTCAGGTTAGTGGGAGCGGTATCTTATTTTGACTGGAAAAAGGAATTGCAAAAAGAGGTGACGGTATATCCGCCCCTGGAATCAAAGGAGGGGGAGTGGAAGGAAGTGTTGGAGGAGCAGGTGGAAAAAGAAAATCTGAATACAGCTACCATCTCACATCTGCAATTGCCCACGTCTATAAATGGGAAGGAGATTCAATGGGAAGAAATACAGGAAAACTATACAGCAGGACTTTGCCTGCTATTGGTAACAATCTTAATCGCCCTTTCTGTGGGAATGGATCGGGATATCCATAAAAAGGTGGAGGAGCGGAACAAAGAGATGACCAGGGATTACCCGGAAATCATAAGTAAGCTCTCACTCTTTATCGGAGCGGGAATGTCCATCCGGAGAGCGTGGCAGAGAATCGCCACAGACTATCAGAAAAATAAAGAGCAAAAGCGATACGCCTATGAGGAAATGCTCATCACCTGTCATGAGATGGAGAGTGGAATCGCCGAGAGCAAGAGCTATGATAATTTTGCAAAGCGCTGCCAGGTACAAAGCTATCTGAAGCTAGGGACATTGCTCTCGCAGAATCTGAAAAAAGGATCAGCCAATTTGCAAAAGGTCCTTCAGGAGGAATCGAAGACAGCCTTCGAAGAGCAGAAAATAATGGCAAGAAAATTGGGGGAGGAGGCAGGAACAAAGCTGTTGTTACCCATGACGCTCATGTTCGGAATCGTAATGATCGTGGTAATCGTGCCGGCGTTCTTATCATTTTCGATGTAAGAAGACAAAGTAATCCTATAGGTCAATCGGAGAAAAGAGGAAAGTATAAAGTGAAAACATAAAAAGAAAACATAAATCAAAATATAAAGTATAAAAGAAAAGCATGAAGAAAAGAATAAAGAAAGGCAGAAAGAAAAGTATCAAAGAAAAGTATGAAAGAAAAGCATCAAAAAAGTATCAAAAAAAGTATGAAAGAAAAGCATCGAAGAAAAGTATAAAAGAAAGCATCAAAGAAAAGCACAAAATAAAAAATATCAAAAAAAAAATGAAAAAGGAAAGGAATTACAAAAATGAGAAAAGAGTTGAAAAAAGAGTGGATGAGATTCTTGCAGGAGGAAGAAGGAAGCGGAACTGTGGAGACCATATTGATACTGGTGGTGCTGATCGGCCTGGTCATCATTTTCAAGAAACAGCTGGTATCCCTGGTAAATGACACCTTTTCGAGAATCACACAAGATGCAAAGTCAATCTATTAATAATGATATGGAACATAAAATAGTATTCCCTGCAAGCAGATACAGCGCAGATGACTTAGTAATCAGGGCAGATGGTGATACAGCAGAAAGTAGAGCGGTCATCTCCATCTACCTGGCGTTAGTCCTAACAGTGATGCTGTCGCTGGTATTGACATTGATCCAGGGAGCAAGGGTCAGTGCCATCCGAATGGAGATGGAATGTGTCACTGATATGGGCATGAACTCCGCTTTTGCGGAATTTCACAGAGAATTACTGAATCAGTATGATGTATTTTTCATAGATACATCCTATGGGACAGGCAGTCCGGATCTCTTAAATACAGCGCTGCATATGAAAGATTATATGTCCTATAACTATCAGGTCAACAAAGGTTTTGTTGGAAATAAAGCGAAGGACTGGCTGGGCATAGAGGTATCCAACGTGGATGTCCAGGAAGTCTCCTTTGCCACAGATATGCAGGGAGCGGTACTGAAAAAACAGGCGATTCAATATATGGAAGACAAAACCGGACTGGATCAGGTAGATAAGATATTAAGCCATTTTAACATCATGCGTGATAATCAATTGGATACCAGAGATATCACATCCGAAAATAACGATGTGGAGCATAAGCTTCAGAACCTGGAGCGGGAGGAGGATGGGAAAAAGAAGAAAATACATATTGATAGCCCGGCAAATGGTGTGAATGACAGTAAAAGTATCGGTATTCTGGGTCTGCTGTTAAAAGATACAGGAAGTGTTTCCACGCAGGCAGTCCAACTGGAGGAGTATGTACAGAGAAGAGAATTACAGGAGGGCGTGGGGATTCCTCCGGGCAAGGAGTTAAAAGAAAACAGCATAGAAGAAATTCTATTTGGAAAATATTTGGCAGAAAAGTGTGGAAGCTATACGCAGAAAAAGGAAGGAAGCTTGTTACAGTATGAAATAGAGTATCTTCTGACGGGGAAGAACTGTGACAGGGATAATCTCTCCAGCGTGACAAATAAGCTGGTACTGATCAGACAAGTTGCCAATAGCATCCATCTGTGGTCGGACGCAGGAAAAGTGGGGGAGGCAGATGCGGCGGCAATGGCAATTGCCAGTGCAGTACTCATGCCGGAGATCCAACCGATTGTGAAGCTTTCGCTCATGCTGGCATGGGCCTATGCGGAGAGTATCGGAGATGTGCGGATCTTACTGGACGGAGGGAAGATTCCCCTCATGAAGACTCACAGTGACTGGAGATTACAGTTCGATCAGATTGCAGATTTTAGAGATAAGGATTATGGAGAAGAGGACAGCGGAAAAGGGCTGTCCTACACGGAATATCTGGAATTACTGCTGCTGCCAATGGATCGGGATCTGAAAGTGAACCGTCTCATGGATGTGATAGAGATGGATATCCGTATGACTGATGGTAACAAAGCTTTCCGTATGGACGGCTGTATCGATTACATGGTGGCAGAGGTTCTGTGTAAAAGCAAATTTGGGTATGAATATAGTATCCGAAGACCCTACTATTATGAGTAAAATCAGAATACGAAGATGAAAAGAAAGGGGGACAAATAGAAATGTCCTTTTATCAAAAAATAAAAATAAGGAAAGAGAATAATGAACATATTATAAAAAAAGCAAATCTCCAGGCATATCTAATTCAAAAACACCACATAAACTTCACAGGAAATAAGAAAAAAGATAAAAGGGCATCTCTATTTGTCTCACAGTGTAAGGCAAGTATCACGGTGGAGGCGGCAATTGCAGTACCCTGTTTCCTATTTACAGTGATTCAATTATTGTATTCTATTGATATGATAAGGCTCTACAGCAATTTGGAAATGGCGATGCATCAGACTGGGCAGGAAATGGCAATACATGCCTACGCTTATGACAAGATTTTGGATCAGGATGAGGGAATGCTCGGTCAGGCAGGTGCAGCGATGTTTCAACATCTGTATGTAAAGGAACAGGTGTTGGAGAAGGCGGATAAAGTATATCTGGATCATTCTCCTGTTGTGAATGGAAAAGAGGGAATCACTTTTCTAAAGTCTTCTTTTATGGAGGAAGATATCATAGATTTGGTGGCGGAATATAAAGTGCAGTCCATGGCATCCCTCATGGGACATGCCCGAATGCCCTTTATGAATCGATGCCGTATGAGAGCGTGGACGGGGTACGACAATACAAAAGCCTGCGACAGCACTCTTTCGGAGGATGAGGAATATGTGTATGTGACGGAAACGGGAAGTGCCTATCATACCAATAGAAACTGTACCCACCTGGAACTTTCTGTCACCACGGCGTCTATAAAGGACCTGTCAGATATGAGAAATGATGCAGGAGGGAAGTATTACCCCTGCGAATTGTGTGGAAATGATAATCAAAGTGATATGATCATCATCGCCAGACAGGGGGACAGATATCATAGATCCTCCGCATGTAGTGGGTTGAAGAGAACGGTGTATACAATACCCCTGAGTGAGACAGGTGGAAGGACGCTATGTGAGAGATGCAGCGGATAAGGAGCAGAAATGAGTATTTTGATAAATGTTATAATAATTAGTTTGTTAGTGATTACCAGTATTTCGGATCTAAAGAGGAAAAGAATATCAAATAGAGTATTGATCATATATGGGATATTACTTCTCCCTGTACTTTTATGGAGATGCTATCAGGGAAGATGGGAGCTGTTGAAATGTGTTCCCTGGGGTGTCATCCCGGGACTGATTTGTCTGGTGTTGGGAAAGATCACCAGGGAAGGAATCGGATTTGGAGATGGGTACCTGATTGGCATCATAGGGATGTACATGGGGCTGTCAAAAATCGTCGGTGTTGTGATAATAGCATTTTTTCTGATTGCACTCTGTTCTATGGTATTGATGATGATAAAGCGTGTCAGCAGGAAGACAGAATTGCCTTTTGTACCTGCGCTGCTGGTGGCATATGGCATACAGCATATATTCCTGTGGTGATCTGAGATGAGAGAGAAGAATAGGAGAAGGAATAGAAAAAGTGATCAAAAAGGAAGCTTTACAGTGGAGGCATCTATTATTATGCCAGTTATAATAATTATTACGGTGATGCTGCTCTATCTGGGGTTTTTCTTGTATGACAGATGCATTATGGATCAGAAGACTTATGTGGCGGCGTTTCGCGGAAGTATCTACGACGAAGAGCTGAGGGATAACACTCTGGATAGAAAGCGCTATACGGAAGAGGAATTATCACACTTGTATGATAAAAAGATTCTCACGGGCAAAGGGGTAACAATGGATATGCAGTGTGATAGTAAGATGGTAAAGGTGATATCCGGGACAAAGGTCACAATTCCCTTTGCCACATTATTAAGAAATCAGGGATATGAAAATGGATGGAATATCCAGGTGGAGAAGAAGGCTGCTATTTTGGATGAAGTAGACTTTATAAGAAGCTGTAGAAAGCTGGAAAAGCTAGGCAGAGAATAAGATCATAGGAGAGAGAACAATTGAATGTAAATTATAAAAGAGATTTGAATCATAACTATATGATGATCGCATATGAGAATCCAGAAACAACAGGGTATGAGGTCAAAATGCTGATGGAAAACCAGTTACCAGGATTCCTGCCTTTCAGTGTGAGACATATGGACAGTGAATGTTTTATCTATTATGAGATCAGTTCGAAGCAGCCCATGGAACGGATCTTTCAGCATATGGAAATAGGATATGAGGACTTGAATGCATTTTTGTTTCATTTTCACCAAATACTTCGCAAAGCGGAAGAATACCTGATTGATCCGGATCACATTGTCATTGATCCCGCTTACATCTATATGAACGTGGAGACACAGGATCTATCGGTCTGTTTCTATCCCGACCATCAGGGAAGTGCAAAGGAAGCATTCCGGCAGTTGGTGGAATACATACTGAACAGAGTGAATCATGATGATGAAAAAGCGGTCATGCTGGCATATAAAATCTATAAAAATACCCGAAACACCAATTTTATACTGGAGGAGATCCTGAATCTGTCCAGTATGATGGTAAACGAGAAAGAAACATCCGTCTTATCGGAGGAATCGGCGGCACCCCGATCAAAAGATCCATGGGAGGAATTACAGCCAAAAAGCGTGGAGGATTACCATGAGGACGGACTGGCTCCGGAAGATTTCAAAGGAGAATCCCACTATAACGAAAATGTGGATGAAATATCTGAGAATAAACATAAGAAGGATTCTGGTACCAGGACTACACTTCGCGTTGGGTTCCTATCCTTCCTTGGTATGGTAGTTGTAATCTATGCCAAGGCAGCGGGACTGTTACCGGAGAGCATTACCTATCAGCAATTCTTACTATTGATAGGTCTGGGAGGTATGGTCATGATGGGGTCGATCATAAAACTTATCATAGATCAGGCAAAGAAAAAGGTAGATCAGGAAGAGACAGATAACCGGGATGAAGCAGATCTTTGGGAAGGGACGCAGGAAAATACCTTTATGAGAGACAACCATACAAATATGGAACGACATACAGGTACAGAGAGACATATAGACGTAGAAAGGTATACAGGTGAAGAAAGGCACACAAGTACAGACAGTCATATAGGTGCAGAGAGACATACAGATACGGAAAGGCATATAAGTACAGACAGATATATAGGTGCAAAAACACATAGAGATACGGAAAGGCATACAAGTACAGAAAGTCACATAGATATGGAAAAATATGCATACACAAAGAAAGAAAAGCCTATGGTGGAGGAAGGGTATGCAGAAGAAGATAATCAACCCCAATCTGAATCCATAAAAATCTATGATTTTCTCACCTCCAGGGAGGGAAGCTGTGGCATGGTGGCAGAGGAAGGAATCTACCAGACCGGAATACCTGCCACAGGACAGAGCTATCTGGGAAATACCATGCTCATTGGGGATTTCCAGGAGGAGGAACTTCGGGAGTTAACAGGGAAGATCAAAGGAAAGCAACATGTCTACTCTCTGAAAGAATTACCGGTGACAATAGGTAAAAAAGAGGACTGTGTGGATATTGCTATCCGGGACCCCTCCGTCAGCCGTATGCATGCAAGGTTCTTCAACAGGGAAGGAAAGGTCTATGTGGAGGATCTGAATTCTACCAATGGTACTTTTAAGAACAGTGTGAGACTGGAGGCAAATGAAACCGTGGAAGTGGAAATTCATGACGAAATTGCATTTGGAAAAATAGTATTTACCTATCATTGACACGTATATATAGAAATGATACGCTATAGCGAGAGGCAAGATAAACCATGGATACAGACAAAACAACCATTATGAAGTTCGATGAAAATACAAAAATGAAGACGCATTTAGATATGTTTCTCCAGGAAAATGGATACCAGATGATTCCCTCTAATGTGATGGAATACACCATCTATTTTCAATGGGGAAATAACCTTACAAATGTATTATTACTCATAACAGATCATGAAGGGCTCTATCTGGAAAGAGAGCAGTATGACCATGTGAAGGCGTCTGTAATCCGGCTTTTTGAAGAAAAGGGCATACAGAATATCCACGTATTGTCTCTGATCATCAGTTCTGATCTGGAGAAGGTTAAGAAAATTACAGAGCATGATACGTTCTGCTGGATATTGGAGCCTGTGGAAAGACGCCTCATGATCTATGAAAATCAAGTGGAAGATTTCTATGGAATGAAACATATACTGGAAGAGTGCTTATCCATAGATTATGTAAATCAGAATGAAGAGACAGGGGCATCTCCTATTACCTATAAAAAAGATATCAGGCAGTATCCTTATATTACAATAGGAATTACAGCGATCAATATACTCATTTTTCTTATCTGTACATTTTCAGGAGATTTATTGTATAATGTAGGAGCCTTGAATGTTGCCGGGGTGCTGCGTGATCGGCAGTTTTACAGGGTGATATCCTGTATGTTCTTACATGCGGATGTACATCACTTGTTCAGTAATATGGTCATGTACTATTTTCTGGGTGAGATCGTTGAGAAAAATATGGGACATATCAAGTATTTTACACTATATTTTCTGTCCGGGATCGGTGGCAGTATCCTGTCCATGGTATTCAGCATCATGGTGGGAAGCAATGTGGATTCTGTGGGTGCCAGCGGGGCGATCTTTGGTGTAATCGGAGCGTTGTTATGGCTTGCCCTGACCCATCGGGGAGATCTGGAACATATTACATTGGGAAAAGTACTATTTCTGATCATTTATTCTCTTTATAGTGGATTTACGGGAACACATATTGATAATGCAGCACATATTGGTGGTTTGATTACAGGATTTTTATGTACTTTTGGAATGGGGAGCGTGAAAAATGAAAGTTAATATCTATTATGGTGGAAGAGGTCTGATCGGTGATCCTACGCTGTTCGTCATCAACAAAATGCAGGAAGTATTAGAGGAATTAAATGTAAATGTAGAAAGATATAATCTCTACGAGATGAAAAATTCCATCACCACATTACCTAAGACTTTGAAAGAGGCGGATGGTATTATTCTGGCATCCACAGTAGAGTGGTATGGCATAGGCGGATTCATGATGCAGTTTCTGGACGCCTGTTTTCTGTATGGGGATAAAGAGAAGATCAGTAAGATCTACATGTGCCCGGTGGTGATGTCCACCACCTACGGAGAGAGAGACGGTAAGCTGACGCTGGCTACCGCATGGGAGATCCTGGGTGGTCTGCCCTGTAGCGGAATCTGCGGATACATACCGGATACTTTGAACCTTGAGATGAATGAAGGCTATACGAAGATCATCGAAAAGAAAGCGGAGAATATCTACCGTACCATTAATCAGAAAGTGCCAAGTTTTCCGGCAAGTAATCAGGCCGTAAAACAGATGGTATCTTTCACGAAAAATACGGATCTCACACCACAGGAGTCAGAGCAGTTATCCCAGTATGCGGCGGATGATGAGTATGTACAGAAGCAGAAAGAGGATATCCAGGAACTGGCCAGTTACTTTAAAGATATGATTGGAAATAAGGAACTCAATGCAAAAGAGGATTCCTATATCCAAGATTTCCAGGACCATTTTAAACCCCAGGCAGGATTTAAAGCTATCTATAAGATCACTATTACAGGGAAAAAGTCAACCCTGATCATACAGGTCAATAATGGGGATTTAAAGTGTTACTATGGAACCGTGGAGAAGGCGGATGTAGAGATCGAGATGGAAGAGACAGTGATGAATGACATCGTATTTTCCAGAATGACATTCCAGCGTGGATTTATGGGAGGCAGTATGAAGATGCGAGGGGACTTTAAAATACTGCGGACACTGGATCAGATATTCGTATTTATGAAATAATTCTGAAAAGAACCATACAAAATCGTGCACAAATAGGATACAGGCAGGACAGAGACAGGCAGATGTACCTATAACGGTGTAAGTACAGGAAATCGTAGAAGAATGGGAATAGAATTGAAATAGAGAGGAAGGATACTTAGATGAGAGAAGACAATTGTATTTTTTGTAAAATAGCAAATGGAGATATTCCGTCAAAGACGATTTATGAGGATAATGACTTCAGAGTGATTCTGGATCTGGGTCCGGCGACTAAAGGACATGCACTTATATTGCCCAAGGACCATTATGCCAACTTATATGAACTGCCGGATGTGGTAGCTGGAAAAGTATTTAAACTGGCTAAGAAAATGGCGATCAAAATGACGAAAAAGCTGGGATGTGATGGGTTTAATATTGTACAGAATAATGGAGAAATCGCAGGACAGACTGTATTTCATTTCCATATGCATCTGATCCCCAGATATAAGGATGACGACCAGAGGATCGGCTGGAATCCAACAGAACCTTCCCAGGAAGAGCTGGAGGATATCAAAAATATTATCCTTGGAAACACAGAGAAAATAGAAGAATAAAGAGGCACGGCTTGGAATGCACAAAAAGAAAGAAACGTTCATAAAGTATGGAATAAATATTGCGATTCTGACAGTACTGTCATGTTTCGCAATTTTTACGATTTTATATGGAACAGGAATCGTGGGGGATACAGGGTCTGCGGACCAGGAGGAAGCATCTGACAATACGGCCAAAAGTTCGCTGGGCACGTTGGTAGATACCACGACCACGGCAGAGGCAGTTCAGGGAAGTATGGAGAATCCTTTCCTCATCCGTAATGAAAAAGAATTTCTGAAATTTGCGGATGATGTAAATGCAGGAAATACCTATGCTGGACAATATGTGGAACTGCTGGCAGATCTGAATTTTCGCATCATGACAGAGGGAATCCATGTGGGAACAGCAGACGCAGCCAGTAATTTTCAGGGTGTATTTAATGGGAATGGACATGTGATCTCCAACCTGAATATACAGGTGCCGGATGGAGAAGCGGGACTGTTCGTGAATCTGGCAGGCACGGTATGCAATCTTACGGTAAAAGATGGAACTGTCCAGGGCATGATCAGCGGAGGAATCGCCAGTTCCATGATAGAATCGGGAGCTATTGTCAACTGTAGCAGTCAGATTATAGTTCAGGGGGAGACATCCGGAGGAATCGTAGGAAAATCCTCAGGGCATGTCTCCAACTGTGTCAATTATGAAGTGGGCGGAACGGGATCATCCATCACAGGGGACAGCAGTTCCGGAGTGGTGGAATATTGTTACAATCAAACAGAGGGAGCATTTGCCCTATATAACAATTATAGAGGAGATGAGACTCTGCCGGAGGAGAGCCGGACGATGCTGCAGGTTCTCAATGACAGACTGGATCAGCTGCATAATCTCTACACCGCAAGGGGCTGGGACAGCTGGATCATGGATCAGGAATCCCCGGTGCTCACGCAGACCCCTGCGAATCTCATCGCCAAGGCAACTTTGGGAATCAGGGTATCCGGGAACAGCAGGGAACTGAAAGGATACTATTCCGAAAATGAAAAAGCATGGTGTTTTGCCATTCCAGAGGGTGCGGATGAGGATAGCAGAACAGTTGCACTTACCTTTACGGAGGGGGATACAGACACCCTGGTGACTTCTCTGGACGTTACAGAACTGGAGTATGATCATGATGAGATTCATTACAAATTTAAATTTCTGAAAAATGATACCATTCCGTCTGTTTTCATAGATACCAATGAGGCAAATGGAGAGGGACTTTCCTACCTGAATCTCAGTAAGCTTAATCAACTGGCTGGGGAAACCACCATATTGAATGAAAAAGGAGCCACAGTCTATACGGGATTGCTGGATCGTGTCAAGGGAAGAGGAAATGACTCCTGGCTGGCGGCCAAAAAGGGATACAGTATCAAATTAAAAGTAGATTCCGATTTACTGGGATTAGGGGCAAATAAAGATTTTGCGCTATTGCCTGGCTATCGCGATAATTCCCTGATGAGCTATCGTATCATACAGGATATGACCAAAGAAATGCAGATTCCTTATGCATTGGAATCCAAGATTGTGAATCTCTATATTGATAATAATTTCCTGGGCACCTATCTTCTCTCAGAGAAAATGGGAATCGATAATAATCGAATCCCCATCACCAATCTCTATAAACAGACGAAGAAAATGAATGGCAATGATCTCACAGGGTTTGAGCAGGTGCACTGGAAGAATCCCGATACAGGTGCGGAGAGAATCTGGTATCAGATCGAGAAAGAACCCCAGGATTACACAGGCGGATACCTTCTGGAATTGGATACCCAGGATTATGATGGAACCCAAAGCCGTTTTGTAAGTGACAGGGGAATCGCCATCTCCTTAAAAAGTAATAACTATGCATCGGAAAATCAGGTAAACTATATCGCTGATTTCTGGCAGGATTTTGAGAATGCAGTGTACGCACCGGATGGCTATAATGAGAAAGGAAAATATTACACGGAATACATTGATGCAGAGTCTTTTGCAAATATGTGGGCGATGTATGAATTGACGGAAGATACCTCCATGCGTGGCAGTGTCTATTTCTATAAAGATGCGGACGACCGTGGAGACGGATTGTTACATGCAGCATATCTCTGGGATGTGGAGCATTCCTTTGTGGAGGAAGAGTATATTAATAAGAGCTGGGTCATGGGTCGTATGAAGGGTGATCTGGTGGGAGCCGGTTATTGGACGGCGATTTATCAGCATGGAGACTTTGCACAGTTAGTAAATCAGCAATGGACTGATAAAATTGCTCCGGCAGTACAAAAGCTTCTGAATCCAGAGGAAATCATAGAGCCGGAAGGACTGAGCAGCATATCCGGATATGAACGCGCCTATACCTACGCGGGTGCGCTGAACAGTACCCGGTGGACCAATTGTAACTGGTGGGATAAAGGTGAGCGGGTGCGACAGTTCCTCACCACCAGAATGGAATTTCTGAATCAGACGCTGCCGGCGTATGGCCTTGGATATGATTACTATAGTATGGAGGATGGAATCTACTATGGGTATCATTACGCACAGAATGAAGGGGAAGAAGATGTCAGGGAGCCTGTGGTGGCACAGTAGAAAGGAGTTGATTATTTGCAGGAAGCATTGACGGTATACCGAAATGAAAAAAAATACTATCTTTCTCCAATAGAAAGTGTCAGACTGCAGGAAGAAATGCAGATTCTTCTGGAACCGGACGAGTTTTCAAAGCAGGGTTCCTATCATGTGAGAAGTCTGTATTTTGATACACTGAATAATAGAGACTTCACAGAAAAAGGGGAAGGTGTGCGGATCAGAAGGAAGATTCGCCTTCGTATCTACGACACGGAAGATCAAAAAGTAAAATTTGAAATCAAAGCGAAAAACGGAGCCTATCAGCATAAGAGCAGTCTGATCGTGAGCAGAGAGGATGCCATGGCGATTCAGGAGGGAGATTACGGGATACTGCTAGATTATGACAATGAAACAGCACTGCGTCTCTATGCCATGCTTACATTGAATTGCTATCGCCCGGTATCTCTGATAGAATATGACAGGAGAGCATTCATTTATCCGGAGAATAACACAAGGATCACCTTTGACTCCAATGTGAAATCCTCCGAGATGGAGTTGGATCTATTTGAAAAAGAAGTACCGTGGATATCACTACCCGAGGATACATGTATCCTGGAAGTGAAGTATGACCATCAGCTATTTAAACCAATTTCTATGATATTGGAGAAATATCATTTGAATAACGTCTCTTTTGGCAAGTATGCAAATGGACGTCCGGTCATGGAATCTTATATATAATAAAGGAGCAGAAGAAATGAGCAAAAAAGAAATACTTTCATGGTTTACAGGGAACAGTCAGTCGCTGGATATAGGGAATATCATATTTATTCTGTGCATCGCATTGGCCATCGGCGCAGTGATATTTGCCACCTACCGTATTACATATTCGGGTGTGAGCTACAATGCAAGATTTAATGTGTCAAATGTAATTATTATAATCATCACAGCAGTGATCATGCTGATGATCAGCAGTAATATCGCTATTTCCCTTGGTATGGTAGGTGCATTATCCATCGTTCGATTTAGAACAGCAATCAAGGACCCACAGGATACGGTATATATTTTCTGGGCAATCGTAGAGGGATTATGTGTAGGTGCACAGATTCATAAGCTGGCATTTATCTCTACCATATTCATTGCATTTATCCTCATCGCATTTAGCTTTTATACCAGGATGCAGAACAAATATCTCATCATCGTTCGTGGAGATGCAGAACTGACAGGGGATAAAGTGATGGAAATCCTGGAAGCAGACTTTAAACGTGTAAAGATCAGAGCAGTGAATAATCGTGAAAATAGCTGCGAGATGACCTGCGAGGTGGCAAATACCGGGGAATTGAATCTGGACTTTGTGAAGAAGCTGAAAGATCTGGACCATGTGAAATCAGCCAACTGGCTGTTGGAATCCAGTGAATCCATCGGATAATACACGGAGAGAGATGGAACTAAAGATACAGGCCTTTAATAGAAGCATATAAAAATAAAGTATATAAAAATAAAGAATAAAAAATATAGAAAATAGAAAATAAAAAACTCCGGAAGTGTGCTCAAAAACACACTTCCGGAGTTTTCTATTTTCCCGGGGTTCGAGTCACTTCCTCCAACAGATTGGTAATTGTCTGGATGGAGTTCAACTGATTGCTCCTTCCCATGTTCTCTATATAGGAATGTCTGCAGCTGTATAGTTCCGTCACTTTATCTGCCAGGAGATTTTCCGTTAAAATCTCTTCCTCGATCACCATACTAAAGCCCTGGGATTCAAAAGATTTTGCATTGAGAATCTGGTCACCGCGGCTGCTGCCGGCAGGAAGTGGGATCAGAAGATTTGGTTTCTTCAATGCCAGAAGTTCACAGATGGCATTGGCACCAGCCCTGGAAATTACCACATCTGACATGGCGAAAGCATCCTTCATATCGTTTTTTAGAAATTCGAATTGTTTATATCCTTCGATCTGTTCCAGGGAAGGATCGATCTTGTCACGTCCACACAGATGTATCACCTGAAAATCCGGCAATAGCTTTGACAATGCCTGGCGTACCACTTTATTGACGGAAGCTGCACCAAGACTGCCACCCACCACCATGATAACGGGTTTATTGGCAGTAAATCCGCACATCTTTAAGCCTGCCAGACGATCACCCCGGGACAGTTCCTCCCGGATAGGAGAGCCGGTGAGCACTGCTTTGTCCCCAGGGAGATTAGCAAGGGTCTCAGGAAAGTTGCAGCAGATCTTGCGGGCAACGGGGATACAGATCTTATTGGCAAGGCCGGGCGTCATATCAGATTCATGGATGATGCAGGGAATCCCCAGACTTGCAGCAGCTCGTACCACAGGAACACTGACAAATCCTCCTTTGGAGAAGACTACATCCGGTACAATCTGTTTCAAGATCTTTCGAGCCTCTGAAAAACCCTTTAATACACGAAAAGGATCTGTGAAATTTTTCACATCAAAGTATCGACGAAATTTACCGGTGGAGATGCCATAATAAGGAATGTCGAAGTCTGCCATAAGACGTTTTTCCATTCCATCCATGGAGCCGATGTAATGGATATCATAATCTAATTCCTTTAATTTGGGTAATAATGCCATATTCGGTGTGACATGTCCGGCGGTACCACCACCAGTGAGAACGATTCTTTTCATAAGTCAATTACCTCCCAGAATGGAAACGGAAATTTGATTCATTATTATCGTGGATCATAGATTCAAGGGCGTGAGCCAATTGATCGGGGCAGGAAGTAGACTTAAAGCCACATTTAATGCCCTTTAGCTTTGAAATTGCTTCTTCCACAGGCATGCCTTCTACCAGACGGGAAATCCCCTGTAAATTTCCATTACATCCTCCTGTAAAACTGACAGATTTTATAATATTATGATCTGTTTCTATATCGATGGAGCTGGAACAGACTCCTTTTGGTTGATATCTCATAATCATATCTCCTTTCTTTTAATAGTAAATTTTTTCAAAAATTCCTATCGGCCAAAGTGTCTTCAACACCTTCTTGATGAAACATAGCGATTATAGCAGAATTATGGGAAATTTTCCACCCTATTGTGGTAATTTAAGGGGAAATATGTAGATGCATTCTGTGTTTGAACTGATTGAGATGTAGCAATACTTAAATTATAATTGTGTATAGAAAGAATGTGTAAAAAGAATACAAAAATCATATCAATAAAAAGAAATGTAGAGGTTATAAATCTACGGGGAAAGGAGTTCAAAAGTGTTTTTAGCAAGTATGAGTTTACTATTATTATTGGGCATCTTCACACATATTATGATTGGTGTGTTATACCAAAAATTAATCAAAGAGACGGAAAAAATGCAGTTGAGCCATCATAAATACCTGGAGCAATGCAAGGTAAAATTTTCCAATTATTACAGAACGAATAACGGTACAGTCAATGTGCCGGTATTTGTAGATCGATATATGAGTGGCAGAGGTTCAAGAGGGTTTCCCATATCCATATTAAGTCATCTGTCAGGACAGGCAGTACTTCTCACCATATTTCTGGGAGGTCTGGGTGCGTGCAGAGGCATCATAGAAGGGGCCAGTATCGGCGAGCTTCTTCCTTATTATATGATTAGCCTTCTGGGATTATATGTCTATTTTTCCATTACCACAGTGATAGATATTCCCAAGAGAGAATTTATCGTGAAGACAAATATGGTGCAGTATCTGGAAAATGATATGATATGTGAGCTGAAAAATACTGATCTGAAGCAGGAAAGAGAGAAGGCGCGGGAAAAAGAATTACAGTTGGAACTCCATGAGAACCTGAATAAGACAAAGAAAGTTCTCTTTACAAAATCGGAGGAACAGGAACTGGAAGAGCTGTTAAAAGAATTTTTGGCTTGACAGGATAATCAATAAAGCGTATATTAAGTGTATTAGTTGAGTTAGTACACTTGGTATACGCTTTTTGTTTTGGAAATTTAAAAATGAAAAAGATTTCAGGAGATTCTAAGAAATAAGCAATAAGTTGAGAAGGAGGACGGAAATGATACATATTGATTATCAGGATAAACGTCCCATCTACGAGCAGGTGGTGGAAAAGATACAGAATCTGATCGTTAAAGGAGTATTTGCAGAAGACATGAAACTGCCATCGGTGCGCAATCTTGCGGTGGAATTATCCATTAATCCCAACACGATTCAGCGGGCTTATGGGGAATTGGAGAGCAATGGCTTCATCTATACGGTGAAGGGAAGAGGAAACTTTGTATCAGCGAGGGATAAGTACATGGATAATGAGAAAAAGATTGCAATGGGACATGTGGAGAAAGCAGCAAAACAGGCGAAACAGTTAGGCATCAGTAAAACAGAATTAGAGACACTGATCGATATGACTTACGAGGAAGAAGGGGAATAAAAATGATCGAAGTGAGAGGGATTACCAAAAATTATGAAGCAATCCCGGCATTGCAGGGGATTGATCTTACCATCCAGGACGGATGTGTATTCGGTCTGATCGGTACAAATGGTGCCGGAAAAAGCACATTTTTGAGGATTCTGGCAGGTATTTTGAGACAGGACAAAGGAGAAATGACCATCGACGGAGAAGAGGTCTATGAGAATGAAAAGATCAAAAAAGAGATTTTCTTTATTTCTGATGATCAGTATTTTCTGTCCAATGCCACACCTGGCGATATAATGAAGTTCTATCATGGAATTTACCCTTTATTCGACCAGACGCGGTTCCAGAGTCTGATGCAGCAGTTCGAATTGGATACCAACAGAAAGTTGAATACTTTTTCAAAGGGCATGAAAAAACAGGTGTCAGTAATCCTGGGCATCTGTGCCAACACAAAATATATTCTGTGTGATGAGACCTTTGACGGGTTAGATCCGGTGATGCGTCAAGCGATTAAAAGCCTCTTTATCAGCGAAATCGAGAATCGTAAGCTGACACCCATCATCGCATCTCATAATCTGAGGGAGCTAGAGGATATCTGCGATTATGTGGGCGTACTCCATAAGGGTGGTGTGTTATTGTCCAAGGATATCGATGATATGAAACTGAATCTACATAAAGTACAATGTGTATTTCAGTCTGATCTGTCCCGGGAAGAATTTATCAAAGAAGTGGAGATCGTGAAAACGGAGATGAGAGGAACTCTGTACACCTTCACCATTCGTGGAGACCGCACAGAGCTTGAAAATATACTGGCTACAAAAGATATGATTTTTTCGGAGATCCTGCCATTGTCCCTGGAGGAGATCTTCATCAGTGAGACGGAGGTAGTGGGCTATGACATTAAAAAACTTATTTATTAATCTGCAAAAGGAAGATATGAAGAGGAGAATCTGGCTCATGGTACTGAGTCTCATAGGTTTCTTTCTCATGCGTCCCATCTACTTATTGATGTCCTTACAGAGTATAAGAAACTTTTCCTCCAATTATATCCAGGATGCCACGCTTCATGTGAAACATTTTTATACAGCAGTCAATGGTTCCTATTCGGTGGGAATTATCCTGTTAGCCGTCTTTTTGGGACTCAGCAGCTTCACTTATCTGTTCAGCAGGAAGAAAACGGATTTCTACCACAGCGTTCCCATAAAAAGAGAGAAAATGTTCCTGGCGTATTACCTGGATGGAATTTATATTTATCTGCTGGTGTACGTACTTATGCAGGCGCTCTCTCTCCTGATCACAGGAATGCAGGGATTTCTCACACTGTCCGTCCTGGCAGAACTGCCACTGGCATTCTGTGTACATAGCGTGTATTTCCTGTTTACCTATCACACGGTGATACTGGCAGCGATGCTCACAGGAAATCTGGCTGTGGCTGTGGCGGGAAGCTATGTACTTCTATTCTATGCGCCGGTGGCTATCCAGACTTTTTATGCATATTTTCAGCAGTACATGCAGACCTACTACTACTATACATACAGTCTTTTCCCATCCACCAGGCTGATGATCTTCTCCCCAGTCTCCGCATATTATCACTATATTGACATGGCAGGGGAAAATGCGAAGAATGCAGGAGCAGCCATGCCATTTTTACTGGCCAGTCTTGCCATGGCAGTGGTACTGCTGATCATCGCCGTATGGGTATACCGGAAACGACCCTCCGAGGCGGCAGAAAGAGCAATGGCATATCGATCCACAGAGAGTGTCATTCGCATCCTATGTGTCATACCTATGGCTTTATTGGGGGCGGTTCTCTTTGATTCCATCGCCAACGGTGAAGGGAAAGGATGGTTCTGGTTCGGACTTCTCTTTACGGGTACGCTGATGCATGCCACCATGGAAGCCATCTATCGCTTTGATTTCAGGGCGGTGGTACAGCATAAATTGCAGTTGTCAGGTGCTCTTGTGACGGCAGTGATCATCGCCATCTGCTTTCAGCAGGATGTGTTCCGATACGATAGTTACCTTCCCGAAGGGGATAAAATAGAGAGTACAGGGGTATTTTTTTCCAATATAAATGGGGATCAGTATGATGGACAGTTGAAACTGGAAAATGGAAAAGTGGTATATAGCCAGGATTCTGCTGAAAATAATGAGGCAAGGCAGATGAAGAATATGAAGCTTACAGATATTGATACCACCCTTGCTCTTGCAAAAGTGGGAATTGAGGAGGTAAGGACCAGGAAACTGCAGGAAGACAACGATTGGGCGGATAACAGTAGAATGATTTACATGATTCGTTATAACATGAAAAATGGAAAGACGGAATATCGCCGCTATGTTGCAGATGTAAATGAGGTGCTGGATCTTGTGGAGCGCATTTACCGGAATCCGGAATATAAAGCCCATGCAGGGCTGTTTGCGGAAATCGTAAATACAGCGCCTGATCTTGTGAAGAAAATAACAATTTATGACACCACGGATACCAGGATATGCAGCATCACTAAGGAAGATATCCAGGAAATCCAAAAGACTTATATAGAAGAAATGACACAGATGTCAGTACATGATTTACAGACACAAATGCCTATCTTGCGCATCAAGCCGACGGTCTTGGCAGATGGAGGGTATGAGCAGCAGCTCTATGGCTACTATATCTACCCGTCCTTTAAAAAGACGTTGGCGCTTTTGGAAAATCACGGCATTGCAGAGGAAAATTTACTTGTGAAAGTGGACGCTGATAAGATCAGAAGTATTCAGGCAAGCGGCAGTCTTACAGAGGAACATGCAGGGAATTATCAGGGTGATTACAAGGAAATCAGCTATCAGGGGACGGAGGATGGAAAGAAGATTCAGGAACTGGCAGCAGTTCTGGTGCCAGGCACTTTCTCCTGGGGAAATTATGTACTGAATCCAATGGAACAGGGAATCACCTTTGAAGTGAGTTTCCAAAGGGAAAATGGGAGCGAAGGAACCATAAGTATGGTGGTGCCCAAGGGCAAATATCCAGACTTTATTTACCAGGATTTTAAAACAGAATAACATTCTTTTTCTAGACTTCACATAGGTTAGATGATAAAATCACCTATGTGAAGTTTTTTTGTTCTTTAATAGGAAATTTCGAAGAAATTTTCTATTGGCAGCATCATAAATGATACTGCTAAGCTTGTAATACTTCCAAAGGAAGTATTATCCCGGAGGGATTATGCATCTTATAGATGCATAACATTGCCCAAAGTGTCATTAAAGTAGTGGTAACATAAGAGTGTAGAAGACACTTTGTTCTGTCAGATTCAAGAATAGGAGGACATGAAATGAAGGTTGTATTGCTGGAAAGAAACAGTCTTGGAACAGATATCGATGTAAGTTGTTTTGAAAAATTAGGTGAGTATACCCAGTATCCGGTCAGTCTGGCGGAGGATACGCCGGAAAAGATCAAGGATGCGGATATTATTATTGTGAATAAAGTCCCTATGAATGAAAGCACCTTGAAGGATGCAGAAAATGTAAAACTGATCTGTGTTACCGCCACCGGTGTGGATAACATTGATATGAATTATACAAAGAGTCGTGGAATCAAAGTGACAAATGTGGGAAATTATTCCACAGCGGCAGTGGCACAGCATACCATAACGCTGGCGCTGGCAGTGCTGGAAAATCTCAGTTTTTATGATGATTATGTGAAATCAGGCACCTACGGTTCCCAGCCCCGTTTCTCTAACTTTGATCTGCCTTTTTTTGAGCTGGATGGGAAGACCTGGGGCATCATCGGCATGGGAAATATCGGCAGAGCAGTTGCGAAGATCGCCACCGCTTTCGGATGTAAAGTGGTCTTCTTCTCAGCCTCCGGCAAGAATAACTCCTCGGAATATCAGCGGGTGGATTGGGATACTTTCCTGAAAGAATCCGACGTGATCTCCATCCACTGTCCACTCACAGACAGGACCAGGGGAATCTTCGATCTGGAAGCGTTCTGTAAGATGAAGGACTCCGCTATATTGGTGAATGTGGCGCGTGGACCTGTTGTAGATGATAAGGATCTCTACACTGCTCTCACAGAGAATATGATCGGCGGCGCAGGACTGGATGTCATAGGGAAAGAGCCTATCCAACCGGAAAATCCACTGGGCAGAATCAAGGACAGCACGAAACTCATCATTACCCCCCATATGGCATGGGCAAGTACAGAAGCCAGAATGAGGCTGGTGGAGGAAGTGTGTAAAAATGCGGAAGCATTTCTTCGGGGAGAAAACCGCAACGTGCTGTAAGGCCACAGCAGGATAGAAAATCCCGGTAAGCGCATAAGCAAAAGGAAAGCTTCGAAGAAGCGATTTTGCCCATGGGGTTCTGAATCGTTACATCAAATTATAATCATCAATTATTATAATAAGAAGAGTAAGACAGATAACTGAGGATGACTGGGGATAGACGATTAAAATGGAAGATTAAAATAAAGGATTTACAGGAAAGGGAACCATCATGATTAAAAATATTGTATTTGATGTGGGAGAAGTGCTCCTGGGTTATCGATGGAAAGAGATGCTTATGGAAGATCATGGACTTCCTGAGGAACGGGCAGAGAAAATAGGAAGAACCGTATTTTCTAATCAGCTCTGGGCAGACTTTGATATGGGAACGTTGAACATGTGTGATGTGATCCAGGGAATCGGGAAAGAGTTTCCTGAATATCAGGAGGATCTTACCTGGTTCATTGAACATGCGGATCTCATGCCGGTGAAGAGACCGGAAGTATGGAAATTTCTTCCAAAGCTCCGGGAAAAAGAATACAAGATCTATCTCCTGTCCAATTACTCCCAGGAGCTTTTTGAGATTCATACAAAAGGAGCGGATTTCCTGAATTATATCGATGGAAAAGTGGTGTCCTATGAAATAAAGATCGCAAAGCCTGATGAGAGAATCTATCGATGTCTGTTTGACAGATACGGATTGAGACCGGAGGAATGCATCTTTCTGGATGACCGGAAAGAAAACGTGGAAGCAGCAGAAAAGCTGGGTATGAAGAGCATCCAGATCATGTCTGAGGAACAGTTAATTGATATCCTGAAAACCTATGAATGAATCGGACAATAATAAAAAGTAAAATTTCTGTGTGAGGTTTTTGCGTTTAAATGGAGGATATGGCGATATGATAAAAGCAATTCTATTCGATATGGATGGATTAATGATTGATAGTGAACGGGTGACTTTTGAGGAATATGAGAAGCTGCTGACAGAGATGGGATATCACATGACCAGAGAGTTCTACTGCACCTTGCTGGGTCAGGTAAGAAACACTATCTGGAGCAAATTCTATCATGAATTTGGAGATGATTTTCCCATAGAAGAGGTGTGGAAAGAGGGAACGAAACGTCTGGACATAAGACTTCTCAAAGAGATGCCACGTAAGGATGGTCTGCTGGAACTACTGAAATACCTGAAAGAGAATCATTATAAAGTGGCTGTAGCCACCAGCAGTGGCAGAGATCGGGTGGATAAGATCCTGGAAACAGCAGGAGTGCTCTCCTATATTGATGCAGTAGTCTGTGGGAACGAAGTAAAAAATGGGAAACCGGACCCGGAGATCTTTTTGAAAGCGGCAGAAAAAGTCGGCGCGGAACCTTCGGAATGTATGGTACTGGAGGACAGCGAATATGGGCTCCACGCCGCAGCCCGTGCAGGGATGAAGGCAATCTGTATCCCTGATATGAAGTACCCGGAGGATGCCTTTGGGGCAGAGGTGAAGGAATCACTCAGGGATGTGATCGCTGTGCTGGAGAGAAAGTAGTGAGAAACTATTTATGAGAAAAACAGAAAAAATGGCTCATATATGAATCTTAGTTGCAAAAATTACAAAAAAAGATTAAAATATGAACTATGAATGAGTTTAATTTTTTGAAATCTCCAAAGGATGTAAATATGGAAATAGCAGCGAAGGTGAAAGCGAGGAGAAAGGAGAAAAAAATAACACAGCAGACATTAAGCGAAAGCTCCAATGTCAGCCTGGGTTCTCTTAAAAGATTTGAGAGAACAGGAGAAATATCACTATCCTCACTTATCAAGATTGCATTTGCACTGGGCTATGAAGACGATTTTTCACAACTCTTTGCAAAAAAAGCATATGCATCCATACAGGAGGTAATTGATGAACAATTATAAATCGATAAATGTATTCATGGGAAATCAAAAGGTGGGAACTTTGGCATCTGCAGCAGGGCACTTGGTTGCTTTTGAATATGATGAGGAATGGATAGCAAGGGGATTTTCTATAAGTCCTTTTTCCCTGCCACTTCAAAAAGGTGTATTTTTGCCCCCTAAATATGATCCTTTTGATGGACTATATGGTGTTTTTGCGGACAGTCTGCCGGATGGATGGGGTAGATTGCTGGTGGATCGCCTTTTGACAAAGGATAAAATAAATCCCGCGGAAATAGATAGTGTCAATCGCCTGGCAATTGTGGCATCAACAGGCATGGGTGCACTGACATACCAGCCGGAAAATTATCTGGAAAAGAGAACGGATACACTAACCTTGGATCAAATTGCCACAGAATGTAAGAAAATGTTCGAGACAGAGCATTCAGAAAATCTGGACGCACTATTTCAAATGGGAGGTTCCTCTGGAGGGGCAAGACCAAAAATATTTTATCAGATGGATGGTGAGGAATGGATCGTAAAGTTTCCATCCTCCATTGACATTCCCAACATAGGAGAACAGGAATATCGGTATTCTCTATGTGCTAAGAAATGCCAAATTGAAATGCCGGAGACACGGTTACTGGATTCGGAAATAACTTCGGGATATTTTGCAGTAAAACGATTTGACAGGAATGGCGGGGATAGGATTCATATGGTATCTGTAAGCGGTTTATTGGAAACATCTCATAGAATCCCAAACCTGGATTACCATATTTTAATGCAGTTGACTATGCAGTTAACCAAAGATTATAAAGAAATAGAAAAGCTGTATCGCCTGATGTGCTTTAATGTATTTGCCCATAATCGGGATGATCACGCTAAGAACTTTTCCTATCTCTATAAGGATGAAAGATGGCAGTTGGCGCCAGCTTATGATCTGACTTACAGCAATTCTATAGGTGGAGAGCATGCCACTACGGTAGATGGAAATGGAAGAGACCCGGGGATGAAGGAGTTATTGGCAGTTGCGGAACAAATAAAGTTCGATGAAAGAAAGGCAAAAAGAATAGCAACAGAAATAGAAGAAATGGTGTACACCGAATTAAAAGATGTGTGGGAACACCGCTTATAAAACAATAACAAACGCCGTAACGAATAATTCGTACGGCGTTTGTATTATAAAATCATTTATTTATTATCTAAAATTAGTAACTCGATAATGCATATATTTATGCGAAATATCTTTTTAATAATCCTTCGAAAGCTTTGCCGTGTCTAGCCTCATCCTTAGCCATCTCATGAACAGTATCATGGATCGCGTCAAGATCTGCAGCTTTTGCACGTTTTGCAAGGTCGAATTTACCAGCTGTTGCGCCATTTTCTGCATCAACTCTCATCTGTAAGTTCTTCTTTGTAGAATCTGTCACTACTTCACCTAATAATTCAGCAAATTTTGCAGCATGTTCTGCTTCTTCGTAAGCAGCTTTCTCGTAGTACATACCAATTTCTGGATATCCTTCTCTATGAGCAACTCTAGCCATAGCAAGGTACATACCAACTTCTGAACATTCTCCGTTGAAGTTTGCTCTAAGATCTGCCATGATATCTTCGCTAACACCTTTAGCAATTCCTACTACGTGTTCTGCAGCCCATTCCTTATCACCTGTCTGTGCTGAGAATTTCTCTGCTGGTGCATTACATACTGGACATTTCTCTGGTGCTTTCTCGCCTTCATAAACATAACCACATACATTACATACAAATTTCATAATTTTTTTCTCCTTTTAATTTGAGGGTTTTACCCATTTTTTGTTAATAGGAAATTCCTTTGAAATTTCCTATTGGCAGCATCATAAATGATACTGCTAAGTTTGTAATACTTCCAAAGGAAGTATTATCCTGTAGGGATTATGCATCTATAGATGCATAACATCGAAGCAAAGTGTCATTAAAGTATTGGTAACATAAGAGTTTTGAAGACACTTTGTTCTATTCCGTTACAAGTATGGGAGATCATCTCCCGTCAAAGCTACCTTATGACAAGTGTTTTGCTTTCGCCTTCGTACATTCAGGACAAGTTCCATAGAAATATGTCACATGACCTTGGATGTAACCGTCAAAGTTAGCATTTGCAATTTCGTTGATTTGATTCAGAGAATCTAAATCTAAATCAATAACGCCGCCACATTCAGAACAAATAAAATGATAATGTGGAGTGACCGTTGCATCAAAATGATCAACACCATCACCGACGCGTATGCGAAGTATCTCACCGATATCAGATAGAAGAGTCAGGTTCCGATATACAGTTCCAAGACTGATGTTTGGAAACTCCTCACGAACATGTGAATATACCACGTCAGCAGTTGGATGATCTTTTCTGGTCATTAGGAAGCTTTTGATTGCTTCTCGTTGCTTACTTCTTTTTAGAACCATCTTCAACTCCTTTATTTGATAACAGTAATTGTTACTGATATTATAATATAACTATTTTTATGGAATGTCAATCATTTTTTCAAAACTTTTTACGAAAAACTTGATAAAAAAACAAGCGATATAAATATGCACAGAATGAAACATGCATTTTCGTGCATTATCACAGTTTGAAAGAAAAGAGGGAAAGTTTAATTGACAAAAATACTGGGGGGATTATAATGTAAGAAAAAGAGTACACGAGTACGCAGCAGAAAACATGCGACTTTTGTAATCTTTAAAAAGTAATGATTACGAAAAATGCATATGAAATAACAGATAGAAGGAGGAAAAAAGAAATACCTCGACGATTCGTTCCCTGGCAGGAAAACACATGAATCATCAAGATATTTGCTATTCAAATAGTAAAGCATTTGCATGAAAAAGTAAAGGTTACTTTCCTATGAATATTAATTTGAATCAATCGGGAGGCATTAGATGAAAAGAAAAATAATTGCAGGTCTATTATCAGCAGTATGTATCGTGTCATTGATCGGGTGTGGAAATACTTCATCACCTATGGGAACAGAGGAAAATGCGGACAACAGTACATCGGAGGATACCGCTACAGATGAGACCACGGCAACAGAGAGTGCAGAGGTATCTGACGGAGGAACGACGATACAATTCTGGAATTCCTTTACGGGAACAGATGGAGATGTATTGAGAGAGATTGTAGATACTTATAATAAAACAAATACCAAGGGCAACACCATAGAAATGGATATTATGCCTACAGACAGTCTGGAAGAAAAGCTTCCTGCTGCAATTGCGTCAAAAACAGCTCCGGCACTTGTCATTAAAGGAAATTTTGATACGGCTACCTATGGAGAAAATGGGATTTTCCAGTCAATCGATGATTTCTTTGAGACGACAGGAACCGATAAAACAGATTTTAGTGATGCTTCTCTGGAGGCATTACAATACGAAGGGAAACAGTTGATGATTCCAATGCAGGTTCATTCAACATTCCTTTTCTGGAATAAAGATCTCTTTGAAGCGGCAGGTCTCGATCCAGAGACACCTCCTGCTACATGGGATGAGGTTGTGGCAGATGCAGCAAAAATTACAGATTCTTCCAAAAAAATATATGGAGTAGGATTCCCGGTAAGTGGAGCACCCTGCTATTTTGACGCCATGTTCAAGTCAAATGGTGGAGATGTTGTGACGGAGAATGGAACAGCGTCAGCACTGGATTCCGAGGCAAACCTGAAGACATTACAATATATACAGGAGCTCGTTTCAGCAGGCTACGCACCAAAGGGAGCAACCGGAGCAGACACAGATAACCTCATGTTAGCAGATCAGCTGGGAATCTATTGCAGCGGACCATGGCTTGTGAACGGACTGAAAGAAAATGAGATTAACTTTGGTGTGGCAGCTATGCCGGCAGGAACAAGTGAAGCAGCCGGGGTTATCGAGGTGCAGGGATTCGGTGTGACATCCACTTGCTCAGATGCAGAAAAAGCAGCGGCCTATGACTTTATTGCATACTGGAACACTACAGAAGTATGTAAGGAATGGTCGTTGAGAAATGGTTTCCCTCCCTATTTAAAATCTGTGGCAGCAGATACAGAAGTGCAGGCAGATCCAATTGTCAGTGCATTATCTTCCATCTCTGAATTTGGATTTACATTTGCACCAGGAGTGTCAGCCGCAAACCAGATTAACGCAGATGTGTTATTCCCATTGATTGAGAATATCAGTGCGGGTAATGATTGCCAGACAGAACTTACAAAAGCCTCAGAAAGCATTGATGAATTATTAAGTAAATAAATCTATACGGGGAAGGGGAAGCACTCTTTCCCCGTATAAATGAAGTAGTGAGAAAGGTAAACCATGAAAAAACTAGAATCAATAAAAAGATATTTAAACAAACCCAGTAGAATTGCATATGTATTTCTGGCTCCTTCACTGATTGTTTTATTGGTGTTTGCGATTATTCCTTTGATTGCATCATTGATCATCAGCGTGATGAATATGAATATTTTCTTTACGGATACTTCATTTGCAGGAATAAGTAATTTTATACAGGCATTTCAGGATGGACGTTTTTGGAATGCATTATTGAATACGGTGGTCTTTGTAGTATTTGAGGTACCATTACAGATCGTTATCGGTTTACTGGTTGCAAACGCATTGACAAAGACCACTGTATTTAATAAAGTGGCAAGATCTATTTTTTTCTTACCGGTAATCTGCTCCATGGCTGCGATCGGTATCGTATGGTCCATTTTACTGGACGGAAATATAGGATTAGTTCCGTATTTACTGGAAAAGATTGGAATTCCCAATGCAACTTTTTTCAGGGATGTCAAGACTGCCATGCCAACAGTGATCGCTATGACAGTCTGGAAAAACTTTGGTTATACAATGTCTATTTTAGTAGTGGGAATACAGGGAATATCAACGAGCTACTATGAAGCAGCCCAGATCGATGGAGCGAACAAGATAGAACAGTTTTTTAACATTACGTTACCACAATTAAAAGATACACTTGGATTCTGTCTGATTACAAATACAATTGGCTCCCTGCAGGTGTTTGACCAGGTATATGTGACAACACAGGGTGGTCCCCAATACAAGACGGAAACTTTAGTTCAATATATTTATAAAACAGGATTTAGTCAACCTTATAACCTGGGGTATGCGTCAGCCTTATCAGTGTTATTGCTGGTAGTTATTTTACTTATTTCATTTTCCATGTACCGCAATATGTTTATGAAAACTGATTAGGAGGAGCAAAATGATCAAGGAAAATAAAAAAAGTGAGATTGCTTTTAAAATAATAAAATATGTAGTTATGATTGCATTGTTCATAATCGTGCTTTTCCCATTACTGTGGTTATTAATCAATTCTTTTAAAACGGAAAAAGAAATTATTGGATTTCCACCCACCATTATAGGAACGAAGTATACACTAAAGTCCTTTGTGCGTATTTTTTCCAATATTCCATTTGCAGCGTATATCAAAAATACAGTAATATTTGCCGGTGGTACCACAGTAATAGCGGTTATTTTCGATTCCATGGCAGGCTATGCATTTGCCCGTTTAAAGTTTAAGGGTAAAAATGCGTTGTTTATGTTCGTATTATTGACGATGATGGTGCCATTTCAAGTCATGATGATCCCTCTGTTTCTGGAGTCAAACTATCTGGGATTATTGAATACGTATCCGGGATTGATCCTGCCTAAGGCCACCACTGCTTTCGGAATTTTCATGATGCGATCCTACTTTTCAGCACTTCCAAAGGATCTGGAGGAGGCAGCCAGAGTAGATGGCTTGAATGAAATGGGAATTTTCTGGAAAATCATGTTTCCGTTGGTAAAGCCAGGGGTCATGACGCTGGCAATCTTCCACCTGATGACGAACTGGAACGATCTCCTCTATCCGTTGATGATGACAAGTTCCACACGGATGAGAACCCTGGCAGCAGGACTTGCGCTTTTTGTAGGAGAACATGCCACCACATATTATGGACCGCAGCTGGCTGGCGCACTGATATCTGTAACACCATTGCTGGTGTTATATATTTTCTTCCAGAAATATTTCATCGCAAGTGTGGCAACCAGTGGAATTAAAGATTAGGAGACGGATATGCATACAGTAAATATGGTAGTACATAAAGATTATAAAATAGGAGAAATTGATAAGCGTATCTATGGAAGCTTCGTGGAACATATGGGAAGAGTGGTGTATACAGGAATCTATGAACCGACCCATCCTACCGCTGACAGTGACGGTTTCCGCAGGGATGTGATAGAAGCAGTGAAGATACTGGGAGTTACCAGTATCCGTTATCCGGGAGGCAATTTTGTGTCTTCATATCATTGGGAGGACGGAGTGGGACCCAGAGAAGAACGTCCCAGAAAGCTGGAACTTGCCTGGAAAAGCATAGAGACCAATGAATTTGGAACCAATGAGTTCATGAAATGGATCAAAAAAGTAGGAGCGGAGCCCATGATGGCAGTAAATCTTGGTACAAGAGGGCTGGAAGACGCGGTAAATCTGTTAGAATACTGCAATTTTGAGAAGGGTACGAAATACAGTAACCTCCGTATTGCCCACGGTGTGGAGAATCCTTATGGGGTAAAGACATGGTGTCTGGGGAATGAAATGGATGGTCCATGGCAGATCGGACATAAGACGGCAAAGGAATATGGTCGAATAGCGGAGGAAACCGCAAAGGCAATGAAGTTAGTCGATCCCTCCATAGAGCTGGTGTCCTGCGGCAGTTCACTGAATACCATGACGACCTTTCCTCAATGGGAAGCGGATAGTCTGGATTGTACATATGAATATGTGGATTATATTTCATTACATCAGTATTTTGCGGGACAGCAAATGGGAACAGGAAAATTTCTCGCTCAGGCGGATTCCATGAATACATATATTAAAACGGTTATTTCTGTCTGCGACTTTATAAAAGCGAAGAAACGGTCTGATAAGAGCATAAATATCAGCTTTGATGAATGGGGCGTGTGGGCATATGATTCCTCCGAGACAGTCAGACAATGTGAAGATGCAGACTGGAAAATCGCGCCGGCGATCAGTGAAATGATCTATACCTTTGAGGATTCATTGCTATTTGCAGGGATGCTGTTGGCAATTTTGAAAAATGCGGATCGAGTTAAAATGGCATGTCAGTCACTTCTGACCAATATCAGTGCTACCATTATGACGCAGGAAAATGGTGAATTGTGGGTACAGCCTAACTATTATCCCTTTGCACAGATTGCGAAATACGGACGAGGAGTGGTAATGGACATCAGAAAAAGTAATCAGGATGAAAATCTTGACTGCGTATGTGTGATCAATGAGAAAAATAAGGAACTGGTTATATTTGCCATTAATCGTAATGAGGAAGAAGAACAGGCACTGACAGTGGAATTGCAGGGATACGAGGGACGTGAGGTCGGGGTCATCGAGCATTCTATTATGATCAGTGAAGACAAGAAGCAGACCAACGAGATCAACCACGATGCTGTAAAGCCACAGTCCTGTAATCATACGAAAATTGAAAGAGGAAAAATCGTCAGCAGAATTCCCACGTTGTCTTGGAATATGATACGTGTTAAACTAAAATAAATAGAAATAAATGGAAATACGCTGAATCGGAGGTGCCTGGATGGGCGTTACGACAAAGGATATAGCACAAATTTGCGGTGTCTCACGCACGACTGTAAATAGAGCATTTACAAATACCGGAAGAATCAACAAGGAAACAAAGGAAAAAATACTGAGAATCGCAGAGGAATTGAATTACAGACCGGATTTGCTTGCCACGGGGTTAAAAAATGGTAAAACACAGTGTTTAGGGGTCGTGGTATTTGATGTGCGAAACAGATATTTTGCACAGATGCTGAACGCCATAGAGATAGAGGCCAAGAGCAGAGAGTATTTTATAAATATTACGCTGCATGAAAAGGATCGGAAACAGGAGCAGGAGATGGTACAGAGACTGGTAGACTATAGAGTCGAGGGACTGCTCCTGTCGCCGGTTTCCAAAGGAAATGTGTTTGCGGATTTCCTGAAAAAGATGGAAAAACCAATCGTGATTATAGGTAACCGTGTGGATGAACAGATTCCTTTTGTGGGAATTGATGAGAAAAAGGCGGCGAAAGATGCAGTGAGAACTATTTTGGGAAAGGGATATCAGAATATTGTGTTTGTATGTCCTCCTCTGGCAGATGTGGCGGAAGAAAATGTGTATTCCCATGAGCAGAGAGAGATGGGTTTTTTAGAGGAAGTATCAAAGCATAAAGAAGTGTCCTATGAAGTATTAAAGAGTTGGAATTACTTGGAAGAAGTGGAGAAAATATTAAGTCTGACCAATGAAAAAACTGCGTTTTTTTGTTCAGGAGATATTTTCGCACTGGATATCATGAAATATTTGAAGCAGAAAAATAAAAAAGCAGGGCAGGATTACGGTATCATGGGATTTGATAATATTGATACCCTGGATTATGTCATTCCCAGATTGACGACCATAGATAATATGGTGGAGAAAGTTGCCACAAAGGCAGCGGACATTTTATTTGATCTGATTCAGGGAAAAGAAGTGCCCACAAAAACACTGGTAGACTACAAAGAGATTGAAGGAGAGACCCTTTAATCTCTTTTGTTATATTTAATAAACATTTTAGAATTATATTCCATGCTCTTTATTTCTTTCCCCCTGAATTATGCTATACTGTGTATAAATAGTACTAAATATCCGTATCCCTGTGGATTTTAAGGATATGGAAGGAGCCGTTTTATGAAGTTAAAGACAAGATTATTTATCACAGCGTTGACTATTGTCATATTGCCTTTGGCGTTATCCTGTGTTGCATTTATGGGAATCGGAATGATGCTGGTCTATTCTCAGCAGGAGGATTACGGAATCGAGACAGCCAGTTATTCCATGATGTCAGAGAATATACAGACTTTAGGAAAAGTGACGGATGAAGTATTTTCGGAATTGAAGCAGCAGATCGGTGTAGATGAGAATAAACTGGAAGATAAGGCTTATCTCCAGGCGATCAGTGATAAGCTTCATGGAAAAGCTTCCTATATTATAGTAAGAAAAGGTGATAAGATCTACTACACCAACAATGAGGTGGCAACAGACAAATTATTCGACCGCCTTCCCTGCTATGGGGAATCTACCATCGATGATGGAACGGGCTATTACTATAATGATATGCAAAAGCTGGTAAAGCAGCTTGATTTCAAATTTCAGGATGGCAGTGAGGGAAGTATCTTCCTGATTACCAGGATCAATACCATCATATCGAAATCCCTGTTATTGGATATGTTCGTGGCAATCGTGTTGATCTTATTTTTCACCAGTATCATGTTGACGAGATGGATCAATAAGGGGGTATTCAAGCCTATCAGCGAGCTAAATATTGCCATGCAGCATATTGCGGATGGCGATCTGGAATATTCCATCACCCCTTGCTGCGAAGGTGAGCTGGCAGAGAATTATAAAAATTACGAGGAGATGCGTCTTCGCTTAAAAGAAAATGCAGAGGAAAAATTGCAGACGGATAAGAGAAATCGTGAGTTGATCAGTAATATATCCCACGATTTGAAGACACCCATCACCGCAATTAAGGGATATGTGGAAGGCATTATAGATGGTGTGGCTGATACCCCTGATAAGGTGGATAAATATATCCGTACCATCTACAATAAAGCCAATGATATGGACAGACTCATCAATGAGCTTACGGTGTATTCTGGAATTGATTCCAATCGAATTCCTTATAATTTTCATAAGATCAACGTGTCGGATTATTTTAATGACTGTGTGGAGGAAGTGGGACTGGATCTGGAATCCAAGAATATAGAGTTGAATTACTCCAATCTGGTGGATAATGATACGGTGATCATCGCAGATCCTGAGCAGTTGAAGCGTGTGATCAATAATATTATAGGAAACAGCATCAAATATATTGATAAGGAAAAGGGTATTATAGATATCAGGATATTAGATGAACTGGATTCTATCAGGGTGGAAATAGAGGATAATGGAAAAGGAGTTGCCGCAAAAGATTTGTCCAATATTTTTGAGAGGTTCTATCGGACAGATACCTCCAGAAATTCCTCAAAGGGCGGCAGTGGTATCGGTCTGTCCATTGTAAAGAAGATTATCGAGGATCATGGCGGATATATCTGGGCCACCAGCAAAGAAGGAGAAGGAACCTGTCTTCACTTTGTGATTCGTAAATATAAGGAAATGGATGAAAATAACAGTACAAAGAGAAGTACAAAGTCGGCGAAGAAAGCCGATTAGGAAGACTGGGAATCAGAGATGATAGAGAGAAAGGTATGGTAAAGATGAGCAAAATATTAATTATTGAGGATGAAGAGGCGATTGCAGATCTGGAGAAGGATTATCTGGAGATCAGTGATTTTGAAGTACAGATTGAAAATGCAGGAGATACCGGACTTGCCAGCGCACTGGCAGGAGATTTTGATCTGATCATACTGGATCTGATGCTCCCTGGAATCGACGGATTCGAGGTATGTAAGAAGATTCGTGAAGCAAAAGATGTTCCCATCTTGATGGTCACTGCCAAAAAAGATGATATTGATAAGATTAGAGGACTGGGATTGGGCGCCGACGATTATATGACGAAGCCTTTCAGTCCCAGCGAACTGGTAGCCCGTGTAAAAGCACATATGGCGAGATATAATCGCCTGGTAGGCAGCAATGCCAAGAAAAATGATATTGTGGAGATCCGTGGTATCCGAATCGACAAGACAGCGCGACGTGTCTACATCGATGGGGAGGAGAGGAACTTCACCACCAAGGAATTTGACCTGCTCACTTTCCTGGCAGAGAATCCCAACCACGTATTTACCAAGGAAGAGCTCTTCCGTGAAATATGGGATATGGACTCTATCGGAGATATCGCAACAGTCACGGTTCATATCAAAAAGATTCGTGAAAAGATAGAATTTGATACAGCGAAGCCACAGTATATCGAGACGATCTGGGGTGTGGGATACAGATTTAAAGTCTGATCACAGCAACTATTTCATGGGGCTTGACCTGGAACATCGGCGGACAATGATCGTTGGATCAAAAAAATAGAATAGAATAGAAAATATAGTTTATCACCTAGGAAACAGCAGCTACTATATGTAGACATGACAGGAAAAATAGGATATGAATATGAAAATACTCTATGAAGATGAAGATGTCCTGGTAATATACAAACCAGCAGGAACAGCCACACAGACCAACAGAGTTGGGCAGCAGGATCTGCTCAGCCTCTGTAAGAATGAACTGGCACGCAGGGCGGCAAAGGATGGAAGAGGTGACAAGTCTGACGTAGAGCCTTATGTGGCATTGATCAATCGATTGGATCAGCCCGTGGAAGGAATCGTTCTGTTGGCGAAGAATGAGGGAGCAGCCAGAGTACTCAGTGAGCAGATACAGAAGAATCAGATGAAAAAAAGCTACTATGCTGCTATTTTCGGAAAGCCGATTACCTCGGAGGGGGTTCTTGTGGATTATCTGCAAAAGGACAGTAAGAGCAACCTGTCTCATATAGTGTCCATACCGGAAGGACAGAAAGTGCCTAAGAATGTGAAACGCAGTGAGTTATCCTACAAATGTATCAAAACGGTGGATAACTCACTGGAAATAGGTATGGAATGTGTAAAATATACCATAAGCTTCCTGGATATTCAGTTACGGACAGGTCGCCACCACCAGATTCGTGTACAGATGTCTCATGCAGGAATGCCATTACTGGGAGACGGCAAATACGGAAGTGCAAAGAGCATAGAGATATCACAGAAGATTCATCACAGGAATGTAGCGCTATGTGCTTATCAGCTATCTTTTCGACATCCATCCACCAGGGAAGAAATAACGTTTACCATAGAACCTGAGGGAACTATTTTTCGCTCCGCTATTTAAACAGATAAATTTTGTATTTTTTAATTTACGGGAGGTTCAGATGAGCACCCGGTGAACAGTAAGAGTATCATGAAAATATACATGAAAATCTACAATATTTATAGATATAATATCACATACTAATTACACGAAAAGAAAATGAAAGCGTGTGAAACATGTCTTCCAACAGAAAAAGCTTTGGAGATGGTGAATGATGTGATGTATCAAATTGAAAAAAAGGAATATAAAGCTATCATACAAAAAATCGCAGTTATAATAGGGACTTATCTGGGAATGAAATATTTATTGCCCTTGATGTTTCCCTTTGTAATTGCTTTTTTTGCAGTAAGCATGCTGTATAAGCCCATAGATAAAATAGCGGCAAATACACATCTGAATCGACAGATATTGACAGGTAGTATCTTAATTCTCATACTATTGCCTTTTTTGGCATTGTTACTGTTATTTTGCGGTCAGGTCCTGGGGCGGCTGGGAAATATGATCGGCCATATGGGTATGATTCAGAGAGAGATATCCTGCCAGATCGGAGTCTGCTGTGAATATTTGGAGTCAAGGCTTGGGATTCAGGCGGATGATATGCAGTATTTTATTCTGGATAAGATTGGAATCTGTGTGAAGAATCTCCAGGACCAGATTCCACAGGTCATGGGAAGATCCATGAATTATCTGCTGTGTCTCGCGTCCGTAATGGCAGGTGTCGCGATTACATTTGTCGCCATCATTCTGCTGATGAAGGATTATAAGGGGATGAAAAGCAAAATAGAAAAAAGTCCTGCTGTCAGTGAGCTTTATCAAGTGATAGGAAAGGTTGGTCATTTACTTTTTGTTTTCCTAAGGGCACAGCTTATTATTATGCTGGTGATTACCCTTTTGACAGGAGCGGGATTTTATGTACTGGGAGTTAAAAATGCCATTATCCTGGCACTGATCACCAGCTTTCTGGATTTACTTCCCTTTATTGGGACGGGAATTATCTTAGCGCCCCTTGCATTATGGAATCTGTTTCAGGGGAGATTTCTCCCGGCAGCAGGCCTTATTATTCTGTATGTCCTGTGTACACTGGCGCGGCAATTTATGGAGCCAAAGCTGATTGGAGAGAAGCTGGGCATCTATCCCATTGGAATCCTCTTTGCCATCTATGTGGGAATCAAACTATACGGAATCAGTGGCATTATGCTGGGACCGATTTCTCTGCTTTTGATTATGGAAATATGGAAAATAATAGACTGACAGAGGCAAAGCAGAGGAAAAACCTATATTTCAAGTTGACAATTCGCGATATTTTGCATAGAATCAGATTATATACGATATGAGACGTTGAAGAGGAATAGTATAGATAGGAAGTGGTACAGAGAGAGGGCGAGTGCTGGGAAGTCCTTCCGCGGAATATGTAGAACCTACCTTGGAGTCCTGTATGAAAATACAGCGTAAGCAGGCGTTAACTGTTACTTGAGAGAGCAATATTGCTAATTAGGGTGGTACCGCCGAGTTTTCGGTCCCTTGTGGACGAAGACCCGGCTTTCTTGCGTCCGCTTATAATGGAAATGAACAAAAATAGGAGGAGAACAAAAATGGCAAACGACAAAAAGTTAGTAGAAGCAATTACCTCCATGGATGTGGACTTTGCGCAGTGGTACACAGACGTGGTAAAAAAAGCAGAATTAATTGATTATTCCAGCGTAAAGGGATGCATGATCATCAAACCGGCAGGCTATGCCATCTGGGAACTGATCCAGAGCCAGTTAGATGCAGAGTTCAAAAAGACAGGGGTAGAGAATGTATACATGCCACTGTTCATTCCGGAAAGCTTATTAAATAAGGAAAAAGATCTGGTAGAGGGATTTGCTCCGGAAGTAGCATGGGTGACCCACGGTGGATTGGATCCACTGCAGGAACGTCTCTGCGTAAGACCCACTTCCGAGACATTATTTTCAGATTTCTACAGCAATTCCATTCAGTCCTACCGGGATTTGCCAAAGCTTTACAATCAATGGTGCTCCGTAGTACGCTGGGAGAAAGAGACCAGACCATTCCTTCGCTCCAGAGAATTTTTATGGCAGGAAGGTCATACGGTACATGCCACAGCGGAGGAAGCACAGGAGAGAACAGAGCAGATGTTAAACGTCTATGCGGACTTCTGTGAAAACGTGCTGGCTATGCCGGTGGTACGGGGACGCAAGACAGACAAGGAAAAATTTGCAGGTGCGGAGGCTACTTACACCATTGAAGCCCTGATGCATGACGGAAAAGCATTACAGTCCGGTACCAGCCATAACTTTGGTGACGGATTTGCAAAAGCTTACGGCATCCAGTTCACGGATAAAGATAATACATTAAAATATGCATACCAGACATCCTGGGGAATGACCACCCGCCTCATCGGTGCCATCATCATGGTACACGGCGATGACTCCGGACTGGTAATGCCTCCAAAGGTAGCACCCACACAGATCATGATCATCCCCATCCAGCAGAGAAAAGAAGGGGTGCTTGAAATGGCAGCCCAGTTGAAAGACAGATTGAGTAATTTCCGCGTGAAAGTGGATGACACGGACAAGAGCCCGGGCTGGAAATTCTCAGAAGCTGAGATGAGAGGCATCCCCTTCCGCATCGAGATCGGACCAAAGGATATCGAGGGGAACAAATGTGTATTTGTACGTCGTGACACCAGAGAGAAAATCGAAGTGTCCTTAGATGATGTGGAGACAAAGGCAGCAGAGCTTCTGGACACCATTCAGAAAGATATGCTGGAAAAAGCAAGGGCACACGTTGCAGCACATACCTATGAAGCGACCACTTACGATGAATTTAAGAAGACCATCGAAGAGAAGCCGGGATTTGTAAAAGCAATGTGGTGTGGAGACCAGGCTTGTGAGGATAAGATTAAAGAAGAAACAGGTGCCACCAGCCGCTGTATGCCTTTCACACAGGAAGACCTGGCACCCACCTGCGTATGCTGTGGAAAGCCAGCCAGGAAGATGGTCTACTGGGGCAGAGCATATTGACGCGCACGAGGAAAATTGAAAATTTTTCCAGTCGATGTTTCATCAATGAATAGAGCATCAAAGAAAAAGGAGAATTTATATGAATGTATTGGTAATTAATTGTGGGAGTTCCTCTTTAAAATATCAGTTGATCCACAGCGAGACGGAAGAGGTCTTAGCGAAGGGTCTCTGCGAGAGAATCGGAATCGATGGAAGTATGCTCACCCATCAGCCTGCCGGAAAAGACAAGATCAAGACGAAAGTAGACATGCCTAACCACACCGTAGCTGTGAAGCTTGTGATCAACAGTCTCACTGATGAGAACGTAGGCGTGATCCAATCCCTGGATGAGATCGGGGCAGTGGGACACCGCATCGTGCACGGCGGAGAGAAATTTTCGGAAGCCACCATTCTCACAGAGGAAGTGCTCAAAGAGATTGAGAGCTGCAATGACCTGGCACCCCTTCACAATCCTGCGAACCTCATTGGCATCAATTCCTGCAAAGAGATCATGCCCAATGTGCCTATGGTAGGTGTGTTTGATACTGCATTTCATCAGACCATGCCCAGAAAAGCATATCTCTACGGTATTCCATATGAATACTATAAGAAATATAAGATCAGACGTTACGGTTTTCACGGCACCAGCCACGAATTCGTATCAAAGCGTGTGGCAGAGATTCTTGGAAAAGACGTGAAAGACCTGAAAATTATCGTGTGCCACCTGGGAAATGGAGCTTCCGTGTCCGCAGTGCAGGGCGGTAAGAGTGTGGATACCTCCATGGGACTGACACCACTGGAGGGTCTCATCATGGGTACCCGTTCCGGAGACCTTGATCCCGCCATCGTGAACTTTATTGCAGAGAAAGAGAAAATCAGTGTGGCAGAAGTCATTGATGTGCTCAATAAGAAATCCGGTGTTTTGGGATTGTCAGATGGGTTTTCATCGGATTTCAGAGACCTGGCAGAGGCAAGCGCCGCAGGCAATGACCAGGCAGCCGCAGCATTGGAAGCCTATGCCTACAGAGTGGCAAAATATATCGGTGCTTACACAGCGGCAATGAATGGTGTGGATGTCATCGTGTTCACCGCAGGTGCCGGGGAAAATAACGCAGAGGTTCGATCATTAATCGGACAGTATATGGGATATCTGGGTACCAACATTGACCCGGAGAAAAATAAGATTCGCGGTGAGGAAGTCATTCTCTCTGACGAAGGTGCTAAGGTAGTTACCATGATCGTACCTACCAATGAGGAACTTGCTATTGCAAGACAGACGGTGGCTCTGGTAAAATAACGGAGAAAAGGTGTGTCAGCACATACAGTGAGTTGCAACATGGAATTAAAATGGGAACTGCTCTTGTCACTGTGATGAGAGCAGTTTTTATAGTTAAGAAAGCGCAGGTAAGAGCATGAGAATCGATTTACCAGATAAGGTGAAATTCATATTAGATACATTGCTGAACGCGGGTTATGATGCCTATGCGGTAGGCGGCTGTGTCCGGGATTCCATTCTGGGGCGTGAGCCGGATGACTGGGACATCACCACATCTGCACTGCCGGAGCAGGTCAAGACGCTTTTCAGAAGGACTATAGACACCGGTATCCAGCATGGAACCGTTACCATTATGCTGGAAAAAGAAGGGTTTGAAGTGACTACCTATCGAATCGATGGAGAGTACCAGGACAGCAGACATCCCAGCGAAGTGATCTTTACCCCCAATCTGGTGGAGGATCTGAAGCGCAGAGACTTTACCATCAACGCCATGGCATATAATGAAAAGACAGGAATCGTGGATGAATTTCACGGGATGAATGACCTGGAACAGAAAGTAATCCGAGCGGTGGGTAATCCTGAGGAGCGCTTTACCGAGGATGCCCTTCGTATTATGAGAGCTATTCGATTTTCTGCCCAACTGGGATATTCCATAGAGGAAAATACCAGAAAAGCTATCACAAAGCTGGCACCGACCTTACGGAATATCAGCGCAGAGCGAATCCAGGTGGAACTGGTGAAGCTGATTACTTCAGATCATCCATTTTGGCTGAAAGACGCCTATACATCCGGCGTCACAAAGGTGATCCTGCCGGAACTGGATGAGATGATGGAGACTGTGCAGCATAATCCACACCATCAGTATACCGTGGGGGAACATGTCCTTCATTCGCTGGAATACGTGGAGAAGGATAAGGTGTTGCGATTGGCCATGCTGCTTCATGATGTGGGAAAACCTTCCAGAAAGACCACGGATGACAATGGCGTGGATCATTTCTATCATCACGCAGCGGCAGGGGAAGAGATTGCGAAAAAAATATTGCGCAGACTAAAGTTCGACAATGACACTATTTATAAGGTGACGAAGATCGTCTATTTTCACGACTACAAAGTGGAACTCACACCCAGAGGGGTACGAAGAGCCATGGCGAAGATCGGAGAAGATATTTTCCCCTACCTGTTTCCGGTCAAGCGGGCGGATGTGCTGGCGCAGAGCATGTACCAGAGACAGGAAAAACTGGATGACCTGGCAAAACTGCAACAGCTCTACGAGAAAGAGTGTAAGGCAGGCA
The DNA here is from genome assembly GCA_028689655.1 of Lachnospiraceae bacterium. GTDB lineage: Bacteria > Bacillota > Clostridia > Lachnospirales > Lachnospiraceae > SZUA-378. The sequence continues at coordinate 46,524 of JAQVCT010000014.1, forward strand.
GCTGTGTATCACTGAAAACATTGGCTGTCACAGGGCGGGATCTCATAGATGCGGGATTCCAGCCGGGACCGGAACTGGGAGGGATCCTCCAGGACTTACTAAAGATCGTCATCGATGATCCGGCGTGCAATACCAGGGAAACACTGCTTCGCCAGGCAAAACACCTTTTGACCCTTACAACATAACGTTGTAACTATTCAGAACCCCATGCGCAAAATCGCTTCTTCGAAGCTTTCCTTATTTAAAATATAGCGGATTGGAACATACTTTGTTTTCCAAAATCATATGATAGGTATTGAACAACACATGAGGCGACATCATGTGAAGACTATCCCGTAGGAGATGCGTCAGGAGATGCATCACTTAGAGGAACCTGGAGGTATGAGAGTGGATGACAGAGCGTTGAATGTATTGGACAATTATGAATGGAAAGTGCTTCGTACCTGGAAAGGGCGGGGCGCTATTCTATTTGAGACCAATAATGGCACTAAGATCCTGAAGGAATATATCGGTCCTGTGGAGAAAGTATCATTGCAGGATCAGTTGATCCATCATATGAAAGATAAAGGAATTTCCAATATAGATGCCTTTGAACGGAACAAAGAGGGGGAGATTATATCCTATGACCGTGATCACAGACCCTATATCGTGAAAGAGTACATAGACGGAAGAGACTGTAATATATGGGATGTGGAGGAATGTAAGAACACCGCACAGCATTTGGCGAAGCTTCATAAGGCCATGGAAATGAATACCGAGAAAGAATGCATTTTCCTGCCCGTGCCCCAGATCAACAGAGAATATGAAAAACATAATAAGGAATTGAAGAGAATCAGGAACTTTATCCGGGGCAAAGGACAGAAGACGGATTTTGAGATTTTTCTTCTCCATCATTATGACACCTTCTATGACCAGGCGGTTAGTCTGTATCAGCAGATCCAGCAGCAGGACTGGACGCCCCTCTACGAGGAGGTGAAGAGTAAGGGAACCATGTGCCATGGAGACTATCAGTATCATAATATCCATATGAATGATTCGGGCATCGCGGTGATCAATTTCGAGAAATACGCCCTGGATGTCCAGATCAAGGATCTTTATCTCTTCATGCGAAAAGTCCTGGAGAAAAATCTGTGGGATGTGAGACTGGGCGATGAGATACTAACCGCCTACGAATCCGAAAAGCCACTGAATCCCCTGGAAAGACGACAATTATACTACCGCTTTACCTACCCGGAGAAATTCTGGAAGATTGTGAACTTCTATTATAACAGTGGAAAATCCTGGATTCCCATGAGACACATGGATAAGTTGGAAAAATTAATCGCCCAGGAACCCGCCAGAAAACAATTCCTACAGATATTTTCATAAGGGTGTGATATAATATGACCAGATTACGAAGTAATCTGTGTCAGGAAGGGAGGAAATACCTTGCGTAAAAAGTACATAAGAGAATACGTGATCGTGATGGTGATGATCATTTTATGCTGCTGCGGCTGTTCCCTTCCCACGTCAAAGACGGCGGATGCCAGCGATGATGGAACTGGCTTTATCAAGTCAGGGGTGGGATATTATGACTCAAAAGATACAGCGGTTCTAGTGAAAAAAAATGAAGAAGACAGCACCATTACCTTATTAAATATAAAAGTTGGAAGAAATTATACCCTGAAATATGATGGGGCGACTCAGATTGAGGATAAACATAAGCAAGCCCTGTCCATGTCCCAGGTCATGCCCGGAGATATTGTGGACGTGACTTTTGTGAAGCAGTCCAAGAGACTGAACAGCATCCGGCAATCGTCAGAGTCCTGGTCCTATGGAGCGGTGGAGAAGTACAGCTTTGGCAGAAATAATCAGACCATGGCCATCGGGGATGAGGAATATGAATTGTATGACAATGTTCCTGTGATCTCCAATAACACGGAGGGTGAATTGATGGATCTCAATGCCCAGGACATACTCACCGTGCAGGGAATTGACCATACGGTATACAGCATTACCGTGGATAAAGGGCATGGATATCTTCGCCTGGACAATGACCAGTACTTTATCGGCGGATGGATCGAAGTGGGACAGAAAGTGATACAGCCTATCACAGAAGGTATGCTCCTGGTAGTTCCAGAGGGGACTTATCAGGTCTTACTGACCAACACCAGAATCCAGGGAACGAAGGAAGTGACCATAGATCGTGATGGTGAGGTGGCGCTGGATGTGGGAGACATCAAGCCGGAGGAGGCAAAATATGGCACGATTCTCTTTTCCATCAATCCCAGCGATACCACCCTGTATATCGACGGGAATCAGCAGGATTATGACAAACCTGTCACTTTGGAATATGGGATTCACCAGATGATCGCCAAGGCGGAGGGATATAAGACCGTTACCCAGTATATTAAAGTGGGACAGGAGACGGCTACCATATCGGTGGAGCTGGAAGCACAGTCGGAGGAGGACAAGGATGCGGACATGGATGGGGACGCGGACACAGAGAACAGCACCGAGGAGAATGAAGACAGTATGATAGAAGGGAACAGTATGTCAAGCAATAACACCGTGACTGCGGCAAGTCCGGCACCCTATTTGAATACCACTGCTTCCGCCAGTTCTACCACGAAAAAGGTGTATATCGATTCTCCGGAAGGTGCGGAGTTATATCTGGATAGTAATTATATCGGCATTGTTCCCGTTGCATTTTCCAAATCTCCTGGAACACATATCGTATCCCTGCGAAAGACAGGATATCAGACCAAGAGCTATACTCTGCAGATCGATGCAGAAGATAAAGATATTACCTATTCCTTTGCAGAGCTGGTTCATTCAGCAGGAATCGGCTTAAATACTGAGATAGAATACCCTTTTGGCACATAGTGTATCCCTGCGAAAGACAGGATATTATTCAGAAGGGCGAGAACTCCCTTTTAGAATTGAAGTAGAGAAATCCCGAAGAATGGAGCAGCATGCGATATGGACAGAAGAGTGAGATTACGAGAACAAAAGACATATACCCTAGAGGATTTTCTGGAAATCATAAAGATACTGCGGCAGGAGGACGGATGCCCCTGGGATCGGGAGCAGACCCACGAAAGTCTCCGCCCCTGCATGATGGAGGAGGCGGCAGAACTTGTCTCTTCTATACGAATCTTTGGTCAGACCGGAGATGCAGAAAATATGCGGGAGGAACTGGGGGATATCCTGCTGCAGGTAGTCATGCACAGCGAGATCGCTTCCGAGGAGGGACTATTTTCCTGGGAGGATGTGGTACAGATCGTCAGCGAGAAGATGGTGCGCAGACATCCCCATGTATTCGGGGATGTAGTGGCAGATAACTCCAATACCGTGTTAAGGAACTGGGATGATATTAAGAAAATAGAAAAAGAAGGAAAAGAATGGATCGAGTCACCGCTTCGGGAGATTCCATACGAACTTCCCTCTCTCACAAGAGCACCCAAGATTCGTAAAAAGATAGACAAGCTATACCAGAAGGAAGCGAGTGCACAGGAGTCCATTCATAACATTCAGACTATGGCGGCAGATCTGGAAAAAGAACAGAATCCGGAAGAAATTCAACGGACGATAGGGGAAATATTATGGGATTTATCCAATATCAGCAGGGTCTATAGGATCCCCCAGGAGCAGGTATTAAATGACAAAATAGAGGATATGATAGATTTTTATGAGGGCCCCAATAAAAAGTAGAAGTTATCCACAGAAAAATGGCTAAAATACTGATAAAAAGGCAAATTCGCCTTGACAAAGAAGGCAAAAAAAGATATATATATGTATAGGCGTTTTACATCGAAGGACGTTGAAATACAAAATAAATCAAAAAACTCATAATTAGAGGAGGAGTTCCAAATGAACAAAACAGAGTTAGTTGCAGCTATGGCTGATCAAGCAGAATTATCAAAGAAAGATGCTGAGAAAGCATTAAAAGCATTCACAGATGTTGTATCTGAAGAATTAAAAAAAGGTGAGAAAATCCAGTTGGTTGGATTTGGTACATTCGAAGTATCTGAAAGAGCTGCAAGAGAAGGAAGAAATCCTCAGAGCGGAGAAGTTATGAAAATCGCTGCTTCTAAAGCTCCTAAATTCAAAGCTGGTAAAGCTTTAAAAGATTTAGTAAACAATAAATAATTTTACTTATTGTGATGATTAAGCCAGACCTTTGGGTCTGGTTTTTTTGAATTATAACGAACAAAATCCAGGAGGAATTATGAGATTAGATAAATATTTAAAAGTATCCAGATTAATCAAGCGTCGTACCGTAGCCAATGAGGCCTGCGATGCAGGGCGTGTCCTGATCAACGAAAAGCCGGCAAAGGCATCCACCAATGTGAAGGCGGGAGACATCATCACCATCCAGTTCGGCAATAAGGATGTGAAAGTGGAAGTGCTGGATGTGCAGGAGACCGTGAAAAAGGATGGAGCGAAAGAGCTGTTCAAGTATCTGTAAGTAAGTCCAGCCTTATCCATAATCCAATATTCATGGCTTCATGGAATAACAGCATCTGTCAGTCATAAACTACAGCCCCCGGCAATATACTTAATAAGAAGTATGAGGAGGTCGTAGAACATGGAGGAACTAAATAACAAGCAGCGTATGCACAAACTAATGCTGACCAATAGAAGGACATGTACCATCAACGGAGTATCCGATGTGCTTTCCTTTGATGTGTCAGAAATCTTACTGGAGACGGATCTGGGAATGCTCATGATAAAGGGAACGGATCTTCATGTGAACCGACTGACCCTGGAAAAGGGGGAAGTGGATGTAGAGGGGAAGATCGACAGTCTGACTTATTCGGAGAGTTCCGGATATGGTGGAAAGGGAGAATCCTTATTTACAAAACTGTTCAAGTAGCTATGAGTGCAAATATAGTTCGGGAAACATATTTTTTACTCCATGCGATTTTACTGGGAGCGTTCATCACATTTATCTATGACTGGCTGCGGGTTATCAGAAGGGTCATCAGACATAATTTGTTTTTCCTGTCCCTGGAGGATCTTATTTTTTGGATAATCTGTTCCATTCAGATCTTTCTCATGTTATATGAGGAAAATAACGGTGCCATTCGATGGTTTGCCATTATAGGTGCCATGCTGGGGATGTTCCTGTATAAGCTGCTGTTCGGAAGGTTCTTCGTGACTTATACAGCAAGATTTTTAAGGACAATCTTTCGGCTGATGGGCAGAGCATTAAAATTCCTGGGGAGACCTTTGAAGAAATTATATCAGAGAAGCCGCTACTGGAGGGGAAAAGCCAGTCATGGAATTACCATTTTCAGGAAAATCATTAGAAATAGATTGACGTCCTTTGTTAAAATGGTTAAAATATTGTTATGTAAACAGTAACGGCATGGGTATTGTTTGCGGTTTATGTGAAGGAGTATTACCTATTATACAAGGAGGGACAAGGATGTCGCGAAAAATAGCAATTCGTAAAAAAAGACAGAATCGATTGGGCATGTTCCTGGTCCTGACAGTGGTGATCATGCTGATGGTGGTAGTGACCATCAAGAGCGTAGAGCTGCGAAATAAACAGGAGACCTATGTTGCAAGACAGGAACAGCTGGAGAAACAGATCTCCGAGGAAGAGCAGAGAACAGAAGAGATCAAGGAATTTGGGAAGTATACCAAGACCAAAAAATATGCGGAAGAAGTCGCCAAGGATAAGCTGGGACTTGTAAAAGACGATGAAATCGTATTCAAATATGAAGAGTAGACCGGAGAGAAATCTCCGGTTTTTTGTTTCATGACCAAGCGTTCATTCGAGTCCCTGATAACACAAGGCAGGACGACCCACGTCTCCATTGCGTTAGAGAAGGGTTCGAATGAGAACCTGGTGACTGGACAATAGCGAATGCTTCTCTGCAAAAAAAGTCGCAAAGTCCCTGGGTTTTATGGCTAGGGTTTGACAAAATATTTGCGGATGCTTCGATATAATAATATCCATGCCTTTCTAATCTATCAAAGATGGAGGGAAAGGCTCACATTGAGGAAGGTGGGATATGATGATAGGCAGGGAAAGATATCAGCGCGGAGATAAGAGGGGACAGGCTCTCACATTGTTACCTAATTATGGAAAGAAAAGACTTCTGGATTATGCGGATTCTTTTCGGGATATTGCAAAAACATATATGGCACAGCATGGGGAACTGGGCATAACTAGAGAGGAACAGCGGAAAAAGAGGGAAACTGGGGATGCCAGCATCGAAAAACAGAATATCGTATACCAGCAGAAAATATCGGAGAATCGGGAAATCCTGGCGGATCATCTCACAGAGATGGCGGAACTGATGACGGAGGTGGCGGAGGAATCCTTTCATCTTATCAGCATGAGCCATAAAAAGCAGAAACAGATCATCCAGATATTGAAGTCACATGGTATTCTGGTGCAGACCATCTACATGATTCAGCAGAAAAGCGGGCAGATCGAAGTGAGCATTATGATGAGATCCTGCAAGAGCAGGCATTTTGAGATCGACGACATTGCGGGGGTATTATCCGTTCTGCTGAACAGGAGATTCATACCGGATAAGAATTGTGTCCTGTATCTCAGAGATATTCCGGATATCTATGTGTTCCAGGAAGAGACGAAATACGGCATATTTACGGGAATCGCCAAGGCAATTAAGGAAAATGAAAGCATGTCGGGGGATAATTATTCCCTGTGCGACATGTCGGGTTCCTATCTCTGTGCCATCTCGGACGGCATGGGGTCCGGAGAAAAGGCATATGAGGCCAGTGCAATGGTGATCAATCTGCTGGAAAAACTGCTGGAGGCGGGATTTGAAAGCGACAGGGCTATCCGTATGATCAACGGAGCACTGATCGCCAACGGGGAGGAATGCAACACTTCCACACTGGATCTGTGCAGGATCAACCTTAGCACGGGGCTTGCTGTCTTCTGGAAAACAGGAGCGGCGGTTTCCTATATCAAGAGAGCCAACGGTGTGGAGATCCTGGAGGGTGACAGCCTTCCCCTGGGAATCTTTCATCAGTTGGACATCAGCAGTAAGCAGGTGCAGCTGCGGGAAGGGGATTATGTCATCATGGTCTCCGATGGGGTATTGGATGCCTTTCGGGATAATGATGCGGCTATCATACTCCAGGAATTTATAGAGACCATAGAACTGGAAAATCCAAGGGAGATAGCCAACTATATATTACAGTATGTGATTCATTTTGCCGGAGGAAATATTCGGGACGACATGACCATCGAGGTGGCGGGATTATATAAAAATAAGGAAGAAACAGCCATGAATGGTTGATTTTTCGTGAAAAAGAATATATATTGTAACTATTCAGAGCCAAGTAAATTCATAAAAATATGCGAATCATGCTTGCATGAGTGAGCTGATTTTTGTGAATTTATTTGGCGAAGTAACCACATAAGCAAAAGGAAAGCTTCGAAGAAGCGATTTTGTGCATGGGGTTCTGAATCGTTACTATGTATTTTAATAGATAAGTTCTGCCGTACAGGAAGAGCGTAAAGACTGGAAGAAACCATGATTGATAAAGTACATCGATATATTCAAAAATATCACATGATAGAGGAAAATGATAAGATAATAGTAGGCGTATCTGGGGGTGCAGACTCAGTGTGCCTGCTATTTGTGTTATTAGAAATACAGAAAAAGATGCCCCTTTCCCTGTATGTGGTGCATATCAACCACAAAATACGTGAGGAAGCCATGGAGGATGCGGACTATGTGAAGGAACTCTGCCGGAAAATGGAGCTTCCCTATTTTCTGGTGGAGGAGGATGTGGAGGCATTGGCAGTAAGGGAACATCTATCCCCCGAGGAGGCGGGCCGGAAGGTGCGGTACGCAGCTTTTGAAAAAGTCATGGAGGAGCAGGGTGGTAATAAGATCGCTGTGGCACATAATAAAAATGACCGTGCAGAGACCGTGCTCTTCAATCTGTTTCGGGGGAGCAGCATCCGGGGACTGAACGGTATCACGCCCGTGCGGGATCAGATCATCAGACCACTGCTGTGCGTGGAGCGTAAAGAGATCGAACAGTACCTCCGGGAGCGGGGAATTACCTACTGTGTTGATAAGACCAATGGGGAAGATACCTACACCAGAAACCGCATCCGCAATCATCTCCTGCCCTATGTGGAGGAGAATATCAGTGAACAGGCGGTGAGCCATATCAGTGACACTGCGGAAGTGGTTGCCCAGACAGAGGAATATTTACAGAAAATGACAGATGTGTCATATGCAGAGGTGGTAACTACAGCACATGACGCAGGAGTGCCCGGTGGAAAGTCGAAAAAGGACAACAGAGAACAGTATGACGGAATCCAGAGGCAGGAGCCGCTATGGATGGACGTATCAGGATTCCGATCCCTGGACACCATTATACAGAAGTACCTCATCATGAAATGCATGCACCAACTTGCTGGCAGCCGCAAGGATATTACCTCCCGACATGTGCAGGACGTGGTGGATCTCTTTGAAAAGCCTGTGAGCAAGCGTGTATCCCTCCCTTATCAGCTCACGGCAGTGCGGGAATATGGGAAAGTTCGTCTGGAGGTGCAGTCAGAGCCCAGAGGAGAATCCCATGCAGATATCCCGGGAACAGATCAGCGTGACGGGGACGCATGTGTGAAGATTGACCTGGAGACCATCAGAGAACAGGGTTCACGAGTTATGGAAATAAAGGATCTTGGAACGGTGGAAATCCGCGTATTTCCTTATAAAAAAAGTGAAAGAATTCCCGAAAAACCATATACGAAATGGTTCGATTATGATAGAATAGATGAATCTTTGTTGGCACGTCACAGACGGACAGGAGATTATCTCTCAATTAATGAAGAGGGCAATACAAAGTCATTAAAAGCTTACATGATAGATGAAAAGATACCACAGGAACAAAGAGACAAGTTATATGTGTTCGCATCAGGTCAACATGTTATATGGCTGGTGGGACATCGTATCAGCCAGTATTATAAAGTGGATCAGAATACAAAAGAAATTCTGGAAATAAATATCAGGAGGAGCCCAGCCGCTGAATGACAGCGCGGGCAATACCGTACAACAGGAGGAAAGCGTAATGGCAGAATATGTTAGAGTAATGTTATCGGAAGAGGAAGTGGATGCAAAGATTCAGGCAATCGGAGATCAGATCAGCAGGGACTATGCAGGAAAACAGGTTCATCTTGTGTGCGTGCTGAAGGGCGGCAGCTTTTTTATGTGCGAACTGGCAAAGAGAATTACCATACCCGTATCCCTTGACTTTATGTCAGTATCCAGCTATGGAAGTGATACCAAGTCAAGCGGCGTGGTAAAGATCGTGAAAGATCTGGATGAACCGCTGAAAGATAAGAATGTAATTGTGATCGAAGATATCGTGGATTCCGGAAGAACGTTAAGCTACCTATTGGAAATGTTGAAAAAGAGAGAGCCGGCAAGTCTTGCATTATGTACTTTATTAGACAAACCGGACCGACGTGTGGTGGACGTGAACGTAGACTATACCGGATTTGAGATCCCAGATGAATTTGTCGTAGGATATGGTCTTGACTACGATCAGAGATATAGAAACTTACCATATATTGGTGTAGTGGAGTTTAATTAAGGAGGCAGGAATTGAACAAAGGCGGTAAAGGACTGAACATGTACTTTGTGGTGATCCTTCTATTACTGTTGGCGACAGTATGGATCAGTTCCTTAAAGGGAAAAAGTGAGGATTACACCTACAAAGAATTTACACAGCAACTTGAAAATAATGAAATCATAGATGCCATCATTCGCCCCAATGCAGAGACCCCTACAGGTGCGGTGGAACTGACATTCACCACTGGCGATAAAAAAGTATTATATGTAGCAGATGTAGTGAAGATCCAGCAGGAACTGATGGATCACGATCTGGACCCTGTGATGAAGGATGTGCCCCGGGAGAATTGGTTCATGACATCCATGCTTCCCATACTGCTGGTATTGATCGTGGCAGTATTTTTCTTTGCGATGATGAACGCCAATAACAGTGGTGGCGGTGGCGGCGGTAAGATGATGAACTTTGGCAAGAACCGTGCGAAGTTATCCGTGGGCGATAATAAGACAACGCTGAAACAGGTGGCAGGCTTAAAAGAAGAAAAAGAAGAACTGGAAGAAATTATAGAATTTTTAAAAGAACCGGCAAAATTTACCAAGGTCGGTGCCAGAATTCCCAAGGGAGTCCTGTTAGAGGGTGCTCCGGGTACCGGTAAGACATTGCTGGCAAAAGCCATTGCCGGAGAAGCAAATGTACCGTTTTTCAGCATTTCCGGTTCGGATTTCGTGGAAATGTTCGTGGGTGTAGGTGCTTCCCGTGTTCGTGACCTGTTCGCGGATGCGAAGAAAAATGCACCTTGTATTGTATTTATCGATGAGATCGATGCCGTGGCCCGCAGAAGAGGAACCGGTATGGGCGGTGGACATGATGAGAGGGAGCAGACCCTGAATCAACTGCTGGTAGAGATGGACGGATTTGGTGTAAATGAGGGAATCATTGTCATGGCAGCCACGAACCGTGTGGACATTCTTGATCCGGCAATCCTCAGACCGGGACGTTTTGACAGAAAGATCAGCGTGGCACCACCGGATGTAGGTGGCAGAGAAGAGATTCTGAAAGTCCATGCGAATAATAAACCATTATCAGAGGACGTGGATCTGAAACAGGTGGCACAGACCACAGCAGGATTCACTGGTGCTGATCTGGAAAATCTCTTAAATGAAGCAGCTATCGGTGCGGCAAAAGAGAACCGTGGCTTTATCAAACAGAGCGACATCAAAGGAGCCTTTATCAAGGTAGGTATCGGCGCAGAGAAGAGGAGCAGGATCATCTCAGACAATGAGAAGCGCATTACCGCGTATCACGAAGCGGGTCATGCCATTCTGTTCCACGTACTTCCCGAGGTGGGACCGGTCTATACCGTGTCCATCATTCCTACCGGATTAGGTGCAGCGGGATATACCATGCCACTGCCGGAGAAAGATGAGATGTTCAATACCAAGGGCCGTATGCTCCAGGAGATCATGGTGTCTCTGGGTGGACGTATTGCGGAGGAGATCATCTTCGACGATATCACCACGGGTGCATCCTCTGATATCAAGAAAGCTACGAAGCTGGCACGCAAAATGGTCACCAGATTTGGTATGTCCGACAATATTGGTGTGATCAATTATGATGACGATGATGACGAAGTATTTATCGGAAGAGATCTTGCTCACACCAGAAGTCACAGCGAAGCGATCGCCGGTGAGATCGATAGAGAAGTGAAAGCGATGATTGATGAGTGCTATGGGAAGGCGAAGGCAATTATCATGGAGAACGAGAAAACACTTCATGACTGTGCGAAACTTCTGCTTGAAAAAGAGAAGATTACAAGAAGTGAATTTGAGAGCCTTTTCGATGTGGTATTTCCACAGCCCGAGGAGGAACTGGCATGAGAACTGCACTACGTGCAAGCCATGTACGAAGGGAATCCATCTGAAAATTGATACATTACGATGGATGAAATGGAAGCAACTCGGGAAAAGGAATTGTGCAAAATTCACAAAAACACATACTCGTTTTTGTAATATTTGTGAATCCTGAATCTAGACGTTAAATAGGGTGTTTGCTATAATAACACTTGTAACCCCCCCCAATACGTTATATAGTTTTTTGCTATACCCCATAAGAAGAAATACCTTCTCTAAAAAGGACAGCTCTCGTTGCTGTCCTTTTTACTGTCAAAAAGGTAACTATTCAGAACCCCATGCGCAAAACGCTTCTTCGAAGCTTTCAAAAAAGTAATACTAGAAGAGAGGGTTATGTGATACACTATAATAAAAGGCAGGCAAGATCGAAGTCAGGACAGAAGGACTTGTGAGCAGGCAAAAGGATGTAAAAATGATAGGTAAGTTAAGAGGCAGACAGTATGAATAAGGAATCCATATTTGACGAAAATAGTTCGCATAAGTATTTGACGGAAATGAGACCTGTTTTTAATAAAAAAGCATTATTTTCAGATACCACAGAAAATTATATCTCTCCGGCGCAGCCAAGCCCCTATGCCAGAGTGAAGATTCGTTTTCGCTCCGCTAAAAATAACATTGATCGGGTGTACTGTATCTTTAATGGGTTCAGACAGATGATGTTAAAGGCGGATACGGATGAGCTGTTCGACTATTACGAAGTGCAGCTTCAGTTGGATGATGAAAAAGTAACATATTATTTTGAGGTGCAGGAAGGCAAGATTGTCTGTTACTATGACCGCCGTGGTGTGGTAAAGACACTGGATGCGCATTATAGATTTGTGATCATTCCCGGATTCCGTACCCCTGACTGGGCAAAAGGCGCCGTCATGTATCAGATCTATGTGGACAGATTCTATAATGGAGATCCTGGCAATGATGTGCTGACAGATGAATATACTTATATCGGCGAACACACCACCCATGTAGATCAGTGGGATAAGTATCCGGCGGAGATGGGCGTGCGGGAATTTTACGGAGGGGATCTCCAGGGCGTGCTGGATAAACTGGATTATCTTCAGGACCTGGGTGTGGATGCTATCTATTTCAATCCGTTATTTGTATCTCCCTCCAACCACAAGTACGATATACAGGACTACGATTATATCGATCCCCATGTGGGCAGGATCGTGTCAGACAAGGGAGATTTACTACAGCCCGGTCAGATGGAGAATCGGTTCGCCAGCCGTTATATTGACCGCGTTACCAATAAAGAGAACCTGGAGGCCAGCAATGCATTTTTTGCAGAGGTGGTAGGACAGATTCACAAGAGAGGCATGAAAGTCATTCTGGATGGAGTATTTAATCATTGCGGTTCCTTTAATAAATGGATGGATAAAGAGCGTATCTATGAGAATGCAGATGGATATTCCAAGGGTGCCTATGTGGACGGCAACAGTCCTTATCGGAAGTATTTTCAGTGGCATAATGAGAATAGCTGGCCTTACAATAACAGCTATGATGGATGGTGGGGACATGATACCCTGCCGAAATTGAACTATGAGGGCTCCAATGAGCTCTATGAATACATCCTGCATATTGCCAGAAAATGGGTATCGCCCCCATATAATGTGGATGGATGGAGACTGGATGTGGCGGCAGATCTGGGACACAGTCCGGAGATGAACCATCGTTTCTGGAGAGATTTCCGCAATGCGGTGAAACAGGCAAATCCTGAGGCGGTGGTGCTGGCGGAGCATTATGGAGATCCAAGCGCGTGGCTCCAGGGCGATCAGTGGGACACTATCATGAACTATGATGCATTTATGGAACCCATCACCTGGTTCCTCACAGGAATGCAGAAGCATTCGGACGATTTCCGACTGGATCTTCTGGGAAACGCCAATGCTTTCTGGGACAGTATGTATTATCATGCCACCAATATGGCAACTCCATCCCTGTATACTTCCATGAATGAATTATCCAATCATGACCACTCCAGATTCCTCACGCGTACCAATAAAAAGGTGGGACGCGTAAATTCCGTAGGCTCGGAGGCAGCCAACCAGGGAGTCAACAAGGCAGTGATGCGGGAAGCAGTACTGATGCAGATGACCTGGCCCGGTGCTCCTACGATCTATTATGGAGATGAAGCAGGCGTGTGTGGATTTACCGATCCCGATAACAGGAGAACCTATCCGTGGGGCAATGAAGATGAGGCGCTCATTGATTATCACAGGAAGCTGATACGCATTCATAAGAGCAACAGTGAATTTCTCACAGGCTCCATCAAGGAAATGTACCGTGACTACAATGTGCTGGGATATGCGAGATTCAACCGTAATAGCCAGAGCATTATACTGGTGAATAATGGGGACAGTGACTACACGCTGAAATTAAATGTGTGGACAGTGGGCGTGCCAAAAGACTGTATCTTACAGCGCTTGATCATGACCACGGAGGATGGATATGAGGTCAATGGCAGAGAGCAGGTAGTGGTCTCGGGGCAGTTGTCTATCATCCTTCCGAAGACTTCCGCAATGATCCTTCAGTATCGGAAAAAGGAGCAAAAAAAATTCTTGCATTTTATATAGAAATATGATATAAATTTTATGTTGTTGAGGCTTCAACGATTCAACTGGTTGAATCAAGACCTCAACAAAAAATGGGCGGATTCCCGAGTGGCCAAAGGGGACAGACTGTAAATCTGCTGGCAACGCCTTCGAAGGTTCGAATCCTTCTCCGCCCATTTTGTATGCGCGAGTAATACGCAAAGTATCAGGTTTACTTGAATATCTGGCGAATACCGCGACAGTGAACAGATTACAGTGAACTGCAGTAAGCTAAGAGGAACAGTGCATGCACGTATGTCTTCTGATATCAGCCGAACATACAATTATAAGTCATAAGACCAGTTATCCATCGGGATATGCCGGCGTGGCGGAACTGGCAGACGCACAGGACTTAAAATCCTGCGGGACTTATACTCCCGTACCGGTTCGATTCCGGTCGCCGGCATTAGATGAAAAGAGAGAGAAACGTTGATTTTGTGACGTTTCTCTCTCTTTATTATGTATCAGTCTATGGGGTAAGCATGCAGATAATTAATAAAATTATGTAAAAAATAAGAATAATATACAAAAAAAAGATACATAGATAAAAAAAAGTGGTAAAATAATCCAATAAAGATACTAGTGTACTGACATGTTCATTTCTGAACTATTCACGTAGGATATTTGTTCAGCAGCAAGGCGGAAGAATGAGGCGATGCGGTGGCATCGTCGATTGATGACAACGCAGTCTGCTGGATAAATAGACAAGTAAATTAGTCAGAATATGAATGTGTCAGTACACTAGATGCAGGAGGACAAAATATGGGACAGGACGAGAAAAAGGATATTGAAAAAAGTGTTGAAAAGAAAGTGAAATTTGTGCACTTAATTACAGCGAAGATCGTGATGCTGGTGGCGGGTGTGCTGATCGTGGCAATTGGGGGATGTATGGTAAGTATGATTCCCAAAATGCAGAAGACGCTATCTCAAAATAATAAAAATTATATTATGAGCATGGCGGAGACTGCGGTGGACCTGCTCAACAGAAGCCAGGGAGATACAGAGATTACCACGGAGGAATATGCTGATATATTACATGACATCAAGCTGACAGGGATTGAATCATCCTATGCCTATCTGGTGTCTCAGGACGGAACCATGATCTATCACCCAACGGCGGATAAGATTGGCGGTAAGGTGGAGAATGAAGTGGTAACAAAAGTGGTGGAGGAGATTGGCGCAGGGCAGACTCCGGAGGATGCTGTGGTCAGCTATGACTTTAAGGGTGTCACGAAATATGCAGCCTATGCACTCACCAGCCAGAAGCAAATACTGGTAGTGACGGCAGACGAAGATGAAATTATGATTCCCCTTCGCAATATGGAGATCAGTACGGTGATGGCCTGTTTTGTTTTATTGGTACTTTGTCTGGTAATCGGATACGTGGTCAGTCTCATTATCTGCAAACCTATTAAGCATATTACAGATATTATCAATCATACTGCAGTATTTGATTTCAGACATAATTCTGCCAGCGATAAGCTCTGCAAGAAAAAAGATGAGACGGCGCTCATGGCGAGAGCTGTTCGAAATATGCGCCGGAATCTGAGAAATATCGTAAATGAGATCGAGGAGGCCAGTACAAAAATATCCGGCAATGTAACGGAACTACAGGAAGTGACCAATGTGGTGAATGGCATGTGTACGGATAATTCTGCAACTACAGAGGAATTGGCAGCAGGCATGGAGGAGACATCCGCCACCACAGAGACTATCGGTGGAAATATCACTGAGATGCAGATCGGGGCGGAGGATATTGGGGATCTGTCTGTGGAAGGAACGAAAACATCACTGGAGATCAGAGAGAGGGCGCAGAAATTAAAAGAAAAGACTCTTACCGCTGGAGCAAATACCAAGACAATCTATGAGACAGTAAAAAGTAAGGCTGATAAAGCAATCGAGGAATCTAAGGCAGTGGATAAGATCAATGAACTGACGGAGACCATTATGGAGATTTCTTCCCAGACAAGCCTGTTGGCATTGAATGCAAGTATTGAGGCGGCAAGAGCGGGAGAAGCAGGAAGAGGATTTGCGGTGGTAGCTACAGAGATTGGACATTTGGCAAATCAGACCTCCGGAGCAATCGCGGACATCAATGCCATGGTGGAGGAAGTACATACAGCAGTTTCCAATATGACAGACTGTCTGGAAGAGACCACAGATTTTCTGGAAAATACAGTGCTGACAGAATATAAGGACTTTGAGAAAGTCAGTGAGCAGTACAGCAATGATGCAGATGTATTTAAGACAAGCATGGAAGGTGTCAATGAATCGGTGAACAAATTAATCACGGGCATAGGTGTTATCGTGGGAGCCCTGAATGGCATCAATTCCACCATCGAAGAATCTGCTGCGGGTGTTACCGACATTGCGCAGAAGACAGGAGACATGGTAAGTAAGACAGGTGCTACCTATGAATTAGTGGAGGAATGTAACGACTATGTGGCAAGATTAAAAGATGTGGTAGGACAGTTTACACTGGAGGGTTAATGGGATGTGAAGCCCATTTTCCCCAGTGATTATTTGGAAACTGCTTTAAGAATAATTTTCTTCCGGGCCATACAGGTCGGCTACCTCGTTGATGGAGATGTAGGCGCTGGAATCGGCTTTATGTACGATATCTTTCATCCGTCCGATCTGGAACCGGTTCACTACGAAATAGATTACTGTTTTGGAAGAATTGGAATAATATCCCTTGGCGTCCAGAATGGTCATGCCATGTTCGAAAGCTTCTGACAGATTACGGCATATCTCATCGGGGCATTCCGTAATGATGATAGCAGCTTTGGAACGGTCGAATCCCTCCACGATAAAGTCCACTGTTTTCAGAGCAGCACCATAGGTGACAATGGAATAGAGAGGCAGGACCCAACTGTGGAGTACTATGCCGCATATCACATACAGGATGACATTGTAGATCATGACGAAGGTTCCCACGGTAAGTCCGATTCTTCTGGCAAAGATGACGGAGAGCAGCTCGATGCCATCCATGGCACCGCCGAATCGGATAGTAAGACCACTGCCGACACCTGATATCAGACCGCCAAAAACGGCACAGAGTAACAGGTCTGAACCGGCGAGGGGACTTGCCATGCTTACGTCAATGGGGAGTATATCTGTGATGAGCCATGCACCCAGAGAATAGATGCTCACGGCATAGATGGAATATAGAGTGAAGCTGATTCCCTGCTTTTTCAGTCCATAGAGGAATAATGGCAAGTTCAGTATGATTAGGAATACAGATAAGGACATCCACTCCGGGGTGAGCTGTGCCAACAGCATAGAGGTACCGGAAATACCACTGTCGTAGAGATTTACTGGGGAGAGAAAGATGGTGACGCCAAAGGCGTTGATCAATCCGGCGATGGTAAGCAGAGGAAAATTCTTCCATTGGAGTTCCTGTAGAATTGTTTTAATTTTGAAATTTTTAATAATATTGTGTCTCCTTTCAATAAATAGTTACCAAATTTGTTATAAACAGGAGCTTCGTGTAGGGAAGCTCCTGATGGTGTAAAGGTCATCAAGGAAGCACCTGATGACAATCATTAAGGTCGTTGACCGGAGGCGCCTTGCAGGGTGAGGGTCTCGCCGGACATGTATTTGAAGTCAGGCGTTGCTAACTGGACACATACGCGACCAATGTCTTTTTCAGGATCACCGAAACGTCCCATGGGAATGCCATGGATATTTTTCTCATAAGCCTCCGGCTGATATTCTTTCCAGGCTTCCAGCTGTGCTGTGTAGGCCAGGGGGCAGACGATATTTACATTGATGTTATCTTTTCCCCATTCGGTGGCTGCCACGCGGGTGAGACCGCGGATTCCTTCCTTGGATGCGGCGTAGGAGCACTGACCGAAGTTACCGAAAAGTCCGGCACCGGATGCGAAGTTGATGACGGAGCCCTGGGTTTCTTTCAGGTAAGGGTAACATTCCCTCATATAGAGAAAAGCAGAGTAGAGTCCGGAATAAATGGCAAGGTTAAATTGCTCTAAGGTATGTTCCGCCAGGGAAATACCCGAAGCAGAAGCCTGAGCATTGTTTACCAGAATGTCAATCTTGCCAAAGGTCTTAACAGTTTCATCCACCACATGTTTGGCAGCGGCTTCATTATCTCCGGCGGCACTGATATCTGCCTGGACGGGCAGTACTTTCACACCGTACAATCGTTCCAGTTCTTCCTTTGCGTCGGTGAGCTTTTTCAGATTACGTCCTGTGAGTACCAGATCCGCTCCTTCTTTTGCATAGGCTGTGGCAATTCCATAGCCGATGGCACCGATTTCCCCGGCTTTTGTCATGGCTTTGCCACCCCCGGTGATAATCGCTGTTTTACCTTCTAATAATTTTCCCATGTGCAATCCCTCCTTATTCATCACGGGTTTCATAGTTATTTACAGTATATCACGTTCATGGCTTAGAGAGACAATAAATATCAACGCAAAAAAGATTTTATAATATGACCAGATTACGCAGTAATCTGTGTCAGGAATGCTCATAGAGCATGACGTAAATATGACCAGATTACGCAGTAATCTGTGTCAGGAATGCTTATAGAGCATGACGTAAATATGACCAGATTACGCAGTAATCTGTGTCAGGAATGCTCATAAAGCATGACGTAAATATGACCAGATTACGCAGTAATCTGTGTCAGGAATGCTCATAAAGCATGGCGTAAATTGGGAGCAGGAGATGCATATCCGGGTAGAAAAGTACTTTACATTTAAGATAAAGAATGATAATTTCTGTACTTTGTAGTATGATAAAGATAGATAAAGATAGAAACAAAGTAAAAAGCAAACAGGAGGTATCATATGAGGAAACTTATTGAAATGGGAAACCAATATGTAAAAGAATCTGATTGGAAAGTCATCGCAATCTTAAAAATGTGTCTGTTATCTATGGGAATCATGATAGGTACCGCAGTTCCAAAGAAACAGAAGAAGCTTGTATTTGCATTATGTATTCCAGTATTTATCACCACATATGTGCCGCTTATGATAAAGCTCTACAATGTGGTAAAGGAAAACGGGGACAGATAATGAGCGAAGCATAGCGGTATCAGAGATGCTGCCGACAGGAAATTTCAAAGGAATTTTATATCGTGAAATAAAGAGAGAAGGACAGAAGTAATATCTGCTCTTCTTTCTTTGGTTTCTAGGAAAGATTATTTCTGGAAAGTAAGGATAACCTTTTTGGAATTTTCGGCGTCTAATAAATAGAAGCAGGAATGGAGAAAGTGGCAGCATCATAAATGATATTGCTAAGATACGAGGGGGAGCCTACGTGGAAGACGAGAAGATAAAAAGATTAGTGAAAAAAGCAAGGCAGGGTGACAGGCAGGCATTTGAAAGTCTTTTTCTCATGGAAAGAGAATATCTCTATAAGACAGCTTTTCTCTATATGAAGAATCAGGAGGATGCCCTGGATCTGGTGCAGGAATGTGTCATGCGCTGTGTGGTATCCATAGAATCATTACAAAAGCCGGAATATTTCCGTACCTGGATGACCAGGATTTTGATTCGATGTGCGATGGATGAGTGGCGAAGGCGAAAGAAGTACCAATACGTGGCGGAGACCGAAGTATATGAAGAGGTAGATACAGGGGAGAAAACATTATCCAGGGAGGATAAGATGGACCTATATCATGCCATTGATCAACTGGAATTTCCCTATAAGGCGATTATAATACAGAGATATTTCTTTGATTATAAGCTAAAAGAGATCAGTGAGATGTTGGACATGCCCCTTGGCACCATCAAAGCATATCATTCAAAAGCAAAGCAGCTGTTAAAAGAGTTGTTGATGGAGGGTACGCGATGAGAAAAATAGAGAATCTGAATCAGATCCGATTACCGGAAGAATTAGACACTGTGATAAAGACAGGGGTAAAAGCGGGATTGAAAAAAGGAATCCACCATCCATCCGTAAGGGAGCGTTTCAGGATGCAGAGCGTGGGCAGAAAAGCGGCGATTATCCTGCTGGCACTGCTGCTGGGAGGTGGACTCAGTATTACAAGCTACGCGGTGGTACGTAACCTGGTGGAAAAACGTATGGAGCAAGTACCAAAGGAAGAAAAAGAGAACATCATAGAGGAGCTGGATAAGAGCAGAGAACACACAGATCAGTTTTCCAGACCATTTACCGAAGAAGAGCAGGAATCCATGAAACAGATGACGATTGCCTACCAAAAAGGAACTTTTCCAAAGGGCGAATTGCTGCAGATTCAGGAGGAATCCCAGAGAGATATGGACAGGGTCTGCTATCTGGGAACAAAGCAATGTTACTATCTCCCGGAGCGTGCGCTTACAGAGGAAGATCTCCTGGAAATCATTGACTTTCAGACGAAGATGGACTACGCTCTGCGGGATCGAAGAGAAGAATGGGAGACAGAAGGCTCTACTGATGCAGGTATGCATAATAGAAATGGCGGAATGGCAGATCGTGTGGAAAAAAAATCATCTGCAGAGAATACCACAGAGAAAATAACAGAGGCGGAGGCCATAAAGATTGCATCACAATGGGCACAAAAGCTGTATCCCATAAAATTAGAGGATTACCAGATGACGAATCGGCTCGACAGGGAGACCTATGTGTGGAAAGGCTATGATGCAGTCTATGAAATATGCTATGGAATAAGTGGATTTGAATATTACTATATCTATTTGAATGCCTGGGATGGGGCACTGCTGGAAGTGGTACATACGGACACTGGTCTGTCCCCACAGGAAGTGACCCTGGAAGAGTTAAAGGAAAGCCTGCCGGAAAGAGAGACGGAGGCCAGAAATTATTTGAAAGAGCAGCTACAGGTGGAGGAAACTTTCACGAAGGTAACCTGTAACTACGTGGAGGAAAATGGGAAAATAAACAGTGCAGTTCAGATGGCATTTGACACGGAAGGGCACACCACCTATGTGCTGCAGTTCGTGGATGGAAAGCTGACCCTGTATTCCATGCTGCCACAGGATGCTTATGAAGAATATCTGGAGAACTACTTTAAGGTTCTTCCTGGGGACAAGGAGTGGAAGACACTTTATTTTGATAGGAAATTCCTCTGAAATTTCCTATCGGCAATATCTTCGATACTGCTAAGCTTGTAATACTTCCAAGGGAAGTATTATCCCGTAGGGATTATGCATCTATAGATCATAACATCGAAGCAAAGTGTTTTGATCTAGGGAAATGATCATATATGACAGAAAAGCTATACAATCCGAAAAGAAAGTGAGATCAGATTGTGTAGCTTTTTTATTTAATTCTATTTTATTCTATGCAAGGGGAACTTTTTTGAAGTGGAAAGCGTCTTATTAATATAGAATAATAGAATAGACAGGTATGATATTAGAATCCGACAAATGAATACAAAAGGGGGTAATGCATTGGTACAGATTGATAAATGGAAGTTTGTGGAACTGATTGAGGTGCACAAGAGTGGTATGTATCGGCTGGCAGTCAGCATTTTACGAAATAGTACAGAGGCGGAGGATGCAGTCGGTGAAGCAATCATAAAGGCATATGAGAAACTGGATAAGCTCAAGGATGCAGATAAGTTCAAAGCATGGATCATGCAGATCGTAGTGCATGAAGCGCAAAACATATATCGGACTAAAAAACATTTTCAGTATGTGGAGGATTTGGAACTAACCGGAGCGTCATATCAGGATGAACATTTGGAGTTGTTGGAACTGGTATTGGAATTGCCGGAGGAATTTAGGAGTGTGGTAGTTCTATTCTATTATGAAGGCTTTTCCCAGAAAGAAATTGCAGGAATTCTTCAGACCCCGGAGGGAACGGTAAAGTCGAGACTGTTTCGTGCCAGGAAAATATTGCAGGAAAAACTCTAGAAAGGAGTGCTTATGAAAACAAAGTTTGATGATAAAATAATGCGCATGGCGGCAAAAGAAGAAATGCCAGTGCCAAAAGAATTAAATAACAGAATCTCACAGATTCTGGAGGCACTTCCGGAAAGAGAAGATGGAAGTTCCTTAATGAAAAATAAAATGCCAGTGGAAAAGAAGCATAGAAAAAAGAAATCATTAAGAAAGACAATTTTACTGGTGGCAGTATTCGTCATGCTGTTTTCCGTTACGGTGCACGCGGCCATCCGCCTGGTACAGATCAGAATGGAGGCGATGAATCATGAAAAACTGGAGGAGTATTATATAACGGCAGCCAAAAGTTATATGGGGCATGACAATAGAAATCGTGCCTATATGGAACAGGAAGAAGTGAGGATGAAGGAATTACGTCAGGCGTATGAGGGAGGACGATTCCCCAAGGGAGAAATCAAGATCGTTGAGCGTTATGAAGACTATGGTGGAAAAGGCATTGCATTTGTCCCGGCAACCAGTACTTTTTGTTTTCCAGAAGGAGAAATGACAGATGAGGAATTGTTACAAATTATTGATTTTTATGCAAAAAGAGACTACAGTGTGACAAAAATTGGGGCTGCTGCTGCATCGGGAGAATATGTATTGCCGGAGGAATGCCAGGAGACAGAGCGTCAGACACAGACTTCTGGAAAAGATCAGAGACTGGATATTCCATACACGGGAACATTGGAGCTGACTTCCATGGCAGCGGGGACAGACTGTATTTACCTGGCAGGCTGGGAAGGCATTCACAGGATGGAACTGGAAAGCAGTGATTCCACACTTTTCTATGATGCATACCGAAGGGATGAGGTTCGTAAGAATGCGAAAATCACATGCATGGCAGAAGGGCAGGGACAGATGCTATATGCAGCGGTTGCTTATAGGAACAGTGAGGAAAAATATGTGGGTGAAATATGGTGTATTGATAAGGAAGGTAAGCTTCAAAACAATATATCACTGACAGAGCAGGCTGGTGAGGAAGAACCATTCTATGTGTTTCGGATGGCAGTTGATGGGGATAATTACCTTTATTTGAGGACCAATAAAAAGGATTGTATATGTATGGTATATGACCAAAGCGGGTTTGTATCAAATGTGACGGATAGAACGTTTCGCACAGATTATCTAAATGCACTGGGAGTGGGGAAGGATGGTAAGGTCTACACCATCCTGGAGGATGCGTCAGAGCATGTGGCAGGGATCGCATCCATCAATCCCACAGAGGGAGAATTGGAGGAGATATATCAATGTGCATTCCCGGCGGAGGATGTATTGATTCCCTTTGATTTGCTCATGGCGGGGACGGATACGGATTTCGTGCTGTGGGGGTATAGTGGAATCTATACTTATCAGATAGGAGATCCGGAGGCAGTGCGGGTGTTGGCTCCATATGAGGCATCCTTCCAATGGGAGGGCTGTAGATATACGGGGCTTTGGAATGGCAGAATCCTGTTCGCCGGTACAGAGGAAACGCGAGAAGTAGATACCGACGGAGAAAAGCAGTATCGCTGGGTACCGGAAAAGACGACTTTTTATTATAGACCAGTTGGCGATAGCGGAGAAATACCTGTATCTGGCAGGGAATGATATGACAGAAAAGCTATACAATCCGAAAAATAAGTCAGATTGTGTAGCTTTTTCATGCCCTGTGGGGTATATAGTATGAACAGAGAAAATGCGAAAGGGGGATAACGGGTTGCAGTTACAGGAAAAACAAGAGACAGAGCGTATTATCCGCCAATATTCCAATCTGGTGTATCGCATTGCCTATGCGCAGTTAAAGAACCGGAGCGATGCGGATGACATTTATCAGGAAGTATTTTATCGGTATATTCGAAAGACGCCCACCTTCCGCAGCGAAGAACATGGAAAAGCCTGGTTCATCAAAGTGACAGTGAACTGCTGTAGAAAACACTGGGCATCTGCCTGGTATCGGAAGACAGAGGGACTGGGGGAGTCTGTGGAAAGTTTACCATTATCTGGGGATGATCAGCGTCAGAGAGTTTTCGCCCAGGATATGGATCAGCACCTGATGGCGGACGAGGAGGCAGTGAAGATATGGGCTGCGGTGAATGCATTACCGGAAAATTACAGGATCGTGGTGCATTTATTCTACTATGAGAAGATGACCATTCAGGAGATCAGCAAGGCATTAAAGCGTCGTGCTTCCACAGTGAGAACACAACTGACAAGAGCCAGAGGCAGATTGCGGGGTGTGCTGCAGGAGGAATTTAAAGAATGAGATTCAGGTGGGACGATCAATGACAAGGAGGGCATAGGATGTTTCAGGAAAAATATCAAAAGCTGTATGATGGAATAGAACCGGAAGAAGCACTTTTAGAGCATATGATCCGGGAAAGTCAAAGGAGTCCGGGGGAAGGAAGGAAAATCAGTGCGGGATTTATAGGAAAATCATATAGAAAAGGGAGACGTACCGGTATGGCAGGAAAGAGTGGGAGATTCATCCTGGTGACGGCGGCAGTTTTGTGTATCATGATCAGTGGTATGCCTGTCATAGCGGCAAATTCCAACAGGGTCTATGATCTGATCTATACGCTGTCCCCAAAGCTTGCTAACTATTTTGTCCCCGTAAGAGAGACTGTCGAAAGTCAGGGCGTGACGGCGGGGGTAGAGTCTGTCTATGCACTGGGAAAGCAGGCACAACTATATATCTCCCTTCAGGGAAGTGATGAATATCCCATAGACCAGGACACCACATTTGCCGGGAACTGTTATCTGGAGGGGATTCAGGGTAGGATTACCGACTGTATCCTGGCAGATTACGACTATGCAGGCAATACAGCAATCTATCATCTCACCGTTAAAGCCCAGGAGGAGATCAGGCAGAATCAGAAATTTGTCTTTGGAATCAGGAAGATCAATGGAAGCGCAGGGACAATGGATGGTCATTGGGAGATTACCTTCCGTGTTGAGAAGATGGAGAACACCCTCTTTTTTGACGAAGGGATCACAGAAGAACGTATTGCAGAGATTTGTGCCTATGTCGACAGCCATTATGGGATCGAAGCCAGAAAATATATCACAGCGGAGGAGGCATGGCAGCAGTTCAGTGAAGAATATCTGGATGAAGAACAGAAAAATGCTTTCCAGGAAAATCCCCTTGGTGACAGTGAGAACTATAGCTTTACCATGTACGTGGTGGAGAAGGACGTGGACAAGATCCAACAGGAATTGCAGGCAATTCCCGGGGTGCGGAAGGTGCGGTGGAATCTGCAGGGGTGATGATAGGTCAGTATTGATAAAAAAGAGTAAAATGGTATCAGGGATATAGTTCTTTCTTTACAGAGAATAAAATAGATGTTACTTTAAATATAGGTATTACCCTGTAGAAATAAGAACAGATTCAGATAGAAATTATCTGAAAACAACTATAAAAATAATTACATTTCAGGATAAAAGATACAATATCTGGAATATTTCTACCTTCCCCAGGCTAGACTATGGAAAAAGCAAAGAACAAAGGAAGGTAGAAAATGGAATTAAGAGAAAAAGATTTTGTGAAATTTATGGGTAAATTCGATGACAATCCTTTTCAACTGGACATTGAGGGAAAACAGTACGTGATTGGGGAGGGAGAACCCTCATTCACAGTGATCATGCATGAGATACCGGAGATGGGAACATTGCTCACCAGTACTTCCATTGCGCTGGGAGAGGCGTATATGGACCAAAATATTGAGATCCAGGGGGATATCTATGAGGCATTGAATCAGTTCATGGGACAGCTTGGAAAATTCTCCACAGATCATAAGAAGCTGAAAAAACTTATTTTTAGCTCCGGTTCCAAGGAGAATCAGAAAAAAGAGGTCTCCTCCCACTACGATATTGGAAATGATTTCTACAAATTGTGGCTGGATGAAGACTTAAATTATTCCTGCGGTTATTTCAGAAATGAAACGGATACTCTATATGAAGCCCAGTGCAATAAGGTGGAGCGAATTCTGGAAAAGCTGGATCTGCAGGAGGGTATGTCCTTGTGTGACATTGGCTGTGGCTGGGGATTTCTACTCATACAGGCGGCAAAAAAGTACAAGATTCACGGTGTGGGAATCACCTTGAGCACAGAGCAGAAGAAAAAGTTCCAGGAGCGGATCGTGGAAGAAGGTCTGGAAGAATACTTGTCGGTAAGGCTTCTGGATTATCGGGATCTTCCAAAGCAGAAGCTTTCATTTGACAGGGTGGTCAGTGTAGGAATGCTGGAGCATGTGGGTCGGGAGCACTACGAAATGTTTATGGAGAGTGTGAAGAGCATATTGAGGCCGGGGGGACTTTTCTTACTGCATTATATTAGTGCATTGCAGGAGCATCCCGGCGATCCATGGATCAAAAAATATATTTTCCCAGGCGGTGTGGTGCCCAGCCTGCGGGAGTTGATTCACATAGCGGGGGACATGAATTATTACACCCTGGACGTGGAGAGCCTGCGGAGACATTATAATAAGACCCTGCTGTGCTGGAATGCTAACTTCCAGAAGCATCGGCAGGAAGTGGTGGAGATGTTCGATGAAAAATTCGCCAGGATGTGGGAACTCTATCTATGCTCCTGCGCGGCATCCTTCATGAACGGAGTCATCGACGTCCACCAGATCCTGTTCACCAATGGAATCAATAATGAACTCCCCATGACGCGGTGGTATTGATATCCATGTGGAGATAAGCACTATGAATGTCTGTAAGGCTAGTGCAGCGTTTCTTAATTATCTACCACATATACCCGTTTAAATATCCAGCTATAATGTAATATAATCCTTCATATATGTAGCAGCTATTTAACATATGATATACTAGGGAATCAGGCTACGAAATAGAAAAGACTAAGGGATAGAATGGAAACAAAAGATGAAAATAATTGCTCACATAGAAACTGATTTTACAGAGAAATTTGGAATTCCCAGGCAGAGCGGATTGATCCGGGAACTGAAGGGGCGTATCGTATTTGAACCGGAATATCGCAATCCGGAGGCGTTCCGTGGGCTGGATGGATTTTCCCATATCTGGCTGCTATGGAAATTCTCGGAATCCAGAAAAGAAAACTGGTCAGCTACGGTAAAACCGCCACGGCTGGGTGGGAAGAAGAGAATGGGCGTATTTGCTACCCGTTCCCCATACCGTCCCAACGATATCGGACTTTCCTGCGTGGGGTTGGAAAGAATTGTCCAGGAGGAAGAACTGGGTCCCGTGCTCTACGTGGCGGGGATCGATCTGCTGAACGGCACGCCCATCTATGATGTGAAGCCCTACATTCCCTATGCGGATTGCAGACCGGAAGCCACGGAGGGCTTCGTGAGCCAGACAAAAGACCATGAACTGAACGTGCACTTCCCGGAGGAATTACTATTTCGTTTCCCGGAAAATAAGAGAAAAGCAATCATAGAAGTACTGAAACAGGATCCCCGCCCCGGATATGACGTGGATGAGAATAGAGTCTATGGAATCTCCTTTGCAGGCTATAATGTGAAATTTCAAGTAGAGGATCATATGGTAGAGGTATGTGATGTCACAGGAGAATCGTGACATCATTTTTTAAGATCGGATGGAGCGCAGGTCTTTAATTATTTTACATAAAATGATCCATAATAATGGATTACGTGGCAGAGTTGGTGTTGGTATGATAAGGATACAAAGGAAAGCATGCACTTATTTTTCAGGGAAATGAACCGATATATATTGTAGAAACAGTGAACAGACGGGGGTGCGTATATGTTAAGTGTAAATGTAAATGAACCTAAGAACGAACAGACCATGAATTACCAGGAAACGACACGAGTGTCATATCATAAAAAAAGTACACAGAAAGCCACACAGGAAAACAAGACTTTGCATGAGGATGGGACGGTACTGTCCATATCGGCAGCAGGACAAAGTCTCCTGCAAAGCAAGACACAGGGTGCAGGTCATGCAAATACAAGTAATACTGGAGATCTGCCGGGCGGTGCACAGGAACAGAATGCAGCGATGGAAATAAAAGCTAAAGAAAAAGCCGAAAAAGCAGAGAAAGAATCCTACGAAGAGCAGGTAGAAAATAGCAATGAGGCGGCAGATTCCTTTGGGGAGATGGCAAAGATGATGGAGATCGCCAGGCGGATTTCCAAAGGTGACCATGTTCCCTCCAAGGATGAACAGAAATTAATGGAATTTAATTCCAAATTATACCAGGCAGCAAAGGCAGCAGCCATGCTTCATGTCAATGAGAAGCATAAAAAATATAAATCTATTCTGGACGAGGAAGAAAATAGCGATGTGGAGGAAAAGCTTCGTGATCTGGAGCAGGAAAATGCAGGAGAAGTGATAGATCAGGGTGATACAGGGAGTCAGGATGGGAATGTAAGTATTGATGTTTCAGATACAGGGATGTCCAGTACGTCACCTATGGTGTAGTTTATAAGGATATAGATCACCGTGGGAAGATTGTGGAAAATATGATTTGTAACATTTCCTGGCCTTATCATAAAAAATAAGGAAATAGGGAATAGAAAATAAGGAATAGAAAATAAAGAATAAGGAAGAACAAAAAGGGCGACACCTGTTATAAAGTGTCGCCCTTCTTGTTTTTTATGTTTTTTAATAGGAAATTCCTCTATCATATTAAAATTAGTCCTCCGGTATCCATACGCGCATCTGCGTAAGACCGCGGTTGCCCCAGGTAAAGTAAGGAATTGCGGTGAGCTGCGTTTCCCGTTTGGCGGGTCGCTGTGTGGTGTAGAGTCCGGCGATTGGCTCTGTGCGCAGACCGATTCCCTTCAACACCATGACATTACCCAGAACATCATCCGGACAGGAAACGACAGTAAAGTCAGTCTGTTCCGGCAAAGACAGGGAAAGAATCTCCCCGTCATTATCCGTGCCTTCGATGCAGTACAGGAGCGGGCCTCTTTGGAGAGCGACACATCCGGAATCAGCGGCTACTTTGGCGGAGGCATAGATACGGGATACACGGTCATCCAGGGTAATGGCGATGGAGTCTCCTTCCACTAAGCCCGTAAAATACGCATATCCTTTTCTGATTTCGCAGGACGCGTCATCCGTAATGGACCTATTATCGCAGGAAACAGGCTTTCCATTTCGCTGGATCGTGGTGTGCCTGCTCCAGCCGGGAATATGGATAGCAAGGGCTTTGCCATCTCCCATCGCCTTGATCTGGTAGGTGACGGTGAGGTCATATGGATAAGCAGTGGTGCAGGTGAGGTGCACACCATTTCTAAATGACACATCTCCCTCTGCAAATAAGTGGCAGTAGGCAGTGGTGTCATTTTCCCCATAGGCATAGGAGCCAAAGGAGGAGATCAGCCTTGCCACATTGGGAGGGCAGCAGGCACAGGCATACCAGGTAGGTCTCTGTGGCAGGTCATGCTTGTGGGTGACAGCCACACCGGAGATGCCGGGAATGACCTCTAACGGGTTTACATAAAAAAACTTTTTTCCATCTAGCTGCATGCCAGCCAATACCGTATTATAGAAAGCCCGCTCCATGATGTCGCTGTATCTGGAATCCACTTCCTGCTCCAGCATCCGGGAGGCGAAGAACATCAGACCGATGGAAGCACAGGTCTCCCCGTAGGCGGTGTCGTTTGGCAGATCATAGTCCACGGTGAAAGCTTCTCCGGTGCCTGTGGAACCGATGGCACCAGTGACATACATCCGTTTATCCACGATACTGTTCCACAGGCGATGGCAGGCATCCAGCAATGGGGCGTCTTCCGTCTCACTGGCCAGATCTGCCATGGCGGTGTAGAGATAGACGGCGCGAACGCTGTGTCCAGTGGCATCTGACTGCTCCCGCACAGGGGCACCGCTCTGCTGATATTCGTAATTCAAAGGATCATTTCCCCAGATGATCCAGTCCCGGTTCTCCACTTCCTTTTCATAGTAGTGTGGATCAACACCTCTCACATCAATAAAATGCTTTGCCAGCTCCAGACAGTGCTCATTGCCTGTGGCACGGTATAACTTCAAAAGTGCCAGTTCCACCTCGGGATGTCCCGGATATCCCTCATGTTTCTCCGTGATAAAATGCTGATAAATATGTTCTGCATTTTTCTCCATGACGTCTAATAAGGTTTTCTTTCCAGTGACGCTTGCATAAGCCACAGCGGCCTCCATCATGTGACCGGCGCAGTATAGCTCATGTCCCTCCAGAAGATTTGTCCAGCGTTTTTCCCGATCCTTTATGGTGTAATAGGTATTGAGATACCCGTTGGGGTCCTGAGCGTCAGCAATGATCTGAATGAGGGCATCTGCTTTCTGCTCCAGCTCAGCGTCCGGGAAAATGGTGAGAGAGTAGGCAACCGCCTCCAGCCATTTGGCGGCGTCGCTGTCCTGGAATACCATACCGTAGAATCCATCCCCCACGTCCTCCCCCCGCAAGGCCCTTCCGGCATTGACAAAGTTGGCGATGACATGGCTTTTCTCAATTCCCGGAATGCGGTCATTCAATACTTCATATTGGTAAGGAATGACTACCTCCTTGATGAGCTTCTGGTAATGATGGATGAATCCGTCGCTGCTCTTATAGTTTTGAAGTGCCAATTGTGTTTGCTTTTTCATATGATTTTTGTCTCCTTTGCATTATTTTCCTGTGATCTGTATCCATTCCGGTTACTGTTCACACGCAAGCTTGACACCTGCTGTCAAGCTATGCGCCAATCAAGTAAATATACCCATTCTATTCTGTGAATGGTAGCCTGCTGTATCTGCTTGCCGTTCTGTATGATATGCATTATAATCGTATAAAAGACAAATATAAATAGATATTATACGGATATATATGGAGAATAATCGGATGAATGAGATTACAATCAATACAATGGAACTACCGGTCTTTAATTATGGGGATTTTCTTATGGCGTCGGAGCCATTTATCCACGCGGATCGCACCATGGAGGTAAATGTCCTGATCTATGTAGTGAAGGGACAGATCACAGTGACGGAGGGAGAGATTGACTATGAGATTAATCCCGGAGAACTGCTCTTTCTGAAAAGTGGCATTCATCACTATGGAAAACAGGAGATCAGCCAGGGAACTGCCTGGTATTATGTTCATTTCTATCTGCATACGCAGAAAGATAGGTCCAGCGAATCTTATGGGATAGAAATGGAGAGCGAAGGCGCAGGCAGAGAAGACTTAGACAAGAAGAGCAGAGAGACAGTGAGACTATATTCCTGGGAAAAGGATGTGTCAGGACCCATAATGCCGGATGAAAAGATGGAATATGCCATGGAGCTGCCGAAAAAACTGTCGTGTCTCACAGGAAGCTTTGTGGAACAGCGATTGATAGAACTTATAGAAGAAGTCTCCCAGGCAAGACCTTTTCGCAGATGGGAACTGAATAATGGGCTATATGGCTTGCTGACAGAGATCGCTTTCTATCAGGAGAGGAATAAGATCCAGAGGCAGACACTTTCTGACAGGATTGTCATATTTTTGGAGGAACACAGGACGGAGCCCTTTGATACCAGAATGCTGGAACAGGAATTTTTCCTAAGCTATAAGCATATGGCAGCCGTATTTAAACGGGAAAAAGGGCAGACCATGCAGCAGTGCCACCGTGACTTACGGATGCACACTGCCTGCAAACTGCTCCGTTCCACACTGCTGCCCATCGGGGAGATCAGTGCCCGAGTGGGGTATGCGGATATGCTCTATTTCAGCAGATGCTTTCATCAATGTATGCATATGAGCCCCCGGGAATACCGCAAGATCAATCCCATGAGCTCCTAATGACGAAAGATCTAACAAAAAGTAAGAAATATGTAACCGTTTAAAATAGGAAATAGAGGAAAAGGCTGATAGGATAGAAAGAAGAACAACAAGAAATAAAGTATAAAGGACAAAAACATGATAGACATTTATATGGCCATAGCCATGACTGCCGCATTTATCGTAAAGGGACTGTGTGGATTTGCCAATACGCTGGTGTTCACCAGTATTTTAAGCTTTCATACCAGCAATATAAATATTTCACCGGTGGAAGTGCTGGTGGGTTATCCCTCCAATGTGATTATTGTATGGAAGAATCGTAAAAAACTGGACTGGAAAATATGGCTTCCATTAGCATTGCTGGTGATATTGGGATGTATTCCAGGGGTATTTTTTCTGAAAATTGGAAATCCGGGATTTTTGAAAATACTATTCGGATTTGTGGTAATTGGCGTAGGCACAGAAATGCTGCTGCGGGATAGGAAAAAGGAACAGAAAAAGTCTTCTAAAATGATCATGGGAATGATTGGGGTTCTGTCTGGACTGTTATGCGGTATCTTCGGTGTGGGTGCTTTGCTGGCTGCCTATGTTGGCAGGACGACCCAGGATAATAGTTCCTTCAAAGGAAATCTCTGCATTGTATTTTTAATAGAAAATACCTTTCGTATCATTCTATATGCCGTTACAGGAATCATAAGGGCAGATGTGGTGAAAAATGCATTTCTATTAATGCCGTTCATGTTGATGGGTCTGGGAATAGGAATTGCCCTTTCACGAATTCTAAATGAGAAGACAGGAAAAAGGATCATTATCCTCATGCTTATTTTGTCAGGAATCTCTTTGATCATTAGCAATGTGTAATAGAATTTTCAAAAACTTCTTGTATAAAGGCGGATATGGAGTTATAATTACAAAAATTAAATAAAATCTTCGGGGTAGGGTGCAAGTCCCAATCGGTGGTGATAGTCCACGAGCCGCAAGGCAGGATTCGGTGAAATTCCGATACCGACAGTAAAGTCTGGATGAAAGAAGAGAAAATATAATTTGTATGATTCTATGTGATAGCATCATAGGAATTATGATTTTGTATGAATGTATATGAATGCTCCGAAATGATGAAAGTCGTTTCGGAGTTTTTTGTTATTATCTATTTTATTTTTTATGTGAATTATTATAGGATAATAGAGATACAGAAGAGATACAGATAAGAGCTGTGGAATCCCCCGAAATAAATGGAGTGGGGGATTCCACAGCTTTTAATTTTTATAACGAAAGAAGGAAAAAGATGAACCAGAAAGATTTACAGTATATGAGACGTGCCCTGGAACTGGCACAAAAAGGAGCGGGTTATGTGAATCCAAACCCTATGGTAGGTGCCGTGATCGTGAAAGCGGGAAAGGTCATCGGGGAAGGTTATCACATGAGATATGGAGAGCTTCATGCGGAGCGAAATGCTCTGGGAAACTGCAGTGAATCGCCGGAGGGAGCCACCCTCTATGTGACACTGGAGCCATGCTGCCATTATGGGAAGACGCCGCCCTGTACAGAAGCCATTATAGAGAATGGAATAAAAAGAGTGGTGATCGGCTCCCACGATCCCAATCCTCTGGTAGCGGGGAAAGGCGTCCGAATTCTCCGGGAAAATGAAATAGAGGTGACAGAGCATGTACTACAGGCAGAATGCGATGCATGTAATCAGATATTTTTCCACTATATCAGGACGCAGACCCCCTATGTCATCATGAAATATGCCATGACCATGGACGGGAAGATTGCTACCGTAGCAGGACTTTCCCAGTGGATCACAGGGGAAGAATCCAGACAGCAGGTGCAGCGGGATCGGCACCGATGCATGGGAATCATGGTGGGAGTGGGAACAGTACTGGCAGATGACCCCCAGCTCACCTGCCGCATTCCCGGGGGTAAGAATCCCATTCGCATCATCTGTGACACCAGACTGCGAACACCGGAAACCGCAATGGTGGTACGGACAGCCCGAGAAGTACCTACCATAATCGCCACATGTGACAAGGATGTGAGAAAACAGGAAGGATATGTAAACCAGGGATGTGAAGTGTTGGTGACACCGGAGGCAGAGGGGCACGTGGATGTGGCATATCTCATGGAGGCGCTGGGAAAACGAAAAATAGACAGCATCCTGTTAGAGGGTGGAGACACCCTGAACTGGAGCTGTCTGGAAAATGGAATCGTGCAGAAAGTACAGACCTACATCGCACCGAAGATATTTGGCGGGCAGGGTGCAAAGACACCCGTGGCCGGAGCGGGCGTTCATCAGCCATCCCAGTGCTACAGGCTCATGAATCCCCAAGTGTCCTACCTTGGTGCAGATATTCTGATAGAAAGCGAGGTACAGCCATGTTTACCGGAATCATAGAGGAGATTGGACAGATAAGAAGAGTTGTCAGAGGAATGCAGTCCGTTACCCTGGAAATCAAAGGAAAGAAAGTACTGGAACATACCAGAACAGGGGACAGCATTGCGGTGAATGGAGTCTGCCTCACAGCGACACATCTTTTGCGGGATTCCTTTCTGGCGGATGTGATGCCGGAGACCATGCATCGGTCTTCCCTGGGGCAGTTGAAGATGGGCAGCAGTGTGAATCTGGAACGTGCCATGGCTGCGGACGGGAGATTTGGCGGGCACATGGTGTCCGGTCACATCGATGGAACGGGCAGTATCCGAAATGTGGCTGGGGATGATAATGCCATATGGTATGAGATAGAAGCCTCACCTGAGATCCTGTTCCATATAGTGGAGAAAGGTTCCATCACACTGGACGGGATCAGCCTGACCGTGGCAAAGGTGGAGAAAACCTCCTTCTGGGTGTCCATCATTCCCCACACCCAGCGGGAGACCACACTCCATGAGAAGAAACCAGGAGATATCATCAATATCGAAAATGATCTGGTGGGAAAATATATCGAAAAATATATGAGGGTGATGCAGCAGAACCCATCCATGGAACACACAAGAGGGAAGCATATGCCAGAACAGACAGAGGTGGGATGGGAGCATCCATATGCAGAATCACGACCTGTACTCACCATGGATTTTCTGGTGGAACATGGATTTAAAAAGTAAAAAATAAAGCAGGAAAAGGAGATACAAAATGTTTCAGTACAATTCAGTAGAAGAAGGGATAGAAGCCTTGAAAAAGGGAGAGATCATCCTGGTGACGGATGATGAGGACAGGGAGAACGAGGGGGATTTTATCTGTGGGGCAGAATATGCCACCACAGAGAATGTGAACTTTATGGCGGTTCATGGAAAGGGACTGATCTGTATGCCCATGTCCCAGTCTCTTCTGGAAAAATTGCAGATACCACAGATGGTGACAGACAATTCCGACAATCATGAAACAGCATTTACCGTATCCATTGATTATCGGGAGACCACCACAGGAATCTCCGCGGTGGAGAGAAGTATGACAGCCATGCACTGCGTATCCGAGGATGCGAAGCCTTCAGACTTTCGCAGACCGGGGCACATGTTTCCTCTGCTGGCGAAGAAAAATGGTGTGCTGGAGCGGAATGGGCACACGGAAGCCACCGTGGATCTCATGCGCCTGGCAGGGTTAAAGGAATGCGGACTGTGCTGTGAGATCATGAGGGAGGACGGCACGATGATGCGTACACCGGAGCTCATAGAACTGGCAGAGAAGTGGCATCTGAAATTCATCACCATTCAGGCATTACAGCAATATCGAAAGACCCACGATAGGCTGGTAAGCTGTGTGGCCAGCACGAAGATGCCCACAAAATATGGAGAGTTCCGGGCATACGGTTATGTGAATGAACTGAATGGCGAGCATCATGTAGCCCTGGTGAAGGGAGAGATCGGAGACGGTAAAGACCTCCTGTGCCGTGTCCATTCGGAATGTCTCACGGGAGATGCCTTTGGCTCCATGAAATGTGACTGCGGACAGCAATATGCGGCAGCCATGGAACAGATCGAGAGAGAGGGCAGAGGAATCCTGCTCTACATGCGTCAGGAAGGACGGGGAATCGGTCTGATCAATAAGTTACGCGCCTATGAATTACAGGATCAGGGGATGGATACTGTGGAAGCCAACCTTGCACTGGGATTCCCGGAGGATATGCGGGAGTACTATATCGGAGTGCAGATCTTGAAGGATCTGGGAGCCAGGGAACTGCGTCTCCTGACCAATAATCCGGATAAAGTCTATGAGCTGGAGGATTATGGATTGAAGATCAAGGAGAGAGTACCCATTCAAATAGAGGCAAATCCCTTTGACCTGCGCTATCTCCGCACCAAACAGATGCGTATGCGCCACATAGTTCGCTACGATACTGCTGTGAAATGACGGTCGGGAGATAATATTTCAAGTACCTTTCACTAAAGTAGAAATCAAGTATATCCATATATATTTTCATTACAGGAAAGCAGAAACAAAACAAAGAATACAAATTAAAAATAGAAAATCAATGAAAACAAATACAACAATCAAAAAACAAAATAAGCAAATAAAAGGAGAAGCAGAAAATGAACAAATTAGAAGGAAAATTAGTAGCATCTAACATGAAGGTAGGAATCGTGGCAGCCAGATTCAATGAATTTATCACCAACAAGCTGGTGGGCGGTGCGGAGGATGCACTGCTCCGTCATGATGTGGAGGGAGATAATATCGACATCGCCTGGGTTCCGGGCGCATTTGAGATTCCATTGATCGCATCCAGGATGGCAAAAAGCGGAAAATATGACGCCGTCATCTGTCTGGGCGCAGTGATTCGCGGCAACACTTCACACTATGATTATGTATGCAGCGAAGTATCCAAGGGAATCGCCACCGTATCTTTGAACAGCGATATCCCGGTACTGTTTGGCGTGCTCACCACAGAGAACATAGAGCAGGCAATCGAGAGAGCCGGCACAAAGGCAGGAAATAAAGGTTATGACTGTGCAGTCAGTGCCATCGAGATGGTAAACCTCATTCGCGCATTATAAATGGAATGCAAGATCCATCTTCATGTGCAGCGTCACCCCATTTGACCCCGGAGAATTTATTTTATTTATAAAGAATCCGTTCTTTTAAAAAATTAGGGTAGTTGACTCTTACTAATTTGCACTATATACGGGATTGTCAACCTTACATTTTTTTGAGTGCGTTTATTGAGCTGGCTCAATGGATTTTCTTCCAATATTTGAATAGTAGGACATAATTTTCCCATATATAAAGTTAAAACTTAAACAGTTTTTAATTTATCGTAACTATTCAGAACCAATGTCACTTAGTTAAGCTTATTTGGTTAAGTTACGGTTTGACCTCTAACCAAAATTAATTTCAAATAATAGTTGACACTTCGACGAAAATGTGCGGCCGCTCTCGTTACTGATGTATTTTAGACG